>CAVUHG010000011.1:0-530276 GCA_963741265.1 uncultured Actinomycetota bacterium | reverse complement strand
CGCAGTGTGGCCAGCTCGAAGCCCTGCGGGGTCTGCACGGCGCGCAGCGTCTCCCGGGCAGCGGTGCCCGTGACCAGTTCCGGGGCGATCGCGGCGCCGTCGCCGGTGGTACGTTCCACGGTCTTGACGGTGTCGACCACCGGGATGACGGGGATGACCGCTTTTGCACCGGCGGCCAGGGACTGGCGCACCCGGTGGAGACGGCTTCCGGGGTCAGGGCCCGGGCCGCGTCGTGGACCAGCACGGAGACCGTGCCCGGCAAAAGCGCCGCCAGCGCGGCCCACACGGACTCGGCGCGGCTGGCACCGCCGTCGACGATTGTCACCACCGGAAGCTGCGCGGATTCCGCGGAGGTGGGCGGTCAGCTCGTGCGCAGCCTGGAGCTCCGCGACGAATGACCCGCAGAGGGCCCGCAGTTCCTCGTCCCCGAGAGGAATGGCCACGGTATCTGCTGCGCGATGCCCGCCGCGGCGACGCCGCGCAACGCGTGGGTCAGTATGGTGTCTCCGCCCAGCGGCACTTTGGCCTTGGGGCATTCCGTAGCCGAGATGCTGGCCGGATCCGGCCGCGACGACGATCACCGCCGTGCCGGCGATTTCCGATGCAGAGTTCATGCGCTCAACCCTACGTCCAAGCTCCCCCGCCCCGGGAATCCCGTTGAGCTATCACTTGGGTGGCCAAAAGCCGGCAAAGTCAACTAGTCGGAGCAACGCAGGGGTTTAGGCTGCGTGCAGCAGCTGGTTCAGCCGGTTGGCTGGGGTTTCGAGGTTGAGGGTGGGCCGGGGGCGGCGGTTGAGTTTCGCGGCGACCACGCGGAGGTCCTCGGGGGTGTGGACGGAGAGGTCCGAGCCCTTTTCGAACCAGAACCGCAGGAGCCTGTTGGTGTTCTCGTTGGTCCCGCGCTGCCAGGGCGAGTGGGGGTCGCAGAAGTAGAGCGTGGTATCGAGCGCGGTTTGGATCCGGGCGTATCCGGCGAGTTCGCTGCCGCGGTCCCAGGTGATCGAGCGTCGCAGGTGATCCGGGAGCTGACCCATCTTCTGGATGATCGCGGCAGCGACGGTGTCGGCGGTGTGGTCCCCGGGGAGGTGGAGCAGGATCGTGAACCGGGTCGAGCGCTCCACGAGAGTGCCGATCGCGGTCCCGTCGCAGCCGATGATGAGGTCCCCTTCCCAGTGCCCGGGGACAGCCCGGTCGCCGGCCTCTGCGGGGCGCTCACTGATCTTGAATGCCTCCTTGTAGGGGCTGTTCTTCTGCCGGTCCGCGGCATGGGGAACCCGTTTCCTCCGCTTCAGGCTCAGTTTCTCCGCTAGGTCCGCCCGCAGCGATCCGCGGGTTTGGACGTACAACGCCTGATAGATCGTCTCGTGGCTCACTTGCATAGTCTGATCATCGCCGAAGTAGAACGCCAACATCGAGGAGATCAGTTTCGGGCTCCACCCGTCATCCATCCACACCCCGATCAACCCGCAGAGCGCCTCGTTCATGATGAGTTTCAACGGCTTGGGCCGGCGCCGGGCCTGATGCGCCCTGGCATGGGCGACCGAGGCGTAATACTCCCCGTCCGGGCCCGTGTTGCGGCGCACCTCCCGCCAGACCACGGACTTGTTACGGCCGATCGCCTCGGCAATCCGGGCATAACTGAGCCCGCTTCGCGGGCCCATCTGGATCATGCCCCGCTCCTCCGCGGTCAAGGCCCGCCCTCCCGGGCTCTCACAGACCGGAGCCGGATCCGCGAGACCACCGCCAGGACCCATGTTTATCGTCATCTGACCAGACTCGGCCCACCGGTTCGTCCCGGTCCCGCCCGACGCGCCGACACGCCGGGCGGCACCCACGACCGAGATCCCCGCGCACACCAGATCAAAGAACTCAGTACGCGAATCAAGGGAAAACAACTTGGCCATCAATCGCTCCATCAATCAGAGCGTTGCCCCGACCGTATGACTTCGCCGGCCTGTGGGGCCCCGGTCTGATAGCGCAACCCGAGGGGCGGCTGAAAAAGGGCAAGAAGACCCCGGCGGCTTTCGCCACCGGGGTTCGATTCTTATTCTCCCCTCTCCCCTGTCTTAGGAAGCCAGGACTTCGTCGAGAACGCTTGCAGCCTTCTCTTCATCCGTCTTTTCAGCCAATGCCAGTTCTGAAATCAGAATCTGGCGGGCCTTGGCCAGCATGCGCTTCTCACCTGCGGAGAGACCCCGGTCGTGATCACGGCGCCAGAGGTCGCGGACGACCTCTGCTACCTTGATGACGTCACCGGAAGCAAGCTTCTCCAGGTTTGCCTTGTAACGACGCGACCAGTTGGTGGGCTCTTCAGTGAACTCGGCACGCAGCACGTCGAATACGTGCTCCAAGCCTTCCTTGCCCACTACGTCCCGGACCCCAACTAGGTCAACGTTCTCTGCTGGAACTTCAATGGTCAGATCACCCTGAGCCACCTTGAGCTTGAGATACATCTTCTCTTCGCCCTTGACAGTGCGCATCTTGATTTCTTCAATTTTTGCTGCACCGTGGTGAGGGTAAACTACTGTCTCGCCGACCTCAAAAACCATGTGGACATTCCCCTTTCCCGCAGACCAGTTTATCACGATTAAGGCATATGACTGGCCACGGATACGCGCCCGGAACCGCATGAATCCGCGGAAAATGGCCTTGAATCGACCCCCTCAAACCCCTTGACGAAAGCGGATAATAGTGCATTGCGCCTACCGCCGCAAGAGTCCGCGGGTTGCCCCGGAGCCTCCCCGGCGCGGCCCGACGCGGGCGCACCGAACCGGCGCCTATGTGTACCGGCCGAATCCTGTTTGCGTCCTTTTGCGGATAGGCTATGGCTGAATAATGTTTCAAGACTTTCAAGGAGTGCGTGACGTGCGTTTCACTGCGATGAACCGGGGCCAGCGCGGCAAGCTGGCAATGGCAACGGCCGCACTTGGCATCGGCCTGCTGTCCGTGACCGGCTGCGGCTACGTCAACCCCCAGCAGACCTCTGAGCAGTACTCGGCGTCGGATGGAACCCGCACGGACTCGGCCCGCTGCAGCTGCGCAACATGCATCATCGTCTCCGACGGGCGAGGACAAGCCGGCCCGCGTGATCGGCGCCGTCTACAACACCTCCTCCAAGGACGTCAAGCTGACCATCAAGGGTGCCGGCGGGTCGCAGACCCAGGTCCCGGTCAAGCAGAACTCCTACACGCTGCTCAACGACTCCACCGATGCGGCGATCCTGAGCACCGACCGGCGGCAAGCCGGGATCCCTGGTCGAGGTCAGCATCACCGAAGACAGCACCAACCAGAACGCCAGTTCAAGGTGCCGGTCCTGGACGGCACCATCAAGGATTACAAGCGTACCTGCCGGCCGGCAGCACGCCACAGGCACCGACCCGGCGAGACCGCCACGCCGACGAAACCGCACGCCGACCCCCAGCGAGCACCGCCGCCACTAGCTTCCGCGGCATAGCCCAACACAGAAAAGGAGGGGCACCCGGCCGGGTGCCCCTCCTTTTGTCTGTGCCTGCGGAGTTTGCCGGCTGCGCGGTTGCCTGCGGCTAACGGGCCCGGCTTACGACTGCGGACAGCTCCTGCGCGCCTTTAGGGCTCGAACTTGTAGCCCAGCCCGCGGACGGTGACCAGGTACCGCGGCGCGGACGGGTCAGGCTCAATCTTGCTGCGGAGCCGCTTGACGTGGACGTCCAGGGTCTTGGTGTCCCCCACGTAGTCGGAGCCCCAGACCCGGTCGATCAGCTGGCCGCGGGTCAGCACCCGGCCCGAGTTCCGCAGCAGCATCTCCAGCAGCTCGAACTCCTTCAGCGGCAGGGCGACCTGCTCGCCCGCCGACGCTGACCACGTGGCGTTCGATGTCCATCCGGACCGGGCCGGCCTGCACGGTGCTGGACACCAGTTCTTCCGGTTCGCCCTGCCGGCGCAGCACGGCCCGGACCCGGGCCACGAGCTCCCGCGAGGAGTAGGGCTTGGTGACGTAGTCGTCGGCGCCCAGCTCGAGCCCCACCACCTTGTCGATTTCCGAGTCCTTGGCCGTCAGCATGATCACCGGAACGGTGGAGCGCTGCCGCAGCTGGCGGCAGACCTCCGTGCCGGACTGGCCCGGCAGCTGCAGGTCCAGGAGCACCAGGTCGGCGCCGTTGCGGTCGAATTCGGTGATGGCGTCCAGGCCGTTGTCCACCACCTCCACCTCGAACCCCTCTTTGCCCAGCAGATAGGACAGCGGGTCGCTGAACGACTCCTCGTCCTCGACAATAAGAATCCTGCTCAAGCGCTAGCTCCTTGCTCATGGACGCCTGCGGCGTCGCGTCTGTGTGGTCCCGTCGGTCCGGGTGGAAGTTGTCGGGCGGCGGGCTGCGCCCCGGGTCGGCGGGCCTCGCGGTCGTCCTGCCCTTCCATCTCCGGAAGGCGGATGCGTGAACGTGGAGCCCTGGCCGGGCTGTGACCACAGGGTCACCTCGCCGCCGTGGTTGGAAATGACGTGCTTGACGATGCTCAGGCCCAGCCCGGTGCCGCCGGTATGCCGCGACCGGGCCGCATCCACGCGGTAGAAGCGTTCGAAGACGCGCTCCTGGTCCTCGGGCTCAGCCCTCGCCCTGGTCGGTCACGGACACGGCCACCAGGCCGTCCTTGGCGCGGACGCCCACGCCCACCCGGGTGTTCTCCGGCGAATAGCGGATGGCGTTGTCGATCAGGTTGCGCAGGGCGGTCACGAGGAGGTCCTGGTCGCCGTAGACCATGGCATCGGCGCGGCCGCCGACCACGAGCTGGATGTTCTTGCTCTCGGCCGGCAGCTGGGAGCGGTCCACGGCCTCGGAGACGACGGTGTTGATGTCCACCGGCCGGCCCTGCTGCGCAACGTTGGCGCCCTGCAGCCGGGACAGTTCGATGATGTCCTGGACCAGGGCCGCCAGCCGCGCGGATTCCTTGTGCATGCGCTTGGCGAACCGCCGGACGGCTTCGGGGTCGTCCGCGGAGGACTCGAGTGCCTCGGCCAGGAGCGAGATGGCTCCGACCGGTGTCTTCAGCTCGTGCGAGACGTTGGCGACGAAGTCGTTGCGGACTTCCTCGGTGCGGGTGAACTCGGTCCGGTCATCGGCCAGCAGGAGGATGTATTCCTCCGCGATGCATGGCCGCCCGGACCTGGACGACGATGGTCCCCTGGCCGAGCGGGCCGCGCGGCAGTTCGAGCTGCTTCTCGAGGATGACGCCGTCGCGGCGCACCTTGGCCGTCATTTCCAGCAGCTGCTCGTGCACGACCGTATGGCCGCGCACCAGGCCGTAGGCGTAGGCGGCAGGGCTGGCGCGGACCACGCCGTCGATCGCATCCACCACCACGAACGCGCGGCCCGACGACGGCGAGGACCTCCGCGGCGCCCTCGGGCAGAGCGGGATCGTCGAACTCGACGTCCACGAGTTGCCGCTGCTGCTCGCTGACCCGGAACGCGAGCACGCCGAAGATGCCAAACGACAGGCCGATCAGGCCGGCGATCACACCGATGAGCATTGGATCCACGGCTCCAGCTTATGCGCTGCCGCGACGCCCGAAACTGAAATCTGCCGGCCATTCCGGCGCCGGTTCAGCTAACGTTCATCTATTGGGGCGTAACAGTTCACCGGCACACTGGAAGAGTTGACAGTTGGAGCGCCGGAAGGTGAACCGAAATGGGCCGGCCGCTGCGGCGGCCGGCAATATTTCCGAGGAAAGGACGCACACGTGCGTAAGGTTTTTCAGGAGGAGCTCGCCCAGGTCGGGGAACAGCTCATCGAGATCTCAAAGCTGGTCAGCGAGGCCATCGGGAAGGCCACGAACGGCGTTCGAGGGCGCCGATATCGACCTGGCCGAGGACGTTATCGCGGCCGACGCCCGGATCGACTTCCTGCAGAACAGCCTCGACGAGCGCGCCATCGACATCCTTGCCCTCCAGGGCCCGGTGGCCAGCGACCTGCGCATGATCGTTGGCTCGCTCCGGATGAGCGCCTCGCTGGAGCGCATGGGCGACCTTGCCCGCCACCTGGCCCAGCTTGCCCGTCTCCGCTACCCGGCGACCGTGGTCCCGGAGCAGCTCCGCGAAACCTTCAAGAGCTTCGCCGAGCAGGACCTGCTGATCGCCAACAAGCTGACGGACCTGCTCGAAACCCGTGACCTGAGCGTGGCCCGCGACATCATGAAGGCCAACAACACGGTCAACGACCTGCACCTGAGCGTGTTCAAGGCGATCGCCCGCAGCGACTGGCAGGAATCCCCGGCCACCACGGTCGACGTCGCCCTGGCCAGCCGCTACTTCGAGCGCTTCGCCGACCACGGCGTCTCCGTCGCCCAGAAGGTGACCTACCTGGTCACCGGGCGCGTGGCAGCCGAACAGCATCGAACACAGCTGACGCCGCACGCAACACTGCGGCAACGTACGACGGCGGCCGGTCACCCTGGGGTGACCGGCCGCCGTCGTTGTGTCGCGGGACACGTTACTTCTTGCCCTGGTTGGCCACAGCCTGGATGGCTTCGGCCGCAGCCTCGGGATCGAGGTAGGTGCCGCCCGGGTTCAGCGGCTTGAAGTCCTCGTCCAGTTCGTAGACCAGCGGGATGCCGGTGGGGATGTTCAGGCCGGCGATGGCCTCGTCGCTGATCCCGTCAAGGTGCTTGACGAGGGCGCGCAGCGAGTTGCCGTGCGCCGTGACCAGGACGGTCTTCCCGGCCTTGAGGTCTTCCTTGATGTCCGATTCCCAGTACGGCATGAGGCGGATCAGGACATCCTTGAGGCACTCGGTGCGGGGAAGGGTGTCGCCGAGGTCCGCGTAGCGGGGGTCCCCCACCTGGGAGAACTCGGAATCGTCGGCGAGGGGCGGCGGCGGGGTGTCATAGGACCGGCGCCACAGCATGAACTGCTCTTCGCCGAATTCGGCGAGCGTCTGGGCCTTGTCCTTGCCCTGCAGTGCGCCGTAGTGGCGTTCGTTGAGCCGCCAGTCGCGCTTGACGTCGATCCAGCCGCGGTCGGCCTTTTCGAGGGCCATGTTCGCCGTGTTGATGGCCCGCTTCAGCCGCGAGGTGTAGAGGATGTCCGGGAGGATGTTGTTCTCCACGAGAAGCTCGCCGCCGCGAACCGCCTCGGCACGGCCCTGGTCATTGAGGTCAACGTCCACCCAGCCGGTGAACAGGTTTTTGGCATTCCAGTCGCTGTGGCCGTGGCGCAGCAGAATCAGCTTGTAAGTCATGGTTTTCATCCTAGCCGAGCGATCATGGCGAGTGCCGAGCGTTACATCGAAGCCACACCGAAGCCGCATGGGCCCCCTCGTGGACACGGGATATGGTGGGGCGGTGGTGCATAAGGCTGAACGCGTGGACGCCTCCGTCAAGGGGGTCGGCGCCAGGAGCGCCGTCCGGAGCGGGCGGCCGGTGGGCAACGTGACCCGCGGAACCACCAACCCCAACCGGATGCGCCGCCTGGACCGCTGGCTGACCGGACCGCAGTCGTGGCGGCTCCGTTCCGCGGCCGATCCCCTCGTGGTCGATCTGGGCTACGGCGCCTCCCCGGCCACCGCCGTCGAACTCTTTGAACGCCTGTCCGTGGTCCGTCCGGACGTCCGGGTGGTCGGCATCGAGATCGAGCCGGAACGTGTCCGGCTCGCCCGGGACCTGGAACGGCCGGGCCTCAGCTTCCAGTTGGGCGGGTTCGAACTCCCCGTTCCGGGCCGGCCGGTGCTGGTCCGCGCCTTCAACGTGCTGCGGCAGTACGAGGAAAGCGACGTCCACGACATCTGGCGCCTGGTGCAAGGCCGCCTGGCGCCCGGGGGCCTGTTCATCGACGGCACGTGCGACGAGATCGGCCGGCGCGTGACATGGGTGGCGCTCGACGCCGACCGGCCACTGAGCTTCAGCCTGTCGATGCGCTTCGGCAGTTTCGGCCTGCCCTCGGAGGTGGCGGAACGGCTGCCCAAAGCCCTTATCCACCGGAACGTGCCGGGCGAGCGGATCCATTCCTACCTGCAGGCGATGGACAGGGCCTGGCTGGAGGCGGCACCGCTTGCCTCATTCGGGAACCGGCAGCGCTGGTCGGCGATGTGCCGGGCGCTGCTCGACGGCGGCTGGCCGGTGCAGGACGGGCCGTCGCGCTGGCGGCTGGGCGAACTGACCGTCAGCTGGGACGCCGTCGCACCGGCTGAGGGCGCCGCTACCAGGGGCCGTAGGGTCCCATGTTGCGGTTGCCGCCGCGGCCCGCGTCCTTGACGGCGGGGCGCACGTCGGCGAGGTACACGGAAGAGGCCGTCACGGCCGCCAGGCCGAACAGGCCCAGCGGGCCGAGGAGTCCTCCGCCGCCGCCCAGGAGGGAGAGCAGGCCGACGGCCATGGCCGCGCCGGTGAGGGCGAGCCAGAAGGTCTTGGTCCGTTTGGAGACGGCTTCAAAAACCGGCGCCTTGTGGCGGATGCAATCGAAGAACGCCCACACCTCAAGCACCAGGGCTACGAGGGCGAGGAGAAAGTAAACCCCGTTGTCGACATAGTAAATAAGCGTTCTTCCGTCCATACCCCTCAGCCTAGCCGTCCAGAGTCCCCAAGGCCTGCTCCAAATCGGCCCAGAGGTCCTCGACGTTTTCGATTCCGACGCTCATCCGCACCAGGTTCTCCGGAACACTGGCCGGTTCGGCGGCATGCCGGCGGCGGCGTTCGATCAGGGATTCCACGCCGCCCAGGGAGGTCGCCGGCAGCCACAGGTGCAGCGCACGGACCATCCGGTCGGCGGCGTCGGCCCCGCTGAGACCGTCCGGGCCGCTGCCCGGGGCGACTTCAATGCACAGCACGGAACCGAAACCCTTCATCTGCGACTTGGCCCGCTCATGGCCCGGATCGGTGCTGAGGCCCGGGAATCTGATACTGGCGACCCGAGGGTGGGTGCTCAGCCGCTCGGCGAGCACGGCCGCCGAGGCCTGCGAGCGTTCGATCCGGAGGGCAAGCGTGCGCAGACCGCGCAACGCCAGCCACGCTTCAAAGGGACCCGCGATCCCGCCGTGGATGGTGCGGTGGTGCAGCAGCGTGGCGCGCAGCCCGGCGTCGGAGGTCACGAGGGCGCCCAGCACCACGTCGGAATGGCCGGAGAGATACTTGGTCACGGAATGGAGGACGACGTCGGAGCCCAGCGCGAGCGGCTGCTGCACGAGCGGTGTGGAGAAGGTGTTGTCAGTGACAACGATGGCGCCGGCGTCGTGCGCCGCCGCGGCCAGCGCCCGGATGTCAGCGACGCCGAGCATCGGGTTGGTGGGGCTCTCCAGCCAGAGCATGCTGGCCGGCGTTCCGCCTGCCGGCGCCAGCTGTTCCAGTACGGCATCCGTGTCGGCGATGTCCACCGTGCGCAGCTCCAGGAAGCCTTTCTCGGCCAGTTCCGTTGCCATCACGAGGGAACCGGCGTAGCTGTGCGACGGCATCACCAGCACTCCCCCGGCCGGGACCAGGGACAGCGCGGAGCTGACCGCGGCGAGCCCGGAGGCGTACAGCAGTCCCGGCAGTTCGGCGCCTTCGAGCTGGCCCAGGGCTTCCTCGAACGGGTCCCAGGTGGGGTTGGAATACCGGCCGTAGCCGCGGTCGCCGTCGCCCAGCGGTCCGGTGCCGAAATAGGTCGAGGACAACACCAGCGGCGGGTTGACGGGTTCATCACGGGTGCGGGGTGGCCGGCCGGCCGCCACCACCACTGTTTCGGCGGATAGCGAGGCTGCCTGCTGTTCGGAAAGACTCATGGTCACAGGGTACTTCGGCGGCGCGCGGGGCCGCCAAGGCGTTACGCCGGGGGCGCCTGGTTGTCAGGGATTGTCGGTAGGCTAGAGCAGTGACTACCCAGAACCCCGGACTGTTTATCGCGTTCGAAGGCGGCGATGGCGCCGGCAAGTCCACGCAGGCGGCCGAGCTCTCCCGGGCCCTTGAGTCGCGCGGCCTCAAAGTGGTGCGGACCCGCGAACCGGGCGGCACCCCGATCGGCGAAAAGCTCCGTTCCCTCGTGCTGGACCACGGCCACGGCCACATCGACGCCCACACCGAGGCGCTGATCTTCGCGGCCTCCCGGGCCGCCCACGCCGGCCAGGTCATCCGGCCCGCCCTGGACCGCGGCGAGATCGTCCTCACCGACCGTTACATCGATTCCTCCGTGGCCTACCAGGGCGCGGGACGGGACCTCGGCACGGACGCCGTCCGGACGATCAACGAATGGGCCACGTCCGGCCTCCAGCCGGATCTGACAGTGCTGCTCGACGTCGATCCTGCGGTCGGCCGCCGCCGGCGCACCGCAGGAGACGCCGCCGAGGACCGGCTGGAATCCGAGGCCGATGAATTCCATACGAAAATCCGGACCGCCTTCCTTGACCTTGCCGCGGCCCGGCCGGAGAAGTACCTGGTGCTTGCCGCGCACCTGCCGGTCGAAGAACTGGCGGCCCTGATCCTGGAGCGGGTCGAAACCTTGCTGTCCGTGTCCGGCCGCGTGAACGCATGACCGTCTGGGACGACCTCCAGGGCCAGCCCGCCGTCGTCGAGCAGTTGCGCCAGGCGGCCGAGGGCGACGGGCTCAACCACGCCTGGCTTTTCACCGGGCCGCCGGGTTCCGGCCGGTCCAACGCCGCAAAAGCCTTTGCGGCGGCCCTGAACTGTGACCAGGCGGACGTCAGCCGCCGTGGCTGCGGCGAATGCGCGGCCTGCCTGACCATCCTCGGTGAAACCCACTCGGACGTGGCCTTCGTGCGCACCGAGAAAGTCACCATCACCATCGACGAGGCCCGCGAGCTCGTGGCCACCGCAGGCAACCGGCCGTCGTCGGCCCGCTGGCGCATCATCGTGGTGGAGGACGCCGACCGGATGGCCGAGCGCACCACCAACGTCCTCCTCAAGGCCATCGAGGAACCGACTCCCCGCACCGTGTGGATGCTGTGCGCGCCCTCCCCCGCCGATGTCCTGGTCACCATCCGCTCGCGCTGCCGGGCCGTCGCGCTGCGGCTGCCGCCCGCCGCCGACGTCGCGGCCCTCCTGGTCAAGCGCGACGGCGTGGACCAGGCCGTCGCCGAACGCGCGGCCCGTGCGGCCCAGAGCCACGTCGGGATCGCCCGCCGCCTGGCCCGGGACCCCGAAGCCCGGGAGCGCCGGCTCGAAACCGTGCGGTTCCCGCTGGGCCTCCGGGGCGTCACGGCGGCAGTCCTGATGGCCGAGAAGCTGGTCAAGATCGCCACCGAGGAAGCCAACAGCTCCAACGATGAGCGAGACGCCGCGGAGAAAATTGCGCTGCTCGCCACCCTGGGAGCCCCGGAAAGCGGCACTTTGCCCCCGCCCATGCGCGCCCAGGTGAAGCAACTCGAGGACGACCAGAAACGCCGTGCCAAGCGTTCCGTGACCGATTCCCTTGACCGCACGCTCACCGACCTGTTGTCCTTTTACCGGGATGTGCTCATCATCCAGATGGGGAACGCCGTTGAACTCGTCAACCTTGAACTCAGAAGCGAACTCGAAGAATTCGCCCGGCATTCCAGTGCCGAAACCACGCTTGGCCGCATGGACGCCATTAACAAGGCCCGGAAGCGGATCACGACCACCAACGTGGCTCCGCTGCTGGCCATCGAGTCCATGGCCAGCAGCCTTATCTGACCGTTTCCCGTCCGACGGCGTTTCCGTTGCCCGCCTTGGCTGCCTGCCGGCCCGGGCCGGCAAGCCCCGCCCCTCCGTTCCAATCCATCGAGGAGAACCGCATGATGTCTGCACGACCAGGGCCCGCCAGATTCCGATCCGTAGCGGTCGGTGTGCGGGCTGTCGGCGCCATGGCGCTGGCCGTGGTGCTCGCCTCGTGCAGTCTCTTCGGCGGGGAGACCAAGAACGCCAACCCGGGGCAGCCCGATCCCGCGATTGCTGCCTCGGCTCCGGCCGAGCTCCGCAGCTTTTACTCGCAGCAGGTCAAATGGACGCCGTGCGAGAGCGACTTCGAGTGCGCCAAGGTCAAGGTCCCGCTGGACTACAGCAAGCCGGACGGTGACAGCATTGAAATCGCGGCCATCAAGCTGGCCACCAAGGGCACCAAGAAGGGCAGCCTGCTGGTCAACCCGGGCGGTCCCGGCGGCTCGGGCTATGACTTCGTCAAAGACGCCGGCCCCACCAACATCTCCGCCAAGGTCCGCGCGAACTACGACATCGTCGGCTTCGACCCGCGGGGCGTGAAGCGCTCCGCGCCGGTCACCTGCCTCACCGACCCGGAACGCGACGCCTCCCGCGCCAAGATCTACGCGCTGAACACCGACGCCGGCCTGGACGCTGCCCTCGCCGACAACAAGGAAATCGGGGCCAAGTGCGCCGAAAAGACCGGCCCCCTCCTGGGCCACATCGACACCGCGACCGCGGCGAAGGACCTGGACGTCCTGCGCGGCGTCCTGAACGACACGAAACTGAACTACCTCGGCTACTCCTACGGGACGTTCCTCGGCTCCACGTATGCCTCCTTGTTCCCGGACAACGTGGGCCGGATGGTCCTGGACGGGGCGCTCGATCCGTCGATCAGCTACGAGGAGCTCACCAGCGGCCAGGCCAAGGCGTTTGAGAAAGCCCTCCGCGCGTATGTGGAGAAATGCCAGCAGGAGAGCACGTGCCCGCTGAGCGGCAGTGTGGACGACGGGATCCAGCAGATCCGTGATCTCATCCAGGCGGTGGAGGCGAACCCGATGAAGGCCAAGGACGGCAGGATCGTCTCGGCGTCGACCCTTGTCACCGGCATCATCGTGCCGCTCTACAACGACGGCAACTGGCCGATCCTGACCCAGGCCCTCGACCAGATCCAGAAGGGCGATCCGACCCAGTTCCTGCGCCTGGCCGACTTCAACGCCGACCGGCAGCCCGACGGCAGCTATTCGTCGAACAGCACCTTCGCGTTCAACTCCATCAACTGCCTGGACTACCCCATGGTCACCGACACCGCCGGGATGCGTGCCGACGAACAGCAGCTGCGCCAGGACTCCCCGACCCTCGGGTACTACTTTGCGTACGGCGGGACCAACTGCAAGGACTGGCCTTACAAGGCCGTCCGGACACCGGAGCCGGTGGAGTACAAGGGCTCTGCCGGGATCGTCGTGGTGGGCACCACCGGCGATCCGGCCACGCCGGTGGAATGGGCCAGCTCGCTGCGCAAGCAGCTGGGCAACGCCTCCCTGCTGACGTGGAAGGGCGAGGGCCACACCGCCTACGGCCGCTCCAACGACTGCATCGGCAACGCCGTCGACGACTACCTGGTTGACGGAAAGTCACCGGCGGACAACACCGTCTGCTAGGCCGGGTCCGTTCCCGGGCAGCTCATTTTGACCCGGGCGGCGGAACTCTATTACAGTTGTCTCTTGCATGATCCGCCCGGTTCGCCGGGAACCATGTGGTTGCTTCCTTAGCTCAGTTGGTAGAGCGTCTCACTCGTAATGAGAAGGTCGCCAGTTCGATTCTGGCAGGAAGCTCGGGAAGAACCCCCGGAAATCATTGGTTTCCGGGGGTTCTGTCGTTTCCGCTGACAGATGGCTCATCCCGTGCCGAGGCTGGGTCAGCCACCGTTGATGGTCTGAATGAGCTTTTGCAGGCCAGGAAGGAACTGTAGACCGGCGCTCGTCGCGAGCCCCGCCGTCACGGCGCCGGCCGCCTTAGCCAGCAGGCCTTCCTTCCGAGGTTCACGCATTTCGGCTACCGCTCGCAGCTCCGCTATCTGCTTGGCCAATTCAGGGCTGGGCTGGACCGGGCTGGACTGGACGGGGCTGGACCGGACCGGGCTGGACCGGTGAGCGGGTTTGTCCTCGAGCTCGCCAAGAGCCGCGGGAGAGCACAACATGTATTTTTGCCTTTCAGAATCGCGCAGTTTGATCGACACGGCCTGCGCGGGCCAATTGTTGGGGGCTGAACGTGCCGACAGATCCGGGCCGGGCTCCGCGTACGGGCGACCCCGTGAGGCTCGGGCCGGTGGGGTGCCGGCGGGCCCCTAGAGCTGGGTCAAACCGCCGTCGACAGCCATATCCGTTCCGGTGACAAAGCTGCTGTCGTCGGACGCAAGGAACAGGATTGCCGCGGCAATTTCCTCGGGCCCTCCCAGCCGGCCCATCGGAACGGAGTCTGCGAGTCCGGCTCGTACCGCATCGGCGTCCGCCGCACCGGCGTACAGGCCGTCGAGGATCGGAGTCTCGACCGGGCCGGGGCTGACGGAGTTGACCCGGATCTTCCGGCCCATGAGTTCGGCTGCCCAGCTGCGCGCGAAGGACCGGACGGCGGCCTTGCTGCCCGAGTACGCAGGGTATTCCGGCCACCCGAGCATGTGCCCGACGCCGGAGACCAGGACGACGGATCCACCCTTGTTAAGCAGGGGCAGGGCCTTCTGAACGGTGAAGAAGGTGCCGCGGGCGTTGACGCCGAAGGTCTTGTCGAAGTGCTCCGGGGTGGCCTCGGGCAGCGCGGCAGCTTCAGCGACACCGGCGCTGGTGACGATGATGTCGACTGAGCCGCGTTCCTGTTTCACCTGAGCCCAGAGGCGGTCAAGATCCTCAAGGTTCGCAATGTCGCCCTGGACCGTCACGACGTCCCCGCCGATTTCGGCCTTGGCCTTGGCGAGTTCATCTTCGCGGCGGCCGGTGATGTAGACCCGGGCTCCCTCGGCAACGAACGTTTTGGCGGTCGCCAGACCGATCCCGCTGCTGCCGCCGGTGATCACTGCTGTCTTGTTGTTCAACTTGGTCATGGGTGTCCTAACCTTTATGTAGCGTTCACTAAAGAACTCGTGAGGTATACTGTATCGAACACTACAGAAATTGCAAAACGGCTATTGAACGTCGTTGAGGAGGTCAGCACATGCCGCGAGGCCGTAAGCGCGCTTTCGATGACCAGGCAGCCCTGGACACAGCCATGGTGCTGTTTTGGCGCCAGGGATACGAAGGCACATCCATTGCCGACCTGACGCAGGCGCTCGGGATCAATCCGCCGAGCCTGTATGCAGCCTTTGGCAGCAAACAGGAACTGTTCGAAAAGACACTGGACCGCTACATTTGCGAGCGGACCGTCAAGGTGGAGGAGGCCATGGCACAGCCGACTGCCCGCCAGGCCGTGTTGGACCTCCTGACGGGGCGGGTTGAGGCGTTTACCGTCCCGGGTCAGCCTTCCGGCTGCATGACAGTCCAGGCGGGAATGGCATCCGGAGAGCCGCACCATGAAATAGTCGATCTCCTCGCAGCGGCCCGCGAGGAGATGAGGCGGACCGTGCTGGATCGGTTCGACAAGGCCGTGGCAGGCGGCGATTTGCCGGCCGGCACCGACTGCGCAGCGCTGGCGCGGTACGTCATGGCAGCAACGTACGGTCTGAGTGTCGAAGCAGCCTCCGGCGCCCCGAGGGAGGAACTCCTGGCCGCGGCGATCCTGGCCGCTCAGGTGGTACCGGCGGCCTAAACGTCGCTCGTCGAGGAGGGCGATCCGTACAGGGTCACGCCTTGTTGCGGAAGTCCCGTTCAGGTTCGGTAGTTATCGGACCTCAGGCCTGGTTGCGGCTGATCCGGTAGCCGCCCTCGGCCATGGCGCGCGCCATGTGTTCCGCGTACCACTGGGGCCATTCTTCGTCGCGCACCCCTTTCAGCACCTCGGTCTCGTAGACGCCGTGCGCCGCCTCGGCACGCGCCATCAAATCTCGGAGTACCTCCACCGTGCCCGCCGTGTCCAGGCTGCCCTGCCCGGGCGTTTCCGCAGTCATCGTCCCGGGCCCTCGGTGAGCGGGGCCCCGAAGGACGCAATGTCGCTGCCGGAGACGTGCAGGGTCCGAACTTCGAATCTCGTAGCCATGACGTGTGTTCCCTTTCCTATGTGTTGCTCTGTTGTGGGTGTCGGGTATGCGCGGCAACCGTGCTGCCGATTCCTCCGGGCCGGCGTGGAATCCTGCGTCGAGCCGCGACCCCGGACTCTTATATGGACGAAAGGGCCGGTCCACTCTTTGCCGGCTGGACGGGCCATCGCGCCTTGGCCGGCACCGACGCGTTCCGCGCGGCATCACTCTCTGAATGGGAGGCGAAGCAGACCATCGAGGGCCAACTTCAAAGGGATGCAGGACCATCCTCGAGCAGCAATTTACCACTCCAATTACCCCTTGGACAGGCTGAATTGGGAGGGGCATCCGGGCCCGATCCGCATCCGGCGGCGCCAGGGAACCGCTGCGCCAGTTTCCTTGCCTGACCTGCAGAAACGTATGATTCGGACTGGAGCTGCTGAGCGCGCTTCAGCCGGCACCGTTACTTGGGGGAAAAATTGGGAATCAGCAAGACGTTGGGGGCATCGCTGTTGACCGCCGCGCTGCTGCTTGGCCCGGTCACAGCGGCTGTTGCCGGTCCGGCGCCGGCAGCCACCCCGGCGGCGTCCACCTCGCTTGCCCTCTTCGACCAGAGCAACCGGCAGACGATCATCGAAACGTTCGACGGGATCAATGCCTTCCGCGCATCCAAGGGCCTGAAGCGCCTCAAATTCAACGTCGCCATCGGGTCCATCTCCCAGAAGTGGAGTAAGACCATGGCGGCAGAGAGCGCGTTCCATCACAACAGCGATTACGTCTCCGGCGCCGCGGCCGGGTGGGATTCGGCGGCCGAAAACATCGCCTGGGCCACGTGGCGCTCCAGCGGCCAGTTCTTCGTCGACATGTGGATCAATTCGCCGGTGCACAACGTGAACATGTCACGCCCGAGCGACGACTACCTGGGCATCGGCGTCGCCGCCTCCCAGGACGGTGCCACCTACGCGACCGCAAACTTCTTCAGCTACCGGGACGGGCTGGTCCTGCCGGGGTCGTACAACCATCCCCGCGACTACTTCAACGGCCTTCCGGCAATCGGCACCGCCGTCAAAGTGACCGCCACCGCCCCGACGTTCAGCCGCGCCACCGGCAAATACACCATCCCGTCCCGGACCGGTGTGATCTACGCCGTCAACGGCGCCACCAAGGCCAAAGGCACGTACAGCGGCAGCGGGAAGGTCACCGTTACCGCGAAAGCAAAGGCCGGCTACAAACTGGCCGGCACTGTCTCCTGGACCTACGACTTCACCCCGGTCAAGGCTTTCCCGGCCGCCCCGGCCTTCAACAAGACCACAAGCACTTACACGATCCCGAAGAAGACCGGGGTGGTCTACTCCGTGGGCGGCAAAGCCGTGGCTGCAGGGACCTACAAGAGCGGCGGGCGACGAATTGCCGTCACCGCTGCCGCTGCCCCCGGGTACAAACTGTCCGGGACGTCCAGCTGGACGGGAGACTTCCGCAAGGCCGTGACCCCGGCGAAACCGGCCATGAGCAGTACCACCAACAAATACAAGATCCCGGCCCAGGCCGGCGTGACGTACTACGTGGGCGGAAAAGCCGTGAAGGCCGGAACCTACACAGCAGTGAACGGCAAGGTCCTGAAATTCACGACGAAGGCCTCCGGGTCAACGTACCGACTCACGGGCACGCAGGAATGGTCCTTCCGCTTCTGACGGGCTTCGCCCGGCCCGCTCCTGTCCGAACAGCCCGGCCAGGAGCCGATCGGACTCCGACTGTGCCCCGACGTCGAAGGCTCCCCCGGTGATCAGCAGCTCATCGGCTCCGGAAGACGCGACCAGGTCTTCGAGTTGGGACTGCACCTCGGACGCCGTGCCGTAGACCGACGTCGACAGGCTCGCCTCAACCGCTTCATTTTCGCGGAGAGTCAGCGCCGCCAGGTCCGCCGGACCCACCGGTGCCAGGGGCGCAAATTCGCCGGTGGATTTCGAGCGGGCCAGCGCGACCGCTTCGGGCAGCAGCAGCTCCCTGGCGGCCTGGCTGCTCTCCCCGACCGCCACGTTGGCAGAGACCATAACGAACGGCGCGTCGAACCATCGCGAGGGGCGGAAAAGGGACCGGTACCGCTCCAGCGCAGGCACTTTCCCGCTCCTGTCCGTCCTGAACACGGCGGGACCGCCCAGCACCAGAGCCAGGCCGGCCCGGGCTGCATTGTCGATCCCCGCACCCGTGGCCAGAACGAAAACCGGGGTTGCCGACTCGTTTTGCGGCCGCGCCGTGATCGGGGCGCTGCCGGAGAGGTACGCAAGGAGTTCTGCGAGGTCGTCCGCAAACCGCTCCGAGTCCTGCTTCCCGGCGCGCAGGGCGTTCCGGACGGCCGGCGTGAATCCGACGGACCGGCCAACACCCAAATCGATGCGTCCGGGATGGAGTGCCTCCAGGGTGGCTGCCTGCTCAGCCACCACGAGGGGCTGGTGGTTAGGAAGCATAATGCCGCCCGACCCGACCCGGATGGAGTGCGTCCGGGCGGCAATGGCGGCCATCAGTACGGCCGGAACAGAGCCGTCGATGCCGGGAACCGCGTGGTGCTCGGCCACCCAAAAGCGGTGGTATCCCAGTTCCTCCGCCCGCCGGGCGCGTTCGAGGACCAGGTTCAGGGTTTCCGCAGCAGGAACCCCGGTCCGGGCGTTGGCACGGTCGAGAATGGAAATCCGGGGAAGGGCCATACTGCTGGAACCACGCCGGCCCGGAAGGAATTCCATGGTGGCCTATGCGCGGCTTCCGGTCTACGTTTCCAGGGGTGCCGGCGGCGTCAGACCGAGGAAGGGCGCCAGCCGCTTGTCGAACGCGTCCCTGTCCGCAGCATGCAGGAGGCCGTTCGCCCCGTAGCTGATGCTGACGGCGTCCAGCTGCCGGCCGGGTCCGGCGAGTCGTTCCCTGAACTTGCCGGTTGTGTCCTTCGACAGGTCCTGGAATGTGATGGATAACCACTGTCCGGCCGGGCCCTCTGCCATCGCCGATACGACCACCTGGGTCTCGGGTGTTGCCCCGCCGAGGTCGCGGACGAGATCCTCCTCGGACCATAGCTCGAAGGTCTCGAGCACAGGCGCCGAATACCCGTGCGGGGCGATGACCGTCCCGATAATGTCCAATGCGCGAAGCTTGTCTGCCCAGACCCGCGGCACACTGGTGCTGTCGGAGGGGAGCGCGTTGACGACGGACAGGAGCGACTCGCCGCCGAAGTAGTTCTGAACGCGGTCGACAAACAGGCCGACGTCGTCCTGCCCCGGCGGCGCCCACGCCAACTGGAGTTCGCGGCTCAGGGCAGCCCGGATCTCTGCGATGACTTCCTCCCCCGCGGTGTGCCCTTCTTCGGGGGTGGGGCCCTGCAGGACCTCCTGCGGGTCCAGGCCGGCGATGCCCGGATAGTCACGCCAATAGACAGCCCGCTCACGGCCTTCGGAATCCGCCACCACCGTGGTCCGGCCCACGGCCTGGCTGACCATAGAGTGCGTGATGACGGCGGCGGGAACCGCTGCCAGGGTCACGACGGCGATGAGCACGGCGGCGGTCCCCCACCGTCGGCGGCGTGGCGGTGTCCGTTTGCTCCCCCCGGCCTCTGGCATGTTCCGAGCCTACCGCCGGTCCTCATGCGGCTACCGGCGGCAGGCCCGTTACGACGTGCCCCTAGTAGAACGTGGCGACGGTGTAGATCATGTTGTGGTCGGACGGCGGCCGTCCTCCGACCATCTGGTTGCCGAGCGCCGTCCAGTTCTCCCAGTACAGGACCGTGATGCCGGTGGCGGAACCGACGTACACCTGATCGATGCGATAGTCGCCCACCCGCGGCCTCCGGTAGTCGTTGTAGGTGTCGAACTCGGGGTGCATCCTTGCACCCGTCATCCAGTAGCTGTCCCCGTACCCGATCGCGTTGAGCCGGGCCGTCTGCGGGGCGGAGTTGGTCGATGTGTCATTGAAGTCCCCGGTAACGAACGCCGGCAACCCACCGGGATTGACCCTCCTGATCTCGGCCGCGAGCATCACGGCTTCGGCGTTGCGGGCAGCCTGCCCGCCGGCGCCGGCCTCAAAGTGGGTGTTAAAGACGAAGAAACTGTGGCCGGTGGACCTGGACTTCAGCTTGACCCAGGTCATCGCACGGCCATAGTCCGGGTAGCGCTTGAACTCGAAGATCTTGTAGCTGGCAGCCGTCAGTTGGAACAACCCCGCACGCCAAAGGATCGGGTTCGGTTCAGCCGTGCCGTTCGCGGGCTGGTACATGGCGTAACCGGTCGCGTTCCGGATGTCCGTTGCCTGCGTGTACTGGCGCGGCCCGATGGTGATGTTCGGCGCTTCCTGAATGCCGATCACGTCCGGTTTTGCCGCGTTAATGACATTCTTGATGCCGGCCAGGCGCGCATCCCACCGAGGAATCTCGGGTTGCGAGACTTCGCGCCATGCCGAGTCAACGTTGTAGGAAGCGACTCTGACGGTTGTGGGGCCCGCCGCGGTGGACGGTGCGGCACCGAAAACGGACGCCCCGATGACAAATAGAATCACCGCTGCGACGGTGACGGGACCCGGCTTCCTGGGCTGGTTGAGGTCAGGATTAATCAGCTGGAAAGATAGCAACGCATTCCCCGTTCGCTTATCCTCAACCGGCCTGAAGGGTGTCTCGATAACGCGAGTTATGAGGACTGAATTTTAGCGCCGGCACGCGGTCAGGCACAGAGCATCTGCCAAACCTTGGGGGTCATTTTCATCACTGCGGCACAACAACCGCGGGTGGAGCGCGGAACCGGAGCCGGCCCTTGTTATCCGGACGGCGGTCGGCAAGCCTAGTTACATGGAACGGCCCGGCCGGAGGGTGCCAGCCCGGACAAGGCGCTGATCGCCGACCTTGTCCCGGAGCTCCGGCCGGGCACGGCCTACGGCGTTTTCGCGGCGTTCGAGGGGGCGGGCTTGCTGGCCGGGGGGCCCTGTACGGCGCGCTCTACAACACCCTGCCCCGCTGATCGGGGCGGTGGCCGCGCTGCAGGCGGCCGCCGTGGTGGTCCTCCTGGTGACGTTGCGGACCCCGCGCCGCTCCTGAGGCCGCGGTAGCCAAGGACGGGGCCGTGGCTTCTATGATTCATGCATGGGAGAGCAGGAGCTGGCGGGTATTGCGGCGGGGCTCTACGCCCTGCCGTTCGAAGACTTTGTGGCCGCCCGAACGGCCGCGGCGAAGGACGTCGCCGCCGCTGCGCCCGCGAAGGGTCCGGCGGCGCAGCAACAGCGGTCCCTCGCCACCGATGTGCGGTCGCTGCCCAAGCCGTCCGTGGCGGCGTGGACCGTGAACATGCTCGCGGTGCACCGGCCCGAAACACTCCGTGAACTCGCCGAGCTGGGACAGTCCATGCGCGCTGCGCAATCGGCCCTGGACGCGGCGGAACTCCGCCAGCTCGCCCAACAGAGACGGCAGCTCCTGGCCGCCGCCGTCCGGGATGCCCAGGCGGTGGCAGCCGATAACGGCCGGAAAATCAGCGGTGCGATCGCCGCGGAGGTGGAAGAGACACTGCGCGCCGCGACGGCGGATGAAGGCGCCGCGGCGGCGGCGCGGAGCGGACGCCTGCTCCGGGCACTCTCCGCCGACGGCGTCGACGTCGTGGACCTCGCCGGCGCCGTGGCGCTCCCGTCTTTTGCCGTTCCCGCTTCGGCACCGTTTTCCGGGAAAGTCCCGCCCGGCGCTTCCCGGACCGCTCCCCCTTCCGGAGCGTCCCTGACAGCGCAGCCTGCGGCCCGGCCCCGGCTGCAGGCGGTGAGGGCGGAGCCCCGGGCTGCCACGCCGTCGGCGCTGGAGCGCGCCCGGGCCGCGTTCGCCGAGGCCGAACAGGCCGCACGCGAGGCTACCGAGGAAGCTCGACGGTCCGAGCACGAACTGGACGAGGCCCGGTCGCTGGCGGCCGGGCTGGCCGATGCGGCCCGCAGCCTGAAGCAGCAGTTGGAGCGGACCGAGGTGGACCTGAAGGCAGCGCGCAAACGGCACGAGGTGGCAGCCGCCCAGGCACAGCAGGCGGTCCGTGCCGCGAACAGGGCACAGCGCACGGAGGACCTCGCCCGGGAGCGGGTGCTGCGGCTTGGCAACACGCCGGGCTAGGGAACGAATACTGTCGTAGGCCGGTTGCACACTTGATTCATGGAAACGAACCAGTACTTTGAAGTGACGTATCTGGACACCGACTGCGGCCGGATCCGCACGGAGGCCTTCGACGCCGCCGCGGACGCCGAGCGTTTCGCGAGCCGCCGGGTTGCAGGACGAGGACGGCTGGGCCATCATCGACGCCGTGCCGCTTCAGCAGCACAAGAAGGCCGCCTGAAAGTCGCCTGAGCCGCCGGACCAAGAGCGGCCGGACCGGGCGTACGGCGAACCGGACGGACAAGGAGAATTTGCCCGGCAGAAAGGGCCCCCACCCGTGACGGGTGAAGGCCCTGCTGTGGTCCATGGCCGGTTGCCGGGTTCCTCCCGGCTGCTGGCCGGCCCTTTGCCTAGGCGAATTGCCTAGGCAAAGTCGGAGACTGCCGGGTCCGGGCCGATCCGTCCGGCGCCCTCTGCCGAGTTGTCCAGTCCGTTGATGGCCTGCACGTCGGTCTCGTCCAGGGTGACGTCCAGCGCCGCGAAGTTCTCGCGGATCCGGGACTCGGTCACGGACTTCGGGATGACCACGTTGCCGATGGCGAGGTGCCACGCGATGACGACCTGGGCCGGCGTGGCGTTGTGCTTGGCCGCGATCTGGGCGATCACGGAGCTCTCGAGCAGCTCGCCGCCCTGGCCCAGCGGCGACCACGCCTGGGTGAGGATGCCCTTGGAGGCGTTGAATTCGCGGAGGTCCGCCTGGTTGAAGAACGGGTGCAGTTCGACCTGGTTGATGGCCGGCACAACGCCGGTCTCGTCGATCAGGCGCTGCAGCCCTTCCTTGGTGAAGTTGGAGACGCCGATGCTCTTGACGCGCCCCTGCTTCTGCAGCTCGATGAGCGCCTTCCAGGTGTCGACGTATTTGTCCTGCTTCGGCTGCTGCCAGTGGATCAGGTACAGGTCCAGGGTCTCGAGGCCGAGACGTTCCATGGATGCCTCGAATGCCTGCAGCGTGGACTCGTAGCCCTGGTCCGCATTCCACAGCTTCGTGGTGATGAAGATTTCCCCGGGCGTGAGGCCGGAGCGCTCGATGGCGCGGCCAACTCCTGCTTCGTTGCCGTAGATCTTGGCGGTGTCGATGTGGCGGAATCCGGCTTCGAAGGCCTGGACAACCACCTTTTCGGCTACATCGTCTTCAACCTGCCACACCCCGTAGCCGAGCTGGGGGATGGTGTTGCCGTCATTGAATGTCAGTTCCGGAGAAGAAGTCATCCGCCCATCCTGCCAACCTCCGCGCGGTCCTGCCAGTGCAGAGGGCGAAGCTAAGCTAGCCGCGTAACTGGGAATACCTGCCGGCGACGTTTCGACGGCCGGGGTTCAGTCCCCCGCGGAAGCTTCGGCAAGGCGCCTTTCGGCGTCGCTGACGTGCTCCTGCACGGATTCTGCCCGGCGCCTGACCGAGACCGCACCGACCGGGACCGGCCCGACGGCGAGCCGGAGCATCGCCGCCGCCTCGGCCGTGGTGGCGAGGGAGTTTCCTGCGGTGGACAGCGAGCGGTGGACGCCGGCCAGGGCGCCGGGGATGTCGAGGCCGTCGCTGGGCGAGCGCCGCTGGGCCTCGACGCAGACCCGCCTGACCCGGACGGCGAGTTCGGACAGTTCGTTGGCGATGTCCACGAGTTCGTTATAGAGCGCTTCGTCCTCCACGCCTTCCAGGACCTGGTGATACCGGTCCAGCCCGCGGGTGAAGCGGTCGTGGGCGCGCCGCCAGAGGCCCTTGCCGAGCTCGGCGTCGTCTTTCTTGCCCTGCCGGGCGGTACTGAAGAAGCCCAAGAGTGTCCTAGAGGTACTGGCCGGGACCGTGGTCCGGTTCGGCGGGCTCGGGTGACTGTGCGGGGGCGGCACCGGGCCTGGGCGCGGCGGCCCGTTGCGGTTCACCGTTCTCTCCGATGATGACGCCGGGGGCGATGACCGTTCCCGGCGGCAACTGGCGGAGCTGCATCTGCGCAAAGGCATGCTCCCGGGCGGCGTGCTGCGCCGCGATGGCGGTCTGGATCCCGTGGAAGAGCCCTTCGAGCCAGCCGACCAGCTGGGCCTGGGCAATCCGGAGCTCTGCGTCCGACGGAGTGGCGTTGTCCACGAAGGGCAGGTTGATCCGCTCGAGCTCCGCAACGAGCTCCGGGGCGAGGCCGTCTTCGAGCTCCTTGATGGAGCGTTCATGGATGGCGGCGAGCCGGATCCGGGCGGCGTCATCCAGGGGCGCGGACTTCACTTCGTCCAGCAGCTGCTTGACCATGGTGCCGATCCGCATGACCTTCGCCGGCTGGTCCACCAGGTCCTGCAGCTGGGTGCCCCTCAGGTGCTCGGACGAGGCCGGCCCGGGCTGCGGCGTCCGCTGCTGGTCGGCCGGGGGCGTTACCTCGTCCAGGGTGGTGCCTTCGACGGGAACGTCTTCGGCAGGATGCGTGGCGTTCGGATCGCTCATGGCTTCATACTCTCACGCGCCGGTCCCGAAACCTGCCGGCCGCATCGTCGGCGAAACCGCGGGCCCGCACCAACGGCGGAGGACGCCGTCGGGCACTGTTGTGCACGACGGCGTCCTCCCAAAAGCGGCGGCCAGCTGGCCGAATCCGGATCAACGAACCCGGGTCAGCAGCACCTGCCCTGTGGGTTGCTGTCCTGCCGGTCCGTCTGGTCCCGCCAGAACTCCCGCTCTGTCATCGGCAGGGAATCGTGGCCGGCTTCGGCGTGGTGCGCCAGATACTTCGTATAGGCGTCCGCACCCATGACACCGCCGAGATACCGGGCGAATCCCCGGAATCCTGCAAGCACCGCATTCATGGCATTCTCCGCATCAGTGGTGGGCGGCCTTTTCGAACCGTTTGTCCGCCGGGAGCTTGTTCCATTCGGCCAGGAGCTCACGCTCGGCCGCCGTGGGCAGCGGACCCGCCGGAGCGAAAACGCGGGACGGCAGGACGGGATCCTCATGGTTCTGGTTGGCCACACCGGCCCTGGCGTTGCGGAACGCCTTGTAGGTGGCCAGCATCGCCGTCGCGATGACGATGATGCTGAGCACCACGAAGATGACCGACAGCCAGCCCTGGATCGCGGTGTTGCGCACCACGGCCTCCATGGCGGGCACCGTCTTGGCTGTACCGAAGGAGGTCTTGCCCTCCGCCAGGGCCTTGGAGAACGCGGCGTTGTTGGCGAAGTAGCCGACAGCCGGGGTGGAGGAGAAGATCTTCTGGTAGCTGGCCGTGATGGTCACGACGGCGGCGAACGCCAGCGGGAGCGCCACGATCCAGAGGTACTTGATAGGAGCCGCGCTTCGCCGCGATGGCGAGGCAGACGGACAGGGCGATGGCGGCCAGCAGCTGGTTGGCGATGCCGAACAGCGGGAACAGCGTGTTGATGCCGCCCAGCGGATCGGTGACGCCCATCAGCAGCACGGCACCCCAGGCGCCGACCATGACGGCGGTGGCGAACCAGGCGCCCGGACGCCATGAGTGCTCCTTGAACTTCGGGATGAAGTTGCCGATCGAGTCCTGCAGCATGAAGCGGGCAACGCGCGTGCCGGCGTCGACAGCGGTCAGGATGAACAGCGCCTCGAACATGATGGCGAAGTGGTACCAGAAGCTCATCATGGCGGTGCCGCCGATGAACTGCTGCATGATGTGGGCCAGGCCCACGGCAAGGGTGGGCGCGCCGCCGGTACGGGAGATGATGCTTTCCTCGCCGACGTTGGCAGCCGTCTCGGTGAGCAGGCTGGGGCTGATGTTCACGCCGGACAGGCCGAGGCTGTTGACCCACGCGGCAGCCGATTCCGCGGTACCGCCGGTGAGGGCTGCCGGAGCGTTCATGGCAAAGTACAGTCCGCGGTCGATCGAGATTGCGGCCACGAGGGCCATGATGGCCACGAAGGACTCCATTAGCATGCCGCCGTAACCGATGTAGCGGCTCTGGCGTTCCTTCTCGATGAGCTTCGGCGTCGTGCCCGAGGCGATCAGTGCGTGGAAGCCGGACAGGGCGCCGCAGGCAATGGTGACGAACAGGAACGGGAACAGGGCACCCGGGAAGACCGGACCGTTGTCCCGGCTGGCGAATTCGCTGAAGGCCGGGACGGTGATTTCGGGGCGGACCACGATGACGGCCAGGGCCAGCATCACAATGACGCCGATTTTCATGAAGGTGGAGAGGTAGTCACGCGGGGCCAGCAGCAGCCAGACCGGCAGGATCGCGGCGATGAAGCCGTAGACGATGAGGGCCCACGCGAGGGTGACCTTGTCCAGGGTGAAGATCGCGGCACCCCACTCGGTGTTGGCGACGGCGCCGCCGCCAATGATGGCGGCCATCAGCAGCACGAAGCCGATCAGGGATACTTCCATGATCTTCCCGGGCCGGATGAAGCGCAGGTAGATGCCCATGAAGAGGGCGATCGGGATGGTCATGCCGACGGAGAAGACACCCCAGGGGCTCTCGGCCAGGGCGTTCACGACGACGAGGGCCAGGATGGCGACGATGATGATCATGATGAGCAGCGTGGCGATCAGGGCCGCGGTCCCGCCGACGACGCCGAGTTCCTCGCGGGCCATCTGACCCAGCGAGCGTCCGCCGCGGCGCATGGAGAAGAACATGACGAGGTAGTCCTGGACCGCGCCGGCCAGAACGACGCCGATGATGATCCAGATGGTCCCCGGGAGGTACCCCATCTGGGCGGCGATGATCGGGCCCACCAGCGGGCCGGCGCCGGCGATGGCGGCGAAGTGGTGGCCGAAGAGGACGTTGCGGTCCGTGCGGACGTAGTCCTTGCCGTCGGCCTTGTATTCGGCCGGGGTGGCGCGGCGGTCGTTCGGCTTGAGCAGGTAGCGCTCAATGAACTTGGAGTAGAAGCGGTAGGCGATCAGGTAGGTGCAGACCGCGGCGAAGACGAACCAGATCGCGTTGACGGTTTCACCGCGGACAATCGCCAGCATGAACCAGGCCACGGCGCCCAGCAGGGAGATCGCCACCCAGATCGCGATCTTGGCGGGCGTCCATTTGCGCTCTTCGGCCTCGCGGACGGAGTCGTCCACCGCGGTGGGCGGCAGCGTCGGATCCGGCGTAATGCCGTCATCGACCTGTACGTTTTTTGGCGTGCCATCTGGCATTGTGCCCATGTCTCCTCCTTGAGAAACCCCAGCCGGACAAATCCACTGTACGAATCTGTCCCAAGGCACCCTACCAATCCGGCAACTCCATGGGTATGGCTTCACGGTAGTGGTGCGCCGGACGGTCCGGCGGCGGCGATGAACGGTAGCGGAAATCGGCGGAACGGCGCCGAACCGTGCGGATGGACTAGATGTACTGCCCAGGGAGGTTGGTTAAGCGGCTGATGGGCGGGTGGCCTCCGATTGCGGTGTGGGGCCTGTGGTGATTGTAGTGGTGGAGCCAGGCCGGGAGCGCGTTTCTGCGGGCTGATTCCGTGGCGTAGAAGCGCTTGAATGCCCACTCGTCGGCGAGGGTGCGGTGGAAGCGTTCGATCTTTCCGTTGGTCTGCGGGCGGTACGGACGGGTCTTCTTTGCCTTGATGTTCAGTTCCCGGCAGGTGTCTCGCCAGAGGTGGGATTTGTAGGCCGATCCGTTGTCGGAGAGGACCCGCTCGACGGTGACGGCGCGGGCGGCAAACCAGGACACTGCCCGCTTGAGCACTCCAACTGCGGTGGCCGCTGTTTCGTCGCTGTGGATTTCGGCGTAGGCGACCCGGGAGTGGTCGTCGATGACCGTGTGGACATAGGCGGTGCCGATCAGCGGGCCGCGGTGTCTGTTGCGTGCCTTGTCCGGCGTCCGGGCCCGGTTGTGTTTGCCTTGCTGCCGCCCGACGTAGCGCCAGCCGCCGCCGTCGGGGATATTGCCGAGCTTCTTCACATCGACGTGGATCATCGCCCCGGGCATGTCGTGCTCGTAGCGGCGGATGACTTCCCCGGTGCGTTTGTCCACATGATGCAGCCGGTTCAGCCGGCACCGGACCAGGACCGCATGGACGGTCGAGGCCGGCATGGCCAGCTTCGCGCCGATCGCGACCGGCCCCAGCCGTTGCTTCCAGCGCAGATGCACGACCTTGCGTACAAGCTGCTGCGGCGTCCTGTTCGGCACCCGGTGCGGGCGCGAGGACCTGTCGGCCATGCCCGCCTCGCCCATCGCAGCGTAGCGCGTCGCCCACCGCTTGGCCGTGGGCCAGGAGCAATTGAACTGCTCGGCGGCCCGGGACACCGGCCAGCCGTGGTCTATGACCAGACGCGCGACGCGTAAACGTTGGCGTGGAGTCAAAGCGGCATTAGCGTGGGACATTGAGGACCTCCTGGTCGCCTCAGCGGTTGTCTAAGCAACTCCACTGTGCAACCGGAGGTCCTCACCCATGAGAGTCAACGACTCCAGCGAGTCATCACATTCACCCAACCAACGTCCCTGGGCAGTACAACTAGCGCGGCGGGTTGGCCAGCTGCATCAGCCGGGCCTCGCAGAGATCGAGCCAGCGGACCTCGGCCTCGGTCTGGAAGATGAGCGAATCCAGGACCAGGAGCCGTGCGGTGTCGGCCGGGCGTCCCTGCGCAGCGGTCTCCCGCCGGGACTTGGTGTAGTCCTGCAGCGCCCTGATCGACACGCCGCGCTGGGCCTGGATGATGGCCCCGACATCCACGCCGGGGACGGTCAGCCCGAGTGCCAGTTTGATGGCCAGCTCATTGCGGGGCGGAGTGGCGCGGGGAACGGGCGAGCCAAACCAGTTACGGACTTCGGCCAGCCCGTCGGATGTGATGCTGTAGACCACGTGGCCTTCGCCGTCGGCGCCCTCTTTGCGGACCAGCCCGTCGCGTTCCAGCCGGTCCAGCGTGGTGTAGACCTGACCGATATTGAGCGGCCAGGAGGCTCCGGTCCGGTCCTCGAACTCGATCCGCAGCTGGTATCCGTAGCGTGGGCGGTCCTGCAGCAGGGCGAGGAGGCTGTGGCGGATAGACATGATGCTCCCGGAGGTAGCGAGGACGACAGCATACACGCGCCCCAAGACGCGTGTATACCGCGTATGGAACCACCCTACAGTCCTTTAGGGTCCCGAAGCAAAAGGCGTATGCCGGACGCGGCATAAGTCTCCCGGGCCGGTGCCGCTATTGCGGCGCGGCTACATCACCAGGAGGATCTTGCCGACGTGGTCGCCCGAGTCGAAGTAGTGGTGTGCGGCCTGCACCTGGTCCAGCGGGAACGTCTTGGCGACGAGTGGCCGGATCCGGCCGTCGGCCAGCAACGGCCAGACGGCGTCGCGCACGGCGTTCATGATGACGGTCTTTTCCTCCACAGGCCGTGGACGCAGCGCCGTCGCGATGATGGCGGCGCGCTTCCTGAGGAGCTGGCCGAGGTCCAGCTCGCCCTTGGCCCCGCCCTGCAGGCCGATCACCACGAGCCGTCCGTAGTCGGCCAGGGCGTCGATGTTCTGGCCGAGGTATTTGGCCCCGACGACGTCGAGGATGACGTCTGCGCCCTTGCCGCCGTTCTGGGCGCGCAGGCTCTCCGGGAAGTCTTCCTCGGCGTAGTTGATCGCGATGTCGGCGCCGAGGAAGGCCTTCGCGGTGCCGACCTTCTCTGCGGTGCCGGCCGTCGTGGCCACCACTGCCCCCAGCGCCTTCGCAAGCTGGATGGCCATGGTGCCGATGCCGCCGGTGGCGCCGTGGATAAGTACCGTCTCGCCCGGCTGCAGCTGGGCGGTCATGATGAGGTTGGAGTAGACGGTGGCCGCGACCTCCGGCAGGGAAGCGGCGGTGACCAGGTCCACGCCGTCGGGGATCCGCAGGACCTGGCCCGCGGGCACGGCGACCTGCTCGGCGTAGCCGCCGCCGGCCAGCAGCGCCACCACTTTGTCCCCCACGGAGAAGGGCTTCGTGACGCCGGGGCCGAAGCCGGCAATCCGGCCGGACACCTCCAGCCCGGGGATCTCCGAGGCGCCGGGCGGCGGCGGGTAGTGGCCCTTGCGCTGCTGGACATCGGCCCGGTTGAGTCCTGCGGCGACGACGTCGATCAGCACCTCGCCGGTGCCGGGGCGCGGGGCCGGGACTTCGCGGACTTCCAGGGCCTCGGGTCCACCGGGCTCGGAGATATAGACAGCCTTCATGGAGAACTCCCGATTCCTTGCTTACTTCGTGCAGGATGCGCCTGCGGCAGGCCGCGTCCGGCGGCACTTCCTCCAGAGTATGTGGGGGAAGCGTCCCTGTCCGCGAGCGCGCGCACGATTTTTTGTGGCAGCCGACTGCCTATGGAACACTACTCGTTAGGGAAGGTTGTCCGAGCGGCCGATGGAGCTGGTCTTGAAAACCAGTGTGCGGTGACCCCGTACCAAGAGTTCGAATCTCTTACCTTCCGCGAATAATGCCCCTGGCTCTTGCGATTGCCGCAGCGCCGGGGGCATTTTTGCGCCCCGCGACGGCCCGGGCTGCCGCGGCGTGTGCGGCTCCGCCTGATCGCCGGGCTCATCCCGGCCAGCCCTGTTCCCGCAACGCCTGCCGGACACGCATCAGCACCCAGCCTTCCCCGTTTCTGACATCGAGTTTGTTGATGACGAGCTGCCGCCAGCCGGCGCTGGCCGTGCGTTCATTCCGCAGCCCGTCGGAATGCTGCTGGGCCGGCGTCAGGTGATGGCCGCCGTCGTACTCCACCGCGAGCCGGTATTCCGGGCAGGCAAGATCGATCCACACCGGAGTGCCTACCGAGTCCAGCAACACGAAGTTGGGCTCGAAGACCGGCAGGGCGGCGCGGCCGAACAGCAGCCGCAGCCGGGTTTCCGGCGGAGAGTCGACGCCGACGCGGGCCAGGCCGAGCGCCGTGCGGAGCAGCGGAAGTCCCGATGCCGGACGCTGCCGCCCGGCGAACAGCAGAAGCTCGTCCAGCCGGATGCGCGCCACCCTGGGGTGCCCGGACCGCCGATGTTCGCAGATGAGGTCGTCCACGATGGCCACCAGGTCATCACAGCTCAAGGATCCTGTCCCCGCGAGATCCAACAGCGTACGGGGCACCGACGTCACGGGGACCCCCTCGAGGACCACGACGTCGGCCGGGGCCAGCCGCGAACGGTGCCCGGCAACTCCCTTCCGGCGGGGCGCCGCAGACCCGCACCTGGTCAGGTGCAGCAGCTGTCCGGAAGCCCGCCCGGACGGTTCCAAAAGGCCGCCGGGGAGCTTGAAACCATGAATGGCCGCCGCCGAGAAGAAGCTGACGCTGTCCGGCGGACCCAGCTGGGTGTACGGACGCGCCCGCGCCAGGAGGGACTGCTCGCGTGCGTTCGGTACCCGGATGCCGCGGCTGGGGACGTGCAGGTCCTTGGCTTTGGCCCGGCCCGGGGAGAGCCCGTGATTCCGCGCTTCGCCGATGGTGAAGGAACGGGCCGCCAATTGCGCCGGCAGGGGTTTCGCTGTCGCCATCCGCCCATTAGGCCACAGGGCGGGCCCGACCGGCCCGGGTTATGCACAGGCAGCGGCGCGCGGGCAGTTCAGGGCGAATGCGGGGCGGACATCCGCCCTGATCTGCCTCCGGACGGGCAGCACGGCCCGGGACCTGCGGCCCATTGAAACCGTCGGTCCCCCGGCATAGTCTCTCTGATGTCTCCACCACCCATTCGAATCCGGCGGCCGCCGCAGTGCGCGTATGCCGCCACACAGAGCAGGAGCTGCCATGCCAACACCCGACCACACAAACGGCGCACCGTGCTGGATCGACCTCATGACGTCGGACGCCGAAAGGCCAAGTCGTTCTACGGTGCACTGTTTGGCTGGACGTACCAGACCGGCGACGAAGAAAAATACGGCGGCTACATCACGGCCGGCGAAGGACGGCAAGTCCGTTGCCGGCCTGATGCAGAAGCAGGACGATTCCATGGCGGGCATGCCGGACATGTGGTCCACATACCTGCGCTCAGAGGATGCCGCGGCCACCGTCAGGCCGCGACCGAGCACGGCGGCCAGGTCTACCTGCAGCCCATGGACGTGCCCGAGCAGGGCCGCATGGCCATGATCGCCGATGCCACCGGGGCGATCGATCGGCGTGTGGCAGCCGGCGGAAATGAAGGGCTATGAGCTCGCGGCCGAGCCCGGAGCCCCGGCCTGGCACGAGCTCCACACCAAGGACTACGCCACCGCCGTCAAGTTCTACCAGGACGTCTTCGGCTGGGACACCGATGTCATGAGCGACACCCCGGAATTCCGCTACACCACGCTGGGCGCCGGAGACGCCGCCAAGGCCGGGATCATGGACGCTTCGGCCTACCTCCCGGCCGAGGTCCCGTCCAACTGGCAGGTCTACTTCGCCGTCGAGGACGCCGAAGCCTCAATCGAGAAGGCCGTGTCCATGGGCGCCAAGGTGATCGACGGCCCCGACGACACCCCCTTCGGAGGCTCGCCACGCTGGCCGACCCCACCGGCGCCATGTTCAAGATCGTCGCTGACACCGGACAGGGAGCACAGCCCGCCACCGACGCTTAACCGCCCGGGCCTCCAAGCCCTGCCCAGCTAATTACAAAAATTGTTGTAAGAAATACCGGCCAGTCCCTTCCCCAAGGGCTACTGGCCGGTATTCTGCTGTGGGGCGTCCGGTGGAGGCACCCGGACACCGCTCACCCGCAACACCCGTCACCATTGCCCGGGGCTCTCGAGCCGCTCCGGGAAGGCTGCGGCTCGTCTCGCTGGGGGACGTCCCGCCGAATGCACGTTTAATCCACACGTTGTTCATTCACCCCTGTTTGGATGGGCCCGGCACGACTTGACCAGGAGTTCAGGCCGGCCACTGTCCGCTGCACCCTGCGGACGCACTGCACCTTGACTTCCTGCACTCCCTTTACCCGGGGCACCCTAATGAGAGTTAGAGCGGATGAAACCAACACCCTGGAAAACAGCGTTGGGCACGGCACTCATCGGCGGCGCTCATAGCAGCTCCGCTGGCGGCCGTGCCGGCCTTTGCCGTGGAGGCCTCGCCGGCAGCAACCGGAACCTCGCCGGTCGTCATCAACGAGGCCTACCTCAGCGGCGGCAGCGCCGGCGCGGCCTTCAAGAACAAGTTCGTCGAGCTCTACAACGCCTCCGATGCCCCGGTCTCGCTGGACGGCTGGTCCCTCCAGTACCGCTCGGCCCGGCGTTCGGGGGCGCCCAGCACGTCGCGGCCCTGACCGGCACCATTCCCGCCAAGGGCTACTACCTGCTCAAGGGCGGCAGCAACGGTACAGCCGGCCCGGACCTGCCCGCAGCCGACGCCACGGCCACCGGTTTCAACCCGGCCGGCGCCGGCGGCACAATCGTGCTGGCCAGACAGGCCACGGCCGTCAACCCGCTCGCCACCGGCTCCGTCATTGAACCGGCGAACGTGGCCGACCTGCTCGGCTACGGCACCTCCAACACCTTTGAAACCGCAGGCGGCAAAGCTGCGCCGTCGGGCAACACGGACGTCAAGAGCCTGAACCGCAGCAACGGCGCGGACAGCAACAACAATTCCGCCGACTTCACCCTCAACGCCGGCCATCACGCCGAAGGCCGCCAACGGCGCCGTCGACCCCGGCCCGGTCGATCCGCGTGACCCGTGGACCCGGGCCCCGGCACTCCGCCGGCCAGTCAAGACCATCGCCGAAATCCAGGGCGACGGCGCGGCGAGCCCGCTGGCCGGATCCTCGGTCACCACCCGCGGCAAGGTCACGGCGGCGTTCCCCACCGGCGGTTTTGCCGGCTACTACATCCAGACCCCCGGCACCGGCGGCGATCTGACGCCGGCCAACCACGCGGCGTCGGACGCCGTCTTCGTCTACTCGCCGTCGACGGTGGACTCGATCAGGATCGGCGACTACGTCGAAGTCACCGGCGCTGTCAGCGAATTCTTCGGCATGACCCAGCTGACCGTTGCCGCCGGCGGCGGACCTGAAGAAGCTCACCGAGGCCGCGCCCGAGGTCAAGGCCACCGGCTTCGCGCCTCCCCGCCGACGAGGCCTTCCGTGAATCCCTCGAAGGCATGCTGCTGACCCCGCAGGGTCCGGTCACCGTCGACGGACAACTTCTCGCTGAACCAGTACGGCGAGATCGGCCTGGCCGGCGGGACGCACCCCGCTGGCGCAGCCCACCGCCGTCGCGCCCTACGGCTCCGCCGGACTACACCGCCACCGTCGCCGCGAATGCCGCCCGCGGCATCAAGCTCGACGACGGCGCCACCACCAACTTCCTCAAGGACGCCGCCACCAAGGCCCAGGCCGCTCCCGTACCTGACGCCGGCGGATCCCGTCCGGGTCGGCTCCCCGGTGACGTTCAAGACCAACGTGGTGCTCAGCTACGCCAACAGCGCCTGGAAGTTCCAGCCGCTGACCCATCTGACCCCCGCCAACGCCGGACACCGTCCAGCCGGCAACCTTCGGCGCCACCCGCGCCGACGGCCCCGGCGGCCGTGGGCGGCAACCTCAAACTCGCCTCCTTCAACGTGCTGAACTACTTCCCCACCACCGGCGACCAGATCGCCGGGCTGCACGTTCTACACGGACCGCGCCGGCAACCCGATCACCGTCAAGGGCGGCTGCGACGTCCGCGGCGCCGCCGAACGCGGAGAACCTCAAACGCCAGCAGGACAAGATCGTCGCCGCCATCACCAAGTCCGGCGCCGACGTCGTCTCCCTGATGGAGGTCGAGAACTCCGCCCAGTTCGGCAAGAACCGGGACGACGCCCTCGCCAAGCTGGTCGATGCGCTGAACATCGCCACCCCCGGCATCTGGGACTACGTCCGCACGCCCGCCAACGCACCCCCGCTGGCCGACGAGGACATGATCCGCACCGCGTTCATCTACAAGAAGGCCGCCGCCGAGCCGGTCGGCGAGTCCATCATCCACAACGACACCGTCGCTTTCGCCAGCGCCCGCAAGCCGCTGGCCCAGGTCTTCAAGCCCGTGGGCGCCGCCGATGACAAGAAGTTCATCGCGATCGCCAACCACTTCAAGTCCAAGGGCTCGGCCGCCACCCCGGAGGACACCGACAAGGGCCAGGGCGCCTCCAACCTCGCCCGCACCGCCCAGGCCAAGTCCCTGCTGGCGTTCTCGGACGAACTGCAGAAGTCCAAGGGCACCGACAAGGTCTTCCTGATCGGCGACTTCAACTCCTACGCCAAGGAGGACCCGATCAACGTCCTCACGGGCGCCGGGTACGTCAACCAGGACGAGAAGGCGAAGAACGCCGACGGATCCGCCAAGCACTCCTACCTCTTCGGCGGCCTGGTGGGCTCGCTGGACCACATCCTCGCCTCGCCGGCGGCCAACGCCGTCGTCACCGGCGCGGACATCTGGAACATCAACTCGGTGGAGTCCGTCGCGCTGGAGTACAGCCGCTACAACAACAACGTGACCGACTACTACGCCGCGGACCAGTTCCGGGCCAGCGACCACGACCCCGTGGTGGTGGGCCTGGACCTGCCCGCGACCCCGGCCAGCGTGGAGCTGAACTTCCTCGGCATCAACGATTTCCACGGCCGCATCGACTCCAACACCGTGTTCTTCGCCGGAACCATCGAGAAGCTGCGGGCCGCGGCTGCCCCGGGCGCCACGGCGTTCATCTCCGCCGGCGACAACATCGGCGCCTCGCTGTTCGCCTCCGCCGTCGCCAAGGACCAGCCGACCATCGACGTGCTGAACGCCCTGGAGCTGCGGACCTCCGCCGTGGGCAACCACGAGTTCGACGGCGGCTGGGCCGATCTGCGCGACCGCGTCATCGCCGGCGGCACCAACGCCAAGTTCCCCTACCTGGGCGCCAACGTCTACAAGAAGGGCACCACCGCAGCCGGTCCTGCCGGAGTACACGGTCCTCGACATGAACGGCGTCAAGGTCGCCGTGATCGGCACCGTCACGCAGGAGGTCCCCTCCCTGGTCACCCCCGCCGGGATCGCCGACCTTGAGTTCGGCGACCCCGTCGAGGCCATCAACCGGGTCGCGGCGAAGATCAAGGCGGAGAAGCTCGCCGACGTGATCATCGTGGAGAACCACGACGGCGCCGGGTCCGGCGCGCCCGACGGCGTCCAGCTGGAGCAGGAAATCGCCGCCGGCGGCCCCTTCGCCAAGATGGTCACCGAGGTCACCGCCGGATGTTGCCGCGATCTTCAACGGCCACACCCACAAGCAGTACTCCTGGGACGCCCCGGTGCCCGGCGTGGCGGGCAAGACCCGCCCGATCGTCCAGACCGGAAACTACGGCGAGTACGTCGGCCAGATCCAGCTGACCATCGACACCAAGACGATGTCCGTCACCGGCTACAAGGCCGGCAACGTCCAGCGCACCACCACCGCGGATCAGCCGGCAGCGGATCTCGTGGCGAAGTACCCGCGGGTCGCGGCCGTCAAGACCATCGTCGACAAGGCCATCGCCGACGCCGCCGTGGTCGGCAACCAGCCGGTCGGGAAGGTGACCGCGGATATCACGACCGCGTTCGGCGGCTCCCCCGCGGTGCGGGACGACCGCGGCGAGCGAATCCACCCTCGGCAACCTGGTCGCGGACTCCCTCGTGGACTCGCTCAAGGCACCGGAACTCGGCGCCGCCGAAATCGGCGTCGTGAATCCCGGCGGGCTGCGCAACGAGCTGTACTACGCGCCGGACGGCACCATCACCTACGCCGAGGCCAACGCGGTGCTGCCGTTCGTGAACAATCTGTGGACCACGTCGCTGACGGGCGCCCAGTTCAAGACGCTCCTGGAACAGCAGTGGCAGACCAACCCGGATGGCACGGTCCCCAGCCGCGCGTACCAGCAGCTGGGGCTGTCCAAGAACGTCAACTACACCTACGATGCGGCCCGTGCCGCGGGTGACCGCATCACCTCCGTCCGGGTCAACGGTGCACTGATTGACCCGGCGGCGTCCTACCGGATCGGTACCTTCAGCTTCCTGGCAACGGGCGGCGACAACTTCCGCATCTTCAAGTCCGGCAGCAACACCAAGGACTCCGGGCTGGTGGACCGGGACGCGTGGATCAAGTACCTGCAGGGCCACAACCCGGTCTCGCCGGACTTCGCACGGCGTTCCGTGGCCGTGGTGAACACCACCGCTGCCGAGGTCAAGGGCGGTGGCGCCATTACCCTGGCGGTTTCCAAGCTGGACCTCACTTCGCTGGGCAGCCCGGCCAACACCTCGCTGCGGGCCGAGTTCACCGACGCCGCGGGCACCGTAACCGCACTCGGCACGGTACCGGTCTCCGCCGGCGCCGCCACGGTGAATGTGACGGTTCCCGCCGGTGCGGCCGCCGGCACTGGCACCCTGGTGCTTACCGCCGTCGAATCCGGAACCCTGGTGAAAGCGGGGGTGCAGGTCGCGGCCAGCACACCTGTCCCGCCGACGTGCAAGGCGCCGGTGCCGCCGAAGAAGTGGTACGACGTATTCGGCTGGATCAAGTACTCGATTGCCTGGCTCCAGTACCAGAAGTGCCTGAAGGGCTAGTTCCGTAGCCTTCCACCACTGAGCATGCCCTCCCCGGGCTGCAGCACCGGACATATTGCCACTATGTCCAGTGCTCAGCCCGGGGGCGGGGCATGCTCATTTTTTGTGGGCGCGTCAGAAACCCAGGATGTCGCGGGCTATCTCGTCGGCGTCGTGCAGGGTGCGCTGGCCACTGCTGTATGCCGGGCCGGTCTTCGGCTTGGCCTCGGCGGCGATGGCTGTCCCCCACTGCGCGGCGGACAGCTGCAGCCCCAGGACGTACAGCCCGTCCGTCACGGAACCGTTGGAGCCCAGCGGCCGGTAGGGGTGCGGAGCCACGTCCAGGCCCGAGGTCTGCACCGGAACGCCCTCCACCGTCATCATGAGGCGCGGGCGCACCAGCCCCTCGCCGAGCAGCTGTTCGAGCAGGGGCGACTCGTTGACGGCCACCCGGTTCGCCGGGGCGAGCGCTTCGATCAGCACACCGGCCGACACGACGTCGCCCTGCGCACCGCCGGCACCCGACCCGCCGGAGCTGCCAGCCCGGCTGCCCACCCACGGTGACGCGACGGTGAAGGATCGGGCGGCGCGGTCCACCCCGAATTTCGGATCCGGGCCGACAAAGCGGACGACGCCGGCCCGTGCCAGCGCCGCCAGTTGCGCGGCACGCAGAGCGGGCGGGCCGCTGGCCAGACCCTCGACGAACGATTCGAACCAGCCGCGCAGGCCGGCCACCCATGACTCGTCGGTGATGCCGCCGTCGGCCACCGCCGTCTTGAGCACCGCCCGCCCGTGGTGCAGGGCTCCGATGGTCATCTTCACGGGATCGTCCTCCCCCAGTGCGGAGCGACGGGCATCGTCGAGGAGATATTCGACGACGGCGGCGTCCAGCTCGTCCCGGGACCCGAACGACCGCCCGGCCAGCGGCGCCGCCAGCCCCAGCAGATCCAGCCGGTGCGCCGGAGGGACATGCGCAGAGATCACCGCATCCACCGCGTCATCCCATTTGGCCGCGCTGTGCGCGTGCGGCCGGAGTGAGTCCTCCAGCTCGCCCAGGAACCCGGCCGGATCCGTGAGGAGGGCGCCGGGCTGCGAGCGCGTGAGGGTCGAGTAATACGCCCAGATGGCGTCGCGGTGCAGGAGCGGCCAGACGTCGTGGTCGAAGGCCGGCTGGATTCCCGCCTCGGCAAACCGCGCCAGCGCGCTCTCGGTGCAGTACCGTAACGTCACGGCCGAGGGGTAGTACCCGGCGAGCGCGGCCTTGGCCCGGTACGGCGTGCCGCGGCGTGAGGCGGCGATAATGAGCGGCTCCCGGCCGGAGGGCCGGTAGCTCAGCCCGCCGTCGTCCCCGGCCTGGAAAGTACCGCCACGGCCCTCGGTCAGCTGCCCCATGACGTCAAAAAAGTTCAGGCCCATCCCGCGCACCAGCACGGGCTGGGCCGCCGGAACCCTGGACCAGTCGACGTCGGCCGGCGCGGCCGGCGGCAGGTACAGCAGCCCGAGTTCTTCAGCGGCGGCCTTCAGCTCCCGCTGTTCCGGGTTCAGCCGCGATTCGAGGTGGCCCAGGGCGAGGACCACGGAGTCGACAGTGAGCACGGTGCCGCCCTCGAGCCCGACGTCGAACGTCCTGCGCCCCGACCCGGCGGCGGGTGCCGATCCGCACCCGGCCCCTGCGGCGGCGGGGTGCCGGACGGACAGTGCCGTCGTTTCGTGGAATTCGACCGAGACGCCGGCGGGCAGCCGGGAGAGCAGCTGGTCCACCGTCCACCGCAGGTAGCGGCCGTACAGGGCACGGCTGGGGAAGTCCGCGGAGCCCAGTCCGGCGAGTTCGGCCCGTTCCTCGGCGGTCAGGGAGGCGTGGGGCTGGAGCTGCTGCTGTTCACGCCAGCGGTCAAACGTGTCCCCGGCCAGCGGGGGCGCCAGCTCAGGGTTCTCGGGAACAATCGTGGGGTAGAACGACTGGGTGTTCATCAGGTACAGCCGCGACTGGCCCGGCTGCCATACATGGCCCGGGCCGGCGGGGTAGGGATCGACAACGTCGATGTGGAGCGTGGCGTCCGGGCCGCCGGGGGCCCAGTTGGCGAGCAGCCGCTCCAGTACGCTTGTGCCCCGGGGACCGGCGCCTATCAGTGCCGTCCGGATGCTTTGCGATATGCCCACAGGATCCAGCGTATCGGCAACCAGCAGCGCGCCCGACCGGCGGCTGAACCCCGTGTGACTTGCTACCGGCGCGCAGATGTTGCTTGGATGGAAAAATGACCACCACCGAAGCTGCTCACCCGCCCGTGCCCGGCGACCCCTCCGGAACGACCACCGGCGCAGGAACTGCCGCCGAACCAGTCGATGAGAACATCTGGCTGGAGGAGATCTACGGCGAAGAGCAACTGGCCTGGGTCCGCGAACAGAACGCCCGCACCGAGGACCTGCTGGAGGACGCCGAGTACGCCGGCCTCGAAGGCAGCATCCTGGAGGTGCTGGACTCCACCGACCGGATTGCCATGGTGGGCAAACACGGCGAGTGGTACTACAACTTCTGGAAGGACCGGGACAACCCCAAGGGGCTGTGGCGGCGCACCGGCTGGGACAGTTACCGCGGCGGGTCGCCGGAATGGGACATCCTGCTGGACGTCGATGCCCTGGCCGCCGCCGAGGGCGAGGAATGGGTCTTCCACGGCGCCAACTTCCTCCGCCCGGCCGTCGGCGAACCGCACCGGCGGGCCCTGCTGGCCCTCTCCCCCGACGGCGGTGACGCCAACCGCTACCGCGAGTTCGACGTCGAGAGCCGCAGCTTCGTGGACCCCGCCGCCGGGGGCTTCGACCTGCCCACGGCGAAGGGACACGCGTCCTGGCTCGATGCGGACACCCTGCTGGTCGCCACCACCGCCGAAGGCCTGCCCAGCACCACCTCCTCCTACGCCCGGACCGGCGTGAAGCTGCGCGCGCGGCGGTTCGCTGGCCGCGGCGGAGCGGCTGTTCGAGATCCCCGAGGACCACATGATGGCCCTCGTGGCCCACGACTCGACACCGGGCTTCGAGCGGACCTTTGCCGTGGACTGGATCAGCTTCTTCGAGCAGAACACCTCCGTGCTGCGCGACGGCCAGTGGGTGCAGTTCGATGTCCCGGCGGACGTGAACCTGAGCTCGCACCGCGAATGGCTCCTGTTCCGGCCGCAGAAAGACTGGACCGTCAACGGCACGGTGTACCCGGCGGGGTCCCTGCTCACGGCCGGGTTCGAGGACTTCCTGGCCGGCAGCCGGGAGCTGTCCGTACTTTTCACACCCGACGCGCACACCTCGCTCCAGTCCTGGAGCTGGACGCAGGGACTTCCTCCTGCTGAACCTGCTCCGCGACGTCTCCTCCGAAATCCGGGTCCTGGATCCGCAGCGCCCCGGCACCGACTCCGCCTGGGCGGCCACCGTACTGGACGCCTGCCCGCCGCTGCATGACGTCAATGCCTATGCCGTTGACGACGAGGACGACGCCGCCGGCACCGACGACGACGGCACCGGCGGTGACGCAGCGGTGTCAGAGGCCGAAGCCCCCGGCGCAGGGAACGACTTCTGGCTCGTGGCCACCGGCTTCACGACCCCGAGCACGCTCACGCGCGGGACGCTCAAACGCGAAAGCTCCGGGGCAGACGCCGGTGTGTCCAGCACGCATGAGGTGATCCGGTCCTCGCCGTCGTTCTTCAACGAGGGAGCCTACGAGGTCCAGCAGCACTTCGCCGTATCCACGGACGGCACACGGGTGCCGTACTTCCAGGTGGCGGCCAAGGACCTGGTGCTGGACGGGCAGAACCCCACCCAGCTCTCCGGCTACGGCGGGTTCGAGATCTCCCGGACCCCGGCCTACAGCGGCGCGGTCGGCCGGGCCTGGCTGGAGCGGCGCACCGGGGAATCCGCCGGCCACGACGGGGAGGGCCCGCACACGCGCGGCGGCGTCTACGTTGTGGCGAACATCCGCGGCGGCGGCGAATACGGGCCGTCCTGGCACCGCGCCGCACTGCAGGAGAACCGGCACCGGGCCGTACGAGGACTTCGCGGCCGTGGCGCAGGACCTGATCTCCCGCGGCGTCACGTCGCGCCAGCGGCTGGGCTGCGTGGGCGGCTCCAACGGCGGCCTGCTGGTCGGCAATATGCTCACGCACTACCCGGAACTGTTCGGCGCCGTGTCCTGCGGCGTCCCGCTCCTGGACATGCGCCGCTACACCAAGCTGTCCGCCGGCTACTCCTGGATTGCCGAATACGGCGACCCGGATGTGCCCGAACAGTGGGAGTTCATCAAGACGTTCTCCCCGTACCACCTGCTCCGGGACGGCGTGGAATACCCGGAGACGTTCATCTGGACCGCCACCTCGGATGACCGCGTCGGCCCGGTGCAGGCCCGGAAAATGGCGGCCCGGATGCAGGCGATGGGGATCCCCAACGTCTGGTTCCACGAAGCCCTCGAAGGCGGCCATGCCGGCGCCTCGGACAACCGCCAGGCGGCGGCCTTGCAGAGCCGCAGCCAGCATTTCCTGTGGCGGGCACTGGCCGGCCGGTCCGACTGAGAGCCCGGGGAAACGACCGGGCCCGCGCCGTTTTGCACTGCATGGCACCTTCTGCGTATTCTTGGTTGGCTAGTTCATAGCAATTGGAGACGTGCCAGAGCGGCCGAATGGGCTTCACTGCTAATGAAGTGTGGGGCACAACTCCACCGGGGGTTCAAATCCCCCCGTCTCCGCGTTTGGCCCCGGTCCCTGGACCGGGGCCTTTTGCGTACCCGGGCCTTCCGTATGCGGACCCGCGGCCGGACTCGCGGGCAGACTCGCGGGCAGGCGCGCTCCGGACTCGCGGGCAGATCAGGGCGGATCGGCGCCGCACATCCGCCCTGATCTGCCCGACGGCCCCGCCACCCGGGCCTGGCCAGCCGGCGCGTCCGGGTGCCGGACACCTGAGGCCAACCCGCGGCACGGATGGCAGGATAGGCCCATGTCGAGCAACAACGCGTTTGACGCGATCATCGTAGGCGGCGGCCACAATGGCCTGGCCGCGGCAGCGTACCTGGCCAAGGCCGGCCGGAAGGTCCTGCTGCTGGAGAAGCTTGAACATCCCGGCGGCGCCGCGGTGTCCGCCCAGGCGTTCGACGGCGTCGACGCCCGGCTCTCGCGCTACTCCTACCTGGTCAGCCTCCTGCCGCGGCAGGTCATCGAGGATCTGGGCCTGCGCATCGACGCTGGCCCGGCGGCGGTATTCCTCCTACACCCCGGACCCGCGCAACCCCGGCCGCGCCCTGCTGATCGACAACGGCGATGCCGGCTCCACCGAGGCGTCCTTCGCCGCAGTCGGCGCTTCCGTCGAGGAGTTCGCCGCCTTCGACCGACTTCTACGCCGCGCTGCCGCAAACTCACCGAGGCCCTCTGGCCGACCATGACGTCGCCGTTGCGGACCAGGTCCGAGGCCCGCGCCCTGGCAGTCCGGGCCGGGGCCGAGGACGCCTGGGAGGCCATGATCGAGCGGCCGATCGGGACCGTGATCGCCAAGGAACTCCAGCACGACCTGGTCCGCGGCGTGGTGCTGACCGACGCCCTGATCGGCACCTTCGCCCGGGCCGACGACGAGGATCTGCAGCAGAACATCTGCTTCCTCTACCACCTGATCGGCGGCGGGACGGGCGACTGGGACGTGCCCGTCGGCGGGATGGGCGCCGTCTCCGGCGAACTGGAACGCGCCGCCCGCGACGCCGGCGCGACGATCCTCGACCGCCGCCGAGGTCACCGCGGTCCGCCCGGACGGTGTGGTCAGCTACCGCCACGACGGCGCCGAGCACACCGCCACGGCCCAATGGGTCCTCGCCAACGTGGCCCCGGTGGTGCTGGACCGGCTGGCAGCCGGCAGCTCGCGGCGACGCTGCCGCCGGAGTCGCCGCGCCACCGCGAACCCGAACCACCTCCGCGAGGGCGCCCAGGTCAAGGTCAACCTGCTGCTCAAGCGGCTGCCCCGGCTGCTGGACCTCGGCGTCAGCCCGGAAGCGGCCTTCGGCGGGACGTTCCACATCAACGAGACGTGGTCCCAGCTCGACGCCGCCTACCTCGCCGCCGCGGCCGGAACCATCCCCGACCCGCTGCCCTGCGAGATCTACTGCCATTCCCTCACGGACCCCAGCATCCTGTCCCCGGAGCTGCAGGCCGCCGGCGCGCAGACCCTCACCGTGTTCGGCCTGCACGTCCCGGACCGGCTGATCACCGCGGAGAACAACGAGGCCCGGCGCGCAGAACTGCAGGCCGCCGTCCTGAAATCGCTGAACTCAGTCCTGGCCGAGCCCATCGAGGAACTGCTCCTGACGGGCCCGGACGGGCAGCCCTGCATCGAAACCAAAACGACCCTGGACATCGAACGCGCCGTCGGCATGCCGCGGGGCAACATCTTCCACGGCGGCCTCGACTGGCCGTTCGTCGACGACGGCGCACCCCTGGACACCCCGGCGCAGCGCTGGGGCGTCGCGACGGATGACCCGCAGATCCTGCTCTGCGGCTCCGGCGCCCGGCGCGGCGGTGCCGTCAGCGCCATCGGCGGGCACAACGCGGCCATGGCCGTGCTGGAGTCCGGGCCGGCCGAGTCCGGCGCATTGGATTCCGGCCGTGTCTCCTAGCGCCGAGCCTGGCGCCGCACGGGTCCTGCATGAGTGAGCCCTCGCCGCCTTCCGGCCGCCGCGCCGGGTCCCGCGGGCAGTCCCGCGGACAAGTGGAGCCCAGGCCTGGCCCTGCTGGTCGCGGCGACGTTTTTTATGGAGTTCCTGGACGGCACCGTCCTGACCACCGCGATCCCCAGCATCGCGGCGGACTTCTCGGTCCCGTCAGCGGACGTCAACATCACCATGACCGCCTACCTCATGACGGTGGCGATGGGGATCCCGCTCAGCAGCTGGCTGGCCGAGCGCTTCGGGGCGCGGCGGGTGTTCTGCCTGGCCATCGCGACGTTCACGGTGGCTTCACTGCTGTGCGCGCTGAGCCAGGACCTGACCATGCTGACCCTGAGCCGGGTGCTGCAGGGCGCAGGCGGGGCCATGATGGTCCCCGTGGGCACCCTGGTGGTGCTCCGCGGAACAGCCAAACGAGGACCTGCTCCGCGCCACGGCCTATCTGGTGTGGCCCGGGCTGCTGGCCCCGGTGCTCGCCCCGCTGGTGGGAGGCGCGCTCACGACTTTCCTGTCCTGGCACTGGATCTTCCTGATCAATCTCCCGCTGGGCCTCGCGGCGTTCCTCGCGGCCCTGCGGCTGGTCCCCACCGCCCCGGGCGACCGCACGCGGCGCCTGGACTGGCTGGGGCTGTCCCTCACCACCCTGGGCGTAGGGTGCCTCGTGGTGGGCCTGGAGCTGGCCGGCGGCCACGACTCCGGCGCCCCGGCGGCCCTCAGCATCACAGCGGGGCTGCTGTTCCTCGGCGCGGCAGTCTGGTGGCTGCGGCGGACGCGCTCCCCCTTGTTCGATCTGGCCGTCTTTTCCACCCGGACGTTCCGCGCCACGGCGACCGGCGGCTTCATCTACCGCCTGACCATCAGCGCCGTGCCGTTCCTGCTGCCCCTGATGTTCCAGAACGGCTTCGGCTGGGATCCGCTGCGCGCCGGAGTCTTCGTGGCGGCGGTGTTCGTCGGCAACATCGGGATCAAGCCGGCCACCACCCCGCTCATCCGCCGCTTCGGCTTCAAACCGGTGCTGGTCTTCGCGTCCCTGGCGTCGGCGGCAACCTTTGCGCTGTGTGCCCTGCTCGACGCCGGCACGCCGGATCCGCTGATCTTCGCACTGCTCGTGGCCAGCGGAGCCTTCCGGTCCATCGGGTTCTCGGCCTACGCCTCGGTGCAATACGCCGACGTCGGTCCCGCCCAGCTGCCGTCCGCCAACGCGGTTTCCGCGACGCTGGTGCAGCTCGCGGCGGCGGCCGGAATCGCGATCGGGGCCCTGCTGATCCGCGTTTCCGAGGCCGGCGGCCCGCTGCTGGGCGCCGCTGTCGGCGCCGGCGGGGATCCGGCGGCGCCGTACCGGGCAGCGTTCCTGGCGATCGCGGCGATCATGCTCCTGAGCACGCTGGACAGCCTGACGCTGCCCCGCCACGCCGGCGCCGAGGTCAGCCGGCCTGGCCAAGCACCAGCGGCAGCACCGCGCCGGCGCCCGCGAGCCTGAGGGCGCGGCCGGCGACGGTCACCGTCCAGCGGCTGTCGACGAGGTCGTCTATGAGCATCACGCTCTGGCCCTGGATTCCGGCCAGGGCGGCTTCCAGCTCCGGTCCCACCACGAGGCGGTCCCAGACCCCGGCGAGCCGGTAGGCGCTGTTGCCGCCGCGCCCGCCCGTGGGTCCGCCGTGTTCGAGCTGCAGCTGGCCGAGGTACGGGATACGGCCGATCTCCGAGATGCCCCGCGCCAGCGAGTCCACCAGTAGCCGGTTTGCCGCGGGACGGGACAGCTGATGATCGCGGCCGGCCGGCCCGCGCCGCTCCACCCTTCGGTGTCCGGGCGTCTCCGGTGCCCCACTCCCGCAGCACCTGGACGCAGGCCTGCAGCATGCCGGCGTCCACGGTCCGGTCCGGGGCGCCGGAGGCGAAGGTTTCGCGCAGCGCGCCGCCCCAGCCGAGGTCCGTGAGCCGCGCCAGCGCGCGTCCGTTGGCGACGCTTTCGTCCGGCTTGATCTTGCCCTTCACCGTCACGCCGAGGCGGTCCATGCCGCTGGGCCACTGCAGCCTCGGCTCCAGCGGCACCCCGGCGCGGCTCAGGGTCTGGCCCGCCGCCTCCGTGGCGGACGCGGCAATGTCTGCCGGGAACCACTGACCGGCGCAGTTGTCGCAGCGGCCGCAGGAGTGGGCGGTCTCGTCGTCCAGGACCGAGGTGATGTATTCCATCCGGCAGCCGGCGGTGTCCTGGTAGATGACCATGGAGTCCTGTTCGTCCACCCGGGCCTCCGCGATCCGGCTGTACCGCTCGGCGTCGTAGCTCCAGGGCTGGCCGGTGGAACGCCAGCCGCCGCCGACGCGTTCCACGGCGCCGTCGACGGCCAGCACCTTCAGCAGCAGTTCCAGCGGCGTCCGGCGCAGGTCCACCCGGGCCTCGAGCGCCACGGTGGACACGGCAGTCCCCGCTTCGGCGAGGGCGGTCAGGACCGCGGCGGCCTTTTCCTCCGACGGCATCGACGCGGTGGCGAAGTATTGCCAGATGTCACGGTCCTCGGAGCCCGGCAGCAGCAGGACATCGGCGTTCGCCGCGCCACGGCCGGCACGGCCCACCTGCTGGTAGTAGGCCACCGGCGAGGAGGGCGCTCCCAGGTGCACCACAAATCCGAGGTCCGGCTTGTCGAAGCCCATCCCGAGGGCCGAGGTGGCCACGAGGGCCTTGACCTGGTTGTCCTTGAGGAGCTGTTCCGCGCGTTCCCGGTCCGCGGGGTCGGTCCGGCCGGTGTAGGCGAGCACCTCGTGCCCGGCTTCGGCCAGAAGGCGCGCCGTGTCCTCCGCCGCGGACACCGTGAGTGTGTAGATGATGCCGCTGCCGGGCAGGTCCGTCAGGTGCGTCAGCAGCCAGCCCAGCCGGTCACGGGAGTCCGGCAGGGTCAGCACGCCCAGCCGGAGCGACTCGCGGCCCAGGGCGCCACGGATGGTCAGCACACCGGCGCCCAGCTGCTCCTCGATGTCGTGGACCACCCGGGAGTTGGCGGTTGCCGTGGTCGCCAGGACCGGCACGGAATCCGGCAGCTGCGTGATCAGGTCTGCGATCCGCCGGTAATCGGGCCGGAAATCGTGCCCCCAGTCCGAGATGCAGTGCGCCTCGTCGATCACCAGGAGCCCGGTGCGGCGGATCAGTTCGGGCAGCTGGTTCTCGCGGAAGGAGGGGTTGGTGAGCCGTTCCGGCGAGACCAGCAGGACGTCGACTTCGTCGTTCGCCAGCTGCTCGCGGACCGTGTCCCACTCCAGCTGGTTGGCCGAGTTGATGGCAACGGCGCGGACCCCGGCCCGGGCGGCCGCCGCGACCTGGTCGCGCATCAGCGCCAGCAGCGGGGAAACAATCAGGGTGGGCCCGGCGCCGCGACGGCGCAGCAGCAGGGAGGAGACAAAGTAGACTGCCGACTTACCCCAGCCGGTGCGCTGCACCACGAGGGCCCGCCGGCCGCCGTCGACCAGCGCCTCGATGGCCTCAAACTGGCCGTCGTGGAACTCTGCCGCCGGGTGCCCGACCAGCTCCCGCAGCACTTCCTGGGCCTGCTCCCGGGTCCCGGAAACCCCGCCGGAATCGGCGGCGGATGCGGTGCCGGAAGCGGGAAGGAGTGCAGCGTTCTGGTTATTGGCCATTGCTTCAGTATCCCAGCCCCCTCCGACAGCCACGAAGTCCGGGTGCCGGCCAGGTGGATAAAAACGTGGACGCCCCCGACCGGCCGGGCCCGCACTGCTCCCCCACAGGGCTTTGGGGCTTCCACGTAAGATAAGACGCGTGACTATGGACAAGCTCAAGACTTTTGACCTCTCGGCCTCCTTCAAGGCCTACGACGTGCGCGGAATTGTGGGCGAATCCATCACCCCCGAAATCGTCGAGGCTGTAGGGGCCGCGTTCGTTGACGTGCTGGAGCTGGAGGGGCAGACCGTGCTCGTCGGCGGCGACATGCGCCCGTCCTCCCCCGAGTTCAGCAAGGCCTTCGCCAACGGCGCCGCCACCCGCGGGGCCAACGTGCAGCTGCTGGACCTGATCTCCACCGACGAGCTCTACTACGCCTGCGGCGTCCTCAACGCCGCCGGCGCCGTGTTCACCGCGAGCCACAACCCGGCCGAATACAACGGCATCAAGATGGCCAAGGCCGGCGCCGTACCGATCTCCTCCGAATCCGGGCTCAGCGAAATCCAGGCCCTGGCCGAAAAATACCTCAACACCGGCACCATCCCCGCGGCTGCCCGCCGGGGCCTGATCGGCGTCCAGGACGTCCTGAAGGGCTATGCCGAGTACCTGCGCAGCCTCGTGGACCTCAGCGGATCACGGCCCCTGAAGGTCGTAGTGGACGCCGGCAACGGCATGGCCGGCCTGACCACGCCCGCTGTGCTCGGCGATGCCCTGCTGCCCAAGCTCCCGCTGGAGATCGTCCCGCTGTACTTCGAGCTCGACGGCACCTTCCCGAACCACCCCGCCAACCCCCTGGAACCGGAAAACCTGCGCGACCTGCAGGCCGCCGTCGTCGAGCACGGCGCAGACATCGGCCTCGCCTTCGACGGTGACGCCGACCGCTGCTTCGTCATCGACGAAAACGGCGACCCCGTCTCGCCGTCCGCCGTCACCGCGATGGTGGCCCGCCGCGAGATCGCCCGCGCCCAGGGCCAGGGCGAGACGAACCCCACCGTCATCCACAACCTGCTGACCTCCCGCGCCGTCCCCGAACTGGTCGAGCGCCACGGCGGCCGAGCGGTCCGCACCCGCGTGGGCCACTCCTTCATCAAGGCCGTCATGGCCGCGGAAGGCGCCGTCTTCGGCGGCGAGCACTCGGCCCACTTCTATTTCCGGGACTTCTGGAACGCGGACACCGGCATGCTGGCCGCCATGCACGTCCTCGCCGCACTCGGCGAACAGGACGGCGCGCTGTCCGAGCTGGGCCGCGAATACGAGCCGTACTTTTCCTCCGGCGAGATCAACTCCGAAATCGAAGACAAGGCCGGCGCCGTGGAACGGGTCAGGCTGGACTTCCAGAGCGACGACGTCGAGGTGGACCACCTTGACGGCAGCACCTTCACCGCCACGGACGGCAGCTTCTGGTTCAACCTGCGCCCGTCCAACACGGAGCCGTTCCTGCGCCTCAACGTCGAAGCCACCGACGCCGCCGCCATGGAACGCATTCGCGACCGCGTCCTCGCGCTGGTCCGGGGCTAGGCGCGCATGAACACTCCCGAGACCGGCCTGCACACTGTCGTTACAGGGCCCGACTCCCTGCTGCCCGCGGACCCCGCCGAGGACTCCTGGCGCGGATCGGTGCCTGAAGCCAGCGCCACCGACCTGGAAAACCTGCTGGGCACCGGGGTCGGAGCCGCCCAGGAGCAGCTGGAACGCAATGGCGGCTTCCTGCCGTTCGCCCTTGTCGTCGAGAACGACGGCGAGGTGCGGCTGGTTGCCGTGACGCCCGCCGACGCCGCCGAAGGCACCGACGCGGACTTCGACGCCGATTCGATGATCAGCGACCTCACCGAGCTGCTCCGGCAGCACCGTGATGAGTTCCGCGCCGCCGCGGTTGTCTGCGACATCACCCTGCTGGAAGAGGACTCGGACGCCATCCACGTGGCCACCGAGCACCGGGACGGTTCCGTTTTCGCCGCCGTCCTGCCCTATTCGGCGGACCCCGCCACCCACGAATGGACGTTCGGTCAGCTCGCCGCCGATACGAATGAGCCCGCCGTCTGGGTGGACTAGACCGCCCGTAAGCTGGTGCCATGAAGATCAATGCCTTCGCGGACGTGAGCCTGCGCGCCCTGATGGTGCTGGCAGCCGCCCCCGCCGGCGGATTGATGACCACCCAGAGCGTCGCCGACGCCGTCGGCACACCGTACAACCATGTCAGCAAGGCGATGACGAAGCTTCGCGCGTTGGGCCTGATCGACGTAGAACGCGGACGGCACGGCGGCGCCCGGCTGAGCACCGCGGGCCGGGTCGCCACCGTCGGCCAGCTCCTGCGCCAGCTCGACACCCGGACTGATCCGGCCGATTGCGTGGCGGCGACGGGCACCTGCCCGCTCATCAACGAGTGCCGCCTCCGCCGCGCGCTGGCCCGCGCGCGCGAGGCGTTCTACCGCGAGCTCGACGACGTCGTGGTGGCCTCGCTGCCCACGTCGCGCCAAATGGAGCCGGTGTTCCAGGCGATCGGCCTGCGCCCGGGACTCTGAGGGGCCTCCCGGGCGGGCCCCCGGCCGTGCCCGGACGCGGCCCGAACTGGAGAAAACCTTTGGTTTGGCCCCGGGACGGGTCTCCAGGCGGGCCTGCCCATTGACTCCGATGTGGCATGTGATGACACAGTACCCCTAGGGAACGTCACCACGCCGGTATTTTTTGTCTTTCCGGCCAGTCGAAGGGCCGCTGATGAAAAGTATCCGAGGGCTTGCCACTGCCGGCGCCGCGGCGCTACTCCTCACATTCATCACCGCCCCCGCGGCACTTGGGGCGCCGACGGTGCTGGCGGTGGAAGCTGCGGCGGATACCTACACCTCCTCATCGGCGCCCACTACAGACTTCGGCACCAGCGGCTCGCTAGCGGTCTATGGAACCCCCGACGCCACGACGGTGCTGCGGTTCCAGTTCCCGGCAGCCCCGGCAGGGCAAGTACTGACCGGCGCGGTCGTGCGGCTGCGCACCACCAGCCTGGCCTCGGCCGGGACAGCGAACACGCTCAACGTCCGCGCCGCGGCCGACACCTGGTCCGAAACCGGCACGCTCTACGCCAACCGCCCTGCGGTCTCCGGGCCCACGCTCGGGTCCCTGCCCGGCGGCACCGTCGCCAACTCGAGCTACGACGTTACCCTGGACACCAACCAGATGGCCGGCTGGACCGGGTCCCGGACCCTGGCTTTGACCGGCACCGGCACGGACAGCGCCTGGTTCTGGTCACGCCAGGCCTCCGCCACCCTGCGCCCCGTCCTCATTCTCACCTACACCGATTCCGCGCCCGCCGACACCACGGCTCCGGGCGCACCCGGGGCCCTCGCGGCCACGGTCACCGGGACAACCGTCGGACTGTCCTGGACCGCGGCAACCGACAACGTCGGCGTCACCGGCTACACCGTGCACCGCTCCACCACCACCGGCTTCACCCCCGCGACCACCACCAGGCTCGCCGACGCCACCGCACTCAGCTACAGCGATACCAACCGGCCCACCGGAACCTGGTACTACCGCGTCACCGCCACCGACGCCGCCGGCAACACCGGCCCCGGCTCCAACGAAGCCACCGCCACCATCCAGCCCCCCGCCGACACCACGGCACCCGGCGCACCCGGGACCCTCGCGGCCACGGTCACCGGAACCACCGTCGGACTGTCCTGGACCGCGGCAACCGACAACGTCGGCGTCACCGGCTACACCGTGCACCGCTCCACCACCACCGGCTTCACCCCCGCCACCACCACCAGGCTCGCCGACGCCACCACCCTCAGCTACAGCGATACCAACCGTCCCACCGGAACCTGGTACTACCGCGTCACCGCCACCGACGCCGCCGGCAACACCGGCCCCGGCTCCAACGAAGCCACCGCCACCATCCAGCCCCCCGCCGACACCACGGCACCGGGCGCACCCGGGACCCTCGCCGCCACGGTCACCGGAACAACCGTCGGACTGTCCTGGACCGCGGCAACCGACAACGTCGGCGTCACCGGCTACACCGTCCACCGCTCCACCACCACCGGATTCACCCCCGCGACCACCACCAGGCTCGCCGACGCCACCACCCTCAGCTACAGCGACCCGAACCGGCCCACCGGAACCTGGTACTACCGCGTCACCGCCACCGACGCCGCCGGCAACACCGGCCCCGGCTCCAACGAAGCCACCGCCACCATCCAGCAGGCAGGTCCGCCGACGGTGCTGGCGGTGGAAGCTGCGGCGGATACCTACACCTCCTCATCGGCGCCCACCACGGACTTCGGCACCAGCGCTTCGCTCGCGGTCTATGGAACCCCGGACGCCACGACGGTGCTGCGCTTCCAGTTCCCGGCAGCCCCGGCAGGGCAAACGCTGACCGGTGCGGTCCTGCGCGTTCGCACCACCAGCCTGGCCTCGGCAGGGACAGCCAACACGCTCAACATCCGCTCGGCGGCAGACACCTGGTCCGAAACCGGGACCCTCTACGCCAACCGCCCTGCGGTCTCCGGGCCCACGCTCGGGTCCCTGCCCGGCGGCACCGTCACCAACTCGAGCTACGACATCACCCTGGACACCAACCAGATGGCCGGCTGGACCGGGTCCCGGACCCTGGCTTTGACCGGCACCGGCACGGACAGCGCCTGGTTCTGGTCACGCCAGGCCTCCGCCACCCTGCGCCCCGTCCTCACCCTCACCTACACGGGAGGGACCCCCGCCGACACCACGGCACCCGGCGCACCCGGGGCCCTCGCGGCCACGGTCACCGGGACAACCGTCGGACTGTCCTGGACCGCGGCAACCGACAACGTCGGCGTCACCGGCTACACCGTGCACCGCTCCACCACCACCGGCTTCACCCCCGCCACGACCACCAGGCTCGCCGACGCCACCGGGCTCAGCTACAGCGACCCGAACCGGCCCGCCGGAACCTGGTACTACCGCGTCACCGCCACCGACGCCGCCGGCAACACCGGCCCCGGCTCCAACGAAGCCACCGCCACCATCCAGCCCCCGGCCGGCGGGACCGCGACCGTGCTGGCTGTCGGCGACATCGCCTGTGCCCCCGGCGCTGCAGTGACGCAATCAACGTGCCGCCATGGCGACGTCGCCGCGATGGTCGCGGCCCAGTCGCCCGACCGGTTCGTAGCCCTCGGTGACCTGCAGTACCAGAACGCCACTCTGGCCGAGTTCATGGGCGCCGGCAGCTACAACGACAAATTCGGCGCCCTCAAGCCCATCACGCTTCCGGTACTCGGCAACCATGAATACCTCGACGGTACCCGCGGCTACTTCGACTACTTCTACGGCCCCGGTGTCACGACCGGCGCGTTCGGGCCGCGTCCGAACGGCTACTACGCCACGACGGTCGGAGCATGGACCTTAATCGCCCTGAACAGTGAGTGCGGGGCAGGCGGGGTGACGGGCGGGTGCGGTGTCGGCAGCCCGGAGTATCTGTGGCTGCAGGACCGCCTCACCAACGCTCCGACCGCGTGTACCCTCGTGGCGGCGCACCATCCTCGCTGGTCAACAGGGGTCAACCACGGTTCGTACCCGGAGTTGGGAGCCATGTGGGACCTGATGGCAACCCATGGCGTCGACGTCATGATCTCCGCGCACAACCACGTGAGCGAGGTCTTCAAGCCGATCGGGGTTTCCGGCTCAAGTGCTACGCCGGCGCTGTCCCCCACCGGGATCCGGTCCTTTACCGCAGGCGGCGGCGGGGCGAATCTGCAGCAGCTGACGCCCAACAGCAACCCTCTCCTGACGGCCATGGAGGCCCGGGCCAGCAACGCCTTCGGGCCGCTCAAGCTGACCTTGAACGAGAGCTCCTACTCCTGGCAGTTCCTGCCCGTCCCCGGCATGACCTTCACGAACATGGGCACCACGGGTTCCTTCTCCGGCTCTGACACCTGCCACTGACGCCGGCGACTAAAGCCGGTCACTGACTGCGCCGCCACGCCCGGGAATCCCGCCGATTTGGCGCAGTTTTCTACACCGTGTAGAACTGAGGTATAGATACTCGTATTTTAAATACAAGTATCGCCGCGGTCCGGTTGAAGACGCCGGGCCACTACCTCAGGAGTCAGCATGCTCTCGGACAAATCCTTCCCCGTCATCGAGGCCACCCTGCCGCTGGTCGGTTCCCGGATCGGGGACATCACCCCCAAGTTCTACGCCCGCCTCTTCGCCGCTCATCCCGAACTGCTGGACGGCCTGTTCAGCCGCTCCAACCAGCGCTCCGGCAATCAGCAGCAGGCCCTGGCCGGAAGCATCGCCGCTTTCGCCAGCCACCTCGTCAACCACCCCGGCACCCTGCCGGAGACGGTCCTTTCCCGGATAGCCCACCGCCATGCTTCGCTCGGCATCACCGAACCGCAGTACCAGGTGGTCTATGAGCACCTCTTCGCCGCCATCGCCGAGGACCTGGCCGAGGTCATCACCCCGGAAATCGCCGAAGCCTGGACCGAGGTCTACTGGCTCATGGCCGACGCCCTGATCAAGCTGGAGAAGGGCCTGTACGCCGCCCAGGCCAACGGCAAGATGTGGACCCCCTGGAAGGTTGCGGCCAAGACCCCGGCCGGCACCGGGTCCATGACCTTCACCCTCGAACCGGCCGACGACACCCCTGTCACCGCGGCGCTGCCCGGCCAGTACGTCAGCGTCAAGGTCACGCTTCCGGACGGCCTCCGCCAGGTCCGCCAGTACTCGCTGTCCGGCGACGCCGGCACCAGCCGCAGCTTCACCACCAAGCTCGACGACGGCGGCGAGGTCTCCCCGGTGCTGCACAACACCGTGGAGGTCGGCGACGTCCTCGAGATCTCCAACCCCTATGGCGAGATCACGCTGAAGGACGGCGACGGTCCGGTGGTCCTGGCCTCGGCCGGCATCGGCTGCACGCCCACGGCATCCATCCTGCGCTCCCTGGCCGAGTCCGGCTCGGACCGCCAGGTCCTGGTCCTGCACGCCGAAAGCGATCTGGACAGCTGGGCGCTGCGCTCCCAGATGACGGACGACGTCGAACGCCTCGACGGCGCCGACCTGCAGCTCTGGCTCGAAGAACCGCAGCCCGGGACGAACGCCGGCTTTATGTCGCTGCGTGAGGTGGACCTGCCGGCCGACGCGTCGCTGTACCTGTGCGGGCCGCTGCCGTTTATGAAGAGCATCCGCAACGAGGCCATCAACGCCGGCATCCCGGCCACGAAGATCCACTACGAGGTCTTCGGCCCGGACATCTGGCTCGCGAGCTAAGACCCCATCGGTTCTCCCCACCGGCTCCCTAGCCTCACAAGTTCGGCCAGGGAACCCTGCCGGCGTGGGCCCACCACCCGGGCCCTTTTGACGTCCGAAAAGGGCACCTGCGCAGCAGTTGATGAGAGTACGACGGCGGCCCCGCACCTTCCGGAAAAGGTGCGGGGCCGCCGTCGTACTGATCGGGGGACTTAGCCGAGGCGGGCCTTCAGGCCGTCCAGCTCGGACTGCAGCGCCTCGGGCAGCGAGCTGCCGAAGTTGGCGAACCATTCCTCGATGGAAGCGAGCTCGGTAGCCCACTCGGCGGGGTCCACGCGGACGGCTTCCTCGACCTGGGCCGGGGTCATGTCCAGGCCCTTGAGGTCAATGGCATCACCGGTGGGGACGAACCCGATGGGGGTCTCCACGGCGTCAGCCTTGCCTTCGAGCCGTTCGATGGCCCACTTCAGGACACGGGCGTTGTCACCGAATCCGGGCCAGGCGAAGCCGCCCTCGGAATTGCGGCGGAACCAGTTGACCAGGAAGATCTTGGGCAGCCGCTCCGGGTTCGCCTTGGCGGACAGGTTGACCCAGTGGTTCAGGTAATCGCCTGCGTCGTAGCCGATGAAAGGCAGCATGGCCATCGGGTCCCGGCGGACAACGCCCACGGCGCCGGCTGCGGCGGCAGTGGTCTCGGACGACAGGGTGGAGCCCATGAAAATGCCGTTGGACCAGCTGCGTGCCTCGGTGACCAGCGGGATGGTGGTCTTGCGGCGGCCGCCGAACAGGATCGCGGAAAGCTCCACGCCGTCCGGGTTGTTGTACTCCTCGGCCAGCATGTCGATCTGGTCGATCGGCGTGCAGAAGCGGGAGTTCGGGTGGGCCGCTGGCTTGTCCGAATCCGGCGTCCAGGAGTTGCCCTGCCAGTCGGTGAGGTGTGCGGGCACTTCCTCGGTCATGCCCTCCCACCACACGCCGCCGTCGTCGGTCAGCGCGACGTTGGTGAAGATGCTGTGGCCCTTGGCGATGGCGCGCATCGCGTTGGGGTTGGTGCCCCAGCCGGTGCCCGGAGCCACGCCGAAGAGGCCTGCCTCGGGGTTGACGGCGCGGAGCTCGCCTTCCTTGCCGAAGCGCATCCAGGTGATGTCGTCACCCAGGGTCTCCACCTTCCAGCCCTCGATGGTGGGATCGAGCAGCGCAAGGTTGGTCTTGCCGCAGGCGGACGGGAAGGCAGCGGAGACGTAGTACGTCTTCTGCTCCGGTGACGTCAGCTTCAGGATGAGCATGTGCTCGGCCAGCCAGCCTTCGTCGCGGGCCATCACGGAGGCGATGCGGAGGGCGTAGCACTTCTTGCCGAGCAGCGCGTTGCCGCCGTAGCCGGAGCCGAAGGACCAGATGGAACGCTCCTCGGGGAAGTGAACGATCCACTTGTCCGGGTTGCAGGGCCACGGCACGTCCGCCTGGCCGGCTTCGAGCGGCGCGCCCAGGGAGTGCAGGGCCGGCACGAAGAACGCGTTGGTCTCGGTGATGCGGTTCAGCACGTCGGTCCCGATGCGGGCCATGATGCGCATTGAGGCAACAACGTAGGCGCTGTCGGTGATCTCGACGCCGAACTTGGGATCCTCTGCGTCCAGGTGGCCCATGACGAACGGGATCACGTACATGGTGCGGCCGCGCATGGAGCCGGCGAACAGTCCGCGCAGCTTCTGCTTCATCTCGGCCGGGGCCATCCAGTTATTGGTGAAGCCGGCGTCGTGCTCCTTCTCGGAGCAGATGAAGGTCTGCTCTTCGACGCGGGCTACGTCCGCGGGGTCGGAGAACGCTGCGAAGGATTTGGGGAACAGTTCCTCGTTCAGCCGGGTCAGGGTGCCTGCGGCCACGAGCTCGTCAGTGAGCTTCGTGTTCTCCGCTTCGGAGCCGTCCACCCAGTGGATCCGGTCCGGCTGAGTCAGTTCAGCTACCTCTTCGACCCATGCCAGCAGACCGGCATGTGTGGTGGGTGCTTTTTCAAGCAACGGCAGTCGCGCCAGATCGCCCATTACGGTTCCCTTCCTCGGGTTCAGTGGTGTGTCCTAAATGTAGGGCTAGATCACCCCGTCAGAATTGGCCCAGATATGGGATGTCCGGGAGGCTGGAAATCAAAAACCGCGGAAAATCAAGGAAGTTGAACACGGCACTACCCCCATTTTGTGACTAAGGTCACATAGACCGGTCTAGTCGGCTAGATTACACCCGTTTCGATTTGGAACTACGGCCCCACCTCGCGTAAAGTAATTCGAGGTTCGGGGAGCGAGAAGTTCCCAAGAGCCGAGAATGCGCCCATAGCTCAGCTGGATAGAGCGTCTGTCTACGGAACAGAAGGTCAGGGGTTCGAATCCCTTTGGGCGCACAGAGAGAAAGATCCGCACCGGTCCGCCGGTGCGGATCTTTTGTTTAACCGCCAGCGGGCTGGAACCATGGCGGGCCCTGCGGGACGGGGCCAAACCCGCCCCGCTGACCATGCGCCGGATTCCGGAAAAGTTACTGCCCCGGCGGCCCGCCGACGCGGCGCGGCGGGAAATGCCCGGGCGTAGGCTTTTGCCATGACGGCACAGCTGGAACAGGAATTCGATGTCATTGTGATCGGCGCAGGCGCCGTGGGCGAGAACGTTGCGGACCGCGCGGTCCGGGGCGGGCTGTCCGCGGTGCTGATCGAGGCGGAGCTGGTCGGCGGCGAGTGCTCGTACTGGGCCTGCATGCCGTCCAAGGCGCTGCTGCGGCCCGGCACCGCGCTCCACGGCGCCCAGACTGTCCCGGGGGCCGCGGCGGCCGTGACCCGGACCCTGGATGCCGCCGCCGTGCTGAAACGCCGGGACTACTTCACGTCCAACTGGCAGGACGACGGCCAGGTCGAAGTGGGTCCGGGAGACCGGAATCGAGCTCATCCGCGGCCACGCCTGGCTCACCGGCGCGCGGAACGTGGAGGTCGCCGGGCTGGACGGGAACACCTACAGGCTCTCTGCGCGGCACGCCGTCGTGGTTGCCACCGGGTCCACCCCGAACGTGCCGCCGGTCGACGGACTGGCCGACGTCGAGTACTGGACCACGAGGGAGGCGACCTCAGCCCACGAGATCCCCGAGCGGCTGGCCGTACTCGGGGGCGGCGTGGCCGGCACCGAACTGGCCCAGGCCTATGCGCGGCTCGGATCGGCTGTGACGCTCGTGGCCCGCGGCGGACTGCTGGGCACCTTCCCGAAGGAAGCGTCGAAGCTGGTGGCGGCCGGGCTGCGCGCCGACGGCGTCGAACTTTACCTCCGCACGGGGACACAGAGCGTCCGCGAGAACAGCGACGGGTCCCTCAGCGTGGAGCTCGACGGCGGCAGCACGGTCACGGCGGACAAGCTGCTGGTCGCCACGGGCCGGCACCCGGCACTCGAAGGACTGGGACTGGAGAGCGTGGGGCTCGAAGCCGCGGAGGGCAAGACGCTGCGGCTCAGCACCGACACCACCGGTGCGGTCATCGGCGAAACGAACGACGGCGGCGCGCCGTGGCTCTACGCCATCGGCGACGCGGCCGGGAAGGTCCTGTTGACGCACCAGGGCAAGTACGAGGCGCGGGCGACGGGCGACGCCATCGCCGCGCGTGCGAAGGGTGAACTCAGCGGCGATCCGGAGCCGTGGAGCCGTTATGCCCAGACCTCCGATGACCATGCGGTCCCGAACGTGGTGTTCACGGATCCGGAGCTGCCAATGTGGGGCGGTCCGTGGAGCAGGCAGAAAAGGACGGCTTCAGGGTCTCCTCCGTGGAGCTGCCCATCCAGGTGGCCGGATCCTCGCTGCATGCCGAGCACTACGAGGGCTGGGCGCAGCTGGTGATCGACGAGGACCGCAAGGTGCTGCTGGGCGCCACTTTCGCCGGTCCCGACGTGGCCGAGCTGCTGCACGCCGCCACAATCGCGGTGGTGGGCGAGGTCCCGCTGGACCGCCTCTGGCACGCGGTGCCGTCCTACCCGACCATCAGCGAAGTCTGGCTCCGGCTGCTGGAGGCATACGGCCTCTGAGCGTGCACGACGGCTGCAGCGCGGGGCCGAGCACAGCCCCGGCCCCGTCTGCTTCGTCACACCACCCACCATCTATTTGAACTGACTGGTCAGTTCAGTTAGCCTTGGAGCAGACATCCCTCTGCGAAAGGCCATCCTTGCTCTCCGTGCAACAGCTCTCCGTGAACGGCCGGCGGGATCCCCTGCTCCCGGCCACCTCACTCCAGGCCACGCGCGGCGGGCTCCTGCTGGTTACGGGTGCCCGCCAGGACCAGCGCACCGCCCTCGCCCTCGCCCTGAGCGGTCGTATGAAGCCCTCCGGCGGCGCCATCGAATGGGACGGCAACGCCAGGATCAAACAGCTGCGGGCGGCGAGCGCCGTCGTGGACTCCCCCGGCGTCAACGAGCCCGAACAGCACCTGAGCGTCCGCGACCTCGTCACGGAGGACCTCGCCCTGGTCCCCCGCCGGTACCGGGGCGCACTCCTGAGCAAACCCTGGCTGAAGATCAACCGCTTCGAGGACATCGCCGGGCTCTGGGCCGAGCAGCTCGACGCCGGCCGCCGCATCGAGCTGCTGACCGCACTGGCCCTCGCCAACCCCGACACGGACCTCCTTGTGGTCGACTCCCCGGACCGCCACAGCGGCGATCCCGCGGACTGGCTGCCGCGCCTTGAGGAGCTGGCGTACGACGCCGGGCGGCCGCTCGCCGTCGTCGCTACCGTCACCACCCTTCCGGACGGCTGGGCCGGGCCCGCCGCCTCGATCGGCAACGCCCGCCCGGAACCGCGCCACCGGCCCGAACCACCCGCGGAGGACAGCCTCCCGGTCCAGACACTCCAGGAAGAGGACGCAAAGTGACCGTGCTTCGGCTGGCCCGCTCCGAACTCAAACGAATGACCGGCGGCCTGCTCCCCAAGCTGACCATCGTGGCCCTGGCCCTGGTCCCGCTGCTCTACGGCGCCGTCTACCTCTACGCCAACTGGGATCCCTACGGCCGGCTGGACCAGATCGACGCGGCCCTCGTGGTCGAGGACACCGGCGCCACCTCTGCCGACGGCACCCGCCTCGAGGCCGGGAACAAGGTGGCCGACAGCCTGATCGACGGCCACGTCTTCAACTGGCAGACCGTCTCCGGGACGGAGGAAGCGGACCAGGGCGTGAGCACGGGCAAGTACGCCTTCGCACTGAAAATCCCCAAAGACTTCTCTGCCAACCTGGTCTCCCCCGGCAGTTTCGACGCCGCCAACCAGGCCATGCTCAACGTCACCACCAACGATGCGAACAACTACCTGCTCAGCACCATCGTGGACAAGCTCACCACCGCCGTGCACACCACAGTGGCCACCGAGGTGGGCGAGGAAACCGCCAACCAGCTCCTCACCGGCTTCGGCACCATCCACTCCCAGATGCTCAAGGCCGCCGACGGCGCCGGACAGCTCGCGGACGGCGTCGCCAGCCTGCACGACGGCACGGTGACGCTGCACCAGGGCACCGGCGAACTCAAGACCGGCGCCGCGGACCTCTACGCGGGCCAGCTCAAACTCCGGGACGGCGCCAACACGCTCAGCACCGGCGCGGCCCAGCTCAGCGGCGGCCTCGCCCAGCTCCAGGACAAGACCGCCACGCTGCCGGCCGACTCACAGCAGCTCGCGGCCGGCGCAGCCCAGGTGGCGGCCGGCAACGCCGCGCTCAACACGCAGCTGCAGGGCATCGCCGGACAGCTCGGGGCCACGGAACAGGCCACGGCGCAGGCGCTGCGCGGCCGGGTGCTGGCTTCGAACAGCCGGCTCGTGGCCGCCGGTGTCATCAGCCAGGACCAGGCCGACCGGATCCTGGCTGATTTCGACGCCACCCCGGCCCCGCCCGCACCGGCGGCGGCCGAGAAGCTGAAGCAGGCCGCCGGCCAGGTCCAGCAACTCGCGGACGGTTCCGCGGCGGTCAGCGCCGGGGCCGCGAAACTCGCCGGCGCGACACCGGCCCTTACCGACGCTGTCGGCAAGGCCTCCTCCGGAGCCGGGCAGCTCGCGGCCGGCGCGTCCACCCTCGCCGCCGGACAGCAGAGTGCGCTCGACGGCGCCGGAAAACTCTCCCAGGGGGCGCAGAAACTCGATGAGGGTGCGGCCCGGCTGGAGACCGGGGCCGCCACGGCCTCCGACGGCGCCGGAACCCTGGCGGGCGAGCTCGCCAGCGGCGCCGGGAAGGTCCCCAACCCCGACGACGCCCAGAAGGACAGCCTCGCCCGGGTGATGGCCGATCCGGTCGCCGTCAGCAACGTCTCGCAGGCGAAGGCCGGCTCCTACGGGGCGGGACTGGCGCCGTTCTTCCTCACCCTGGCCCTGTGGATCGGTGTCTTTATGCTGATCCAGGCCATGCGGCCGGTCACCCAGCGGGCCCTGGCCTCAAACGCCCCGGCGTGGAAAATCGCGGTTGGGGGCTGGCTGCCGTTCTTCGCCGTCGCCGCCATCCAGGCGAGCCTGCTGACGCTGGTGGTGGACGTGGGACTCGGACTCAACCCGGCCCACCCGGTGCTGATGTGGTTCCTTATGCTGGCCGCGGCGATGGCGTTCAGCGCGATCATCCAGGGTGTGGTGGCGCTGCTCGGATCCCCCGGCAAGCTGGTGGTCCTGATCCTGCTGGTCCTCCAGCTGGTCTCCTCCGGCGGGACCTTCCCCTGGCAGACCACGCCCGAGCCGCTGCATGTGGTGCACCAGCTCCTGCCCATGGGCTACGTGGTCAGCGGCATGCGGCACCTGATCTACGGGGCCGACCTCGCCATCATCCTGCCCACCATGCTGGGGCTCCTTGGCTACACTTTGCTGGGTATGGCGATGTCGACCGTGGCCGTGCGCAAGCACAAGTACTGGACCCTCAAGACCCTGAAGCCGGAGATCGCCGTATGAGCACAGCCCGTTGGACCCCGGCCCGGGGTCAGGCCCGGGTCCCCCGGCGACGCGGACTCCGCCGGCGACGCCGGCAAGAAGCTCCGCCCCGCGCGCACCAACGCCACCAAGCAGAAGCTGTTCGAGGCGTCCATGGAGCTGATCGGCGAACGCGGCGCGGCCGGGGTCACCGTCGACGAGATCGCGGCGGCCGCCGGGGTGTCCAAGGGCACGGTGTATTACAACTTCGGCAGCAAATCGGACTTGATCGCCCAGTTGCTGCGCCATGGGGTGGACATCCTGCTGGCGCGGCTGTTGAGCGTCAAAAACACCTCCGCCGATCCCCTGGCCGCCATGGACGAGATGATCGGCCAGGCCATGGACTTCATGGCGGAGTACCCCTCGTTCGCGCGGCTGTGGGTCAGCGAAAACTGGCGGACCCCCAGCGAATGGCAGGACACCTTCACCGAACTGCGCGGACGCCTGCTCGCCGTGATCGGGGCCGCCATCGACGGCGTGGCGGCGGTGTACCGGGTGGATCCGGCGGTGTCCCGCGGCAGCCTGGAGACCGCGATCTTCGGCGCCTGCTTTGTGGTTGGACTGGACCGGCAGACCTACAACCCGGAACGGACCCGCGAGCAAAGTGTTGCAGCAATCATGGCGTCCATGCGCGGCTACGTGGTGAAGTAGGCCCTGCTCAGGGATGATTGGTCACATGCGCCACATGGGTAACAGCGGCAGGATTGCCATCGGAGCGGTTCTGGCCGCCGTCGGGTTGCTGATGCTGACCGGCGTCACCCTGCACGAGACGGTCTTCGTGTGGTTCCTCGCCGCCTGCGTCGCCGCGTACGTCGCGTGCGTGGCCGAGGTGGTCATCCGCCGGCGGCACAAGACCCTGCTGGCCTGCGGAATCGGCAGCGTCCTTTTTATCGCCTTCGCCATCGCCTTCCTGCGGCAATGGGGCCTGGCGTTCACCTCAGACCCGGATGCCATCTCCACGCAGGTGGATTCCGACCATCCTGACCTCTACTTCTATCTCGCTGCCGCGTCCGGTGCCGCCACGTTGCTCCTGCTCTTCGCCGGGACCGTCCTGCCCGGCAGGGGCCGTCCCCGGGCCGCCCGTTACGCCTCGCGGCCCCGGCCGGCTTCTGCTTCCCGCGGCCCTGCCAGGGGTGCGGCTTCGAGGGGCGCATCCGGCCGGCCCGCCCCGGCCCGGGGAGCGGCCTCCGGCACCTCCGCGGCACGCCCTTCCCCGCGGGCCGCAGGCTCCCGTACGGCGTCCCCCCGGGCCACGCCGCGGCCGGCCGCCAAGGCGCCTGCCAAGGCATCAGCGGGTAAGTCTCCGGCCCGGCCGGCAGCCAGGACGTCCCCCCGCCGCTGAGCGCGCGGCGCCAGCGCCCCGCCACGGGGACGCCGCGGGCGCAGCACCGCCGTCGCCACCCCGCTCAGAAGCAGCAGCCCGCCCGCCACCTCGGCGGGAGACGGCACCTCGGCCAGCACCAGCCATGCCGCCGTCATGCCGACCACGGGGACCAGCAGCGTGAACGGGACGACGGCGGAGGACGGATAGAGCCCGAGCAGCCGGTTCCAGATGCCGTAGCCCACCAAGGAACCGAAGACGGCCGTATACAGAGCGCTGACCAGGCTGACGGGCTGGACGCCGATGAGGGCGGCGGAGACCGCCGCCGGCCCGTCAAGCAGCAGTGAGAGGCCCAGCAGCGGCACCGGCACCACGGCCGCGGACCAGACCACAAGCCCGAGGCCCGACGCCGCCTTCGTCTTGCGGACGAGGACGTTTCCGGCGGCCCAGGACAAAGCGGCCGCCAGCACGATCATAAGCGGCAGCACGGGGGCCACCAGGCTGCGCCCGACGGCCACAACCGCCAGGCCGGCAACACCCAGGACGACGCCGGCGAACTGCCGCCTGCTGGGCCGTTCGCCGAGGATGCCGACGGCAAGGAGCACCGTCAGGAGGACCTGGGCCTGGATGACCAGGGAAGCGAGTCCGGCCGGCATGCCCAGCGCCATGGCCAAGTACAGGAGTCCGAACTGGCCGGCGCTCATAAAGAGCCCGACGCCGATGATCGCCTTCCAGCTCACGTCCGGCTTCCGGACGAAGAAGATGCAGGGGAAGACCACGAGAGCGAAGCGCATGGCGACAAACAACAGGGGCGGCATCTCGGCCCCGGGCGGGTGCAGGCCAAGGTCGATCGCGACGAAGTTGACGCCCCAGAGTACGGCAACGAGCAGGGCAAGGGCGGAATGGCGAGGGTTCACCCTGCCACTATGCCGGTTTCAGCCGCGCTCCGCTTCCGTGACGGGAAGTCCGGGGCCGCAGGAGGTGCCGTCCCCGCGGCTTCCGGGACTGCGGTTGTCAGAGATTCCGTGGCCTTTCGCTGCCCGGCCGGTCCTCGTCCGGGTTGTGTGCGCCGGGTTCTCCCTCGACATGGTCCCGTGCGCCGCGGTCCCTCCGCTGCTCCTCGCCGGTTACGCCGTCGCGGGATGCATCGTCCCGGGTTACGCCGTCGCGGGATGCATCGTCCCGGGTTACGCCGTCGCGGGTCCGGGTGCTGCCGTCGGCGGTCACGACGTCGGGGTCAAGTTCATCGGCCTTCCGCAGTTGCTCCTGGGCGCCGGCACGGACGGTCTCGGCCTCCGTTTGCCTGCTTTGGGCTTCCTCGCGCAGGCGCTCGGCCTGGACTTCCGCCTGCTTCGCGTCGGCTTCGGCGCGGGCCGCCTTCGCTTCCCGCTCGCGGGCGCCGATCTCGTCGGTTTTTGCCTGCTCGCGCATCTCCCCGGCCCGGTTGCGGTCTGCTTCCACTTTGCGTTTGCGGCTGAGCATGACGCCCACCACAACGATGGCGATCACCACAATTACGGCGATGATGATCCCGATGAGCTGTCCTGAATCCACGATGATCCACCTTTTCTCTCGAACACAAATGCCGACGAGTAAACAGCATCAGTAAACCGCAGAATTGATTCCGTGACTATGGATTCGGGCCCCGGGAAACCCGCAGCCGGGCCATTATTTAGCCCGTGGAACCTTGAAGAGCGTCAGCCGGGCGTCCTGGCCGTCCAGCTCGGCCCAGGACTTCTCCGTCTCCATCACAGTCAGCCCGCTGGTGGGGTACCGGGTGGCGGCATCCATGTAGGCATCGTGGTTGGAATCCCGGGACGCCAGGTGCATGGCGAGGTCCTGCACTCCCGGCATGTGCGAGATCACCATCAGCGTGGTGACGGTGTCCGGGACGTGGTTGATGACGCCGAGCATCCGCAGCGCCGAGGCGGCGTAGAGCCCGTCCTCAAGTTTGGGCGTCGGGGCCTTGTCACCGAGTTCATTGCAGACCCACGTGCACGTCTGGCGGGTCCGCAGCGCACTGGAGCACAGGATGAAGTCCGGGACCACACCGTGCTTGAGCAGCCATTTCCCGGCCATGGGAGCGTCCCGGTGACCACGTTCTTCCAGCGGCCGGTCATGATCGGCGACGCCTCCGGGCCAGTCGGCCTTGGCATGCCGCATGATCACCAGCCGTTTGATGTGATGCGCGCTCATGCCCCAATCCTAGTGCGGGCGGGATCTCCACGGGCGCGCATCACGCCGGCGCCGGGTCAGTCCTCCAGGACGAAGGTCACTTCCAGCACCACATGCCAGGCAACAACAGCGCCGTCGCTGATCTCCACCTTCTGCTCCTTGACCCACGCCCCCGTGACATTGCGCAGCGACTTGTTGGCCCGCTCGATCCCCTCTTTGATGGCGGCATCAAACGAGGTCTTGGAGTTCGAGCTCAGGGTAGTAATACGTGCAACAGACATGCTTCCTCCCAATAGTCGGTTCAAACGCTCAGAGCCTACGCCGCACCCAGCAAAGGCAACAGAGTCCAAGAGACCAACAACCAGCCGCGGAGGCAAACACGCGTCAGCCCGCTCAATCGCCCGTCCACGCTGCCGCTGCGCTGCAGCGCAGCGGCACATCCCGAAAGCGCACAGCAAGCGCGCCGAGGCGGCATTTTGCGTAGTGCCGCATCGCCGACTGAGGAACGAAGGAGGTGTCTAAGGCACGGCAAAATGACGTCTTGTGCGCGGACGCCGCTGAATCTTCAGGAAAAGCGAAAGCGCCCGCCCCCAAGAAGGGAACGGGCGCTTTGCGTGGAGCGAAGGCTAGATCGAGTATTCCGGAGCGGCCCAGACCACAACTTCGGGGTGCTCGTAGAACCGGTACCCCTGGCCGCGGACGGTCCGCACGGTGTTGGCGAGTCGGCCGAGCTTGGAGCGCAGCCGGCGGATGTGGACGTCGATGGTGCGCTCGTTCGGCACCTCTTCGGCGTTGCGCCACAGTCCTTCGAGGAGTTCATCGCGGCCGACGGTGCGGGTGCCGTTCTCCACGAGGTAGTTGAGGAGCTCGAATTCCTTGAAGGTCAGGTTCAGGGATTCGCCGTCGAGCGCGACCTCACGGCGGGCAAGGTCGATGAGGACGCCGGACGGGCGCGGGTCCTGCGGCTGCTGGCGGGCCGTTTCGGCACGCTGCCGGGCACCGACGGTGGGGTCACCGAAGGTGGAGCGGACGACGTCGAGCGCGGAACCGGGGGCGCTGGCCGGCGCGACGGCGACGGCGGCGTAGCTCTCCGCGCCGGAGACGAGGGACTGGGCATAGGCCCGGATTTCCTGAGCCAGCTTCGCGATGGAGGTCCCGGCAGCCGCTGCGGTTTCCTCGTCGATCCCCATGTAGAGCACGAAGCCGCGGGCGACGTTGTCGCTCGGAACGGGACGGACCGGGCTGCCGTTACCCGGTGCAATCACAGGGGTGGGCGCCGTGGCCGGGGCCGGCGGAACCGCGCGGAGCTGGCCGTAGGAATTGGGGTTGTAGCCCTGCGCCGCATAACCCGGGGCGGGGAAGCTGTTGCTGGGCGCGGCGGGGGCGAACGACGGGCGGCCGCCGAATCCCTGGCGGATGCCGGAGGCCTGGCCGGCCTTGCTGGCGTTACGGACGGAGATGTGGACGTATCCGGATGCAACTGACATGAATGCTTACCTCAATGTGAATGGCCGTCATCGCGGCTCGAATGCTACTTTCCCCGCAATGAGATCTGGGGAGGGGCGCCCGACACTGGGCTGGGGCGAATGCCTAAAAACCTTTGGGGTGTAAAAGTTAGGCGTGCATTCGACAACAGCGCATCTCGGTACCAGCGGGTGTGCTGATCCAGGAAGCTGCGGCTGCAGGTGCTGTTGAGTTCTTGTTCACAATTGAAGTGTGCAACGTAACAATGAAAACTTGCAAGTAACAAAGGGTCGCCACGTCCGCATGGTGAGACAGAATGCGCGTTTGTTGCCTAAATCACAATTCTGCCCGGCCGTAGAAATGCCGGATGTTTTTCCGACCGACTGGTCAGTTGGGCGATTCTGCCGAATATTCTTCGATCTAATGGCTGTTCTGCCATGAATCATTCACAGCTGGACAATATGGCTGAACCCCCGCCGACGCATCGCGAGAAGTCCACCGTCCACAGAGTGGTCCTATGCCCGGGACCGGAATATTCCGGCAGAACGGCCCGGACGCCGGCCCGCGGATTCACCCAGCTCGCTAGGCTGGGATTCACAGGTGCCGCACAGGATTCCCAAAGCCCCGCCTAACCGGCAGATCGGAGAGTTGTCCCATGGCCACCTCGCACTCGATGACAAACAACCTCCCCCACCTCACGCACCCGGACGGCTCACCCATCCGGGCCCTGGTGGTGGATGACGAACCCAGCTTGTCCGAGCTTATGAGTATGGGGCTGCGGATGGCCGGCTGGTCCGTTGCGGTCGCGGCCGACGGCCCCGAAGCGGTCAAGCTCGCCAAGGACTTCCGCCCCGATGTGCTGGTGCTGGACGTTATGCTGCCGGGCTTCGACGGCGTCGAACTGCTGGGCCGGATCCGCGCCTTCGCCCCGGAAGTCCCCGCCCTGTTCCTTACCGCGAAGGACGACGTCCACGACCGGATCCTCGGCCTCGCGGCCGGCGGGGACGATTACGTCACCAAACCGTTCAGCATGGAGGAGGTGCTGCTGCGCCTGCACCGGCTGGTGCAGCGCTCCGGCGTGGCCGCCATGGACACCGCGGAACTCGTAGTCGGTGACCTCGTCCTCAATGTCGACACACGCGAAGTCACCCGGGCCGGCGAGGAACTGCACCTCACGGCGACGCAGTTCGAGCTGCTGCGCTATCTCATGGAGAACCCGAAACGCGTCATCAGCAAGGCCCAGATCCTGGACCGGGTCTGGGACTACGACTTCGGCGGACAGGCGAACATCGTCGAACTGTACATTTCGTATCTCCGCAAGAAGATCGAGGCCAACCACCCGCCGATGATCCATACCGTCCGCGGCGCCGGCTACGTCCTGAAGCCTGCGGAGTGACCGGTGCCCATCTCCTCCGCTAAGACCCGCCTCCCCGGGCGCAACTGGCGCGACCCGTCCACCTGGCACCTGCGGACGCGGCTGGTCCTTGTCGCCATGGCGCTCCTGGTGGCCATCTGCGGCGCCATCGGCCTGTTCAGCTACGCCTCCATGGACGTGTTCCTCACCCGGCAGCTCGACACCCAGCTGAAACAGGCGTCGGACCGGGCCCGCGAGTTCGGCGGCCGGCCCTCCCCCGGCAACGTCGGCGGGCGCCAGGATCCCCTCGAGGCCCGGGGCCAGAGCATCGGCACGCTCAACGCCAGGATCGTGGACGGCGCCGTCAGCAGCGCCGGTGTCCTCGCCGCGGACGCCACCCGGAAGGGCCTCTCGCCCGAGGACGAAGAGGTCCTCCTCGCGGTCACCCCAGACGGCATCCCCGTTGACCGCACGCTCTCCTCCGGCGACTACCGGCTCAACGCCGTGCAATCCCCGCAGGGTGACGTGATCGTGACCGGGCTTCCCCTGGCGGAAAAGCAGAACACGCAGTCCTCGCTGGTGTGGACCATGGTGGTGGTGTCCGCCGGCGGCCTGGTCCTCATCGGACTCGCCGGCACGGTACTCATCCGCCGCACCATGAAGCCGCTCGAACAGCTGTCGGAGGTGGCCACAAAGGTCTCCCGGCTCCCCCTCGACGCCGGCGAAGTGGCACTCGCGGTGCGGGTCCCGGCGTCGGCCGCCCATCCCGGCACGGAAGTCGGCAGCGTGGGCTACGCGCTGAACCAGATGCTCGACAACGTCTCCAACGCGCTCCAGGCGCGGCAGCTGAGTGAAATGAAGGTGCGCCAGTTTGTTGCCGACGCCTCGCACGAGCTGCGGACCCCGCTGACCGCCATCCGCGGCTACACCGAGCTGATGAAGATGACCGAGCACTTCACCCCCGATGGCGAGAAGTCCCTGGCGCGGGTGCAAAGCCAGTCCCAGCGGATGACCACCCTGGTCGAGGACCTGCTGTTGCTGGCCCGCCTCGACGAAGGGCAGCCGCTCAAGCTCGGCGAGGTGGACCTCACCCAGCTGGCGATCGAGACGGTCAGCGATGAGAAGGTCATGGCCCCGGACCACATCTGGCGGCTGGAACTTCCGGAGGAACCTGTGGTGGTCCGGGGCGACCCGACCCAGCTGCACCAGGTCCTGGCCAACCTGCTGTCCAACGCGCGCAAGCACACCGCCCCCGGGACCACCGTGGTCACGGGCGTGACGCGTTCGGCCGACGGCAGTGCGGTGGTCACGGTGACGGACAACGGCGACGGAATCGCCCCCGACTTCATGAACCACGTGTTTTCGCGCTTCGCCCGTGCGGATGCCGCGCGGAAGAACCCGGCCACGCCGACGGCGGCAGCCACCCCTTCCGCGACGCCGAACAGCAACGGCACGCCCGCCCTGGCCACGGCGCCCACCGCCGAAGGGACCAGCGGACTCGGCTTGTCGATCGTCCAATCGATCATGGAAGCCCATGGCGGCACCGTCGACGTCACGTCGCGGCCGGGCCGCACGGAGTTCTCCCTCCGTCTTCCCGCGGGCCTGCCGGCCACGTAGCCCGCAGTGCGACGGGCCGCGGGGCGCAGTTCGCTGGCCACATGCCGGATGAACGCGGCCTCATGACGCAAGGCGACACTCCGCCCGGAGTGACCTCCGTTACCAAAATGTGACTTCACCGTGAAACTCCTGTACCGTCTTTAGGGTGCGGCCATCACTGGCGCCGCATATCCGGATGGACGCCAAACTCTGCCGCTTCCCGGATCGCTGGACCAGGCAGAGGCGGGGGACCCAGAGTTCCCGGGCATTCTGCATCCATGCACCCTTGGGGTTAAGCCGACACGCGATCAGCCGTGCGGCCGGATTTCTCATCCGAACCCGACAGCTAACTCCGCAGGCGTTTGAGAGGCATCATGACTGACTTCAAGGTACAAACGCGCCCAGAAGGCGCTTCAGGCACATCCCGCTCAACCCGTTCACGCCACCGCGCCGAGGCAGCCAAGCCGGCGTCGGCCCTGTCCCGGTTCGCCGCAGGCCTCGGGTCCACCGGCCGCCGCGCCGCAGTGGTTGCCACCACCTGCGCGGTGCTCGTCGGAGTCGGCGCTGCCGGGTACGCCGCCGAGCCGGCCAACCGCCCCGCTGCCGCCACCGGTTCCAGCGCGTCCGCCACCACGGCAGATCCGCTGACCCAGTTGAACTTCGAACAGGTCCGCGTCGACTCCCAGATCTCCGCACCCCCGGGCGCCAGCGTCGAGGCACAGTCCGCCGAAGTGCAGCCGGCCGAGGCCCCTGCCCCGGCTCCCGCCCCGGAACCGGCCCCTGCTCCTGCTCCTGCTCCTGCCCCGAACCTGTTCCGGAACCCGCACCGGCTCCTGCTCCGGCGAAGCCCGTCGACGATCCCGCCGGGGCTCAGGCCTACGCCGCCTCCCAGCTGGGATCCTACGGCTGGGCGGCCGGCCAGATGCAGTGCCTGCAGAAGCTCTGGACCAAGGAATCGGACTGGAAGACCACCGCCACGAACAAGAGCAGCGGTGCCTACGGTGTGGTCCAGTCCCTGCCGGCCGAAAAGATGGCCAGCGCCGGCGCTGACTACCGGACGAACTATGAGACCCAGATCAACTGGGGACTGAACTACGTCAAGCAGCGCTACGGCTCCCCCTGCGGCGCCCTGAACTTCCACTTGGCGCACAACTGGTACTAAGCCGCGGCCTGTCCCGGACGTACCCGCATCAACACGAAAGCCCCGAACCCTGCGGTTCGGGGCTTTCGTGTGCACTGCTAGCTGGTGGGCCGGTTCGGGATGTACTGCACCGCCCATTTGTTGCCGTCGGGATCGGCGAAATAGACGAAGTGGCCCCAGTCCTGGACGTCGACGTCGCTGACGTCCACGCCGTTGTCCTTGAGCTGCTTGTGCGCGGCCTGGATGTCACCGACCACGAGCTGAAGGCTCGGAGCGGTGCCCGGCGGAGCGTCGTTGAGCCCCTCGCCGATGGCGATCGAGCAGCCGGAGCCCGGCGGGGTCAGCTGGACGAAGCGGATGCCGTCCATGGGCCGCTCGTCGTAGTCGGCGTTGAAGCCGACCTTGTTGACGTAGAAGTCCTTGGCGCGGTCCACATCGGACACGGGGACAAACACAAGTTCAAGTTTCCAGTCCATGGCCCACAGGCTAGCGCGGGCCACCGCATTCCGGAAGGGATTGACCGGTGCGGCATGCCGGCGGGGCGCCCGGGCCGGGGCCCCGCGGCGGTTGCCTAACCGGCGATGCCGTAGAGGCGGTCGCCGGCGTCGCCCAGGCCGGGCACGATGTAGGACTTCTCGTTGAGCTTCTCGTCGATCGAGGCGAGCACGATTGTCACGTTGGCGTCCGCGAGCTCCTCCTCCAGCTTGGCGAGGCCTTCGGGGGCCGCGAGCAGGCAGATGCAGGTGACGTCGGAGGCGCCGCGCTTGAAGAGGAACTTGATGGCCTCGCGCAGGGTGCCGCCGGTGGCCAGCATGGGGTCCAGGACAAAGATCTGGCGGTCCGTGAGGTCCTCGGGGAGACGCTCGGCGTAGGTGATGATGTCCAGGGTTTCCTCGTCCCGGGCCATGCCCAGGAAGCCCACCTCGGCGGTGGGGACCAGTTTGGTCATGCCCTCGAGCATCCCGAGGCCGGCGCGGAGGATCGGGACCACCAGCGGGGTGGGCTTGGTGAAGGCGGTGCCGATGGTGGTGCTCACCGGAGTCTCGATGGTGACGGGCTCGGTGCGGACCTCACGGGTGGCCTCATACGCCAGAAGCGTCACGAGCTCCTCGGTGAGCTGGCGGAAGACCGGGGACGGAGTGTTCTTGTCCCGCAGAACGGTGAGCTTATGGGCGACCAGCGGGTGGTCCACAACGAGAGTGCGCATGGGTCAAAACTATCACCCGGCGGAGGAGGACTTTCCCGAGGGACCGGGCGTATCGGCACCGTCCGTCTCGGCGCTGCGGCTATCCACCGGGCCGCCGCTGCCGGGCGCCGCGGCGCCGTCGCCGAGGTGGGCGGGGTGGTCGAACGTGGGCGCGGGACCCGTATGTTCCCGGTGCCGCAGCACGTGGAAGAGCCGGTGGGCCAGAATCACGATCCCCACCCAGGCCAGCCCCAGCACCCAGCCGATGATTACGTCCGTCATCCAGTGGTGGCCCAGATAGACCCTGCTCATCCCCATCGCGAAGATGAAGATCACACCCGCGGCGATCATGCCGACGCGGGCAATGGTGCGTTTCACCTGCAGGCAGGCGAGGTAGACCACAAGCCCGATCACCACAGTGGTGTTGAGCGTGTGGCCGCTGGGGAACGACGGCGAGTTCTCATAGGGCGGTACCGCGTCGGCGTGGTCCGGGCGGTTGCGGCCGATCAGCTTCTTGCTCAGCGTCGTGGCCGTGGTGGACACCGCGGCGGCGCCGCCGATCAGGATCAGCGGCCGCCAGGTCCGGGACGCCCAGATCAGCCAGGCCGTGAGGATGCTCGCCAGAATGGGCATGCCGATTCCGCCACCGATGTTGGTGAAGCCGGTGACGAAGGAGTCCAACCCGGGGCTGCGGAGCTGCTCCATGAGGGCCAGGGCCGGCTTGTCGAGGTTGGCCAGGCCGGCGTCGTCCACGACGTCGTCGTAGACCTCGGCACTGAACATCGCCAGGAACACCACGATCACGCCGCCAATAAGCATCGTGATCCACAGGGCGGCGTAAGGCACCACCCATTTGCCCCAGCGCTGTGTCAGCCAGGTTTCAGTTCGGGTGCTCACGGCCGTCTCCTGACTCTTCGGTTGCACAGCTTGCTTATGGTCGAAACTATCATTGAGCCATGACTTCCCCGGAGCCGCGCCATGCCGAATGGATGGGCCTTGCCCTCGACGAGGCGCGGCGTGCCCTTGCCACCGACGACGTGCCGATCGGCGCCGTCGTGATTGGACCCGACGGCGCGCTGCTCGGTTCCGGGCGCAACGAACGGGAGGCGCTCGGGGACCCGACGGCGCACGCGGAAATGGTCGCCATCCGCGAGGCCGCCGCGCGGCTGCGGACCCGCCGGGCGCAGCGCGGGGAACGGGACGACGGCTGGCGCCTGGAGGACTGCACCCTGGTGGTGACGCTGGAGCCGTGCGCCATGTGCGCCGGGGCGGTGGTGCTGGCCCGGATTCCGCGGGTGGTGTTCGGGGCCTGGGACGAGAAGGCCGGGGCCGCCGGTTCCGTGTTCGATATCCTCCGCGAGCGCCGGCTCAACCACTGGGTGGAAGTGTATGCCGGGGTCCGGGAGCAGGAATGCGGGACGCTGCTGCGGGACTTCTTCGCCGGACACCGCGGAGCCTGACTAGCTGCCGGCTGCGGGGCCCGTTGCGGCGGCCACCAGTCCGTCGACCCGTTTCTGCCGGGTGGCCGGTGAGTCCAGGCTGAAGGCGCGGAAGTCACCCAGGTCCTCCCGGATCCAGGCCTCTACCTCGGCGATCCTGCGGGTCACTGCGGGCGTCGCGGCGTGGAACAGCCAGGGCACAATCCGCTCCTTGCCCGGCTCATACTGCCAGAGCCCGATGATCCGTCCGCGGTCCAGGATCGGGTGGTCCGGAAGATCCGCCTGCAGCGCGAGCGAGCCCATGACGGTTGTGCCGGCGGCGCCCCCTTCCGGGCTGTCCCCGGCCAGGAGGTCGGCCGCGTTGCGCCGCAGCAGGACAAGGGAGTCCGTTCCGGCGAGCAGCTGGATCTGTTCCTCTTCCGGTTCCTCGAACGCGGCGAGGCGTTCGACGTCGTCGGGCAGCATCCACAGCGCGTCACCCCCGGCGGCGGTCAGCGCGGTCGGCACCTCGACGGCGCCGGCGGCGGCCAGCGCTGCCTTGCTCTGCGCCACGGTGAACCCCGTGAACCATTGCGACTGCTTGAGGGTGGCCCCGCCGGTCCAGCCCAGGTAGCGGCGGATCAGTTCGGTGCGCGCCTCCTCGTCGTCGAGCGGGCTTGCGGGCAGGTTCCAGAGCTCGTAGGCGTAGCGCTGCTGGTCCAGCCGGCCGTTGGCGGGGACGCGGCGGATCCGCCCCTGCGCCTGCAGGATGCCCAGGGCGGTGGGCAGCGTGGTGGTGGCGCCCTTCTTCTTGCCTTCCTCGCCGAGGTTGCGGACCGAGTCGCCGAGTTCCTCTTTGAGCTGCCGCGGGTCCATCGGCGCTGCCGCTTCGGCGAGCGTGTGCAGGATCTGTTCCTCCAGGAGCGTGATTTCGCCGCGGTCGACGCCGAGCCTGCCGAGCACGCGGATCGCCTCGGCCGCGTCCTTGCCCAGTTTCAGGGCCCAGGCGAAGTCGTCGCGGCCCAGTACATACGTGCAGCCGCGGGCCGTGGGAAGTTCGAGGATCCGGTGGGAGAGGACATCGGTGTCCACCTGTTCCCGGCGGATGCCGGCGCGGGCGAAGAGCGTGAGGTACGGGTTGGCGCCGCCCACGGACCGGGCCCAGCCGGCCCGCGCGAAGACCTGCTCCGCCGTGCACCCGGCGAGGGAGCCGTCCAGGCCCTGCCTGTGCCAGGCCCAGGCGCGGAGCCGCCCGGGCGTCAGGGTTCCCGCCGGCGGGATGTTCACGGCCGGGGATACGGTGCTGAGCTCGGGCGTCATGGCCTCATTGTCCAACAGCCGGCGCGGCAGGGGAATCATCTGCCGCAGGGAGTCCGGTGGACATGTCCCCCGGCCGCTGCCCGTGCCGGCCCGTGTCCAGGGCCGCCAGCACCGTGCGGGCCGTGGCGTCCCAGCCGGGCAGACGCTCCCGCGCAGCGGCCGCGTTCGCGCTCCACCGGGTGCGGAGCGCCGGGTCCGTGAGCCAGCGCCGCAGGACTCCGGCCAGCGGAGACGGGTCCGTGCCGAGTGCGACGGCGGTGCCCGGCAGCCCGGGCTGCTCCGGCCCCGCCGGAGTCCCGGCCGCCAGTGCTTCCACGGCTCCGGTGCCGGCCCGGACCACTGCCGGGATGCCGCGGGCGAGCGCCTCCGTGACGACCAGCCCGTACGTCTCAGTCCGGGAGATCAGCAGGCTGAGGTCCGCGGCGGCCCATTCGGCCTCCAGCGCTTCACCGCGCAGTTCCCCCGGGATGCGGATGCGGTCCTGCAGTCCCAGCTGCCGGACGGTGTCCCGGAGTTGCGCGGCGTAGGCGGGGTCTGCGGAGTCGGAGCCCACCAGGGACGCCGTCCACGGCAGGCCGGCGAGCCCGGACAGCGCCGCGAGCAGCAGGGACTGGTCCTTGTTCGGCAGCAGGGCGGCTACCGCGAGCAGGTGCGGCGGTTCCGAGCCGCTGGCCAGCGGGGCGGCCCCGGCGCCCGGGAGGGCCACCGTGATGCCGTCGAGCCCGTGCCTGGCCCGGATGTTCAGCGGCCGCGAAGCTGCTGGTGCAGATCACCCCGGCAGCTGCCCGGAGCGCCCGGCGTTCCAGCGGCTCGTCTTCCAGCGGCATGTGCAGCAGGATCCAGGCCGGCCGCCCGGCAGCCGCCGCGGCCGCGAGTTCTTCCGGGGCCCCGCCAGCCAGCAGTCCGTCGACGACCGTCACTTGCCCCGTTGGTCCCGGCGTCGTCCAGCAGCAGGGCGGCCAGCCGCCGCCGGTCCGCCGGGCTGCCGCCGGGCCACCCGCCGTCGAGCGGGCAGGTCTCCACCTCGGCCCCCAGCCCGGACAGCTCCCGGGCGAGGGCGGCGTTGTAGACGTTGCCGCCGGAGTTGTGCCGGACGTTGCCGGGCACCACCAGCCTGAGGCGGAGGCGTGCCGGGTCCACGGCGGGTTTCCTAGCGGGCGTCGAAGTCGAGTGAGTAGCTGGCCCACGCGTCGGGGGTTTCGCGGAGCGTGACGTCGAGGCCGGCCAGCTGCCTGCCCGTCCTGGCCTACGCGGATTTTGGCTGCCACGGCGTCGGCGACGTACTGCGCGAGGGCTTCGGTGGTGCTGAGCTTTCCGGCGAAGTCCGGGTGCTCGTCCAGGTTCTTGAAGTTCAGGCCTTCGAGGACGGAGTCGAGCACCTCACCGGCCTCGCCGATGTCCAGGACGATCGAGTCGTCGTTCAGCGCACGACGCCGGAACGTCACCTCCGTGACGAAGGTGGCGCCGTGCATGCCCTGGGCGGGGCCGAAGGCCGGGCGCGGGAGGCTGTGGGCGATCATGAAGTTGCGGCGGACGGTCAGGCTGAACACGGATTTACCTCGTGGCTTCTGGGGTCGGGGATTCGCTGGCGGGGTATTCAATGACGTGGCAGAGCGCGTCCAGGCTGCCGTCGGACAGGTGCTGGACGGCGTCGGGGAGTTCGTCGAAGGAGGAGGATCCGGTGAGGAACGCGTCGAAGGCGGGGTCCTGCAGCAGGGAGACGGCGAGCTTGAGCCGGTCCGCGTTGCTGCGGCGGTGGCGGCGGGCGCGGGCCACCACCCCGACCTGGCTGGCGCGGATGGAGAGCCGGCGGGCGTGGAAGTCTTCGCCCAGCGGGACCGTGACTTGGCGGTCGGCGTACCAGGACATTTCGATGACGTCGCCGTCGTCGCCGGCGAGTTGCAGGCTCCGTTCGAGGCCCTCCTGCGAGGCGGAGCAGTGGATCACGATGTCGCAGTCCGGCAGGGCGTCGTCGGGGTGGCTGAACTCGACGCCGAGGGCGTCCGCGAACGCGCGTTTGGCGGGGTCGACGTCGATCAGCTGGAGCCGTCCGAGCGGGAAGCTGCCCAGGAGCTTGGCCACCATGCCGCCGACGAGTCCGGCGCCGATCACGGCGACCCGGTCGCCCAGCCGCGGTCCGGCTTCCCAGAGTCCGTTGACCGCGGTCTCGACGGTTCCGGTGAGGACGGCGCGGCGGGCGGGGACGCCGTCGGGGACGACGGTGAGCGATTCGACCGGGATCACGTAGCGGTCCTGGTGCGGGTAGAGGCAGAAGACCGTCTTGCCGAGCCAGTCCGCGGGCCCGTCCTCGACGACGCCGACGGAGAGGTAGCCGAACTTCACCGGGCCCGGAAACGAGCCTTCCTGGTTGGGGGCTGCCATTTCGGCCGCGACGCACTCCGGCACGCGGGCGTTGTGGACGACGAGTTCGGTGCCCTTGCTGATGCCCGAAAACAGGGTGCGCACCAGCGCTTCACCCGGGCCGGGGGCGGGCAGGTCCTCGCGCCGGAGCTCGCCCTTCCCGGGGCCGACGGTCCAGTACGCGGTTGCTGTAGGGCTGCTGTTCAGAAATACTCATCTTGCTTATGAATCTAGTGCCCGCCGCCGGGTGCAGGGAAGTCCGTTCCCCTCCGGCGTGGTCGCCTCGCGGCGCTGTTGCTCCTGCCTGGGCGGCCGTTTTGTGGATGGGCGCCTTGCTCCGGTAACCTATTCAGGTTGGTGACGTGTCCGAGCGGCCGAAGGTGCAACACTCGAAATGTTGTTTGGTGAAAGCCAACGTGGGTTCAAATCCCACCGTCACCGCCAGATAGCGAGGCCCCTGCTTCCCTTTGTTTATAAGGGAAGCAGGGGCCTTTGCTTTGCCCTGGATCGACCTTGGGCGACCCGCCCGGTCTGCCGCTCTGCTAATGTCCTGGCTGGCCACTTCGGCGCGGACGGGCCAGCGGCCTGTCACCTCACGGAAATCAATGGCCCGCAGTAATGGCGTCATGTCGTAGGCACTGGCATTCAGGCTGAGCTTGATGCCGTGAATGGATTTGACCGTCAGGAACTGCTGCCCTTTCAGCGTCTGCACGCTGTAGTGAACGATGTCGCTGTAGGGAATCAGGTGTTCCTTACCGAGCACACTGCGGAAGGCCACCTCGTAGGCGCGCGGGGCCACGTAGAAGTTACGGTACATCGCCACGAATGCCATCCCGACCAGAAAAATCGCCACGGAAGCAATACGGGCATCGAGAGGTACGCGGGCCGAGGTGAAGGCGAGCAGGCCCATGAGGAGACCCACGCACATGCAGATCCAGCCGAAAATCGGCAGCACCTTGGGCATACGGACCCGCTCCGGGTAGTCCTTGGACCGGTTGGGGTGCTTCCGCGCCCACCAGGCAATCGCTGCAATGGACACGGTGGTGAATACCGTGATGCCGATGTTCAGGATGAGTGCTGTGGACATTTTTAGGTTGCTTTCGTGCAGGCGGGGATCAGGACCGTAGGGGTGCAGCTCACCACGGCCGGAATTTTCTGGGGATCAGACCCGCGAGCGAAGACAGGCCGCCCACGCAGAAAATGGCTCCCACGAAACCGGCGATCCCGTCACTTATCGGTCCGGTAATAAGAAGGACGCCGAGGCCGAGACCGGCCGCTCCGCCGCCGAGACGCCACGCCAGCTTCGTCTTCGGGTTCGTCTCGTATCTCGAAACCCCATACTTCCGCCGCACTCCTCCACCGTTTCCTGGCGGGTTCGGATCAGACTGGGCGGGTCCCTCAACGACGCGGCCGAACTCGTCCACCCACCGGCCTGTTCCTACTTCCGGGCAATGGGCATGCACGCTCTCGTCGATTGCAGCGAAGTCCGCCGGGTGACCCCGGTACATCATCTTCGAGAGGCTCACGTCGAATTCCACGCGACCATCCGCCCAATAAGCGTCGTAGCGGACCATGCGCACCGGGTGGTGCAGCCACTTTGAGGCTCCGATGAAAGCCGTCGCACGCACGGCGACGGGCTGATCTGCGGTTTCAGGCATGGACCGATGGTTGCACATTTGGTGGATTTTCCCGCCGGCGACGAAGTCTCGACGCCCGACCACAAGGTTTTCCCAACCCATCAGCCATTAACCTGACACCAAACACAGCGGGCTGAACGGTTTATGCCAGGGGGATTCTCGGGTCTGGCCACACGGGGGTTCGATTCCCTCCCAGCCCACGGCGCAAAGTCCCGGCCACAATGCCGGGCGCACAATGCCCGGCCCCAATACCCGGCCGGAGCCGGGCCTAGCCGGCCCTACACCGAGTCCGGCCGCTGATCGCCCTTGTGGCTGCGCAGATTTTCCTGCACCTTGCCGAACAAATCCTTGATGGTCGACTCCGTGTTGGTGAGCATGTCCGGCTGGACGTAGACCAGCTGGGCCGGGGGCAGGCTGTAATTGGAGGGCAGGCCGCCCGTACCGTCCACCCCTTCCAGCGCGATGGTCACTCCACCCTCTTTGCGTGCAATGGCGGCGATCCGGCCGAAGACCACGGTGAATTCGTCCGGCTCGAAGCTCACGGTCAGTCCGACGTGCGTCCGGTTAAGGTCGCTTGCTGCGACGGCCTTCTCGTTACCGGTCCCTGCATAGCTCATGTCCATCTCCCCGACAGTTGGAAGCGCTGGTGGCGCTGTACGCGAGCAGTCTACGTCCGCGCCCGGAGGCCGGGTAGGGGCGGGATGCCCGGCGCTCCGATACCGGACAGGTCCCGCCCTGGTGGAGAATGCCTCCATGACCAATGACGATCTTCGGCCTGTCTACTTCCTTTCGGACAGCACCGGCATCACCGCGGAAACCCTCGGCAACACCTTGTTGACCCAGTTCCCCGCCAACAACTTCGACCGCATCACGGTCCCCTTCATCACCACCGTCGACCAAGCCAGGACCGTGGTCGGCACCATCGACAAACTCGCCGCCACCGGCCTTCAGCCAATCGTCTTTTCCACCGCCGTCAGCAACGACATCCGCCAGGCCCTGGCCACGTGCAAGGGAATCATCGTGGACCTGATCGGGACGCATGTCGGACAGCTGGAGCAGGCCCTCGGCTCCCCCGCCAGCGGCGAACCGGGCCGGGCCCACGGCCTGGGCAACGCGGAGCGGTATCAGTCAAGGATGGCCGCCGTCGAGTACGCCATGGAACACGACGACGGCCAGAGCCTGCGCGCGCTGGAGAAAGCCCAGGTCATCCTGGTGGCGCCGTCCCGCTGCGGCAAGACCCCCACCACCATGTACCTGGCGCTGCAACACGGCATCTTCGCCGCGAACTTTCCGCTGGTGGACGAGGACTTCGAACGGGAGGGGCTGCCCAAGCCGCTGCGGCCTTTCGTTGAGAAGTGTTTCGGCCTCTCCTCCAACCCCCTGCGCCTGAGCCAGATCCGCACCGAACGGCGCCGCGGCTCGCCCTACGCGTCCTTGCGTCAGTGCGGCTTCGAGCTGCGCAGCGCCGAGCAGCTGTACGTCTCCCACGGGATTCCGTACCTGAACTCCGCGACGGTGTCCGTGGAGGAAATGGCGGCCACCATTCTGCAGCGCATGAACCTCAAGCATTAGGGAAAAATTTCACAAGCTCGGTGTGACGGAGCCCGTGTGGAAACCGCGGCCGGAGACGTGTCAATGTGTAGAAGAATCGCGCCCCGCAACGGTCAAAACCGCTCGCGGGGCGGCACACCTGCATGCCATCATCTGCAAAGGAGCAGTAACCATGACGACAGACATCCTGTGGTTCTCAGAACTCGGACTCAAGGACCTGGACCGGGTAGGCGGAAAGAACGCCTCCCTCGGTGAGATGGTGCAGAACCTGACCTCCGCCGGCGTCCAGGTCCCGGACGGCTTCGCCACGACGGCGGACGCCTACCGCAGCTTCCTCGCAGATTCCGGCCTGGACCAGAAGATCGCCGATCGGCTGGTCGGCCTGGACACCGACGACGTGACGGCCCTCGCCTCGGCAGGTCAGGAAATCCGGACCCTCATGCGCGAGACGGCGTTCCTGCCGGACTTCGAAGCGCAGATCCGGAACGCGTACCAGCAACTGGTGGACAAGCACGGGGGCTCCGAAGACCTCTCCTGGGCCGTGCGGTCCAGCGCCACGGCGGAAGACCTGCCCGATGCCTCCTTCGCCGGGCAGCAGGAGACCTTCCTGAACGTCCGCGGCATCGAGAACATCCTGCTCGCCATCAAGGACGTGTTCGCGTCCCTCTACAACGACCGCGCCATCGCCTACCGCGTGCACCACAAGTTCGAGCACGCCGAGGTGGCGCTCTCGGCCGGCATCCAGCGGATGGTGCGCTCCGACGTCGGCGCCTCCGGCGTCATGTTCACCATGGACACCGAGTCCGGGTTCCAGGACGCCGTGTTCGTCACGTCCTCCTACGGTCTGGGCGAGGCGGTCGTCCAGGGTGCCGTGAACCCCGACGAGTTCTACGTGTACAAACCCGCGCTGGAGGCCGGTCGGCCCGCCATCCTCAAGCGCGGACTGGGCGAGAAGGCCCTCCAGATGACCTACACGAGCAGCCGCGAAATCGGCCGCACCATCGACTTCGTACCGGTCGAGGCCTCGTTGCGGAACCGCTTCAGCCTCAGCGACGACGACGTCGAGCAGCTCGCCCGGCACGCCGTCGCCATCGAGAACCACTACGGCCGCCCCATGGACATCGAATGGGGCAAGGACGGGACCGACGGCGGCCTGTACATCCTGCAGGCACGCCCGGAAACCGTGCAGTCGCGCCGGGCCTCCGGCAGCCTGAGCCGCTTCCGCCTCAACGGCACCGGCAAGGTCCTGGTCGAGGGCCGCGCCATTGGCCAGCGCATCGGCGCCGGCAGCGTCCGCATCCTCACCGCGATCGACCAGATGGCCGCGTTCAAAACCGGCGACGTCCTCGTCGCCGACATGACCGACCCGGACTGGGAACCGATCATGAAGCGTGCCTCCGCCATCGTGACCAACCGCGGCGGACGCACCTGCCACGCGGCCATCATCGCCCGGGAACTGGGGATTCCCGCCGTCGTCGGTACCGGGGACGCCACGGACGCCCTCTCCGACGGCCTCGAGGTGACCGTCTCCTGCGCCGACGGCGAGACCGGCACCATCTACGAAGGGCTCCTGGACTTCAGTGTCGAGGAAACCGAAATCACCCAGCTGCCCGAGGCCCCGGTCAAGGTCATGATGAACGTCGGCACGCCGGAGCAGGCGTTCACGTTCGCGCAGCTGCCCAACCACGGAGTGGGCCTCGCCCGGTTGGAATTCATCATCAACCGCCAGATCGGCATCCACCCCAAGGCACTCCTGAACCTGGACAGCCAGCCGGCGGACGTCGCCGCAATCATCCGGGAACGGATTGCCGCGTACGACAGCCCGCGCGATTACTACATCAAGCGGCTGGCCGAAGGGGTGTCCACCATCGCGGCGGCCTTCGCGCCGGAACCGGTGATTGTGCGTATGTCCGACTTCAAGTCCAACGAGTACGCCAACCTGATCGGCGGACCGGCCTTCGAGCCGCACGAGGAAAACCCGATGATCGGCTTCCGCGGCGCATCCCGGTACCTGGAACCGTCCTTCCGGGACTGCTTCGACCTCGAATGCGAGGCGCTGTCCTTCGTCCGCAACGAGATGGGCCTGACCAACGTCAAGCTGATGATCCCCTTCGTGCGCACCCTGGACGAGGCCCGCGGCGTCATCGAGCTGCTGGCGGAGAACGGCCTGGTCCGCGGCGAGAACGGCCTCGAGGTGATCATGATGTGCGAGATCCCGTCCAACGCGTTGCTCGCCGACGAGTTCCTGGACTACTTCGACGGATTCTCCATCGGCTCCAACGACATGACCCAGCTGGCCCTGGGCCTGGACCGGGATTCCGCGATTGTCGCGGGCGGCTTCGATGAACGGGACCCTGCCGTCAAGAAGCTCCTGAGCATGGCCATCAAAGCCTGCAAGGAGCGCGGCAAATATGTCGGCATCTGCGGCCAGGGGCCCAGCGACCACGCGGACTTCGCCGAGTGGCTGGTCGGGGAAGGCATCGATTCCGTCTCCCTGAACCCCGACACCGTGGTGGACACCTGGCTCCGGCTCGCGGGCACGGCAGCGGGTACGGCAGGCCGCGAGGCGGGCGCTGGCGAAGTCGGTGCCGCGATCGGCGCAGGCGCAGAGGCCAACTGACCGCCGATCGCTGAGGTAAGGACAGGCAGGGCACCAGATGGGCAGCGCGGACTATGAATTCCAGACCGTGTGGCGGGTGGCCGGCGCAGCGGAGGATGTCGCGGACATCCTCGGCGACGCCGCCGCCCTCCCCCGCTGGTGGCCCGCCGTCTATCTCCGCGTCGATCCGGCAGCCGGAGCCGGGGCAAGCCCCCGGCCCGGCGTTCCCCGGCCCGTCCGGCTGCACACCAAGGGGTGGCTGCCGTACACCCTCCGCTGGACGCTGACGGTCACCGAGCCCGTCACCAGCCGCGGTTTCGCCCTCACCGCGCGCGGGGACCTGAACGGGACCGGACGCTGGACGTTCGAGCAGGACGGACCGGAAACAGTCATCACCTACGACTGGCGCGTCAGTGCGGCCAAGCCCCTGCTGCGGCGTCTGGGGTGGCTGCTGAAACCTGCCTTCGCGGCCAATCACCGCTGGGCCATGGCCCGCGGCGAGGAGAGCCTGGCCCTGGAGCTGCGGCGCCGCCGGCACGCCGGCGATCCGGACTCCGTTCCGTTGCCTCCCGCCCCAACTTTCCGGCGGCTGGCCCGACGCATCTCCTAGCGGCTGGACGCCTGCACAACAAAAGGCCGCCGCCACCGTGAGTTGGTCCATTGAGGGACGGATGCTTGCCGGGGTTAGCTAGGTCACAACAGCGTTTCCCCGCCAATGACCTTCAGGAACCATCGTGACTTTGCAGCAGAACCGGGCCGCCGCAGGCCCCGCCCGTTGGGACGACGTCCAGATCGGTGACCGTGTCCAGCTCCGGCGGAACGGCTACCGCGAGTATCTGGGGAGGGTGGACAACCGGACCGCCGACGGCGCCGTCGTGTGGGTTATGTCCGACGGCGGCAACCGGCAGCTGTTCCATGTTTCCGATGGCTACCACCTGACCGCAGTCGACTCCGAAGGAACCCGCCATGAGGACAACTAGCTCCACCGGCTTGGCCGGAACCCAGACGCAGGACGCCGCCCGGGGCCTGCCCGCCCGCGCCAAGGCGCGGCCCGCGATCAGCGACGCCTGCCCTGAGGACTGCCACTACTGCTGGGGGCCGGAGACGGACTAGCGGGCAGCCCTCCCCGGTTCCCCGATAGACTTGGGGAACCGCCGCCGCGACGAGCCTTGAGGGAGGACCTGTGCGCCCACACACCGCCCGGGCACCCTTCCATGCCGTCCGTTCGGCCATGCTCGCCACCGCCACCGTGACGCTGGCGGCCGGCGCCCACGTGCTGGCCGGCGGGCAGCTTCCCGTCCCCGGCATTCTGCTCGCCATCCTCGCTTTGACCTGTCTCGCGACGACGACTGCCACACGCCTCCGCCTCAACATGGCGGCCATGACGGGCCTGCTGGGCGCCGGACAGTATGTGCTGCACGAGCTCTTCACCGCGCTCGGATCCGGGTTCGGCCCCGCCGGGTCCGGCGTACCTGGCACGTCGGGTCAGCCTGGTCACCACGCCGACGCGTTGAGCGTCCCGCTCCCGGCGGACCAGCTCCACCCCCACGATTTTGACTCCCCGCTGGCCTTCGCGATGCTCACCGGGCACGCCGTGGCAACCCTCGTATGCGCCCTGCTCCTCGCCAAGGGCGAGAACGCTTTGTGGTCGCTCGCCGCGTGGCTTCGCCCGTTGGTCCAGCGCCCCACGCCGGTAACGCCCGACGCCGTCGTGGCACCGGCCGTGCCCGGCTGGCCGGCGGACGCTGCGCCCCTGCCTTGGCGGAACCTCCGGCGCGACTGCCGCCGCGGCCCGCCCGCCGTCGTCGTCTATTCCTGACTTTTCCTCATTGGCCGCGGCCGATCCTGCCGGGAACACGGCAGGGGCTTTGCCGCGCCACCCCGTTTCCGCGCGCCGCCGCAACGCCCGCGCACGCCCGAAAGGCACCCACTCTTGAAGACCTCCCAGAACACGACCCTCCGCCGACGAGCCCTCTCCGCCACAGCCGTGGCCGGCGGCACCGCAGCCCTGATGCTCACCGGAATCGCCGGTGCCTCGGCACACGTCGGCGTCACTCCGGACAAGACCGCCGCGAACTCCTATGCCCTGCTCACGTTCGGCATTCCGCACGGTTGCGACGGGTCCGCGACGACCAAAATGACCATCACGCTGCCGGCCGAACTCAACGATGCCCAGCCCACCGTGAACCCGAACTGGACTGCGGAAAAGGTGGTCGAGCAGCTGCCCGAACCGAAGAAGCTGGCGGACGGCACGTCCATCACCAAGCGGACCAGCCAGATCGTCTACACCGCCAAGGCGCCGCTGAACCCGGAGTTCCGGGACGCCCTGGTGCTGTCGGTGAAGCTGCCTGACACCGCGGGAAAGACCCTGTATTTCCCGGCCCTGCAGAACTGCGAACAGGGCCAGACGGACTGGGCCGAGATCCCCACGGAAGGCCAGGACGCGCACTCCCTGAAGGCCCCCGCCCCCTCTGTTGCGGTCACCGCGGCCGCTGCCGAGGACGACGGCCACAGCGCTCATCCGGCCGCCGCTGCCGGCACCACGACGTCCGCCGACGGCGCCACTCCGGCCGCTGCCATGACGGACGACGGCGCCGCTGCCCGGAGCTGGGCAGGACTTGTGGCCGGTCTCGGCGGCCTGGCGCTCGGCGGTGCCGCCTTTGTGCGGAGCCGGGGCTCCAGGGCCGCATCCGAGCGTGGTGCGGCGCCCAAAGAGTAGCTGACCTCGGTTGATGCCCGGAAATCACAATCCGGGCATCAATCGGGCGCTGCCGCCGTGGCATTGTTGACTCAGGCAATGGCAGGCATAAGGTTTGAGCCATGAGGTCTCAGCGAATCAATCACGGTCTGGTCATCACGGCAGCGGCGGCCGCGTTCCTGCTCAGCGGCTGCGGGGCCGGCACCGGGCAATCCGCGAACACCGGGACATCAACGCCCTCGGCAAGCGCCACGGCCAGCGCCTCCAGCACTGCACCTGCGCCCGCTTCCTCCGCGCCGTCGTCGGCTCCGGCCACCCAGGCCGGCCCCGCATTGTGCAAGGCTGCGGACCTGAAAGCCAGCACGGATGCCAGCGGCGGCGGCGCTGCCGGCAGCATCTACATGCAGCTGATCGTGACGAATTCCGGCGCCGCACCCTGCCTGCTGAAGGGCTTCGCCGGCGTCTCGCTCACCGCGGACGCCAACGGCGAGCCGATCGGTGCACCCGCGAGCCGTGACGAGTCGACACCGGTCGCCGATGTTCTGCTCGCGCCCGGCAAGGCTGGCACCGCGACCCTGCGCTACACCCAGGCCGGCAACTACCCGGACTGCGCCAAAACCCCGGCCGCCGGTTTCCGCATCTACCCGCCGGAAGACACCGCGTCCCTGTTCGTCGCGAACCCCCTGGACGCCTGCAGCAACACGGCAGTCGCGCTGCTGACCATCGGGGCTTTCCAGGCCCAGTAGCATCCGCCACGTAGTGTCCGCTCGCGCCGGGCTTCCGGCCCCCGTTGCAGCCCGCCGGATACTGTCGGTGCCGTAAGGCATGATGGAGGAATGAAGGGGCAGGAGCTCTCCGGCGGCACACTCGAAGCCGCCATGGACCGGTTCAGCCGGCCGACCCGGGACTGGTTCCTGGGCGCATTTTCTGCGCCCACCCCTGCCCAGAACGGCGCCTGGAGCGCCATCTCCTCCGGTACGCACGCCCTCGTGGTGGCCCCGACGGGCTCCGGCAAAACGCTCGCCGCCTTCCTCTGGGCGCTGGACCGGCTGCTCGTCTCCGCCCCGGCCGAGCCCGAAGAGCTGCCGGGCCTCGGCGCTGCCAAGGACACCGCGAAGGGTTCCCGCCGGAAAGCGCCCAAGCGGAACACCCGGGTGCTGTACATTTCGCCGCTGAAGGCGCTTGGCGTCGACGTCGAACGGAACCTGCGCGCCCCGCTGATCGGCATCACACAGACCGCCAAACGCCTGGGGCTGCCCGCACCGCTCATCACCGTCGGCGTCCGCTCCGGCGACACCCCCGCATCCGACCGACGCGCACTGCTCAGCCACCCGCCGGACATCCTGATCACAACACCCGAATCGCTGTTCCTCATGCTCACCTCCAAGGCGCGCGAGACCCTCAGCGAGGTGGACACCATCATCGTCGACGAAGTCCACGCCGTCGCAGGGACCAAAAGGGGCGCGCATCTGGCGGTTTCACTGGAACGCCTGGATGCCCTGCTGGCCAAGCCCGCCCAGCGGATCGGGCTCTCGGCCACCGTGGAGCCCAAGGAACTCGTGGCACAATTCCTCGCCGGGTCCGCGCCCGTGGAAATCGTGGCGCCGCCGTCGAAGAAGAACTGGGACCTGACCGTCTCCGTCCCGGTGGAGGACATGTCCGATCTCCAGGGTGCGGCCGGGGCGTTCGATTCCGGTCCGGCGTCCGGGCTCCAGCCGCAGGCCTCGATCTGGCCGCATGTGGAGGAAAAGATCGTGGACCTGGTGCTGGCCAACCAGTCCACCATCGTGTTCGCGAATTCCCGCCGGCTCGCCGAACGGCTGACCGCCCGGCTCAACGAGATCTACGCCGAGCGGCAGCTGATGGCCGCAGGCGGCGGCTGGGGCGAGTTCGGCGCCGGAGCCCCGGACTTCGAAGGCCCCGGCCCGGGCGCACCCGGCGGAGCCGTTTCCGGCGGGGGCCTGTCCGGCGGGGCCAGTGCAGCGCCCGGAGCCGCGGCAACGGCGACCTCCACCGCGACCCCGGCCCACATGATGGCGCAGGCCGGCAGCACCACCGGCGCGGATCCGGTGCTGGCCCGGGCCCACCACGGCTCCGTCTCCAAGGACCAGCGTGCGCTGATCGAGGATGACCTGAAATCGGGGCGGCTGCGCTGCGTTGTGGCCACCTCCTCCCTGGAACTCGGCATCGACATGGGCGCCGTGGACCTCGTGGTGCAGGTGGAGTCACCACCCTCGGTGGCCAGCGGGCTGCAGCGGGTGGGCCGGGCCGGGCACCAGGTGGGCGAGGTCTCCCAGGGCGTGCTGTTCCCGAAACACCGGGCCGACCTTGTGCACACCGCGATCACGGTGGAGCGGATGCTCGGCGGCAAGATCGAACGGCTCAGCGTCCCGGCCAACCCGCTGGACATCCTGGCCCAGCAGACCGTCGCCGCCACCGCCCTCGGCTCCATCGATGTGGAGGAATGGTTCTCCACGGTCCGGCGGTCCGCACCGTTCGCCTCGCTGCCCCGCTCCGCGTTCGAGGCCACCCTCGACCTGCTGGCCGGACGCTACCCCTCGGATGAATTCGCCGAGCTGCGCCCCCGGATCATCTGGGACCGGAACGCCGGCACCATCGAGGGCCGGCCCGGCGCCCAGCGGCTCGCCGTCACCTCCGGCGGCACCATCCCGGACCGTGGCCTGTTCGGCGTCTACATCATTGGCACCGAGGTGGAGGGCTCGGGGTCTCCCGGCGGTGCCAGCGCCGACGGCAGGGCCGCCAGTCCGGCCGCCGCCGCTGCCAAGGGCGGCCGGCGGGTCGGTGAACTCGACGAGGAGATGGTCTACGAATCCCGGGTCGGCGACGTCTTCGCCCTTGGCGCGACCAGCTGGAAGATCGAGGACATCACCCACGACCGCGTCCTGGTGTCCCCGGCCTTCGGCCAGCCCGGCAAGCTCCCCTTCTGGAAGGGCGACTCCCTCGGCCGGCCGGTGGACCTCGGCCGCGCCCTCGGTGCGTTCGTGCGCGAACTGTCCGCGTCCGACGTCGGGCCCGCCACCGAACGCTGCAAAGCCAGCGGGCTGGACGACTTCGCCGCCAACAACCTGATTCAGTACCTCGCCGAGCAGAAGCTCGCCACCGAAGTGGTGCCCAGTGACACGACCCTCGTGGTGGAACGCTTCCACGACGAGCTCGGGGACTGGCGCGTGGTGCTGCACAGCCCCTTCGGCATGCCCGTCCACGCGCCCTGGGCCCTGGCCGTGGGTCAGCGCCTGCAACAGCGATACGGCATGGACGGCTCCGCGATGGCCGCCGACGACGGCATCGTGCTGCGGGTGCCCATGATGGAAGACGAACCGCCCGGAGCCGAACTCTTCCTCTTCGACCCCGAGGAACTCGAACAGATCGTCACAGCCGAGGTCGGCGGGAGCGCACTGTTCGCCTCCCGGTTCCGCGAATGCGCCGCCCGTGCGCTGCTGCTGCCACGACAGAACCCCGGCAAGCGGCAGCCGCTGTGGCAGCAGCGCCAGCGGTCCGCCCAGCTGCTGGACGTCGCCCGGAAATACCCCACCTTCCCGATCGTGCTTGAGACGGTCCGCGAGTGCCTGCAGGATGTGTACGATCTTCCGGCGCTGAAGGACATCGCGGCGTCCGTGGAGCGGCGCGAACTCCGGATCGTGCAGACCACCACGCAGCAGCCCTCCCCCTTCGCCAAGTCGCTGCTGTTCGGCTACGTGGCGCAGTTCCTCTACGAGGGCGATTCCCCGCTCGCCGAGCGCCGCGCCGCCGCCCTCGCGCTGGATTCGACCCTGCTCAACGAGCTCCTGGGCCGGGTGGAGCTGCGCGAACTGCTCGACGCCAAGGTCATCGACGCCACCGAACGGGAGCTGCAGCGCCTCGCCCCGGACCGGAAGGTCCGCGGCCTGGAAGGGGTGGCGGACCTGCTGCGCCTGCTCGGCCCGCTCGCGCCGGAGGAAGTCGCCGCACGCCTGGAACCGGCTGCCGAGTCCGGCGCCGTCGCCGAACCACCCGGGACCCTCGCGGACGCGACCCTGGCCGACCGGCCGACGCCTGGCCGACGGGACCCTGGCCGAGGGGACCGTCCCGGCTGCCGTGCCGGTGGGACCCCTGCCGCAAGTGCCGGTCGCCGCCGCCGCCGCGCACCTGGCCGCGCTCCAGCGCGCCAACCGCGCCATCAAGGTGAACGTCGGCGGCGCCGAACGCTTCGCCGCGGTGGAAGACGCCGCCCGGCTGCGCGATGCCCTCGGCGTCCCGCTGCCCATGGGTGTTCCGCTGGCCTTCATCGAACCCGTCGCGGATCCGCTGGGTGACCTCGTGTCCCGCTACGCCCGCACGCACGGGCCCTTCACCTCCGCCGAAGCCGCCGCCCGGCTGGGACTGGGCGTCGCCGTCGTCGGCACCGCCCTGAAGCGGCTCGCCGCGGACGGCCGCGTGGTGGAGGGCGAGTTCCGCCCCCACGCCACAGGGCCGGAACCGGCCGCCGTCCCGGAAACCGGCGCGGACGCGGCCCAGCAGCCGGCGGCCGAGGCCCAACAAACCACCCCCGCCGCCCCGTCCCTGGCCGGAGTCAGCGAATGGTGCGACGCCGAAGTCCTCCGCAAGCTCCGCCGCCGTTCCCTTGCAGCGCTCCGGGCCGAGGTCGAGCCCGTGGACGCTGCCGCGTACGGGCGGTTCCTGCCGGCCTGGCAGAACGTCCGAACCCCCGGCCAGCGCGGCCAGTCCGCGCTGCGGGGGCTGGACGGCATCATCACCGCCGTCGACCAGCTGTCCGGCGTACCGATTCCGGCGTCGGCCTGGGAACCGCTGGTCCTGGCGGGCCGGGTGGCCGACTACAAGCCCGCCATGCTGGACGAGCTCATGGCAGCCGGGGAAGTTCTCTGGTCCGGCGCAGGATCTCTGCCGGGCAATGACGGCTGGGTGAGCCTGCACCTGGCCGACTCGGCCGAGCTGACCCTGAATCCGGCCGTGGAGTTCGAACCGGGCGACGCGCAGCAGCGGTTGCTCGACCATCTGCGGAACAACGGCGGCGGGTACTTCTTCCGGCAGCTGACCGAGATAGCCGGCGGCATGGACACGGTGCTGAGCGACCAGGACGTGGTCTCCGCACTCTGGGATCTTGCCTGGGCCGGCCGGATCACCGGTGACACGTTTTCGCCGGTCCGCGCCCTGATCGCCGGCGGCCACACGGCCCACCGGCAGGTGGCCCGGGCGCCGCGGGCCCGGGCACCGCGGCTCAGCCGGCTGGGGCGCGCCCACGGCACCGGACTGTTGGGGTCCCCCGGGCTGACCGGCGGCCGCTACGGCTCCGCCACCGGCACGGCGCCCACTCCCCCGCTGGCCGCCGGCCGCTGGTCCGCGCTGCCGGCCCCGGAACTGGATCCCACCATCCATGCCCGGGCCACCGCCGAACTCCTGCTGGACCGGTACGGCGTCCTCACCCGGGGCTCGGTCATGGCGGAGAACATCCTGGGCGGCTTCGGGCTGATGTACAAGGTGCTGGCCCGGCTGGAAGAGGCCGGCCGGTGCCGCCGGGGCTACTTCATCGAGCATCTTGGCGCCGCGCAGTTCGCGGTACCGGCCACCGTGGACCGGCTGCGTTCCTACGCCGAGGACACCCAGCTGCACAAACCCGAACCCAGCGCCCTGGCCCTCGCGGCCACAGACCCGGCCAATCCCTACGGCGCAGCCCTGCCCTGGCCCGCCCTCAACGTGGAAGCGGGCACGGGCCACCGGCCGGGCCGGAAGGCCGGCGCCCTGGTGGTGCTGGTCGACGGCGCCCTGGTGCTGTACGTGGAACGCGGCGGCAAGACCCTGCTGGCCTTCAGCGACGACACGGACGTGCTGGCCGCGGCCGGGGCCGCCCTGGTGGGGGTCGTGACCCGTGGCGCGGTCGACAAACTGATCATGGAAAAGGTCAACGGCCACGGCATCCTGGACACCCCGGTGGCCGCCGCCCTCGCCCACGCCGGCGCCTACTCCACCCCGAAGGGACTGAGAATCCGTGCCTGAGGGCGACTCCGTCTTCCGCGCCGCCGCGCAGCTGCACGCCGCGCTGGCCGGCCAGCAGCTCCTGTCCTCCGACTTCCGGGTGCCCCGGTTCGCCACGCTCAAGCTTGGCGGCTGGACCGTCACCGAGGTGGTGCCGCGCGGGAAGCACCTGCTGATGCGGCTGCAGGGACCCGCGGACCGGGGGCCGGCGGAGCAGAACCGCCTGACCATCCACTCCCATCTCAAGATGGAAGGCACCTGGCAGGTCTACGCGCCGGGCGGCCGCTGGAGGAAACCCGGCTTCACGGCCCGCTGCGTGCTGCGCACGGCCACGGCAGACGCCGTCGGTTTCTCGCTCGGCATCCTCGAAGTGGTCCGCACGTCCGAGGAAGCCTCGATCGTGGGGCACCTGGGTCCGGACCTCCTGGGCCCGGACTGGGACCTGGCCGAAGCCGAACGCAGGATCCGCGCCGACCCCGACGTGCCGATCGGCGTCGCCCTGCTGGACCAGCGGAACCTTGCCGGGATCGGGAACATCTACCGCTGTGAGGCCTGCTTCCTCTCCGGCGTCCACCCCGCCTCACCCGTCTCGGCGGTACCCGCGCTGGCCGCGACCATCACCGACGCGAAGGTGCTCCTGGAGGCCAACCTGGGCGCCGGCCGCCGGACCACGGTGCTCAATCCCCGCGGGGCCACCGTGGGCCGGACCGCGGGGTTGCCCGGCTACTGGGTCTACCGCCGCGAGCACCAGCCCTGCCTGAAGTGCCGGACACCCATCCGCCGCGGCGTGCTCGGCACAGCGGCCGGCACGGAGGAACGGGACATCTACTTCTGCCCCACGTGCCAGCCGGCGCCGGAGGGCACCGGCCGCGGCGCGCTGAGTCCGGCGCCCTGAGTACCGGGAAGGCCCCGCCGCCTGCATCGGCCGCTAGGGTGCGGCGACGGCTGGATCGGCGGCCGCCGCGGGGAGCTTCGGCGTCGTCAGTTCCGGGACCGTGAACCGCGGCAGCAGCAGCTGGACAAGCGGTCCGATCGCCAGCGCGTAGAGCACGGTCCCGACACCCACGGAGCCGCCCAGCAGCCAGCCTGCGCCCAGCACCACAACTTCGATGCCGGTCCGGGAAACCCGCACGGACCAGCCCGTGCGCCGGGCGAGTCCCGTCATTAGTCCGTCCCGGGCGCCCGGCCCGAGGCGGGCGCCGATGTAGCAGGCCGAGGCGATGCCGTTGAGCAGGATGGCGCCTGCGAGCATTCCGATCTGGCCGCCGAGGTGCGAGAACTCCGGAATGAGCGCCAGCCCGACGTCGGCAAACACACCCACCAGCACGGCGTTGCACAGCGTGCCGACACCGGGCCGCTGACGGAGCGGAATCCAGAGGAGCAGGACGAGGAAGCTGACGATCACCACCACCGTGCCGATGCTCAGCCCGGTCTTGACCGCAAGCCCCTGGTGGAAAACGTCCCAGGGATCCAGGCCCAGTCCGGCCCGGATGAACATCGCGAGCGAAACGCCGTACATGGCGAGGCCAATAAGGAGCTGGAGGAGCCTTCGGGTCATCATGTCAACCATCGTCGCCGAAAACTGGCCTTGCAAACCATAGCCAGTCTGAAATACTGGCTTTATGTCCGGCTCCCTGAACCCCACCTCGCTTGTCCGCCTCCTGGGCGAGTGGAACCTTGGGGCATCCCCCGCGTACCGGGAACTCGCCGACGTCGTCCGCCTCCTGGTGCTGGACGGCCGCGTCCCCCTCGACGTCGCCCTCCCCAGCGAGCGGTCCCTGGCCGCCACGCTCGGCATCAGCCGCACCACGGTCACCGCCGCCTACAGCCTGCTCCGCGACCAGGGATTCCTGAGCAGCGGCCAGGGCAGCCGCGGCCGGACCTGCATTCCGCGCCGCGGGCCGGGAACCGCGCCGGAGGGCCGGTCGGAACTCACCGGGGCGCCCGGGCTGGCCATTCCCGACGGGCTGCTGGACCTTGCCTACGCGTCCCTGCCGGCCAGCGGCGAGGTGGTGCACCGGGCCTTCGCCTCCGCCCTGACCGAACTGCCCGCGCTGCTGCCGGGATTCGGGTACGACGCGCTCGGCATCGGCCCGCTCCGCGAGGCCATCGCCGCCCGGTACACGGCCGCCGGGGTGCCCACCACCGCGCACCAGATCCTCGTGACCTCGGGCGCCCAGCACGCGCTGAACATCATCCTGCGGACCCTCGCCGGCCGTTCCGCCAAGGTGCTGGTGGAACACCCCAGCTACCCGAACGCCCTCGATGCCATCCGCTCGGCCGGCTGCCGCCCGGTTCCGGTGGCCATGCCCCCGGCACGGCTGGCCGGCAGGGCACGGCTGGGACATCGAGGCCATGGAGACCGCCCTGACGCAGCAGCGGCCCGCTATGGCCTACGTGGTCCCGGACTTCCACAACCCCACCGGCCGGCTGATGCCCGATTCCCAACGCCGCCAGCTGGTCCGTGCCGCGGCGGCCTCGGGTACCGTGCTGGTGGTGGACGAGACCATGCGGGAGCTCAACCTCGACGGCGTGCCCTCCAAACCGCTGGCCGCATTCGGCCCGGCCGTGGTGTCCATCGGTTCGCTCAGCAAGTCGCACTGGGCCGGGCTGCGGACCGGGTGGATCCGGGCCGGCGAGTCCCTCATCCAGCGCTTCGCCGCCGCCCGCACCACCATGGACCTGGGCGGGCCCATCGTGGAGCAGCTCGCGGCGGCCCACCTGGTCAACAACCTCACGGAACCGCTCCCCGGACGGCTCGCCACGCTCCGCACCAACCGGGACACCCTGCTGGAACTCATCGCCGGGAACCTGCCGACCTGGCAGGCCGAGCGGCCCGGCGGCGGCCTGTCGGTCTGGTGCCGGTTGCCGGCTCCGCTCAGCACGGCACTGACGGTGATCGCCCCGGACTTCGGCATCCGCCTCGCGGCCGGCCCCAGGTTCGGCGTCGGCGGGGCCTTCGAACACTATCTCCGGGTGCCGTTCACGCTGGCTCCGGAGCAGCTCGAGACCGCGGTGCTGGCGCTGCGCTCGGCCCAGGACCGGCTGGAGGCGTCCCCGCAGCTGCGGCGGGACCTCACCAGCCCGCCCGCCGTCGCCATCGCCTGAGCCGGACGGGTTCCTGCGACGCGCAGCCTGCCCTGGCGACGCGCAGCTTTCCCGGCGACACCTGGTTCGCCCTGCGACGCGCAAAAGGCCGGCGCGGCCGGAATTCCCGGGTCGCCAGGCTTTTTGCGCGTCGCGAGGCGATATGCGCGTCGCGAGCTGGCCGCAGCCGCCACCCCGACGCCGCCGTCCTGGGCGCAGTCGCCGCCGTGAGACTGGTCGTCCTAGGCGTAGACCTGGCCAAGGAAGCCGGCCCAGGCCTTGGCCGTCGCCTCGGAATCACCGCTGCCGCTGAAGTCGTGGACGGTCATGCCAACCGGGGCGCCAAAGGCGTTTCGGCCAAAGAAGCGGTACAGGGTGTCCGCCGTCCGGAGGCCCAGGAAGTTCCCGTTGGAGAAGTCCACCTCGCCGGAGAGCCTGCCGACGCCGTCGAGCTCCAGCTCCACGGCTGCACCCGGAGCCGCACCGGCCACGCCGAGCGCCGTCTTGAGCCGCTCGAATCCGTCCGGAGTCTGTGAGGCGGCAGGCGCCTGGACATCGGTGAAGACAACGGGCTTGCCGTCGAAGTACTGCAGGTACTGGCCCAGGGTGTGCAGGTAAAACACGGTGTGCTTGCTGGCGCCGTCGTACTGTTCGTCCCAGTTGTCCGCGAAGATGCCGCTATGGACGTAGTGCAGCCGGGCGCGGCCGCCGTCGAGCGGTTCCAGCACGTGCTCCAGCTGGTTGAACCATCCGTCGGGGCCTTCCATCCGGGACACCAGATGTGCCGGGTACTCCTCGACGGTCCGGACGGCCGGCCACTGGTCCGTGGGGAACATCCAGGCCGGCGTGCCCGCGGTGACCGCTTCCCAGACCCGCTCCGGGGCGGCGGGGAGTTCGGTGTCGTGGACGATTTCGAATTTCCGCTTGTCAGTCATTGTCCTTCTCCTTGGCTGGTGGGGGTGTGGATGGTGCGTTGAGTGGCGGGGTCTTCAGGGTGGGATGCAGCGCGACGACGAGGCGGTGCCTGCGCCCCGTGCCCGCTCCGGTGCCGCCGCCGTCGTCGTGATACTTGTCCACGAGCCGGGTCACGGCGACGCCGAGTTCCTCGGCGAAGGCGGCCCGGTCCGCCGCGGTCTGGAAGGTGATCTCGCCGTCGATGGCGAAGGTTGCGAGTTTCTGCCTGGCCGCCGCCGCGCCGGCAATGAGCCGGCCCATCTCCTGGACCATGCGGCCTGCGAGCGCGAGCAGCCAGAAGGCCGAGAACCGGTCGGAGAACCGGTGCGGATCCGGGGCCACGGAGGCCAGGGCCGCCGGTGAAATCAGGTAGGAGGCCGCCGTCGCCCGCATGATGCGCTCGGTGACATTGCCTTTGCGGCGCTCCTCCACGAGCTCCACGAGCCCGTGCCGCTCCAAGGCCTTGAGGTGGTAGTTCACCTTCTGCCGCGGCAGCCCCACCCTGGCGGCAAGCTGCGTGGCCGAACCGGGTTCCGCGAGTTCGAGCAGCATCCGGGTCCTGATCGGATCCAGCGAGGCCTCCGCCGCGGCCGGGTCCTCGATCACTTCGATGTCCAACATGCTCCCAGTCTGCCCACCGACAGTTTTATTTGTCAAGAACTTTTTTACCGTCGGTTGGGGGCCTGCGCGCCGAGGTCGCCGGAAGCGTGCGGGCTCGCCGGAGGCTTACGGCGAATTCGCAGGCTTCCGGCGATCTCGGCGGCCAAGGCGTCCGGCAGCGGGGGCACGGGGTCAGCGCGCGGGGGAGTCGGGGGCCGGGAGTGAGGGCGCGGGAGCCAGAGCCCGGCGCGCCAACCCCGGCAAAGTAGAATGGACCGGTGATGCAATCCCCCCTCCCCGTGCGCGAAGGCGTGAACGCGACCCGCCTCCGCCTCCCGGACGAGGGGCCCTGGGACACCGCGATGGACTACATGATGCACCGCTGGGGGCATATCGACCCGCAGGGCATCGAGGACCGGTTCGACGCCGGCGAGATCGTCGGGGAGGCCGGCGTCGCGCTGGACCGCACCACGCCCCTGCGGAACCACACCTTCATCTGGTACTACCGCACGCTGCCGCCGGAGACCCGGATCCCGGTGGAACTGGACATCCTGCACCAGGACGGCCACCTGCTGGTCGTGGACAAGCCGCACTTCCTCCCCACCACCCCCGGCGGGACCTACATCCAGGAATCGGCCCTCGTCCGGCTGCGGAACCAGCTCAACCTCCCGGACCTCATCCCCATGCACCGCCTGGACCGCATGACCGCCGGCATCCTGCTCCTCTCCACCAACCCGGAAACCCGCGGCAAATACCAGGTGCTCTTCGAAAAGCGCCAGGTCCAGAAGGAATACGAGTGCGTGGCCGCGGCCGAGCCCGCCGCCGGCCACCCCGCCGTCGACTTCCCCGTGGTGGTCCGCAACCGGATGACCAAGTCGCGCAGCTATCTTCTCGCCGAGGTGGTCGACGGCGAACCCAACGCCGAGACCCGCATCGACCGGCTCCGCACCTTCGACGACAACCCCGCGACCGGCCCCGCGACCGGAACGGACGACGCCGGCGGCCGCCGGGCGCTGTACCGTCTGGAGCCGCACTCGGGCAAGACCCACCAGCTCCGCGTGCACATGGCCTCGCTGGGCCTGGGGATCGTCAACGACGCGTTCTACCCGGAACTGCTGGACAAGGCCCCGGACGACTACTCGAAACCGTTGCAGCTGCTGGCCCGCGGGATCCGCTTCGTGGACCCCATCACCGGCCGCCCGGTCGAATACCGCAGCGGGCTGGAGCTCAGCGAGGCACGCTAGGCCGCCACGCACGTCCGGAACTCCGGCGGCCCGGAAGTGCGGTACCTTGTGCCCATGGACTTCGGCAACGCTGACAGCTGGGGGGACGCGATCTATTTCTGGATCATCCCGATAGTCATGGGTGATGCCATTTTCCCGCCGGTCCCTTCAGAAATGGTCGTCATCACCGGCGGCGCCCTCTCCGCTGACGGCCGCGCCAATGTCTTCCTGGTGGTGCTCCTGGCCGCTCTAGCCTCCTGGCTTGGCGACATCCTCGTGTTCCAGCTCTTCAAACGGCGGCTCAGCCACGTGCTGGACCGCTGGAAATGGGGACGCTCGTTCCACCTGGCCGTGCACCGCGCCATCGCCCAGGCCGGCCGGTCCTCCACCTACGGGGCCATCATCGGGATCCGGTTCATCCCCGGCGGCCGACTGGGAACAACGGCCGCCGCGGGCATCGCCAACGTCTCCACCCGCGGCTTCAGCCTCTGCGCAGCCCTCGGCGGCCTGCTCTGGGCCGTCTGGTCGGTGGGCCTCGGCTACTTCACCGGGGCGGCCACCAAACTGCCGTTCTGGGCGAGTTCGCTGATCGGCGTCGGCGTCGGGCTGGTGATCGGCGCCGTCGTGGGTGTGATCGTCACGCGGCGCCGCGGCAACCGCTCCCCCGTGGTGGACGGACCCGAGCAGGAACTGGATATCTGACGCCGGCGGCCGGACTAGACGGGCGCCCAGCGGCCGCGGTTGCGGCGCAGGACGGTCAGGGCTCCGGTCAGGGCAACGCGTTCGACGGCGTCGCGCATCATGGCGGCCGACTCGAGCGCCTGGCGGTTCTCGCCGCTGTAGGACGTGGCCTCGACCAGGAAGCGCAGGTTCAGCTGGGGCACACCGCCGGACAGTTCGAGCTGGTTTGATTCGACATGGTGCCTCGTCTCCAGCGCCTCCACGGCCGCCGCCATCACGGCTTCCGGCGGATTGCCCGGCTTGAGCCCGGTGATCTTGAGTCTGGTCTGGAACGAAGGCATGGCCTCAAGCCTAGATGCATCGGGCCCGGCCGGGCCGAACCGCAGGGTCTTGGCAGCGGGGACCCCCGCGCCTACCCTTACGGATTATGAGCAACTTGTTGCCTGTAGCGCAGCCGGAGCGACCCACAAGCAGTCGCTGGGACCGCCGGGACAAGTTCCATCTCGCCGGCATCACCGGCTCTGTCTTCCTGCTCAATGCCGTCGGCTGGGGCGTGCTGATCCTGGCCGTGGCCCCGCAAAACTTCTCCCTGGGCCGCGCCGGCGTATTCGGGGTGGGCCTCGGTGTGACCGCTTTCCTGCTCGGCGTACGGCACGCGTTCGACGCCGACCACATCGCCGTCATCGACAACACCACCCGGAAGCTGGTCGGCGAGGGAAAGGCCGCGCTGGGGGTGGGCTTCTGGTTTTCCTTGGGCCACTCGACGGTTGTGTTCGGGGCGGCGCTTCTCCTGGCCCTCGGCGTGCGGGCCCTGGCCGGCACCGTGCAGAACGAGGACTCGGCCCTGATGCAGACGCTGGGGATGGTCGGCAGCGTCGTGGCCGGAACGTTCCTGATCCTGATCGGGCTGATGAACCTTGTCTCCGTGGTCGGCATCGTCCGGGTGTTCCGCGGGATGCGGACCGGCGAACTGAGCGAAGCCGAACTGGAACAGCAGCTCAACAACCGGGGGTTCCTGGCCCGGCTGCTCGGCGGATCGATTCGGCGGATCGCCAAACCCTGGCACGTCTATCCGGTGGGCCTGCTGATGGGGCTGGGCTTCGACACCGCGTCCCAGATAGCCCTGCTCGTGCTCGCGGCCGGTTCCGCGGCCTTCTCATTGCCCTGGTACGCCATCCTGGTCCTCCCGGTGCTCTTTGCCGCCGGAATGAGCATCTTCGACACCGCCGACGGTGTGTTCATGTCCAGGGCCTACGGGTGGGCATTCCTCAAGCCGGTCCGCAAAGTGTTCTACAACCTGACCGTCACGGTTCTCTCGGTTGTGGTGGCCCTGGTGGTCGGTGTCATCGTGCTGTCCGGGCTGCTGGTGGACAAGATGGGGATCGACTCCGGGCCTGCGGCAGCAATCGGGTCACTGGAGCTGGAAAACGTCGGCTACATCATCGTGGGACTCTTCGTGGTCACGTGGCTGGCTGCGCTCGCCGTCTGGAAATTCGGCCGGATCGAGCAACGCTGGAGCCCACCGGCCAGCGGCTGAGTATCCGGGACACCCGGGGACGTTGAGGGCACAAACAGGCCCCCGCTGCCTTGCTCCTGGCCCTTCCCGAGGATGGTTGTGTTTTATCCGGCGCGCGCCTATCTTGGCAGGAAGGGGTGCCGCCATGCACGAACTCTCAATTACGCAGAGCCTTGTTGAAGCCGTCCTCGCCGGAATCGGCGAGCGGAAAGTGACTGCGGTCAACGTGCAGGTAGGACCGTTGTCCGGTGTATTGCCCGACGCCATGCGCTTCTGCTTCGATGTCGCGTCCGCGGGCACCCCGCTTGCCGGCGCCCTGCTTATGATCGACGAACCGCGCGGCCTGGGCAGGTGCAGAAGCTGCGGCGAAGAATTCGAACTGGCCGACCTGATCCTGCTGTGTCCGTGCGGAAGCGCCGACGTCGAAGTCCTCAGCGGCCGCGAACTCATGCTGATGTCGGTGGAGGTGGCATAGCAAGTGTGTACAACGTGCGGATGCGGCGACGAGACGAACATCAGGGTCTCCACACTTCAGGAACCCGCCGGCGCACTCTCGCCAGCGCACCCGCACGACCACGACCACCCGCACCCATGACCACGACGCCGGGCACCACCACGAACACCCGCACGTTCACCACCCGGAAACCATCCCGCTGGAGCAGAGCCTGCTCGCGAAGAACGAGCTGCTCGCGGCGCGGAACCGGGGCTGGCTGGAGGGCCGGGGAATCCGGGCGCTGAACGTGATGAGCTCCCCGGAGCGGGCAAGACCACCCTGCTGGTCCGCACCCTCGCGGACCTCGGCGGGCGGCTGCAGGCCGGCGTCGTCGAGGGTGACCAGGAGACGTCCCTGGACGCGGACCGCATCCGCGCGGTGGGACGGCCCGTCGTCCAGATCAACACCGGAGCCGGCTGCCACCTGGACGCCGACATGCTCCGGCGGGGGCTGGATGCCCTGGATCCGGCGCCCGGGTCCACGGTGTTCATCGAAAACGTGGGCAACCTGGTCTGCCCCGCGCTGTTCGACCTTGGCGAGGCCGCCAAAGTAGTAGTCGTTTCCGTGACGGAAGGTGATGACAAACCGCAGAAATACCCGCACATGTTCAGGGCAGCCGATCTGGTGATCATCAACAAGTCGGATCTGCTCCCCTACGTTGATTTCGACGTCGACGGGTTCCGGCGCAGGGCCCGGCAGATCAATCCGCGCACCGATTTCCTGGTCCTTTCGGCCACCACCGGCGATGGCCTCGCCGGCTGGTACGACTGGCTCGACGGAACCAGTTCCCGGTCATCGACTCTGACCGGATCTTTGACGGACACACTGAGCCCGTAAGGGCCTCCGAAAGAGGCAACGATGCCTACTGAAGCTTCCCTGAAGGCCGAAGAAACCCTTATCCATGTGCTGTGGATCAACGCAGGGCTCAGCTGCGACGGCGATTCCGTGGCCCTGACCGCGGCCACGCAGCCCAGTGTCGAGGAGATAGCCCTCGGCGCCCTGCCCGGGCTGCCGCGCATCGCCATGCACTGGCCCCTGATCGACTTCGAGTGCGGCCCGCAGGAAGGGGCCGACGACTTCCTGGAGTGGTTCCGCAAGGCGGACCGCGGCGAACTGGAACCGTTTGTCCTGGTGGTCGAGGGATCCATCCCCAACGAAAAGCTCCACGACCCCGGCGGCTACTGGTGCGGATTCGGGAACGACCTCGAGACCGGCCAACCGATCACCACCAGCGAATGGCTGGACCGGCTGGCACCCAAGGCCACCGCCATCATCGCGGCCGGGACCTGCGCCACCTACGGCGGCATCCACGCGATGGCGGGAAACCCCACCGGGGCCATGGGAGTGCCGGACTACCTCGGCTACGACTGGAAGTCCAAGGCCGGAATCCCCATCGTTTGTGTCCCGGGGTGCCCCATCCAGCCGGACAACCTCTCCGAAACGATGACGTACCTGCTGTATCAGGCCACCGGCCAGGCCCCGATGATTCCGCTGGATGACGCGCTGCGGCCCACGTGGCTTTTCGGCAAGACCGTCCATGAAGGCTGCGACCGGGCCGGATACTACGAGCAGGGTGACTTCGCCACCGAGTACGGCTCCCCCAAGTGCATCGTCAAGCTCGGCTGCTGGGGCCCCGTGGTCAAGTGCAACGTCCCCAAGCGCGGCTGGATGAACGGCGTCGGCGGCTGCCCCAACGTCGGCGGCATCTGCATCGGCTGCACCATGCCGGGGTTCCCGGACAAGTTCATGCCCTTTATGGATGAGCCTCCCGGCGGCAAGCTTTCCACCAGCACCATCCGCCCGTACGGCTCGGCCATCAGGGCGTTGCGTGGAATCACCACCCACACCCTGGACCAGGAGCCCAAGTGGCGCCGGCCCGGTACTGAGCTCCTTACCGGTGCCAAGCGCACCTGGTAGCACCCACTTCCAGACAGGTGAAGAACATGACCTCAACGATTCCGATGCCTTCCGGAAGCGGAACGGGTAACAACAATCTGGTGGAGATGGCGTGGGACCCCATCACGAGGATCGTCGGCAGCCTCGGCATCTACACCAAGATCGACTTCGCGAACAACCAGGTGGTGGAGTGCAAGAGCACCTCCTCGATCTTCCGCGGCTACTCCATCTTCATGAAGGGCAAGGACCCGCGGGACGCGCACTTCATCACCAGCCGCATCTGCGGGATCTGCGGCGACAACCACGCCACGTGTTCCTGCTACGCCCAGAACATGGCGTACGGCGTGAAGCCGCCAAACCTGGGCGAATGGATCGTGAACCTCGGCGAGGCCGCCGAGTACATGTTCGACCACAACATCTTCCAGGAAAACCTCGTCGGCGTGGACTACTGCGAAAAGATGGTGTCCGAGACCAACCCCGGCGTGCTGGCCAAGGCGGAAAACACCCGGGCACCGCACGAGGGCGACCACGGCTACCGGACCATCGCTGACATCATGCGCTCGCTCAACCCGTTCACCGGGGAGTTCTACCGGGAGGCGCTGCAGGTCAGCCGGGCAACCCGCGAAATGTTCTGCCTCATGGAGGGCCGCCACGTGCATCCCTCCACGCTCTACCCGGGCGGGGTGGGAACGGTCGCCACCATCCAGCTGATGACGGACTACATCACCCGGCTCATGCGGTACGTGGAGTTCATGAAAAAGGTCGTCCCCATGCATGACGACCTGTTCGACTTCTTCTACGAGGCGCTGCCGGGCTACGAGCAGGTGGGGCTGCGGCGCACCCTGCTGGGTTGCTGGGGCTCGCTCCAGGACCCCGACTACTGCAACTTCGAGTACAAGGACATGACCGAGTGGGGCCGGAAGATGTTCGTCACTCCCGGCGTCGTGGTGGACGGCAAACTCGTCACCACCGACCTGGTGCGGATCAACCTGGGCATCCGGATCATGCTCGGGCTCCTCCTACTACGAGGACTGGGAAGACCAGGAGATGTTCGTGACCCACGATCCGCTGGGCAACCCCGTGGACCGCCGGCATCCCTGGAACCAGCACACCAATCCGCGGCCGCAGAAGCGGGACCTCGCGGAGAAGTACAGCTGGGTGATGTCGCCGCGCTGGTTTGACGGCCAGGACAACCTGGCGCTGGACACCGGCGGCGGGCCGCTGGCGCGGCTCTGGGCGACAGCCCTCGCCGGGCTGGTGGACATCGGCTACATCAAGGCCACCGGCACGGAGCGTCCAGATCAACCTGCCCAAGACCGCGCTGAAGGGTCCGGTGTCCTTCGAGTGGAACATCCCGCAGTGGAGCAACACCCTGGAACGGAACCGGGCCCGCACCTACTTCCAGGCCTACGCCGCCGCGGCGGCGCTGCACTTCGCGGAAAAGGCCCTGGCGGAGATCCGCGCCGGGCGCACCAAGACGTGGGAGAGCTTCGAGGTCCCGGACGAGGCCATCAGCTGCGGTTTCACCGAGGCCGTGCGCGGTGTCCTGTCCCACCACATGGTGATCCGCGACGGGAAGATCGCGAACTACCATCCGTACCCGCCGACGCCCTGGAACGCCAGCCCCACGGACTCCGCCGGGACCGCCGGCCCCTACGAGGACGCCGTCCAGGGACAGCCGATTTTCGAGGAGAACGACCGCGAGCACTTCAAGGGCATCGACATCATGCGCACCGTCCGCAGCTTCGACCCCTGCCTGCCCTGCGGGGTCCACATGTACCTGGGCAACGGCCAGACTTTGGAGAAGCTGCACTCCCCCACCCAGACCCTGACCGCAGAGTAGGAGCCATGCCTGGCGAGGACCGGCCGCGGCCGGCCGGCGACCGGATCGAAAGTCTCCTCGACGCCCTCGGAGCCGGCGGGGCGGTGGCCCGCGGGCGCGCCGAGGAACTGGTCCGCCAGGTGACGGAACTGTACGGCTCCGGGCTGGCCCGGATCCTGGAAATCCTCGATGACCGCGGACAACTCGACGGCGGAACGCTGGACGCGCTGACCGCCGACGAGCTGGTCTCCAGCCTGCTGGTGATCCACGGGCTGCACCCCCAGGACGTGGAGACGCGGGTGGCCGCGGCGCTGGACAGTGTCCGGCCCTACCTCGGCTCGCATGGCGGCAATGTGGAACTCGCTGGACATCAGCCCGGCGGGCGTGGTGCGGCTGAGGCTGCTCGGCACCTGCCAGGGCTGCCCGTCGTCGTCGGTCACGCTCAAGTTCGCCGTCGAGGAGGCCATCGAGTCGGCCGCGCCGGAGGTCACGGCCATCGAGGTGGTCGAGGAGGAATCCCGCCCGGCCGTGCCGGCCGCTGATTCCGGTGGACGCGCTGCTGGTCCGGCTGAACCACCCTGCCGATGGCGCGGCCGGGCACGGACCGGCCGGGCACGGGCCGGATGATGCCGGCGGCTGGCACGGGCACGCCGCGGGATCCTGGGAGCCCGCGCCGGAGATCGCCGGGCTGGAGCCCGGCGATGTTGCCGGTTTCCTGGTCGGCGGATACCCGGTGCTCGCCTGCCGGACCGGGCAGGACGTCTACGCCTACCGCGACTACTGCCCGCGCTGCACCGGTCGATGGCCGGCGCCACCCTCCAGCGCGCCCTCGCGGCACCCGCGGGCGGCGGCCTGCTGCGCTGCCCCTCGTGCCGCGGCCACTTCGACGTGCGGCAGGCCGGGAGCCTGCCTTGAGGACCGGGCCCTGCACCTGGATCCCTTGCCGCTCCTGGTCCGGTCCGGCGTGATGTCCGTGGCCGTGCCCCTGGTTTCCGGCCAGGACGCCTGAATGAACCCCGGACGCAACACCGAGACCGGAGGGATCCGCGCCCCCGGCGGGCTGCCCGTCGCCCTGTTGCGCCGGATCGCCGCCAGCCCGCCCGCTCCGCCCGCCGGCGAGCGCTGCGAGATGTGCGGGGAACCCATTGCGGAAGAGCACCAGCACGTCGTCGACCTGGAGAGCCACGCGATGATGTGCACGCTGCCGGCCCTGCTACCTCCTGTTTACCGACGCCACCGCGCATCTGCGCTACCGGTCGGTGCCGGACCGGTACTTGTCCTTCCCCGATTTCGCGCTGGGCCCCGGCCAGTGGGATGAGCTGGAAATTCCGGTGGGGCTGGCGTTCTTCTTCCACAGTTCCAGGCTGGACCGGACCGTCGCGTTCTACCCGGGCCCCGCCGGCGCCACCGAATCCGAGCTTCCGCTGGGCGCCTGGGGCGCGGTGCTGGCACAGCAACCCGGCGCTGGCCCTGGCGGCACCGGACACGGAGGCGCTGCTGATCCGCGGCCCCGGACCCGAGCGTTCCCGCGCCGACTGCCACCTGGTCCCCGTGGACGCCTGCTACGAACTCGTGGGGCAGCTCCGCCGCCTGTGGCGCGGGTTCGACGGCGGACAGGAGGCCCGCGGGCAACTCGCCGCATTTTTCGACGCGGCTGGAGAGCCGCAGCCGGCCCGCGCCGAAGCGACACAAGCGAGTCCCTGGCGGGAGGATCCCCATGACCGAACTGGCGTTCGCCGTCGTCGACATCCAGCCGGAACCCTACGCGGCGGCCCCACAACTGACCGCCCGGCTCAAGGTGACCGAATCCACCGGAGCGGCCATCCACGCCATCGCGCTCCGCTGCCAGGTGCGGATCCTGCCGCAGCGCCGCGGATACGCGGACGAGGAGGAACGCGGGCTCCTGGACCTGTTCGGCGGGCGCGGCCGCTGGCCCACCACACTCAAGTCGTTCCTCTGGCTGCAGTGCGGCACCATGGTGCAGGGTTTCACGGGCAGCACCGAAGCGGACCTTCCCCTGCCCTGCACCTTCGACTTCGACGTCGCCGCAGCCAAGTACCTGCACGCCCTCAGGGACGGTGAAATCCCCCTCGAGCTGCTGTTCTCCGGCACCGTCTTCACGAAGGGCCAGACGGGATTCGGGGTGGAGCAGGTCCCGTGGCACCTCGAGGCCTCCTACCGGCTCCCCGTGGCGGCCTGGCACCGGCTGATGGACCAGTATTTCCCCAATGCGGGCTGGATCCGGCTGGACCGGGATGTGCTGGCGGCCCTGTCCCGGTACAAATCCGAGCGCGGCCTGACATCCTGGGAGGCCACGGTCGAGTCCCTGCTGTCCAGCGGCCGCGACGGGTGTGGGCGGGGAGCGGCTGCCATGACCATGAGCCTGAGCCTGGCCAGGGCGGTCGCGGACGCCGTCCTCTACGAGGGCTACCTGCTCTATCCCTACCGCGCGTCCTCGCAGAAGAACCAGTCCCGCTGGCAGTTCGGAATCCTCGGGCCGCCCGGGGCGGCGGAGGCCGGCGCCGGCGAGGAACCGGGAATGTTCGCCGACTGCCTGCTGAGCCCCGGGCCGGGCGCGGAAGTGGAAATCCACCTGCGCTTCCTGCAGCTGCAGACCCGCAGCGCGGAAAAGGCGGACGACGACGGCGGCTTCAGCCCGGTGCCGGAACTCACCATCGGCGCCTCCCGCTGGCTGAGCTGGGACGAGGCCATTGAACAGGAAATCACCCTGGGTCCGTTTCCGGTGGCGCAACTGGCCGCCCGGAACGCGCCGCTGCCGGTGGATGTCCCGGCAGGCACGGAGATCGAGGAACTCAGCGACGGCACCGGCCGGACGGCGGGCCGGCTGGTGCGCCGCCGCCACGCCCTCCGCGGCGAAATCAGGCTGAGTCGCCACCACGCTCCCGCGCGGACTCCAGCGGCTGCGGGTGTCCGTCGCCAACACCGCGGAGCCCGGTCACGGAACCGGGAGACCGGCAGGACGCGATCGCCGGGTCCTTCATCGGCGCGCACGTGCTCCTGAGCCTGCAGGACGCGGACTTCCTCTCCCTGCTGGACCCGCCCGGCTGGGCGCAGGACGCCGCCGCGGACTGCTCGCAGCACCGCTGCTGGCCCGTCCTCGCCGGCCCCGACGGGCAGACGGACGTCCTCCTGGTCTCGCCGATCATTCTCTACGACCATCCCGCGGTGGCCCCGGAAAGCACGGTGGCGCTGTATGACTCCACCGAAATTGACGAGATCCTCACCCTGCGGGTGCTGACCCTGACCGAAGAAGAAAAATCCGAGGCCCGCGCCACCGATCCCCGCGCGGCGGCGATCATCGACCACTGCGAAGCCCTGTCGCCGGAGGAGCTCCAGCAGCTGCACGGGATCCTGCGGAATCCCCATGCCACGGAATTCCCGGAACCCCACGGAAGCCTCACCGGCGCCGGCGGGGAACCGCCCGTCTGGTGGACGCCGGAGTCCGAGGCCCAGGTCCAGCCGGCCACGGACGCCGTGCTGATCAACGGCGTCCCGGTGGCCCGCGGCAGCCGGGTCAGGGTGAACCCGAGCCGGCGCGCCGATGCCCAGGACCTCTTTTTCGCCGGGCAGACCGGGCGGGTCACCAGTGTGCACTTCGACGTCGACGGCAGCACCCACGTGGGCCTGGTGCTCGAAAAGGACCCGGCCGCGGACCTCCACGAAGGCTACGGCACGGTCCTTCTACTACGCTCCCGACGAACTTGAACCGCTCGAGGATGGAGAGGGAAACCCGCTATGAAAACTCTAGGAATGGCCACGGCCGGCCTGCTCGTGGCGCTGGCGCTGGCGGCCGCATACGTCGGGATCCGGTCGGTCCCCGATATCCAGCGCTACCTGAAAGTGCGGCGGATGTGACCTCACCACTCCAGCCCGGCAATCCAGCCGCCGGGACGGCGGAACGCGGACCCCGCATCCTCGTGGCAGGGGTGGGGAACATGTTCCTGCGCGACGACGGGTTCGGCCCCGAGGTCGCCCGGACCCTGGCCGCGTCCACGCAGCCCGCGGCAGCCGGCGTGCAGGCCGTGGACTACGGAATCCGCGGCATGCATCTGGCCTACGACCTGCTGGCCGGCGTGGACGTCCTGGTGCTCGTGGACACCGTCCCCCCGGGACCGGACGCAGTCCCGGGCAGCATCCGGGTGCTGCGCGTGCGTCCGGAGGACCTCGACGGCGCCGCGTCCCTGGACCCGCACGGCATGGACCCGGCCGCGGTGCTGGGCCGGCTCCGCTCGCTCGGCGGCGAACTGCCCCTGACTTATGTCGTGGGCTGCGTCCCGGCGGACCTCACTGACGGAATCGGCCTCACCGGCCCGGTGGCGGCGGCCGTACCGCGGGCGCTGGCCGCCGTCGAAGAACTGATCTCGCAACACACCCCGGTCTAGAACGAAGTCCCGGACACAAGCCACGTCCAGAACAAGGGAGTACCCTCCATGTGCCTTGGAATACCAGGCCAGGTTGTCGAACTGCTGGAGGGCTACGGCAACCAGCTGGCCCTCGTGGACGTGGCCGGGGTGCGCCGGAAAATCAATATCGGCCTGCTGGACGAGGGCCCGCTGGAACCGGGGACATGGGTCCTCATCCACATGGGATTCGCCCTGGAACGGGTGGATTCCGCGGGCGCCGAACGGGCCATGGGCGGGCTGGAGCTGATGGGCCGGCCCCGGGACGCCGACGACGACGCCGGCTAGCCCACTGCGCGGCTCCCTGGGGCTGGAGCCCTTCCGCGGCCTAGTGTTCGAGCGCGATCGCCGCGCCCCGGTGTTCGACGCCGCTATTGGCGATCCCCAGGTGCCGCGCCGTGAAGTGCTGCAGCCGCTGGAGCTGTTGCGGCGTCAGCCGGTCACATACCCAGTCCCAGTGGAGCGACACCACGTCCCCGACGGCCAGCCCGGCGACAAACCCGGTGCCGTTCACGGCGTATTTCGCCGACTCCACCACCGGCTCCCCCACGGCGAGCGCGGTTCCGTCCCAGACCAGCGGGCGGGAGCGGACCACCGCGTCGTCGCCGGAGATCGCCAGCACCTCGCCCCACCGGATCCGGCACCGGTCCAGCACGCTCAGGGCCGTGGCATGGCGGCGGTCGTCGAGCAGCAGGCCCAGCCAGGGATAGATCTCGAAGACGTGGAAACTGTGGTGCGGAACTCCGCCGGCCAGGACACCCTCCGCCAGATGCGGGAACTGCCGTCCGGTGCGGGCCCGGAACCGGTCCTCCATGGAATTGCCGATGTTGGTGATGCCGACCGAGTCCAGCAGGCTGTTCCCGACCCAGTAGGCCTCCACCACCCGGTAATCCAGCGGATCCCGGATGCCGGTGGAGGCCGGCGATGAGCTCCAGGTACGGCCAGGCGCCGGCGAAGCCCTTGGCCAGTTCGCGGAGCCCCTGGTCCGTGACGCCGGACTGGCCGTAGTGCAGCAAGGCATCACTGTCCGGCGGCCCGCAGCTGCCCCGCGAATTGGGCGGGTAGGCGTAGCGGACAAACAACTGGGCACCGTCAAGAACCATCATCCTGGCCACCTTCTGCAAAAGGTCTTCTGAACGTAGCACCGGCCCCGGACCCGGACAAGGGACCCGGAGCCGGGGCCCGTTGACAGCCCCTGCCAACGGGACGATCCTGTGAGGTACCGACGCACAGGGGGTCAGGCCATGCGAGTCGACGATCTTAACCGCCGTACGGTGCTCCAGGCGCTGGTGGCGGGCGGTTCCGCAGCCCTCCTGACCGGGTGCGCGGCTTCCAGCCCGCCCGCAGCAGCCCCCACTGCCAGCGGCACCGGGTCCGGCACCGGATCGCCGGCCGGCATCAGCATCACCGACCAGCGGGGCAAGACGGTCACGTTCACCCAGCCGGTCACCAAGGTGGTGACCATCCCCATGCCGGCGGCGTCGCTGCTGGTCGCCGTCGACCGCAGCGCCGACCATCTCAGCGCGATGCACAATGCGTCCTGGGTCGCCATGCGTGACGGCATCATGGGCACCATGTTTCCGCGCGCGCTGGAGCTTCCGCACGACATCGCCACGCAGGACTTCACCCCCAATGTGGAGAGCGTGCGGGCCCTGAACCCCGACGTCGTGATCCAGTGGTCGGACGCCCAGCTGATCGAACCGCTCGAGAACGCCGGCCTGACGGTGATCGGACTGACCAACACCGGCAAGCAGGAGGACGTGGACGCCTGGGTGACCATGTTCGCCGCCATGCTGGGCAAACCGGAGCGGGCCACCCAGATCAAGGCCCGCAGCGACCATGAGCTCGACGACATCAAGGCACTCGCGGCCAGCCGGGGTTCCTCGGGCCCGAGCATCCTCTACTTCAACCGGTTCACGGGCGGGCTCAAGGCCGCGGCGGCCAACACCTACAACGACTTCTATATCAAGCTGGTCGGCGGCACCAACCCCGCCACCGGCGAGGACCCGCTGCCCGGAACCGGCATGGTGGGCCTGGACGTGGAGCAGGTGCTCAAGCTGGGACCCCGAGGTCATCCTGCTGGGCAACTTCGACGGTGCCATGCCCCAGGACATCTACTCGGACCCGGTGTGGCAGGGCATCGCCGCTGTCCGCGAGCCGGCCGGGTGTACAAGGTACCGCTCGGCGGATACCGCTGGGATCCGCCGGGGCAGGAATCACCGCTCATGTGGCACTGGCTCAGCGATATCGCCTACCCCCGGACCCAATCCGGGCTCCGCGCCAAGGTCCGCGAGTACTTCCGGTTCCTCTACGACCACGAGGTCACCGACGACGAGCTCAACCGGATCCTGTGGACCGAGGCCAACGCCGGATCCGCCCATTATCAACAGTTCAATGCTGCATGAGGCCAGCTCGGCACGGCTGAACGGCCGCCGCTCACGGGCGGAAAAACCACCTCCCGCCGGGGTCCGCGCGGCCGGCGCAACGACCGGCGGTCCTCGGACCCATCGCCGCCGCAGCCGGCGTCCTCGCCGTCGTCGGACTGCTCTCCCTGGCCCTGGGCCGGTTCAGCGTGCCGCCCTGGCATGTGGTCCAGATCCTCGCCGCCCAGCTGGTCCCCTTCCCGCTCGACGCCAGCCAGACCGAACAGAACGTGGTGCTGCTGGTCCGGCTGCCGCGGATCCTGCTCGCCATGCTGGTGGGCGGCGGACTCGCGATCGGCGGCGCGGCCCTGCAGGCGATCTTCCGCAATCCGCTGGTCAGCCCGGAGATCATCGGGGTATCCGCCGGCGCATCCTTCGGCGGCGCGCTGGCCCTGCTGCTGGGCCTGGGCCCGGTGCTGCTGGTCGGCGGGATCCTTCGTCTTCGGCCTGGTGGCCCTCGGGACGCTGCTCCTGATCACGGCCGGACGCGGCGGCGCCCCGATGCTGATGATTGTGCTCGGCGGTGTGGTCACGGGGTCCTTCTTCTCAGCCCTGGTTGCCCTGGTCACGTACATCGCGGACCCGAATACCACCCTGCCGGCGATCGTCTTCTGGCTGCTCGGCAGCGTGGCGACGGCCACGTTCACGAAGGTCGCCGTCGCGCTGGTGCCCGTGCTGGGCGGAGCCGCGGTGCTGCTGGCGCTGCGCTGGCGGATCAACGTGCTCTCCCTCGGCGATGAGGACGCCGCGGCGTTGGGCGTCGCGCCCCGTCCGCTGCGCTGGGTGGTGCTCATTGCGGTGGCACTGATAGTGGCCGGCGCTGTCGCGGTCAGCGGCGCGGTCAGCTGGGTGGGCCTGGTGATCCCGCACCTGGCGCGGATGTGGGTGGGCCCGGACCACCGGGTGCTCCTGCCGGTGTCGTTCCTCCTCGGCGGGGCCTACATAGTCCTGGTGGATACGGTGGCCCGCACCGCGACCGCCGGGGAGATCCCGCTCGGCGTCCTCACCGCCCTCATCGGCGCCCCCGTGTTCTTCCTGCTCCTGCGCCGGAACCGGGAAAGGATCTGGGAAAGTGCTTGAGCTGGACGGCGTGGGCTTCGGCTACTCCCGGCAGTCGTGGGTGTTCCGTGACGTCAGCTTCCGGGTGCGTCCCGGCACCGCCACCGCCGTCCTGGGCCCCAACGGCAGCGGCAAGACCACGCTGGTCCGCTGCGCCGCCGGGCTGCTGGAACCGACGGAAGGAGCGGTGCGCCGGGCGGACGGTGCGGGGTACGTGCCGCAGGCGCACGGCAGCGCCTTCGGCTACAGCGCCCTGGACATGGTCCTGATGGGGCGGGCCCGGCAGGTGGGGATCTTCCGGACACCGGGCGCCGCGGACCGGGCCGCCGCCGTGGAGGCGATGGAGAAGGTGGGCGTCGAGGGGCTGCTGGACCGCCGCTTCCCCACCCTGAGCGGCGGCGAGCAGCAGCTGGTCCTGATCGCCCGGGCCGTCGCCACCGGCTGCCCGATGCTGGTGCTGGACGAACCCGCCACGGGCCTCGACCTCAAGAACCAGGTGCGGGTCCTGTCGCTCCTGCGCGGACTGATGGCCGACGGCATGGCCCTGCTGCTGAGCACCCACCATCCGGACCACGCCCTGTACCTGGCGGATAACGCCGTGCTGCTGGGCCGCAGCGGCGCACGGACGGGGCCAGCCGGGGAGCTGCTCACGGACCCGGCGCTCACGGCGCTTTACGGCGTCCCGGTCCGGACAGTGCCCTATTCCGACGCGGGCACCACGCGCCGCACCATCGTGGTGCCGTACGGCGGTGTGCTGCCCGGGGCGTCCTAGCCGGTGTTGCGGAGGCCCGCCGCGACTCCGTTGACGGTGATCAGCATGGCCCGCTGGAGGCGTTCGTCGATCTCGGCACCGGACATGCCCTCCCCTGCGGCGGACTCGGCCCGGATACGGCGCAGGAGTTCCACCTGCAGGTAGCTGATCGGGTCGAGGTACTGGTCGCGGATCTCCAGGGAGCGCTTCAGGGTGGGCTGGGCGTCGAGGATGACGTGCTCGCCGGTCAGGTTCTGGATCTCGGCGACGGTGAGTTCGTATTCGGCCCGGATGGCGCGGAACAGGTGGTGCAGTTCCTCGGGGACCAGGGTGGAGACGTAGTAGCCGGCGATGTCCATGTCCGTCTTGGCGAGAGTCATCTCGACGTTGGAAAGCACGGAGCGGAAGAAGTGCCAGCCGTCCATCATCTCCACCAGCTGGGCAGAGTTGCCGGCCTCGCGGGCCGCCTTGAGGCCGGAGCCGACGCCGAACCAGCCCGGCACGATCTGCCGCGACTGGGTCCAGCCGAAGACCCACGGGATCGCGCGGAGGCCTTCCAGCCCGGCGCCGGAATCGGGCCGCTTGGACGGCCGCGAGCCGATGTTCAGCGACCCCAGCTGCTCCACCGGGGTGGAGGCCATGAAGTACGCGGGCAGGTCCGGATCATCGATCAGCGTCCGGTACCGTGCGAACGCGGCATCGGAGATGGTCTCCATGACGTGCCCGTAACGCTCCCGCTGGTCGTCCGAGGTACGCGGGGCCCGGTGCAGCGCGGAGCCCTGCATCACGGCGGCCAGGGACAGTTCCAGGTTCTCCCGGGCGAGCTCGGGCAGCGAGTACTTGTCCGAGATGACCTCGCCCTGTTCGGTGAACTTGATTTCGCCTTCCAGCACACCGTTGGGCTGGGCCATGATGGCGTCGTAGGTCGGCCCGCCGCCGCGGCCCACGGAACCGCCGCGGCCGTGGAAGAGGCGCACCCGCACACCGTGTTTCGCCGCGACATCGCGGAGCTTCCGCTGGGTCTTGTGGATTTCCCACTGGCTGGTCATGACACCGGATTCCTTGTTGGAGTCCGAGTAGCCGAGCATGACTTCCTGCACGTCGCCGCGCAGCCGGACCAGCTCGCGGTAGGACGAATCCGAGAGCAGCTGGTCCACGATCTCGGCCGAGGCGCGCAGCTCCTCCACGGTCTCCAGCAGCGGGGCGAAGCCGATCCTCGCGTACGGCGCCTCCCCGAACAGGCTCACCAGCCCGGCCTCGCGGGCCAGCACGGCGGCGGCAAGGACGTCATCCGCGCCGCGGGTCATCGAGATGATGTACGTCTCGATGACGTCGGGGCCGTAGGTCCGCAGGGCCCGCCGGATTTCACGGAAGACGTCGTACGTGCCGTCCGCGACGCCGTCGAGCTTGATCGGGTGGCCGGAGAGCGGACGCCGGGAGGCCAGCTCCGAGCCCAGCACCTCGAGCCGCTCGGAGCGGCTGAGTTCGGCATACCGGACCCCCGGGCCGCCCAGCCGGTCCATCAGCTGGCCGACGGCGTCGTGGTGGTGGTCGGCGTGTTCGCGGATGTCCAGGGTGGCCAGGTGCAGGCCGAAGGAGGCGACAGCCCGGCGGACCCGGGCCAGGGCGCCGTCGGCGGCGAGCCCGGCGTGATGGTTCCGCAGCGACCGTTCCAGCAGGGCCAGCTCGGCGAGGAGCTCCGCGGTGGCGGTGTAGTCGCGTCCGGGCTGGTGCGCGGAGCCGGCGGCGACGCGCCGGGCCGTGTTGAGCAGCTTGGCCTTGATGCAGGTGAGCTTGAGGCGGTAGGGCTCCTGGGCGTTGAGTTCCAGGACGCGGCGGTCCAGGCCCGGCAGGTTCTTGAGGTCGACGTCGATCGAGTCCAGCAGTTCCCGGTCAGCGCCGGCGAGCGCCGTGGAGTTGGAGAGGATGGAGATGAGTCCGTCGATCAGGGCGATGCTGATCCGGACCGCGTGCTGGTTCTGGATCTGCAGGATCTCGCGGGTCACACCGGCGGTGACGTTGGGGTTGCCGTCACGGTCCCCGCCGATCCAGGAGCCGAAGCGGATGGGCGCCTTCTCCACAGGCAGGGTGACGCCGTGCTCGCCCAGCAGCTCCGAGAGGTCCGCGAGCATCTCCGGCATGGCATCGGTGAGGATGCCGGTGAGGTAATAGATCGCGTTCCGGGCCTCATCCACCGGGGTGGGCCGGACCTGGCGGAGCTCATCCGTCTGCCACATCTGGTCGATCACCTCGGAGAGCTGGCGGTCCTGGCGGCGGCGCGCGGACGTGCCCTCGTCGGTGGTCTCGGCGAGGATGTCGGAGAGCCGGCGGACCTTGTCCAGCACGGACCGGCGGGAGGCCTCGGTGGGATGTGCGGTGAAGATGGGGCGCACGTCGAGCTCGTTCACCACCTCCTGCAGCACGGAGGAGCCGGCCTGGTCCGCGATCTCGGCAACGGCCCGTGGCGAGCCAGCCGTCCTTTTCCTTGCGGGTGCGCAGCCCGCGGACGCGGTGGACCTGCTCGGCGGCGTTGGCCAGGTGGAAGTAGAACGCGAAGGCCCGGACGAGGTCGGTGGCCTGCTCGAGGGGCAGGGAGCCGAGCAGTTCGCGGACCTGGGCGACGACGTCGTACGAGCTCCACGGACCCGTGGCATCCGCGCCGCCGCGGGCGGCTTCCTTGGATTCCTTGGTCAGCAGGCGGACCTGTTCCACCAGGGCAGGAGCTCGGGGCCGTGCTGCCGGACGAGGGATTCGCCCAGCAGGGTGGAGACCCGGCGTACGTCGGCACGCAGTTCGGAGGCGAGGTCGGTGTCGGAATTCATTGCAGTGTCAGCCATGGAAACTATCTTTCGAGGGTTCGACTTGGCTCGTACACTGCGCTGGATACTGTGAGCCCGGTTACTTCTTCCTATGGGATGTTACTCGCAGCCGCCCCCGACCGGGAATCCGTCTCAAATAGTGTCCGGCGCCTTGACTTCAAGTTCCGCGGGCGTCCTGGCGGGCAAAGTGATCGCTCGCGGTTCCCAACTGACTCGCAGCAGGGGCCGTTCTGGGCGCCCGGAACGGCCCCTGCTGCGAGTCAGTTGGGAAAGTCCTCAGCGGGCGACCTTGAAGTTGAACTCCCCGGTGCCGAGGGCGCCCCAGACGCGCACCCAGAGCGGCAGGATCATTTCGGCGCCGCGGGCCGTGGTGATGTCGCCCAGATCGATGATGTCCCGATGACCCAGGCCCGCAAGGAGGCCCCTGACGGTCTCCTTGGCTGCGGCGTCGTTGCCCGAGACGAACACGGAGTGGTCTCCGCCGGCCACACCGGCCGGGTCCACCATGACGCTCGCGGTCATGGTGTTCAGGGTCTTGACCACCCGGGCTTCCGGGAAGGCACGCTGGAGCTGCTCGCCGAGGCTGTCGGTATTCACCGGATTCAGCGAGGGCGGAAACCCCTGGGAGAAATCCAGCGGGTTGGCGACGTCGACGAGGACCTTGCCGGCCAGGTTTGCGTCCCCGGCGGCGGTCAGCGCGGCGAGGGATCCCCCGCCGTTGGTGGCGTTGACCACGATCTCGCTGCGCGCCGCGGCCTCCGCGAACGTGGCGACGCCGACCTTCCGGTGCGCTGCGTGCCATGCGGAAAACGCCGGGCCGCCCGTCGCCCCCGGTTCGGTCCGGGCCAGGGTCTCCTCCGGATTGCGGGTGCCGATGACAACATCGTGGCCCAGGGCCGACAGGGCGGCCGCGATGGTGGGACCAACGGTTCCGGTGCCGAAAACTGCAATCTTCATGGTGTCCTCACTGGCGCCTTGATTCGAGGGTGGACGCTCAAGGGTAGGCAGATCCGCGGGCCTTTAGCCATGCCCGGGGGCAGGCCTTATGCCGGAACAGGTAAGGCGATCGCGGCAACGGCCGCCGCGCCGGCCAAAGCGTGGTTTTTGACACCCGGTGAAGTATGTTTGACAAATCCTGTCAATTCCGGTTCGACTTCCTTGGCCGTCCCCCGGCGGCCGCCCCGCTGCAAGGAGCCCGCAATGAATCCAGCCCCGGCCCCCGCCGTCCCCGGGCGGCGCCATGGAAGCGCCTCGACGCGTCGCAATCCGCTGCCCGCCGTCGTCGTGGTGCTCAGCCTGCTGCTCGCCGGGATCGTCGCGCAGTCTGCGATTGCCCCCGGCTCGCAGGCGGCTGCTCCGCTCACGGTGGCACAGGGAATCGCCACCCAAAACGGTTCGACGGCGGCGGTGACCGGCTTTGTGGTGGGCCAGCCGACCGCCGAATCCACGGTGCTCCGCAGCGGTTTCACGGCGGACACAGCCATTGCCATCGCGGACTCGGCCGCCGAGACCAACACGGCGAAGATCCTCTACGTCCAGGTCACCACGGCGTACCGCGGCCAGTTCGGGCTGCAGTCCAGCCCCTCCCTCATGGGCCGGAAAATCGACGTCACGGGGCAGCTGACGGCCTACTTCTCGCACCCCGGGCTCAAGAGCCCCAGCGCCATGGCATTCTCCACCGCACCCACGCCGACCCCCACCCCCAGCCCGACGCCCGACGCCGACGCCCACCCCGGGGGACTACTACGGCGCGGCGGCCGGCAAGACCGGTTCCGCCCTCGAAGCCAGCCTGCACCAGATCATCTCCGTGCAGCAGAAGCTCAGCTACGACCAGGTCTGGGATGCCCTGAAGGACACCGACCAGGACCCCGGCAACAGCAACAACGTGATCCTGCTGTACACGGGCCGCTCGCAGTCCAAAGCCACGAACGGCGGCGGCGTGGACGACTGGAACCGTGAGCACGTCTGGGCCAAGTCACACGGCGACTTCGGCACCGCGACGGGCCCCGGCACGGATGTGCACCACCTGCGGCCCACCGACGTCACGGTCAACTCCGCCCGCGGCAACAAGGACTTTGACCTCGGCGGCACCCAGTCCACCGAGGCGCCGGGCAACTACACCGATGCGGATTCCTGGGAACCGCGCAACGCGGTCAAGGGCGATGTGGCCCGGATGATCATGTACATGGCGGTGCGCTACGAGGGCGGGGACGGCTTCGCCGATCTCGAGATGAACAATCTCGTCAACAACGGCACGGCACCGTTCATGGGCAAGATGAGCGTCCTGCTCGAGTGGAACCGGATCGATCCGCCCGATGCCTTCGAACAGCGCCGCAACCAGCGCATCTACGAGCAGTGGCAGGGCAACCGCAACCCGTTTGTGGACCACCCCGAGTACGCCGACGCGATCTGGAACTGACCCCGGCCCCGGTCTAAGGTTGATGCCATGGCAGCCGTTCACCGCTTGGGAGGACCCCGTGAGCACAAACCCCGAACCTGACGCCCAGCTTGCCCGCTGGCAGCGCTTCCGGAACAGCCGCAACACCGCCCTCGCCAGCGACCACGGCTGGCTCACGCTGACTTCCTTCCAGTGGCTGGAAGGCGAGCCGTCGGCCGTCGAACTTGCGCCCGGGCTGTGGTCCACGGACGGCACGACGGCGATCCTCACCGCGGCCGCCGCCGAGGGCCTCAGCCTCGTGGACGGCGGCGACGCGGTGGACGGCACCATCAGCGCGCGGCTCGCGGACGAGGAATCGCTGATGTGGGTCCAGTACGGCGGCGCGGACGGCCGGCAGGTGGTGGTGGAGCTGGCCATGCGGGCGGACAAGTACGCCATCCGCACCCGGGATGCGCAGTCGCCGGTGATCACGGAGTTCGACGGCGTGCCCGTCTTCGACTACCGGCCGGACCTGGTGGTCGAGGCGAAGTTCGTCCCGTATCCGGAACCCGTCGACGTCCCGACCGGCACCGCCAACCCGCTCGTGGACGGCGTGCACCGGTCCGTGGGCGAGCTGGTGTTCCGGCTGCCCGGCAAGGACCACGAATTCCACCTGCAGGCCGAGGAGGAAAAGCTTGGCGCCCTGACGGTGACGTTCCACGACGAGACCAACGGGGAAAGCACCGATGAGTGGCGCAAGGTGGCCACGGCCCGGCCGCGCGTCGATTCCCTGGGAAACCGGACGGTGATCCTGGACTTCAACCGCGCCATCAACTACCCCAGCGCCTTCACCCCGTACGGCACCTGCCCCATGCCGGTGAAAAACAACAGCCTGGACTACCGGATCGAAGCCGGCGAGAAAGAGCCCGCGATGTTCTAGGCGGTTCCTACACGATCGCGGACACGCCGGTGACGGCGCGGCCCACAATCAGGGTGTTGATCTCGAACGAGCCCTCGTAGGTGTAAATGGCCTCGGCATCGGCGAAGATCTTCGCCATCCGGTAGTCGGTGACGATCCCGTTGCCGCCCAGCAGCGACCGGCCCATCGCCACGGTTTCGCGCATCCGGGCGCTGACATAAGACTTCGCCAGGGCCACCTGGGGCATGTCCGCGGCACCCTGCTCCTGCAGCTGCGCGATCCGCACCATCATGCCCATGCTCGCCACGGCGTTGCCGAGCATCGTCACCAGCTGCTGCTGGACCAGCTGGAACTTGGCCAGCGGCCGGCCGAACTGCCGGCGTTCGACGGCGTACTGCCGGGCGACGTCGAACGCGGCCAGCTGCTGGCCGACGCCCTGCCAGGCGACCATGATCCGTGAGCCGCGCAGCAGCTCATTCGTGTCCTCGAAGCTGTTGATCCCCGCGAAGCGGTCCGTCTCGGCCACCCGCACGTCCTCGAACACGATGTCCGCGTTCTGCACCGTGCGCAGCGCGATCTTGTTCTCGATCCTGCTCCGGCTCACCCCGGGCAGCGTCGCGTCCACGATGAAGCCGCGGATCCCGCCGTCGGCCTCGTCGCGGGCCCAGACCAGCATGTAGTCGCAGAACGTCCCGTTGCCGATCCAGCGTTTGGCGCCGTTGAGCACCCAGCTGTCACCGCCGTCGGCCGCTCCCCCGGCCACCCGGCGGGCGCGGGTCTCCATCCCGCCGGCGACGTCCGATCCGTGCTCCGGCTCGGTCAGCGCGAAGGCGCCGGTGGTCCGGAGGTTGGCGGCGTCGTCGAGCAGGCGGGCCTTCTGCTCCTCGGAGCCGAAGCCGTAGAGGGACTCCACGAAGAGGTCGTGATGGACCAGGAAAAACGTCGCGAGCGACGTGTCCACGCGGGTCATTTCGGCGATCACCAGCCCCGCGAAGAGGTTGCTGTAGCCCCGCTGCGCCGGCGCGCTGAGTTCCAGGGCCGCCAGCTTGGGCAGGATGTGGGCCGGGAACTCGGCCTTGTTCCACCAGTCCGCGGCGAAGGGCGCGACCTCGCGGGCGAGGAATTCCCGGAGTTCGGCCAGCTTTGCCTGCTCCGCGGCGCTGAGCAGCGATTCGAAGTCGAAGAAGTCGGCGGTGGGCAGCCCGGCCGTGGACAGCGGGGCGCCCGGGGCCAGCTCCGCCTGCATCATTTCGGGCCCCATCCGGATGGCGCCGTCAAGGCGGATGGTCTCGCCGTTGAGCATGGCGTTGTCCACAATGTGCGCGACGAGGTTCGCGTACTCGGCGGGGCGGCCCAGCCGGGACGGGTGCGGCACCTGCTGGCCCAGGGAATCCTGGGCCTCCTGCGGCAGGCCGGCCATCATGGGGGTCTCGAAGATGCCCGGGGCGATGGTGACGACGCGGACCAGGGAGCGGGCGAGTTCGCGGGCGATCGGCAGGGTCATGGCGTGCGACCGCACCCTTGGAGGCGGCGTAGGCGGGCTGGCCGATCTGGCCGTCGAAGGCGGCCACGGAGGCGGTGTTGATGATGACGCCGCGCTCGGGCCCGCCCAGCCCGGTCACGGCGGGCTCGGTGGCCACCATGGCCGCCGCTGCCAGCCGGATGACGTTGAAAGTGCCCACGAGGTTGATCTGGATGACGCGGTTGAAGGTCTCCAGCGGCAGCACACCGTCGCGGCCCAGCACCTTGCCCGGGGTGGCGATCCCGGCACAGTTGACCACGATCCGCAGCGGGCCGAGTGCCGCGGCGGCGTCGACGGCGGCCTGGACCTGGTCCTCCCTGGTGACGTCGGCGGGGACAAAGACGGCTGTGTTGGCGGGGTTCGGGGTTCCGGCTTCCGGAGCGTCCGGGCGGGGCGTGCCCGAGGCATTGAGCCGGGCGGCGAACGCGTCCCCGGCGGAGCCCGGCAGGTCAACCAGCACCACGGAGGCTCCGGCGTCGAACAGCCGCCTGGCCGTCGCCGCGCCCAGGCCCGAGGCCCCGCCGGTAATCAGCGCAACAGTACCTTTGACGTCCATGCATCCTCCTTGATGTGGAACCTGTCCCCGGCCGCGGACCGCGCCCAGCGGGCTGCGGCATCCGTTCCTGCGGCAATAGCTGCGCGATCACCGGCGGCAGGGAACATTAGTTAGTTCAGGTTAACTGAAATTCGCCCCGCCCGCACCTCCCGCGAAGATCCCGCTCCGGGAGCGTCGGCGCCACTAGGCTTATTCCATGACCCCAGCAGATGCCTCCACCGCCCCCAACTGGTCGTTCCGCGCCGACGAAGCGGCGCGGTCCGTGACCAGGCTGTTCGGGCAGCGGCTCTTCTTCCTGCCGGGGACCCACATCGCGGCGGTCGTGCGGCCCTCGGGCCGGCTGAAGAACCTCGCCCGGCCGTGGCACTACTGGTGGCAGGCGCATTATGTGGACTGCCTGGTGGACGCGGGCCGCCGCGAGCTGGGCAGCACCGACCAGCCCGGCGGAAGGTTCGACGGCGAGAACCGGCCCAGCGCGGGCCAGCTCGCCTCCGAGCTGGTCGCCGGCATCCGGCTCCGGAACTTCCTCACCTTCGTCAACAACTACTTCGACGACATGGCGTGGCTGGCCCTTGCCACGCTTCGGCTGGAGGATCTCGCGGAAGACACCCGCAGGCCCGCCGGCCGGCGGCGCAACGCCAAGGTCCTGGCAGAGCCTGACCCTGCAGTTCGACTCGGCCTCCACCGACGACCTCGGCGGCGGCACCTTCTGGAGCAAGAAACGGGATTTCAAGAACACCCCCGCCACCGCCCCGGTGGCCCTCTACTACGCCCGCACGGGCAACGCGGACAAGGCGCAGGCCCTGCTGGACTGGCTGGACGCCCGGCTCTACGACCCGGAACAGGGCATGTACCAGGACGGCCTGCGCATTTCCGGGCAGCGGCGAGGTGGTGCTGGAATACGGCATCTATACCTACAACCAGGGGCCCGTCCTCGGCGCCCTCCTGGAGCTCGGCGGCACCGCCAACCTGGAGCGCGCGTCCGTCCTCGTGGCGTCGGCGGCGCGCAGCCTCACCATCCCCGCACCGCTGCTGGACCGCCCCGCCACCGTGCTGCGCGGCGAAGGAAACGGCGACGGCGGCCTCTTCACCGGGATCCTGGTCCGCTACCTGGCACTCGCCGCGATCGACGGCCGGCTGCCGGCCGAAACCCGGGCCAGCCGCCGCCGCGATGGTCAACGATACCGCCGAGGCCTTCTGGGAAGGCCGGCCGCATCATCCCGGCCCAGGACCTCCTGGCGCGCAAGGGCGGCCGGCTGTTGTTTTCGGCCCGCCCGGACTGCCGGCGCGCCGCAGCTACCCGGCCGGCGCCGCCGTCGAACTTTCCACCCAACTGCAGGCCTGGATGGTGCTGGAGGCGGCCGCGGCCATCGCCGGAGACCGGCGGACCGGCCGCGGGAAACCCGGAGTCAAGTTCAACTGCGACCAATTAAGTCACGCAACAGTTTCGTAATTCATGTGATCCTGATCACTTAATCCACGATCGGCTTGGTCGCTTAGGTTTGGCTAACCTACAGTCTTTGCTAGTGAGCACGCCCTAACTTCCCCGCTCACCGGGGACCGGGCCCCTGACGAATTCCCTGTAGAAAGTAGCCCCATGAAGATCCGCAACAACGCGCTGGCCGGCATCGCACTGGCCGCCACCGCCGCCCTGGGCCTGGCCGCCTGCGGCTCCGGAACCTCCGCCCCCGCGGCGCAGTAGCGCCGCCGGCGACACCAAAGTTGCCGGCGAGATCACGGTCTACAACGCGCAGCACGAGTCCCTGACCAAGGAATGGGTTGACGCCTTCACGGCGGAAACCGGCGTCAAGGTCACCCTGCGCCAGGGCTCGACACCGAAATGTCCAACCAGATCATCCAGGAAGGCGCAGCCTCACCGGCCGACGTGTTCCTGACGGAAAACTCACCCGCAATGGCGCAGGTGGAGAACGCCGGGCTGTTCGCCGAGGTGGACAAGGCCACCGTCGACCAGGTCCCCGCCGACTTCCGTCCCTCCACCAACAAATGGACCGGCATCGCCGCCCGCTCCACCGTCCTGGTCTACGACAAGGCCAAGCTCACCGAAGACCAGCTCCCCAAGTCCATGCTGGACCTGGCCAAGCCGGAGTGGAAGGGCAAGTGGGCCGCCTCGCCGACCGGCGCCGACTTCCAGGCAATCGTTTCGGCACTGCTCGAGCTCAAGGGCGAAGCCGCCACCGACGAATGGCTCAAGGGCATGAAGGAAAACTCCAAGGCCTACAAGGGCAACAGCACCGCGATGAAGGCCGTCAACGCCGGCGAAGTCGATGCCGCCCTGATCTACCACTACTACTACTACGGCGACCAGGCGAAGACCGGCGAGAACTCCAACAAGGTCACCCCGTACTACTTCAAGAACCAGGACCCGGGCGCGTTCGTGTCCGTCTCCGGCGGCGGCGTCATCAAGTCCTCCAAGAACGCGGCAGCCGCCCAGGCCTTCCTGAAGTTCATCACCGGCAAGAAGGGCCAGGAAATCCTGCAGAAGGGCACCTCCTTCGAGTACGCCATCGCCTCCGAGGTTCCGGCCAACGAGAAGCTCGTGCCGCTCAAGGACCTGCAGGCCCCGGTGGTGGATCCCGCCAAGCTCAACTCCGCCAAGGTCACCGAGCTGATGACGAAGTCAGGACTGCTGTAACCCGAGTGATAAGCAAGCTGGCTCCCGGAACCTCCGGGAGCACGACGACGGCGGGCAGGGGCAAACGCCCCCGCCCGCCTTTCGGCGTTTCTGTCGTAGCGGTCCTCGCGGTCCTCATTGCCCTGTTCTCGCTGGTTCCCCTCGGCTACGTCATCGTCATGACCGCCGCCACCGGGTGGGACACCGCCGTGTCGCTGATCTTCCGTGAACGTGTGGGCGAGCTGCTGCTGAACACGGTGCTGCTGATGGTGATTACCGTGCCGCTGTGCCTGGTCCTGGGCGTCGGCGGCGCCTGGCTGGTGGAGCGCACCACGCTGCTTCGGCCACAAGTGGTGGGCCGTGCTGCTCGCCGCCCCGCTGGCCATCCCCGCCTTCGTCAACAGCTACGCGTGGGTCTCCGCGGTGCCCTCCCTCGGCGGCCTGCTGGTCCGGCGTCCTGATCGCCACGCTGTCCTATTTCCCGCTGGTCTACATCCCGGCCGCCGCGACCCTCAGCCGCCTGGACCCGGCGATCGAGCAGTCCGCCGCCTCCCTGGGCCTCGGCGCCTGGCGGACCTTCTTCCGGGTGGTGCTCCCGCAGCTGCGGATCGCGATGACCGGCGGCGCGCTGCTGGTCGCCCTGCACCTGCTCGCCGAATACGGCGCGTTCGCGATGATCCGCTTCGACACGTTCACCACCGCCATCATGGTGCAGTACCAGTCCACCTTCAACGGCACGGCGGGAAACATGCTGGCCAGCGTCCTGGTGTTCTTCTGCCTGATCCTGCTGCTGGTCGAGGTCCGCAGCCGCGGCAGCGCCCGGTACGCCCGGATCGGCTCCGGAGCCCAGGCCAGGGCGCTGCGCCTGCCGCTGCACGCCTACCAGCTCCCGGCCCAGCTGTCCCTGCTGGCCCTCGCGGCGCTGGCCTTCGGGCTGCCGCTGACGTTTGTGCTGCGCTGGATCATCGCCGGCGGCCCGGACATCTGGGCCGCCGAGGAGTTCCTGCCGGCCCTGCTGCAGACCCTCGGCTACGGCCTCGCCGGCGCCCTGGCCACCACCGCCGTCGCGTTCCCCATGGCCTACCTCGCCGTGCGGCACCCCAGCTGGTTCAGCAAGGGGCTGGAACTGTCGAACTACGTCACCAGCTCCATGCCGGGGATTGTGGTGGGCCTGGCCTTCGTCACGGTCAGCATCCGGCTGGTGCCCGGCATGTACCAGACCTCGGGGCTCCTGATCGCGGCCTACGTGCTGCTGTTCCTGCCCGCGCGCCCTGGTCAACATCCGCGCGGGGCTGGCCCAGGCGCCCAAGGAACTCGACGAGGCCGCCCAGGCGCTCGGCAAGCCGCCGCTGCTCTCCTTCCTCCGGGTGACGCTGCGCCTCACCGCGCCCGCGGCCGCGGGCGGCGCCGCGCTGGTGTTCCTCGCGATCGTGAACGAGCTGACCGCGACGCTGCTGCTCTCGCCCAACGGCACCCGCACGCTGGCCACCGAGTTCTGGAGCAAAAGCAGCGAAATCGACTACGCCGGCGCGGCCCCGTACGCCCTGCTGATGATCCTGATCTCGGCTCCCATGACCTATCTGCTCTTCCAGCAGTCCAAGAAAGTAGCGGGACAGTGACCGATTCCTCCCCCTTGCGCGAGGCCCCCTCCCGGCTTCCGGAACCGCGGGTCGCCGCTTCCGTGGCACCGAGCACCAACAGCCACCTGGAGATCGACGCGGTCACCAAGAACTTCGGTTCCCAGGCCGTCCTCCAGGGCGTCAACCTCGCGGTGGCCAAGGGCGGGACCACCGCGATCGTGGGGCCGTCCGGTTCCGGCAAGACCACCCTGCTGCGCCTCATCGCCGGCTTTGAGCACCCCGAAACCGGCACCATCTCCCTCAACGGCAGCACAGTGGCCGGCGGCGGCGTCTGGGTCCCCGCGCACAAGCGGCACGTCGGCTACGTGGCCCAGGACGGCGCGCTGTTCCCGCACCTGACCGTCGGGCAGAACATCTCCTTCGGCCTTGACGCGTCCAAACTTCCCGGCGGGCACCGGGGCGTCAAGTCCCGGGTCGCGCGAGCTGCTGGACATGGTCTCCCTCGACGCCGGCCATGGCCAAGCGCCGGCCGCACCAGCTCTCCGGCGGGCAGCAGCAGCGCGTCGCCCTGGCCCGCGCCCTGGCCCGCGAACCCGAGCTTATGCTGCTGGACGAGCCCTTCTCCGCCCTGGACGCCGGCCTTCGGGTAGCGACGCGCCGCGCCGTGGCCAAGGTCCTGCACGACGCCGGAGTCACCACGATCCTGGTCACGCATGACCAGGCCGAGGCGCTCTCCTTCGCGGACCAGGTGGCGGTGATGCGCGGCGGGAGGCTGGCGCAGATCGGCAACCCCTTCGTCGTCTACACCCGCCCGGCGGACCGCGCCACCGCGGAATTCCTGGGCGACGCCGTCATCCTGGACGCGTGGATGGAGGGCTCGCTGGCCACGTGCTCGCTCGGCGGCATCCCGGTGCGCCGGCCGCCGGCCCAGGGCCGCGTGCAGCTGATGCTCCGCCCCGAGCAGATCCGGATCGCCGAGGACGGGCCGATCCGCGGCGTCGTGGTGGACACCGACTACTTCGGCCCGGAAACCACCGTCCGGCTCAAGCTTGCCGTCCCCCCGGTCCTCGCCGGCGGCGCCGTGGCCGACCACCGCTACCCCGGCGGCGGCGAAATCATCACCATCCGGCACTGGAACGCCTCCATCGCCCGTCCCGGCACCGAGCTGTGCCTGCGGGTGGTGGGCGAGGCCGTCGCCTTCCCGATGGACGACGCCGCGGACGGATAGCGCGCCGCGCCGTCCATTGAGCCCGCTCCCGCCCCGGCATAGGGTGGGCGCATGACTGTTCAGCCTGCGCTCCACCGCCAGCACTGCTCCATCGCCGCACCGACGCAGTTGTGGCTCGACGCCGACGGGAGGCTCGGCGGCACGCCCGGCGCCCCGGCGGCAGCAGACGGCAGCGGCGCCGGCTGGTTCACCGGGCTGCTGCATGGCGACACCCGGATGCTGTGCCGGGCCGAGGTGCGGGTCAACGGCCAGGCACCCGAACCGGCCACGGTCGAAGCCGAGGCCGGCGGCGTGCTGCGGGTCCGGGGCCTGGTCCGCGGGATTCCGGGACCCACCGAGGACCCCGCCGTGGAACTGGTGCAGACCTGGACCGTCACCCCCGGCGTGGTGCGGCACTCCCTGCAGATCAGCACCTCGCTGGACAGCCTGGACGTGGAACTCGAGGTGCAGCTCGCCGCGGACTTCACCGACATGGCCAACATCCGGCTCAGCCGCTTCCGTGAGCCCTTCGAGCCGTTCGCGGCGGATGACTCCGCGCTCCGCTGGCGCGACGGCGCCCGGACGCTCACCGTGGCCGCCGCCGGCAACGTCGCCCCCGGCGAACGGCTGCTCTGGCGCGGGACGGTGGGACGGGGACGGCCGTTCGAGGCCGGACTGGCAGGCCGTCCTCGCTGACAGCGAAGACGCTGTGGTGGCCGCCGCGTCCGCCCGCGTCGCGGCGGCCCCGCGCCGAGCCGCCCGGGGCGCTGGGACTGCTCCTGGACAACTCCCTCGATGAACTGGCCGGCCTCCGGCTGGCCTCCCGCCAGCTGCCGGACGCGCCCTTCCTCGCCGCCGGCGCCCCGTGGTACTTCACCCTGTTCGGCCGGGACTCGTTGTGGGCGGCGCGTATGCTGTTGCCGCTCGACGCCGGGCTGGCCGCCGGAACGCTGCGCGCCCTGGCCGCCTTCCAGGGCACCCGGACCGACCCGGCAGCCGCCGAGGAACCCGGGAAAATCCTGCACGAACTGCGTTCCAAGGAACTGGTGCTGGAGAGCCAGGGCCTGCGCCTGCCGCCCATCTACTTCGGCGCCGTGGATTCCACCCCGCTGTGGCTGTGCCTGCTCGGCGAGCTGGGCCGCGCCGGCACCGATGACGCTGCGGTCCGGGCGCTGCTGCCCAACGCGGCACGGGCGGCCGGATGGCTCCTGGCTGCCGGGAACGCGGGCCACGCCGGTGACGGAGTTGGGGGCAACGGCGGCTTCCTCAGCTACCAGGACACCACCGGGCACGGATTGAGCAACCAGGGCTGGAAGGACTCCCGGGACGCCATGCAGTTCCGCAACGGACGCCAGGCCGACGGCCCGATCGCGCTCTCCGAAGTGCAGGGCTACGCCTACCAGGCGGCGGTGGAAACGGCCGGGCTGTTCGACGCCTACGGCGAACCCGGCGGCCAGGACCTGCGGGACTTCGCGGAGGCCCTGCAGCAGGCCTTCCGGGAGCGCTTCTGGGTGGAGGACGACGGCGGCCCCTTCCCCGCCATGGCCCTGGACGGCCACGGCGATCCGCTGGATGTGCCGGGCTCCAACATGGGACACCTGCTCGGCACCGGGATCCTGGACGCCTCGGAATCGCGGCTCGTCGCCGACCGGCTGCTGAGCCCGGAACTGTTCTCCGGCTACGGGGTGCATACGATGTCGCGGCGCGCCGCGGGGTTCTGGCCCTTCAGCTACCACTGCGGCTCGGTCTGGAGCCACGACACCGCCGTCGCCATCCGCGGGCTGCTCGCCGAGGGATTCCTCCCCGAGGCCCGGACCCTGGCCGACGGCCTGCTGGCGGCCGCGGGCTCGTTCGGCCACCGGCTCCCGGAACTCTTCGCCGGCGTCCCGGCCAGCGAATCCGGCCACGCTGTGCCCTACCCGGCCTCATGCCATCCGCAGGCCTGGTCCTCAGCCTCGGCCGTGGTGATCGCCCAGGCCATGGGCGTCGGATTCTAGCCGGGCGTCTGAGGGCTGCCGGGAGCTCCGGGCGGTCCGCAGCCCGTCCGCCAGGATGACGATCCCGGTGACGGCCACCGCCAGCCCGAGCGACGCGGACACGTCCGTCAGCCAGTGGTAGCCGAGGTAGAGCCGGCTGAAGGCCACCAGCACGGTTCCGCCGCCGGCCGCCGCGAAGGCCAGGACCGACGTCGGGCTCCTCCCCCGGCCGGCCATAAACAGGTAGGCGAGGACCAGCAGGAAAACCCCCGCCCCGAAGGTGTGGCCCGAGGGGAAGGACAGCGCGTCGTCCGGGCCCATCAGGAAGTCGCCGGCAGCCGGCCGTGCCCGGTTCACCTCGTGTTTGATGAGGGTGGACAGGGCAAACGTCGCCGCCATGGCACCGATGAGCAGGGCGGGGCGCCAGAGCTCGCGTTTCCAGGCGGCCCAGCCCAGGGCGAAACCGCACCCGATCACGCTCATCCAGAGCGGGGACGTCACCGTGGACACGGCCGCCAGGACCGCGGTGGCCAGCGGGCTCCGGAATGCCACCAAACCGTCGTGCACCGGCCCGTCCCAGGCGGCGATCCCGCTGTCCGATTGAACCGCCGCCAGCATGGCCCAGAACACCGCTTCACCGGCCACCAGCAGTCCGGCGGCGATGAAGAACTGCCGGCGCTGGGCCGGCACCGGTGTGGTCTCGGGGGCGCGCGGCAGGCGCTGGGCAGTAGGCATCGGGCGATTCTGCCACCCGGACCTGCCCGCATGCCGGACGGCCGCTGGGAGTTCCCTTGGACCGGGCCGCTAAGTCAGGAGCCGGTCAGGATCCCGCAGGGCGTTTGACCTGCGGATACGGCGTCTCGTGCCGGGCAAGCATCGCCACGAAACCGGCGATCTTCCGCTCCCTCGTCGAGGCCTGCTTAACCGCGTTGGTCCGGTAGATCAGCGCGAAGCGGTTCACCGAGGTCAGGACGTCGAACATTGCCTGCGCCCGGGGTTCGGCCGCGATGGCCGCGGCCAGGTCCTCGGGCATTTCGGCGCTCGAAGCCCCGGAATAGGCGGCTTCCCACCGCCCGTCGGCCTTGGCCGCGTCCACGGCGGAACGGCCCGCCGGCTCCATTCTGCCCGCGGCTTCGAGGCGTCCGATCCGGTCCACGTTCCGCGCGGACCACACGCTTTTGGCGCCCCTGCGGGTCATCCGCTGGAAGGAACTCTCCGCGTCCCGCCGCCTGCCCTGGCCGTCGATCCAGCCGAAGCAAAGCGCTTCCTGCAGCGCGGCCTCGTAGTCCAGCTCGGTCACCGAGCCGCCCTTCTTGTGCAGCACCAGCCACACCCCCGGGCTGTCCGCGTGATGGGCCTGCAGCCATTCCCGCCATGCGGCGGCGTCCCTAACCAGCAGTTCTTCAAGTTCAGCAGCCATGGCACTATTGTGCTCCCACCGGGTCCCCGCTCAAGGCCCGGCATGGCATTATGGCCGGAGTCCTCCGTTGCCGCCCACCCAGGAGTCCGCCATGCTGCGTGTCCGCCCCGTCCACTTCACGTCCCGGCCCGACCAGTGGGCGCGGCTGCTCACGGTGCTGGGCATGGTGCAGACCGTCGACGACGGCGACTGGCAGGAATTCGACGCCGGCTCGGGCCGGCTGGCCCTGCACCGGGTTCCGGCCCGGGCCGAAGCAGGCGCCGGAGTAGGGGCCGGGGCCACCAAGGACGGGGCTGCGCTCGACGGAACTGTGCTCGACGGAACGACCGGATTCGGCGTTGAGGTCGGCGACCTTGCCGAGTTCGCCCGCCGCACCAATGCGGCCGGGGCGGAGGGCGGGACATCCCCGGCGGAGCTGGTCCGGGCCGACCATGGCGACACCTGCCGCATCACCGGCGAGGACGGGTTCGGCTTCTACGCGGACAAAGCGGCGCACGGCGCGCAGTGCGCCGACGCCGATCCTGCCCTCGCCGTCGTCGAAGTCTGGTTCACGCCGGAAGCCGCCGCCGCGGCCCGGACCCTGCGGAACATGGGCGCCCGGCTGCGCCCGGCGCAAGACGACGACACTGATTTCATCCCCGCCTTCACGGCGAAGAACGGCGGCGTGCTGATGGTGCGGCCCGCCGCCGGCGCACCCCGGTCCGGCCTGGGCTTTGAATACACCGGCGACATCGCCGCCCTGCGGGACCGCCTGGCGGCCGCTGGCCACCGGGTCAGCCTGACGGAGGAGGCGTTCGGACGGACCCTGCACGTGCCCAACCCCGACGCCGCCGAGCTGCCGGAGAACCCCAACGGGGCGACGCTCTGGATCTCGGCGAAGCGGGCGGGTTCCTGACCCGGGGTCAGTCCTCCAGCACGCCGTTGCAGAGCCGGTTCACAACTTCGGTGAGCATCGACAGTCCGGCCACGATGTCCTCGTCCGTGGTGTATTCGTGTTCGTTGTGGGAGATCCCGTCCACACTGGGCACGAACAGCATCACCGTCGGGACAAGGTCCTTCATGTTGGTTGAATCGTGCCCGGCCAGGGTCATGACCTGCTTGTTGGCCAGGCCGAGGTCCGCCGCGACCTTGGCCGCGAGTTCGACGCCTTCGGGCTGGTACGGGGTCACGGGCCAGGAGTGCGCGTGGTGGCGTTCGACGGTGACGTTCGCCAGTTCCTCGATTTTGGAAATCCGCTGGTGCAGGAGGGTGTCGGCCTCGGCGAGGACAGCTTCGTCGGCGCTGCGCAGATCCAGCAGCAGGCTCACCCGGGACGGCACCACGACGGGCGAGTTGGGGTAGACGTTCAGCTGGCCCACGGAGGTGTGCAGCACGCCGGGGAAGGTGTCGGCGAGTTCCCGGGCGGCCACCACCATCATGGACGCACCAAGCAGCGCGTCTTTCCGGTCGGCGATCACGGTGGACCCGGTGTGGGCCTGCTCGCCGTGGACCACGAACTCGTATTTGTTGGCCGCCCAGTTGGAGTTGACCAGGCCGATGGTGATGCCTTCGCGCTCCATGCTGCGGCCCTGCTCGATGTGGATTTCGGCGCAGTACGCGGCTTCGGGGCCCTCGTAGTCGCCCCGGCAGCCGATCGCGTCCAAAGCCTCGCGGACCGAAACCCCGGCCGCGTCCGTGGTGGCGAGCGCAGTCTCGAGGTCGAGTTTTCCGGTGTAGACGGAGGAGCCCATCATCGACGGCTTGAAGCGCGAGCCCTCCTCGTTGAACCAGTTGACCACCGCGATGTTGAACCGGGGCTGCCCGGCCGGTCCGGCAGCGGCCCACTGCTCCACGAGCCGGAACGCCGCGTGCGCCGCGGCGAGCACACCGTACGCGCCGTCGTAACGTCCCGCCGTCGGCTGCGAATCCATGTGCGACCCCACCACCACGAAGGGGGCGCCCGGCACGGCCTCGTACAGGCCCCACTGGTTGCCGGTCCGGTCGAACCGGACGGTGAAGCCCCTTGCCTCCAGCAGGCCCGTGAGCCATTGCCGCTGCTGGCCGTCCGGCGCGCTGGCGGCCTGCCGTTCCACGCCGCCGTTCTCGGTGGCGCCGAATTCGCTCATGGTGTGGAAGTCCCGCACGAATGCTGCGTCGCGGGTGCTGAAAGTGGTCTGAGTAGTCACGGTGTTCCCCTATGAACGGTTGGTAGCTGTGCTGAAGGTTGGAGTGGATGCGGCCGAACCGGCCGCATCCGGGGACTGCAGGCCGGGTGTCCGGAACGTGAAGCTCCCGCCGACGGCGGTGGCCAGCACCTTGAGTTCGGCGATGCTGCCCGCGGTGAGCGGGGACCCGGACAGGACGGTGAAGTCCGCGAGCTTCCCGGCGGTCAGCGAGCCTTTGACGCCGGAGGTGCCGGTGGCTGCGGCGGCGCCGGTGGTGTACGCCGCGAGGGCCTGGAGCGGGCTCAGCCGCTCGTCCGGGTTCCCGAAGACGGCGCCCGAGGCGGTGCGCCGGTCCACGAAGGCCTGCATCCCGCGGAGCACGTTGCCGTCCGCCACGGGGCGGTCGGAGCTGCCCGCGAGCGTCACGCCTGCGGACAGGAACGACGACGCGCGGTAGGCCCAGCCGAGCCGTTCCGGTCCGAGCGAGGCGGTCATGCCGTCCCCGCCGTCGAAGAAGAAGCTGGCCTGCGGTGTGACGGCGATGCCGGCGGCGGCCAGCCGCTGCAGCTGCTCCGGCCGGGTCATCGAGGCGTGCTCGATCCGGTTGGGCACCGCCCGGGGGCCGTATTTCGCGGCGCAACCGGCGATGATGTCGATCGCGAGGTCAACGGCACGGTCGCCGATGGCGTGCGCCGCGATCGACCAGCCCGCCGCGTAGGCGGCCTCGATTTTTTCCCGGAGCGCCTCCGGATCAGCCTGGAAGTAGCCGGTGTTGCCGGTATTGTCCGTCCCGCCGTGGCTGCAGTAGTCCTGGCTGACCGCGGCCGTCTCGCCGAGCAGGGACCCGTCCAGGAACACCTTCGCCGGGCCCAGGGACAGGAAGTCGCTGCCGAAGCCGCTCGCGATGCCGAGGTCCAGGCCGGCAGCGGCCGTGTCCGGTTCGTCCTGCCCGCCGAGCGGGTGGAGGACGTCCAGGACCGGCATCAGCTGCGCCCGGGCGTGCAGCTTCCCCGCGGACGCGGCCCGCTGGTAGGCGGCCAGTTCCACGGGGCTGTGGCCGATCCAGCCGCCACCGATCCCCGCCTCGGTGAAGCTGGTGATGCCCTCCGCGGCGTAGTAGCGGGTGGCCCGGTCCAGCGCCTCTTCGATGGCCCCGGACGAGTACGGCAGGATCAGCTGCTGGATCAGCTGCTGCGCCGTTTCCTGGACGAGCCCGGTGGGCCGGCCGCCGGCGTCGCGGACGATCACGCCGCCGTCGGGATCCGGAAACGACGCCGGTTCCGCGTCCGCCAGCCGCAGCGCGGCGGTGTTGACGACGGCCATGTGGCCGGAGTTGTGCCGCATGAACAGCGGCCGGTCCCCCGTGATCCGGTCCAGGACGGTCGATGTCCGGGAACTCGCCGCCGTGCTGGGTCTGGCTGAAGCCGGTGGCCAGGAGCCAGCCCTGCGCCGGCCCGGAACCTGCGGACCCGTCGGCCGCCATACCGGCCTCCAGCAGGGCGTAGAGCTGGTTCAGTCCGCGCGCGCCGGAGACGTCCAGTTCGCCGAGGCCGAGCCCGAACCAGGTGGTGTGGCAGTGGGCGTCGATGAAGCCGGGGGTCACGGTGGCGCCGCCGAGGTCCAGGACTTCGGCGGCTTCCAGCCCGTCCAGGTCGTCGTCGAGGCCCACAATCCGGCCCTGCCAGACACCCAGCGAGGTGGCATGCGGGCGGCGGGCGTCCATGGTGATGATGTCCGCGTTGCGCAGCAGCAGATCGAGTTTCATGGGGTTACCTTGCGTGGTTCTCAGCGGTGGGAGGTGGTGACTGACTTGATGCGGGTGTAGTCCTCCAGGCCAAAGACGGACAGGTCCTTGCCGGTGCCGGAGTGCTTGAAGCCGCCGTGCGGGGCCTCGGCGGGGATCACCTGGTGGCAGTTGATCCAGACGGCGCCGAAGTCCAGCTCGTTGGACACGCGGGTGACGACGCCGTGGTTGTTCGACCAGACGCTGGAAGCCAGGGCGTACTTCGTCCCGTTGGCGAGCTCGATGGCCTCCTCCTCCGTAGCGAACGGCTGCACGGTGACGACGGGTCCGAAGATTTCCTCGCACACCACCTCGTCGGCCTGGAACACGCCGTCGATCACGGTCGGCTCGAAGTGGAACCCTTCGCCCGTCCGCTTGCCGCCGGAGAGGACCTTCGCGTTGGCGGGCAGCCGGGACATAAAGCCCTCCACCCGGTCCAGCTGCGCGGCGCTGTTCAGCGGCCCCAGGTCCGCGGCGTCGCCGCCGACCCGCAGCGCCGCGGCAGCCGCGGCGAGCGCGGCACCGAACTCGGCGTGGATCGAGTTCCTCCACCAGCACCCGGGTCACGGCGGTGCAGTCCTGCCCGGCGTTGAAGAACGCCCCGAGGGCGATCTCCCGGGCGGCCACGTCAATGTCGGTGTCGGCGAAGACGATCGCCGGTGCCTTCCCGCCGAGTTCCAGGTGGACATCCTTGAGGGTCTTCGACGCCGCGGACATCACCTGTGCCCCGGCCCGGGTGGAGCCGGTGATGGACACCATTTCCGGGATCTCGTGATCCACCATGGCGGCGCCGGTCCCGCGGCCGCCGCAGATGATGTTCACGACGCCGGCCGGGTAGGCCTCCTGCGCCAGCTCGCCCAGCACCAGGGTGGACCACGGTGTGGTGTCCGCCGGCTTCAGCACGAGCGTGTTGCCGGCGGCGAGCGCCGGGCCGATCTTCCAGATGGCCATCATGAACGGGTAGTTCCACGGCGTGATCTGGGCGACGACGCCGAGGGGTTCGCGCCGGACGGTGGAGGAGAAGCCGCGGACGTATTCGGTCTGCGCGGTCCCGGACACCACCCGGCAGGCGCCGGCGAAGAAACGCAGCTGGTCCGCGCCGCGGAGGATCTCGATCTCGCGGGTGACCGGGCGGGGCTTGCCGGTGCAGGCCACCTCGGCGTCCAGGAGCCTGTCGACGTTGGCTTCGATGAGGTCGGCGAGCTTGAGCATCATGGCCTGGCGCTCGGCCGGGGTGGTCCGCTTGTAGCTCTGGAAGGCGGTGTGGGCGGCCTGGAACGCGCGGTCCACGGTGGCGGCGTCGCTGTCCGGGGCCGTGCCGAGCTGGGCGCCGGTGGCGGGGTCGAAGAACGGCAGGGTGGCCTCGGCCGATCCGTCGGCGGCAGGGCCCGGGACGATCTCGCCGTTGATGATGTTGTGCAGGGTGATCATGGCGGGCTCCGGTCAGTTGCTGGCAGTTTTGGGTGAGCGGGTGGCGGGGTCCTGCGGGAGGTGCAGGACCGCCGGGAGCCCGGAGTCGACGGCGCGGCGGAAGGCGGCACCGAAGTCCTCGGCCTTCTCCACGCGCTCGCCGTAGCCGCCGTAGGACCGGGCCAGCGCGGCGAAGTCCGGGTTGGTCATGTGGGTTCCCGAGGGGCGGCCCGGGTAGTGGCCTTCCTGGTGTTCGCGGATGGTCGCGAAGATGCCGTTGTCCACCACGAGGACGATGAACTTCCCGCCGTGGCCCATGGCCGTCGCGATTTCCTGGCCGTTCATCAGGAAGCAGCCGTCGCCGGCGACGGAGATCACCTGGCGGCCGGGGTAGGCCAGGGAGGCGGCCACGGCGGCCGGGATCCCCATGCCCATGGCACCGTTGCGGGGCGCGGCGAGGGAGTTCGCGGTGGTGTGCTTGAGGTAGCGGGCCGGCCACAGCGAGTGGTTCCCTGCCCCGTAGGTGATGACGGCGTCGTCGTCCATTTCCTGCTTGAGGATTTCCATCACGACGGCGAGGTCCACACCGGTTCCGCCGTCAGGCTGCGCCGTGGAGAACTTCTCGTAGTCCGCGCGGGCCGCGGCCAGCCAGCCGGCCGCGGGTTCCACCGCTGATTCCGTGGCGGCGAGGGCGTTGGCGAAGGACGCGACGTGGGCCGGAATGTACTGGTCCAGCCGGCCGAAGTGGCCCAGCAGGTCGGCGCCGGGGTGGACGACGACGGTGACGGCATCCAGTCCGCGCTTGTAGCCGTCGGAGAGGACATCGGCGCGGACGCAGCCGACGAAGAGCAGCAGATCGGCCTCGTCGAGGCGGCGGGCGTTGGCGTCGCTGCGGGCGTAGCCGAGGTAGCCGGCGTAGGAGTCGCTGGAGTGCGGGACGGCGTCATAGGCGCGGAAATCCGCGAGCACGGGGACGCCGTGGCGGGAGGCCCAGCCGGCCAGAGCTTCCGAGGACGCCTGGTCCCAGCCTTCGCCGCCCACCACGATCAGGGGCTTCGTGGCAGCGGCCAGTTTCGCCTCAAGGCCGGCGAGGTCCGCTTCGGCCGGTTCGGTCCGGGCCACGGTGCGCGGCTCCACGGTGCCGGATTCGATGGCGTGGACCAGCACGTCCTCGGGAAGGCCGATCACCACGGGACCGGGCCGGCCGCTGAGCGCGGTGAAGATGGCGTCGTCCACCACGCGGGCGGCGGAGGCGGCGTCGTCGAGCGTCACGACCTTCTTGGCGGTGCTGCCGAACCAGGCGTTGATGTCGAATTCCTGGAACGATTCCCGGCCGCGGTCGGCGACCGGGATGAGACCGACGAACAGGATCATCGGGGTGGCGTCCTGGTGCGCGGTGTGGATCGCGATGAAGGCGTTGGCCGCGCCGGGGCCACGGGTCACCATGGCCACGCCGGGAAGCTCCGTGAGCCGGCCCTCGGCGAGGGCCATAAACCCGGCGCCGCCTTCGTGCCGGGTCACCACGGTTTCGATGGAGGATCCGTGCAGGCCGTCCAGGACGTCCAGGAAGCTTTCCCCGGGGACGCCGTAGACGCGCTGGATGCCGGCTCGTTCGAGCTGGGCGACAATCAGGTGCCCTGCGGTTGTTGTGGTGCTCAATGCTTCATTCCCTTTTCTTCGATGCTCAGTGCGGGGAGGAAAATGCCGGACAGCGCGGTCATCACGGAGACGACCAGCAAGATGATGGCGCCGGGCCAGAAGGAGTTGCCCGTGGCCGCGACGAGGGCCGTGGCGATCAGCGGCACGAAGCCAGAGATGACGCCGGCGCTGTTGGAGGTGATGGCGACGCCGGTGTAGCGGACCTTCGTGGCGAAGAGCGCGGTCAGTGCCGTTCCGGACACCGCGTACGGGACGGACAGGGTGCACACGCCGACGATCATGGCGATGATGACCACGGCGGGGATGGCGGTGTCGATGGCCAGGAACACCGGGATGGCCATGAGCGCGGAGGCCATGCCGCCCCAGAGGATTACCTTGCTGGCGCCGTACTTCTCGCCCATGCGGCCGGCCCAGATCAGGACGAAGATTTCGAAGACCGCGGCGAGCAGCGAGCCGAACAGGAGCGTTTCGTACGGCATCTTGAGCACTTTGGTGCCGTAGAAGACCACGAAGCTGGTGATGAGGTAGAAGCCGCCGATGCCCAGCAGCGCGGAGCACATGCCGACCAGGATCTGGCGCCAGCTCTTCGTCAGGACGCCGCGGATGGGTGCGTGCTCGGTCTCGCCGGACTCCATGAGGGCTTCGAATTCCGGGGACTCGCTGAGCTTGCTGCGGATCCACATCGAGATGGCCAGCAGCGGGATGGCCGCAATGAACGGGATGCGCCAGCCCCAGGCGTCGAAGTTGGTCTGGCCCACCAGGTAGAGCATGCCGAAGAACCCGCCGGAGGACAGGATGGTGCCGATCGGCGAGCCGATCTGCGGCAAGGCCGCGTAGCGTGCGCGTTTGGCAACGGGGGCGTTTTCGACGGCGATGATCACCGCGCCGCTCCACTCGCCGCCGACCGCGAGTCCCTGCAGGATGCGCAGGGCCACCAGCATGACGGGGGCCGCGACGCCGATGGTCGCGTAGTTCGGGAGCAGGCCGATGAGCCCGGTCACGACGCCGATGCCCACGATGGTGACCATCAGGACCTTCTTGCGCCCCACCTTGTCGCCGAGGGCGCCGAAGATGAAGCCGCCGATCGGGCGGGCCACGAAGCCCACGGCGAGGGTGGCGAAGGAGCTCATCGCCGAGACGAAGGGGTCCTGCGACACGAAGTACTGCGCGTTGAACACCAGCGCCGCGGCGGTGGTGAACAGGAAGAAGTCGTACCACTCCAACGCTGTTCCGACGAGGGCCGCGAGGGCGACTTTCTTGGCCACGCTCTCATCGACGGGCCCTGGCGACTGCGGGCCGTCGATGGTGGTGGCATTGCTTGCGCTGCTTGCCATATTACTCCAAATAAATGTGGCTGGTCGTTGCTGGTGGCCCCGTGCGGACATCCCATTGGCCGGCGACGATCCCGGCCGGTGGCCTCCGGGCGGGATGACTCCGGCGGGTGTGATTAGGCTCACCCGTGGTGCGTTCTTTCCATTCTGCCAGTAGCTTTTTCCAAAATGACTAGCAGTGCGCCACGCATTCCGGGCCCTAGAATGTGAGAATGCACAATTTTGAATCGCCAGAGGCCGCGTTGCGCTGGAGTGAGCTGGTGGACCAGCTGGAAGGGAGGCTGGACATCCTGGCCCAGGCCTTCACCGCCCGGGTCCGGCAAATCCCCGAATACGGCGAAAGCCAGGTGACCGTCCTGGAAATCCGGGACACGGCGCGGGAGACGTTCCGCCGGCTCGTCCACGGGCTGCGGGGCGGCCCGGAGGACACGGCACGGGACGGGCTGCTGGCCTTTGCCTCGGACCTCGGGTCCAAACGGGCCCGGGCCGGGATACCGCCGGAGTCACTGACGTCGGCCGTGCGGCTGGACTTCAGCATCCTGTGGGCCGACCTCCTGGAGATCGCCGCCCCTGAGGACGCGGGCCTGCTCGCCTCCCGGGTGGATCTGGTCTGGCGGGTGGTCGACGAGTTCGCCACCCGGACCCACATGAGCTACCTGACCGAGCGGGTCCGGATGGCCCAGGAAGAATCCAGCATCCAGCGCGAATTCATCGCGCGGCTCTTCAACCAGAGCACACCCTCGGCCGAAACGTCCTCGCAGGTGGGCTCCGCCCTGGGCATCGGCCCGGATTCTCGCTGCGGGCTCGTGGCCGCCAGCGGCGAGGCGGGGGCCCGGTTGCGTGCCGCCGCCACCCAGTTCGGCTCCGGCCAGCGCCGGCAGAAGATCTTCCTGCACGAATCCGGCGGAAACACCTACCTGTTCTGGCCGCTGCTGCTTCGGCCGCCGTCACCCGGACGGTCCGGGGAGACCCGGAGCGCACCGCCGGTGCCGCCGCTCCTGGCCGACATTCCCTGCGGCTACGTCCCGGAGGTGCACGGGCTGCGCGGGCTCCCCGCCGCGGCACGCACGGCGGAGAGCCTCGCGGCACTGCTGCGCCCGGGTGATGCCGGCCCGCTGTCCGCCGATGCCGCGTGGCCCCGCCTGGCCCAGCAGAACCTCCAGGACGCCGGCCTTGACCTCGCCGCCCAGCTGGAGGAGTCCATGGAGGAATGCCGCGGCGGGGAACGCGAGCGCCTGATGGAAACGGTGCAGCACTACTTGTCCACCGGGAACATCACGGCGACGGCGGAGCAGCTGTTCTGCCACCGGAACACCATTTTGAACCGGCTCAACCGCTTCCAGGAGCTGACCGGAATCGACCTGACCATTCCGGCCCAGGCCGCCCGGCTGGTGGTCGCCTGGGCCTAAGGGTTGTGTGAACACACACTTCGGGGGCTTTTTTGGTGGGGTTTCCGCCATTGAGGTGTGATCACCAACACAGAATAGTTGGCTACTACCTTGCACTGGACATTCGTCCCCGCACCCCATCTGGAGATATTGATGGCTCAATTGGTAGAAACCACATCCCACGCGGCTGCCCGGCTGGACCTGGCCAAAATGCGCAAAATCGCCCTCGCCAGCGTCATCGGCACCACCGTCGAGTGGTACGACCTCTTTGTATTCGGCACAGCATCCGCGCTCGTGTTCAACAAGATCTTCTTCCCCAGCTTCGACCCCATCGTGGGCACCATGCTCGCCTTCGGCACCTTCGCCTCGGCCTACATTGCCCGCATGGTCGGTGCCATCATCTTCGGCCACTTCGGGGACCGGCTGGGCCGGAAGTCCATGCTCCTGATTTCGCTGCTGACCATGGGCGCCGCGACGTTCGCCATCGGCCTGCTGCCGGACTACAACAGCATCGGCATCATGGCGCCGCTGCTGCTGCTCTTCCTGCGCGTCATCCAGGGCCTGGCCCTGGGCGGCGAATGGGGCGGCGCCGTCCTGATGACCGTGGAGCACGCTCCCGCATCCAGGCGCGGGTTCTACGGCTCGCTGGTCCAGGTGGGTGTGCCCGCCGGAACCCTGATCGCCAATGTCGCGTTCCTGATTGTCGCCTCGACCGTCAGCACCGAAGCCCTCCTCAGCTGGGGCTGGCGCATCCCGTTCCTGGCCTCCGCGCTGCTCGTGGCGGTGGGCATCTACATCCGGCTGCACATCGAGGAAACCCCGTCCTTCCAGGCCGTCAAGGACGCCGGCGCCAAAGCCAAGCTGCCCTTCGCGGCCCTCATGGCCAAGTACTGGAAGCAGGTCATCCTCGGCGGCGTCGCCACGCTGTCCACCGGCAGCACGTTCACGCTGCTGGTCGCGTCCGGCGTCTCCTACGGCAAGAAGGAACTGGGCCATTCGGAGGCCCTCATGCTGTGGGTTGTCCTGGCCGCCTGCGCCCTGTGCTTTGTCCTGATCCCGTTCTTCGGCCAGCTTTCTGACAAGTACGGCCGCAAGCCGATCATCTACGCCGGTGTCGCCGCCGAGGCCGCCTTCGCCTTCCCGATGTTCTGGCTGATGGACACCAAGTCCGTGCCGCTGCTCTTCATCGCCTACCTGGCCATGATGACGGCCTTCGCCGCCAACTACGGCCCGATCGCCACCTTCCTCGCCGAGCTCTTCGGTTCCAAGGTCCGCTACTCGGGACTGTCCGTGGCGTACATGCTGTCCGGGCTCCTCGGCAGCGCCGCCACGCCGTTCATCACCACGTGGCTGCTGGGCATGACCCACCAGAGTTCCTCCATCGCCTGGTACATCATGGCGGCTTCCCTCGTGTCGCTCGGCGCCTTGTTCGTCCTGACGGAAACCCGGCACGGCAACATCGACGCCATGGACGTCCGCCCCCGCCGAAGCGGCGACGATGCCAAATGACGGTCACTCCCGACGTTGTTCCCGCTGCTCCCGCTGTTCCCGCTGCTTCCTGCTGTTCCTCGAAACGGGGCTGCGGACCGTCCGCCGGATCGCGCAGATCCCGGGCGGGGCGGACGCCGTCGGCCCGTTCTCCCAGGCGGTCGTCGCCAACGGCTTTGTGTTCACCGCCGGCCAGATTCCCGCGATCAGCGGGCTGGATGACCAGCCGGACACGTTCGAGGACCAGGTGCGCCAGACCATCCTCAACCTCCGCTCCGTGCTCGAGGCCGCCGGGTCCGGGCTGGAGCACGTGGTCAAGGTCAACTCCTACCTCACCGATCCCGGCCGGCTCGAGGACTACAACCGGGTCTACTCGGAGTTCTTTGGCACGGCCAAGCCTGCGCGGACAACCGTCTGCGTGAGCCTCTGGGGCGTGGCGCTGGAAATCGACTGCGTCGCCGTCGTTGCCGGCACCGGCGCCCGGGAACGCCGGAGCGCCGGGAACGCTGTGGTCACCGCGACCACCGGGCTCAGCGAGGGGCTCGCCGCCGTCAGCTACCCCACGATCGGGCACTTCCTCGAGGACGGATTCGTGGATCCGGCCATCCGGTCGCTGCTCGACGGCGTCAAAGTGGCCGGCCCCGCGGTCACGGTGCGCATTGCGGAAAATGACGCCTACGCCATGAACCGTGCCCTGCTGGAGCTCTACCCCGGCGCGGTGCTGGTCGTGGACATGTCCGGTGACCACCGGCACGCGCCGGTGGGCGCGGTCACCGCCGCAGCGGCTACCGCGCAAGGCGCCGCCGGCGTCGTCGTCGACGGCGTGGCCACCGACATCCTGGAACTCCGCGCCACGGGCCTGCCGGTCTTTGCCCGCGGAACCTCGTGCCTGACCACCAAACGGGTGCGCAGCGGCGGCTCCGCCGTGAACGTCCCGGTGCAGTGCGGCGGCGTCCAGGTCAATCCGGGCGACTGGGTGCTGGGGGACGATAACGGCGTGATCGTCCTGTCCCCCGAGGCGGCGGCCGGAGTGGTGGGGCAGGCCTTGGCCTCCGACGCCGCCGAACCGGCGCTGCTGGCACGGATCGCCGCCGGCGAGCCGCTGGAATCGGTGCTGGCGATCTGACGTGACGGAGCAGGGTTCGGGGCAGGGATGCGGTAGAACTTAACCATGAATGTTCGCACCCCTGACCCGAACCCCGGCTGGCTCTCCGACGATGATTTGTTCGAGGCGCGCGGCAGGCTGCCCATGGTCTACGTCGAGGCCGTACCGGTCAGGCTGGATCCCGCTCGGGTTCGTGAACGAGGTCGGCACGCTGCTGCAGGCCGACGAGGACGGCACCATGGTCCGCTCCCTGGTCTCCGGCCGGGTGCTGTACCGCGAGACCATCCGTGCCGCCCTGCTCCGACACATGGAGAAAGACCTCGGCCCGCTGGCCTTCCCGCAGCTGCCCATCAGCCCCGTGCCGTTCACGGTGGCCGAATACTTCCCGTCCCCGTCCCACACCGGCTTCACGGACGACCGCCAGCACGCCGTCTCCCTGGCCTACATCATCCCCGTCACCGGCGACTGCTCCCCGCGGCAGGACGCCCTCGAGCTGACCTGGATGACCCCGCAGGAAGTCATGAGCACGGACGTGCAGCTGGAATTCAGCGGCGGCCGCGGCGCGCTGATCCGGCAGGCGCTGGCCTTCGCCGGCGTCGGCAACTGACGCCTGCCGGCCCCCTCGTGTCGGTCCCGGGACTCCCGGAGGTTCCCCGGCGTCCCCGACTTCTCACGGTGCCTTTTGTAGACTGTTGGGCGGACCGCAAGAGAATTTAAGGACTCCCGATGACCCACCCACCAGCCTCCCGGAACTACAGCGAACAGCAGGCTGGATCCCTGCAGGCCGGCGAGCATCTGCTCCTTCCCGACGGCAAACGCATCCGCCGAGATCCAGCGTGTCGACGTCGAAACCGACGATTTCGGCACCGCTGCCATGGTCCTGGCGACCCTCACCGGCGGCGGCGTGCTGCGCATCGCGGCCGGCTCCGCCGTCAAGGTTCAGGACGCCGCAGCCGGCGCCGCAGGCCCCGATGCGTCCGGGCGACGCCCCGCGAAAGCTGCCGGGCACGGCCCGACGGCGTGAGCGCAGTCGCGGACGCCCGGTCCCAGTGCCGGACACCGCGCAGGACGCCGCGGACACCGCAGGCGCGAGCGGCACCGGACCGAACCGCCGCGGTTCCTTCCGCCGTCGTCGTTCCTCCGCTGCCGCCCGCGCCGCCGGCAGCGACCGGCCCCAGCGAGGAGGACCTGGCACTGATCCCGGCCCGTCAACGGCACGCCCGAGTCCGTGGTGGAGGCCGTCGCCGCGGCGCACCCGGAGGCGGTGGGGGTGCAGCTGCTGGCCGAGCGGCTGGCCAAGGGCATCAACACCAAGTCCGGCAGCTGCCTCAAGGACCTCAGCGATCTGGCGCACGAGCTCTTCATCATCCGCAAGGACGCCGAGAACGCCCTCGCCGTCGCCGACCTCCTCAACGTCCTGCCCTTCGACGGCAACCCCGGCCGCTGGGCGTCGGTCGAGGCGGCGCTGGCGCTGTCCAGCTACATCTGCCGCCAGCTCGGGCAGCCGGACCGCGCGGCTGTCTACGAGAAATTCCTCCGCGCGCCCGACGACCATGGAAACGGACGCGTTCAAGGCCCGGATGAACGCCAAGGTCCGCCAGCGATCGCTCAACGAACCCAACCTGTACGACAAGGAAATTTTCCGCGTCCATCGACAACTCGAACCACGGATGCGGAACGCGAATGGCGGCTCCTGCGGCTGGAGTCGCTGCTGTTCCTGCGCGCCCACGGCGGTTCGGAAACCAGTCGGCGCCGCGGAGCTGGAGCGCCGCATCGGGAACGAACTCGAATCCGTCCGCGCCTGAGAGCGCTTTTGGGCCTAGCAGTTGCCCTACCCGTCGGGCGGCCGGTAGTTGTAGATTCGGCCCATGACGAACAATCTGAGCGTTGTGATCAACTCTGACGCGCAGCAGGTTTGGACAATGCTGCGCGAACCGTCCAAAGTGGCTCAATGGCACGGCTGGGAGGCTGATGACCAGGCCGGCCGAGATCAATGAGATCTACTTCAGCCCCAAGGTGATCGAGGGCGCGGACCATACCTCCCTCGTGGTCGACGGCGGGGACGTCTTCACCCTGAAACCGGTCCCCACCGGAACCGAAGTCAGCGTCACCCGGGCCGCCCTCGACCACAACTCGGAGTGGGCAGCCTGGGACGAGGACATCACCCAGGGCTGGCTGACGTTCCTCCAGCAACTCCGCTTCGCACTGGAACGGCATCCCGCACGGCAACCGCCGGACCTTCTTCTTCTCGGTCCCCGGATCCGAGGGATCCGTCGATCGACAAGCTGGGCCTGGGCGAGGTCCCCGCCCCGGGCGAACCGTATTCGCTGACCCTGGCCACCGGCGAGGACGTCTCCGGCAAGGTCTGGTTCCGGAGCAACCATCAGGTCGGGCTGACGGTCCACAGCTACGCCGAGCACGGCGAAGGCCTGGTGATCGTGGCGGACCAGCCGGCCATCCCCGAGGTCCGGCCCGACGGCGGCTCCCTGGTGATCGTCTCGAGCTACGATCTGGGCGCCCACCAGCTGGAAGCCGTCCGCAGCCACTGGGACAAATGGCGGGCTGAGAACTACCCCACATCGGATCCGCTGCACTAAAGGCTGGGGGCTGTTAGCTGGCACACTTGAACGGTGCCAGCCATTCCTGAACCAGACGCGCCGCAGCTCCAGCCTGCCCGGCAATCCGAGTTTTCCTTCCGCGTGGGCAAACGCCTGAGCGAAAGCTGTTCGCCGTCGGCCGCGCAGGTGGCCGAGAACGGCGGGGAGTTCCTGGGCCGCACCGGCACCATCACCACCCCGCACGGCGAGATCCAGACGCCCGCGTTCATCGCCGTCGGCACCAAGGCCACGGTGAAATCGGTGCTGCCGGAATCCATCGCCGAGCTCGGGGCGCAGGCCGTCCTCGCCAACGCCTACCACCTGTACCTGCAGCCGGGCGCGGACATCCTGGACGAGGCCGGCGGGCTCGGCGCCTTCATGAACTGGCCCGGCCCCACCTTCACGGATTCCGGCGGGTTCCAGGTGATGAGCCTGGGCTCGGGGTTCAAGAAGGTCATCGACATGAAATCGGTGGACAATTCCGGACCCGACGACGCCGTGGCCCCCGGCAAGGAACGCCTCGCCCACGTCGACGAGGAAGGCGTGTGGTTCAAGAGCCACCTCAACGGCGACCGGCACCGGTTCAGCCCGGAGATCTCCATGAACGTCCAGCACCAGATCGGCGCGGACATCATGTTCGCCTTCGACGAGTTGACCACCCTGCAGAACTCCCGCGGCTACCAGGAAGAATCGCTGGAACGCACCCGGCGCTGGGCCGAGCGTTGCATCACCGAGCACTTCCGGCTGACGGACGAGCGTGCCGGCAAGCCCTACCAGGCCCTGTTCGGCGTCATCCAGGGCGCCCAGTACGAGGACCTGCGCCGGAAGGCCTGCCGCGATCTCGGCGCCATGAACTTCGACGGCTTCGGCATCGGCGGGGCGCTGGAGAAGGAGAACCTCGGCACGATCGTGCGCTGGTGCAACGAGGAGCTGCCGGAGAACAAGCCGCGGCACCTCCTGGGCATCTCCGAGCCGGACGACATCTTCACGGCGATCGAAAACGGCGCGGACACGTTCGACTGCGTCTCCCCCACCCGGGTGGCCCGCAACTCGGCGTTCTACCACCCCACCGGCCGCTACAACCTCTCCGGCGCCAAGTACAAGCGCGACTTCGGCCCGCTGCAGGAAGGCTGCGACTGCTACGCCTGCCTGAACTACTCGCGGGCTTACATCCACCACCTGTTCAAGGCCAAGGAGATGGTCTCGGCCACCCTGATCTCCATCCACAACGAGCGCTTCGTGGTGAAGATGGTCGACGACGCCCGCCTGGCCATCGAGGCCGGCAACTTCTTCGAGTTCAAGGCCGAGACCCTGGCGCAGTACTACTCCTAGGCTTCCTGGGCTCGTCGGGGCGGCGGTTCGGGCGTTTCCGCGGTCGAAGTCGCCGGAACCGTGCCGGATCGCCGGAATGTTCCGGCGATCCCGCAACTTTCCGGCGACCTCGCGTGTTTCGAAGCGAACGACGGCGGACCGCTACACCTGGTCCTGTCAGCCCAGTTCCACGACGACGTTCTCCCGGGCGCTGCGCCGGGCCGCATCGAGGACCTCGAGGGTCCGCACTCCCTCCGCGGCCGGCACCGGTCCGGGACCGCCGTCCCGGACCGCCCGGGCGAATTCGGTGTAGAACCCGGCGTAGTTGCCCTGCGCCGACGCCACCCGGGTGCTGGCGCCGGCGACCGCGAGGGTCCCCCGGTTTTCCGGAACGTCGATCCCCCAGGTGGCTGGTTCGAGGGCGGGGCGGCGGCCTGCGGCCAGGGCCTCGGCCTGCACGTCGGCGCCCGAGGCAATGTAGCTGCCGGCGCTGCCATAGGCGCGCAGTTCACGCGTGGTGGAGTGGTTGAGTTTGCTGGCCGAGACCGTCGAAACGGCTCCGGACGCGTGCGTCAATGTCACGAAGAAGCCGCAGTCGGTGGTTTCGCCGAAGCGGTCGGTCCAGTCGAGGGCGCCGTGGACGTAGGTTGCCGGGCCGAGCAGCCACAGCATCTGGTCCACGAGGTGGCTGCCCAGATCGCGCAGGAGCCCGCCCGCGGCGCCGGTCTCGAGGGTGGCGGCACCGTCCTGGTCCATGATCGAGTGGACCCGCCAGACGTCCCCGAGCCCGCCCGAGGCAATGACGCCGTCGAGTGTGAGGATATCCGCGTCCCGGCGGCGGTTGTGATAGACGTTCAGGACCACGCCGGCGCGCCGGGCGGCGTCGGAAAGCTCCCGTGCCGAGGCGGCGTCGGGGGCGAACGGTTTGTCCGCCACAACGTGGACGCCGGCCGCGATGGCCTCCAGCACCAGTGCCTGGCGTGTGTGCGGCGGCGTCGTGATGGTCACGGCATCCACCCCGGCGTCCAGCAGTTCCGTCAGGCTCCCGTAGGCCGTCCGGGGGCGGTTCGGGGCGGTTCGGGGCTGTTCGGGGGCGGCCGGCGTCGAGGTCGCCGGAAGCGTGCCGGATCGCCGGAAGTTTCCGGCGACCCCGCAGTGTTCCGGCGACCTCGGCGTGGATGTCGTTTGCCGGGCCGTCAGGCTGCTCAGTTCGTCAGGTGCAGCGACGCCGAGAGCGCAGCGTCAGCGTCGCGCAGGACCTTGGCCGCCACCTGGAGCCCCTCGATCCGGCCCAGGGAGACGTCCTCGTGCTCGATATTGACCAGCATGTCCGGGTCCACCTCGTACAGGGCGCGGAGGAATTCGGCCCAGTAGGCGGTGTCGTGCCCGCGCCCGAGCGCCACGAAGTCCCACGCGGAGTTTGTGGGCCACTCGTTGGCCCACTCGTCGCCGCCGAGGTTGGTGCGGTTTTCCGCCGGAGCGAGCCTGCGGAAGCTGTTGTCGAGGACGCCGTAGAGCGCGGCGTTCCCCGTGTTGACGCGGACGTCCTTCGCGGCAGCCTGGAAGATGAGCGGGCCGAGTTCGCGGACCACGGCCACCGGATCCATCTGCTGCCAGAACAGGTGCGAGGCGTCCAGTTCGACGCCGACGTGGGTGGCGCCGGTGAGCTCGATGAGCTTGTGGACGTCGGCGGTATTGAACACGATGTTCTGCGGATGCAGTTCGAGGGCAACCTTCACGCCGTGGTCGGCGGCGAGGCGGTCGGTTTCCTTCCAGAACTCGGCCGCGATGCCCCACTGGTAGTCGAGCACGTCCAGGGCCGCCGAGTTCCAGGCGTTGACCACCCAGTTGACGGTCGTGGCGCCGGGCTCCCCGCCGGGCAGGCCGGACATGGTGACCACCCGGTCCTGTCCCAGCCGCTGCGCCAGCCGGATGGAGCGGCGGATGTCCTCGGCGTGCTTCTCGCCGATCTCACGTTTGGGGTGCAGCGGGTTGCCGTTGCAGTTCAGGCCGGCGATCGAGACGCCGGTCCCCTCGAAGACCGCGAGGTAGTCGTCCCGGGCCGCGTCGCTTTCCAGGATCTGGTCCATGGTCGGGACGTGGACGGCCGGCAGGAATCCGCCCGTGTTGATTTCGATGCCGGTGAGCCCGAGATCCGCGATGACCTTCAGGGCCTCGGGAAGCGGCCGGTCGTGCAGGATTGCGTTGTAGACGCCGAGTTTCATAGCGTGATTTTCTTTCCGTTGTTGAGCGCGGATTCCGTGACGGCGCCGAGCAGTTCCATGTTGCGCACGCCCTCGTCGAACGTGGCGCAGCGGGGCAGGGAGGATTCCTCGCTGAGGCCGGCGACTTCCTCGAGGAACGCCCGGGCCTGGTAGCCGAAGGCGTCGTTCTGGCCGAACCCGACGCTGGGCGCGTCCATGGCCAGGCCGCCGGCGATGTAGGGGTGTCCGGGTCCGAGGATCACCTGGCGGTAGCCGTTCTCGTTGGCCGGGCCGTCGTTGAGGAACAGCTCGATCTCCGCGGGGCGGCGCTGGTCGAACCGGGCGGCGCCGTTCTCGCAGAAGACTTCGAAGATGAGGCTGTTGGCGTGGCCGGCGGCGACGCGGGAGACCTCGAAGCCGCCGGCGCCGTTCTCGAATTCGGCGGAGAACACCGCGTAGTCGTCGTTCTCGACCGGCTCGAAGGTGTCGCTGACCGCGGCGTGGTCGTGGCCCATGACGGCCCCGAGCGGCAGCGGGCGCTTGTCGATGACGGTGCTGAGGCGTCCGCCGCTGATGGACTTGATGTCGCCGCAGAGGAACTCGGCGACGTACGTGAGGTGGCTTCCGACGTCGGCCAGCGCACCGGAGCCGGGGCCGCCTTTGTAGCGCCAGCTCATCGGGGCCGACGGGCTGAAGCCGTAGTCGGTCCAGTAGCGGCCGCTGAAGTGCAGGACGTTGCCCAGGACGCCGGTGCGGATGAGGTCGCGGATGTAGGCGATGCCGGGCGTGCGGCGGAAGGTGAAGCCGATCCGGGCAATCGAGCTGGCGTTGCGGGCCGCGTCCGCCATGGCGCGGGCATCCTCGATTGTGTCGCTCAGCGGCTTCTCGCACAGCACGTGCTTGCCGGCGGCCAGCAGGCCCTCCACGACTTCGCGGTGGAGCGAGTTCGCGATCACGACGCTCACGACGTCGATGTCGTCGGCCTCGGCGATCGCCTGCCACGAGGTGTCGTTGCGTTCGTAGCCGAACCGCTTCGCGGCCAGGGAGCCGAATTCGGCGTTCACATCGCCGATGGAAACGAGCCGGATGGCAGGAAGAACCGGGCTGTACAGCGCAGAGGCCGTCCGGTAGGCGGCCGCGTGCGCCTTCCCTGCCATGCCTGCGCCGATTACGGCGACTCCTAAACTGTCAGCCATCGATTTCTCCTTTGAAATTCGGCCGGGCCAACGGCCCGGTCCTAGAAAATTGGAGCGCTACAAAAACTGGCGCTGAACAAAAGCGTAGCTATGTCCATATGTCCTGTCAATGGTTGACCGACTATTCTCGGATGAGACATGAAAGGCTCTGCAGATGACGCTGAACGGACCCAGGACACGCCGCCCGACGATCTACGACGTCGCCAAGAGCGCCGGCGTCTCGCCGTCGCTGGTGTCCCTCGTGCTCCAGAATCCGGCAAAGGTCAGCGAGAAGCGCCGGGAGGCAGTCCTGGCGGCGATGGCGGAGCTGGGCTACCGGCCCAGCCGGGCCGCGACCACGCTCGCCAGCAGCCAGACGAAAAGCATCGGGCTGGTCATTGACGACTTCCGGAATCTCTGGTTCGTGGACCTGCTGCGCGGCCTGGAATCCGCGCTCTCCCCGCACGGCTACCAGGTCACCCTGGCGGACTCCCGACCGGGCGAAAACCGCATCACCGAAGCGACGGACGGCCTGCTGTCCATGCACGTGGAGGGCCTTGTCATCGCCGCCGAGCCCAGTGAGTCCATGATGGCCGGGACCTGGGTTCCCGCCGTCGTCGCGGGCTGGCGGAACGGGGTCCCCGCCGGGGCAGGCCTCATCACGAATGACGACGACGCGGGCGGCCGCATGGCCGCGGACCACCTGCTGGGCCTCGGCCACACCAGCATCGGTCACCTGTCCGGCTTCGGAGGCGCCGCCGCCCACCGGCGCGAAGGCTTCCGGGGCCGTCTCGTGGAGGCCGGCGCCGAGGTCCGGATCGCCGGCGAGTCCCAGGGGACCTCCGAGGAGGACGGGTACGCGGCCGCGTGCTGGCTGTTGGATCACCATCCCGACACGACAGCCCTCTTCGCAGCCAACGACACCATGGCCCTGGGCGCCCTCGCCGCAGCCAAGGCACGCGGCCTGTCCGTCCCGGCCGACCTCTCCGTGATCGGCTACGACAACTCCCAGCTCGCCAAGTCGCGGTACCTGGACATCTCGTCCGTGGACAACCGCAGCGACATTGTCGGCGCCGACGTCGCCAACACCCTGCTGGCGCGGATCCAGGACCCCACGCTCGAGCCAGAGCGCAAGCTGATCGAACCGACGCTCATCGCCAGGGGCACCACGGCCCGTGCTCCCGGGTGAGGTCGTCCGCCGAGTTCGCCGGAAGCGCCCGGGCTCGCCGTAAGCTACGGCGATCCGGCGCGGGTCCGGCGACCTCGGGTTTTCCACATAGCGACGGCGGAGCCTCCCGCCCGGGCCGCCGGCGCCGGAAGCTGGGTGCATGCCACAAAACCTCCGGCCCGAGCTGCCGCCGACGGGCAACCTCTGGCGCACCGGACAACTGCTCGACCTCGGCTACGGCTCGCGCGCCATCCGCTCGCTCGTGGACTGCGGCACCCTGATCCGGCTGCGCCACGGCTGCTACATCCGCGCCAGCTTGTGGAACGCCCAGTCCCCGGCTGCCCGCGGCAGGCAGCTCATCTTTGCGCATGCCCATGGAACGCGTACGACGTCGACGGGCACCTTCCTCTACTGCCACACGTCCGCAGCGCGGCTCCGCCGCCTCCACCTGTGGGATGTGGATGACACCATCCATCTGCTGCAGAAGGTACGCCCGTCGAACGAGCGCCACGGCAGGGACGTCCGCTGCCACACACGGCCTTTCGCGGAGCAGGATGTCGGCGAAGTGAACGGTCTCCGGACGACGTCCCTGGAGCGCACCACTGCCGACTGCGCCATGATGCTGCGTTATGGGCAGGCGCTGATCCTCACAGACCATGCGCTTCGCCTCGGCGCGGATCGGGCAGCCCTGCAGGCGATGGCAGATGCACTGGACGGCCGACGCGGAATCCGCACGTTCCGCCGCGTCCTCGCCACGGCCGATCCCCGGTCTGAATCTCCCGGCGAGACCCTGGCCCGCGAGCTGATCCTGCGGTTACGGATCCGGCCCCCGGAGCTGCAGCTGGAAGTGTTGAGCCGCGCCGGGCGCCACCGCCTGGACTTCGGCTGGAAGGAGGAGAAGGTCGCCCTCGAGTTCGACGGCAAGATCAAGTACTTCGACTACAGGCCCACGGCCGAGGTGCTTTTCGAGGAACGGCGCCGGGAGAAGGCCCTGGTCGAAGAGGGCTGGCGGTTCGTCCGGGTCGAGTGGAAGGACCTCTTCCGGGAACAGGAATTCAAGAGCCGGCTGCTCCGCGCGTTAGCCGGCCGCCCCGGACCCTGAGCCGCGAATTCGCCGGTAACCTGCGGGCTCGCCGTGACCATACGGCGACCCCGCAGCTGTCCGGCGAATTCGGCGACGGCGAGGGGCGGCGACGGCGGCGCTGGCGACGGCGAGGGCGAGGGACGGCGGCTGGCGAGGCTCGGCGCGCACCCTACGACGCGCGCCTTGAGCCCTACGCCCCGTAGCTCGGTTCGCGCCTCTTGATCCAGCCGATCGCGCCCGCGGTGACCGGGACGAAGAGGAACTCCACGAGGGTCTTGTACAGGAAGCCCACGATGACGTAGTTGACGAACGTGCCGGCGTCGGTAATCCCGATCACGGAGGCCGCGATGCTGCAGAAAATCAGGGTGTCCACGAATTCACCGGCAACCGAGGAGCCCATGATGCGCGCCCAGAGCGATTTCTCCCCCGTGCGGGCCTTCATCTTCACGAGGATCCAGGCGTTGATGGTCTGTCCGGCCAGGAACGCCAGCAGCGAGGCCAGCACGATCTGCGGGACCGGGCCCAGCGCGCCTTCCAGAGCGGACTGCTTGGCCGCACCGAAGTCGTCGTCGAAGCCGGGCAGGGCGATGATGATCCAGTAGCAGAGGGACGCGAACACGGAGAGCGCGAACGTGACGACGATGGCCTTGCGCGCCACTTTGAAGCCGTAGACCTCGCTGATGACATCGCCCAGGATGTAGGCCAGCGGGAACAGGAAGAAGCCGCCGTCGGTGATGATCGGGCCGACTGCTACGCCCTTCGATGCCCCGATGTTGGACAGGATCAGCACCACGGCCATGAAGGCCAACAGGATGCCGAAATAGGGGGAACCGATCGAGGCGAACTTCGGCGGCGCTGCGGCCGGAAAGGTCTTGGCGGAAGTCATGGGTGGTCCATTCATAGTGGTTCGCTCGGCATCCCGGGTCCCCAAGAGGAATCCGCGCGGCAGCCGGCTGTATTAGCACTGGATGGCTCCTGGCGGACTGGCCGCCGGAACCACCCCCTATTCTCGCACCCGGGTGGTTCAACCCCCGCGTTAACGACGACGGCGGGCCGCCTGCTGCCGTGACCGAAGTCCGGTAGCCGGCGACCCGCCGTCGTACGTTCCGCCGAAACGGATGGTGGATCTAGCGGCGCGAGGCGTCGACGAGGTCCTTGTCGTCGTCCTTGCGGCCCTCGCCCGGCACAGCGGCGCCGGGAGCGGGCTCCCAGGCGTGGCCCTGTTCGTGGTCAAGGTGCGTGGACTTCTTGTTCTTCAGGGCGAAGATGTAGACCAGCAGCGAAATGCCGATGCCCACGGTGATGTAGGTGAAGAAGATTTCCACCTGGCCGGCCTTCTGGAACGCGGCGCCCACCAGCGGCGTGGTGCCGCCGAAGAGCGAGTTGGCGATTGCGTAGCCCAGGCCCACGCCGAGGGCCCGGATGGAGGCCGGGAACAGCTCGGCCTTCACGAGGGCGTTGATCGAGGTGTAGCCGCCGACAATGAGCAGGCCGCCCATCATCAGCAGGAACGCGGTGAACGGATCCTTCGTGCCGGCCAGCGCGGACAGCAGCGGCCAGGTCAGCAGCACGCCGGTGATCCCGAACCAGAGCAGCAGCGGGCGGCGGCCCACGCGGTCCGAAATGATGCCGTAGACCGGCTGCAGCAGCATAAAGATGAACAGTGCCCAGAAGCTGATGACGGACGTGGTTTCCTTGGCGATGCCGCTGGTGTTCTGCATAAAGGACAGCGTGAAGTTGGTGTAGGTGTAGAACGCCATGGTCCCGCCCAGGGTGACGCCGATGCAGATCAGCAGGGACTTCCAGTGCTTGGTGAACAGCAGCTTCATGGTGCCCGGCTGGGCTTCTCCGCCCGCTGTCCCGGCCTTGGCGGCGGCTGCCTGCTCCGCCGAGATGGTCTCTTCCATGGACCGGCGCATCCAGAGGACGACGAGCGCAGCAACGCCGCCGATCGCAAACGGTATCCGCCAGCCCCACTCGCCCAGCATGTCCTTGCCGAGGGTCCGTTCCAGGACAACGAGCACCAGGAGGGCCAGCATCTGCCCGCCGATGAGGGTGACGTACTGGAAGCTGGAGAAGAAGCCGCGCCGCTTGGCGGTGGCGGCCTCGGACATGTACGTGGCGCTGGTGCCGTACTCGCCGCCTACGGAGAAGCCCTGCAGCAGCCGGATAAGGACCAGGAGGACCAGAGCCCAGATGCCGATGACTTCTTTGGTGGGCAGCAGCGCGATGGCGAAGGAGCCCGCGGACATCATCGTCACGCTGAGGGTCAGCGCGGCCTTCCGGCCGTTGCGGTCCGCGTAGCGGCCAAAGAACCAGGCGCCGATCGGGCGCATCAGGAACGTCACCGCGAAGACGGCCATCGCTTCAAGGTTGCTCTGCAGCGGGTCCTTGGAGCTGAAGAAGTGGACAGCAAAGTACGCCGAGAATGCCGTGTAGATATAGACATCGAACCACTCGACGAGGTTGCCGGCAGAGCCTTTGAGAATGTTGCCTACGGCTTTTCTCGTTTGTGCCGATTCGGACAGTTGGGTGCTCATCAATGAACCTTCCTGGATCCGGCGCCGCAAGAAAGCAACACCGTCCGCCACCTTAGTCCTGGTGATCCGGAACACTCGGGTTTTGGTCATATTGGTCATGAGCACAATGCGGCGGGTTTCCCGGCAATGGCAGGATGGGTCCATGACTTCCACCGCATTCGACGCTGCCGCCCTGGCCGCTTCCGACGCCACGGCCGCTCCCGCCGTCGCCCTGACCATCGCCGGTTCCGAAGCGACCGGCGGGGCCGGCGCGCAGGCTGACCTGAAGACCTTCCAGGAGCTGGGCGTCTTCGGCATTGCCAACCTGACCTGCATCGTTTCCTTCGACCCGCAGGACAACTGGAACCACCGGTTCGTCCCCCTGGACCAGCAGGTCATCGCCGACCAGCTGGAGGCGACGACGGCGGCCTACGGTGCCGCGTCCGGCGCACCGTCGGTGCTGGACACCGTCAAAATCGGGATGCTGGGCAGCCCGGCGACGATCGCGACCGTGGCCTCGGCCCTGGCCGGTTCCGGGTTCGCCAACGTGGTCCTGGATCCGGTGCTGATCTGCAAGGGCCAGGAACCGGGCCACGCCCTGGACACCGATCAGGCGCTCAAGACGCAGATCCTGCCGCTGGCGACCTTCGTCACGCCGAACCACTTCGAGGCCGAGTCGCTCTCCGGACTGCGGATCACCGACCTCGAGTCCCTCAAGGCCGCCGCCGTCCGGATCCACGAGCTCAGCGGCGCCGCGGTGCTCGCCAAGGGCGGCGTGCGCCTGGCCGGGCCCGACGCCGTCGACGTCTACTACGACGGCGAGACGCTGGAAGTCCTGTCCGCCCCGAAGGTGGGCGACGTGGCGGTGTCCGGTGCCGGCTGCTCCCTGGCCGCGGCGGTGACGGCCGAGCTCGCCAAGGGCGCCACCCCGCTGGAGGCCGCCCGCACCGCCAAGGCCTTTGTCACTGCCGGGATCCGGAACCGGGTGTCCTCGGGAGCGCCGTTCGACGCGCTCTGGCAGGGCGGCCCGCGCTAGCTCACTCGTCGGCAACTGGAGGACGGCAGATGGCACAGCACTTTGACACCGTGGACGAGTACATCGCCTCATTCCCCGCCGAGGTGCAGGACGTCCTTCAGGAAATCCGGCGCCGCTGCCGCACTGCGGTGCCGGATTCCGGGGAGATGATCAGCTACGGCATCCCGACGATCACGATCGGCGGCGCGTATGTGGTCTATTTCGCCGGCTGGGCGCACCATGTGTCCGTGTACCCCGTGCCCGACGGCGACGAGGCGTTCCGCGCGTCCGTCGCACCGTACCGTGCGGCGAAGGGGACGCTGAAGTTCCCGCTGGGGAAGCCGGTCCCGTACGAGCTCATCGGGCAGACGGCGGCGCTGCTGGCGGCTGAACGCCGGAGCGGCAGGCCTTAAGCCGCCGAGTTCGCCGGAACGTCCCCAGTTCGCCGGAAGTATGCGGCGAACTGGGGAGTTTCCGGCGACTTGGATCCCGGAGGGCACTCAGCGCGGGTCCGCGACCTTCCCCATGAAGAGCGGAAGCCCGGTCTCGGTGTGCACGATCTGGTAGTGGAACGGCCGGTCGAAGTCGATGGTCTGGTCCGGGAGGGGCGGCGCGCCGGTCACGGCACCGTCAATCTGGGTCACGGCCGCGGCCACTGTGCCCTTCTCCGCAACGGTGATGTTGGCGGCCTGCGCGGCCTGGGTGAGGGTGAGCCTGGGCTGGATGGTGTCGAAGTCCCTGGTGGTGGTGAGCGTCCTGGCCAGACCGAGTGAACCGAGCACCTTCCGGAGGTCGAAGCGGCTCGTGTGGTCCCACTTGGGCAGGGAGATCAGCACGGAGACCTCAGGGGCCGTATCCAGGGCCGCTGCGACGTCCGCCAGCTTGGCGGCCGTGAGGGTCTCCGGCCCAACGCCTGGACCGGGCAGCACCAGCCGCATGGCAAATCCTTCCGCGTACGGCAGCTCCACCGCCCGCCAGCCGGCGCCCTCCGCGTAGGCCAGCTCCAGCTCCTTGAACATCGTCGGCACGCTGATTTCCTCGCCGCCGGACTTGGTGAAGGGGTAGTCCGAGGTGTTGTTGGGGTCGAAAGGTGACCGCCACGCTGCGGCGAAGTACACGGCGTTCAGGAGGCTGAAGGTGTTGTCAGGATCGTACTCCGTGGGCGCCTTTTTGATCCGGCCGCCGGTGTTCCGGTCCACCCAGGCATCCAGGGCAGGCCTCGTTGCGGCTTCATCACGGAAGGCCACGGGGTACACCCCGGTGCCGTAGTGCCCGGCAAGGGTTTCCAGGAAGGCCTGCCCGGTGGGCACGTCCTTGTCCACAAACAAGCCGTTGGCCGCATGCACGACCGGCTTCCGCGGCGGCTCCTTCTCGTCGACCGAGCCGGGATCGCCGTCGTACGCCGCAAGGGACGCAAGCAGGGCGTTCATGGCCTCATCCCGGTTGCGGTCCGGAAGCCCCAGCACCTCATCCATTTCGGCGGCGGCCTCCCCGGCGGCCCCTGCCCGCAGCATTGCGAGCGCTATCAGCAGGCTGCCGGGCGAGGACACAGCGTTGCCGTCGGACCCGTCCCCGCCGTCGGCCAGGAGGGCGGTTCCCAGCGCCAGGGCGGAAGTCCGGAAGGCCTGAAGTTCGGCAGCGTACAGGGCGCGGTCCACCGCAACCCGCTGCACGCCGTCGGCCTTCAGGAGACCCGGCACCGGCGGAGGCGCACACGCCGTGAGCGCCGCGATCGTCCCGGCCGCCACTGCTGCCACCAGTTGATTCTTCATTGCCGCTCCCGTTGCCTCATTGCCCTGCAGTTCGCCGGAAACTCCCCAGTTCGCCGGAAATTTGCGGCGAACTGGCGAGTTTCCGGCGATTTGGATCCAGATCCCGCCAGTCCGCCGCCCCCGCGGCCATGGCCCCGCTTCACCGGCGCGGGATGTTGCGGAGGTTGCTCCTGGCCATGCTGACCGCCTCTCCCGCTCCCCGGTTGAGGACCACCTTGGACATCGCGGTCGCGAACCCCAGCACCTGGGAGCCCTTGATTTTCGGCGGGATGGAGAGCGCCTTCGGGTCCGTCATGAGTTCCACGAGGGACGGGCCGGGGTGGGCAAAGGCCTCCCGGTATGCGTCGGCGATTTTGGCCGGGTCGCTCACCCGGACGGCATGGAATCCCAGCGCCCGGGCGACGGCCGCGTAATTGGCGTCCGGGACGTCCACACCGAAGTCCGGGAGCCCGTCCACCAGCATTTCCAGCTTCACCATGCCGAGCGTCGAATTGTTGAACACCACCACATTGAGCGGCAGCCGGTGCGCTGCGACCGTGATCAGCTCCCCCAGCAGCATGGACAGGCCGCCGTCGCCCGACACCGAAATCACCTGCCGCCCGGGATACGCGAACTGGGCACCGATGGCGTGGGGCAGCGCGTTCGCCATGGACCCGTGCAGATAGGAACCGATCAGCCTGCGGGTGCCGAGCGGGTTGATGTACCGGGCGGTCCAGACGTTGCACATCCCGGTATCGGCGGTGAAGACGGCGTCCGTCGCCGCCACCTGGTCCAGCAGCGAGGCAGCGTACTCGGGGTGGATCGGCTCGGTCTTTTCCACCTTCCGGGTGTACGCGCCGACGGCCTTGTTCATCAGCCGGTCGTGTTTCTTGAGCATCGCATTAAGGAAGCGGCTGCTCTTCTTGGCCTGGAGCAGCGGCATCAGCGCGGCGAGGGTCGGCAGCACATCACCATGGACGGCGATGTCCACGTCCGTCCGGCGGCCGAGTCTGTGGGCCGCGCGGTCCACCTGCGCCGTCCGTGTTCCGGGCAGGAACTGGTCGTAGGGGAAATCGGTGCCCAGCAGGATCAGCAGGTCCGCGTCCTCGATCCCCTCGGCCGCGGCACCGTAGCCGAGCAGCCCGGTCATCCCGATGTCGTAGGGGTTCTCGTACTGCATGAAGTCCTTGCCGCGCAGCGAGTGGCCGATCGGCGCCTTGATCAGCCCGGCCAGGGCCACCACCTCGTCGTGGGCGCCCTGCACGCCGGCGCCGGCGAAGATGGCGATCTTGCCGGCGGCGTTGATGGCATCGGCCAGCAGCCGCACGCTTTCCGGTGCCGGCACCAGGGTGGCAGGCACAAACGCGGCGGGTAGCGGGCTGTCGGCCACCGCATCGAGCCCGGCAATGTCCCCCGGCAGGGTGACGACGGCGACGCCCCGGAGCGCGACGGCGTGCTGGATCGCGCTGTGCATCACGCGGGGCGCTTGTTCGGCCGTGCTGACCAGCTCGGAGTAGACCGAGCATTCGTTGAAGAGCCGGTCCGGGTGCGTTTCCTGGAAGAAGCTGCTCCCGATCTGTTTGCTGGGAATGTGCGAGGCAATGGCCAGCACCGGCGCTCCAGAGCGGTTGGCGTCGTACAGCCCGTTGATCAGGTGCAGGTTCCCGGGACCGCAGGATCCTGCGCAGACCGCGAGGCGGCCGGTCAGCTGCGCTTCGGCCGCGGCGGCGAAGGCCGCGGCCTCCTCGTGCCGCACGTGGACCCAGTCAATGCCGCCCTTGGCCGCACCGCCGGTCTTCCGCACGGCGTCGACGATCGGGTTCAGGCTGTCCCCGACAATCCCGTAGATCCGCTGCACACCGGCGGCCTGGAGTTGTTCGATGAGCTGGGTTGCAAGTTCCTTGGCCATGGCTGGGCGCTCCCGCGGTCGGATCCATTAGCTGACACGGCCAATATAGTCCGGCTGGCTGGTGGCCACGCCCGGGACCGGCGCTCAGTTCCCGGAGTGCGCCTGCAGGAAGCTGTACACCTCGGTCTCGTCCACGCCGGGGAACGCGCCGGGCGGCATCGCGGCGAGCAGGTGCGAATGCGCCCGCGCCGAGGGCCAGGCGTTGCCGGCCCACTCCGAGGCCAGCGCGGCCGGCGGACGTTTGCAGCAGCTCTCGTCCGGGCACGTCGACTTGGACCGCTCCGTGGTGTCCCGGCCGCGGAACCACTTCACCTGCGCGTACGGGACACCCACGGACAAGCGAGAACTCCCCGTTCGCGGAGCGTTCGGTCCGGGCGGTGCACCAGTACGTCCCGGCCGGGGTGTCGGTGTACTGGTTGTACGCGCTGAACTTGTCCGGCGACGTCGAACACCACCCGGGAGGTCCAGTTCCGGCAGGAGAACTGGCCCTCGATGGCGCCGGTGTGGTCCTGCGGGAACGTCACGCCGTCGTTCTCGTAGGCCTTGTAGATGATGCCGCTCTTGTGCGTCTTCTGGAAGTGCGTGCGGATGCCCAGGTGCTGGGTGGCGAGGTTGGTGAAGCGGTGCGCGGCGGTCTCGTAGGACACGGCGAAGGCGTCCCGGATGTCCTCCACCGCGATTTCCTTGGCCTGCTTGGCCTCCTGCAGGAACTCCACGGTGGCCTGCTCGGGCAGCAGGAGCGCGGCGGCGAAGTAGTTCGTGGCCACCCGCTGCATCAGGAAATCGCCGTAGTTGGTGGGGGTCTGGTGGCCCAGGACGTAGTGGCCCAGCGCCTGCAGCAGCACCGAACGGGGGTCGTGGTCGCTGCGGGCGTTCTGCGTGAGATAAATTCGGCGGTTCTTAAGGTCGGTCACCGAACGGGTGGAATGCGGCAGGTCGCCCACGTGGTGGAGGCTGAATCCGAGGTGCGCGGCAATGTCGGAGATGACGTGGTGGGACAGCGGGCCGCTCGTGTGTCCCACCGAGGCCAGGACCTTCTGCGCCTCGGCCTCGTACTCGGGGAAATAGTTGTTCCGCTCGCGCATCATCGCCCGCAGTTCGCCGTTCGCGCGGCGGGCCTCCTCCGGCGTCGCGACCTGCTCGTTCAGGCGGCGTTCCAGCTCGTGCTGCAGCCCCACCATCGACTCCAGCACATCCATCGGAAGCCGCGAACTGATGCGGATCTTGGGCAGGTTCAGGGACTCGTAGATGGGGCTGCGCTGGTAGCGTTCCAGCTCGATCTCCAGCGCCGCGCGGCGGTTGGGCGGCTCCGCGCCGAGCAGCTCGTCGATGCTGACCCCGAGCGCCGCGGCAAGCTGCTGGAGCAGGCCGAGTTTGGGCTCGCGCTTGCCGTTCTCGATCAGGCTCAGCTGGCTTGGGGCGGTGCCGACCGCGGCACTCAGGTCATCGAGCGTGAGGCCTGCCGCCTTGCGCAGGTGGCGGACGCGGCGGCCCAGGCTGATGACGTCCACCTCCGGCGCCGCGGGCGCGGACGGGGAAAGGGCTTGGCGGTTCCAGCTAGTGGGGTGCATTTCTTGAGAATACGCGAAGAAGTGCATTTCTTTCCAGTGCTTTCATCTAGAAACCCTCTTGGAAGTGAAGAAAAGTAGATCTCACGGAAAGAAGCACCACTCCGGATCAGCCGGCCCGGACTGCGAGGAAGCAGACGGGCCGGCCCCGGACCCACCAAGGAGACCACAATGACTGCAGCATTTGAGCCGACCCAGCAGCCGTCCGTGCAGGACACGGCAACGAGCAGGCCGCCGCCCTGGAGCTCGAGTGGGCCGCCAACCCGCGCTGGGAAGGTGTCACCCGGGACTACTCAGCCTCCGACGTCGTCCGCCTCCGCGGCCGCGTCTCCGAAGAACACACCCTGGCCCGCCGCGGCTCCGAGAAGCTGTGGAAGCAGCTCACCGAGGAGCACAAGGACGGCAAGTACACCAACGCCCTCGGCGCCCTGACCGGCAACCAGGCCGTGCAGCAGGTCAAGGCCGGCCTCCGCGCCATCTACCTCTCCGGCTGGCAGGTCGCCGCCGACGCCAACAACTCCGGCCACACCTACCCGGACCAGTCGCTCTACCCCGCCAACTCGGTGCCCACCGTGGTCCGCCGCATCAACAACGCCCTGCTCCGCGCGGACCAGATCGAGTTCTCCGAGGGCATCCAGACCGTCGAGGACTGGATGGTCCCGATCGTCGCCGACGCCGAGGCCGGCTTCGGCGGCCCGCTCAACGCCTACGAGCTCATGAAGTCCATGATCCAGGCCGGCGCCTCGGGCGTGCACTGGGAGGACCAGCTCGCCTCGGAGAAGAAGTGCGGCCACCTCGGCGGCAAGGTCCTGATCCCCACCCAGCAGCACGTCCGCACGCTGAACGCCGCCCGCCTCGCCGCCGACGTCGCCGGCACCCCGTCCGTCATCATCGCCCGCACCGACGCCGAGGCAGCCACCCTGATCACCTCCGACGTCGACGAGCGCGACCAGGAATTCATCCTCCGCGAAGCGGACAGCCGGTCCGCACCGCGGAAGGCTTCTACAAGGTCCGCAACGGCATCGAACCCTGCATCGCCCGCGCCAAGGCCTACGCCCCGTACTCGGACCTCATCTGGATGGAGACCGGCACGCCGGACCTGGAGCTGGCCCGCAAGTTCGCCGAGGCGGTCAAGGCCGACTTCCCGGACCAGATGCTCTCCTACAACTGCTCCCCGTCGTTCAACTGGAAGAAGCACCTCGACGACGCCACGATCGCGAAGTTCCAGCGCGAACTCGGCGCCATGGGCTTCACCTTCCAGTTCATCACCCTGGCCGGCTTCCACGCCCTGAACTACTCGATGTTCGACCTCGCCCACGGCTACGCCCGGGAAGGCATGAGCGCCTACGTCGAGCTGCAGGAGAAGGAATTCGCCTCCGAGTCCCGCGGCTACACCGCGACCAAGCACCAGCGCGAAGTCGGCACCGGCTACTTCGACGACATCGCTACCGCGCTCAACCCGAACGCATCCACCCTGGCCCTGGTGGGATCCACCGAAGAAGGCCAGTTCCACTAACGCTGCACACCCCCTTTCCCGCCCGTTGCCCTATCACTTTTGGTCCCCATCGACCGCCTTTAGGCACCAAAAGTGATAGGGCAACGGCGGACTTTCAAGGAGCAACTCCCATGAACAGCTTCACTGATAACTTCACCATCAACGGGATCACCCTGACCGCCCAGCCGATCTGCCGGCAGGGCGAGGTTCTCACTCCGGATGCGCTGGCGTTTGTGGCCGCGCTGCACCGGGCCACCGCTGCACGGCGGATGGAGCTGCTGCAGGCCCGCCAGGAACGCCGCCAGCAGATCGCCAAGGGCCAGGATCCCCGCTTCCTGCGCGAGACCGAGTCCGTCCGCAACGATCCGCACTGGCGCGTCGCTCCCCCGGCTCCGGGTCTGGAGGACCGCCGCGTGGAAATCACCGGGCCGGTGGACAAGAAGATGACCATCAACGCGCTGAACTCCGGCGCCAGGGTCTGGCTCGCGGACATGGAGGACTCCTCCACCCCGTCCTGGCGCAACGTCATCCAGGGCCAGCTCAACCTCACGGACGCGCTGGAACGGCGGATCGACTTCACCTCCCCCGAGGGCAAGGAATACAAGCTCCGCGCCGCCGAGGACCTGCCCACGATCGTGGTCCGCCCGCGCGGCTGGCACCTGCCGGAGAAGCACATGCTCATCGACGGCGTGCCGGTTGCCGGCGGGATCGTGGACTTCGGACTGTACTTCTTCCACAACGCCCGCCGCCTGATCGCCCAGGGCAAGGGGCCGTACTTCTACCTGCCGAAGATCGAAAACCACCTCGAGGCCCGGCTCTGGAACGACATCTTCGTCCTGGCGCAGGACCTGCTCGGCATCCCGCAGGGCACCATCCGCGCCACCGTGCTGATCGAGACCATCACGGCCGCGTTCGAGATGGAGGAGATCCTCTACGAACTGCGCGACCACGCCGCCGGGCTGAACGCCGGCCGCTGGGACTACATCTTCTCCCTGATCAAGAACTTCCGTACCCGGGGACCGCGCTTCGTCCTGCCCGGACCGCGGCCAGGTCACCATGACGCAGCCGTTCATGCGGGCCTACACCGAACAGCTGGTCCGGGCCTGCCACAAGCGCGGCGCCATGGCCATCGGCGGGATGGCAGCGGCCGTCCCCAACCGCAAGGACCAGGAAGCCAACGCCGTTGCTTTCGAGAAGGTCCGTGCGGACAAGACCCGTGAGGCCGCCGACGGCTTCGACGGCTCCTGGGTGGCGCACCCGGACCTCGTTCCGGTGTGCCGGGAGGTGTTCGACGGCGTCCTCGGCGACCGTCCGAACCAGCTGGAGCGCCTCCGCGAGGACGTCACCCCGGACGACCGCGCCCTCCTGGACATCTCCACGACCACCGGCACCATCACCGAGCAGGGCATCCGGAACAACATCGAAGTGGGGATCCGCTACATCGAGTCCTGGCTGCGCGGCAACGGCGCCGTGGCCATCCACAACCTGATGGAGGACGCCGCCACCGCGGAGATCTCCCGCTCGCAGCTGTGGCAGTGGATCTTCGCCCGCGCCATCACGGACACCGGCGACGTCATCACCCGCGAGTGGGTGGAGGACATGCTGGACGAGGAGTTCGTCCGGCTGGAACGCTTCGAAGGCGACCGCTTCGCCGACGCACGGGACATCTTCGAGGAAGTCACCCTCAGCACCTCGTTCCCGGCGTTCCTGACGCTGCCGGCCTACGACCGCTTCCTGCACGAAGCGCGCGACGGCGGAGGAGTCGCCGCCGGGGACCCCTCGCTGGTTCCGGCGTAGCACCCCGGACCGGTAACCCGGGTCCGGCCGTCCGGAAACCCGGCCCGGCCGTCCGCAAAAGATTCCGTCAGCCGGGCTGCCAGGCCCTTCGCAACAGGCACCCCGAGATCCGGGTGGCAGCCCGGCTACGGAAAACCCCACCTCTTCGACAACGGCGTCGAGATGACAGTTAAGGCCCATGTTCCCCGTGAACATGGGCCTTAACTGTCATCTCGATTGCACCCGGAGCGCGGGACGGCGAATCAGTGCCCCTTGGGCACCCGGCGCAGGGACAGTGCGGTGCCGAGGATGAACGCGGCCACGGAACCAAGGACCATCAGCAGGGGCCCGGTCCAGGCCCCGGAGACGCCGTGGACGTAGCCCAGGAGGGTCGGTGCCACCGCGCCGAAGGAGTACCCCGTGCCCTGGACGACGGCGGACATCCGGGCTGCCGAGGCCTGGTCCCGGGCCAGCCGGATGACGGCGAGGAAGATCAGCGTGATGCCGCCGCCCTGGGCCACCCCGCCGAAGGAGCACCACAGCCACCACAGCTCCGGCGCGAGCAGCAGACCCACCGGAACCGTGATCCACAGCAGCCCCAGGGCGAGCCCTACCGCCGTCGTGCTGGCGAACCGGGCCGCGAGCGGGACACCCAGGCCGCCCACAATGGCTAGAATCTGGAACAGCGATGAGCCCGCACCGGCGGCAGCGGGCGCCATGCCGAGCTCGTCGGCGAGGATGCTCGGCAGCCAGGCGGTCACGCCATAGTAGGAGAACGCCTGCCCGGCGAACCCGAACGTCAGCGCCGCCGTGATCCACCGCGACGCGAGCCTGCCCGCAGGACGGCCCGGTTCCGCAGCGGGCACGGCAGCCGGAATGAAGGCCCGGCGGCCCACCGCGATCGCCCAGACCGCAGCGGCCGCCAGCGCGAAGATGCCGCTCGCGGCAATCGCGGGCCGCCAGCCCAGCAGTTCGGCCAGCGGCGCGGACACCACGGAGGTGAGGAACGAACCGATATTCAGCGCCGCGGTGTAGGTGCCCATCGCCGCGCCCTGCCGGGCCGGGGTGAAATCGCGCCGGATGATCAGCGGGACCACGATGTTGCCGATCGTGATGGCGACCCCGAGGATCACGGTGCCCAGCATCACGAGGCCGCCCCCGCCCGCCGAGCGGACCACAACGCCCAGGAGCACACCCAGCAGCGTCAGGGTGATGGCGAACTCGGGGCCCAGCTTGCGCCCGGCCAGCGAGGCCAGCGGCGCGGCCAGGGCAAAGCACAGGACCGGGATGCCGGTCAGGAATCCCAGTTCCACGGGGGTGAACCCGAGATCGTCCCGCATCTGGGCGACCACCGGGGCCACGGCCACCAGCGGGCCGCGCATGTTCAGGGCGATGAGCCCGATGGCGAGCATCAGGAGCCAGCCGCGCGGCGCCCGGTTCAGGCCGCTCACGTAGCGGGCCGTTTCCCGGCTGGCCGGAATAAGTATGGTTTCATCAGTCCCATTGCTATCACGGGGCACTGCCGCACTCCCGGAATGTGACGTTCCGGGGAAGCGGGCTCAGCCCGTGGCCTGCAGGGTCGCCTCGATCACGGCCGGCGAGAGCACGTACTGGGTGACCATCTGGCTTGCACCCAGGATCGCGGCCCGGTCCCCCGCCATGGACAGGCCGATCCGCAGGTGGGTGGTGGCGAGCGGCAGCGAGCGCCGGTAGACCACCTCGCGGACCCCGGCCATGAGGTGTTCCCCGGCCTGGCCCAGGCTGCCGCCGAGCACGATCGTGGACGGGTTGAGCAGGTTGACCACCGTGGCCAGCACATCGCCGAGGTCCCGGCCGGCCTGGCGCAGCGCCTGGATGGCCTGCAGGTTTCCCTCGGCCACGAGCCGCAGCACGTCGCCGCCGTTGTCCGCCCTCAGTCCCTGGAGCGTCAGCGTATGCGCGACGGCGGGGCCGGAGGCGAGCGCCTCGAGGCAGCCGTAGTTGCCGCACCGGCAAAGCACGTCGTCGCCGCGGGGCACCCGGACGTGGCCGAGGTCCCCGGCGGTGCCGTTGGCGCCGCGCTGGAGCTCGCCGCTGCTGATGATGCCGGCGCCGATGCCGGTGGCGACCTTGATGAAGAGGAAGTTCTCGTGTTCGGGCCAGTAGGCGGTGCGCTCGCCCAGCGCCATGATGTTCACGTCGTTGTCCACCAGTACCGGGACCGGCAGTGAGCGCTGGACGTGCCGGACGACGTCGAACCCGTCCCAGCCGGGCATGATCGGCGGCTTCACCGGCATGCCGGTGGCGTGCTCCACCGGCCCGGGCAGCCCGATGCCGATGCCGGCGAGGTCCGCTTTGTCGCGGCCGGCCTGGACGAGGAGCTTGAGCCCCTCGGCCACCACACGGTCGAGGACAGTCTCCGGGCCGTCGGCGACGTCCTGCTTCAGCCGGCGCTCGGCGAGCACCTTCCCGCTGAGGTCGGTCACGGCGATGATGACGTGGGTGGCGCCGACGTCGACGGCCAGGACGGAACGCGCCGCCGGGTTGAAGGCGAAGCGCGACGGCGGCCTGCCGCCGCTGGAGCTGGCCTCGCCGGCGGGGCCCACCAGTCCGGAGAGCATCAGCGCGTCGATGCGTGAGGCGACGGTGGAGCGGGCCAGCCCGGTGGTCAGGGCCAGTTCGGCGCGGGTCCGGGCCTTGCCGTCGCGCAGGAGCTGGAACAGGTCGCCGGCACGGGACAGGCTGCCGCCGGCCTCGGGGGCTGCGGGGTCGGTACCGGTGGGCGCACTCATGAGTAAGTGATAGCACGAACTTCTTATGCGTGTCACGCTGTGGAAAGAATGCAACGTTGTTTTCAACTTTTGCTTGACGCTCGGCAAAAGTCGTTCTAGCTTGGGTTGTGAGTCAGCTCACCAACCCTGCATGAACCTGCGAATCGTTTCTCGTGCGGCATCGGGTGCGGCGGCTGCAGCTCATCCCCCAACGACGAGGAGAGACAGTGTCATACTCGATCCAGCTCTACACGGTCCGCAAGGCCCTTGAAGAGGATCTCGCTGGAACCATCCAGCGCCTGGCCGACATCGGCTTCACCATGGTTGAGCCCTACCGTTTCGTCGCCAAAGCCGCTGAACTCAAGCAGGCCATGGCCGAAAACAACCTCACCGCACCGTCCGGCCACGCTCCGCTGCTCAGCGATGACCAGGACGCCATCTTCACCGCCGCCCAGCAGCTGGGGATCGGCACCGTCATCGATCCGCACGTGCCGATCGAGCGCTGGAACACCGTCGAGGACATCAAGGAAACCGCCGCGCAGCTCAACGCCGCCGCGGCCAAGGGAGCCGGCTACGGCGTCCGCGTCGGCTACCACAACCACTGGTGGGAAGTGCAGTCCGTGATCGACGGAAAGACCGCCCTGGAGCACCTCGCGGACCACCTGGACCCCGAGGTCGTCCTGGAACTGGACACGTACTGGGCGGCCGTCGGCGGCCAGAACCCCGCCGAGCTCCTCGCCCGGCTCGGTGACCGGGTGAAGTTCATCCACATCAAGGACGGACCGGTCACCTCGGATCCCGCCAGCCAGCTCGCCGTGGGTGACGGCAAGATGCCCATCTGGGACGTGCTGGACGCGGCAGGTTCGCTTGAAGCCGGCGTCGTCGAACTCGACGACTTCCAGGGCGACATGTTCGACGCCGTCCGGGACAGCTACAACTACCTCAGCGCCGGGAAGGTCTCCGCATGAGCCACGCCGCAGGAGCCGCCTTCGGCCCGCTCGGATCGGGCCCCGTCGGCGTCGGCATCATCGGCGCCGGCGTCATCAGCAAGCAGTACCTGGACAACCTCACGAGCTTCCCGGACGTCAAAGTGGTCGCCATCGGAGACCTCTTCGAGGAGGCGGCCGCCACCCGCGCCGCTGAATACGGGATTGCAAACCACGGCGGCGTCGACGCCGTCCTCGGCAACCCCGACGTCGAGATCGTCATCAACCTGACCATCCCCGCGGCCCACGTCGAGGTGGCCACCCGGGCCGTCCACGCCGGCAAGCACGTCTGGAGCGAGAAGCCCTTCTCGCTGGACCGCGAAAGCGGCCGGGGGCTGCTCAAGGCCGCCGACGCCGCCGGAGTCCGGCTCGGCTGCGCCCCGGACACCTTCCTCGGCGCCGGGCTGCAGACCGCCCGCCGGATGATCGAACGCGGCGACATCGGCACGCCGCTGACCGCCCTGACCCTGATGCAGTCCCCCGGCCCGGAATCCTGGCACCCGAACCCCGCGTTCCTGTTCCAGGACGGCGCCGGCCCGCTGTTCGACATCGGCCCGTACTACCTCACCACCCTCGTCCAGACCTTCGGCAGCGTCCGCCGGGTCGCAGCGTTCGGCTCCAAGTCCCGCGAAACCCGGGTGATCGGGTCCGGGCCGAAGGCCGGCGAGGAATTCGCCGTCACCGTCCCGACGCACGTCAGCTCCATCCTGGAGTTTGAAGGCGGCGAATCCGGCCAGAGCATCTTCAGCTTCGACTCGCCGTTCAAGCGCGCCGGTTTCGTGGAGATCACCGGCTCAGACGCCACGATCGCGCTGCCGGACCCGAACAACTTCGACGGCGACATCCGGATCTGCGCGCTGGGCTCCGAGGACTGGACCGTCGTCCCGTCCGTCGGCTCCACCGCCAGCCGCGGCGCCGGCGTGCTCGAAATGGCCCGTGCCATCCGCGCGGGCCGGCCGCACCGGGCCCAGGGCGAGCTGGCGTTCCACATCCTCGACACCATGGCCTCCATCTCCGAGTCGATCGACACCCGCGCCTTCGTGGACGTCGAAAGCTCCGCCGCCCGGGTACCGGCCCTGCCCGAGGACTGGGACCCCACCGCGGCCACGCTCTCCGCCTAGCAGTTCAGCCCGACCCCTGCATCAGCCCCACCTCAACGATGAGAAACCCGGAGCAACCATGAAAAAACCCCTGAGAGTCCTGTCCGCCCTGGCCGCCACGGCAACCCTGGCATTCGGCATGACAGCGTGCGGCGGCGGCGGCAGCAGCCAGGCCTCCAGCGACACGATCACCTACTGGGCCTCGAACCAGGGCAACAGCCTTGAGGACACCGCGGCCAAGCTCAAGCCAAGCCTCGACCGGTTCACCGAGAAGACCGGCGTCAAGGTCCAGCTCGAGGTGATCGGATGGAACGATCTGTACAACCGCATCCTCACCGCCGTCACGAGCGGCGACGGCCCCGACGTCCTGAACATCGGCAACACCTGGGCCGTCACGCTGCAGGAGACCGGCGCGTTCGAGCCGGTGGAGGGCGCCCTGCTCGAGGCTGTCGGCGGCAAGGACCGCTTCCTGAAGACCAGCTGGTCCACCGGCGGCGCGGACGGGACGACCCCGACGTCGGTCCCGCTGTACGGGCTCGCGTACAACATGTACTACAACCCGAAGATGTTCAAGGAAGCCGGCATCGAGAAGCCGCCGGCCACCTGGGACGAGTTCGTCGCGGACGCCAAGAAGCTGACCAAGGACACCAACGGCGACGGCAAACCGGACCAGTGGGGCTTCACCGCCGCGGGCGCCTCGGTCTCGGCAAACTCGCACCAGGCGTTCATCCGCGGGCTGCAGAACGGCGGCTCGCTCTTCGATCAGGACGGCAAGCCGACCTTCGACAGCGCCGCCCAGGTCAAGGGCGTCAAGCAGTGGATCGACCTGATGGCCACCGACAAGGTGATGTCGCCGTCGGACGCTGAAATTTCTGACGGCGCCCAGAAGGTCGACAACCTGATCAACGGCAAGGCCGCCATGATGTTCGACCAGAGCCCGGTCAAGAACTTCGAAGCACGCGGCTTCACGGACTGGGCCGTTGCCCCGGTCCCGATGATTGCCGCCGGAGCGAGCGGCCCCGAGGGAACGCAAAGCCACGTCGCCGGCATCAACCTCAGCGTGTTCAAGAACAGCAAGAACAAGGACAACGCGGTCAAACTGGCCGGCTGGCTGACCAACGACGCCGAACAGGTCGCCCTGAACAAGGCCTTCCGCTCCCTGCCCGTGGTTTCCGCCGTCTCCTCGGACGCGGCGTTCCAGACCGAGGAGGTCAAGCTCAAGAATGACGCGCTGGCCAACCACGCGCTGCCGATGCCGCTGATCGCCAAGGAGGGCCAGATGGAAACCCTCACGGGTACGGCCATCAAGAACCTCTACGCCAAGGCGGCCACCGGGACTGTCACCGAAGCCGATGTCCAGGCGGCCCTCAAGGACGCCAACAACCAGATGGCTGCGGCCCAGTAACGATGCCTGACGGGTGCGGGGGCCTTGCCCCCGCACCTCCGGCCAAGGAGCTTCCATGACCCACTCAGCACTGGACCGCGGCACCGCCGCCCCCGGGGGCGACCCCGCCCCGAAACCCGATCCCGCCCCATCTGCCGCGGCCGCCCCGCCGGTCCGCAAGAAGAAAAAATCCTTCCTTCCCTACGGCCTCGTCCTGCCGGCCGCCCTGCTCGAACTGCTGATCCACATCGGCCCGATGGTGCTGGGCGTCTGGATCGCCTTCATCTCGCTCACCCAGCGCAACCTCACCAACTGGCTCAACGCCCCGTTCGTGGGCCTGCAGAACTTCGTCAACGGGCTGAACCCCGACAGCACCATCGGCCAGGCGTTCTTCAGTACCGTCGGCCGGACCCTGCTGTACACCGTCACCGTCGTCGGTCTCTCCTGGGTCCTGGGCATGGCGGGAGCGGTGTTCCTCTCCTCCAACTTCAAAGGCCGCGCCATCCTGCGGACCTTCTTCCTGGTTCCCTACGCCCTGCCCGCCTACGTGGGCACCATCGCCTGGGCATTCATGTTCAACCAGCGCGACGGCGCCGTGAACCAGATCCTGGTGGACACCTTCCACCTCTTCGGCGACGACCGCCCCTTCTGGCTCCTGGGCCAGAACTCCTTCGGCGCCATGATTGTCGTGAACATCTGGCAGCTCTGGCCCTTCGCGTTCCTGATGCTGATGGCCGCGCTGCAAAACGTCCCCACCGACATCTACGAGGCAGCGGCGATCGACGGCGCCTCGCTCTGGCAGCAGTTCCGCACCATCACCCTCCCGATGGTCCGGCCCGCCAACGGGGTGCTCCTGCTGGTGATGTCCCTCTGGACCTTCAACCAGTTCAATATCCCGTTTGTGCTCTTCGGCGCAGCCTCCCCGAAGGAAGCCACGCTCGTCTCGCCGCTGATCTACCAGAACTCCTTCGGCAGCTGGAACTTCGGCCTGGGCGGCGCCATGAGCGTGCTGCTCCTGATCGCCCTGTTCATCGCGTCAATCTTCTACATCCGCATGGTGCTGCCCAAGGGGGCCGACAATGATTGAGACCCGCAACTTCCGCATCCTGCGGAACATCGTCCTGACCATCCTGTCGCTCTGGGTGGCCGTCCCGCTCTACGTCGTGGTGTCCACCTCGCTCAAGCCGCTCAAGGACGTCTCCGGGCTGTTCCAATGGATGCCGGACGAGATCACCCTCGCACCGTACTTCGACATCTGGACCACGGTGCCGCTGGCCAAGTACTTCCAGAACAGCCTCATCATCACCGTGGCCGCCACCATCTGTTCGGTGACCGTCGCCGTCCTGGCCGCGTACGCCGTCGCCCGGCTCCAGTTCCGCGGCCGGCGCGCCTTCAGCCTGACGGTGCTGTCCACCCAGATGTTCCCGGGCATCCTGTTCCTGCTTCCGCTGTACCTGATCTTCACCCAGATCCGGAACATCACCGGACTGCAGCTCCAGGGTTCCTACCTCGGCCTCATCATCACCTACATGACGTTCACGCTGCCGTTCGCGATCTGGATGCTGACCGGATACTTCGCCGCCATCCCCAAGGAACTCGAAGAGGCCTCGATGATCGACGGCACCGGCCGGATGGGCGCCCTGTTCCGGGTGATCCTGCCGGTCGCGAAGCCGGGCATCATCGCGGTGGCGGTGTACTCCTTCATATCCGCCTGGGGTGAGGTCCTGTTCGCCTCGGTCCTGACCAACGAAGCCACCAAGACCCTCTCCCTGGGGCTCAAGTCCTATGCCAGCGAATCGGACGTGTTCTGGAACCAGCTCATGGCCGCCTCCGTGGTGGTCAGCCTGCCCGTGCTGATCGGCTTCATCCTGGTCCAGAAACACCTCGTCGCAGGACTGTCCGCCGGCGCCGTGAAGTAGCCGCCGGCACTTTTCGCCCGGGCCGGCCGGCCAAGCGCCGTGACGCGGCCAGCCCACCAAAGTTTGAGGAGCACCACATGAACACGGCGCACACGCCAACGGCCCAGGCCGGCACCACCACAGACACCCCGCCCGGCTCCGACCCCCGGCTGGGGGTGGCCATGATCGGCTACGCCTTTATGGGCAAAGCCCACTCGAACGCGTGGCGCAACGTGGCCAGCTACTTCGACGTCCCGGCGTTCGAGCAGCGGGTCATCGTCGGCCGCGACGCGGAGGGGGCCGCCGCGGCGGCCGCGAAGTACGGCTGGGCGGAGTCCGCCACCGACTGGCGCGCGGTGATCGCCCGGGACGACATCCAGATCGTGGACATCTGCGCACCGGGGTTCATGCACGCGGAGATCGCGATCGCGGCGCTGGCTGCCGGCAAACACGTGCTTGTGGAGAAGCCGCTGGCCAACACCATGGCCGAGGCCGAGGCGATGGCGGCCGCCGCCCGGACCGCGCAGTCCTCGGGTGTGCAGTCCATGATCGGCTTCAACTACCGCCGCATCCCGGCCCTGGCCCTCGCGAAGGAACTGATCGCCGAGGGCCGGCTGGGAAGCGTCCGGCACGTCCGCGCCGCCTACCTGCAGGACTGGCTCGTGGACCCGGACTCGCCGATGACGTGGCGGCTGAACAAGGACACCGCCGGGTCCGGGGCCCTCGGCGACATCGCCAGCCACGCGATCGACCAGGTGCTGTTCCTGCTCGGGGACCAGGTCACCGAAGTCTCCGGCCGGACGCACACCTTCACGACGCACCGCCCCGGCGCGGCCGGGCTGGAGGAAGTGACGGTCGACGACGCCGCCTGGGCCACGCTCGCGCTCGCCTCCGGGGCCGTCGCCTCGGTGGAGGTCTCCCGGGTCGCCACGGGCCGGAAGAACTCGCTGAAACTGGAGATTTACGGGGACAAGGGTTCGCTGTTGTTCGACCTGGAGGACCTCAACGAACTCGGTTTCCTGGACGCCACGGTCCCGGTCCGCGAGCAGGGTTTCCGCCGGATCCTCGTCAACGAACCCGAGCACCCGTATCTTGAAGCATGGTGGCCGCAGGGGCACGTGATCGGCTGGGAACACACGTTCACGCACGAGATCCGCGACTTCCTCGTGGCCATCGACGGCGGGACCGCCCCCTCGCCGTCGTTCGAGGACGGCCTGGCCGTGCAGCGGATCCTGGCCGCCGTGGAGGAAAGCGCGGCAGCCAAGAGCTCCATCATCCCGCTGGCCGGCGCCCCCGCCGCCCCGGCAAATGCCCCGACCGACCACACCCAAGGAGCCTGACATGCCCCGCCCGTACACATTGTTCACCGGCCAGTGGGCCGACCTCCCGTTCGAGGAAGTCGCCCGCCTCGCCTCCGGCTGGGGCTACGACGGACTGGAAATCGCCGTCTCCGGCGACCACCTGGACGCCTGGCGCTGGGACGAGCCCGGCTACGTCGAGTCCAAGCTCGCCGTCCTGGCGAAGTACAACCTCAAGGTCTGGGCCATCTCCAACCATCTCAAGGGCCAGGCCGTCTGCGATGACCCGATCGATTTCCGGCACGAAGCCATCGTCGGGGCCAGGGTCTGGGGCGACGGCGAGCCCGAAGGCGTCCGGCAGCGCGCCGCCGAGGAAATGAAGCACACCGCCCGGCTCGCCAAGGCACTCGGCGTGGACACCGTCGTCGGGTTCACCGGCTCCTCCATCTGGCAGTACGTCGCGATGTTCCCGCCGGTGCCGGAGAAGGTCATCGAGGCCGGCTACCAGGACTTCGCCGACCGCTGGAATCCCATCCTGGACGTCTTCGACGAATGCGGCGTCCGCTTCGCCCACGAAGTCCACCCCTCCGAGATCGCCTACGACTACTGGACCACCGTGCGCACGCTCGAAGCGATCGGCCACCGCGAGGCGTTCGGGCTGAACTGGGACCCGTCCCACTTCATGTGGCAAGGCATCGACCCGGTCTCCTTCATCTGGGACTTCAAGGACCGGATCTACCATGTGGACTGCAAGGACACGAAGCTGCGCCCCACCGGACGGAACACCGTGATGGGCTCGCACCTGCCGTGGGGCGACCCGCGCCGGGGATGGGACTTCGTCTCCGCCGGCCGCGGCGACGTCCCCTGGGAATCCTCCTTCCGCGCCCTCACCGCGATCGGTTACACCGGTCCGATCTCGATCGAGTGGGAGGACGCCGGCATGGACCGGCTCCACGGCGCCCCCGAAGCCCTCGCCGCGCTGAAGAAGTTCGACTTCCCGGCGTCGAACACCTCCTTCGACGCCGCCTTCAAGCAGTAGCCGGCGTGGCGGAAGGCGCAGAAGGCGTGGCGGAAGGCGTGGCGGAGCGAACCGCCGCCCCTCGGGTCCTGGCGCCCGGCCAGCGCTGTGAAGTCTGGATCGCGTCCGCGGCAACCGGGGCGCGCGAGCTCGTCTTCACCACCGACGAACTGCTCCTCGAGGCGCCAAACTGGACCCCCGACAATGCGGCGCTGATCCTCAACGGGGCAGGGGTCCTGTGGTCGCTGGACCTCGGCACCGGTTCGCTGGACACGCTGCCCATCACCGGCGTGCCGGATCTGAACAATGATCACGTCCTCGGTCCCGGCGGCCTGATCTACCTCTCGGCCAACGACGGCCACATCTACCGGGCCGGGCTTGCCGGCGGCCCGGCCACCCGGGTCACGGCAGAGGACGGGTACTTCCACTTCCTGCACGGCGTGAGCCCCGACGGGCAGCAACTGGCCTACGTCGGCATCGAGGCCGGCGATTTCGCGACGCCCGGGCGGATCATGACCATGCCGGCGGGCGGCGGACCGCCGGCATCCGTCGATACCGGCCACGGGCACAGCGACGGCCCGGAATACTCACCCGACGGGCACTGGCTCTACCTCAACACCGAGGCGTTCACCGCCCGGCCGGGCCATGCGCAGATCGCCCGCGTCCGCCCCGGCAACGGCACGCCCGAACGCCTGACGGACAGCGACACCGTCGACTGGTTCCCGCACCTCTCCCCCGACGGCGCCGTCGCCAGCTACCTGCGCTTCCCGCCGGGAACCGTCGGGCACCCGGCCGACCTCCCGGTCGAAATCATCGCCGTCGCCGTACAGGACTGGAACGCGCCGCTGCACGCCTGGACCCTGTTCGGCGGCCAGGGAACCCTCAACGTCAACAGCTGGTCCCCGGACTCGACGCGGTTCGCCTACGTCGCCTACCCGGTCACCTGAGCCGGCGCCCCCGGGCTAGGGTTTTAGCTATGACGCACCAGATCCGGACTGCAACCACGGACGACGCCGGCAAGCTGGCCGGGCTCGCCGCCGTCACCTTTCCGCTCGCATGCCCGCCGGAATCCCGGCCGGAAGACATCGCGGCGCATCTGGCCAACACGCTCAGCGAGAACCACTTCCGGACCTACCTTGCGGACCCCGACGTCACCGTCCTCGTGATCGACGCCGGCGGGGAACTGCGCGGCTACAGCCTGCTCGTGGCCCGCCCTGCGCAGGACGCCGACGTGGCGGCAGTCCTGACCGAGCTGCCGTGCACCGAGCTGAGCAAATGCTACGTCCACCCGGACCACCACGGACTCGGCGCCGCGGCCGAACTGATGCACGCCAGCATCGCCGCGGCCGCCGCTTCCGGCGCCCGCGGCCTCTGGCTCGGCGTGAACAGCCAGAACGCCCGCGCCATCCGGTTCTACCGGAAATCAGGCTTCCGCCAGGTCGGCAGCAAATCCTTCACGCTCGGGAACACGGTGGAACACGACTTCGTGATGGAGCGCCCGGTCCGGCCCTAGGCGAGGGTCCCGACGTGCCGGCGGCAGCACCGTGACCAATCCGACAGCCCGCGCCGGGAATGCGGCCGCCGCCGGGGAGGTTGTGGCCAGCATGAAGATTGAGATCTGGTCCGACGTGGCCTGCCCCTGGTGCTACATCGGCAAGCGCCGCTTTGAGACCGCCCTGGCCGCCTTCCCGCACAAGGACGCAGTGGAGGTGCAGTGGCGCAGCTACCAGCTGGACCCCGCCCTCCCGGCACACTATGACGGCACCGAACTGGATTACCTGAGCACGCGCAAAGGCATGGCTCCGGCCCAGGTCACCGGAATGTTCGAGCATGTGGCCGCCCAGGCCAAAGGCGAGGGCCTCAACTACCGCTTTGACGACGTCGTCGTCGCCAACAGCTTTACCGCCCACCGCCTGATCCACCTGGCCGCCGGCCATGGCCAGCAGGACGCGGCGAAGGAACGGCTGCTCAGCGACCACTTCGAGCACGGTAAGGACATCGGCAGCGAGGACTACCTCACGTCCCTGGGGCTGGACCTCGGCCTTGATGCGGCGGAAGTGGCCGAGCTGTTCAGCACCGACAAGTACGCCGACGAGGTCCGGCTGGACTTCGAGGAGGGCCGCGCCCTGGGCATCAACGGTGTCCCGTTCTTCGTGATCGACCGGAAGTTCGGGCTCTCCGGCGCCCAGCCGGCCGAGACGTTCACCGCTGCCCTCGAACAGGCCTGGCAGGAAAGCAACCCGCTCGTTATGGTCAACGCCGGCGCGGACACCGCAGATGCCTGCGGCCCGGACGGCTGCGCCGTCTGACATCTTGCAGCAGTTTGCTGACAGATCACGCTAAAGTGTCCGTATGCCCAGGATTTCGGCCGCGAGCAACGCCGCCCAACGTGCCGAGACCCAACACCGGATCCTGACCGCCTTCGGGGAACTGCTGTTCACGCACGGGCTCCCCGGCCTGACCATGACGGACGTGGCCCGGCACGCGCGGATCGGCCGGACGGCCGTGTACAACTACTACGCGGACATCGAAGAGCTGCTGATCGCCTACGCCCTGGACGAGACCGAACGGTTCCTCGTCGGCCTCCGGGAATCGCTGGACTCGCTCGACAATCCGGTGGAGCGGCTCGCCCTCTATGTCCGCGCCCAGGTGGAGGACCTCAGCCGGCGGCACCTGCCGCCCGGTCCGGCCATGGGAGCGGTGCTGTCGCCGGGGTCGTTCGCGAAGCTGGCGGTCCACGTGGGCGAGCTCAGCGTGCTGCTGCAGGGGATTCTGCGCGACGGGATGGCCCAGCGCTACCTGCCCGAGGCGGACGTCGGGCAGCTCGCGCAGCTGATCCACGGCACGCTGTCCTCCAGTGCAGCGCGCGGCGACGGCGCAGGCCAGGACGCCGACGCCGAGGCGCGGATTGCCCGGACGGTGCGGTTCATCCAGCTGGGCGCCGGCGCCAGGTTCGACGACGCCGGCCGGCCGGTCCGCGCCAGCGTTTAGCCGGCGGGCGGCACCGCGGCCGGCGTGACCGGCAGGACGTCGTCGTCGACAATCCGGCGGTCCTCCCGCGGGCAGCTGAGCATCCCCGGGGTCTGATCCACGAGTTCGGGTTTGGTCAGCTGCTGGTAGTCGCCGGTCAGGATGACGTCGACGCTCGGGTCCGTGCGGCTGTCCTGCAGATAGTCCGAACCCGGGAGGTTTCGCTGGACCGTGAACGCGGCCGACTGCCCCGCAGCGCCGGAGACCACCAGGGCGACGCCGCGGTAGCTTGAGGTGGTGTTGCCGACCGCCCCCACCATAAATTTGCGGGCGGCCAGTTCGTCGGCCACGCTCCGCGCCAGGCCGGGACGGCTCGTGGAGTTGTAGACGTTCAGGTTGATCTTTTCCGGGGCCGTGTAATCATGCGTGGCCGCCGGGCACAGGGACGTGGCAGCCCGGCTGCGCTCCGCCGTCGGCAGCGTGATCTGGCCGTTCATGATCGCCAGGGCCACCACAATCGCCGCGGCGATGAGGCCGACCAGCACCACCAGGACCACGCCGTGCACTATGCGGCGGCGCAGCCGGACCGGGTTGTCCTGCGTGTCGTCCTGTTCAACGAAGGTGGCCCGGAGATCGGAGCCCGTGATGACCTGGTGCCCGTGCAGGACGGTGATGTCCTCCGGCTTTCTAGCCATTTATTACCAGCACGCGCGCGTGGATCGCCGTGCGCTGGTGCAGCGCGGTGCGCACGGCCCGGTGGAGGCCGTCCTCCAGGTACAAGACTCCCTTGAACTCCACGACGTGCGGAAACAGATCGCCGAAGAACGTGGAATCCTCGGCCAGCAGGGCCTCAAGGTCCAGCGTCCGTTTGGTGGTGACGAGCTCATCCAGGCGGACCGGGCGCGGCGGCAGTGCCGCCCAGTCCTTGGGCGTGTTGAAACCATGGTCGGGGTAAGGGCGTCCCTCGCCCACAGCTTTGAATATCACCCTGCCAGCCTAGGTAAATTGGCGGTCCAAAGGAATCGCAGAGCACCGGAGCCGTGAGGTTGTAGCCAAACGGTAATCATTTGTCATAGCGGTTGCGGCGCCCGTCACCGGGACAACTGTCCCGTCGACCCGGTCCACAGCACATGCACCGGGGCGTCACGGCTGACAGAATGGGCTCATGACTGCACCCCAGACCCCGGCTGTCCACCCGCCGTCGGCTCCCCCGCTGGCCCTGTTGCTCGACGTCGACGGGCCGGTCGCGAGTCCCGTGACCCGCGATGTGCAGCCGGGGATCATTGCGGACATGCTGGCGCTGGCGGCAGCGGGCATTCCGGTCGTCTTCAACACGGGACGATCCGACGCGTTCATCCGGGAGCAGGTCATGGAGCCGATGATCGCCGCCGGCATACCGGCCGGCACCGTCTTCCACGCGATCTGCGAAAAGGGCGCCGTGTGGTTCAGCTACACCTCGGACGGCCCCGGTCAGGTCCACGTGGACCGTGAGCTCGCCATGCCGCGGGCTTTCGGCGACGACGTCCGCCGCCTCGTCGCAGAGGATTACTCCGCCCACATGTTCTTCGACGAGACCAAGCGGGCCATGGTGTCCGTGGAGCAGCACATCGCCGTCGCCAATTCCGATTACCGCGGCGAGCAGGAGCTTTTCGACGCCGACGCCATGAAGCTGATGGAGCGGCACGGCCTCGGTGTGGTGCGGCTGGACCACCACGTCCCTGACTCCGACGACCAGGTCGACTACCGCGTGGACCCGACCATCATCTCCACGGACATCGAGTCGGTCCGGCTGGGCAAGGACCTGGGCGCCAGCCGCGCCGTGGAGCTGCTCGCGGCGCAGGGCATCACCCCGCAGGCCTGGCGCACCGTGGGCGATTCCCGCACCGACTATGCGATGGCCGACTGGCTGCACCACAACGACCACCAGGTGAAGCACGTGGATGTGCGGCCGGCCGACGGTGTACCGGTGAAACCGTACGACGTGCTCACCGCTGCGGATCTGGGGCTGGGCGCGGACGTGATCCACGACGACGCCGGCGCGGCGTTCCTGCGCAGCTGGCGGTCGGCCCTCGCGGGCTGAGTTTCGGTCCGCCGGAGTAACACCGGAGCAATACCGGTGGACTTTTCGCTGCGATTTCAGGGCCCGCGTTATCATGCAAGTAGGTACCCAATCACGCACAGAAGCCCGGAGATACAACATTACAGACGCATTGGTCCAGGATGAGATTTACTACGGCGGCCAGGCATCCGTGGACGCCCACGAGGAGGTCACCTCCGCGGCGGCGGTCGCCAGGTTCCGGGCCCGCCCTGACGTAGTACGCCGGCGGGGCCGGTATGCGCTGATCAATGAAAACCGCACGCCGTACCAGGCCATGGTCGAAGACCTGCTGTTTATCCGCTCTGTGCTGGCGACCGCCGGCCTGGACTATCTCCTGGTGCGCGGCAACAACCACCGGCCCGTCATCGCCGTGGACTGGAAGAACCGCAAGGAGCTCCGCGACGCGCTCGTGGACGCCTGCCACGACGAGCCGTTCTACTCCATGAGCGTGGACGCCAAAAAGAAGTCCTCCGTGCTGGTGGCCGACGGCGAGCTCTCCCCCAACCGCCAGTCCCGGATCTTCCGGCTGTACCGGCCCCGGGTCGAGCCCGAGGGCGGCTTCGAGTTCGGCGCCTCGGCCGGCGTCCAGCTCGAGCTCTGGAGCTTCGAAGGGGACCAGCTGATCCTCCCGATCGAGAACTCGCTGACCCGCCGGACCATGCTCGCCCAGGACGCCGTCCGCGGCACCGTGGAGCGGTACGGGCACACCTGGCCCACCATCGAGAACATGTTCGCGGACCACGCCAGCGACATCAGCTTCGACATCGATCTGGTGTTCTCCTGGGTGGACGGCAGCTCCCCCGAGTACATCGCGGCCCGGCGCGCCCGGATGGCAGGCGTTGTGGTCGGGGAGGGCGATGACCACGAGGCCCGCTTCCGCCAGATCGACGAACTCAAGTACGCCCTGCGCTCGGTCTACATGTTTGCCCCGTGGATCCGCCGGATTTTCATCGCCACGGACTCGCCCACGCCGTCGTGGCTTGCGGACCACCCGAGCGTCACGATCGTCCGCAGCGAGGAGTTCTTCGCGGACCCGTCCGTGCTGCCCACCCACAACTCACAGGCCGTGGAATGCCAGCTCCACCACATCGACGGGCTCTCCGAGCACTTCCTGTATTCCAATGACGACATGTTCTTCGGCCGGGCCGTCGGGCCGGACATGTTCTTCACACCGGGCGGCATCACCAAGTTCATCGAGGCGGAAACCCGGATCGGGCTCGGTGACAACGACGCCGAGCGCAGCGGCTTCGAGAACGCTGCCCGGGTGAACCGCAAGCTGCTGTGGGACCGGTTCGGCCGGATCACCACGCGGCACCTTGAGCACACGGCCGCGCCCCTGCGCCGCAGCGTGGTGGCGCAGATGGAGCAGGAATTCCCGGCGGAGTTCGCTAAGACCGCTGCCAGCACGTTCCGCGCGGCGGACAACGTGTCCGTGACCAACTCGTTCTACCACTACTACGCCCTGCTCACAGGCCGCGCCGTCACCCAGACCGCGGCCAGGGTGCGGTACGTGGACACCACGGCCAGGGCCGGCCTGAATTACCTGCCCAAGCTGCTGTCGAAGCGGAACATGGATTTCTTCTGCCTGAATGACGGCAGCTTCCCGGAGGTGCCGGCGGAGGAACGGGCGGAGCTGGTGACGGACTTCCTGGAGAAGTTCTACCCGATCAAGGCGCCCTGGGAGAAGTAGCCGGGCTTCAGTTGCGGGTTGTGAGGCGGCGGTGGCCCGGCGTCCTGGCCGGGTCTTCCAGCTTGGCCTGACGCGGGACGCGGATTCCGGCGGCGGAAATCCGCCGCTGGGTCTCCTCGGCGCTGACCAGCTCACCCACCGCCGCAGTTTCGCCCAGCAGCACCACCGAGTGCACGATCGTGTGCTCGTAGACGTGGACCAGGTTGAACGCCTGCCCGCCGTCGCGCCCGCGGGTTCCGCCGACACGCACGTTGAGGTCCTGGGTGTAGCACGTGGCCGAGGCCACGGACACGGGGATACCCGCGAACGTCGCCGTCGTCGAGTAGTGCAGGTGGCCGCCAAGGATGGTGCGCACGTCCGAGTTGCGCAGCACGCCCGCAAGGGCCGCCTGGCCGCGCAGTTCGACCAGCACGGCGAGGTCCAGCACCGATGGCACGGGCGGGTGGTGCAGGGCGAGGATGGTCCCGTCCGGAGCCGGAGTGGACAGTTCCGCGGCGAGCCACTCGAGTTGCTCGGGGCTGAGTTCGCCGTGGTGGAATCCCGGGACGGACGTGTCCAGCGTGATGATCCTCAGCCCGTTGATGAAGTAGCTGCAGTCCACCGGCGAGTCGTCGGCCGGCTGGTCCAGCAGGCCGGTGCGGAAGTTGGCGCGGTCGTCGTGGTTTCCCATCGCCCAGATGACTTTGGCGCCCAGGGCCTGGCAGGCGGGATCGACGATCGCGCGCAGTTTGGCGTAGGCCTCCGGTTCGCCCTGGTCGGCGAGGTCTCCGGTGAAAATCACGGCCTCGGGCCGCGCGCCGGAAGCGCGAACTTCGTCGAAGAGCTGTTGGAGCAGCGAGTCGCTGTCGACCACGCCGTGCAGGCGCTCCGGCCCCCCAGCAGGTGGGGGTCGCTCAGGTGGAGTAGGAAATGACGTGGCCGGGGGTGTTCGGCCTCGATGAGCTCCATTGCTACCTTCTTGGTTGGGTGGAAGCGGTGCCTCCAGTGTCCCTCTCAGTAAGCTCTATCCAACCAGACATCAGGCAAACAATGTGCAAACTCCGGCGGGCATGTTTGAAAAACAGCGCGTTAAAATTTCCCGCGGCGACCTATTCCGCTTCCGGCATATTCGGGGGCGCGGCGGCTGAACGCCGCCGGGCCGTGGACGGGAAGGCGTTGCCTGGCCAGGCCGCCGGCGGGGCCAGGCAATGCCTTCCGCTGCCCCGGGCTACGAGGGTGTGCCCTAGCTCAGGTAACCGTTGGGGTTCAGGACATACTTGGTCGCTGCACCGGCGTCGAATTCGGCGTAGCCCTTCGGTGCGTCCTCCAGCGTGATCGCCTTCGCGTTGACGTTCTTGGCGATGTGGACCCTGTCGTTCAGGATCGCCATCATCAGTTGGCGGTTGTACTTCATCACCGGACACTGGCCGGTGGTGAAGCTGAGCGATTTGGCCCAGCCGGTGCCCAGGCTGAGGGAGAGTGCACCCTTCTTGGCTGCCTCGTCCACGCCGCCCGGGTCGCCGGTAACGTAGAGTCCCGGAATGCCCAGCGCGCCGCCGGCGGCTGTGATCTCCATGAGCGAGTTGAGCACCGTCGCCGGAGCCTCCTTCGCATCGTGGCCGTGTCCCCTGGCTTCGAATCCGACAGCGTCGACGCCGGAGTCGACTTCCGGGACGCCCAGGATTTGCTCGATCTGTTCGGCCGGTCCGCCCTTGGTCAGGTCCACCGTTTCACAGCCGAAGCTGCGGGCCTGCGCCAGGCGGTCGGCGTTCAGGTCCCCCACAATCACGACGGCGGCACCGAGCAAGTGAGCGCTGGTGGCCGCTGCGAGTCCGACGGGACCGGCCCCTGCGACGTAGACCGTCGAACCTACGCCCACGCCGGCGGTGACGGCCCCGTGGAAGCCAGTCGGGAAGATGTCCGACAGCATCGCCAGGTCCAGGATCTTCTCCAGGGCCTGGTCCTTGTCCGGGAACTTCAGCAGGTTCCAGTCCGCGTACGGCACCAGGACGTAGTTCGCCTGGCCACCGACCCAACCACCCATATCGACGTAGCCGTAGGCGCTGCCGGGGCGGTCCGGGTTGACGTTGAGGCAGATGCCGGTCTTGCGTTCCTTGCAGTTGCGGCACCGGCCGCAGGCAATGTTGAACGGGACCGAGCAGATGTCGCCGACTTTGATGAATTCGACGTCGGGTCCGACCTCCACCACTTCGCCGGTGATCTCGTGGCCGAGCACAAGGTCCGACGGGGCTGTAGTGCGGCCGCGGACCATGTGCTGGTCGGACCCGCAGATGTTCGTGGCAACGGTCTTGAGGATTACCCCGTGGCGCACCTGGCGGCCCACATTGGCGGGGTTGACGCCCGGACCGTCCTTGAGTTCGAAAGCGGGGTAGTCAATGTCGATGAGTTCGACTTTTCCTGGCCCCTTGTAGGCAACGGCTTTGTTCCCTGTCATCACTTTCCTCCTGGTTTCACGGACCCCACGTTGAGTGTCCAGTTGTGATTCATGAAGCGTTCTGATGCACCCTCCGCAGGGGATACCTCGGCCGCATTGCCGACAGGAATGAGCCTGTGGGTATGCCCGGACTTTCTTGGGGGGTCCGGTCAGTCTAGGACGTAAGCATGCTTAGGGATAGGGGCCGTTGTCCCCTTTTATGTCAAGGCGCCGGTCGGTCCGCGATCGTGGGGCGCGGCCGGCCGGCAGTCAGGAAAGGATGGCCTGGACGGCCTCGATGACCTCGGGTGAGTCCGGCTCCACGGTCGGCGCAAACCGGGCCACAACCTCGCCGTCGCGGTTCACCAGGAACTTCTCGAAGTTCCACTTCACCAGCCCCGGAAGGACGCTGTTCTTGAATTTGGTCAGTTCGGCATAGAGCGGGTGCTGGTTCTTGCCGCGGACGTTGGCTTTTGTGGTCAGCGGGAACGTCACCCCGAAGTTGCGTTCGCAGAACTCGGCGATTTCGGCTTCAGCCGCCGGTTCCTGCCCGGCGAACTGGTTGCACGGGACGCCGAGGACCTGAAAGCCCTGGTCCCGGAACTTGTTGTGCAAGGCTTCCAGCCCGGCGTACTGGGGGGTGAATCCGCACTGCGAAGCCACGTTCACCACCAGCACCACCTCCCCCGCGAAGCGGCCGAAGTCAGTCTCCGTCCCGTCGATGAGAGTCAGGGGGATCGAATGCAAAGAGGTCATGGGGGTCCTCACGAGGTGGCGGTCCGTTACGGCGTGCCCGGGTCGGTCACACCTGTCATTCGGTGTCAACGCGCAAAGGTATTGGTTTGTGCCCGGCCACCCGTGGTCAGCCGCGGCCGCCGGTTCTTCGCGGCGGGTCCGAGGCTAGCTGTACTCAGCCAGCAGGTTGGTTACATCTGCTGATGGGTGGTCGTCCTCCGAGGGCGCTGTGGTTGCGGCGGTGGTTGTAGAAGTCTAGCCAGCCTGTCAGGGCCTGTGTGCGGTGGTCGCTGGAGTCGTAGGCGTTCTTGTAGGCCCAGCCTTCCTGGAGGGTGCGGTTGAACCGTTCGGCCTTGCCGTTTTGCCAGGGGCTGCGCGGTTTGGTGCGCCGGTGTTTGGCTCTGAGACCCGCGATGGCCTTGGCGAAGTCCGCGGACCGGACGTAGGCCAGGGCGTTGTCGGTCATGACTTCGCGCACGGGTGCCCCGTTGGCGGCCATGAACGCCGCGGCGTTGGTCAGGAACCGGGCGCAGGTCGGCCCTTTCTCGTCGGGCAGGACCTCGACGTAGGCCAAGCGGGAGTGGTCATCCACGGCGACGTGGACGTAGTCGTACCCGATGCCGCGGCCTCTGACGGCTTCGCTGCGGCCGTGGACCCGCCAGCCGCCGCCGTGCGCTATGCCGCCGAGTTTCTTGACGTCGATATGCATCAGCTCTCCGGCGGTGTCGCGTTCGTAACGGTGGTCGGTGGCCCGGCCGGCCCGGATGCGTTCGCCGCTTATCGGGTCCAGTTCCCACAACCGGGGCAGCCCGGCCCTGGCGATGATCCGCGAGACCGTGCGGGCCGGGACCTTGCAGCGTTCGGCCAGCTCGACCGGGCCCTCGCGGTGCTTCTTACGCGCAGCGAGGACCTCGTCGATCTTCGCCTCGGGGGTGGCGTGCGGGCACGAATGTGGGTGTGAGGATCGGTCCTCCATCCCGGCCCAGCCACGTTCGACATAGCGCTTGAGCCACCGGTGGGCGCAGGCGCGGGAAACACCCATTTCCTTCGCCACGTGGGCCACTGGGCGGCCGTCCAGAACACGCTGGACAAGGATGCTTCTACCGGCAGGAGTCAGTCGGGCATTACGGTGGACCATGAAGACCTCTTAGTCGTTAGGTGTGTGTGGTAACCACCAACCTAAGAGGTCTTCACCCTTTCAACATGTAACCAACGTCCTGGCCGAGTACAGCTAGCGCTTGGAAGTCTTGGTGGGCGTTGACGTCGCCTTGGCCTCCGAAGCGGCTGCGGACGCCGTTGTGGTTCCGGGCGCGGGTGCCGGGGCCGACGTCGTCACAGCCGGGGATTTCTTCGACTGCGTCACTGTGGGGCTGGGCGCGACGGACGCGGGCGGCGCTGTCGGGGCGACCGGGATGACCGGCGCGACGGAGACGCTGGGCGGCGGCGGGGCCGGGCTCGTCACTGGGGCCGGGACGGTGGTCTGGGCAGGTGGCGGGGCCGGACTCGGGCTCACAGGGAGGCTGGGCGGCGCTGGAGCCGGAGTGGTCGGCGTGGCCGGGGCCGGTGTGGTCGGCGTCGTGCTCGTTGCCGGCGGTGTCGGCGTAGGCGTAGCCGGCGCGGGAGTGGTGGGCGTCGTCGGCGTCGGCGTGGCCGGAACCGTCGGGATGGTCGGGGTGGCCGGAGCCGGAGTCGCCGGAATGGTCGGGATACCCGGCGCGGGCGTCGTGGGCGTGCCAGGCGCGGGAGTGGCGGGCACGGCCGGCGTCGTCGGGCTCGGCGTAGACCCGGTGCTGGGGATGCCCGCGGCGGGAGGAACCGGGTTTTCCTGAATGCCGCCGGTCACTTCATGGGCGCGGTCCTCCTGCACCGGGATGGCCCAGCCGATGCTGGCGTTTGAGGTCCTGCCGGCCTCCGGCTCGTAGCTGGTCATGTCGATGGTGCCGAGCGGGTCCACCTGCGTGGTCGGAACCAGGCTCCAGCCGTGCGGATCGGTGTGGTGGCCGTTCAGGATCGTCTCGAAGTGAAGGTGGCAGCCCGTCGAGGAACCTGTGGTCCCGACCCGGGCAATGACTTCGCCGACCCGCACCGAGTCCCCCTTCTTGACGGCTATGGCTTCAAGGTGGTTGTACGTGGTGATGAGCCCGTTGCCGTGGTCGATTTCCACACGGTTCCCGCCGCCCCACGGATGCCAGCCGACAGCACGCACCACGCCGGCGTCGGCCGAATAGACCCGGGTGCCGCAGGGCGCCGCATAGTCCTGGCCCCAGTGGAACTCTCCTGCGGTGCCGGTCAGCGGGCTGGTGCGCAGACCGTAGGGAGAGGACTCGTGAAGTGCTTCAAGCGGTGACATGAGTGAACCCGGCTCCGGGCGCTTCAGGCCGGCTGCGGCAACGTTGAGTTCCCCGCTTCCGCCGAGCTCGGAGCTCGTTTCCACCATGGACCGGCTGAAGCCGACGAGTGCCAGGGCGTCAGCGGTGAAGGAGACGGGGGCATCTGCCGTGACGCTGGCCACGGCCGGGGCGGCCGGAAGAATGGCGTCCAGGGTGACGGGCTCGACCACTCCGGTCACTGCCGCCGCAACGGGTCCAAGGTTGGACGCACTGCCCGCCAGCCCCTGCACACCGAAAGTCAGGACCGCCAGGGACAAACAAAAGCTCCCGGAAAGGCAGCGCACGGCAATGGTCCGTGCCTTGATCGGCCGCTCGTTTGGTGGGTTTCCCCGGTGTGTTCCCACGCTGTGACTCCTGCATCATGTCCGCCAGACCCCATTCGGAGCGGACTCACCCCCTTATGGGACCACAGACCGCTGAGTCTGGGAACCGTAATAGCCACTCTCTTGCGGTCCAATTCCATACCCCAGTAGTTGCCGTGTGCCGCCCCAGTAGTTCCCGGCGCAAAAGCGGGTACTGCCCGCCGCGGCGCCGGGTAAGGACGGAGTAGCCCTGAGGGAGCCCGCGATGCCGGGCGCGGCCTCGGGAAAAGAATGGGTGCAGCAGCGGTCAGTGAGCGAGAATTGACCATGCGCAATGTCCTCAGGGAGTGGCAGTCCGAGCTCAAACAGACCTTCACCGGCACCCGTGACGAGGTGCCCGCCTGGGTGCCAACGCTCGCGGCCGGAGACGACGCCGGCTATCACCTGCCCGGCTCGGCCGTTTGGGCCGTGCACGGGGACATGCCCACCATCGTGGCCGGCATCCGGGCACTGCTGATGCAGGCACTCCACCCCGGTGCGCTGGCGGGAGTCCATGACCACTCACGCTTCCGCGAGGACCCGTTGGGCCGGCTGGCCGGAACCATCCGCTGGATATTTACGGTGTCCTACGGCTCGACGGACGCTGCCCGCTCGGCATCGGAGTGGGTGTTGCGGCTGCACGAATCGGTGCGCGGAAGCTACGTGGACGGCCACGGCGTCGCCCGTCATTACGCGGCGAACGATCCCGAGCTGCTCCGCTGGGTCCACATTGCCTTCACGGATGCCTTTCTCTCCGCCCACAAGCTGTGGGGCAGGCCCATCCCGGGAGGACCGGACGCCTACGTCCGAGAGTGGGCGCAGGCGGGCCAGCTGATGGGAGTGGACACTCCGCCGCTCACCGAGGCGGAAATGCGCCGGCAGCTGGACCACTGGTACCTCCACGGCGAGCTCCGCTGCGATGAGCGGGTCGCCGAGACTGTTGCGTTCATCCGCGATCCGCCCCTCCACCCGGTCCTCCGGCCGGGCTACCGCGTGCTGTTCGCCGCCGCGGTGACCAGCCTCGAACCCAAGTACCGGGAAATGCTGGGCCTCCGGACCGCCCGGCTGGGACCCATCCCGCTGCCGGTGAAGCTCGCCACCCGGATGACGCTGGCTGTCGTACAGCTTGCACTGGGCAAGGTGGGCCCGAGCGAGCAGGCTGCCCGCGACCGGCTGCAGAGGCTGGGCTACCCGGCCTGATCACGGGTGTTGGGTGTGGGTGCTGGCGCGGGCGTTTCGGTGCTGGGGCCTGGGGGCTTGGCTTGGGCACGGCACAAAGGGGGCGCGAAAAGGGCGCAAAAAGGCCCCGGTCCTAGGGACCGGGGCCAACCGCGGAGAATGGGGGATTTGAACCCCCGAGGGCGTTAACCCAACACGCGTTCCAGGCGTGCGCCATAGGCCGCTAGGCGAATTCTCCAGTAGCTTCTGAATCAAAAGCAGATACTAGAATACCTGAACATCCCAGCATCGCCCAATTGGCCCTCGCGCCCCTCCCCGCCGGGACATGCCCCACTGCCGGCCTGCGAGGGATGGACATAGGCCCGTTATGCCCACCCCAGCCCACGAAAAATGGGCATGTCCCCCCGCGGTCCAACCGCCGCTAGAGCGCATGCCCCGCAGCCCGCCCGAGGGCTGGACATAGTCCCGTTATGCCCACTGCCCGGCCAAACATTGGGCATCTCCACAGTGGCGCACCCGCCCCGGGACCGCCCACCCCCACAAAGGACATGCCCCATCCTGCGCCGCGAGGGACTGGACATAGGCCCGTTATGCCCACTCCAGCCCACAAAGAATGGGCATGTCCCCCGGCGGCAGGCAGCGCGATGCGGCCCGATTCGGGGCACACACAAACGTCGGGTAAACTTGCTGACGGCCCCTCATGTGGCGTCATCCTGTTGAACTCCCCCAGGACCGGAAGGTAGCAAGGGTAAATGGGCTCTGGCGGGTGCATGAGGGGTCTTTTATGTCTGTGCCGATTGGTAGGGTTTAGCTGTGACTGTTACTACCGCTCTTTACCGTAGATACCGCCCCGATTCGTTCGCGGACGTTATCGGGCAGGAACATGTCACCGAGCCGCTGATGACGGCCCTGCGCAAGAACCGCGTGAACCACGCCTACCTTTTCTCGGGCCCCCGCGGCTGCGGAAAAACCACTTCCGCCCGCATTCTGGCCCGCTGCCTCAACTGCGCCGAAGGCCCCACGGACACCCCCTGCGGCGTCTGCCCCAGCTGTGTCGAACTGGCCCGCGGCGGCTCCGGATCCCTCGATGTCATCGAGATCGACGCCGCCAGCCACGGTGGTGTCGACGACGCCCGTGACCTGCGCGAGCGGGCCACCTACGCCCCGGTCCGCGACCGCTACAAAATCTTCATCATCGACGAGGCCCACATGGTCACGTCGGCCGGGTTCAACGCCCTGCTCAAGATCGTCGAAGAGCCGCCGGAACACATCAAGTTCATCTTCGCCACGACGGAGCCGGACAAGGTCATCGGCACCATCCGCTCCCGCACGCACCACTACCCCTTCCGGCTCGTGCCGCCGGAGCCCCTTATGGCGTACCTCGAACTGCTCTGCACGCAGGAGAACGTCCCGGTGGCCCCCGGCGTGCTCTCGCTCGTCATCCGCGCCGGCGGCGGATCGGTCCGCGACTCGCTCTCGGTGCTGGACCAGCTCATGGCAGGCGCCGGACCGTCCGGGCTCGACTACGAACTCGCGGTCGCGCTCCTCGGCTACACCCACGCTTCGCTGCTGGACGATGTTGTCGAGGCCGTGGCCGCGTCCGACGCCGCCACTGTCTTCCGTGCCGTGGACCGGGTCATCCAGACCGGCCACGACCCCCGCCGTTTTGTCGAGGACCTGCTCGAGCGCTTCCGGGACCTCATCATCGTCCAGGCCATGCCGGAAAGCGCCCAGTCGATCCTCCGCGGCATGCCCGCGGACCAGATCGCCCGGATGCAGAACCAGGCCCACAACCTCGGTGCGGCCGAGCTCTCCCGCGCGGCCGACGTCACGAACACCGCCCTGACAGAGATGACCGGCGCCACCTCGCCGCGGCTCCACCTCGAACTGCTGTGCGCCCGGATCCTGCTGCCCTCCTCGGAACAGAGCGAACGCGGCATCGCCGCCCGGATCGACCGGGTCGAGCGCCGCCTGAACTACGCCGGGAACGACGTCGGAACTCCCGCCGCCGCGCCGACGGCACCGGCCGCCCAGGCGCCCTCCCCCGCGGCTGCACCTGTGGCGCCCGCGGTCCAGGCCGCCCCGCCGGCCAGCCGGCCCGAGCCCGCAGCAGCGGCTCCTTCCGCGCCGGCCGCCCGGGACCTCGAACCGGCCCGCGAGCCGCTCACCGCCCCGCGCGTCAGCACCAGCGACTGGCCCGTCGACGACGCCCCCGCCCGGACAGCATCGGGCCCGGCTCCGGCGGCCGCAGCTCCCGCGCAGCCCGCCCCGTCCAGCCCGGCGCAGCAGCCGGCCCCGGCTCAGGCTGCCCCCGCACAGCCCCAGCCCGATGCCGTCGCATCGCCCGCTGCGGCGCCTGCGTCCGCGGCCGCTCCGGCTGCCCCGCCGGCCGCCGCAACCGGGGCCGACGTCGAGGTCCTCCGCCGCGCGTGGCCCGAGATCCTGCAGACGCTGACCAAAATCAAGCGCAGCACCTGGGCCCTGGTTGAGCCCAACGCCCAGGTCGGCCACTTCGAGGGCCAGGTCCTGACCCTCGCGTTCACCACCTCCGGCCTGGCCGGCGCCTTCGGCCGGGCGGATCACGCCGAGAACCTGCGCCAGGCGATCCACAAGACGATCGGCATCGACTGCCACATCACCGCGGTGGCGGCCGGCAGCAACAGCTCAGCGAGCTCTGAGCCAGACCCAAAAGCACCCGCTAGCCCGGATGTTCCGGCAACGTCCGCCGACGCGGCCTGGGGCCTGACACCGCAGTCCCCGGCGACCGCGCAGCAGCCCGCCAAGGCCGAGGAGCCCGCAAAGGCCCCCGCGCCTTCCCCGCCCGAACCGGCAGGGCCACCTGCCGCAACGCCCGCGGACCGGCCGGAACCGCGGCCGGAACCGTCGGCCGGAGCGGAAACGCCGGCACCGCACGCCGTGGCCGCAGCCCGCCCGCCGCGCCGGAGCCCAGCCGCACCGGAGCCCGCTGCGGCCGAGCCTGCCGCGCCGGTTGAGCCCGCGGGCTCCTACGCCTACTCCGATGATGACTGGGGTCCGCCCCGGGACGAGGACGCACCCCCGCTGGACGAGGAACCGCCCATGGACTGGGATCCGTCCGCGCCCCCGGAGGCCGCGACACCCCGACCATCGGCCGCCGCCACACCGGCTCCGGCACGCAAAAAAGCCGCAGCTCCGTCCGGCGCCCGCAGCGCCGCCCCCGCAGCAGCGTCCGGAAAGCCGGCCCAACCGGCCCCGGAGGCTGCCGACGACCCCTGGGCACGCGCCGTCGAACAGGCCCCGGGTGTCTGGGCAATAGGCACGGAATCGAACGTCGGCGGGTACAGCACGGAGGCCGAGGCGCTGCCGCCCGAAACCCCGCCCGAGCCGGAACCGGAACCGCCGCACTACGAGCCCGCGGCAGCCCAGATCCCGGAATATGTCGGTGCGATGTCTGCTGCCGCTCCGGCTGCGGACAGCTCTCCCGGCGGCTGGGGTGCACCGCAACTGGTGCCTGCCGGCGCCGCCCCCGCCGACAGCGCGGCAATCACGGCAGCAGCCATTGCCCCGATGACGGCACCGTCCTCACCGTTGGCAGCAACGCCGCCGGCCCGCGTCGCTGATCCCGCACCTGCAGCCGAGAGCGCCGCTTCCCGGCAGAGTCTGTACCAGCGGCTGTCCAACAGCCCGGAAGCGGAGGCCGGACGCGCCAAGGCTCCGGCCCGTGCCGCGGCTGCCACCGCCACGTACGTCCAGGACATCCCGAGCGCGGACGACGAGACCATCGAGGAATCCGGCGTCTTCGGCCGCGCCGCCGTCGAGCGCATCCTGGGCGGCAAACTCGTGGAAGAGCGGTCCCTGGACGGAAGTCCGCTGCCGCCCCGCTTCTAGCCGCCCCGCCGGGCCCTCGGCCCGCCCCCACCCCCAACGAACGAGGACATTGTGTACGAAGGTGCAGTTCAAGAGCTGATCGACGAGCTCGGACGCCTTCCCGGAGTCGGGCCCAAGTCCGCCCAGCGGCTGGCCTTCCACATCCTCGAGGCCGACCCGCAGGACATGAAACGGCTCGTCGACGCCATCACGACCGTCAAGGAAAAGGTCAAGTTCTGCACGGTCTGCGGCAACGTCACCGAGCAGGAACTCTGCAACATCTGCCGCGACCCGCGCCGTGACCCCTCGATCATCTGCGTCGTCGAAGAATCCAAAGACGTCCTCGCCGTGGAACGCACCCGGTCGTTCCGGGGCAGGTACCACGTGCTCGGCGGCGCGATCAACCCGATCGCCGGCGTCGGCCCCGAGCAGCTCCGGATCCGCGAGCTGCTCACCCGGCTCAACGACGGCGCCATCCAGGAAATCATCATCGCCACCGACCCCAACCTCGAGGGCGAGGCCACGGCCACGTATCTGGCCCGGATGCTCAAGTCGATCGGCATCGCCGTCACCCGCCTGGCCTCGGGCCTTCCGGTCGGCGGGGACCTCGAATACGCCGATGAAGTCACCCTCGGCCGGGCCTTTGAGGGCCGCCGCAACGCACTGAGCTGACCGGACGCCGGCCCGCCGTGACCCGACCAGCCCCGATCAGTACCGAACGCCTGCTGCTGCGGCCGCTGACCAACGACGATGCTGAGGCTGTTCTGCGGTTTCGTGGCCATCCCGCGGCAACCCGGTACCTCTCGCACGAACCGCTGGGACCCGAGGAAAACAGGGGCAGGGTCCGCCAACTGGTCGCCGACGCCGAAACGTCCTGTGCGGACTGGTTCAACTTCGGCTGGGCCATCGAGCTCAGGGCCACCGGCGAGGTGATCGGTGATGGCCGGACCTGGAACACGGCTGCGCCGCCGGCGCCCGGCAGGCTGCCCGCCGGCTGGGCCAGCCTCGGCTACCTCCTGCACCCCGACCAGCACGGCCAGGGCCTGGGCCGGGAAGCGGCGCACGGCCTGGTCCAGTGGCTGTTCTCCGAGCACGCCGCCCAGACAGTTGTCGCCGGCGTCTATGAACCCAACCTTCCCTCGCGGCGGCTGTTGGAAGGACTCGGTTTCCGGCAGGACCGCTATTTCACCGCTGCACAGGATACGGCCGGCAAGGGTCTGCCGTCCTGGCGGTACCGGCTGGACCGGCTGGACCGGAAGTAGGCCAGGCAGTCCCCCGCATGTTGACACGCCCGGGCACGGGCCCGGGTCGCCATCGCCGTCGCGATTCCGACCTGATGTGTTTCGCACCCACCGGAGGACATGCCCAGTCCCGGTGCCCAGGGATGGACATAGTGCCAACATGCTCATTCCTGGCGCCGCGCGGAGGACATGTCCCCGAGTGGCAGGAGGACATGTCCAGTCCTGGCGTGCAGCGGAGGGCATGTCCCAAACCGGGGGTGTCTGGGATGCGGTCACAATTCCACGCCGGAGGGGCGGCGGCGATAAACTGGGCCTAGAAGTTACGTGGTCGCGCCATTTGGCTGTTTGGCCCACAACCCCGATGATCCAGTGAGGGTGCGCGCATGAGTTTGCCCACTACCGAAGTCCAGCCCGGACCGCAGCCGCAGGAGCTGCCCGTCGCGGCCGCCGTCACCAAGCACCTTGTGGTGAAGAAGTTCGGCGGTTCCTCGGTGGCGGACGCGGCCGGCATCAAGCGCGTGGCCCGGCGGGTCGTGGATGCCCACAACGCCGGCGACGAAGTTGTGGTGGTGGTCTCCGCCATGGGCGACACCACCGACGAGCTCCTGGACCTCGCCGCCCAGGTCACCGACTCCGCCCCCGCCCGGGAGATGGACATGCTCCTCTCCGCCGGCGAACGCATCTCGATGGCCCTGCTGGCGATGGCCATCAACAAGTTCGGCGCCTCCGCCCAGTCCTTCACCGGCTCGCAGGCCGGCATGATCACCGACGGCATCCACGGCAAGGCACGGATCATCGACGTCGACCCGCACCGCATCCGCACCGCCCTGGACAAGGGGCACATCGCCATCGTCGCCGGTTTCCAGGGCATGAGCCGCACCACCAACGAAATCACCACGCTGGGCCGCGGCGGTTCGGACACGACGGCGGTGGCCCTCGCCGCCGCCCTCGACGCCGACGTCTGCGAGATCTTCACCGACGTCGACGGCATCTACACGGCCGATCCGCGCGTCGTGGCGTCCGCCCGGAAGATCGACCGGATCTCCAGCGAGGAAATGCTGGAACTGGCCGCCTCCGGAGCCAAGATCCTGCACCTGCGCTGCGTCGAATATGCCCGGCGCTTCGGTGTTCCGCTGCACGTCCGTTCCTCATTCAGCCAGAACGAAGGCACCTGGGTCCTGCCCGGCGCCGACGACAAGATCACGACCCAAAAGGGAGTTGCCTTGGAGCAGCCAATCATCTCCGGTGTTGCACACGACCGTTCCGAAGCGAAGGTCACGGTCGTCGGGGTTCCGGACATCCCCGGCAAGGCTGCGGCGATCTTCCAGGTCATCGCCGATGCGCACTCGAACATCGACATGATCGTGCAGAACGTCTCCACGCACGGCACCGGCCGGACGGACATCTCCTTCACGCTGCCGATCGTCGAGGGCGCCGACGCCCTCGACGCCCTCCGCGCCGCGCAGGCCGAGATCGGCTTCGAGAGCATCGAATACAACGAGAAAATCGGCAAGCTGTCCCTGATCGGCGCCGGCATGCGCTCCCACCCGGGCGTCTCAGCCCGGTTCTTCGCGGCGCTCTCGGCGGCCGGCATCAACATCAACATGATCTCCACCTCGGAGATCCGCATCTCCGTCGTGACCCACGCGGACCTCCTGGATGACGCCGTGCGCGCCATCCACAAGGCGTTCGACCTCGACACCGAGGACGAGGCAACCGTCTACGGCGGCACCGGCCGCTGACCGGCAGACCGGCACACGGCACCCGGCACACGGCACACGGCACACGGCACACGGTTCGGCCTACCCGGCTGACAGCAAAGGGAGCGGCACCTGCCGCTCCCTTTGTCGTCCCCGCCGGGGCGGGTCTCAGATCTTTTCTTTCGGGAGGTCTTCCCGAGGACCGCGTAGCGGTGCCCGTGCGCGTCCGTCTCCACTTCGAATCCGGCCAGGTCCACTTCAGAGGCCTGTTCGAAGTCATCGTGCGCATGGACCACCGGTGCGGAGTAATCACCCCGTGAGGCGGGGCCGAAAAGGAAACGAGCCCACGACGACGGATGCAGGTGCTGCTTGAGAGCGCCCAGTGCAATTGCCATAATTCCCACCCCCTCTCCGGCGTCCGGGTCAATCGGAACGGCGGTGGCTCACAGCCGGTGCCAGTGTCCCTATTTTACGCCCGACGGCGGGGAAAGGCATGGGCGGGCACGGCCCCAAGGCGCCAGCCCAAGGCGCCGCCCCGAAGCAGCCGGCGGACCCGGCAGCCGGCGCGGGTTCACGGCTGGTCGCTTCGGCTGGCCGGGCCCCGGAGCAAGCGTTCCAGCAGCACCAGCCTGACCGCCCAAAAGACCAGCAAGAGCGAACCCGCAGCCAGCACCAGCGCATCCGGCCAGCTGAATCCCCGGTCCGAGAGCCGGTAGGCAGCGGGGCCGCCGATCGTCGTCGAAACGAAGATCCCCATCCAGCCGGCCAGCCGCGTGCCATATCGTTCTGTTGGCGCCTTCTGCATCAGTCCCCCTGCGTCGTTGAAGCGTTGTCCCACCATCCGACCCTAATACTCTGGAAATGTTGCGGAACTGATCAGCCTGGTCCACCAGGACGTTAGGCTCGAGATTCCGGCGCGGGCCCCAGCGCCATCGGAGAGGAGAATCGGTCATGGACTGGCTCGGCTACGTTCTGGGCGCCGGCTGCATCGCCGTGGGAGCTGTCTTCAAACGGATAGCCGGAGCGGGTGCCCGGCGCGAACTCCGCCGGAGCCCGTCAATCGGCTTCCGGACCGCGAAGTCCCTTGCCCCCGACGAAAACTGGCTTCAGATGCATGTACGGATGGCCCCGGTGATGACGCGGCTGGCTTGGCTCCTGTGGCTGGCAGGCGCCCTGACGCTGCTGCTGGCGCACGTCACGGCATGGATGCCGGCCGTCGCTTTCGCCACCCTGACGGGGGGTGCCCTCATCATGCAGCGGAACCTCAACAGGGTCGACGCCGGGCTGCCCGGCAGATAGCCCGGCAGAGCCTCCCGAAGACTCCGGAAGATCCTGGGAAGCGGCTAGCGCAGCGACTTGTCGTCCGGGTTCCGCGGGACGACGTAGGTGCTGCCGTCCGGCCGGCGGAGGGTTTCCCATTGCTGGGTTTCGGCCTGGCGCTGGGCCAGCAGCTGCCGGTTCTGCTCGGTCATCTCGTGCCCGAGCGCACTCCGGTTGGCCGGACCAAAAATCGCCCGCAGTTTTCCGGTCGCGCGCATGAACCTCTGGGCCGGGTTTTCCTTGGCCATTGTCATCCACTCCTCAGAACGAAACACTCTCATCAGTGTACGCTAATCATTAGGCCACTAACTATTCGACGGAGGCGCCCCCATGACCAGACCTGAGCGAGGACACCCGTGCAAGCGCGGGCGTCGCGGATCCGGCAACCGATGACCTCCTGCTGGAGCAACAGCTCTGCTTCGCCCTTACCGTGGCCTCGCGCAGCGTGGTGGGCGCCTACAAACCGGTGCTGGACAAACTCGGCCTGACCCACCCCCAGTACCTCGTGATGCTGTGCCTCTGGGAAGTCCAGTCCCGCGCTCCGTCCGGGACATCAGCGACGCCCTCGCCCAGGAGCCCGCCACGATTTCGCCGCTGCTGCGCCGCCTCGAGGACGCGGGCTTCATCACCCGGCAGCGGATCCCGGGCAACGAACGCATGCTCGAGGTCCGGCTCACCCCCCGCGGCACCGCACTGCGGCAGCAGGCCACCGAGGTCCCGGGCACCATGATGGCCCGGCTGGGCCTGACCCGGGAGCAGGTCGGCCAGCTCCACGCCTCCATGATGGAACTGATCGCCGCCACCAGGGCCTCCGCCGAAGGTGCGCCCCAGCGGTAGACTGTGCGTAACAGAGGAGGACTGCTGATGTTCAAGCACATGAGCCGCGCGGCGCTCGTCCTGTTGGCCGCAGCTGGATTGGCCGCCTGCACTCCGGGCGGCGGGTCCTGGGCCTTCCCCCTCCGCCACCGCCCCGATCCAGCGCAGACGCCAGCCCTTCGGCCTCACCGGGGCACCCCTTCCCCGGACGCCGAGACGACGTCCCCGGCGCCCTCGCCGTCCGCAGCGCCATTGACGCCCGGCCCCGGCCAGGGCAACGCCGAACTCGCCATCACCGTCATACCGTCCGACGCCGCAGCGCCGGCCAACTTCACGCTCGTGTGCCAGGACGGCGTCCCCGCGGCCGAAAGCCAGCACCCGAACGCCTCCACCGCGTGCACGGCGCTGAAGGAAAACGCGGCCATCCTGAGCCCGGCCCCGAAGGCCAAGAGACACGGCCTGCACCCAGCAGTACGGCGGCCCGCAGAAGGCCACGGTCTCCGGAGTCGTGGACGGCCAGCCCGTGCAAGTGAACTTCAGCCTGAAGGACGGCTGCGAGATCGCCGCGTGGAATGCCGCCAAAGACGTCCTGGGCTCGACCGCCGGGGCGCAGCTAAGCTGCTGCACCTCCCGCAGGAAGACTGGCTGCCGCGCCAGGCCGCCCACCAGCAGCGTGTCCGGCGCTACTCCGATCCCTACCTCGAGCGGCGCTCCGCCGGCAGGAAGCACCCGGTGGAGGACTTCCTCTTCACCTACTACACCCAGAAACCCGGCCAGCTGCTGCGCTGGCACCCGGGCGCCGGCGTCGTGCTCTCCGGCCCCGAGGCCGCCGGGCGGGCCGGCTGGAAGTACTACCGGGCCGCCGACGACGGCGAACTCGCCGCCGCCGGGCTGCCGGCGGGCAGCACCGCCGTCACGGCCGACGTCGGGTCCTTCCTGCGGGAACGCCGGGACGCGCTGGAGTTCGCCGGCATCATCTTGGCCGGCACGGCCGCGCGGCCCGCGCAGTACGGCTGCTTCGGCCTGCACGAGTGGGCCATGGTGTACCGGCAGGACAAATTCGAGCTGCGCCACGAGTACCTCCGGCTGCGGCTGGGACCGGAGCGCACCGACAAAGTGGTGGAGGACAACCGGATCCGCTGCAGCCACTTCGATGCCTTCCGCTTCTACACCCCGGACGCCGTGCGGTTGAACAGCCTCGAGCCGAGCCGCGAGAACCAGCGGACCATGGAACAACCCGGCTGCCTGCACGCCAACATGGACCTCTACAAGTGGGCCTACAAGCTGGCCCCCCTGCTCCCCAGCGGGCTCGTGATGGACTGCTTCGAACTGTCCTGGCGGATCCGGGCGATGGACATGCAGGCCTCACCCTACGACCTGGACGAGTGGGGCTATCCGCCCATCCGGATCGAGACGCCCGAAGGCAAGGCCGAGTACGTGGAACACCAGCGGTCCTTCGCCGCCGAGTCGCAGGAACTGCGCCAACGGCTGCTGCAGGCCCTTGCGCAACCGCTCCACGCACTCACCACCAGCAGCAGCCCGGAAGGACCACAATGACCGATCCCCAGGACGTGCCCGATCGGCACGACGTCGAGCTCACCATCCGCCTGACCGAGGCTCCCGGGAGGTCCGGAGTACAGCTTCCGGCTGGAGGCCAGCGGCGGCGCCGCGACGGCCGGGTCCACCCTGCCGGATCCGGCCGCCGCCCTCGAAGCCGTGGAGCGGCTCGGGGAGGAGATCTTCTTCCCCAAGCCGGGGCCCCCGAAGATGTGCACGCAGCAGTACGGCGGCCCGCAGGTGGCCGTGGTGACAGGCTGGTTCCTGGGCCGCGAAGTGCACAGCGAGTTCAGCCGCACCGACGGCTGCGAAATCGCCCGCTGGCGCGCGATGGCGCCGCTGCTCGGCGGCGTCGCCGGCGCCATCTGACCCGGCGCCCGGCTGCTAGGGCAGCGATGCGGTGCCCGCCTTCCCGGCGGGACGCGCCGGAAACGGCAATGGCCGGCGGTGGAAGCCGCCGGCCATTGCCGTCTCGTGGTGCTCGGACTCCGTCCTAGATGGAGTTGTTCGGGGCGCGGTTCAGATCGCTGGTTCTGGATCTTGCCCTTCTCCTTCTTCACCTTCTTGCCCTTGTCCTTCTTGTCCTTCTTGTCCTTGCCGTCGTGGTTGCCGCCGTCGCCGCTTTCACCGGGACCGTCGTTGCAGTCCGGGTCCTCGGAGGTCGGCGGCACCACTACGGTGCCGGCCGGGGTCACCAGGACGCTGACGAACGTCGGGTCGCTGGCGCCGGCGAACGTCACCCGGCCGATGTAGGAACCGGCCGCCAGGTTCTTCCAGTTCAGCGTCACCGCACCGGTCTTGCCGTTGGCGAGCCGCAGCGGGTTCGGGTTGAGGCTTGCGTTGCCCACGCTGGGAACCAGCACGGACGCGTCCACGCTTGCCTTGGTGGACTGGCCGTTGGGGCTGGCGTAGAGGTTCGCGTAGATCGTGTAGGTGCCCGGCGCCGGGTTGGGGACGGAGGCAGATTCACTGGCCGACGACGTCGCGACGGTCAGCACACCGGTGGGGGTCTCCACCCACATGTCGAAGTCGGCGTTCGGGTCCGAGGAGAAGACCGAGAACTTCGCCAGCGGGCTTCCGGCAGGAACCTGGACGGTCTTGACGAAGTTCGAGGCGTCCGTGGCGCCCGTGAACGGGCCCGGGACCAGCTCGACGGCGGAGGAATCCGCCTTGGACAGGCCGTCCAGGGTCATGTTGACCGGGCGCGCTGGTTCCGGAGACCACGCTGATGGCACCGGAACCCGTGCCGCCTTCTGAGGTGAAGGCGACGTCCTTGGCCGCGACCGACCGACTGCGGACGGACGGCGATCGGCGAGGCGACGTTCTTGTTGGCGCCCTGCCAGGTGAGTGAGCCCGTGGCGAACTTGCCGAGCGCTGCGCTCTGGTTCTCGAAGGAGACCTTGAAGGTCTTCTTCTCGCCGGCTGCACTGAAGTTCAGGACGCTCGGGGTCACGGTGACCTTCACGCCCGGAACGTTGGTCTTGACCCGGTAGACACCCGGAGTCAGCGCGGTCAAGGTGCGGGTGACCTCGATCTTGCCGGTCAGGTTGCCCAGCGAGAAGGACGGGACATTCATGTCGCGCGGCTTTCGTGGTGCCGATGCCCGGGATGCCCAGGTCCACTGCCGGTGCCCTGGATGAAGGCCAGGTAATCATCGGTGGTGGCGTCGTAGACCAGGCCCGGATCCAGCACGCGGGCAGGGTCCACCTGGCCCGCGCCGGTAGCGAGGACATCCGTATCCTTCGGCACCGTTGGCGAGTTTGACGTCGCTCGCGGTGGTCATCATGGCGGACTTCACGGCGGCCGGGGACCATTTGGGGTTCTTGCCCAGGACCAGTGCGCCGAAGCCGGCAACGTGCGGTGAGGCCATCGAGGTTCCGGACATGAAACCGTAGTTGTCTCCGCCCGTGCCGATCGGCGAAACGCCGGCCAGTACTGCGACGCCCGGGGCTGCGACGTCCGGCTTGAGGAGGTCCGATCCGGTGGCGAGCAGCGGTCCGCGGGAGGAGAATCCGGCGATCTGCGGCTGCGCCTCGAGCGCCAGGTCCGGTGGTGTCCTTGTTGACCAGGGACACGGTGATGGCCGGGTTGGCGCCGACCTTGGCCTTGATGGTCTCGGTGGCCGGCGGGTTCACGTGGACGGTCGGGACGGCGTGCTTGTCCGTGTCCAGCGAGGAGTTGCTCAGGTTCACCAGGATCATGCCGACGCCGCCGCCGCGGGCAACCTCGGCGCTCTTGGCCGTACGGTCAAAGACGCCGCGGTCACAGACCACGACCTTTCCGGCGACCTTGGCGGGGTCCAGGGTGTCGGGTCCGCACAGTGCGGCGTTCGCGTCGCCGGCGGTGGCAGCCGCGGTTGCGGCGAGCACGACCCCGGCCTTTGCGACCTCGCGGTTCATGATGCTGGCTCCACGGAACTTGCGTGCCGTCGGAGAACTCGACGGTGCCCTGCAGCTCCTGGGAGAAGCTGCTGGCGGCCACGGTGGTGACCCACGGGGCGCCATGGTTCACGGTGCTCGGCCGTCGGGCCGGAGTTGCCGGCCGAGGCTGCGACGAAGATGCCTGCGGAGGTCGCTGACAGGAACGCCATGGACACCGGGTCCGTGGTGGTCGTGGTGGAGCCGGAGATCGAGTAGTTGAGCACGTCCACGCCATCGTGGATGGCCTGGTCGACAGCGGCCATGGCCGAGGAGCTGTAGCAGCCGCCGGTGTTGGGGTCGGTGTCTTCCCAGCAGACCTTGTAGATGGAGAGTTTCGCTGCCGGGGCCATGCCGCTGGTCAGGCCGAAGCTGCGGCCGTCAACGAACGTCTCGACGTTGGAGTTGCCGGCGGCGGTGCTGGCCGTGTGGGTTCCGTGGCTGGCAACGTCGACGGGGGACAGCAGCTCTTCCGGCGCCCGGCCTCCCGGCGGGACGTGACTTCAGGAAGTCTTCGGCGAAGTAGTGGGCGCTGAGCACCTTGGAGTTGCAGGCCGATGCCGTCGAAGTCCTGGCCCGTCCTGGCACTCGCCAACTAAAGGTGTCGCCGTCGGACTTGAGCATCGCGATCTTGCCGTCGTCGTGCGGTACGGCACGCCGACGACGGGATCACCGGCGAGGGGCCTGACCTGCTCGCCGGCGAAGAAGGCGCTGGACGGGGTGTAGCCGGTGTCGATGACACCGACGACGACTCCCTTGCCGGCAGCTTCCTGGCCGCCGAACTTCGTCTGCCAGGTGCCGTTGGCTCCGCCGAGCTTCAGGAAGTCGGTGCTGGAGTAGTCCGGGGCGTTTTCCGTGTCCGGAGCAACCACCAGGACACCGGGGTCCTTGGCCAGTTTGATGGCCTGGTCCGCCGTCAGGTTCGCGCTGAAGCCATTGACCGCGGCCGTGAACTGCCGCTGGATCTGGACGTTCTGCTGCCCGGCGACCTCGGCCTGCTTCTTCTCGAGGTGGGACTCGTACTGCTTGACTTCGGCCCTGTTGGCATCGAGCTTCTTACCCGATTCCGGTTTGGTGGCCGGCAGTCCCGCCGTGCCGCCGTCGTACGTGGCGGCCGGCTTCTCCGCCAGGACCACAATGTAGCGGCCGTCCCGGTAGCTGTTCGGATTCAGGTTCTTCTGCGCGACCCCCGCAACGGCTGTCCCTTGTGAGGGAGCCGCGTGTGGCGGGTGCGATGGCAACCGTTGACAGGAGAACCGGCAAGCCCAGGGTCAGTGCCGCGGCCCTCCGGAGTCCCCCGCTTCGAAGGAAGCTCTTTCCTGGTGATTTCACGAGTGATTGGAACCTTTCATAATGGAACGGCCGCGGCGTCCCTGCCGGGCGCTGCGGACTGGCGGAGCCACGGGAGCAAGGAGCCCACACGGCCCCGACGGATACCAGCCGAGACATACAGTACAGACTGAGAGCTAGATATGACATAGAACACAAAGGGAAAATCAAAATTTGTCATGCAACTCAACAGACGGCGGCTGACCGGGGCGCGTACCGGGGTTATTGACCGGGCCGTTGACGGGACACGGAAACGCCACGGGACCGGGAATCGGCCCCGTGGCGGGGGTGGTTACTGCGGGCGGCCGCCGGGAGCGGCGATCGGCTCGGTCGCGCTACTGCCGGGGCGTCCGGACCACTTCGCTGATCCAGGCGCGCGTCTTGTCATCGAGGGGTCCGGCCACGTTGCTTGCCCGGGCCGCGCGGTCGGCCTTGATCTTCTGCAGGACCATCCGGCCCAGCCCCGCAAACACGGCGGCAGCGACGACGGGCAGCAGCACGGATTTCGATTTCTCAGCCATGGGCACATCCTACTGACCGGCCCCGACAGAGACCATAGCCGCCGGGCCCCGGAGCGGGTCCGGCACCCGTGCCCGGTCACAGTCAGGCCCGAATGCGGCCCGCGCCTCCGCGGCCGGTAGAATGGACTTGCAAGCTCGCGGAGCGCCCGATCCCGTCTGTTCTGGACCGTCGATTGACACTGTCGATTGGCACTGTCCGGTGGACCGTCTGATGTTCACCATTCGACACTGACCGGCGTGAGACGGCACCACTCCGCTGCGCCCTTACCCAACGCTCACGCACAGGAGTTACCGGATGCCCCGGATCGTCGTCGACGTCATGCCCAAGCCCGAGATTCTGGACCCGCAGGGGAAGGCCATCGTGGGTGCACTCCCCCGGCTGGGCTTCACCGCCTTCAGCTCTGTCCGACAGGGCAAGCGTTTTGAACTGACGGTCGACGGCGAGGTGACCGAGGAGATCCTGGCCCAGGCCCGGAACGCCGCGGAGACGCTGCTGTCCAACCCCGTCATCGAGGACGTCGTCAACGTCGAGGTCGTCGAGGCCTGACATGACTGAACTCCCCCTGATCGGCGAGGCAATCGCCGTCGCCGCAAACCCCCGGCTGGCCGGCGCCAGGATCGGCATCGTCACCTTCCCCGGGACCCTGGATGACCGTGACGCCGCCCGCGCCGTCCGTCTTGCCGGCGCCACCCCGGTGGCCCTCTGGCACGCGGACACCACGCTGGGCGACGTCGACGCCGTCGTGATCCCCGGCGGATTCTCCTACGGCGACTACCTGCGGGCCGGTGCCATCGCCCGGTTCGCGCCGCTCATGGCCAAGGTCATCGATGCCGCCAACTCGGACGCCAAGCTGCCGGTCCTCGGCATCTGCAACGGCTTCCAGATCCTCACCGAGTCGCACCTGCTGCCCGGCTCGATGATCAAGAACGACCACTTGAAGTTCATGTGCCGCGACCAGGTCCTGCGGGTGGAGAACAACACCACGGCCTGGACGGGCGACTACGCCGCCGGCCAGGAAATCACGGTTCCCCTGAAGAACCAGGACGGCCAGTACATCGCGGACGACAAGACCCTGGATGCCCTTGAGGCTGAAGGCCGGGTTGTGTTCCGCTACGTCGGCTTCAACCCGAACGGCTCCCGCCGCGACATCGCCGGCATCTCCAACGCCGCCGGCAACGTCGTGGGCCTCATGCCGCACCCTGAACACGCAGTGGAAGCCGGTTTCGGCCCGGAGATCGGGGCCAGCACCGAGGGCCTCGGCTTCTTCACCTCTGTACTGAACAAGATCGTGGGAGACAACAAATGACGGAGACGTCAGCGGGCCGGACGGCCGGCACGGCCACCGAGACCAAGAAGTTCAACATCGACACCGTCGACAACGCGGCCAAAACCCCCGACGTCGAGCTCCCGTGGGCCGAACTGGGCCTGAAGCAGAACGAGTTCGACGAGGTCGTAAAGGTCCTGGGCCGCCGCCCCACCGGCGCCGAGCTCGCCATGTACTCGGTGATGTGGAGCGAGCACTGCTCCTACAAGTCCTCGAAGAACCACCTGCGCCAGTTTGGCGAAAAGGTGACCGACGAGATGAAGAAGGACATGCTCGTGGGCATCGGCGAGAACGCCGGTGTCACCAACCTCGGCGACGGCTGGGCCGTGACGTTCAAGATCGAGTCCCACAACTCGCCGTCGTTCGTGGAGCCCTACCAGGGCGCCGCCACCGGGATCGGCGGGATTGTCCGCGACATCATCTCCATGGGCGCCCGCCCGGTAGCGGTGATGGATCCGCTGCGCTTCGGCGCCATCGACCACCCGGACACGGCCCGCGTCATGCATGGCGCCGTGGCCGGCATCGGCGGCTACGGCAACTCGCTGGGCCTGCCGAACATCGGCGGCGAAATGGTCTTCGACTCCGTCTACCAGGGCAACCCGCTGGTCAACGCGCTGGCCGTCGGCGTGATGCGCCACGAGGACATCCGCCTCGCCAACGCCAGCGGCAAGGGCAACAAAGTCGTGCTGTTCGGTGCCCGCACCGGCGGCGACGGGATCGGCGGCGCCTCGGTGCTGGCCTCGGAGTCCTTCGACAACACCAAGCCGTCCAAGCGCCCCGCCGTCCAGGTGGGCGACCCCTTCGCCGAGAAGGTCCTGATCGAGTGCTGCCTGGAGCTGTTCAAGGGCTCCCTGGTTGAGGGCATCCAGGACCTGGGCGCCGCAGGTATTTCCTGCGCCACGTCCGAGCTCGCGTCCAACGGCGACGGCGGCATGGAGGTCGAGCTGACCTCGGTCCTGCTCCGCGACCCCACCCTGACCCCGGGCGAAATCCTGATGTCCGAGTCGCAGGAACGCATGATGGCAGTGGTCACCCCCGAGAACATGGCCGCGTTTGAAGCGGTCATGGACAAGTGGGCCGTGGAGTACTCCTGGCTGGGCGAGGTGACCGACACCGGCCGCCTCATCATCACGTGGGAAGGCGAAGTCATTGTCGACGTCGACCCGCGCACCGTGGCCCACGACGGCCCGGTCTACGACCGCCCGTATGCCCGCCCCGAGTGGCAGGACGCCGTGCAGGCCGACGCCTTCACCGGGTCCGTGCAGGACTCCGGCCGCCCCGCCGCCCCCGCGGAGCTGGCCGCCGCCATCACCGAGCTCATCGCCTCGCCGAACATGTGCGACAAGTCCTGGATCACCAAGCAGTACGACCGCTACGTCGGCGGCAACACCGCGATGGCGTTCCCGGACGACGCCGGTGTGGTCCGGGTGGACGAGGAAACCGGCCTGGGCGTGGCACTCGCCACCGACGCCAACGGCCGCTACACCTACCTCGACCCGTACCACGGCGCGCAGCTGGCGCTGGCAGAGGCCTACCGCAACGTCGCCACCTCCGGCGCCGTGCCGATGGCCGTCAGTGACTGCCTGAACTTCGGTTCCCCCGAGGACCCGGACGTCATGTGGCAGCTGGCCGAAGCCATCCGCGGCCTGTCCGACGCCTGCATGGTGCTGGGCATCCCGGTCACCGGCGGCAACGTTTCGCTGTACAACCAGACCGGGACCACCCCCATCCACCCTTCCCCCGTGGTGGCTGTCCTGGGCAAGTTCGACGACGTCGCCCGCCGCACGCCGTCGGGCTGGCGAGAAGACGGCCAGGCGATCTACCTGCTCGGCACGACGGCGGCAGAGCTGGACGGTTCGGAATGGTCCAACCTGCGCGGACACCTCGGCGGCCTGCCGCCCAAGGTTGACCTCGCCGCGGAACGCGCGCTGGGCGAAATCCTGATCAACGCCTCCCGCGACGGCATGGTGGACTCCGCGCACGACCTCTCCGAAGGCGGCCTCGCGGCGGCCCTCGTGGAGTCCTCCCTGCGCTACGGCGTGGGCGCCCGGATCGCGCTGCAGGACATCCTGGACCGCGACGGCGTGGACCTGTTCACGGCACTGTTCTCCGAGACCCAGGGCCGCGCGATCGTCGCTGTCCCCCGCTCGGAGGAAATCCGGTTCAAGGACATGTGCACCGCCCGCGGCTTCGCGCACGTCCGGATCGGCGTCGTCGATGCCGACAGCAACAAGCTGGAGATCAACGGCGTCGAGACCATGAACCTCGACGCGCTCCGCGAAGCCCACGAGGCCACCCTGCCGAAGTACTTCGGCTAGGACCTCCCCGGCCCACCTTCCATCGGTTGCTCCGTAACTGCCCTTTTGAACCCTCAAAACGGCAGTTGCGGAGCAATCGTTGGTTAAGCGGTGATGTCGCCGCCGGCCCGGGCGGCGAAGTCCGTCAGGACCAGCCGGTGGTTTGCATCGAGGACGTGCTGGGGCAGCGCCGGGCCGAGGTCGGCCCACACGATGCCGAAGCTGCCGCGCATCTGGAGCTGGCCGGCGGGGCGGCCCAGGAACCAGTAGTGCAGGTGCGCGCCGCCGTCGCCCCAGCGGTTGACGTGCGCCCGGCCCACAAATTCCTGCGCCTCGATGGCAGCGGTGAGGTGGTTCATCAGGACGCCGAGTTCGGCCGCCAGCGCGTGGGGAAGTTCGCCGGCGTCGTAATGCTCAACCGGCTTGAGCATGAGCCCCACCGGCATGAGCGTCGGGAACAGCGGATGGATCCGCCAGCGGCCGTTCTGCCACAGGGTCGTGGCCCCGCCCGTGCAGTCCGAGCACTCCGTGCCGTTCTCGCCGCGCCGGGGCGGTTCCGGCAGCTCCGGGGCGGTAAGCGCCTTCGCGGCCAGCGGCCCCGCGAACGGGAAAGACGGCCACGCGGCAAACTCCGCCGCGGTGTCTTCATCGTGCGGTTGGGAGGCGAATTCGAAGTACTCGTCCGGCGTCATGGTCTGCATCATGGCACCAGACTAGCGCTCGGGCCGTGTCCTCCCCCGCACCTCCATCTGTTGCTCCGTACCTGCCCTTTTCAACCCTCAAAACGGCGGCTCCAGAGCAACCGTTGGGGGATGGGGAGGAGAGTCAGTCGTCGCTGCGGAGCTCACGCTGCCGGGCGCTGAGGAGTTCGAGCTCGGGCCGGGCCGCCACGAAGCGTTCGACGGCGGTGAGCACCTCCACGAGGTGCGCGCGGTCCGCCGCCACCAGGCCCGCGCCCAGTTGTGAGCGCCGGTACTGCTCGTGGTCCCCGACCTCGGCCACGGACACCTCGAAGCGCCGTTTCAGCTCGGCAAGCAGGGGCCGGACGACGGAGCGTTTCTCCTTGAGAGTGTGAACATCGCCCAGCAGGATGTCGAACTCAATCCATCCGATCCACATGCCACAAGCCTATCCATTACTCCGTACCGGCCCCCTCGCCTCGCAAGCTCGGCCAAGGAACCCTGCCGGCGTGGGCCCAGGCCGTTTTGAGGGCTCAAAGGGCCGCTACGGAGCAATCGATGGGGGTCAGATGGTCAGCTCGCCCATGCGGTCCCAGCCGTCGCCGTCGAGCTGGCGGCTGATGATCCGCGGCGTCTCGGCCAGCGCCTGCGGCATGTCGGCCATGGCTTGCTGGAAGTGCGCGCTGTTGACGTGGTCGCCGGCGGCGTCGTCCTGGAAGGCCTCCACGAGTACGAACTCGTTGGGATCCTCCACGCTGCGGGACCAGTCGAACCACAGGTTGCCGGGTTCCTGGCGGGTGGCCCGGGTGAAGTCCTCCACCAGACCCAGCCACTTATCGGACCAGTCCGGCTTGACCTTGAACTTAACGACAATGAAAATCACAGGACTTTGCCTTTCGTTGTGTGCGGGTCAGTCGATTGTTTCACCGGGAGCGGCAACCGGCGCGTCGGCCGTCCCGGACGCAGCCGCGGCGCGTCAGGGATTGCTCGCATTCGGCGATGGCCTCCCGGGCCCACTCCTGCTGCCGGGGTGTCCCGACGCGTTCAGCCCACTGCTCCGCCAGCTGGAACTCCACGAGTGCTTCGGTGAAGCGGCCGGCGTCGTGCAGGGTCCAGCCCAGGTTGTTGTGCAGCGACACCATCCAGCGTTTGGTCCGCGGATCGTGAACCGTGGAGGCGTACTCGAGGGCGCTGCGTGTCCAGGACTCGGCGTGGGCGCTGTCCGCGATCGCCAGCATGTGCAGCGCATCAACGGCCAGGAATTCCTCGCTCAGGTGGTCCGCGAGTTCGGCGGCCTGCTCGAACAGCGGCACGGCCATCGCGGCGTGGCCGCTCGAATTCAGCAGGCGGCCGCGTTCCAGCAGCACCCGCACGGCCACGGTGGGTTCGTCGGCGTCGATCGCGTCCAGCAGGGCATCGGCTTCCTCGTAGCGGCCCTGCAGTCCCACGGCCCGTCCCAGCTGGGTGGCGAGCTCGGCCTGTTCGTCGGCGTCGAACGTTCCATCGGTTGCGGCAGCCCGGAAACGGGCTTCCGATCCGGCGGGGTCCTCGAAGTTCCACAGTTGGTCAAGGGTTTTCTGTTCCAGCATGTACGTTCTCCTGATCAGCTTTCACCTGCGGCGAGTTGACGTGCCCCTTCAATGTAGCGGGAAGTGACGTGCCGCTGCGCCGCCCGTGCCACGAGACCGCCGGCCGCGTAGAACCAGTTCGAGTGCCGGCTGAAGGCGGTGATTTTCAGGAAAACGCGCCCCGCGGCGTCGAGCTCCACCTCAAACGCCTCCTCGCCGCGCTCCGGATGCCCCGGCAGGGTGCCGTACCCGAAGCCGGCCCGCTGCGGCCCGTCGCCGGCCGCCGGCCGGTGCACCCACACCACTTCGCAGGGCGCGTTGATCCGGAAGGGCCCGACGCCGAATCCGCTCACCACCCGCGCCCCGGGGACGACCCCGGCGGAGTCGGTCCGCACCCGCAGCCCGGACCTTTTCTGCAGCTCCCAGGCCAGGATGCCCTGCGCCACCCTCCGGTAAGTGTCCGGGCCGTCGCCGAGGTAGGCCCGGGATACCAGGCAGGGAAAGCCGTCCGGGGCCTGGCCGTGCTCGGTGGAGCCGATGCCCGGATAGTTCAGCTGGCCGGGCGCGATGCGGCCGGCGCCGGGATCGCGCCTCATGTGCCTTCGCCCCTGGCGAGCCCGGCCCAGCCCAGCTGTTCCCGCTGCTTTCGGCTGAACGATGCCACCACCAGGTCGTAGGAATCCTCCACCAGGTCCCGGATCATGTCGTCCGGCAGCGCCCCGTCCAGCCGGACACCGTTCCAGTGGGTTTTGTTCATGTGCCAGGCGCCGGTGATTTCCGGGTGGATGGCGCGCAGCTGTTCGGCCAGGGCCGGCTCGCATTTGAGGCTCACGGACCAGTCCGCCGGGTCCATGGCGGACAACGCGAACATTTTGGCGTCCTGCCGTGTCCCGCCCGAGATGCCCGCCCGCACCTTGAACACGGAGGTTTCCGGGCCGAACGGAAAGTCCTCAAAGGCGCCGGGGAAGCCCAGGCAGATCTCGCGGAGGGTGGCAACGTCCATGACGTCCAGCCTAGGACACGTCCCGCCCAACTAGCTCGCAGCAGGGGCCGTTTTGGACGTCCAGAACGGCCCCTGCTGCGAGCTAGTTGGGCGGGAGGTGCGGCTGGTGCGGCCTACCCCGCCGTGCGGGCGTCGCCGATGCTGTGCAGCCCCTCGGGAGTGGTGCCGTTGACTTCGTAGTCCCCCACGGTGCGGGCCTTGAACACGGCCGGGTTATGGGTGGCCACGGTCCGGGCGTTGCGCCAGTGCCGGTCCAGCGACTTGGACTTCGAGGTTGCGGATGCACCGGTCACGTCGAAGAGCTGCTGGGCCGCGGACTGGACGAGTTCGGGGACCAGCAGCTGGGCCTTCTCCACGGCGATTTCGCCGCGGACGTAGCGCTGTTCCGGGCTGAGATCCAGGTCCGGGTCCGCGCCGGCGTCGAGTTCCCGGGCCGCGGCAAGCACCACGGATTCCGCGGCGAAGACTTTGGCCGAGAGCTGGCCGACGAGCTGCAGGATCAGGGGGTCGCTGCGGAACAGCTCCCCCGAGCCGGTGTTGAACGTGCGCTTGCGGTCGCGGACCAGCGTCCGGGCATCGGCCAGCGCGGCCCGGCCGATGCCCGCCAGGACGGCGAGCAGGACCAGCTGAAAGAAGGCCGGCTCGTGCGTGGTGGACTCCGAGCGCCTGATGATGTGGGCGTCCGGAACGACGGCGTCGCGGAAGATGGTGGTGCCGGTGCCGGTCAGCTGCTGGCCGAACCCGTCCCAGTCGTCGAGGATTTCCACTCCCGGCTGCGTGGTGCTGACCACCGCGTACTGGCGGCCTTCCACACCCTCGGTGCTGGCCATGACGGCAATCCACTCGGCGAAGATGGTGCCGGTGGTGTAATACTTCCTGCCGTTGAGCAGCCAGTCCCCGCCGTCGCGCACCAGCTTGGTTCCTGTGGTTCCGATGACGTTTCCGGACTTCTCCGTCGCTGCGTTACCGAAGATCTCCCCGGCGACCACCTTGGGGTACCAGAGGTTCCGGAATGCGGCGGATTCCAGGCCGACGGTTTCCACGAAGGCGAAGTGCGAGCGGTACAGGTGGGCGACGGAGGAATCCGCCTCGGCGAGTTCGATGAGCAGCCGGAAGAAGGGCTCAAAGCCGATGCCGTCACCGCCGTGCTCCGCAGGGACGCGCAGCCGGCCGAAGCCTTCCGCGTTCAGCCAGCGGACCTGCTCGAAGGGCAGGACGCGGTCCTGCTCGCGGGCCAGCGCGCCCTCGGCGATCCGGGCAAACACGGGCCGGAAACGCCCCGCGAGCGTCTCGTAGGCGGCTTCCGCCGACGGTAGTCCGCCCGACGGCGTGGCGGGGGCTGTGGTCTCTGGTGCGTAGGACATACGTTCCCTCAGTTCCTGTCGGCCGGACTAGAGCTTCGAGACGTCGGCGGCGGGATCCTGGTCCCAGGGAGTGGGCAGGATGCCCTTCTGGTAGCCGGCGAACCAGGCCTTGACCTCCGGGGACTGGAACGCGGCTTTCAGGGCTTCGGCCTTCTCCGAGCCGGCGAAGTCCTTCCGGCCCGCAACAACGATCCGGAACGGAACCTGGTCCGCGTCCGCTTCGAAGGCCAGCGCGTCGTCCTTGGTGTGCCCGGCATCCCCGGCCATCCGGGCGATCAGGAAACCGGCGTCGACGTCGGGAAGGGTCTTGGCGAGGGACTGCTGGTCCACCTCCACGAACTGCAGCTTCTTCGGGTTGGCGGTGATGTTCTTCTGCGAGGTATGGATCACCGTCGCGTCGGACAACTCCAGCAGCCCCGCGTCCCGGAGCATGAACAGGGCCCGGCCGTTGTTGGCCGGGTCCACGGGGATGCCGATCTTCGCGCCGTCCGGGAGCTCGTCCAGCGACTTGTACTTGTCGGACCAGATGCCGCCGGGCGCGCTGTACACGTAGAAGAGTCCCACGTTGTCCAGGCCCTTGTCCTGGTTGAACTGCTTCAGGTACGCATTGTGCTGGAAGAAGTTGGCGTCGAATTCGCCGTTGGCCACGGCCAGGTTGGGCTGGATGATGTCCGTGACGTACGTGGGCTCCAGGGTCCATCCCTTGGCCTCGAGCAGCTTCTGGGCCAGCTTGGTGGGCTCCTGGTACGGGGCGGACTCGGTGACGATGATCTTGATCGTCTTGCCGCCGCTGGCGCCGGCACCCCCGGGGTTGACGAGGCCGCAGCCGGTCAATGCCGAAACGGAGACTGCGCCGGCGCCGGCGAGGGCGTACTTGAGGAAATTTCTGCGCTGCATGTTCTTGATCCTTTGAGGTGGTTCGCGCTAGGCGGTGACAGTGGCGGGCTGGTTTTCGGCAGCCGCGGAGAATTCCGTGAAGGCTCCGCGGAATGCGGCGGCCGGATGCCGGCCGTTGAGGCGCGGCCCTGCGCCGAAGAGCTTCTCGCGCAGGGTTCCCGGCGAGTAGCTGTCCTGGGCGAGCCCGCGGCTCCGCAGTTCCGGCAGCACACCGTCGATGAAATCGGTGTACGAGCCCGGGATGGTCTGGTTGATGATGTTGATGCCGTCGATCCCGGCGTCCTGCCATTCCTCAAGGCGGTCGGCAATCTGCTCGGGGGTCCCCACCACGCGGTTGGCCCGGCTGCGGTACAGGGCGATGTCGCGGAGTGTGGGGTTGCCGCCGCGGACGGAGGCGCGGATCGCCGTGAGATGGCCCTGGCTGCCTTCGGTCTCCAGGTCTCCGAGCGGGGTGTCCAGCGGCAGGCCGCCGAGGTCGACGCCGAATCCGCCGCCCACGTGGGCCAGCAGGGCCTCGATGTCCAGGCTGTCCTCCAGCTCCACCGCCTTGCGTTCCGCCTCGGCTTCGGTCCCGCCGACCACGAAGTGCATGCCCTGCAGGAACTTCACGTCGTCCGGGTGGCGGCCGGCGGCGGCAGCCTGTTCACGGACCGCCGCCGTGTACTTGGCGGCCACGTCCGTGTTCGGCGCCAGGGTGAAGGTGGCCTCCGCGTTGGCGGCACAGAACTGCTGGCCGCGGCCGGAGCTGCCGGCCTGGAACAGCACCGGGGTGCGCTGCGGGGAAGGCGCCGCGAGGTGCGGTCCGTCGATGGAGTACCGGGGTCCGCGGTGGTAGATCTTGCTGACTTTCGCCGGGTCGGCGTGGACTCCGGTTTCCTTGTCCCGGAGCAGCGCGCCGTCCTCCCACGAGCCTTCCCACAGCTTGTAGGCGGCCTCGACATATTCGTCCGCCCAGTCGTAGCGCTCGTCGTGCTTGGTCAGCTCGGTGGCGTTGAAGTTCCGGTGCGCGTTTTCCAGCACGCTGGTGACGATGTTCCAGCCCACCCGGCCGTTGCTGATGTGGTCCAGCGTGGACATCTGCCGGGCAAACTGGAACGGGTGGCTTTGAATCACGGACGATGTCGCGGCCAGGCCGATGTCCTGCGTCCCGGTAGCGAGCGCCGACAGCAGGATGAGCGGGTCGTTGGACGGCACCTGCAGGCCCTTTTTCAGCAGCGATGCCCACCCGCCGTCGTAGTCGCCGTAGAGACCGACGACGTCGGCGAAGAAGATCGCATCAAACTTGGCGTCTTCGAGCTGGCGGGCCAGGTCGATCCAGAGCTGGAGTTCGTTGAACCGGTGCTGCTGCGCTTCCGGGCGCCGCCACTGGCCGCCCATGATGTGGCTGGACGTGTTCATCACGAAGGCGCTGATGCAGCAGGCGCGGGCGGGGTCCGTCGAAGCGCGTGCTGGCTGTTGAAGTCATGGGGTGCTTTCCGCTGGGGGAGGTGTGATGGGCCGGGTTGCCGGAGACGGTCAGAGGCGCTTGTCCAGGCGTCGGGCGAGGTAGGAGCCGCCCAGCTGAACGATGGTGACCAGCAGGATCATCAGGACAATGGCCGTGATCATAAGCGGGGTCTCGTAGCGGTAGTAGCCGTACCGGATGGCGAAGTCGCCGATCCCGCCGCCGCCCACCAGACCGGCCATCGCCGAGTAGGAGATGAAGCTGACCGTCATGATGGTGATGGAGCTGACGAGCCCGGGCTTCGCCTCCACAATCAGGACGTCCCGGACGATCTGGGACCGGCTGGCTCCCATGGACCGTGCCGCCTCGACCACGCCGCCGCCGAGCTGGCTGAGGTTCTGTTCCACGAAGCGGGCGAAGTACGGGATGGCGTTGAGGGCCAGCGGGACAATGACGGCGGCGGTGCCGATGGTGGTACCGACGATGAACCTGGTCACCGGAATGATCGCAATCAGCAGGATCAGGAACGGGAACGAGCGGACCAGGTTGACCAGCCCGTCCAGGACCCGGTGCAGCTTCGGCTTGTGCTTCAGCCCGTTGGGGCCGATGGTGTAGAGCAGCACCCCCAGGGGTGTGCCGAGGAGCACCGCCAGCGGGATGGCCACCAGCAGCATGGTGAGGGTCTGCCCCATGGCGACGCCGATTTCGGGCAGGACTTCCAGGATGCGGTCAAACATTGATCAGGCCCTCCGAAGCGGCGGTGGTGTGGGCGCCCTTCCCGGAGCGGTCCAGCTGGATTTCATCGGAGATCAGGTATCGGCCGATCGACGTCGCCGGGTGGAAGCCGGGGCGCTGCAGTTCAGTGAGATCGAACTGCTCCACAACCCGGCCCTCCTCCATGACCGCAACGTTGTCGGCAATGGCCTTGATGACGTTCATTTCGTGGGTGACCACCACGATCGTGATGCCGAATTCGGCGTTGACGTCGGCCAGGTACTGCAGGACCGAGGCCGTGGTCCGGGGGTCGACGGCCGACGTCGGCTCGTCGCAGAGCAGCACCTTGGGGCCCGTGGCGAGGGCGCGGGCGATCGCCACCCGCTGTTTCTGGCCGCCTGAGAGCTTGGCCGGATACGTGCCGGCTTTGTCGGCGAGGTCCACGATGTCCAGGGTTTCGGCCGCCCGCCGGCGGCGTTCCGCCGTGCCCACACCGGCGAACTTCAGCGACAGCTCCACATTTTCCTGGGCCGTGAGGTTGTTGAGCAGATTGAAGTGCTGGAAGATCATCCCGATGTCGTGCCGCTTGGTCCGGAGCTCGGCGTCGGACAGCGTCACCAGGTCGACGCCGTCCACCAGGACGCGTCCCGACGTCGGGCGCTCGAGGAGGTTGATGTTCCGAAGCAGGGTGGACTTCCCGGCCCCGGAGAACCCGATGATGCCCTGGATGGTGCCCCGCCTGATGTGCAGGCTGACGTCATCAACGGCCGTGAAAAGGCCCGCCTGCCGAATCGAATGTGGTGCTGACGTTCTGGATTTCGATCACAGGCCATCACCTGCTCGGGGCCGCGCTGCGGCCGCTGTCTGCGTGTTCATGAAGTCCTCCGGGATCGCCCGAGGAAAGCCCTGCGCCCCGGCTCCAGGCCGCGCCAAGCGAAGCCCCGAGCCTAAGAACACATTGGTTCTCCATCGGTCCTGGCGGTAGCACCGTCCTCAAAGAGGGGGTTGCTGCGGCGTCACGGAGCCAGATCTCTCAGCCGCTCGGGATGGTTACGACTCCATCTGACACGGCGAAGTGGCGGATACGGAAAAAGCCGGTCACATTTTGTAACCGGCTTTTCCTGATCCTGTAGCTTCGCGACTCCGGCTAGATGCCCACGCGCCAGCCTTCGCGGGCGGGGCACGCGTTGACCACAACGTCCAGCCCGGCCGCCTTGGCGCGCGCCACCGCGGCGTCGTCGAAGACGCCCAGCTGCAGCCAGACAGCCCCGGCGCCGACCGCTATGGCCTGGTCGATGACGTCCCCCACCTTGTGCGAGTTGACGAAGCAGTCCACGACGTCGATCGGGTGCTTCGCCGCGGGGATTTCCGCCAGCGAGCGGTACCCCGTCTCGCCGTGGACGTCGTCCCCGGGCAGGTTGACCGGGACTATCTGCATGCCGAGGCGGTCCCGGACGTAGAGGGACACGTCGTAGGCCGAGCGCCACTCGTTGGTGGTGAGGCCGACGATCGCCCACAGGCCTTTGGTTCGCATGAGCCGGTCGATGACTGCCGGATCGTTAACGTGGGTCATGCATCAAGCCTACTCCTGCGTAGTTTCGGACCAAATATCCGAATAAATGAATGAAGCATCGGCCCACGTCGCCGCGATGAACGAATATTACAACGCGGCGGGCCCCGATTTTGCGGATTCGTGCATCTCGGCTCTAGTAGATACTGACCATCCCGAGCGGCCGAGAGACCTGGATCGATGAAGCCGCAGCAACCCCGGTGACGTGAGACGACCATTCCCACGCAACCGTTCCTCTCTCTTTCGATGAACTTCGAGGGAGCCGGAGGGACCAAGGGTGCTACCGCCAGGACCGATGGAGTGCCTCAATGACCCCTGAAAATTCTTCCGCCCTGCCCACCTTTGCCCGGACTCCGTCCGAGGCATCCCCACAAACCACTTCGGACGCGACGGCGAACGAAGCAGGGCTGCGTGACGCGCCCGGCTCCTCTCGCGGCTCTTCGGGATGGTCCCTGACCGAGCCCACGGACGGCGCAGTGCACGGCGTCCCCACCGACGGACCGGCGCGTCACCGCAGCACCACCCCCACGGCCGCAGGCGCAGACCCGGCCAGCACCTACAGACACCGTTGCGTTCTGGGAGGAACAGGCCCTGCGCCTCGACTGGGCAGACGTTCCCGGCGGTCAGTCGTCCGGCGGCAAGCCGTGGCACACCCCGCACCGGCGTGTGCCGGCCGACCTTGACGCCGGCACCGGCCCGGACATCACCTGGTTCGAGGGCGGCAAACTCAATGTGGCCCACAACTGCGTGGACCGCCACGTCGACGCGGGGCGGGGCGGCAAGGTGGCCCTCCACTTCGAGGGTGAACCCGGCGACCGCCGCTCCATCACCTACGCCGAACTCCAGCGCGAGGTGTCCAAGGCCGCCAACGCTCTCCTGGACCTGGGCATCACCAAGGGCGACCGCGTGGTCATCTACCTCCCGGTCATCCCCGAAACCGTCATCATCACCCTGGCCGTCGCCCGCATCGGCGCCATCCACTCGCTGGTCTTCGGCGGTTTCTCCGCCGAGGCCCTCAAGTTCCGGGTCGAGGACACCGGCGCGAAACTGCTGGTCACCACCGACGGCCAGTTCCGCCGCGGCACCGCCGTTCCGGTCAAGGACAACGCGGACGCCGCCGTCTCCGGAGACAACTCGATCGAACACGTCCTGGTGGTCAACCGCACCACCGCCCCGGACCTCCTGGACACCGTGCCGATGACCGCAGGCCGCGACGTCTGGTGGCATGACGCCGTCGGGCAGGCCTCCGACTCCACGACCCCGGAGCCGTTCGACGCCGAGACGCCGCTGTTCATCATGTACACCTCCGGCACCACGGGTAAGCCCAAGGGCCTGGTGCACACCTCCGGCGGTTACCTGACCCAGGCGTCCTGGAGCTTCGAGCACCTGTTCAGCAACCCGGACCCGGACCTCCGGGACCAGGACGTGCACTGGTGCACCGCGGACCTCGCCTGGGTCACGGCCCACACCTACGAGATCTACGGCCCGCTCTCCAACGGCGTCACGCAGGTGATCTTCGAGGGCACGCCCGAACACCCCGCACCCGGGCCGGCATTTCGAGATCATCGAACGCTACGGGGTCACGCAGTACTACACGGCCCCGACCCTGGTCCGGTCCCTCATGGGCTGGTTCCCGGACGGCGTCCCGGACACCTGGGACCTCTCCTCCATCAGGATGCTCGGCACCGTCGGCGAAGCCGTCAACCCCGAGGCCTGGCGCTGGCTGCGGAGCAACGTCGGCGCCGGGACCGCCCCGGTGGTGGACACCTGGTGGCAGTCCGAGACGGGCGCCACCATCCTCTCCCCCGCGCCGACGGACACCGAGTTCAAGCCGGGCTGCGCGGCGCGCCCGCTGCCGGGCGTCAGCACCCGCATCGTGGACGACGCCGGCAACACGGTTCCGCCCGGCGTCCAGGGCTTCATTGTGGTGGACTCCCCGGCCCCGCGATCGCCCGCACCGTCTGGGGCAACCCGCGGCGCTACTTCGATTCGTACTGGCGCAAATACGCCGGGCAGGGCTGGTTCCTCGCCGGTGACGGCGCCAAATACGACGACGACGGCGACATCTGGATCCTCGGGCGGGTGGATGACACGCTCAACGTCTCCGGTCACCTGCTCTCCACGATCGAGATCGAATCCGCGCTCGTCTCCCACCCCGACGTCGTGGAGGCCGGGGTCTGCCCCGTCACCGATGCCACGACCGGCCACGCGATCGTCGCGTTCGTCGTCCTGAAGCGGACCGCCGGCGCCGAGGGGATCCACGGACCGGCTCAAGGCCCACGTCGCGAAGGAGATCGGCCCGATCGCGAAGCCGCGGGACGTCGTCGTCGTTCCCGATGTGCCGAAGACGCGCAGCGGCAAGATCATGCGCAGGCTGCTCACCCAGCTGTTCGAAGGAACAGCGCTCGGGGACACCACCTCGCTCCAGAACGAACCATCCATCGCGGACATCCAGGATGTCCTGCGGTCCCGTATTCACCCGGAAGTAAAGGAACACCATGACTGAGATCAGCAACGTCGCCCGACTTGCCGAACCGCTGAAGTTCGCCTACTGGGTGCCGAACGTTTCCGGCGGCCTGGTGGTTTCCACCATCGAACAGCGCACCGGCTGGGACTTCGAGTACAACAAGAAGCTGGCCCGGATCGCCGAGAACTCCGGTTTTGAATACGCACTGACCCAGACCCGCTACGCCGCCTCGTACGGCGCCGACCAGCAGCACGAGGCAACCTCCTTCAGCCTTGCCCTGCTGGCCGCCACCGAGCGGCTCAAGGTGATCGCCGCCGTCCACCCCGGCATGTGGCACCCCGGCGTGCTGGCGAAGTACATCATCACCGCGGACCACATCTCCAACGGCCGCGCCGCCGTGAACATCGTCTCCGGCTGGCTCAAGAACGAGTTCACCAACTTCGGCCTCGAGTGGCTCGAGCACGACGAGCGCTACGTCCGGACCGAGGAATTCATCAGGATCCTCCGCGGGCTCTGGACCGAGAAGGAATTCAGCCAGGCCGGCAAGTATTACAACATCTCGGACTTCACCCTGCAGCCGGCACCGGTGGACGTGCCGGGCCGGGCGCACCCGGAGGTCTTCTTCGGCGGCAACTCCACCGCGGCCCAGGCTACCGCCGGCCGCGTCGCCGACTGGTACTTCTCCAACGGCAAGGACCTTGACGGTTTCAAGGAGAACATCGCCGGCGTCGTGGCCGCCGCGAGGCGAAAGCGGCCGCGGGGCCGAGGGTGCATTGGCTGCCCCCAAGTTCGGCCTCAACGGCTTCGTCATCGCCCGCGATTCCGAGAAGGAAGCCCGCGAGACCCTCCGCGAGATCGTGGCGAAGGCGCACAAACCGGCGGTCCAGGGCTTCCGCGACGCCGTCCAGGAAGCCGGGGCGTCCACCAAGGACGGCAAGGGCATGTGGGCCGACTCGAGCTTCGAGGACCTCGTCCAGTACAACGACGGCTTCAAGACCCAGCTGATCGGCACCCCGGAGCAGATCGCCGAACGGATCGTGGAGTACAAGAAGATCGGCGTGAACCTGTTCCTCACCGGGTACCTGCACTTCCAGGAGGAAGTCGCCGCGTTCGGCCAGGACATCCTGCCGATCGTCCGCGAACTCGAAGCGGACCTGGCACGCAAGAACGGCACCGAGCTGGACCTCGCCGGCACCCCGGTCGCCAACACGGAGGTGGCAGCGTAATGGCCGACCGCAAATTCGGATTCCGCACCCGCGCCCTGCACGCCGGCGGCACCCCCGACGCCGAGCACGGCGCCCGGGCCGTGCCGATCTACCAGACCACCTCGTTCGTGTTCAAGGACACCCAGGACGCCGCCAACCTCTTCGCGCTGCAGAAGTACGGCAACATCTACTCCCGGATCGGCAACCCCACGGTGGCCGCATTCGAGGAGCGCATCGCCTCGCTTGAGGGCGGCATCGGCGCGGTGGCCACGTCCTCGGGGATGGCCGCGGAGTTCATCACCTTCGCCGCACTCACCCAGGCCGGCGACCACATCGTCGCGGCTTCCCAGCTCTACGGCGGCACCGTGACCCAGCTCGACGTCACGCTGCGCCGCTTCGGCGTGGACACCACCTTCGTCCCCGGCACCGACCCGGCGGACTACGCCGCCGCGGTGCGGGAAAACACCAAGGCGATCTTCGTCGAGGTGGTGGCCAACCCGTCGTCGGAAGTCCAGGACCTCGAGGGGCTCGCCAAGGTCGCGCGCGACGCCGGCATCCCCCTCGTCGTCGACGCCACCCTGAGCACGCCCTACCTCGTACGGCCCCTCGAGCACGGGGCGGACATCGTGATCCACTCCGCCACCAAGTTCCTCGGCGGGCACGGCACCACCCTGGGCGGCGTGATCGTCGAAAGCGGCCGCTTCAACTGGGGCAACGGCAAGTTCCCGACCATGACCGAACCGGTGGCGTCCTACGGGAACGTCTCCTGGTGGGGCAACTTCGGCGAATACGGCTTCCTCACCAAGCTGCGCTGCGAGCAGTTGCGCGACATCGGCCCGGCGTTGTCCCCGCAGTCGGCGTTCCAGCTCCTGCAGGGCGTCGAGACGCTCCCCCAGCGCCTCGACGAGCACCTGAAGAACGCGCAGGCCGTGGCCGAATGGCTCGAGGCGGACGAGCGCGTGGCCTACGTGAACTTCTCCGGCCTGCCCTCCCACCCGCACTTCGAGCGGGCGAAGAAATACCTGCCGCTGGGCCCGGGCTCGGTCTTCTCGTTCGGCGTCAAGGGCGGACGGGCCGCGGGCCAGAAGTTCATTGAGGCCCTGCAGCTGGCCTCGCACCTGGCCAATGTGGGCGACTCCCGAACCCTCGTGATCCACCCGGGTTCCACCACGCACCAGCAGCTCAGCCCCGAACAGCTGGAGTCCGCCGGCGTCCCCGAGGACCTCGTCCGGATCTCGATCGGGCTCGAAGACATCGACGACATTCTCTGGGACCTCGACCAGGCCCTCGACGCCGCGTCGGAGGAAGCGGACGCGGAGTCCTCCGCGGACGCGCCGGCGGCCGACACCTGCACGATCGGAGCACGCGCATGAGCACGGAAGCACGCACCTGGGCCGGGCCGTCAGCACCGGAACGCCTGAAGCTGCTGCGGCAGGCCAAGTCGATCGCGATTGTGGGCGCCTCGGACAAACCGTCCCGGGCCAGCTACTTCGTGGCCACCTACCTGCAGTCCTCGACACGGTACAAGGTGTACTTCGTCAACCCGGTGGTGAAGGAGATCCTGGGCCAGCCGACGTACGCATCGCTGGCGGATCTGCCGGAGAGCCCGGACATCGTGGACGTGTTCCGCAAGCATGATGACCTGCCGGGGGTCCTGGACGAGGCCATCGCGGCCGGCGCCAAGACGCTGTGGCTGCAGTTGGGCTCGTGGCACGAGGACGTGGCCAAGGAGGCGGAAGCGGCCGGTCTCGACGTCGTGATGGACCGCTGCGTGAAAATTGAGCATGCCCGCTTCCACGGCGGGCTGCACCTCGCCGGCTTCGACACCGGGGTGATTTCCGCCAAGCGGCAGGTCCTCGCCTAGGGCTCGCCGACCTGGCCGGCGTCCGCGTCCGCGGCGGGCCGGGCGGCGGGGGCAGCCTCCGGGGTGGCGTCCGCGAAATCTGCGCCCTCGGCGGGCTCTTGGGAATGGACCCGGATCTCCGACACGTCGGCGGTAGGGTCTCCCTCGGCCGGCGCCTCGCTGTGGCGGCGTTCGGATCCCTCAGTCGTTTCGCTCATCTCGCGTCCTTTCGCGTGGCTTCCCGGCCGCCTCCCGGGACCGCTTCGCGGAGATCTGCATGGGGCCGTGACGTGCCGGGAGTACTGCTTTTTCTCATGGTGGCTTGGACGCGATACGTGGTCAAGATCTTCCGGAAGCCGGGGGTCCTGGGAGCCGGAACCCTGTGCCGGCAATTGACCGGCGGCGCTTTTCCGTTGCACTGTCACTTCGGGTCCTTATCCGGGCTCATAACGACCCTAAGTGACAGCGCAACGGCTTTCAGGAGCGGAAGAGCCCGCTGTACGCGTTCAGTGCGATCTGGCCGCCCAGATGGGCGTAGAGGACATTGCTGCCGGCCGGAATCTCCCGGCTCTTCACGAGGTCGATCAGCCCGGCGAGGGACTTGCCCTCGTAGACGGGGTCGGTGATCATGGCCTCGAGCGAGGCGCCCAGCCGGATGGCTTCCAGGGTGGACTCGACAGGGATGCCGTAGCGGTCCCCGGCCCAGCCTTCCATGACGTTGATTTCCTCGTCCCGGAGCTCCCGGCCGACGCCGATCAGCTCGGCGGTGTTCCGGGCAATGCGTTCGACCTGGTCGCGGGTCTTCGTCAGGGTGGCCGAGGCATCGATGCCGATCACGCGGCGCGGTTTGTCCTGGCCGGCAAAACCGGCGATCATCCCGGCGTGGGTGGATCCCGTGACGGTACAGACCACAATGGTGTCGAAGAAGATGCCGAGCTCGCGTTCCTGTTCTTCCACTTCGTAGGCCCAGTTGGCGAAGCCCAGCCCGCCCAGCCTGTGGTCGGACCCGCCGGCCGGGATCGCGTACGGTTTGCCGCCGGCGGCCCTGACCTCTTCGATGGCGTTTTCCCAGCTGCTGCGGATGCCGATGTCAAAGCCCGCGGTGTCCAGGCGGACATCGGCCCCCATCAGCCGCGAGAGCAGGATGTTGCCGACGCGGTCGGAGAGCGGATCCGGCCAGTCGACCCAGTTTTCCTGGACCAGGCGGGCCTTGAGGCCGAGTTTCGCGGCGACGGCGGCGACCTGGCGGGTGTGGTTGGACTGGTAGCCGCCGATGGAGACCAGCGTGTCCGCGCCCTGCGCCAGGGCCTCCGGGACGAAGTACTCCAGCTTGCGGGTCTTGTTGCCGCCAAACGCGAGGCCGCTGTTGACGTCCTCCCGTTTCGCCCAGATCTGTGCGCCGCCCAGATGCGCGCTGAGCCGCGGCAGCGGGTGGACGGGGCTCGGCCCGAACATCAGGGGGTAGCGCTCAAAATCGGTGATGGCCATCGACGGTCCTTCGCTCAGTGTGGGAAACGGCAACTGGAAGTTCAATATGCAATATATTGCATTGTCCGATACCGGCCCCGCGAGGGCAAGGGGGATATACGATATGTTGCATGCCCGTCCCCTCGCTCTCCGGCGTCCACAAGCGGTCCCTGCTGCGGGACAACGTCTTCGAATCGATCCTGAACGCGATCGTCGACGGCACGTTCGAGCCCGGCGAACGGCTGAAGGACACCGAGCTGGAAGCGTGGCTGGGCGTCAGCCGGACCCCCATCCGCGAGGCCCTGCTGCGGCTGGAACGCGCAGGCCTGGTGATGGCGCTGCCCGGCAAAGCCACCATCGTGGCCCCCTACGACCAGGCGTCCACCGTGAGCACGCAGCAGGTGGTGGCGGGGCTGCACGAACTCGCCGCGCGCCTGGCCGTCCCGCTCCTGGCCGAGGACCACCTCACCGCCATGGCCGAGGCCAACTCCCGCTTCGAACAGGCCCTGCAGGATGCTGACGTCGAGTCGGCGCTCCGGGCCGACGACGATTTCCACGCCGTTTTTGTCACGGTCAGCGGCAACCCGGTGCTCCACGGGCTCCTGGAGCAGACCACGCCGGTGCTGCGCCGGGTGGAGCGGATGCGGTTCGGCTCCTTTGCCGCCCGGGGGTCGGTGGCGCAGCACGCCGAAATCATCAGGCTCGCCCGCCTCGGCGACGCCGAAGCCGCCGCCAGGGCGTGCCGCGAGAACTGGCTGTCGCTGCGTTTCACGGCCGCGGAGTAGCTCCGGCCTGGCAGCTGGGCTTGCTTAACCGCGACGGCGGCGGGCCACCTTTCCAGGTGACCCGCCGCCGTCGTACGTCAGCTTGTGAAGCGTCAGTCGTTGATCAAATCGTTGATCACGATGGTCTGGTCGCGGTCCGGGCCGACGCCGATCGCGGAGAACCGGGTGCCGGAGAGCTTCTCGAGGGCCAGCACGTAGTTCCTGGCGTTTTCCGGAAGGTCGTCCAGGGTGCGGGCGCCGGTGATGTCCTCGGTCCAGCCGTCGAAGAACTCGAAGATCGGCTTCGCGTGGTGGAACTCGGTCTGGGTCATCGGCATTTCCTCGTGCCGGACGCCGTCGACGTCGTAGGCCACGCAGACCGGGATCTGTTCGATGCCCGTGAGCACGTCCAGCTTGGTCACGAAGTAGTCCGTGAAGCCGTTGACGCGGGAAGCGTGGCGGGCCAGCACGGCGTCGTACCAGCCGCAGCGGCGCGGACGTCCGGTGTTGACGCCGAACTCGCCGCCGGTCTTCTGCAGGTACAGGCCCATCTCATCGAACAGTTCCGTGGGGAACGGCCCGGCGCCCACACGGGTGGTGTACGCCTTGATGATGCCGATGGAGCGCGAAATCCGGGTGGGGCCGATGCCCGAGCCCACGGAGGCGCCGCCGGCGGTCGGGTTCGAGGAGGTCACAAACGGGTAGGTGCCGTGGTCAACGTCCAGGAACGTGGCCTGGCCGCCTTCCATAAGGACCACTTTGCCCTCGTCCAGTGCCTTGTTCAGCACGAAGGTGCTGTCGATGACCAGCGGGCGCAGGCGCTCGGCGAAGGACAGGAAGTACTCCACGATCTCCTCCACCTCGATGTCGCGGCGGTTGTAGACCTTGACCAGGAGTTCGTTCTTCTGGCGCAGCGAGCCTTCGACCTTCTGGCGCAGGATGGAGGCGTCAAAGACGTCCTGGACGCGGATGCCCAGCCGGGCCACCTTGTCCATGTAGGCCGGGCCGATGCCGCGGCCGGTGGTGCCGATAGCGCGGCTGCCGAGGAAACGCTCGGTGACCTTGTCCAGGACCTGGTGGTACGGCGCCACGAGGTGGGCGTTGGCGGAGATACGCAGCTTGGAGGTATCCGCGCCGCGGGCTTCCAGGCCGTCGATCTCCTGGAACAGGGCTTCAAGGTTCACCACACAGCCGTTGCCGATGATCGGGACCGCGTTCGGGCTCAGGATGCCGGCAGGAAGGAGCTTGAGCTCATACTTCTCACCGCCCACGACGACGGTGTGGCCGGCGTTGTTGCCGCCGTTCGGCTTCACGACGTAGTCGACGCGGTGGCCGAGCAGGTCAGTGGCCTTACCTTTGCCTTCGTCGCCCCATTGGGCTCCGACGATCACGATTGCTGGCATGGGATCCTCCCCCATTCGTTCGGGCCGAGGTCCGTATGGTTCACCAAGGTGGCCACCGGAGCTCAACGCCGTTCATGAGAATGCCCCGAATCTACCGCTGTGCTCTTACCATCAACGCCAGAGTCCGGGGCTCTTACCACCCAAGTTTAGCCGATCCCCGCCCCGGGCACTCATTTGACCGCGCAATGGACTTACCACCGGCAGGGCACGACGGCGGCCCGCTAGGCTGCGGTGAACGCCAGGGCCGCCTCGGCAAGTGCTGGCCACTCCGCCGCGGAGCCGGCCGGCACCTCCACCCAGTCCTTGAACGGCCGGCCCATCCCCGAGGGATCGAAGAGCCGCGCGTCCGGAAGCTGGAGCGCCCGCGCGTGCTCCGGCGAGTCCCGGCCCAGCTTGAACGCCATCTCCTCGCCGTTGAGGCAGGCGATGGCCTTGCGGTTGACCATCAGGGCCCGGGCCCCAAAAGTCTGGCCGAGAACGACGCCGGCCCCGGCCAGGTCCGCTGCCACGCCTTCGAAGGCCTCGACGGCGGCGGCGGATGATTCATTCTTCTTCATGGCGTTCGTCATGGCTGCATCATCCACCAGATCGGCGCCCGGCGGCCATTAGTTGGGGCGGGGACGGCATCACCCCGGCCGCGGTCCAACATTTCGCTGGGCTTGATAGACTGATTAGGACCGACCAGGAATCGGTCCACACCACATTTTCAAACCACACCGGATCCAGCGTGCCCTGTATTTGGCGTGCCCGCGTCCGGTCTGGCAGCTTTACCAATCCCGCAGGAGACACAGCAACATATGACAGCCTTGGCCACTGAAAATTTCCGCGAGCAGCTCCTGAGCCGCCGCTACGAACCTAGCGTCGCAGCCGTCAACGAGCTGTGCGACACGCTGCAGGCCACCAAAGCTGGCACCACTGTCCCCTACGTGGATCCCATGCACGACGTCGACGAGTGCCGCATCATCAGCCTCTTCTCCAACATCGGCACCGAGGACCCGTCCGGTTTCATCACCGCCGGCGACGAGGAAGCCGCCACCCGCATGCTCGGCGTCCAGTGGAAGCTGGGCCTGCGCCCCGAGTTCGTGATGCCGTGGAACGTCCACCCGTGGCACGTTGCCGGTGAGCCCAACGGCAAGTTCACGCCGGACCAGATCTCCGCCGGACTCAAGCCGCTGCTGAAGTTCCTGGCCGTCGTCCCGCGCGCCTCGGTGATCGTGGCCCACGGCACGGAGGCCAACCGCCTCGCCAACCTGCTGCTCAAGACCGAAGTGCCCATGATCTGGCGCCGCGGCCTGAAGACCTACAAGGTGCGCTCCCTGAGCGGCCGCGCGTTCGCCGGGACCCCGGCCCGCCAGGAGCAGTACCTCGAAGAGATGCACACCGTCTACCTGGATGCCATGGCGCGGACCGGCCTGACCAAGGCCAACTAGTCCCCACCAACGAAAACGGCGGCTGTCCACCTTCCGGTGGCAGCCGCCGTCGTCGTTAAGGCAGTTACTTCGCTTCGATCGCTGCCTTGGCAGTGGGATCGGAGTCGTTGAGGAACTTCTGGATCCGTTCCGGCTCCTCGGCTTCGCCGATCGCCGCCGAGGCGCGGCCCAGCGAATACAGGGCACGCAGGAAACCGCGGTTGGGTTCGTGCTCCCACGGGATGGGACCGACGCCGCGCCAGCCGTTGCGGCGCAGCGAATCGAGGCCGCGGTGGTAGCCGACCCGGGAATAGGCGTAGGAATCGATGGTCCGGCCCTCGTTCCAGGCTTCCTCGGCCAGCACGGCCCACAGGAGCGAGGACGTCGGGTGCCGCTCCACCAGGTCCAGCGCTTCCTGGCCCGCGTCCAGCGCCGCGTAGACCTCGGTCTCGGCGGGCAGGAGCGTGGGCTCGGGGCCCATCAGGTTCTTGCGGAACTCGTCGGACATTACTTGAGGGACTTGCCGGTCGAGCCGAGCTGCTGGGCTGCCTCGACGACGCGGGCGGCGAGGCCGGCTTCGGCGGACGCGCCCCAGACGCGGGGATCGTAGAGCTTCTTGTTGCCGACTTCGCCGTCAACCTTCAGCACGCCGTCGTAGTTGCGGAGCATGTGGTCCACCACGGGGCGGGTGTAGGCGTACTGCGTGTCGGTGTCGATGTTCATCTTGATGGTTCCGTAGGAGACGGCGTCGGCGATCTCCTTCTCGGAGGAGCCGGAGCCGCCGTGGAACACGAGGTCGAAGGGGTTGGCCTTGCCGATCTTGGCGCCCACCTGCTCCTGGATGTCCTTGAGGATCTCCGGGCGGAGTTTGACGCCGCCGGGCTTGTAGACGCCGTGCACGTTGCCGAAGGTCAGCGCTGTGATGTAGCGGCCGTTTTCGCCGGAGCCGAGGGCCTCGATGGTGGCCAGGGCGTCCTCGACGGTGGTGTAGAGCTTGTCGTTGATGGCGTTCTCGACGCCGTCTTCCTCGCCGCCGACGGTGCCGATCTCGACCTCGAGGATCATCTTGGCGGCTGCGGTGCGCTCGAGCAGTTCACGGGCGATCCGCAGGTTCTCCTGCAGGGTCTCGGCGGAGCCGTCCCACATGTGCGAGTTGAAGATCGGGTTGCGGCCGGCCTTGACCTCGGCCTCGGACGCAGCGAGCAGCGGCAGGACGAAGCCCTCGAGCTTGTCCTTCGGGCAGTGGTCGGTGTGCAGGGCGATGTTGACGCCGTAGTTCTTGGCCACTTCGCGGGCGAACGCGGCGAAGCCCAGCGAACCGGCAACCATGTCCTTGGTGGAGGCGCCGGACCAGTAGGCTGCGCCGCCGGTGGAGACCTGGACGATGCCGTCGGACTCGGCCTCGGCGAAACCGCGGAGGGCGGCGTTCAGGGTCTGGGAAGAGGTGACGTTGACAGCCGGGAACGCGAAGCCGTCCGCCTTGGCGCGGTCGATCATCTCGGAGTAGATCTCTGGGGTTGCAATGGGCATGCTGACTCCTAAAGTGAATTTCGTCTGCGGGTTGGGTTGACCCTGGAGTGAACCTCGTCGGCTACGACCCATCCTAGCCATTCCTGCGCCCGGGGCAGTGTTTCTCCTCACTCAGCCCTGTAATACTGGCGTCCGGGTGGCTCCGTCCTGCACCGGCGTCGAGATGACACTTCGCGGCAGTGTTGGGCGCAAACATTGCCGCGAAGTGTCATCTCGCGCGCCAGCCCCGGCCCTCCAGCGCGGCCCGGACCTTCCGGACAGCCGAGGGGTGCTCGCCTGCCAGGTCGAGCCGGGAGACCCGCACTTCAAGCCACCCGGAGAACGCCGCTGTGTCCGCCCGCCGGATGTCGCGGAGGTACTGGTCCTGCCCGTTGTGGTGTGCGCCCTCGTACTGGAGCGCGACGCGCCACTGCGGGTAGGCGGCATCCGGCCACAGCACCGGGGCACCCGCGCCGCCCCACACGATGTGGTTCAGCACCGGCTCGGGCAGGCCGGCCCGGACGAGCGCCAGGCGCAGCCGCGTTTCGGGCGGCGAATCAGCGCCGACCCGGATGAGTTCGACGGCGGCGCGGGCCTTCCGCACTCCCCTGCTGCCGGGATGGCGTGCCACCAGGGCCCGCAGCTCCTCCACGGCGCACAGGGGTTCGCGGGGCACGGGGAACTCCGGACCGTGCCCGCAGACCAGGGCATCGCCGGCCACAACGAGTTCGTCCACGCCCAGGACCGTGGCCAGGTCCAGCCAGGTCCTGGCAGGCGAGGTGAGCCGGACGCCGTCGAGCTCCACCACTTCGTCCGGAAGGAACGTCAGCAGGTGCCCCACGACGTTGACCCGACGGGGCGGGCTGAAGCCCCGCCGCCGTGCAACGTGGATGCGCCAGTCCTCCTCGAGCCGGCCCGGCAGCGGCGCCGCCCAGAGCCGCGCCGCCGATCCGACACTGAGGACGGACTCGTCATCGAGCCCGGTGTAAGCCCGCAGGGCGGCTGCGCCGGAAGGCGCAGGGGCGACGGGGACCCTGATGCCGCGCGACACCGTGACGAGGTCCTTCGCCGCGGTGCGGGTTCGGGTGACACCGGCCTGGTCCGCAGCGCGCAGCGCGAAGGAGCCGGTGGTCAGGTGGAGGGGAAGCGGTGCCCGGCGCATGGCCCATTGTGACCGTTTCGGCCATGCCCCGCGGGCGTTTTCCACAGGTCCGGCCCCGCACCGGCGTCGAGATGACACTTCGCGGCAGTGTTGGGCGCAAACATTGCCGCGAAGTGTCATCTCGCGCGCCAGCGGCGGCCCTCCAGCGCGGACTACCCGGGCAGCTGGTGGAAAACGTGCCGGCGGATCCAGGCGTGCATCGCGATGGCCGCGGCGGAGGCGGCATTGATGGACCGGGTGGAACCGAACTGCTCGATCGAGAGCGTGGCGAGGGCGGCCTCATGCACCTCCGGCGTCAGCCCCGGGCCCTCCTGGCCGAACACCAGCACGCAGTCCTTGGGCAGCTCGTAGGTCTCCAGCGGGACGGAGTCCGGGAAGATGTCGATCCCGATGATCGCCAGCCCCTCCCCCTGCGCCCAGGCCACAAAGTCGTCCACGGTGGGGTGGTGGCGGACGTGCTGGTAGCGGTCGGTGACCATGGCCCCGCGGCGGTTCCAGCGGCGTCGTCCGATGATGTGGACTTCCTTGGCCAGGAAGGCGTTGGCGGTGCGGACCACGGTGCCGATGTTGAGGTCGTGCTGCCAGTTCTCGATCGCGATGTGGAAGTTGTGCCGCCGGGAGTCGAGGTCCGCCACGATCGACTCGTGCTTCCAGTAGCGGTATTTGTCGACCACGTTCCGGCGGTCACCGTCGGCCAGCAGGTCAGGGTCCCAGTGGTCACCCTGCGGCAGGCTGCCTTCCCACGGCCCGACGCCGACCTCCGCCTTGGCCTCTGCGGCGTATTCTGCCTCAGGCTCTGTCGCGGAAGCCGGAACGGCGGCGGGTTCGCTGGGGGTCTCGGGTTCAGTCACCACTCAACATTAGACTGGGACACAGTTACCGGCACACTATCGGCGGAGGGCACCATGGCGGACCAGCGGACACACGAAAGAACAGATCCCGACGAAGTGCGCTCAACGGCGTCGATGTACCGCAGCGGCCAGGACATCGAGTGCTGGCTGACGGACATGGACGGCGTCCTGGTGCACGAGAACCAGCCCATCCCCGGCGCCTCGGAACTGATCCAGCGCTGGGTGGACACCTCCCGGCGGTTCCTCGTCCTGACCAACAACTCCATCTTCACTCCCCGCGACCTCGCCGCCCGGCTGCGGTCCTCCGGCCTGGAAATCCCGGAGGAGAACATCTGGACCTCCGCCCTGGCGACCGCCCAGTTCCTCAAGGACCAGGTGCGCGGCTCGGACTCCGGCAACCGCGCGTACACCATCGGCGAAGCAGGACTTACGACGGCGCTGCACGAGGCCGGCTTCATCCTCACCGACCAGGACCCGGACTTCGTGGTGCTCGGCGAAACCCGCACCTACTCCTTCGAAGCGATCACGATGGCCATCCGGCTGATCCTGGGCGGCGCCCGGTTCATCGCCACCAACCCGGACGCCACCGGGCCCTCGAAGGATGGCCCGATGCCGGCTACCGGCGCCATCGCCGCGCTGATCACCAAGGCAACCGGCCGCGAGCCCTACATCGTCGGCAAGCCGAACCCGATGATGTTCCGCTCGGCGATGAACCAGATCGACGCGCACTCCGAAACCACGGCGATGATCGGCGACCGGATGGACACCGACATCATTGCCGGCATGGAAGCCGGGCTGCACACGGTCCTGGTCCTCAGCGGCATCACCCAGCGGGACGACATCGCGGCCTACCCGTTCCGGCCCAACCAGATCCTGAACTCCGTGGCGGACCTGAAGAACCAGATCTGACCCGGGGACGGCACTAAAACGCCGTCTTCTTGCCTCCGCCGGAGGGCAGCGGGAACAGTTCGTCCTGCAGCTCCTCGATCAGGGGACGGTAGACGCCGGGATTCCAGCCCGGGCTGGCGTGCGCGGGCCGCGCGCCGTCGGTGCGCAGCTCGTCGGACACCATGTTGGCCTTGTAGGTCAGCACCCACGCATCCCGCGCGGTCTCGTAGTCCACGGTGCGGTCGCGCGGGTTCCCGATGAACGCCATCCGGGTGTTCCCGAGCTTCCCGGCGAAGCGGCTGGCATCGAAGTGGTAGATGTAGGCGGACTCCGACTGGATCAGGACGCTGGAGGGTGCGATCGGCGAGAGCTGCTCCAGCGTCTGGTCCAGGACCTGGCCCCAGCTGCGCTCGTCCTTGTGCAGCATCCGTTCACCGAGTTCGTAGCCGCCGCGCAGCACCGAGGGGAACCGGAATCCGGTCTCGTAGAGGAACACCACGCCCTCGAACCAGCTCTGGTCCAGCACATCGTGTCTGCTGTTGGGGCTGGAGTCGAGCAGGATGAACGCCACTTCGAATCCGTGCAGCTCACGGAGCCGGGCCGCGACCTGGGTGGCCACCATGCCGCCGAAACTGTGGCCGTAGAAATACAGGGTGGTGAGGTTCCGGGCCCGCACGTACTCGATCACGGAGATCACGATCTGGTCGATGTCCAGGCCCACGTTGGAATAGCCGACGGCGGCCAGCTGGCCCCGCTTGTTCAGGGCACCGCGGAGGGCGTTGAGGATCCACTGGGATTCCTCCCAGCTGGTTTTGTAGCCCGGAAACAGGATCCAGCTGGCCCTGGGGAAGTACTTTTCGGCAGTCTCGTCCGGCACGATGAGGACATTGTTCACCCGTCGGGCGGCCTGGACGCGGCGGGTGAGCAGCATGTCCGCGGCCAGAAGCGATGCGGTGCCGGTGCCGATGAGGAAATTCCGACGCGAGAAACGCTTCAGTTCGGCGGCGTGCCGAAGTATGCGGGCCTCGGCGGAACCGGGACCGCACGCATCGTTTTCTTCGCATCTCACGCGGCACACCCCTACCGTATCCACTGCCGATCGCGGATCCGTAACCGGGCGGATAACAGCTCAGCCACGGTCTCAGCCGGCGCCGGCTGGGCCTAGGCGGGTTCGGGCTCGCGGCCGACCTCGCGCCGGCTGATTTCCAGGCTGATCTCGTCATAGGTGGCCAGGAGTTCCGAGCCGGCCATGTCGGCGGGGTCGTCCAGCAGGCCGAACACGGAGTCGCTCGCGGCCAGCAGTTCGTCGTCGGAGAAGCCGGTCAGCGGCCCCGTTCCCGAGGATCGATCGATGCCGTGAAGTCGCCCGGAGATGTCGAGGGTGCGCAGCACTGCGCGCGGGGTCGTCGCTGTGCGGGTTCAGCTCCAGGGAGACGCCGGCGGCCGGCCGGCAGCGGCACCTGCCACGTCGCCTGGCGGGCCGCTACCGCCGTCGATCGAGTTGAGGTCGTTGCGCAGTCCGGCCAGGGCCGCCGGATTCCACGAAGGCGGCCCGGCCGAGGTCAACGGGATGTGGGAGGTGATGCCCATGCGGCGGACGCGCTGGATGATCTGCATCAGGGAAGGGCCGGGAGGCCTGCGTGAGGCTCCCCCGGACGTCGATCCGGACAACATCCGAGGCGATGTCGAGTTTGACGTGGGCGTTGAGGTTCTGGTCCATAGGTACTCCAAAAAAGGGCGTCTATGGCCGACGGCTCAACCTCATTCAGCGTAACGGCAGCAGGGACCGGGGCACAAGTCATACGCCACTACCGGATCAGCGGCAGGGTCAGACCGCCTGTTTCCGGCCGGGCTCTTCGAAGTGGGTGCGGGTCGCGTCGCCGCCGACCGACTGCACCAGCGAGCTCGCGATGTCACGCAGTTTGACGTTGCCGTTGCTGGACGCGTCGGTGAGGATCCGGACGGCGGTCTCCTGGTTGCAGCGGTTCTGCGCCATGACGATCCCGACGGCCATGTCGATGACGGTGCGGGATTCGAGGGTGGCCCGGAGGTTCGTGGCGCTGTCCGTGTGCAGGGAGAACCGGACGGCCAGCCGCAGTGCCTGGGAGATCTCGCGGGTGTAGCCGCGAGCCCGGGCAGCGACGTCGCCGTCGAACTTCCGCGGCACGTCCGAGTACAGGTTCAGCGCCGCCTGGGCGTCGCCCTGGAGGTGGAAGGGCACGGACAGCACCGAACGCAGACCGTGCGACGCGACGGCGTTGGCGTAGTCGGGTCCCCAGCGGTCCTCGTCAAAGAGGTCCGGGACGTAGACCTCGCGCTCTTCCTTGGCCGCGGTCAGGCACGGGCCCTGCGACAGGGAGTACTGGATCTCGTCCACTTCGCGGGCGGAGTCGCTGCTCCAGCCGATCGTGGCGGCCTTCCGGTCCCTCAGGAGCGTGATTCCGCACAATGCGTCATCGCCGGAGCCCGCCACCTGGTGCGCGGAGAACCGCGCGAGTTCGTTGAGGAACTCCTCGAAGTCCGCGCTGTCCAGGATGAGGTTCTGGATCTGGTCGACGCTGCTCAACTCAAGGTCAGAACCCTCGGACGTGCCGGGACTCAGGGGATGTTCGGACGGGAGCATGGCGCGTGGTCTCCAAGGGGCGGTTACGGGGTGTTGGTTAAGAAATGATAAGTCACCCCCCGAAGCCCGTCCACACGCTCCCGCCCGGCGGCAGGTGTCCCTAGTCGAGGCCGAGCTCGTCCTTGCCGAACGCGAAGAGGTAGGGAACACCGGCCTCGGCTTCGATCTTTTCCTTGGCGCCGGTGTCGCGGTCCACGATCACGGCGACGGCCACCACGTTGCCGCCGGCCTTCCGGACGCCCTCGACGGCGGTCAGCGCGGAGCCGCCGGTCGTGGAGGTATCCTCCAGGACCAGCACCTGGCGGCCCTCGACGGAGGGGCCCTCCACCTGCCGGCCCATGCCGTAGGACTTCTGCGCCTTGCGGACCACAAACGCATCGACGGGGCGGCCGGCGTCGACGGCGGCGTGCATCACGGCGGTGCCCACGGGGTCCGCGCCCATGGTGAGTCCGCCGGCGCATTCAAAGTCGATCCCGGCGTCGGCCAGCAGCGAGAGCATAACCTGCCCTACCAGCTTGGAGGCCTCGTGGTGCAGGGTGATGCGGCGCAGGTCGATGTAGTAGTCGGCCTCGGCGCCGCTGGAGAGGATCACCTTGCCGCGGACCACGGCCAGTTCCTTGATCAGTTCCAGCAGGCGGGCACGGGCAGCAGCGGCGTCAGCTGCGGGGACAGGGGTGGCAGTCATGGGAACAAGCTTAGTGGGCGGCGCATGCCGTGAACCCAGACGGGCGCCCAGATGACGGCGCAGGGGGCCCTGTCCCCCGCGCACGAAACCTGCCGTGCCGCACCCGTCTGGCCCGCCGGCGCTCAGATGCGGACCGGTGGCTCCGGGGAACGGCTGGCACCGACCGCATAGTCGAGCTCGACCAGCCCGGCGTCGTACGTCGTGGCATTCAGCAGCGTCAACAGGGCCGGGTCCTGGCCGGCCGGAAACACACCGCGCCCCGAGCCGGTCGCAACCGGCAAAACAACGAGGCGCACGGCGTCCACTTCGCCGGCCGCGAAGAACGCCTCGCTCAGGGTCAGGCTGCCCCAGAGCACAATCGTGCCCGCGACCTCGCTTTTGATCCGGCGGATCGCCGCGACCGCGTCGCCCGATTCAATGGTCGCCGCAGGGAATGCGCCCCACGGCGCGTTCCGGAGCTGCCGGGAAAACACGTAGCAGCGCAGCGCGTTAATCGCTGGCGCAATGATCTCCCCCTCGGATGCGGGAGTCGGCCAGAATTCAACGAACATCCGGTAGGTGGTTGCCCCGAGGACCATCGCGTCGACGGTCTCAAGCCACGCCAGCTGGCTCTGGTCGAGCTCGGCGGTGCCACCTTGAATCAGTTCGTAGGCTGTGAATTCGTTGTCGGTGTTGGCGGCGAACCCGTCGGCCGTGACGAATTCCTGGACTACCAGTTGGCCCATCGGTTCCTCACTCCTTGCTCACATACGTTGCGGGGCCCGCCGGGCGAAGGCCGGTGCGTGCTCCGGCCGTGGCCCGAACGCGACGAAACGCGGGACAAGCTTGCCGACCGCCGGGATCCGCCGGGCCAGGAACAGGAGCGCTGCCGGGGCGCCGGACCGCTCCCCGGTCATGATGGGCCCGAACACCACCCGGTGCATCAGCCTTTGGACTGTCTGCACGACGACGGTGGGCGGCCGCCGTCGCCGTTCGACTTTTGCCAGTTCCGCACTGGTCACCCGCCCGCGGAGCAGCGCCGGGGCAAGGCAGTCGGCCGCGGCAACCGCGTCCTGGATGGCCAGGTTAATGCCCACCCCGCCGGCCGGGGACATCGCGTGGGCGGCGTCTCCGATGCAGAGCAGTCCGTTGATGTGCCACTCGCGCAGCCGGTCCAGGCGCACATCCAGCCAGTGCAGGTCCGCCAGCGAGGCGATGGAGTCCACCCTGTCGGCAAGGTCGGGACGCAGCGCCGCAACCCGCTGCCGGAACCCCTCGATCCCCTCTGCCTTGATCCGGACATCCGTACCTTTGGGGGCGAGGTAGCCCATCTGGAAGTAGTCGTTCCGGAACAGGGCCAGGAGGGCCTCGCCGCGCCCGAACGCCGGCACGATTCCCGCGACTTCGCCTTGCTCGGAGGCGTGGCGGGGCAGCCGGAACCACCAGGCGTCGAAGGGCACGGGATACTCCTTTGGCGCCAGCCCCGCCGCACGGCGCAGCGTCGAGTGGCGGCCGTCCGTGGCGACCACCAGATCGGCCAGCAGTTCGCCGTCGTCACCCGCCAAGGTGCGGTAGCGGACACCCCGGACCCGGCCGCCGTTGCGGACCAGCGCTGTGGCCTTGTGGCCCATCAACAAGGTGAAGGACGGCTCCTGCGCGGCCGCGGCGGCCAGGAAGTTCAGGAAGTCCCATTGCGGCATCATCGCGACGTAGTTGTAGGGCGGGGGCAGCGAATCAAAGTTGCCCATCGTCACCGGCGGGCCGCCCGGCACGGGGAACGCGACGTTGCGCAGTTTGCTCTGCGGCAGCCGGCGGAACTCCTCGCCCAGGCCGAGCTCGTCGATCAGCCGGATGGTGGACGCGTGGACGGTGTCGCCGCGGAAGTCCCGGAAGAAATCGGCGTGCTTCTCCAGCACTGTCACCTGCACACCGGCCCGCGCCAGCAGCAGTCCGAGCATCATGCCGGCCGGTCCGCCGCCGGCCACCACACATCCGGTCTTCTCCATGGCCCCACGGTACGCCGCTGAGGCGCCGGACGGGAGCGGTTTTGAGCACGGTTTTCGCGGCGGATCCGGCCCGGCGCTGCGCATAATGCCGTGCGCTGCGCGGATTCCCTCTCTGTCAGCCTGTCGTGAGACAGATTGTCTTCGCGACAGGCAGGCGGGTTGGGCATGACGAAATCGACTGGGAAAGTTCCGTTCCGGACTCTTGAGGAAAAGCTTTCGATCCTGGACGAGTACGAGGCTGCCCCGCAGGGTCAAAAGGGTGGAGTGCTGCGTGAGTACGGAATTTCGGCGCACGCGGTCAGGACTTGGGCTTACGCTCGGGATCATGATGAGTTTGCTGCGACTCCCACGGGTAAGCGGTCCTCGCGTGATGGTGCAATGACACCGAAGCGGCAGAGCGCCGAGATTGTGCGGTTGCGCCGGGAGCTGGCGAAGGCGCAAGCGGATCAGGAGATTCTGAAATCGGCGTTGGAGTCCGCGGGAAAAGCGCACGCGCTCTTGGAGAAACTTGCCGAGAGCGCGGAGCCGGCCCCGCTGCAGACGCTATCCGAGAAGAAACGGTCACGGGCCTCGTCTCCGACGGATTGACCGTGGTGGCCGCGTGCCAGGTCATGGGTGTTGCCCGGCCGACCTGGTACCGCCACCGGAGCCCGCAGGCCGGTAACGCGGCACCGGTCCCGCAGAAAGAACGCGTTCAGCCGGCGACACTTACCGGTCAGGAACGTGCCCGCATCGAGGCGTTCCTGACCGATGAGATATCCGCGGACCTGAGCGTGTCCCAAGTGTTCTACCGGGCCCTTGATCAGGGCGTCTATATTGCTTCCGAATCCTCATGGCACCGGGTGGCACGGGCAAGGAAACTCAATGGCGACCGCCGGGTCATGGCCACCCATAAACCATCGGTGATCCCGGAGCTGTGCGCGTCCCGCCCGAACCAGGTGTGGTCCTGGGATATCACCGTCCTGCGGTCCGTGGACCGGGGCCGGAACTTCCGCCTGTATGTCATCTTGGATGTCTTCAGCCGCTTCGTGGTGGGATGGCGGCTGGAGCCCGCCGAAGGCACGTTCGAAGCCCTCGAGATGATCACCGGTGCCCTGTCCCGTGAACGGGCCAAACCCGAGGTCCTCCATGCAGACCGGGGCTCGGTGATGACCAGTACCGACATGAGGCAGTACCTGGCCAAGCTCGGCATCATCCAATCCCATTCCAGGCCCCGGGTCTCCAACGACAACCCGTTCTCGGAGTCGCAGTTCAAGACCATGAAGTACGACCTTGACTACCCCCGGCACTTCACCGATATTGAGCACGCCAGGGACTGGACGACTCGATTCATCCACGCCTACAACACCGAGCACCGCCATTCCGGGATCGGTTATTACACCCCGGAATCCGTTCACGAGGGGACCTGGCCCGAGTGTCACGAGCGACGCCAGAGGGCCCTGGACGCCGCATGGACAGCGCACCCACACAGGCATCACCAACGCCCCCGGGCGCACACCGTCCACGCTGAAAGCTGGATCAACCACCCCAAGAAACCTACCCGCAACCTAGCGGGCCTGTCTCAAAGAGGTTGACACGTTCCGGATTCGCGTAGCGCAGGGTATTTTGCGCCGCGCCGGTCGTTTTGCGTAGCGCCGCTGGCCGTCCGTGACGCCGTTCGGCGGCCAGCAGTTGAGTCCGATTGACACCGCTGGCTAGGCTTTGAGTCATGCGTGAACTCCAGGCGAAGATCATCGAAGAAATGGGCGTGCAGCCCCGGATCGACCCCGCCGGGGAGGTGCGCAAACGCGTCACGTTCCTGAAGGAGTACCTCAAGGCGACCCGCACCAAGGGATTCGTGCTGGGAATCTCGGGCGGCCTCGACTCGTCCCTGGCCGGGCGCCTGGCCCAGCTGGCGGTCAACGAACTGGAAGCCGAAGGGGTGGACGCGAACTTCGTGGCGGTCCGGCTTCCCTACGGCGTGCAGCATGACGAGCACGACGCCCAGGCCGCCCTGGACTTCATCGGCGCGGAGACGGAATGGACGTTCAACATCGCGCCGGCCGTGGACGGCTTCGAGCAGGAGTTCGAGAAGACCACCGGCGAGGCGGTCTCCGACTTCACCAAGGGCAACATGAAGGCCCGCTCCCGCATGATTGCGCAGTACGCCCTCGCCGGCGAGCACAACTACCTCGTGATCGGCACGGACCACGGCGCCGAGTCCGTGACCGGGTTCTTCACCAAATTCGGCGACGGCGGCGCGGACGTGCTGCCCCTGTTCGGGCTCAACAAGCGCCAGAACCGGGCCCTGCTGGCCGAGCTGGGCGCTCCGGCGAGGATCTGGGACAAGGTGCCCACCGCCGACCTGCTCGACGGCAAGCCCGGCCGCACCGATGAGGACGAGCTCGGCCTGAAGTACGACGAGATCGACGACTACCTCGAGGGCCGCGACGTCCCGGACGACGTGGCTGAACGGATCGAGCAGAAGTACCTCCGGACCCGGCACAAGCGGACCGTCCCGGTCACCATCGGCGATACGTGGTGGAAGTAGCCCTGCCAGGAAACACCCCTTCCGGCGGCACTTTGAGCCCTGGCTGGACCGGCTCGGCGCCAGGAGCCGGCATGTCCGTGCCAATGTGCCCCCGGACGGCGTAAGCGGTCCCGGCAGGACGTTCCGGACAGGAGGCCCCTACCGGCCACCCTGCAGCAGGGTTGAGATCCGGTGGGCCTCATCCATCAGCAGGCGGCCCAGGAACTCGCGCCGCTCCTGCCGGAAGCGCGGCTCGATTCCGGTCAGGGACAGCGCCCAGCCGGGCCGGCCGCGCTGGTCGAACACCGCGGCGCCCATCCCCCAGCTGCCCTCCAGCACCAGGCCCGGATTGACCGAGTAGCCCGCCTCACGCGTCGCCGCCAGGTTCTCCCGGACCACTGTCTCGGTGTGCGCCGCGGCGAAGCTCCCGGCGTGCCCGGCCCAGTCCGCCAGGATCTCGTCCTGATCTTCCGCAGGGAGGAACGCCATGATGGCGGTCCCGGCGGAGGCCACCCCGAGCGGGAAGCGGACGCCCTCGTGCAGGACGAAGGAACGCACCGGAAAGCTCCCCTCCTCGCGCAGCAGGCACACCGTTTCGGCGCCGCGGCGGATGGAGAAGAACGCGCTTTCGCCGGTCTCCTCCGCGAGCCGCCGGAGGCTTGGCCGGGCGATGTCCTCGAGCGGGAACCGCGCCGAGGCTACCGAGCCCATCAGCAGGATCTCGGGCCCCAGAACCCAGTTGCCGCTGTGCGGTTCCTGGTCCAGCAGGCCTTCGGCCGCGAGCGAGCTCAATAGGCGGTGCGCGGTGGGCCGGGTGAGCCCGGATTCGCGGACCAGTTCCACGAGCGGGGAGCCTTCGGGCTTGCGGCCGACAATGCGCAGCAGCGCCGCGACCCGGCTGACCACCTGGGCGCCCTGGACTGGTGCTGGGTTCATCTTTCACCTCTGGAATCTCGAATACCATCCATATTGTGGACAGTGTCCATCGTAGCGTCCACACTGTAAAAATGCGCCAAACATGGCGGAATGACGGCGTTGACAGTGGTCCGCGACACACCATAGGCTCCTTCATCAGACGAACAGTCCACAACGTGGATTGAAGGTGAGAGCTCAATGAGGAGATGCAAATGTCAAAGATGAAATCCAGTGCCGCCGCTGCGTTGCAGGACGTACTGCGCGACGGCATGACGCTCGCCGTCGGCGGCTTCGGCCTCAGCGGCATTCCCGCGGACCTGATCGAAGCCGTGCGCGATTCCGGCGTCAAGGACCTCACGGTCGTGTCCAACAACATGGGCGTGGACGGCAAGGGCCTGGGCGTGCTGATCGAGGCGGGCCAGGTCCGCAAGGTCATCGCGTCCTACGTGGGCGAGAACAAGCTCTTCGCCGAGCAGTACCTCGCCGGCCAGCTCGAGGTCGAGTTCACCCCGCAGGGCACCCTGGCCGAGCGGCTCCGCGCCGGCGGCGCCGGCATCCCCGCCTTCTACACCAAGACCGGCGTCGGCACCCTCGTCGCCGAGGGCAAGCCGCTGGCCGAGTTCGACGGCGAGACGTTCGTCCAGGAGCGGGCCATCAAGGCCGACGTCTCCCTCGTCCACGCCCACACCGCGGACACCGACGGGAACCTGATCTACCGCTACACCGCGCAGAACTTCAACCCCGTGGTGGCGGCAGCCGGTGCCGTGACCGTCGCGGAGGCCGAGGTCATCGTGGAGCCCGGCGAGCTCGACCCGAACCACATCATCACACCCGGGGTCTTCATCCAGCGCCTCGTGCAGGCCAGCGGCCGCGACAAGGACATCGAGCAGCGCACCGTCCGCCCCCGCCCGGCAACTGCCGACGCAACCGCCACCGCCTAATTCGGCCCCCGCACCGACCCCACAATTTTTCAGGAGAATCATCATGGCTTGGACCCGGAATGAAATGGCTGCGATCGCGGCCGAAGAACTCAACGACGGCGACTACGTCAACCTCGGCATCGGCATCCCGACGCTGGTCGCCAACAACCTGCGCGAGGGCGTCCGCGTCGTCCTGCAGAGCGAGAACGGCCTGCTCGGCATGGGTCCCTTCCCCTACGAGGGCGAGGAAGACGCGGACCTGATCAACGCCGGCAAGCAGACGGTCACCGTACTTCCGGGCGGCAGCATCTTCGACTCCTCCATGTCCTTCGGCATGATCCGCGGCGGCCACGTGAAGGTTGCCATCCTCGGCGCCATGCAGGTTTCCGGCAACGGCGACCTCGCCAACTGGACCATCCCCGGCAAGATGGTCAAGGGCATGGGCGGCGCCATGGACCTCGTCGCAGGCACTCCGCGCGTTGTGGTGCTCACCGAACACAACGCCAAGGACGGCACCGCCAAGATCGTCACCGAATGCACCCTCCCGCTGACCGGGCTGAGCTGCGTGGACCGCATCATCAGTGACCTCGCGGTCTTTGACCTCGTGAAGGATGAACCAGGAACAGGCGGCCGGCGGCTCACGCTCACGCGGCTGGCCCCGGGCGTCACCGTGGAGGAGATCCGCGCGAAGACCGAGGCGGAGTTCGACGTCGCCCTCGAGGACAGCCCGGAAGCTGCCCCCGAACTCGAAGGAGCACCGGCATGAGCCTGCGTGAACAGTTCGGCAAGGACATCCTGCTCACCGGCTGGGGACACAGCCGCTTCGGCAAGCTGACGGACGAGACCCTCGAATCCCTGATCGTCCAGGTCGCCAGCGAGGCGATCGGCAACGCCGGCATCGAGCCGGGCCAGATCGATGAGATCTACCTCGGCCAGTTCAACTCCGGCATGATGCCGCTGGCCTTCCCGTCCTCACTCGCGCTGCAGGTCTCCGAACAGCTCGCCAATGTACCGTCCACCCGCGTCGAGAACGCCTGCGCGTCCGGCTCGGCGGCCTTCCAGCAGGGCACCAAGTCGCTCCTGGCCGGCACCGCCAAGACCGTCCTGGTGATCGGGGCCGAAAAGATGACCCAGGCCGGGGCCGACGTCGTGGGCGCGGCCCTGCTCGGCGCCGACTACGACATGGCCGGCAAGCCCTCCACCACCGGGTTCACCGGGCTGTTCGCAGACGTGGCCAAGCACTACGAGAAGCGCTATGGCGCCGGCGCCGGGAATCTCGGCGACGTCCTGGGCACCATCGCGGCGAAGAACCACCGCAACGGCGTGGACAACCCCTACGCCCAGCTCCGCAAGGACCTCGGCGAGGAGTTCTGCCGCACCGTCTCGGACAAGAACCCGATGGTGGCCGATCCGCTGCGCCGCACCGACTGCTCCCCCGTGTCCGACGGCGCCGCCGCAGTGGTGCTCAGCATCGCACCGACGGGCGGGGTCACCGCCCCGGTGCGGCTCGCCGGCTTCGGCCAGGCCAACGACTTCTTCCCGGCTGACCGCCGGGACCCGACCGAATTCGCCGCCACCCGGGCGTCCTGGCAGCGCGCCCTGGCGATGGCCGGCGTCGGGCTGGACGGGCTGGACTTCGCCGAAGTCCACGACTGCTTCACCATCGCCGAACTGCTGATGTACGAGGCCATGGGACTGACCGAACGCGGCCAGGGCGCCCGGGCACTCCAGGAAGGCTGGGTCTTCAAGGACGGCAAGCTCCCCATCAACGTCTCCGGCGGGCTCAAGGCCAAGGGCCACCCCGTCGGCGCCACCGGTGTCTCGCAGCACGTCATCGCCGCCATGCAGCTCACCGGCACCGCGGGGGACATGCAGCTGGGCACCGCCCGCCGCGCGGCAGTGCAGAACATGGGCGGCGTGGGCATCGCCAACTACGTCAGCGTGCTCGAAGCGGTCTAGCCGTACTGTCCCGGAGCGGAGACCAAGGCGCCGCCGAACCTCCCCGCCTTTGACGCACTCCACCGGCGTGTTCCGGCCTGCAGAGGCGGCCACCGGCGGCAAAGGTGGGGAAGTTCGGCACCGTCAGCGCGGCTCGTCCCGCTCCCGGATCAGCTTCGCGATGGCGCCGAAGCCCAGCCGTTCCGCGTTCTCCAAGGCTGTGCGGCCCTGGGGGTCGCGGATGCCGGGGTCCGCGCCGGCTTCGAGGAGCTGGCGCACCACCTCCTGCTGCCTGGGACCTCCATTGTTGAGCAGGATGGCTTCCTGCATGGCCGTCCAGCCCAGGCTGTTGACGTGGTTCACGGGCACGCCCGCAGCGATCAGGATCCGTACGGTGTCCACGTGCCCGTGTTCGCTGGCCGGAATCAGCGCCGTTCCGCCGAAGCGGTTGGTGCTCCGCACGTCCGCGCCGGCAGCCAAGGTCAGCTGGAGCACCTCGTTGAAACCCTCTGCCCCTGCGTAGAGGAACGCCGAATCCTGGAGTGCGTCCTTGGCGTTGACGTTGCCCCCGGCCCGGATGAGCTGCGCCACAGTACCGGCATCGTTGGCTTTCGCGGCCCGGATCAGCCTCTGGTCGAGGTCAGCCTGCGCCTCAGCGGACAAGGCGGGAGCGGACAAGGCGGGACTCGTGCTGGCGGCCGTCGTTGCCGCCACCGTTGGAGGACCAGACGACGGCGGCGGCTCCGGCGGGCCGGGATCGCTGCTTGGCTGGCAAGCAGCCAGGCAGGCAGCCAGGACTGCTGTGGCGAGGAATGCCACGGATGCCTGCCGCACCCGCCGCCATGTCCGGAACCGCTTCATGGACCCAGAGCCTACTTCGTGGCCCCGGCAGCGATGGCCTCGGCCCCGGCAGTTGCGCAGGCTTCGTCCAGCATGCCGTCGGGGGCGCCGCCCACGCCGATGCCGGCAACGGAGACCCCGTTGACCTTGAGCGGGACTCCGCCGGCCAGGAAGAGCGTGCCGGGGAGGTCCGCGATGCTGGGTCCGTTGCCGTTGATGCGCTTGGCAAGTTCGCTGGTGGGCGTCCCAAAAGCGGCAGCGGTATAGGCCTTCTGCTGTGCCGCTTCTATCGTGTGCTCGGCAGCGTTGTCGCCGCGGAGCAAGGCCTGCACCGTCCCGAACCTGTCCACCAGGGCCACCGTGACGAACGGCAGCTTGTCCGCCTGGCACTTGGCCAGGGCGGCCTTGACCGCGTCGGCGGAGGCGCCGGCGCTGATCCGGTTCTGGGCAACCACGGTTTCGGGAACCGGCTGGATATCGGCAACGGGAACAGCTGCGGCGGGAACAGCGGCGGCGGGAGCGGCCGCCGCCGCAGGAGCGACCGCTGACGTGCCGGCGTTGGCCGCGGCCGTCAGCCCGCCTGTCAGGAGCAGTGCTCCGGCGGCAGCGGAAGCGGCGATTTTCTTGGTCATCTTCACGGGTACTCCTTGGAATCAGGTGCTGGGGGACTGCCCGGGTTCGTGCCCGGGCCTTGAACCCATGCTTCCGCTTAGGACCTGGCAGGGCATCGGGCGTTGGTCTGCCGCGGGCTCCCCCATCGGGCTGGGCATATCAGCCATATGGCTGAGAGACCAGTAACCACGCTGGTCATAGCATGGTGGGTAGCACTCCTCCACCGGAACCGGACCCATGCCCTCCTCGCCACATGCCCTCCCCACGCCGCCAGTCCCCGCGACCGGGACCGCAACCGAACCGCACAGCACCGCTGCCGGAAGCCGCCCGCTGGGCCGGATTGACGCCGTCGTCCATCTTGGTTTTGCCGTCCTGCTGGTGGCGTCGGCGGTCCGCTACGTGATGCGGCACAGCCCCGCGGACAACCTGTGGGTGCTGGCCCTGGCCGCGGCGGTGTGTTCGCTGTACGCCGTGATCGCCGTGCTCTCGCAGCGCCGCCGGCCGTGGGCGGTGTGGATGTTCGTCCTGGTGGCGCTGTGGGCGGTGCTGGTGATCGCGGCTCCAAGCTTCGCGTGGTGCTCGTTCGCGCTGTTTTTCCTGTGCCGGACCGCCTTCAGCGGCCGCGTGGCGTACCTGGCGGCGGGCGCGACGGCGGCGGCCACCGCCGTCGGGCTGTTCCGGCTCAGCGGCGGCAGCGACATTGCCATGCTCCTGGGGCCACTGGCCGTCGGCCTCATGCTGACGCTGATCTACGACCGCATCGAGCAGGACGCCGCCGAGCAGCGCCGGCTGCACGCCGAGGTGTCGCTGGCCCAGGGCCGGCTGGCGGCCAGCGAGCGCCGGGCGGGCACGGTCGAGGAGCGCGAGCGGGTGTCCCGGGAAATCCACGACACCGTGACGCAGGGCCTGGCAAGCAGCCTCCTCCTGTTGGAAGCCGCGAACAGGTCATGGCCCAGCCCGGCAGCGCGCGAGGACGTCCTGAGCGCCAGCGGAATGCTGCGCCGGAACCTGGCGGACACCCGCAGCCTGGTCCACGAGCTCGCCTCCCCCGGACTGGACACGGCACCGCTGCCGGATGCCCTGCTGCAGGCGGCGTCCCAGTACGTCCCGGCCGTGCGCCTGCTGGTCACGGGCGAGCCGCGCCCGGTCCCCGCGGATGTCCGGCACGCGCTGCTCCGCGTGGTCCAGAGCGCCGCGGCCAACACCAATCTCCACGCGGCGGCGGCCAACGCCACGGTGACCCTGGGCTTCCTGCCCGGCGCCGTCACCCTGGATGTTTACGACGACGGCGCCGGCTTCGACCCGCAGTCGCTGGCGCCGCCGTCGGACGCCGGGGGCTACGGGCTCCGGGCCATGCGGCAGCGGGTGGAACGGCTGGGCGGCGTATTCTCGGTGGAAAGCACCCCCGGCGAAGGAACCATCGTGGCCGCGCAACTGCCAACTGCGGAGGAACAGTGAATCCGATTACCGTGCTGTTAGTGGACGACCACCTGGTGGTCCGCAGCGGGCTCAGGGCGCTGCTGGGAACGCAGCCCGACATCCAGGTCGTGGCCGAGGCGGCCTCCGGCGAGGAAGCGCTGGTCCGGACGGAGCAGCTCGGCCCGGCCGTGGTGGTGATGGACCTCGCCATGGGCCCGGGCATGGACGGCATCGAGGCCATCAAGCAGCTGCGCCGGCAAAACAGCAGGCAGGCCGTGCTGGTGTTCACCACCTACGATTCGGACGCTGACATTGTCCGCGCCGTTGACGCCGGCGCCATGGGCTACCTGCTCAAGGACGCCGCGCCGGAGGAGATTTTCGCCGCGATCCGCGGTGCGGTCCAAGGCAGGAGCGTGATGAGCGCTCCGGTGGCGTCGCGGCTCTTCCAGCAGCTGCGGAACCCGGACGAGATCCTGACGCCGCGCGAAGCGGAGCTGCTGAGCCTGCTGACAGAAGGCCTCAGCAACCGTGAGCTCGGCCAGCGGCTGTTCATCTCCGAGGCCACCGTGAAGACGCACCTGGCGCACATTTACGCCAAGCTCGGGGTGGATACCCGGGCCGCCGCGATCGCCACCGCGATCCGCCGCGAGGGCATGCGCTAGCCGGCCTCAACCCGGGACACTGGCCAGGGTTCGAAACCGGCGAGCCGCGCCGGGAGGACTAAACTCGGTCCAAGCCCACCCACCACCATGCGAGGAGCCCCCATGCGCGCCACCATCATCCACGGCCCCGGCGACATCCGAGTCGAAGACCGCGACTACCCCACACTCCAGCTGCCCACCGACGTCATTGTGAAGGTCACCGCCTCCTGCGTCTGCGGCTCGGACCTCTGGCCCTACCGCGGGGTCAAGCCCACCCACAAGCCGTCGGCGATCGGCCACGAGTTCATCGGCCTCGTGGAAAGCATCGGCGAGGACATCAAGGACCTTGCCGTGGGCGACCTCGTGATCGCACCCTTCGTGGTCAGCTGCGGCAAGTGCCCGCAATGCCTCAACGGCGTCACCGTCGCCTGCGACCACCTCGCCGGCTGGGGCGGCAAGGATGACACCGGCCACGCCATCGACGGCGGCCAGGGCCAGGCAGTCCGCGTGCCGCTCGCCGAATCCACGCTGGTCAAGGTCCCCGGCGTCACCGACCCCGACGACGCCCTGCGCGCCAGCCTGCTCACGCTCTCCGACGTCATGGCCACCGGCCACCACGCGGCCCTCGCCGCGAAGGCCGGTCCCGGCCGGACCGTCGTCGTAGTCGGCGACGGTGCCGTCGGCCTCTGCGGTGTGCTGGCCGCCAAGCGCCTCGGCGCGGAGCGGATCATCGCCATGTCCCGGCACGCCGACCGGCAGGCGATTGCCCGCGAGTTCGGGGCCACGGACATCGTGGCCGAACGCGGCGACGACGGAGTCGCCAAGGTCCGCGAGCTCCTCGGCGGAGTGCTTGCCGACTCCGTGCTGGAGTGCGTCGGGACCAAGGAGTCCATGGAGCAGGCCCTCCACAGCGTGCGCCCCGGCGGCGCCCTTGGCTTTGTCGGCGTCCCGACCGGCGGCGCCGAAGCCCCGCTGCGCTACCTCTTCGACACCAACATCTCGATCGCGGGCGGCATGGCTCCGGCCAGGACCTACATCCCGGAGCTGCTGGCGGACGTGCTCGACGGCAGCATCAATCCGGGCCGGGTTTTCGACGTCGTGATGCCGCTGGAGGAGGCACCCGAGGCGTACCGGGCCATGGACGAACGGCGCGCGATCAAGGTGCTGCTCACCCCCTAGCCGGGAGCTCACGACGGCGGCGGCCGGCTTTTGCGGGGGCCGTTGCGCCGGCTCTTGCACTGCCAACACAGCGGGTCTACCGTGATCCGCATCAGCATCAGCAGCCGCCGTCGAGGAGCCGTCATGGCCAGGTTTGTGCAGATCATCGAATTCCAGACCTCCCGCATCGAGGAAATTGAAGAGCTCGGCCGCCCCTCCAGGACGGAGGGAAGCACGGCCCCCACGTTCGGCCGCATCGTTGCCACCGCGGACCGCGACCGTCCCGGAAATTACTTCACGATTGTCGAATTCGAGTCCTACGAATCGGCCATGGAGAACTCCGGCCGGCCGGAAACCTCGGAGTTCGCCGCGAAGATGGCCGCCCTCTGCGACGGTCCTCCCGTCTTCCGCAATCTGGACGTCATATGGGAGGACACCAGCGGCGCCGCGGAGCATTCCTAGGAGCGCGACCATGGTTGCTGCAGACCGCACTTCCCCGGTCGGGCACCCGCCGGCCGGCTTTCCGGCCCCGCCCCTCGTCCTGGACCTCAAGGAGGCCGGGTCGGCTCCGCCGGGCCTCGTGGGCGGCAAAGCCCTGAACCTCGGCAGGCTCCTGGCGGCCGGTTTCACGGTCCCGCCCGGGTTCTGCCTGACCACGAAGGCCTATGAACTGGCGGCACCGGCACGCCTGGGCGCCATCGCGGCCGAACTCGATGCCGAGATTGACGGGGCAGCGCCGCCCAGTGCCGCGGTGCGCCCCTTTGCCAGGCACGCCAGGGATTTGCTCGCAGCAGCGCCGGTCCCGCCGGACGTGGCGGCGGCGCTCCGGACGGCCTACGCCGCGCTCGGCGACGCGCCGGGCGACGAGCCCGCCGTCGCTGTCCGGTCCTCAGCCACGGCGGAAGACCTGCCGTTCGCCAGCTTCGCCGGCCAGCAGGACTCCTACCTGAACGTTGTCGGCGCCGAGGCCGTGATCGACTCCGTCCGGCAATGCTGGGCCTCGCTCTGGAGCGAACGGGCGGTCGCGTACCGGTCAGCCAACGGAATCAGCCACCACGACGTCGGCCTCGCCGTCGTGGTGCAACGCTATGTCGAGGCGGCGACCGCCGGTGTCCTCTTCACCGCCAATCCCGTCACCGGGACACGCACCGAGACGGTCATCGACGCCAGCCCCGGCCCCGGGCAGGCGGTCGTCTCCGGCGCCGTCAACCCGGACCACTTTGTGCTGGACACGGCAACGGCCTGGGTCCAGCTCCGCGCTCCGGGCGGCGCGGAACCCGGCCGCCCGCCCAGCCTCAGCGATGCGCAGCTGAGCCGGCTCACAGCGTCAGGCGACGCAGTCCAGCGGCTCTTCGGAACCCCGCAGGACATCGAGTGGCTCATCGACGCTGCCAGGCAGGCTCTGGCTGACCCAGTCGCGGCCGATCACCACGCTGTACCCGCTGGAGGACCCGACCTCCAGCGATCCGGCGGCCATGGCCTCGGAGGCCGGCGGAACCCGTGTGTACCTCTGCGGCACCCTGCTGCAGGGCCTCACCCGCCCGATCACGCCGCTGGGACTCGCCGTCCTCGGCGGCATGCGCAACGGGAAGGGACCCTGGACGTACGTCAACCCCGGGCTGCGGATGTACATCGACCTGACGCCGGCCCTGCGCAGCAGGTTCGGCCGCCGCTATCTGCTCCGGTTCCTGCCCCTGGCGGACGGCCGGTCCGCGAGGGTTATCCCGGCGCTGCTGGACGACCCAAGATTCCGGCTCATCAGGCGCTCCCGGAAGTTCCCGGCCAAACACGAAGCCTGCGGCCAAGGCGTCGCCGGGACAAAGCACCACCGACACGGCGGGCCTTCGCCGGATGCTCACGTTGCTGCCCGCACTGCTCCGGGCAGCGTTCCGGCCCGGGGCGGAACTGCGGCGGGCCAAGGAGTACGGGCAACGGCTCGAGGCTGAACTGGCGCTGCCCGCACCCGCCACCGCGTTCCAGCGGCTGGACTACGCCGAACACAGCATGGACCGGATGGTCGACGGCTTGATCGAGGCCACCCTGCCCGGACCGGCCGTCGGCTACATCATGCTGGCCGGGGCCCGGCGGCTGCTCCGCGGGATTGCCCAGCCACGCGAACTGGAAGCCGTGCTGCGCGGACTCCCGCACAACGTGACCACCGAGATGGACCTGAAACTCTGGGACCTCGCCGTCGCCGTCGGCCGTGACCCGGCCTCCCGCGGGGAGTTCCTGCGGCACAGCCCGCAGGAACTCGCCCGCCGATACCGCGCCGGTGCCCTGCCCCCGCCGGCGCAGGCCGGCGTCCGGGCCTTCCTCGCGCAGTACGGCCACCGCGCCGTGGCGGAGATCGATCCTCGGCATGCCGCGGTGGTCCGAGGAACCGGACCATATCCTCGGCATGATCACCAACTACCTGCAGGTCGAGGACCCCGAGCAGGCGCCGGACCGGCAGTTCGCCCGGGCAGCCGAACACGCCGAAGCCAGGTGCGCGGCCTCGTGGAGCGGGCGGCGGAACGGGGCCGCTGGCGGGCGCGGCTTGTCCGGCTGTGCCTGCGCCGGGCCCGGGAACTGTCGCGGGCTGCGGGAACAGCCCAAGTTCTACGTCGTGATGGTGCTGGCGGAAATGCACCGGCAGCTCGCCGAGGTGGGCACCGAGCTGGCCCGGAGCGGCAGCATCGCGGACCGGGACGACGTCTACTTCCTGGACTTCGACGAGATCCGCGTTGGCCTGCGCGGCGCCAACCTGATGAACCTCGTCGCGGACCGCCGCCGGCTCTACGACCATCGAATTGCGCGACGCCGGCATATCCCCCGGCTCCTGCTGTCCGACGGCACCGACGTCGAGGCGGCCATGCTGGCCAAGTCCGGCGCGGCCGACGGCCTGTCCGGCACCCCGGCGTCGGCCGGCTCCGCCACGGGACCCGTGCGGGTGATCCTGGACCCGGTGGGCGCCCGGCTCGAGCCCGGCGAAATCCTGGTGGCACCCTCCACCGATCCGGGCTGGACGCCGTTGTTCATGACTGCCGGGGCGCTGGTGATGGAAATGGGCGGGGTGATCTCGCACGGAGCCGTTGTGGCCCGCGAGTACGGCATCCCCGCCGTCGTGGGCCTGCCGGACGCCACCACCCGGCTGCACACCGGCCAGACCGTCACGGTCGACGGATCCGCCGGCACTGTCACCGTGGACGCATCCGCCGGCGCTGCCGCCACGTGACACGTGAGAGGGCAAGGCGGGACGGCCCGGACGGCCGCGGACCTGGTTTCTGCGCCCATCCACGACGGAGGTAGCACAGGTGTGCCAGACGCGTCGGGAGCCCGGCGGGCCCTCCCTGCGGGCCGGCGAACGGGTCTATGTTAAGTCCATGGTGTCTTTAGGCCGCAACGCCGCGGGCGCCCCGGAGCCGGACCCCGGGGTGTTCGGCTCCGGACTGGTCGATGAGGCCGCCCGGCTGGACGCGGCGCTCCCCGACGTCGACTGGACCGTCCTCCCCGAGGGCGCGGTCCGGGACCGGTTCGAAGCCCCGAGCGGGACGCTGGCGACGATCACCATGGGGGTCCCGGGCAACCCGAGGGTGTTGCTGGTCCCCGGCGCCACCGGCTCTAAGGAAGACTTTTCGCTGATGCTGCCCGAACTCGCGGCGGCCGGGTATTTTGTGCTCAGCTGCGACATCGCCGGCCAGTATGAATCCGCCGGCGCTGGCCCCGAACACCTCGTCCCACCGCGGACCCGCTATGACTACGAACTCTTCACGGACGACCTGATTGCGCTGCTCGAATCGGGCGGCGCCGCGCACGTCGTCGGGTACTCTTTCTCCGCGATTGTGGCCCAGCTGGCCTTTTCGCAGCGGCCGGAACTGTTCCGGAGCCTGACGCTGCTCAGCTGCCCGCCGGAGCCTGGCCAGTGCTTCCGCGGCGTCCAGCGGGTGGGACGGTTGAGCAGATGGATCAACGCCCGGCTCGGGGCGGCGCTGATGATCTGGGGCATCCGGAGCAACGTCATCCGCGTGCCGCCGAACCGGATGCGCTTTGTGAACCAGCGGTTCAGCCTCACCCGCCGGGAGTCCGTTCGCGACATCATCGGGCTGATGCGGCGCACTCCCGATCTCAGGCCGGTCCTGGCCGCGGCGTCGCTGCCGAAGTTCGTCGCCGTCGGCGAACACGACCTCTGGCCGCTCGCGCTGCACCGCCGCTTCGCGCAGTCGATCGGGGCGAAGATTGCCGTGTACCGGGGCGGGCACAGCCCCAGTGAGACCTCGCCGCACCAGATGAGCAGGGACCTGATCGCCCTGTACACCGACGCCGGGTGACCGAAATGGGCCCATTGGCCCCTTGCACCATGGCCCGTCGCCCCGTACGTTGGGGGACAGCGGACGAATGTCTCCGCAGCCGTTGGCCTTATGGCCGCCGGAGATCAGCAGCATTTCAGAAGGATATGGCATGGCTACAGGCACAGTTAAATGGTTCAACGCCGAAAAGGGTTTTGGCTTCATTGCCCCGGATGACGGGTCAGCCGACGTTTTCGCCCACTACTCGGCAATCGCCAGCAGCGGCTACCGCTCACTGGACGAGAACCAGAAGGTCGAGTTCGACGTCACCCAGGGCCCGAAGGGCCCGCAGGCCGAGAACATCCGCCCGCTCTAATGACTTAGGAAGGCAGCACCGGCCACGCCGGTACGGCTTCCGTGAACACCACAAACGCCCCTCGGGAGGATTCCTCCGGAGGGGCGTTTGTCGTGGGCGGGCACGCTCAGCCGACGTGCACCCAGGGCCGCTTCGTGATGTCCGGTTCCGCCTCGCGCAGCACCTCGCGGGTGACCGGGGCAATCTCACCTTCACCGAAGGCCAGGAACCGCAGCAGGTTGGTGACCGGGTTGCCCTCGGTCCAGCGGAAGTAGATGTGTGGCATCAGGCCCGGTCACGTCGCGGATATGGAACAGGACCGAGGCGATCGTGTTGGGAACCACCGGCCCGTGCACCTCGAGGATCCGGTAGCCGTGCCGGGTGATGCCCTTGACCTGCAGTTCCGTCTCGAAGTCCGAGGAATCGTCAACCACCACCTCGAGGAACAACGCCCGGTAGTCCAGCGGCAGGTGGCTGACCTCGATCGCGGAGTCCAGTTTCTGCCGGTAGGCCTCCGCGCTGAGCCGGAGGGGCTCGTGGGCGATGATCCGCAGGGGCCCGTCCATTTCATCGGACATGAATTCCAGGGCCTCGCGGTCCAGATGCACGTGGGTGGCATGCAGTTCGAAGGAGCGGCGGACCCGCGAGAGCAGGGAGATGACGATGATGCCCAGGATGAAGACCGAGGCGATCCGGATGCCTTCGGGCCGTTCAATGATGTTGACGACGGTCGTGTAGATGAAGACCACGGCGATGGTGCCGAACCCGACCGTGCGTTTGCGTTGCCGTTTGCGGCGGGCCGACAGCGTGACGGCGACCGCCGCGGATGTCATCAGCACCAGGACGCCGGTGGCGTACGCGCCGCCCTGGGCGTCGACGTCGGCGTCGAACAGCCACGTGATCAGGAACCCGATGAGGGTGAAGACGAGCACCAGCGGGCGGACGGCCCGGGCCCAGCCGGGCGCCATGCCGTAGCGGGGAAGGTAGCGCGGCACCAGGTTCAGCAGCCCGGCCATGGCCGAGGCGCCGGCGAACCAGAGGATGGCGATGGTGCTGAGGTCGTAGACGGTGCCGAAGCCGTTCCCGAGGTATTCGTGGGCCAGGAAGGCCAGCGCGCGCCCGTTGGCCTGCCCGCCGGGCTGGAATTCGTGCTCCGGGATCAGGACCACGGTGGTGAAACTGGTGACGATCAGGAAGCTGCTCATGATCAGCGCGGCCGTCGTCAAGAGTTTCCGCGCGCCCTGGATGCGGCCGGCCGGGTTGTCTTCGGTGTCGCTGGCATGCCCGCGGATCTGCGGCATGACGGCTACGCCCGTCTCGAACCCTGACAGGCCAAGGGCCAGTTTGGGGAAGACGAGCAGGGCAAAACCCACCGCCAGCAGCGGATTCCCGTGCGAGGTGGAGATCGCCTGCCACCAGTTGCCGACGGCCAGCGGGTGCGTGAACACCTCGAAGAGGGACGCGGCGACCACCACGACGTTCAGTCCCAGATACACGGCGACCAGCACGACGGCGACGCCGATGGCCTCCTTGAAGCCGCGCAGGAAGACAGCGCCCAGCAGCGCCAGCAGGATCAGGGTGATCAGCACGTTCTGGCCCTGCAGCCACCCCGGCGCCATCGGGTTCTGGACCAGCGTGCGCGGTGGCGTCCGCGGCCGAAAGGGTCATTGTGATCATGAAGTCCGTCGCCGCGAAGCCCAGCAGCACCAGAACGAAGAGTTTGCCGCCCCACCGGGGCATCAGCCGCTCCAGCATGGCGATGGAGCCCTCGCCGCGGTGGCTCTCCCCCGCCACCCGGCGGTAGACGGGCAAGGCGCCGAGGAGCGTGATGGCCACCAGGACCAGGGTTGCCAGCGGCGAAATCACGCCGGCGGCGAGCGCGGCGATGGCCGGCTGGTAACCGAGCGTGGAGAAGTAGTCCACGCCGGTCAGGCACATGACCTGCCACCAGGGATGCTTCTTCTCCCGGGCTGCAGGCACTCCGCCCGGGCCCTGGTGGCTCCCCCTGCTGTCCTGCAAACCGAACAGCAGCCAGTTCTTCAAAGTGTTCCGAGGCGGCCGGACAGCCGAAGGATCGGCCGGTGGCCTGCTCAGCGTGGTCATATCTTCCTTTCCGGCGGCGCCGTGCGCCGCGTTACTCCTGATTGCGAAGCTAGCAGCGGCAGGCGCCGCTGACCCCTGCCAGGCGCCTATCTTGACGAATCCTTGACGCCGGTGTGGCCGGTGGCACAGTGCGGAAACTGGAAGAATGACTTCCATGGCACGTGGAACGCTGCGCATCTTCCTGGGGTCAGCACCCGGCGTCGGCAAGACCTACGCGATGCTCCGTGAAGGGCACCGGCTGAGCAGCCATGGCGAGGACGTCGTCGTGGCCGCGGCCCGGGACCGCGGCCGCCGGGACACCCGCGAGCTGCTGGCGGGACTCGAGCTCATCCCGGTCTCCCACGTAAGGCTGGACGGCGTCCTGGTCGAAGACCTGGACCTGGACGCAGTGCTGCGCCGGTCCCCCGCCACCGCGATCGTGGACGAGTACGCGCACCCAAACCTCCCGGGCAGCCGGAACCCGCACCGCTGGCAGGACGTCGACGAGATGTTGGACGCCGGGATCAATGTCCTCACCACCCTGGACGTCCAGCACCTTGCCTCACTCAGCGACGTCGTCAGCGCCATCACCCGGGTCCGCCCCGCCCAGAGCGTTCCGGACGAGGTGGCCCGGCGCGCCGACCAGATCCAGCTGGTGGATATCTCCCCCGACGTCCTCCGCCAGCGGCTCGCGGACGGCAAGATCGTCGCGGCGGACAGGATCGACGCGGCCCTGTCCAACTACTTCCGGCCGGGCAACCTCGCGGCCCTGCGCGAACTCGCCCTGCTGTGGCTCGCGGACCGGGTGGACGAGAGCCTGGCCAGCTACCGGGAGGGAAACGGGATCGACGACAGCTGGCCGGCCCGCGAGCGCATCGTCGTCGGGCTGAAAGGCGGCCCGGAAGGCGAAGCCCTGATCCGCCGCGGGGCGAGGATCCTCAACCGGGTCAACGGCGGTGATCTGCTGGCCGTGCACGTCCGGGCCACGGAGGGCGTCGCCGGCGAGTCCCCGCAGGCCCTCGAAGCCCAACGGCGCCTGGTCCAGGATCTCGGCGGCAGCTACCATGTGGTGTCCGGCGAGGACCCGGCCACCGCCCTGCTGGACTTCGCCCGGAGCGTCAACGCCAGCCAGATCGTCCTCGGCATCTCCCGCCAGGGCAGGGTCCACGGGCTGCTGCAGGGACTCCGCGGCGGAGCCACCGGCGCCAGGGTGGCCCGGGATTCCGGCGACATCGATGTCCACATGGTCTCCCATCCGCTCGGCGGGGCCGGCACCGGCGGACTGCGCCGGCGCCAGGACCTGGGCCGGGTCCGGGTCATCGTCGGTTTTGCCCTCGCCGTTCTCCTGCCCGCGCTCCTGCAGTGGGTCCTCGCAGTCAGCCCCGAAAAGAACCTGGCCACGTCCGTCCTCGTCCAGCTCACGGGTTCCGTCACGGTGGCGCTGATCGGCGGACTGTGGCCGGCAATCCTTGCAGCGCTCTGGAGCTGCCTGCTGGTGAACTACTTCTCCACACCGCCGCTGGGGAACCTGACCATCAGCGATTCGGAGAATGTGCTCGCCCTGTTCGTATTTGTGGGCGTATCAGCCGCGGTGGCGACAGTGGTTGATATCTCTGCCCGGCGGTCCAAGGAAGCCGCGCTGGCCCGCGCCGAAGCCACCACCCTGGCCGACCTCTCCCGCGGGGCGGCGGACGCGGAGGACACCGTCGTCGGGCTGCTGGAACAGGCGGTTGACCTCTTCCAGGTCCGCGGCGCGGCGCTGTTCAGCCTGCCTGAAGACGTCGACAACGACGGCGCCGGCACCCGTGCCGACGGTTCCCGGCCCGGCTGGCGCCTGGTGGCCAGTGCCGGCGAGGTCCCATCGGCCGCGTCCGGGCCCGGCGGTGCCCCCGGCACCGCCGGCATACAGGGCGACAACGTGGAACAGATCGATGCCACAACCTGCCTGGTCCTCTCCGGGCGGGTCCTGCCCGCGAGCGACCGGCGGCTGCTCGGGGCGATCGGCGTGCACCTGGTGGCACAGCTGGAACGCCAGCGGCTGCTGGCCAGCCGCAATGAAGTCCAGCGCCTCGCCGAGAGCAACACGATGCGGACCTCGATCCTCCGCGCCGTCTCGCATGATCTCCGCACGCCCCTGGCCGGTATCAAGCTTGCCGTGGGCGGCCTGCGCCAGGCGGACGTCAGCTATACCGCCCAGGAAGAGCAGGAACTCCTCGCGACCATCGAAGAGTGCTCCGACCGGCTGGACGTGCTGGTGGGGAACCTGCTGGACATGTCCCGGATCACCTCCGATTCCATCGTGCCGCTGCTGCGTCCGGTGCGCTGGCAGGAGGTCATCCCCGGCGGCCTGCACGGGGTGGCCCCGGACCGGGTGCGTGCCGAGCTGCCCGCCAACATGCCCGAGGTCGACGCGGACCCGGGGATGCTGGAGCGCGTCATCGCGAACATCGTGGAAAACGCCGTCAAATACGCTCCCGGTTCCGACGTCGTCCTGGCCGGTGCCGCCGGCGGCCTGAACCAGGCCACCGTGGCCGGCCGCCCGGCCGGCGAGCTGCGCATCATCGACCACGGCACGGGCGTCCCCGCGGAGCGCGTCGTCGAAATGTTCCGGCCCTTCCAGCGGCTCGACGACGCCTCGCCGGCCGCCGGCGTCGGGCTGGGCCTGGCCGTGGCGAAAGGGTTTACCGAGGCGATGGGCGGCAGGCTGACCGCCGAACCCACGCCCGGCGGCGGCCTGACCATGGCCATCAGCCTCCCGCTGTCCTCGGGCGTGCCGTTCGACGCGCCGCCGGACCAGGCTCCGCTGGAACCCCAATCGGTCATCCTCCGGCGGCACCACGCCCCGCCGATCCTCAGCTCCGGAACGGACACCCAGTGACTGCCGTCCTGGTGATCGATGATGACCCTTACCTCCTGCGCGCCCTGCGGATCACCCTGCAGGCCCACGGCTACGCCGTCACCACGGCCGCGGACGGCCGCTCCTCCCTCGTCGCGGCCCGGCAGGATGCCCCGGCCGTGGTGATTCTGGACCTGGGCCTTCCGGACATGGACGGCACCAGCGTCATCCGGGAGCTGCGGGGCTGGAGCCAGGTCCCGATCCTCGTGCTCTCCGCACGCCACGGCTCCGAGGACAAGGTGCAGGCCCTCGACGCCGGGGCCGACGACTACATCACCAAACCCTTCGGACTCGACGAGCTCCTGGCCCGCCTCCGGGCGCTGCTGCGCCGCAGCATCGATCCGGAGCAGTCCCCGGTCATCACCGCGGACGCGTTCACCGTGGACCTGGGCAAGCGCACGGTTCAGCGCGACGGCCAGGAGGTCCGCCTGACCCCCACCGAATGGCACATGCTCGAGGTACTGGTCCGGAATCCCGAAAAACTCGTCACCCAGCAGCAGCTCCTCTCCGAGGTCTGGGGACCGGCCTACGCCAAGGAGACGAACTACCTCCGGGTGTACATGGCGCAGCTGCGGCGCAAGCTCGAGCCGGACAGCGCCAACCCCCGCCACCTGATCACCGAAGCCGGGATCGGGTACCGCTTCCGGCCCTGACAGTTTTTCCTGTCCGCTCCGCGGCGTGGATACTTGGGCCATGACGATTCGCAAGGTTCCGGACCAGGGAGACGCACTGTTGCCGCAGGTCGAGGAGCTTTCTGCGCAGATGCGGGCAGTCCTCAACGGGATTCCGGCGATGGTGGCCTACTGGGACCCGGAGCTCCGCAACCGGATGGCCAACGAGTCCTACTGCGCCTGGTTCGGCGTCGGTGCCGAGGAACTGCGGGGCATGCATCTGCGCGAGCTGCTGAGCGAGTCCGTCTTCAGCGCGAACCGCCCCTACCTCGCCAAAGTCCTCAACGGCGAACCGCAAATGTTCGAGCGGACCCTGGTGGACGCTGCCGGCACGGCGCGCCACACCGAAGTCTCCTACCGGCCGGACACCCGGGACGGTGAACTCCGGGGCTTCTTCGTCATCGTCACCGACGTCACCGAAAAGGTGCAGGCGGAACGGCGGCGCCAACGCGACCTGGACCGGTACCGTGCGCTCGCGCGCAGCGTGCCGGGCGTCTTCGTCCTCCTCTTCGACGCGGACCTGCGGTACCTCATTGCCGAAGGCCAGGAGCTCGAGGCCTTCGGCTACCGCTCAAGCGAGCTGGAGGGCCGGAACATCCACGAGGTCCTGGACGAATCCCTGGCCAACGAGCTGGAGCCCCGGTACCGCGCCGCCCTGGCCGGATCCGAGTCGGAATGGAGCCGCCGGATCGGTCACCGCACCTACCGGCTGACAGCCGGCCCCGTCTACTCCGACGACGACGCGACGGCGGGCATGGTGGTGGCCGTGGACGTCACCGAACGGCTGCAGCAACAGCAGATCTGGGAGGCACTGCACCAGATCGCCACCGCCGTCGCCCGCAACGAGGCCCCCGCCGCCATCTCCGAGCAGGTCGCAGTCATTGTGCGCGAGCTGTTCGCCGTGGACTCCGCCGCCGTGGTCCGCTTTACCGGCCCGACGTCGGCGGAGGTCATCGCCATGGCGCCGGCCATGCCTCCGACGCTGAGCCGCAAACACATCTTTTCCCCGACGGACGAATCTGCCAACGTCCGGGTCGCCGTGACCGGCAAGCCAGCCCTCGTCGTCTATGGACCGGCCGGCGGCACCGCCGCGGAGCAGATGCGGGCCGGCGGGTTCCAGTCCGCAGCCGCGGCGCCCATCCGGGTCGGGGGCAGCCTGTGGGGCGCGGTCAGCCTGACGTCGAAGTCCCGGACCGGCGTCACCAGCGACATGCTGGTGCGGCTGACCCAGTTCGCCGAGCTCGTGGAGATCGCCATCGGCAATACCGAGGCCAGGGCCAGCCTGGAACTGCAGGCCACCACGGACGCGCTGAGCGGCCTGCCCAACCGGCGCGCACTGGAATACCATCTCGGCCACCAGACGGAGCTGGCCAGGAGCCGCGGGACGAGCCTAAGCGCCGTCGTCCTGGACATCGACCACTTCAAGAAGGTCAACGACACCTTCGGCCATCTGATGGGCGACGTGGTCCTGGCCGAGGTGGCGGCCCGGCTCCGGGACGTGGCCCGGCAGACGGAGGTCATCGCCCGCTTCGGAGGCGAAGAGTTCGTCTGGCTCCTCCCCGGCACCGACGGCGCCGAGGCGCTGCAGGCCGCGGAGCGGGCGCGCGCGGCCATCGCGTCCGAGCCCTTCGGCGACGCCGGCTTCCTGACCGTCTCGGCCGGCGTCTGCGACTTGCGGGACGCGGGGCCCGACACGCTGCTGGCCTGCGCGGACCGGGCGCTGTACGCGGCCAAGAACGGCGGGCGCAACCGGACCCTGAGGTACGGCTACCCGGCCGGCGGGGTCGTGCTCACAGCCGTCCCGAAAACCTGACGGAGCGGCCTAGACGAAGGCCGACTTCCCCGTCACCGCCCGGGCAACGATCAGCGAGTTGATCTCGTAGCTGCCCTCGTAGGTGTAGAGGATTTCGGCGTCGCCGAAGAGCTTGCCCATCTCGTAGTCGCTGCTGATGCCGTTGCCGCCCATCAGGGACCGGCCCATGGCCACCGACGCCCGGGCAAGCCGGGTGGTGGTGGACTTGGCCATCGCCGCCTGGACCATTTCCAGTTTGCCCTCCTCCTGGATCCTGGCCAGCTGCGCCATAAGCGCCAGCGAGGCGGTGGCGTTGCCGAGGATCTCGGCCAGCTGCTGCTGGATAAGCTGGAAGCGCGCCAGCTCCTTGCCGAACTGCTTCCGCTGCAGCGAGTAGGCGCGGGCGACGTCGAACGCCGCCAGCTGGATCCCGGCACCTTGCCAGCCCACCCAGGCGCGGGAATCCCGCAGGAGCTCGTTCGCCTTGGAGAAGTCGGTGGCCCCCGGCAGCATGTTGGACGCGGGGATCCGGACGTCGTCGAGGACGATGTCCGCGTTCTGCATGATCCGCAGCCCGATCTTGTTCGCGATCTTCGTGGCCGTGTACCCGGGACGGTCCGTCTCCACGATGAAGCCCTTGATCTGCTGGTCCGCGACGTCCCGCGCCCAGACCAGGGCGAAGTCCGCGATGGTGCCGGCGCCGATCCAGCGTTTGGCGCCGTTGATGACCCACTCGCCGTCCTCGAGCCGCGCCGTGGTGGCCAGCCCGCCGGCGATGTCCGAGCCGTGGTCCGGTTCGGTGAGGGCAAAGGCGCCAAGCTGGGTAAAGGCCGTGAGCCCGGGCAGCCAGCGCGCTTTCTGCTCTTCCGAGCCGAGCTGGTCGATCATCCCGACGATCAGCTCGTTGTGGATCCCCACCAGGGCCGAGAGCGAGACGTCGGCGCGCGCCACCTCGACGTACATCAGCCCCTTGAACAGCTTGGACGTGCCGTCGGTCTGCAGCCCGCCGAGGCCGATACTTGCCGAGTTCGGCGAGGAGGCCGAAGGGGAATTCCTCGCGGTTCCAGTAGTCGATCGAGGCCGCCCTGATGCGGGACTGCAGGAAGTCGCGCACCTCCTGGTACCGGGCCCGCTCCGCCGGGGGCAGGAGGTCCACGATGTACATCAGGTCGGCGTCCGGGAACGGCGGCGCCGGCACTGGCTCCGCGGCAAGACCGGTATTGGCCTTGCTGTCGGTGGTCGCTCCGCTGGCACGTCGTTGTGGCTGCACGGGCAGATATCCCTTCGTCATGTGCCGCCTCTGGAGCAGCGTCGCTCTTCCAAACCCTTGGATGTCCTAGTATATTGCAAAGTGATGGGGATCACTAGGCGACTGGCGGTCTCCGGGCAACGGCGCCGGGCCCGGGACGGCTGCGCCACCAGACTTCGAAAGGTGCACCATGACAGTCACTGAGGCGTTCCGCGCCGCACGCGACCACCTGCTGGAACTCCGCCAGGACTACGGCACGGCGCGCAGCGAATTCCAGTGGCCACGGTTCGAGGAGTTCAACTTCGCCCTCGACTGGTTTGACCAGATCGCCGCGGATCCGGCCAAGGCGGACAGGCCCGCCCTCGTGATCGTCGAGCAGGACGGCACCGCGACGCGGCGCAGCTTCTCGGACCTCTCCCGCCGCTCCGCCCAGGTGGCCAACTGGCTGCGCAGCCAGGGCGTCCGCCGCGGCGACCGGATGATCATCATGCTCGGCAACCAAGTGGAGCTGTGGGAACTCATGCTGGCCGGCATCAAACTCGGCATCGTGATGATTCCCACCACCACCCTCATGGGCCCCGCCGACCTGCAGGACCGGGTGGAGCGCGGCGAGGCGGACTGGGCCGCCGTCGGAAGCGCCAACATCGGCAAGTTCGCGGACGTCCCGGGCCGCTACACCCTCATTGAAGTCGGCGACGGCGGGCACAGCAGCACCGGCGCCCTGCAGTACAAGGATTCCCACTACGCCGGGACCGCATTCACCCCGGACGGTCCCACGCTGGCGGATGAGACCCTGCTGCTCTACTTCACTTCCGGCACCACGTCCAAGGCCAAGCTCGTGGAACACACGCACACCTCCTACCCGGTGGGCCACCTGTCCACGATGTTCTGGATCGGGCTGGAACCGGGCGACGTGCACCTGAACGTGGCCTCGCCGGGCTGGGCGAAGCACGCCTGGTCCAACGTCTTCACCCCGTGGATCGCCGAGGCGTGCGTGTTCATCTACAACTACGAACGCTTCGACGCCAAGGCGCTGATGGAACAGATGGACCGCGAGTCCGTGACGAGCTTCTGCGCCCCGCCCACCGTGTGGCGGATGCTGATCCAGGCCGACCTGACGCTCCTGAAGAACCCGCCCACCAAGGTGGTCTCCGCCGGTGAGCCGCTCAACGCCGAGGTGATTGACCAGGTCCACCGCGCCTGGGGCCAGACCATCCGGGACGGCTTCGGCCAGACCGAATCCACGGTACAGATCGCGAACACCCCGGGCCAGCCGATCAAGATCGGCGCCATGGGCAAGCCGCTGCCGGGCTACGACGTCGTCCTCGTGGACCCCGCCAGCGGCGCAGGAGGGCGACGACGGCGAGCTGTGCCTGCGCCTGGACCCCCGGCCCGTCGGGCTGATGAAGGCCTACTACGGTGACCCGGAGAAGACCGCGGAGGCCTTCCGCGACGGTTACTACCACACCGGGGACATGGCGAGCCGGGACGAGCGCGGCATCATCACGTACGTGGGCCGCGGCGACGACGTCTTCAAGTCCTCCGACTACCGGCTGTCCCCGTTCGAGCTGGAGAGCGTGCTGATCGAACACCCGGCGGTGGCGGAAGCCGCCGTCGTCCCGTCCCCCGATCCGCTGAAGCTCTCGGTCCCCAAGGCGTTTGTGGTCCTGGCCGCCGGGCACCAGCCCGGCCCGGAGCTGGCCGAGGAAATCCTGCGGTATTGCCGCGACCACCTGGCCCCGTTCAAGCGGATCCGCCGGCTGGAGTTCGCCGAACTGCCCAAGACGATTTCCGGCAAGATCCGGCGCGTGGAGCTGCGGCACAGCGAGGAAGTGCGCCACGGCGGCGGGACGGTTCCGGCCGGGCTCGGCACCGAGTACTCGGAGGCCGATTTCCCCGGCCTCAAGGGCCAGGGATAGCCGTGGGGACGCCGCTGCCGCGCGATCCGATCGCGGATGCCCGGCTGAACTGGGAGCGGCACGGCTGGTCCGACGTCGCCGCCCCGATGGCCGCCATCACCGCCATCATGCGGACCCAGCAGATCCTGCTGGCCCGGATCGAGGGGGCGCTGCGGCCGTTCGGCCTGACGTTCGCCCGGTACGAGCTGCTGGCCCTGCTGAGTTTTGCCCGCAGCGGGGCGCTGCCGATGAACAAGGCCAGCGCGCTGCTGCAGGTCCATCCCACCTCGGTGACCAACGCCGTCGACCGGCTCCAGGACGCCGGGCTGGTGCTCCGCTCCCCGCACCCCACTGACGGGCGCACCACGCTGATCGAGCTCACCCCGGAGGGCCGCACCCTGGCCAAGCGGGCGACGGCGGTGCTGAACTCCGAGGTATTCGGCCGGTCAGGGTTCGCGGACCAGGACGTCGACGAGCTGATCCGGATCCTGGGCACTTTCCGCCGCAACGCCGGCGATTTCACCGACTGAGGAGAACACAATGATTCCGGAGATCAACTTCTGGGGCGTACTGGTGGCCACGTTGTCCAGCATGGTGGTCGGGTCCGTCTGGTACACACCGAAGGTGTTCGGCAACTACTGGATGCGCGTCGCCAAAGTCACGCCGGGCGGGGACGCCAAGGACGCCGTCAAGCCCATCCTGATCACCCTCGTGGTCAGCTTTGTCACCGCCTGGGTGCTGGCAGGGTCCGCCGCCATCTCGCAGCACTTCTACGGCGGGAACTTCCTGGCCAACAGCCTGATCACGGCGGTGATCCTGTGGGCCGGGTTCACCGCGGCGCGTTTCATCACCCACGACGCGTTCGAAGGCCGCCCGGCCGGCCTCACGGTCCTCAACTGTGCCCACGAACTGGCGACCCTGGCGGTCATGGCACTCGTCATCGGCCTCTTCGGGATCAGCGCCGCATAGTCCGACGCGCTTGTTGCCTGGCGACGCGCAAATGCCCTGGCGCGGCCGGAATTCCGCCGCGTGCCAGGTCATGGGTGTTGCCCGGCCGACCTGGTACCGCCACCGGAGCCCGCAGGCCGGTAACGCGGCACCGGTCCCGCAGAAAGAACGCGTTCAGCCGGCGACACTTACCGGTCAGGAACGTGCCCGCATCGAGGCGTTCCTGACCGATGAGATATCCGCGGACCTGAGCGTGTCCCAAGTGTTCTACCGGGCCCTTGATCAGGGCGTCTATATTGCTTCCGAATCCTCATGGCACCGGGTGGCACGGGCAAGGAAACTCAATGGCGACCGCCGGGTCATGGCCACCCATAAACCATCGGTGATCCCGGAGCTGTGCGCGTCCCGCCCGAACCAGGTGTGGTCCTGGGATATCACCGTCCTGCGGTCCGTGGACCGGGGCCGGAACTTCCGCCTGTATGTCATCTTGGATGTCTTCAGCCGCTTCGTGGTGGGATGGCGGCTGGAGCCCGCCGAAGGCACGTTCGAAGCCCTCGAGATGATCACCGGTGCCCTGTCCCGTGAACGGGCCAAACCCGAGGTCCTCCATGCAGACCGGGGCTCGGTGATGACCAGTACCGACATGAGGCAGTACCTGGCCAAGCTCGGCATCATCCAATCCCATTCCAGGCCCCGGGTCTCCAACGACAACCCGTTCTCGGAGTCGCAGTTCAAGACCATGAAGTACGACCTTGACTACCCCCGGCACTTCACCGATATTGAGCACGCCAGGGACTGGACGACTCGATTCATCCACGCCTACAACACCGAGCACCGCCATTCCGGGATCGGTTATTACACCCCGGAATCCGTTCACGAGGGGACCTGGCCCGAGTGTCACGAGCGACGCCAGAGGGCCCTGGACGCCGCATGGACAGCGCACCCACACAGGCATCACCAACGCCCCCGGGCGCACACCGTCCACGCTGAAAGCTGGATCAACCACCCCAAGAAACCTACCCGCAACCTAGCGGGCCTGTCTCAAAGAGGTTGACACGTTCCGAATTCCAGCCGCGCCAGGGCATTTGCGCGTCGCGTGGAGGTTTGCGCGTCCCAGGCGCCTAGCGGTGGTTGAATTCGGGCTGGCGCTTCTCGCTGAAGGCCGCCATGCCTTCCTTCTGGTCCTCGGTGGCGAAGAGCGAATGGAAAATCCGCCGCTCGAACAGCACACCCTGGGCCAGTCCGGTTTCGAAGGCCGCGTTGACCGCTTCCTTCGCCACCATGGCCACGGGCTTGGACTTGGCGGCGATCACGGCGGCGGCTTTCAGGGCCTCCTCGACGACGTCGGCGGCCGGCACCACACGCGAGACCAGCCCGGCGCGTTCGGCTTCGTCGGCGTCCATGAAACGACCGGTCAGGATCATGTCCATCGCCTTGGCCTTGCCCACCGCGCGGGTCAGGCGCTGCGATCCGCCCATGCCGGGCAGCACGCCCAGGTTGATTTCGGGCTGGCCGAACTTGGCGTTGTCCCCGGCGATGATGAAATCGCACATCATGGCCAGTTCGCAGCCGCCGCCGAGGGCGAAGCCGGACACCGCCGCCACAACGGGGATCCTGAGCCTGGTGAAGTCTTCCCAGCCGCGGAACCAGTCGGCCGCATACATGTCCATGTAGCCCTTGGACTGCATCTCCTTGATGTCCGCCCCGGCGGCGAAGGCCTTCGCAGAGCCTGTCACCACCACCGCCCCGATGTCCGGGTCCGTGTCCATGGCGGTCACGGCGGCCACGAGTTCATCCATGGTGGCCTTGTTGAGGGCGTTCAGCGCTTCGGGCCGGTTGAGCGTCACGAGGCCGACGCGGCCGCGGCGCTCGACCAGGATGTTTGCGTACTGTTCCGTCATGCGGGTCCCCTGTCGGGTTGTCTTTCGGATGGTCTTGGGTCAGGACTGCCGGGCCGGGCCCCTAGGATGCTGACTTGTCCCGGATGTCCGTGATGATGCCGGAGAAATCCCGGCCGGCTCCGCCCTCTGCGGCAAAAGTATCGTAGATTTCGGAGGCCAGCGGTCCCAGCCGGGCGGCGACGCCGGTGCTTTCGAGCGCGTTGAGCGCCAGCCTGAGGTCCTTGGCCATCAGGGCCCCGGCGAATCCGGGCTGGTAGTCCCGGTTGGCGGGGCTGGTCGGGACCGGTCCCGGCACGGGGCAGTTGGTGGTCAGCGCCCAGCACTGGCCCGAGGCCGCCGAGGCGACGTCGAACAGTGCCTGGTGCGTCAGCCCGAGCTTCTCGCCGAGGACAAAGGCTTCGCTGACGGCGATCATGGAAACCCCGAGGATCAGGTTGTTGCAGATTTTCGCTGCCTGCCCGGCCCCGTGTTCCCCGCAGTGGACCACGCGTTTGCCCATGACGTCGAGCATCGGATTGACCGCGTCGAAGTCCGCCGGCAACGCCCCGACCATAAACGTCAGGGTGCCGGCTTCGGCGCCCACGACGCCGCCGGAGACGGGTGCGTCCACGGCCCGGTGGCCGGCGGCGACGGCCAGCCCGGCAGCCTCGCGGGCCTCGTCGACGTTGATGGTGGAGCAGTCCAGGAACAGCGTGCCGGGCGCGGCGGTCTCCAGCAGCCCGGGCTGGCCCGGCGCGCCGCGGTAGGCGTCCAGCAGGTGCTTTCCGCTGGGCAGCATGGTCAGCACGACGCCGGCACCCGCCACCGCTTCGGCCGCAGTGTCAACCGTGGCGATGCCGTGCGCCCGGGCAGCATCGAGGGCTGCGGGCACGACGTCGAACCCGGTCACGGTGTACCCGGCCTTGACGAGGTTGACGGCCATCGGCCCGCCCATGTGGCCCAGGCCGAGGAACGCGATGGTGCCTGTAACAGGGGCGCCTGTGTCAGCCTGTAGTTCGTCAGACATTGTTCTTCTCCTTCGAAGAAAGCTGCAGTTCGCCCTCGCCCAGCGGCGCAAAGTAAGCCTCGACGTCGTCGCGGCCCACCGCCGCCAGCGTGGCCGGCTGCCAGTGCGGCGTCCGGTCCTTGTCCACCACCTGGGCGCGGATGCCCTCGCGGAAATCAGGGCCGGCGAGGAAACGCAGTCCCACCCGGTATTCCTGGGCCAGGGCCTCCGCCAGGCTGAACCCGCGGACCCGGCGCAGCGACGCCAGGGCCACCTTCACCGCGGTCGGCGACTTGGCCTCGATCGTGTCGGCGACCTCGGAAGCCTCCCCGCCCACGGTGCGCAGCCGGCTCAGGATCTCTTCGGCGTCGTCGCTTGAGTAGCAGGCATCGATCCACTCCTGCTGCGCCGCCAGTACGGAGCGCGGAGCCTCCCCGGTGAAGCGTGCGACGGCGGCGTCCGCCGGTTCATGCTCCAGTGCCGCCGCGAGTTCCGCCAGGTGTTCTGACGGCACAAAGTGGTCCGCGAGCCCCAGGAACAGTGCGTCCGCGCCGTCCAGGTGCGCGCCGGTGAGCGCCGCGTGGGTGCCGGTCTCCCCCGGCGAGCGGGAGAGCAGCAGGGTTCCGCCGACGTCGGGCACGAACCCGATGGTGGTTTCGGGCATGCCCATCCGGGTGCGTTCGGTGACGACCCGGACCGAGCCGTGCGCGGAGATCCCCACGCCGCCGCCGAGGACCAGTCCGTCCATGAACGCCACATACGGTTTGGGGTACCCGGAGATCAGCAGGTTCAGCCGGTACTCCTCCGCCCAGAACTCCGCCGTGGCCTGGCCGCCGTCGAGCATGTCGCGGTAGATCGCCACGATGTCCCCGCCGGCGCACAGCCCCCGCTCGCCGGCGCCGCGGACCAGCACAGCGGCCACGGCGTCGTCGTCCGCCCACAGCGTGAGCTGGTCCAGCATGGCCGAGGCCATGCCCGCGGTGAGCGCGTTGACCGCCTTGGGCCGGTTGAGCGTGACCACACCCAGCCGGCCGCGCCGTTCAAAGAGGACCTCGGCGGCGTCGTGGCCGGCGCTGCTCCGCCATCAGCTGCCTTCCGGCATAACGAAGCTTGCGCCGCTGCGGACGCCCGAGGGCCAGCGGGTGGTGACGGTCTTGGTCTTCGTGTAGAAGCGGAAGGCGTCGGCGCCGTGCTGGTTGAGGTCGCCGAAGCCCGAGGCCTTCCAGCCGCCGAAGGTGTAGTACGCGATCGGCACCGGAATGGGAACGTTGATGCCCACCATGCCCACCTGGACCCGGCTCGCGAAGTCCCGGGCGGCGTCGCCGTCGCGGGTGAAGATGGCCACCCCGTTGCCGAACTCGTGCTCGCTGCACAGCCGCAGGGCCTCGTCGTAGTCGTCCGCGCGGAGCACGCTCAGCACCGGGCCGAAGATTTCCTCCTTGTAGATCTTCATGTCCTTGGTGACGTTGTCGAAGAGCGTCGGGCCGATCCAGAAGCCGCCGTCGTAGCCCTCGACTTTCAGTCCGCGGCCGTCGGTCACGAGGCTGGCGCCTTCCTCGACGCCGGAGGCGATGTAGCCCTCGATCCGCTCCAGGGCGGAGGCCGCCACGACGGGGCCGAAGTCCGAATCCTTGGCGAGGCTGGGGCCGACCTTGAGGTCCGCGATCCGCTCCTGCAGCTTCTCCACGAGCGCATCCGCGGTCTTCCGGCCGACGGGCACCGCGACGGAGATCGCCATGCACCGCTCGCCGGCGGAGCCGAAGCCGGCCCCGATCAGGGCATCCGCGGCCATCTCGAGGTCCGCGTCCGGCATGATCACCATGTGGTTCTTGGCGCCGCCGAAGCACTGGGCACGTTTGCCGTTGGCCGCGGCGGTCGCGTAGATGTACTGCGCGATCGGCGTCGAGCCGACGAATCCGATGGCCTGGACCCGCGGGTCCTCCAGCAGCGCGTCCACGGCTTCCTTGTCGCCGTTGACCACGTTGAACACGCCGTCGGGAAGGCCGGCCTCGGTGAAGAGCTCGGCCAGGCGCAGCGGAACGGACGGGTCCCGTTCGGACGGCTTGAGGATGAAGGAGTTGCCGGCGGCGAGGGCCGGGCCGGACTTCCAGAGCGGGATCATCGCCGGGAAGTTGAACGGCGTGATGCCGGCAACGACGCCGAGCGGCTGGCGCATCGAGTGCACGTCGATGCCGGTCCCGGCGCTGTCGGAGAACTCGCCCTTGAGCAGGTGCGGTGCGCCGGCGGCGAATTCCACGACTTCGATGCCGCGCTGGATGTCGCCCTTGGCGTCGGGGAAGGTCTTGCCGTGCTCGGAGGACAGCAGGGTGGCGAGCTCATCCATGTTTTCGTTGACGAGGTCAACGAACTTGAGCAGGATCCGGCCGCGCCGCTGCGGGTTCATGGCGGCCCATTCGAGCTGGCCCTTTTCCGCGCTGGCAATCACGTTGCGCACTTCCTCGGCGCTGGCCAGCGGCAGCCGGGCCTGGACCTTGCCGGTGCAGGGGTCGTAGACGTCGCTGAAGCGCCCCGAGGTGCCCTCCACCCGCTGGCCGTCAATGTAATGGGATAGTTCGCGAACCATGGCCGAATGCTCCTTTGCATGTGATCCAGATCATCTTCGATCCTGAATATACTCGGACTTCCTACTAATTTCCAGAGAGCCGCCCTCCGCCGCCGCTTCGCCCGGCAGCCAAGTTCGGTAAGTTAGGGACTGTGAAGATTGCTACCTGGAATGTGAACTCCCTCCGCGCCCGAGCCGACCGTGTGGAAGCCTGGCTTCAGCGCACCGACTGCGATGTCCTGGCGATCCAGGAAACCAAGTGCAAGGACGACAACTTCCCGTGGGAGCTGTTCGAGAACATGGGCTACGAGGTGGCGCACTTCGGCCTGAGCCAGTGGAACGGCGTCGCGATCGCCTCCCGGGTGGGCCTTGACGACGTCGAACGGACCTTCATCGACCAGCCGGTGTTCGGCAAGAACGGCAAGGACGCTGTCCAGGAGGCCCGCGCAATCGGCGCGACCTGCGGCGGCATCCGCGTCTGGAGCCTGTATGTGCCCAACGGCCGGGCCCTCGACGACGAGCACATGCCCTACAAACTCAGCTGGCTGGACGCGCTGAAGACCCATGCCCAGGGCTGGGTCAAGGATGATCCCGAAGCACAGATCGCGCTGATGGGCGACTGGAACATCGCGCCGCAGGACGACGACGTCTGGGACATCGACTATTTCCGCGCCGAGGGCCTCACCCACGTCAGCGAGCCGGAACGGGCCGCCTTCCATGCCTTCGAGGACGCCGGATTCACGGACGTTGTGCGCCCGCACACGCCCGGCCCCGGCGTCTACACCTACTGGGACTACACCCAGCTGCGTTTCCCGAAGAAGGAAGGCATGCGGATCGACTTCGTGCTGGCCTCCCCCGCCCTGGCGGCCCGTGTCACCGGCGCGGCGATCGACCGCGAGGAGCGCAAGGGCAAGGGCGCCTCGGACCACGCACCGGTCATCGTGGAGTTGAACGGCTGATGGCCGCGGGCCAGGGAAGCGGCGTGCTCCGATGACTGGAAACCTCTATCGGGGACAGGCCGGCCTGCCGTTCTCCTCTGCCCTGCGCATCTATGAGCCGCTGGAGGCGTTCCCGGCGGACCAGCAGGACGCACTGCGGACCGCAGGGTCCCTCAGCGCTTCCCGCGCCGCGGTGGAGAACGCCGAGCTGCTCGCTTCCCTCGGCCGGATCACCCGCGCGGGCGGAGATCCGTTCCCCACCGGACGGACAGATCTGGTGCGCATTGTCACCGCCGCGCCGCAGAACGGCACACCGGACAAGCTGCTGTATTGCCCGAGCCAGCTGGTGCTCCGCGCCGGCCTGGCCGCCAACGCGCTGATGGAAGGGATCCACGGGCCGCTGGCCCAGCTGCTGATCCCGGAGGAACAGCGCGACAGGCATCAGGGACGCATCGATGAAGTACGCGCGCACGCCGGCCTGGGCCGGGTCCACACCCGGGCGTCCACATGGGGCATCCCGTTCAGCTGGTTCTGCCTGTTCCAGGAATCGGACCGCACGGACGTGGTGGAGGCCGACGGCCACATCGTCACCGTGCGGATCCGCGCAACCATCGCCGAGGCCCTGGAAAGGGTCCGCTACGCCGTGGCCCACCTGGCCCTGGCCGCTCCCGACCTGGACATGCTCGAGGACCTCACCCAGCTCACCGAATGGCTGGAACTCTTCCACCCGGATTCGGTGGCCGAACTCGACTACGGCGCGGTGGCGGACAAGGTCTACCCGGACGATTCCCCGCTGGACGTGCGGCTGGGCATCGAATGCCTGGCCGAGGGCGACATGACCGGCGCGGCCGCCGCGTACCGCCGGCTGGCGTCCCGCTGGATCCCCATCCGGCAGCTGGCCCGCGCCTCCTGAGCCGCAGGCCCGGAACGGGTTCCGGTTACCGTGGCGGCGCCGTCGTCCGCCTGACGATCAGCCGGTGCGGCGCAACGGTGGACCGGACCACCCCGGCCGCGCCGTCGAGTTCGTCGAGCAGCATTTTCGTCCCCAGCTCGGCCTGCTCATCGGGGCGCTGCCCGACAGTGGTGAGGCCCATGGCTTCGGAGAAGTCGTGATCGTCGATGCCGATGACCGACAAGTCCTCCGGGATCCGGACGCCCACCCGGTTCGCCTCGAAAATCACCCCCATGGCCATCTCATCCGAAGCGCAGAAAATGGCTGTGGGCTTCGGGCCCGGGCGGTCCCAGAGCCGGTTGAATGCGTCCTGGCCGCTGCGGACGGTGAAGTCCCCCCACTCGTCCCATTCCGGCCGGACTTCGAGGCCGGCTTCCGCCATGACTTCCTGGAAGGCCCGGATCCGGACTCTCGGGACGTCGAAGTTCAGGTCGGTCTCGTCGTCGCCGTGCAGCAGGGCAATGTCCTTGTGCCCGAGCCCGATCAGGTGGCGCACCGCGGTGGCGGCGGCGGCGTAGTCGTCAATGCCGATATAGGGGCACTCCTCGACATGGCCGCCCACCACGACGAGCGGGATGTCGATCTTCTGGAGGTGCTCGATTTCCTCGTGGGACAGGGCCATACAGAGCACCAGGAGCGCGTCGATCTGCTTGTAGACCATGGTCTTGCTGAAGAGCCGCTCACGGTTGCTGCCATGGCCGCCCAGGTTGAACAGGGACAGGTTGTACTGGCGGGCGTGCAGTTCCCGGTCCGCGCCCTCGATTGCCTTGGAGAAGAACCAGCGGCTGACGAAGGGTGCCAGCACCCCGATGGTCCGGGTGCGTCCCGTCGCCAGGCCGGACGCCGAGGACGACGCCACGTACCCCAGGTCTTCGGCGATGCCCAGGATCTTCTCCCGGGTTGCCGGTGAGACCCTGGGCAGGCCACGGACGGCCCGGGACACGGTGGCGGTGGAAACTCCTGCTGCGGCTGCGACGTCCTCGATGCTGACCCCGGAGTGGCCGCCCCGCTGCGCCCTGTCTGTTGTCCGTGCCACCGTATCCCCTTGTCGACTCTCCGCGGGATCGCCTGAGCGCACCGTCCGCTGAACTGCTCTAGCTGGCCTCCCCCGCGGCAACAGCCCTGATCCCCTGGCCGTCAGCTGCGTCTGGTGGCCGTCCTGGCGGGCAGGCGGCGGCGCAGCCGGATCATCCCGTAGAGGGCCAGCACCGAGGCCAGCAGACCCAGGGCCCAGCCCAGGGCCGGCTGCGCGGTCACCTCCATCCAGACGGTGACCACCAGCAGCACCACGGTCCAGAAGCCAAGGAACCCGATGATGATGTCGAAGTCCTCCCCGGAACGCACCTTGCGGCGCGCCCGGGTGACGTGGCCCTGGTTCTGCTTGCCGGTCATCGCGCAGCCGTCACTTGACGGCGCCGGCTGTCAGGCCGGCCACAATCTTGCGCTGGAACACGAGCACCAGGATGACCAAGGGAATGGTCACAATGGTGCCGGCGGCCATGATCGCCGTGTACGGGACCTGGTTGGGCTGTGCGCCGGCAAAACTGGCAATGGCCACCGTGACCGGCTGGGTCGCGTCGCTGGAGAGCTGGCTGGCGATCAGGAATTCATTCCAGGAGGAGATGAACGCCAGGATGGCCGTGGTGAAGATGGCCGGAGCGGCCAGCGGCATGATGACCTTCCGGAACGCCTGCCCCTGGGTGCATCCGTCCACGCGGGCCGATTCCTCGAGCTCCCACGGCATTTCGCGGAAGAAGGACGTCATGGTGTAGACGGTCAGCGGCAGCACAAACGAGATGTTCGGGATGATCAGGGCCTGGTAGGTGCCCATCCACCCGATGCTCGTGAACAGCTGGAACAGCGGCGTGATGAGGGCGACGCCGGGGAACATGGAGGCCCCCAGGATGAAGCCCAGCACGAGGTACTTGAACCGGAAGTTCAGACGCGCCAGTGCGTAGGCGGCGAACACCCCGATCAGCAGCGAAACGATGGTCACTACAGCGCCGATGAACAAACTGTTGAGCAGCGCCTGCCCGAACCGGTTGCCGAAGGACGTGTCGAACGCCGTCTTGAAGTTGTCCAGCGTCACGTGGGTCGGCAGCAGCGACGTGTCGTAGGTGAAGCCGACGTCGCGGAACGCCGTCACCACCATCCAGTAGGCCGGCGCCAGGCACCAGATGAGGATCACGGCCGCGCTGATGTACGTGCGGCCCTGGGCCCACTTCTCGCGGTTCTGCGCGGCCTTGCGTCCCCGGTCCTGCTCTGCGCGTAGTTCGGTCGCGGCGGTCATTTCTTCCCCTTACCTGCGCCGGTCTGCTGCTCCACAACATTCGCTCCGAGGAACCGGACGAAGATGAAAGCGACAAGAAAGATGATGATGAACGTGATTGTGGACAATGCCGCGGCCGCGTTGAACCCTTGCCTGATCTGGTTGATCACCAGGATCGACAACGTGGTGGTGTTGTTGGCCCCGCCGGTGAGGATGTACGGGAGGTCGAACATACGGAGGGCGTCCAGCGTGCGGAACAGGATGGCCACCATCAGCGCCGGCTTCACCAGCGGCAGGGTGATCATCCGGAACCGCTGCCAGGCGGTGGCGCCGTCGACCTTTGCCGCCTCGTAGACCTCGGCGGGAATCATCTGCAGGCCGGCGAGAATCAGCAGCGCCATGAATGGGGTGGTCTTCCAGACATCCGCGATGATCACCGCCCACCGGGCCGGCCATTCGCTGCCGGTCCACAGGATGGTGGTGTTGAAGAGTTTGTTGCCGATGCCTTCGAAGGCGAAGATGAACAGCCACAGCTTGGCCGTGACGGCGGTGGGGATGGCCCACGGCACCAGGACGGCTGCGCGGACCAGGCTGCGGCCCTTGAAGGACCGGGCCATGATGACTGCCATCCAGAAGCCGAGGATCGTCTCCAGGGTCACCGTGACGATGGTGAAGAAGAAGGTCGTTGCCGTGGCGGACCAGAATTGCGCACCGAGGGTGCCCGGCGGACAGGCCACGGTTCCGCCGCCCGGAGCGGCGCACTGCTGCGCCAGCCAGTTGACGTAGTTCGAGAAGCCCGCGGGGCCGCCTGCGGTGAAGAGACCCGTGACGGGGTCGAGGCCCGCGTCTTTCTGGAACGACATCACAATGGCGCTGATGATCGGGTAAACGATCACGACCGCGAGGGCGAGGATGGTCGGTGCCAGGAGCCAGGCAGCCCAGCGCCCCTGGCTCGCAATCGCGTTGTCCTCCCCGACGCCCTTGGGCGCGTGGTGGACCGGTGTCCCGCCCGACGCCGGGTCCTTGACCGGCGTCGGGCCCAATTCGGTTGCCATGATGGACCTACTGTCCCGCGCTAGCGGACTCGATGGACTTCTGCATGTCGGAGAGCGCCGTTTCAACGGTCTTCTCGCCCTTGATGGTCGAGTACGCGTTCTCCTGGATGGCCTTGGTGACGGCCGGGTAGAACGGCGTCACCGGGCGCGGGACGGCGTTCTCGATCGAGGTCTTCAGCACCGGCAGGTACGGCAGCTTGGCCACGAGTTCCTGGTCTTCATAGAGGCTGCCGAGCACCGGGGCGAGCGAACCCTGCGTGGCGAAGAACTTCTGGTTTTCTTCCGTGGTGAGGAACTTCAGGAAGTCCAGTGCCGTGGCCTTGTTCTTCGAGTAGACGCTGACTGCCGCGCTGTGGCCGCCGAGCGACGAGGCGCCGGGACCGTCCTTGCCCGGGAGGGCTGCCATACCGAGGACGTCCTTGACCTTCGAGGATCCTTCGGTGGTGGCCAGGTTGTACACGTAAGGCCAGTTGCGGAGGAACAGCAGCTTGCCGTCCTGGAACGCCTGGCGGCTCTCCTCCTCCTGGAAGGTGATGGCTTCCTTGGGGATGTTGCCGTCGGCGTAGGCCTTGGCCAGGTTTTCGAGGCCGGCCTTGGCCTCGGGGGTGTTCAGGCTCGGCTTTCCGTCCTTGTCCAGCACGGACCCGCCGGCGGAGTTGATTGCCTCGGAGGCGTTGACCGTCAGGCCTTCATACTTCTTGAACTGGCCGGCGTAGCAGCCCATGTTGTTGGCCGTCGCGATGGAGCACATGCTCATCATCTCGTCCCAGGTCTTCGGGGGCGTGGGGACCAGGTCCTTGCGGTAGTACAGGATGCCGCCGTCGGAGGATTCCGGTGCCGCGTAGAGCGTGCCCTTGTAGGAGGCGGCCTCGACGGTCGGCTTCAGCATCTTCGAGGTGTCGAGCGCCATCTTGTCCTTGAGCGGCTGCAGCCAGCCCTTGGCGGCGAACTCTGCGGTCCAGACGACGTCGACACTCGCGACGTCGTAACCGGCGTCCTTGGCCTGGAAGTGCTGGACGAGGTCGTCGTGCTGCTGGTCGGCGCTGTCGGTCTGCTCCTTGAAGGTGACCTTCTCATTCGGGTGGGCGGCGTTCCACTTTTCGATCAGCGGCCGGACCACGTTGCTGTTGTCCTTGCCCTGGACGTACGTGATGGGACCGCGGCTGTCGAGGCCCTGCTCGGCGTCACGCCGCCGCCACCGGCACTGGAGCCGCCTCCGCCTCCACAGGCCGAAAGGGTCAGGGCCAAAACGCCTGCTGTGGCTACGGGAAGTAGGAACTTAGGGGTTTTCATACTGGAGGGCTCCTCGCTGAGTACCGGTAAAAAGGCAGTGCTGTTGTTGTGTCGACCATCACACTAATCAACAGTCGGTGAGGAATGCAAGCGTTTACATCACTCTTTATCAAAAGGAGATGCCTGCCCCGCCGGCCCGTACCCGCGCCAGTGCTGCGTTATCGCCGCGGCGGGAGCGGTGCCGGCGCCGCCCGGAAACATTGCACAGTCCTCACCGCGGCCTCAGCGGACGCGTTCGGCCCGGCCGAACCGTGACCGCGCCCCGGAGCCGATGTGGATGAGCACCGGGGTGCGTTTGCCGATCACGGCGTCGAGCGCCTCGACCAGGGCGGACACTTCCGCGGCGAGGGTGTGCGGGGCCACGCCCTGGCGGGGCTGTACCCGGATCTTCAGGGCCGGTTCACCCCGGATCTCGTAGGTGGCCACCGTGGCTCCGGCGAGGTCCGGGCGGTCGGCCAGCGCCGCCCGCAGTGCCTGCTCGGCGACCCCGCCGCCGATCCGGACGTTCCCGGGCACCTCTCCCGGGTCCTCTTCGGCCACCAGGAGATCCGCCCGGCCCTTGCCCTGCTGGGCAACCCAGGCCACCATGGCCCCGATCAGCACGAGCAAAAGCAGCACCAGCACAATCCACAACCAGCTCTCCTGGCGGCCGGGGAAACGCGTGCGTTCGAAGAGATCCCGCCAGTTGCTCCAGGCCCCGGCCGACCAGCCCTGCCACCAGCGGCCGACGGCCGGAACCGCGGCGAGCAGGACCAGGAGGGTGCCGGCGGCCAGGAAACCGAGGCCGACGATGCCGAGCAGTATCCGGTTCAGAAGCCTGGGGGTGCTGTTCATGCGCCGATCACTCCTGCCGAGGCCACGTTGATCCGGACATCGGGCATCGGGGACGGCCCCATCTCCCGGAGTTCGTCCTGGACTGCCGCCTGCACGGCGTCCGGGCTCAGCGGGACGCCGGAGGTCGGACGGACGTTGACGAGTACGTGGCTTTGCGACACGATCACCATCACCTGTTCCTGGGTCACGTTGGCGGCCAGCCGGGCCCTGCGGGCCAGCGCGGAGGCGATCACTTCGTCGTCCACGACGACGGCGGCGCGGCGGTCCCGCAACAGGTGCCGGGCCCTGCGGCCCGGCAGCACGGCGCTGAGGAAAAAGAACAATCCGACCATGATCAGGACGGCGCCGAGGGCACCGAGGAGCAGCGGCGGGACCCCGGCCGGGAGCGCCACGACCTGCTCCGCGGCAGTTTCCGGATTCACCAGCCAGGGCGGCTGCCCGACGGCGCGGACGGCCGTTTCGAGGAGGGCGTAGCCGCACAGGGCTATCACCAGGACGGCGGCGATAACGGCGGCGGCGGCGCGGGAGGAACGGGTTTCGCGCTTCAGGATCCATTCCATGCCCGCGGCTCCGGTCCCCGGCGCGCTGCCGGCCCCGGGTGCCTCCGGCCCGGCGTTCGGCACGGCCTGGCGGTCTTCGGTATCGTGGCTCACCGGACCCTCCCGCCTTCGCTCACGCTGGCCCCGCTGATCCGGATGTCCACCCGGCTCAGCTGGGCGCCGCTCAGTTCTGTCACGCGGCGCAGGATCGCGGCTTTGGCGGCCACGGTCCGGTCCCAGATGGAGCCGCCGAAACCTGCCACCCGGCCCGGATCCCGGAGGACCGCCGTCAGTGCGGGCACCGTGATCGGGGTGACGAGCGACAACGCCAGCAGGCCGTCGTCGTCGGACCATTCGGCCCGCACGTCCTGCGGCGGCACGCCGAGGGCCTCTGCCGCAGCCGCGCGTGCAACGCTGGTCAGGGCCTGGGTGCTGATCCGGTTGTGGCCGACCAGCGCCCTGCCGTGGACGGCCGCTCCCGCCTCGCTGGTCATGAGGAGGAGCGCCGGCCCGTGAGGGCATCGAGCACGCTGCGCAGGTCCAGTTTCCCTTCCGCCGCACGCCCCAGCAGGGCCCCGATGCCCATGAACAGCAGCGCGCCGAGGAAACCCCACACGCCGAACTGGAACGACATGAACGCCACGAAAGCGCCGACTGCGATCCCTACAACCGTCAGATTCACTGGATTGCCTCCCTTGGGGGACGTGGTTCGCCGGATGCCGGCGGCTTTGCCGGGCCGGGAACGAATACGTCATGGATCTCGATGTTGACCTCAATGACCTGCAGCCCGACGAGCTCCTCGACGGCGGCGTAGACGGCGGCACGGATCTGGTCTGCCAGGGCATGCAGGGGTGTGCCGTAGAGCGCCACGAGGTCGATGTCGACGGCCACCTGGGTTTCGCCGACTTCGGCGCGGACGCCGGCGGCGTGGTCCGAGCTGCCGACGGCATCGCGGATGGCCCCGAAGGCCCGGGCCGGGACGGATCCGAGGGAGTAGACGCCCGGGACCGAGCGGGCGGCGATGCCCGCGACCTTCGCGACGGCGGCTTCGGAAATGACCGTGCGGCCGCCTGACGGTGCGGCTGGCGGCATCCCGGGAACGGAGCCCGCTACGGGCTGGGAATTCTGGTATTCCATGAGGCACTCCCCCTTCTCTTTGAAACCACCCTAGTCCCTGCCCGCGCCGAGGTGGCCGAGGGCCGGCGGATGGCGGAAAAGTCGCGGCGGACGCGGCGGGGGAATCGGGCTGCGGGGCCGCCGGGCCGCGAGCCGGGCCGCAGCCGCGCTGTACGGCAGCGCGGCACGGCGGCGCGGCTGCACGGCGAAGGGCGTCAACGCGCGGGGCCTTCAGCAGTGCGCCTGGAGCCAGGCATCGATGGGGGCGATGGCCTTGTCGAACTCCTCGGTGTCGAATTTCGAGAAGTCCTGGCCGGCGTTGTCGGCGATTGATTTCAGCTTGTCGACGGATTCCTTGAGCTCCGGAGGCACCTGGCCCTGCATCTTCGCCAGCGCCTCTTTGGCTTTCTCGACGTCGGCCGTGTCTTTGCCGATCGCTGCGGCCATCGGCAGGACCAGTACGGAGAGCACCGTGGCGCTGACAGCTGCGCAGGCCTCCGAGATGCTGCCGAAGCCTCCGAGCCCGCCCGCGCCCGTGGTGCTGTCACCGCTCGGCGCGGCCGAGACGTCGGGGGCTGCGGAGGTGCTGCCGGAAGGCGGGGCCGTGGTTGGCTGCTGGACGGTCGGTGCGGCCACGGACGGTGACGGGGCGGGCGGCGCCGGGCCTGAACACGCCGCGAGGGCAAGGCTGATGAGTGCGGCCACGGCAAGCAAGCCACGACGGCGGTTCCGCGACGCGATCTGTCCCATGCCTGCCCCTTGACGCAAATCCGATGACACCCGGCAGGGCTAGGCTACCGCCGCAGTAACACCGCTGAACAGGGGCCGCGTTGACTCATGGGAAAGGTCCGCGGACGCCGGAGTCGTTGCCTCATTGAAAAGGTCCGGGAAGGGGCAGGCGCGGACATCCTTGAGGGATGGGACTGACGATGGGCCAGCGTAAGGCTGTCACGGTGATCAAGGCCCGGGCGTATGCCCGCGGGAGCGGCCGGAGAAGGTGCGGATCCTGGATGAGCTGGTGGAGCTGACGGGCTGGAACCGGGACTATGGCGGCGGGCGTTGCGGCAGGCGCTTCAGCTGCGGCCGGTGCAGGCCCGCCCGCCGCGGCCTCCGCTGTATGGGCCGCGGGTCATCGAAGCGCTGGTGGTCTGCTGGGCGGTGCTGCGGGCTCCGGCGGGCAAGCGCCTCGCGCCGATGTTGCCGGTGCTGGTGCCGCTGCTGCGCCGGGACGGGGAGCTGGACCTGACTGACGAGGAAGCCGCCTGCTGATGCGGATGAGTGCCGCGACGATCGACCGGCGGCTGGCTCCGGAGCGGGCGAAGCTGGTGCTGCGGGGCCGGTCCCATACCAAGCCGGGGTCGCTTGCTGAAGTCCCAGATCCCGGTCCGGACCTGGGCGGACTGGGACGATGCGGTGCCCGGGTTCGTTGAGATCGACCTGGTCGGGCACGAAGGCGGCGTCGCCTCCGGGCAGTTCTGCTTCACCCTGACGGTCACGGACATCGCCACCGGCTGGACCGTGAACCGGTCCGTGCCGAACAAGGCCCAGAAATGGGTGTTCGCGGCACTGCATTACGCGCTGGGCCGGTTCCCGTTCCCGATCTCTCGGGATCGATTCGGACAACGGCACCGAGTTCATCAACGACTACCTGCTCGAGTACTGCCATGCCCGGCAGATCACGTTCACCAGATCCCGGCCGGGGAACAAGAACGACGGAGCCCATGTGGAACAAAAGAACTGGGCCAGGGTCCGGGAGCTGGTGGGCTACTACCGCTACGACACCGCCGCGGAGCTGGAGAAACTCAACGAGATCTGGGAACTGGACGCGCTCTTCACGAACTACCTGCTGCCCCAGCAGAAACTGATCTCCAAGGAACGCCACGGCGCGAAAGTCATCAAGAAGCACGACGCTGCGCTCACGCCCCACCAGCGCGCCGCCGGCCACCCGGAGTCCGCAATCGCCCCGTCATCGCCATGAACGCCCAGTTCAAACGGCTCAAGCCAGCGGCGCTGTCCCGCCAGATCCTGGCCCTGACCGGAGAGCTGGAAATCCTCGCCCAGGCCAAAGCCGCTCCCCGGGACTACAAGATCAACACCTGGTTCAACACGCCGCCCGAACCGGACCTTTCCGCATGAGGCAACGAAGCAACCCTCCCGGACCTATTGACGTGAGGCAACAGGGGGGCCCTGGCGCCTTGTTCAGGAGTGTTGTCCGGGGGCGGCGTGGTGGCTGTGCCGCGCTAGGCGCAGTTCGCCGAGAGCCAGGCCTGCACCGGGGCCATGGCGTCCTGCAGCTTGCCGCTGGAGAAGACGGACTGGTCCTTCACTCCGGCGACGGCGACCTCGCTCAGCTTGGCGAAGTCGGCCTTGATGGACTCGGGGACCATATCCGCTGTCCGCGCCAGTTCGGTCTTGGCCTGCTCCAGTTCGGCCGTTTTGCCCTGGGCTGCGGAGAGCGGCAGAAGGGTGGCGCCGGTGGCCTGTTCGGAGATCTGTGCGCAGGCGGCGGCCGCCGTCGGGAATTCACCGAACGGGCCGGAGGACTTGGCCGGGGTCGCGGTCGCCGTGGCGGGAACGGGGCTGGCGGCCGCAGACGACGGCGCGGGGCCGGCCTGGGGCGCGGAGCAGGCGGTGAGAGCCAGGGCCGCAAAGAGGGTGGTAACGGTCAAAGGGCGTGCAAAATTCTTCAAAATCACGGTTCAGGAATCACTTTTCGGTTGAGACGGTGCCGCAGGCACGATCGGCGCTGCCGGCGGCGTTGGCGTTCTTCCCCTAGCCTGCGAGTCTAGCCCGCCGGCCTGCCCGCCTGCCCTCGACCGGAACCTCGGGCTGGCCAAGGTCCGCCTGTTCAGCCACCTGTTCAGCGGCTGGTTCAGCGGCTGGCTGCAGCGGCCACGGGCGCGGAGTGTCCGGCCTCCGCAGCCGAAGTGTCGGGGGCGGGCACGGTGAACCGGTCGAACTCGTAAGGGCTGACACTTCCCGAAGCAATCCGGTCCATCAACGGGGTGAAGTCGGTGTCCACGGAGGCGAAGACCTCGCGGGGGTCGTAGTTCCACCACTCGCTGCTCAACAAGCGCTCAATGGTTTCCTCATCGAAGCGGTACTTGATGATCCTCGCGGGGTTTCCACCGACAATCGCGTACGGCGGCACGTCCTTGGTGACGGTGCTGTTGGAGGCCAGGATCGATCCTGTCCCGATTTCGATGTCCATGGACATGGTCACGTTGGACCCGATCCACACGTCGTGTCCGATCCGCGGGTACGGCTTGTCCGTTGTGGAGTAGCTGGCCGCGTGGTCTTTGATCGCGTCGGTCACGAAGTCCTTGAAGAGGGCGTTTCGCGGCCGGAAAGTCATGGCTGAGGTTGTCAGCAGATCCATGGGGTGGCTGGAGTCGATGAACCGGAGCCCGGCCGAGATGGAGCCGTAGCGGCCGACGTTCAGCCCGTCAGGCAACCCCGAATACGAGTACGTGAATGCTCCCACGGAAGCCAGCCCGGAGGACCGCCGGCCGCCGACCATGGGCTTGTACGGGCCGCCATAGAATCCGACGTTCTGCTCGATGACGACGTCGTTGAAGAACGTCAGTTCCTCGCCTTCACGCAGCCAGCCGTACGCGCCGCCTTTGGGTGCCGGGCAGTTGTACTTGAGCAGAATCGACTTCTCAAAAAGCCCTTGGGTGAACGCAGGTGTGACAGGAACTCGGGTTTGCATCCCTAAATCTTACGTGGACTCACACTGGCCTACGTCACGCGCGGGGGCTTGGGCCGCCGGCAGCGGGCCACATCGGCCCGGGGAAACAGCATCCATCGATTGCTCCGTAGCCGCCCTTTTGGGCCGGCAAAAGGGCAGCTGCGGGGCAATCGATGGGTGTTAAAGAAGAAAAGCACCAGTTCCATAAGAACTGATGCTTCCCAGTGGTGGCTCCGACCGGCGTCGATCCGGTGACCTTTCGATTTTCAGTCGAACGCTCTACCAACTGAGCTACAGAGCCTAGGTGACATGTCACCATGAGAGCCGGAATTTCTTCTGGCAATCAGAGCGACCCTGACGGGACTTGAACCCGCGACCTCCGCCGTGACAGGGCGGCGCGCTAACCAACTGCGCTACAGGGCCTTGCTAGTTTCTTGCTGTCTGCAGTATCGCTACTGCAAATTTTCAAGGCCTTTAGCCTACCAGACTTTCACACCCGGTTTGACCAGTTCCTTGCGTACCCCCAACGGGATTCGAACCCGTGCCGCCGCCGTGAAAGGGCGGTGTCCTAGGCCGCTAGACGATGGGGGCCAGGACGCCATCCGGTAAAACACGATATAAGCAAGGGCAAAAATTAAGGGCCGAAGCCTTTCGTTTTTGTCCTTTCGGGTTCCTCCGAACTGGACTATAAAAGTGTAGGGCCTACTTTCCGATTATCCAAAATCGGCTGGCGCGCCGCCTCAGGGAGCGGTCCGCGGGGCGCAGCGCGGCACGGTATCAGGCTCAGGCTCAGGCTCAGGCCACGAGCATCACGGCGAGCGTGACCATCACCAGGGCGATGCCGGCGTCGAGCACCCGCCAGGCATTGCGGCGCTGGAACAGCGGGGCCAGGTACCGCGCGCCCGCACCCAGTGCGGCGAACCAGGCGATGCTGCCCAGCCCCGCGCCTGCGGCAAACCACCAGCGGCCTTCGGCGCCGTGGGTGCCGGCCAGGGAACCCAGGAGCAGGACGGTGTCCAGATACACGTGCGGGTTCAGCCAGGTCAACGACAGGCAGGTGCCCAGCGCGGCCAGCCATGTGCCGCCCTGCCTGACGCCGGGCTGCGCCGGCTGGGATCCGCGGACCGCTCGGACGGCGGCGAGGGTTCCATAGGCCAGCAGGAAGGCCGCACCTGCCCAGCGGACGACGTCGAGGACCGCCGGCGCACGCTCGATCAGGACGCCGATGCCGGCCACTCCCAGCACGATCAGCACGAGGTCCGACACCGCGCACACGGCAACGACCAGGAGGACGTGCGAGCGCAGGATGCCCTGGCGGAGGACAAAGGCATTCTGGGCGCCGATGGCGACGATGAGGGACAGGCCGCTGGCCAGGCCGGAAAACGCAGAGAGGATCACCCGTTCCACGCTAGAGGCCGGAAGGACATGAAACCAGTTAATCTTTCTGCTCCAACATAAGATGAGCTAATGATCGACATCCATCCGGACCAGGCCCGGACACTGGCGGCCATCGTCGCCCACGGCAGCTTCGAGGCCGCGGCCGGCCACTTGTCGGTCACCGCCTCAGCCGTCAGCCAACGCGTCCGGGCCCTCGAGGCAGCGGTCGGCCGCCCGGTGCTGCGGCGGACCCGGCCCATCGAACTCACTTCCTCGGGGCAGGCCGTGGTGCGCTTCGCCCGCCAGCTGGACATGCTCTCCGCCGATCTGGCCGAGGACCTGCAGCCCGGCGCCGCCGGCTACGGCATCCGGCTGACCCTTGTGATCAACAGCGATTCACTGCACACCTGGGCGTTGCCCGGCCTGGCCGCTGTGGCCGGCGCGGTCCAGCTGGAAATCCTGCGCGAGGACCAGGACTATTCGCTGGACCTCCTGCGCAGCGGCGCCGCGGCGGCCGCCGTCACAACCACGGCCAAACCCGCGCCCGGCTGCTCATCCCGCCGGCTGGGAGTCATGCGCTACCTGCCGGTCTGCAGCCCCGACTTCGCCGGACGCTGGTTCGACGCCGGCATGACCGCGGACAGCCTGGGCGAGGCCCCGGTTATCGTCTATGACCGCAAGGACGATCTCCAGGACCGCTACCTGCGCAAAATCAGCCGGAAGACCCTCCAGCCGCCACGCCACTACGTCCCGGCCGCCCAGGAATTCGGCGAAGCCATCCGGCTGGGAATGGGCTGGGGACTGATGCCAGAAATCGAAATTGCTGCTGACCTGGCGCACCGGCGGCTGAGTGTCCTGGCCCCCTCGAGCCACGTCGACGTGCCGCTGCACTGGCAGCAGTGGCGGCATGGCTCGGCCGCCCTCGACGAGGTGGCGACGGCCATCCAGGACGCGGCGCGTGCTGCTCCGGTAAACCGCCGGGCCGCCGGCTGGCAGGAACTCGACTAGAAGTGACCGATTTCCGCCAGCCGCCGCGCCCTCCGCACGGGCTAGATTGGCAACATGGCAACAACCGCCGAGACAGGCTCCCAGAACCCGGAAAATACCCGCCGGGACACCACGCAGCCGGACCGCACCCACGAAGTGCCGCCGCCCGCCACCACCGAAACCCCTACACCGCCGCTCCGCCCCGGCCAGATCAGCAGGCTCGGCATCGCCGCCGTCGTGGTCACCGTGGTGCTGTGGGCCTCCGCGTTCGTGGGGATCAGGGCGGTGGGCCCCAGCTTCTCCCCCGGCTCCCTGACCCTGGGCCGGCTGGCGATTGCCGCCGTCGTGCTGGGACTCGTCGTCCTGCCCAAGCTCCTGAAGATCAGCAACCTGCCCAAGGGCCGGGAGTGGTGGCCCATCCTGGCCTATGGCGTTATGTGGTTCGGCGGCTACAACGTCGCCCTGAACGCCGCCGAGCACCTCCTCGACGCCGGCACGGCGGCCCTGCTGATCAACGTCAATCCGATCCTGGTTGCCGTTATGGCCGGCGTGATCCTGAAGGAAGGGTTCCCGCGCTGGCTGATCATCGGCAGCCTCGTCGCGTTCGGCGGTGTCGCCGTGATCGCCCTCGGCTCCGGGCAACGCTCGACGGCGGACGTCGCCGGCGTGCTGCTGTGCCTCCTCGCCGCCGCCCTCGCCGCGGTCAGCGTGATCGTGCAGAAGCCCGTGCTGCGCAAGTTCCCGGCCGCCCTGGCCACCTGGTTCGGCATCATGGTCGGCGCCGTGTGCTGCCTGCCGTTCAGCGGCCAGCTGCTCAGCGAACTGCAGGCGGCTCCCCTTCCGGCCACGCTGGGCCTGGTGTACCTCGGCGTCTTCCCGACCGCCATCGCGTTCACCACCTGGGCCTACGCCCTTTCGCTGATCGACGCCGGCCGGCTCGCGGCCACCACGTACCTGGTGCCCGGCACCACCATCCTGATCTCCTGGTTCGTGCTGGGTGAGATCCCCACGATCTGGGGCCTGGTCGGCGGCGTGATCTGCCTCGCCGGCGTGGCGCTGACCCGGCGCAGATCCCGCTAGGGGCGGCCCGGTTCCGGGGCTAGAGTTCAGCTATGCCCGCTTCCCTGCCGCCCGGCCTTCCGATCGTCCCGCATGGCCCGGACGACGGGCGTGACGGCACTGACGGGACGGGCGGGGACCAGGGCCCGTTCCCGATGTCGGAGGACGAGTTCGACGCCGCGGTCAGCGACGCCCTGGACCGGATCCCGCCGGAGCTGGCAAAAACCATGAACAATGTGGCCGTCTTCATCGAGGACGACTACATCCCGCAGCCCGGCGAGGACCCGGACACCGTCCTGCTGGGCCTCTACGAGGGTGTGCCGCTGACCGAACGGGATTCCTGGTGGGATGCCGGCTCGCTGCCGGACCGCATCACCATCTACCGCCAGCCCATCCTGGATATCTGCGCCTCCCGCGAGGACGTGATCGAGGAGGTCACCGTGACGGTGGTGCACGAGATTGCCCACCACTTCGGCATCAGCGACGAGCGCCTGCACGAGCTCGGCTGGGGATAGCCTTGTAGCCATGGGACATGACCACAGCCACTCACACGGCATCACAGCCACCGGGAAGCACCGGAAGCGCCTGGTCGCCGTCCTCGCCATCACCCTGGCCGTCGTCGTCGTCCAGCTCATCGGCGCCCTCGTCTCCGGGTCCCTGGCGCTGCTCGCCGACGCCGGCCACATGCTGTCCGACGCCGCCGGGCGTGTTCATCGCGCTGCTGGCCGCCTGGATAGCCACCCGGCCGGCGAGCGATCAGCGGACCTACGGGTACCAGCGCGCCGAGGTCCTCGCGGCGCTCGCGAACGCGCTGGTGCTGATCGTCATCGCGGTACTGATCTTCACCGAGGCCATCCGCCGGCTCGGCTCGACGCCGGAGGTGCACACCGACATCATGCTGGCCGCCGCCGTCCTGGGCGCCGTCGCCAACCTCGTCTCCCTGCTGATCCTCCGCGGCGCGCAGAAGGAAAGCCTCAATGTCCGCGGCGCCTACCTCGAGGTGCTGGGTGATCTGCTCGGCTCCCTGGCGGTCATCGTCGCGGCGATTGTCATCATGGCCACCGGCTACCAGGCGGCCGACACCATTGCCTCGATCGTGATTGCGTTCATGATCCTGCCCCGGGCCTGGCACCTCCTGCGCGACGTTGTGGACGTGCTGCTCGAGGCCAGCCCCAAGGGTGTGGACGTGAAGCTCATCCGCGAGCACATCCTGTCCGTCGACGGGGTGGTGTCCGTCCACGACATCCATATCTGGACCATCACCTCCGGCATGCCGGTGTTCTCCGCCCATGTGGTGGTCGAGGACGAAGCCCTGGGCGCGCGCGGCGCCGACCGTGTGCTGGACAAGCTGGTCACGTGCCTGGGCCAGCACTTCGACACCGAACACTGCACGTTCCAGCTGGAGCCCGTCACACACGCCGAGCACGAGGCCCGCCAGCACGCCTGAGCCCGGCCGGCCTGTTCCCGGTCCGCCGCCCGGCACCCCTTTCCTGCCCTTTGCGCTGCCCGCTTTGCGCAGCCTTGCCCCGACACGCCCTGGGTAAATGTGACCAAATGACACTGTTGTTGTTTATGTTATTGATGTGACCAATGTTGCCAAAGTGACCTTTGGCACGTAGCCTCGTCTCTGCTGGGTGATCCGCAGAGGGCCTTTCCATGGGTCGAGTCTCGCTCACTCCAGCCCGACCCCGCAGCGAGGACTACCCATGAGTTGGACCGGATCCGGCCGAAATACCGTTGTGCTCTGCACCGCCGTCGCCCTGCTCGGCTCGCTGGCCCTTCCGGCGCAGGCCGCGCCCGCTGCACCGTCCCCCGCACACGCCTCTGCGGTACCGGGGTCCCTCGCGCAACTGTTCCGCGTCCCGGCGTCGCCCGAAGTGCCGTCACCGGAAGAGATCGCCGCCGCCAAGTCCAATGAAAGTGCGACGGCGGACCAGGTCACCAAAATCGACCGGATCCTGGCCGATGCCGCGGCGGCGCAGGAAGCCAGCCTCGCCGCCTCCCTGCAGGCCAACAACGCCTACGGCGATGCCCTCGTGGAGCTCCAGATCCGGCGCGATGCAGCCGAACTCGCAGCCGCCAAGGCCTCCGCTGCCAGCGCCGAGCAGCAGAAAACCCGGAAGCAGATCGGCCAGCTCGCCGGCGACCTCTACCGCAACGGCGGCCTGAACCCCGCCCTCAGCACTTTTGTCAGCGGCAACGGCCAGGCGCTCCAGCAGGCCGCCACGCTCGAGGCCGTAACGGCGGGCCGCACGCGGGCCTTCCAGGCAGCCGAGACCGCCGCCGTTGCCGCGGAATCCCTGACGGCAGCAGCGGACGAGGCCAACCGCGCCGCGGACGACGCCGCCCGGACCGCGGAATCCCGCAAGCTTGAAGCCGAGCGTGCCAGCGAGGCCCAGCGGACGGCCGTGTCAGAGGCCCAGGCCCAGCGGACGGTGCTGGTGGACCAGCTGGCCAGCCTCAAGAACACCACCGTCGCGCTGGAATCTGCCCGCGTGGACGCCCTCGACCGGCAGCGGCAGCAGGAAAGGCTCGCCGCCGTGACCGCAGCGGCCGCGCAGAGTCCGGCACCGGCACCGGACCGGGCAGATCTCCCTGCCGCCGGGCCCGCGCCCGAGTCGCCGGCCACGCCCGACGCCGCGCCGGCACCGCCCCGGCTCCCGCGCCGGTGGAAGCACCGGCACCCGCGCCCGTCCAGGCGCCCGCACCGGAGCCTGCTCCAGCCCCCGCGCCTGCACCGGCACCCGCGCCTGCACCGGCACCCGCGCCTCGCACCGGCTCCCGCTCCCGGCCCTGCTCCGGCTCCTGCTCCCATTGCGGGCGGTTCGAACCAGACAGCCATTTCCGTGGCCCTCGGCAAGGTCGGCGCGCCGTATTTCTACGAGTACGGCGGAACGGGAGCCCGCGGCTTTGACTGCTCGGGGCTGGTCCAGAACGCTTTTGCCGCGGCCGGCAAGTACCTTCCGCGGACGGCTGCCCAGCAGTTCGCGCAGGCGCCCGTCCATGTTCCGCTCTCGCAGGCCCGGCCGGGCGACCTCCTGGTCTGGGGCTCAGCCCCCGGTTTCTACCACGTGGCGATCTACCTCGGCGGCGGCACGCGTGGTCCAGGCCCTGAGCCCGGAAGACGGCATCACCGTGACGGACCTCGCCTACATGTCCGGGATGCAGCTGCACCCCTACGCTGCCCGGTACTGAGCCTTCCGCGGCCGCCCGGCCCGGTCAGGACAGCACGTCCTTGGTGATGAACCTGCCATAGGCGAGGGCGCCGAAGACGGCGACATACCCGCCCTGCAGCACCGCGTTCACGGCGAATGAGTCCCAGGAAACGGGCTGGCGGAGCAGGTCCGCGAAGTCCAGCCAGTAGTGGCTGAACAGCCACGGGTGAAGCCACTCCAGCTGCGGCAAGGCATCGAGCACCTGGGAGACCACGGAGAGCACGACGGTGGCCGCCATCGCCCCCACGGGAACGTCCGTGAGCGTGGACATGAACAGACCGATGGCCGAAAGCCCCATCAGCGACACGGCAAGGTAGCTGGCGATGAGCAGGAGCCGCACGAGCGCCTCGCCCGCACCGACGGTGCCACCGGACAGCAGCGTCACCGGCCCCACCGGGAACAGGACGGCACCGATCCCGGCCCCGACCACCGCCACCAGCAGCGGAGCCGCGACGGCGAACGCCACCGCGCCCGCGTATTTCACCAGCAGCAGCCGGATCCGGCCGGCGGGAGCCACCAGGAGGTAGCGCAGCGTCCCGAGCCCGGCCTCGCCTGCCACGGTGTCCCCGGCCACCACCCCGACCGTCAGGGGCAGGAACAAGGGGACGGAAACGAGCATCGCGGTGAGCCCGACGAACAATCCGTTCTGCGTGATCCGGTCCAGGAAGGCCGGGCCGCGGCCCGGGGCGACAGTCGAGGAGACCCGCACCGCCACGGCGATCAATATCGGGATGGCGGCTAGGGCGCACAGCATCGCCCAGGTCCGGCGGCGGCGGAACAGCACACCGAGCTCAGACGCGAGCAGTCCGCCCCACGCCACGCGCCGGGCCGTCGTTGGTTCTGATCCGTCACCACGGGACTTGGGTTCCCGGGACATGGGGTCACGGGACGTCGGTTCACTGGACAACGTCAAAGCCCTCCCCTGTCAGTGCCACAAAACGTTCCTCAAGGCTGACCTGTTCAGTCGCGAAGCCCCGGACCCGGACGCCCGCGGCCACCAGGGCGGCCACTACGGCCTCCGGTTCCACCCCGCCGTTGGCGGAACCGGCCGGGAACGGCGCGAAAAGCACCTCTCCGCCCGAACCGTCTCCGGACATTCCTGCGCCGGGCCGGCCGGCACCCGGGCTGCCGCCGCCGTCGCGGCCGCCGTCGGCGTCGACGGTCAGTCCCAGGCCGGCCAGTACCCGGGCTGCCGAGCCGGCGTCGGGGGTCAAAACCCGGAGCCGGGCCTGCCCGGCCTGGCGAAGCTCCGCGAGGGTTCCCTGCGCCACCAGCCGGCCGGCGCTCATGATGGCCGCGTGGGTGCAGATCTGTTCGACCTCGGCGAGCAGATGGCTGGAGACGAATACCGTGGCGCCGTCCGCCGCCAGCGAGCGCACCAGATTCCGGACTTCGCGGGTCCCCTGCGGATCGAGGCCGTTGGTGGGCTCGTCCAGGACAAGGAGCTCGCGGGGCGCCAGCAGGGCGTTGGCGATGCCCAGCCGCTGCTTCATGCCGAGTGAGTAGGCGCGGACCTTCTTGTCGGCCGCGTGAGTCAGGCCCACCCGTTCCAGCGCTGACCGGACCCGGGCCTTCCGGCTGGAGGCCGATCCGCGCGGGTCTGCCGCGTCGAAGCGGTGCAGGTTTGCCGCGCCGGACAGGAAGGGATAGAACGCCGGCCCCTCGACGAGGGCGCCGACGCGGGGCAACACGTCCTGCAGCTGCCGGGGCATCTCCTGGCCCAGCAGGCGCACGGAGCCGCCGGTCGGTGCGGCGAGTCCGAGCATGAGCCGGATGGTGGTGGTTTTGCCCGAACCGTTGGGGCCCAGGAAACCAAAGACCGAGCCCCGCGGCACGGCCAGATCGACGTTGTTGACGGCCAGCTGGTGGCCGAACCGTTTGCTGAGGCCGTGCGTCTCGATGCTCAGCCCGGTATCCGGGACGACGGCGGTCACGGGCCGGTCACCGGGCGGTCACCGCGCGTGGCCACTGCGCGGTCAACCTTGGGCTGCCGCGGACTGGAGCCGTTCCAGGGGCACGGAACCGGCGAAGACGCGCCCGTCGTCGAGGATCAGGATGTTCACCAGCGCGGTGGAGATCAGCCTGCCGCCGGGTACGGGGGTTGCCGCCTGCTCAAGCAATGCCGCAGCTCCGGAGGGTGCCGTGCCGGACAGCCCGCGGTCGGATTCCGGCGAGGTACCCGGTTCGGGTGCTGCCGGCGCTCCGGCCGGGAGCTGGAACACCGATTCCCAGCCGGTTCCGGTGACGGTGGGCCGTGTGGCGCCCTTCGATGCGGGGGCCTTGTCCGATTTCGGCACGGAACCCGCGTCCTTGCGTTCCCGGACCGGCATTTCCTTGACGGTGGCCCCGGGCGGCGGGGCGAACTCGAAGACGGAGGGGTCGGGGGCGTCCAGGGAGAGGTTGGTGAACGCGACCCGGAAGGCCGGTTCGGACTGCCCGCGGGCTTTGAGCTCTACGCCGAGCGGGAGCCCGCTGGCGCCGTCAACCGAGATCGCGATGGATCCCAGCAGCGTCACCGTGGACTTGGGGGTGAGGACGAGGTTGTACGCGGCCCGCCCCGCCACCTGGACGTCCGGCCCGACTGTTACCGCCGTGGTCTGGTCGAGCTTGGCCAGCAGGGTGCCGGCCAGCTCCTCCGGTGTCCGGAGGGTTCCCGGCATGGACCGGTGCTGTTCCGCCGCGGCGGGAAGCTGGGCATGGGCGGCCGTGTTGTCCTTGGAGTTGTAGAACCAGAGCTCATTGCCGTGTTTGATGGCATTCCGCTCCGCCATCCGGTCCAGGATCTGGACACGGGCGTTCTCCGGCTTGTCGAGGTAGACGCGGGCGGTGTGCGGCCCGGTCAGCAGTTCCATCCAGGCCATGTCAGGGGACCCTGCCCCCGGTCCGGACTGCGGCAGCTGCGGCAGGCCGAGCTCGGAACTCTGCTCCAGGGTTCCCGAGAGTGACTTCTCCTGGTGCTGGGCGATCATCAGGAGGACCTGCTCCGGCGTCCTGGCCGGCAGCGGATCCCCGGCGCTCGCGGGAAGCGAGCCCGCCAGCACACCCCCGGCGATCACGGCGGGAACGGCCACGGCGGGTATCCAGCGCAGCCATTTGCGGGTCATGCTGACCGCGCTCCAACATTGCAGCTCATGCCTCAACACTACGCCGGCAACATCCCGGCATCACACCCCCCCGGCCTCCCCACGGGACAATGCCGGCGGTACGGCTACGGCAGCACGGAGAGGGTCAGCTCGACAGCTCCCAGCAGGAGTGCCAGGACCGAGGTCCCGAGCCCGGCGACCAGCAGCAGCCCCGGATGGGCGAGTCCCAGCACCACTCGCCTGAGCCGGGGCCTGTCTGCGAAGGAACTTTTTCGGCACCCGGGCGCCGGCCGGGTCCTGTTTCCAGCCGCGGATCCGGCGGAGGAACCAGGCGCACCGGATGATGAAGGCCAGCCACAGCACCGAGACCACGAGGGGAATCGCGGCCAGCAGCAGGTTGAAGCCCAGCAACGTGACCTCCCGCTCCGAGGCGCCGATGAGGGACTGGATGGCGGTGGAGATGGAGGCGCTCATGACCACCGAGAGGCCCCAGACGAGGAACGCGGCGATCAGGGCGAGGAAGCGGACGAAGAAATGGCCCAGCACCGATTCGCGCCGCGGTTTCAGGAACCTGCGCGGCGTGGCATGCAACAGGGCGAGGGTGGTGAGCAGCGTTGGGAGGGCCGCCATCCCGACGATGACGTACCAGGACCAGCCGGCCAGGTCCAGGAATTCGTCGGCGATGATCAGGGCCGCCCAGAATCCCGCCCAGACCCACCCGGCGGTGAGCGGACGCCGCACCAGCCAGCCGGGCAGCCACGCGTCATCGACGCCGGGCGGCCGCGGCGACGGCGGCTGCGGAGGGGGCGGCTGCGGAGCGGGTGCGGCCGCCACCGGCGCCCGGTCGGCCGGGTCCTGCTCTTCACTCATGGCCCCACTGTAGCGAGGCGCGGCCCGCGGCGAGGCGCACCCCAGCCGAACGGAGCGGACCGGGAAGGGAGCGGTCAGGTGCTTGGTGCGGTCAGCCCGGCACGACGGTGCCGGCGGCGCCGTCGACTGTGACGCTTTGCCCCGTAACGATCCGGGTGGTCGCGTCCGGAACGCCCACCACGGCGGGGATGCCGTATTCCCGGGCGACGACGGCGCCGTGGGAGTTGGGGCCGCCCATCTCCATCACGAGTCCGCCCGCCGTGAGGAACAGCGGGGTCCAGCCCGGATCCGTGGACGGCGCCACGAGGATCTCGCCGGGTTCCAGGTGCGCGCCCTGCGGGTCCAGGATGACGCGGGCCCGGGCGGTGACGATCCCGGCAGACGCCGGCGATCCCCGCAGCGTGCCCGCCGCCGCTCCGGTGTCCGGACCTGCGCCGTCGGTGGCGGGTGCCTGCACGGCCTCGGGCTCGGTGCCGTCCGAGAGCAGTACCCGGGGAATGTGCCGGCGGCCGAGTTCCGCTGCGTAGGATTCCCGCCGCGCGTCAACGAGGCTGTGCAGCGATTTGCCGGCCAATCCCTCCCGGGCCTCGGCCAGATCCAGGAAAAAGATGTCGTCGGCGGCGGTGAGGCGTCCCGCCGCCACCAGCGCGGTTCCGACGGTTGAGAGCTGCTCCCGCACCGCCGCGAGAGCCTCCACGATGTGGTATTTCGGCAGCTCGCGCAGCCCGGCAAACAGGCGGGTCCGCTTGAGGGCGGCGCGGACCAGGACACCCCGCAGCCGGCTCCGCTCCCCTGCCGCGGCGGCGAGCCTGCCCACATGGTCCTCGGCCTCCCGTGCGGCCTTGCTGAACTGCCGGTCCGGGGCCAAGGCGGGATCCTCCAGCCGCAGGTAGTTCGCCAGGACACCGAGGATATGCGAAGGGTCATCGGACCAGCGGGGCATCCCCAGGTCGATTTCGGCCACCGCCCGGTGCCCGTAGCGGCCCAGGAACGCCGCGAGGCCGGACTGCACGACGGCGGGAAGCTCGCCGGCGCGGTACCGGCGGACCAGGTCCGGGAGGGCGGCGTCGGCGAACACCGCGGCGGATCCGGCGTCGGCCCGGATGGCCGCAGCGAGCTGCCAGAGGGCCAGGTCCATCTCCGTGGTCACGTTGTTGGGCAGCCCCCGCAGCACCGCCTGCAGATCCCCGGGTTCGGCGCGGCTGCCGAGCAGCTTCCCGGCGGCGGCCAGCAGCGCGAAGCCGAGGGCGGGCAGCGGGATGACGTTCGGGATGACCGGGAAGAGCTCCCGGCCCAGGATGCGCTCGGCGTGGTCGAGCCGCTGGGCCGGCGTCGAGTCTTCCGGCACGGCGAGGGCGGCCCTGAACCGCGCGCCGAAACCTTCGACGCGGCGCAATGCCGACTCCGGGCGGAACAGCGCGCGGAGCAGCGACTCCGGGACGCGGCCGCGGGCGGCCACGGGGACGACGTGCTTGAGCACCCGCCACGGGGACCTGATGGTGACGGAGAACTGTGGATCCTCGAAGAGCCTGCGCAGAACAGCCGCGGAGCGGGCCTCCATGACGTCGAACACCCGCGGGACAATCGCGCGGCCCGTTGAGCTGCGGACCACCGGGGTCAGGTCGAAGAAGATACGCTGCCCCGCCTGCAAATAAGGAGACGGGCCGTCAGCCGGTTCCGGGACGTCGAAATGCGCCGCCGCGGCGACGGAGGAGGCAATCAGCCGGAAGCCGGCCAGCCCCATCGGGGTCAGCGGGCGGGTGAGGCCCTGGGCCAGGCTGAAGCACAGGTAGACGCGCAGCCCGGCCCCGGGCGGCGGCTTGTCCGGGAGCGGGTAGAGCGTGGTGATGGGGCGGGACTGGGTCAGCCATGCCTTGCCGGCGGCGTCAATGGCCCATTCAAGGTCCTGCGCCGAGCGGAAATGGACTTCCGCGCGGCGGCCGAGCCGTTCCAGCGCGGCGAGCTGGGCGTCGGTCAGGCAGGGGCCGGTTCCTCCCAGCGGCTGATCAATCCGCTCGGTTCCGCCGCCGGCCAGTGCCCGGATCGCGAGCGCCTTGCTGCCGATGCGGCGCTCGAGGACTTTCCCGGTGGCGCCGTCCACGACGAAGTGGTCCGGGTTGACCGTGCCGGAGACCACGGCCTCGCCAAGCCCGGGGCTGGCATCGATGACCGCCTCGTGCCGCCGCCCGGTCACCGGGTTCGCGGTGAAGAGCACCCCGGCGACGGCGGCGTCCACCATCGTCTGGACCACGACGGCCAGCGCCACGGTGGAGGGACTGATTCCATGGGTGGCGCGGTAGCTGACCGCCCGGTCGGTCCAGAGCGAGGCCCAGCATTGGCGCACGGCGGCCAGCACCGCCTCGGCGCCGACGACGTTGAGGTAGGTGTCCTGCTGCCCGGCGAAACTTGCGAACGGCAGGTCTTCGGCTGTCGCGGAGGACCGGACGGCAACCGGGACGTCCGCTCCGAGGGCCAGGTAGGCGGCCCTGACGGCATCGGCTATCCCGGCGGGGACGGCGGCGCCGAGGGCCAGGTGGCGGGCGTCCGCGGCCAGCCGGGCAAGTGCCGGAAGGTCACCGGGGGCGGTCGCGGCGAGTTCCTCGGTGGACCTGTTCCAGCCCGGCGGGAGCCATGGCCTGCCGGTACGCCTCCGTGGTGACGCAGAAGCCGCCCGGCACCGGCAGCCCGGCGCGCAGCAACTCGCCCAGGTTGGCGGCCTTCCCGCCGGCCTCGGGGAGCATGTCCTTGCTGATCAGGTCCAGCCGCAGCACCAGCTGCTGCTGCGGCTCGTGCTCCGGGGTGCCCGGGCTGCGGAACTGCTCCACCTGGCGGTCCTCCCTTCGGCCCGGCATCACCGGGTCTGTCAGTCAGTCGCCGAGGAGAGGTCCGAAGCTTGCCCTGTCCGCCAGCCGCGGGTCGTCCCGGTCCGGGACCACCATAACGGGGCCTTTGGCGTGGTGCAGGATGCCGTCCGAGGTCGAGCCGAGCAGCATCCCGGCGAACCCGCCGCGGCCGCGTGTGCCGACCACCACGAGTTCAACGTGGCGGCTGGCCTCGACCAGGATGTCCACCGGGGAGCCGTCCACGAGCTGGGTCTGCACCGTCAGCCGGGGGAAGTGGCTCTTGAGCCAGGCCACGCCGGCGTCGAGCTGGACCTTGATGTCGGCGAAGAGGGCCTCGCGGTCCATCGGGGCCGGCACCCAGGCCAGCGACCCGTTGTACTGGGGCACGGCGCACACCACCCGGAGCGGCGCCGAGAACCGCTCGGCCTGGGCCGCGGCCTCCAGCACGGCCACGCGGGCCTGTTCCGAGCCGTCGACGCCGACGACCACGACGTTCTCGACCGGCTGGTGGCCGGACTTCGCCCGTTCGGCCAGGACGTGCTTGTCGTCGGTGGTTTCGCCCAGGCGGTCGGCGCAGATCAGCGGCACGGTGACGGTGGGGCATTTCGCGTGGGCCGGCAGGGCGCTGCTGACCGAGCCGAGCAGCCGGCCGACGAAGCCGCCGCGGCCGCGGGTGCCGAAGACGAGAAGTTCGGCGGTCTCGGTCATTTCCAGCAGCACGCCGGACGCGTCGCCGTTCTCAACCGAGGCGTCGACGTCGATGTTGTAGCCGGCGACCTTGTCCAGCGCCTGCTTCAGGATGGCTTCTGCCCCTTCCCGGATCACCGAATCGTCCACGGTGGCATAGCCGCCGTCGAGCCCCGAAGCGGCGAAGATCGGGACGGAGTAGGCAGTCACGATATGGAGGGGGCGCTGGCGGCGTTCGGCCTCGCGGGCCGCCCAGACAAGGGCGCACTGGCTGTGGTCCGAACCGTCCACACCTACCACGATCCCCCGCGGCGCGGATGGCCCGCTGCCGCCTTCCCCTGCACGGTCCCGGTGCACCTGGTCTCGGCCCATGGGGTCCGCCTCCTCGCGATTCTTGCCTGATGTTGCGGCTATTCTGCCAGAGGTGTCGGTGTGCAGCGTCCGCATGCACCGTTCACCGGCGTCGCGCCCCGGAATCTGCACGCAAGAACCCTTGGTTTTCCCAACTATTCTCGGTTAATCGGCAACTGGCAAGCTGGCTTCCGGGCGCCGTGCGGCGGCCGTCCGGGCGCTGCCCGGCGAAGGATTTACACAGTGTTAACACGGCGCCGGGCGGGCACGGGATCCCGGGGTTTCCGGCCGTACGGGAGTCCGAAATCCCGGTAAATCCGCGGCCCGAACGAATGTTCGGCTGGCCCTATCCACAGCAGGAAATGTTAGGTAGTCTACGAGGCATTGCTGAACCGAGACTCGTGTTTCAGAACGCAGCTCCGCACCGGAGCCGGCGTCCGGACCGGGTCCACGGAAAGTGTTTGGGGTATGGCCCCGGAACTGGCACAAATCGAGAAGGGACCCTGCCGTGTTGAGCATGCCTGTGCATGGGGGCGTCGAGCGGACCACCGCTGTAATCATCGGCACGGGGCTGTCGGGCCTGGCAGTGGCCAGCGAACTGCAGCGCCGCGGCGTGGACTCGATCATTGTGGACGGACTCGATCTTTTGGGCGCGGGCCATCCTGCCAATACCTCGTCCCTGCAGCGTTGTGACGCGGCGGATGCCGCCACGCTCCGGGAACGCAACGAAATCCTGCGGCACCTGCGCAACTACGCGGCGAGCCACAAACTGGACGTGCGCCCCAACATCAGGGCGTTGCAGCTGGACCACCTCGAGGCCGGCGATGCCGAGTTCCCCACCCGGCAATGGGCCGTCCGCACCCCGGGCGGCGTCCTTCTGGCGGACCACCTGGTCCTGACCCGCTGCGCCCACAGCCAGCTGCGCCGGATGCTCTCCCAGCTCGGGGTGGCCGCCGGGCAGAACCTCATGGCGGCAATGCACGCCCTGGGAATGTACCTGGTGGGCGTGGGCGGGCTCATCACCCCCACACCCAAGGAAGTCCTGCGCCAGGCCAAGGTTGTCGGCAGCGCCATCTCCGCAAAGGTCCATCCGGGCGGCTTTCCGACGGCGTTGTCCGGCGGTTTTGCCCTAGCCGCCCCCGCCTGAGCGGGCCGGCAGGCTTAGCTGTCGCCGTCGCCCTGGCCCGTGGCCTTGCTGTCCGCATCGCCCGGGGTGAGGCGGCGCTTGGCCATCACCGCGAGGGCGACCAGGATTCCCACGGCCGTTCCGGCGAAGATCACAAGGCTCCAGGGGAACGGTTCGGATCCGCCCGGTGCCGGGGCCGGCGTCGCTGTTGTGCCCGGCTGGGGCGTGTTCAGCGTGGGGACCGCAGGGGCCACCGTCGAACCGGCCGCCGCTGCCGTGGCGGTAAAGGTGAAGGTGCCCTCGATCGGGTGGCCATCGGAGCTCGCCACCCGCCACGCCACGGTGAACACCCCGGCCGGGGCGCCCGGCTTGAGCTTCTGCGAGGCGACGTTGTCCACGATCTCGACGCCGCCGTCGGACCAGTTGCTGCCCGACGCGTCAGTGACCAGAATCTGGGCTTTGAACGCCAGGGGGTTCTTGTTGAACGTGATGGTGACCGCTTCCGGCGGGGTCGCCACCGTGTGCGCCGGCAGCCGGACTGGTGGACTCGGCGGTGTCGTGGGCCGAGGCCGGGGCGGCGGTACCGAGCAGGGCGGCGGCGAAGATCATGGCCCCGAGCAGGGCGCTCAGAAGCTGGCGGATCGGGCGCATGGATTGGCTACTCCTAGTGTTGGCTTGCTTACAGACTAGGCGAAATTGCCGGGCCGGCTGATGCGCGGCCAATAGGATTCAAGGACCCACCCATTTCTCCCGGAGGACTAATGCTCAAGCAGGGCTCTGCACTCGACCGGTATTTCAAGATTTCCGAGCGGGGGTCGAACTTTTCGCGGGAGATCCGGGGAGGCTTCGCCACGTTCTTTGCCATGAGCTACATCGTGGTCCTGAATCCGCTGATCCTCTCCGGTCCCGACTCCTCCGGCGCCACCCTCGGATTCCCCGCCGTCGCCGCAGTGACCGCGTTCGTGGCCGGCATCCTCACCATCCTGATGGGGGCCTGGGCCAAGCACCCCTTCGCGATGGCCACCGGCCTGGGCGTCAACGCCTTCGTCGCCGTCACGGTGGCCACCAACCCCGGCCTGACGTGGCCGGACATGATGGGCCTGGTGATGCTCTCCGGCATCACCATGCTGATCCTGGTCCTCACCGGTTTCCGGACCGCCGTGTTCAAGGCGGTCCCGGAGGGCCTGAAGACCGCGATTGTGGTCGGCATCGGCCTGTTCATCGCGCTGATCGGGCTGGTCAATGCGGGCTTCGTGCGCCGCATTCCGGACGTCGCGGGCACCACGGTTCCGGTGGGCCTGGGCTTCGACGGCAAGCTCCTGGGCTGGCCCACCCTCGTGTTTGTCTTCGGCCTGGTCCTGACCATCGCCCTGGTGGTCCGCAAGGTCAAGGGCGCGATCCTGATCGGCATCGTCACCTCGACCATCCTGTCCGTGATCCTGGAATTCACGCTGCACATCGGCCCGAGCTTTGACGGCAAGAACTACAACCCGCAGGGCTGGTCCCTCGTGGCACCGACGTTCTCCGAGTGGGCCGCCCCGGACCTGTCCCTGATCGGCAAGGCCAACCCGCTGGGCGCCTTCGAACACCTCGGCTTCGTCGCCGCGACGCTGCTGGCGTTTGTGATCCTGCTGAGCATCTTCTTCGACGCCATGGGCACCATGGTGGGCCTGGCCACGGAGGCCGGGACCATCGATAAGGAAGGCAACATCCCCAACGTTGACCGGGTGCTCCAGGTGGACGCCCTCGGCGCGATCATCGGCGGCGGCGCCTCCGTCTCCTCGAACCAGATCTACGTCGAATCCGGTGCCGGCATCGGCGAGGGTGCCCGCACCGGGCTGGCCTCGATTGTCACAGGCCTGCTGTTCCTGGTCGCCATGTTCTTCACCCCGCTGATCAACCTGGTGCCGTTCGAGGCCGTGGCGCCCGCGCTCGTCGTCGTCGGTTTCATGATGGTCGCCCAGGTGGGCAAGATCGACTGGCAGGACTGGGGCATCGCGATTCCGGCGTTCCTGACGTTCACGCTGATGCCGTTCACCTACTCGATCGCCAACGGCCTGGGCGCCGGCTTCATCGCCTTCGTCCTGATCCGCACCTTCGAGGGCCGCGCCCGCGAAGTGCACCCGCTGATGTGGGCTGTGGCGGGCGCGTTCCTGCTGTTCTTCGCGATCGGCCCGATCGAGGCCGCGCTCGGCATGCACTGACGGTTACCCCCCGTCCCCTCCGCCGAGATGACACTGCGGCGCTGCATTGAGCATGGTTTCCGGGATTCCGGACAGCCCGACGGCGGCGCGGCTGGTTTTCCGGGCCGGGCTGCGGTGAGCTAGGGGCATGGTTTCTCCCGCGCTCACCGTTGATGTCCCGCCGCAGCCCTGGACCGGCCGGTTCGACGGCGACGGCGCCGAGCACCGCCGCTGGTGGCAGGCCGTGACCCCGTACAGCACCCGCACTCCTCCGGCCCCCTCCCCCGGCGCACGGCCCGCCGTCATCCTCGGCTTCGGCAGCGACGCCGGAGTGCGCCGCAACAAGGGCCGGACGGGTGCCGCCGCCGCTCCCGCCGCCATCCGGAATGCGCTCGGCCCGCTTGCGTTCCACCTGTCCCGGGAGGTGCACGACGCCGGGGACGTCACCGTGGCCGCGGACGCGCTGGAGGCCGGGCAGGCCCGTGCCGGACTCGCCATCACCCGGCTGCTCGACGCCGGCCGGCTTCCCGTGGTGTTGGGCGGCGGGCACGAGACCGCCTTTGCCAGTTACCTGGGCGTGGCCGGATCCGCGGCGGTCCGGGAAGGACTCCGGGTGGGGGTGCTGAACCTCGATGCGCACTTCGACCTCCGCGACGAGCCTGTGCCCAGCTCCGGCACCCCGTTCCTGCAGATGGCCCGGGCGGAAGCCGCCGCGGGCCGCGAACTGCAGTACGCCGTCGTCGGGATTTCGGAGCCGAACAACACCCAGGCCCTGTTCCGCACAGCCGGGGACCTCGGGGTGGACTACCTGCTGGATGAGGACTGCTCGGCGGAGGCCGCGCACTCCTTTGTGGCAGCTTTCCTGGCGCAGGTGGACGCGCTGTACCTGACCATCGACCTGGACGTACTGCCGGCCGGGGTGGCCCCGGGCGTCAGCGCGCCGGCGGCCTACGGCGTGCCGCTGCCGGTGATCAGCGCGGTCTGCCGCCAGGTGGCTGCGAGCGGGAAACTCCTGCACCTGGACATTGCCGAGCTGAACCCGGCGTACGACATCGACGGCCGCACCGCCAAGGTGGCCGCACGGCTGATCACGACGCTGCTGGCGTAGGCGGGGGCCCGCTCAGATCGGCGTCTTCGGCGCCTTGCCCTTGTCGCCTGTTGTGGCCTCGGCCTTCCGTTCACGGAGCCGGTCCAGCCGGTTCATGACCGGAGCCGTCGTCGCCCCGTGCACCACGATGGAGGACGCCACAACCAGGCCGACGAACGCCCACAGCTGCTCGGCCTGGGCACTGAAGTCGCCTTTGCTGAGGGCGTAGGCGAGGTAGTAGAGAGAGCCGATCCCGCGGATGCCGAAGAAGGAAATGGCGATCCGTTCCCGCGGACCGGTCTTGCCCCGCGCCAGGGCCAGCCAGCCTGCCAGCGGCCGGACGAGCATCAGGAACACGAGCGCCACCAGGATTTCCGGCCAGCCGATTCCCGCGAGCAGGCCCCGCGCGATCGCGCCGCCCAGCAGCACCAGGATGACCACGGTCATGAGCCGTTCGAGCTGCTCGACGTAGGAATGCATGATCCGGTGGAAGCCGTGCGTCCGTTCCGCAGCCCGGATGGTCACCGCGCACACGAACACGGCGATGAACCCGTACCCTTCGACCATCTCCGTAACGCCGTAGGTCAGGAAGGTCGCCGCCAGCGCCACGAAGCCCTGCGAATGGCCGGAGAGCCGGATGCTTTCAAGCCGGGCAGCGAAGAAGATCCGGCCCAGCGCCTTGCCGGCCAGCCAGCCGAGAAGCACCCCGACGGCGATCCGCCAGAGGACGTCCACGGCGAACCAGGAACCGAACCACTGGGACGGTGACGCGCCCACGAGGCTGATGGCGATGGCCAGGTAGACGAAGGGAAACGCCAGCCCGTCGTTCAGGCCGGCCTCGGAGGTGAGACCGAAGCGGATCTCGTCCTCACCCCGCTCGGATTCGTCCTCGTCGTCGGCAGGCTCCCCCACCTGGACTTCGGAGGCGAGGACCGGATCGGTGGGCGCCAGCGCGGCGCCGACCAGCAGCGCAGCGCCGAGTCCGAGTCCAAGCACTCCGAGTCCCAGCAGGGTGAGCGCCACGATGCAGACGGGCATCGCCAGACCCAGCATCCGCCAAGTGGTGGACCATTGGCGCCGTCCGAGCGGGCGGTCCAGGGCGAGGCCGGCACCCATCAGGGAGATGATGACGCACACCTCCGTCAGGTGCGTGGTGAACTTCCCGTATTGCAGGGGGTCTGGATCGGGGAGGCTCGGAATGAAGGTGAAGGCCAGCATCCCCGCGGCCAGGAAGACCATCGGCATGGACAGCGGCGCCTTGCGCAACAGTTTGGGCAGCACGGCGGCGGCGAAGACGGCCAGGCCCGCCGCCGTGAAGACGATACTGGGGGCCTCAAACACGTACTGTCCCTCCTGCCGGGCCCGGATTCCCCGGAATGAATCGGGGCGCCGTCCCTACGGAACGGCGCCCCTCCCACCAAGATACTCGCGTGCGGTGTCTAACACCCCTTAGGGCTAGGCGCGCCGCACCCCAACTCCGTCGGACTTCAGGAAAAGCTGCGTCTCGGACGGGCCCGCCGGGACCAGCCAGAGCACGTTGCCGCTCACTGAGACTTCTTCAACTTCACCGGCCGCCAAAACCTGTGCGTGCTTGAGGATTTCGACCTGGTCTCCGGCCTTGAGGCTCCGCCAATCGGAAACCGTCGTGGTGGATGCCAGGCGCCTGGACATAACAGTCCCGCGTGCTTTCATTGAACTTCTACCCCTTTGTATATGTTCCTTGTCACAACTTCATTGGTGTAACTCTTTATTAGTACTACAGTTCCCGGGCCCCCGCGGGCCGTGTTGCAGAGTATTTCGGGGGCGTCGGGAAATTTTTAGCGAAGCCGCATTTTGTTTTCCCTCAGGCGAGATCCCCGACAGCGGATTCGGCAGCCGCCCGGACCTTGCCCGAGGCGACCAGCAGGTCCGCCGCCTCGAGTTCCGGTGAGAGGAACCTGTCCGTCCCCGGACCGTCGACGACGTCGCGCAGCGCGGCGATCACGGCCGTGCCTGCCGGGCCCGGGACGAGCTCCCCGCCGGAGAGCTGGGTGCGGATGTCGAGGGCGCGGGCCGAGGTCACGAGTTCGATCGCGAGGACGCGGCGCAGGTTCTCGACGGCGCGGCGGAGCTTGCGGGCCGCATGCCAGCCCATGGAGACGTGGTCCTCCTGCATCGCCGAGCTCGGGATCGAGTCCACCGACGCCGGGACGGCCAGCCGCTTGTTGTCCGAGACCAGCCCGGCCTGCGTGTACTGGGCGATCATGAGGCCGGAGTCGACGCCGGGGTCCGCGGCGAGGAAGGCCGGCAGCCCGTGCGAGCGGGCCGGGTCCAGCATCCGGTCCGTGCGGCGCTCGGCGATGGAGCTCAGGTCCGCGACGGCGATCGCCAGGAAGTCCAGCACGTAGGCCACCGGGGCGCCGTGGAAGTTGCCGTTCGAGCTGACGCGGCCGTCCGGCAGGACCACCGGGTTGTCGATCGCGGCGGCCAGTTCGCGGGAGGCGACCAGGGCGGCGTGGTCCACGGTGTCGCGGACGGCGCCGGCCACCTGGGGTGCGCAGCGCAGCGAGTAGGCGTCCTGGACCTTGGTGTCGTTGATCCGGTGCGAGGCCACGATCGGGGAGTTGGACAGGACCCGGAGCATATTGTCGGCGGAGGCGGCCTGGCCCGGGTGCGGGCGCAGCGCGGCGTGCAGCTCGGGCAGGAACACCTGGTCGGTGCCGAGCAGCGCCTCGACGCTGAGCGCGGCGGTGATGTCCGCCGTCGTGAGCAGCTGCCGGATGTCCGCGATGGCCATCAGGAGCATGCCGAGCATGCCCTCGGTGCCGTTGACGAGGGCCAGGCCCTCCTTCTCGGCGAGGGTGACGGGTTCGATCCCGTGCGCGGCGAGGAGTTCGGCGACGGTACGGCCGCCTTTGGCGCCGTACAGTTCCCCGTCCGGGCCGGTGGCTTCGCCCTCGCCCATCAGGACCAGGGCGCAGTGGGACAGGGGCGCGAGGTCGCCCGAGCAGCCGAGGGAGCCGAATTCGCGGACCACGGGGGTGATGCCGGCGTTGAGGACGTCCACCATGGTCTGCAGCACCACGGGCCGGACGCCGGTGCGGCCGGAAGCCAGGGTCTTGGCGCGCAGGAACATGATGCCGCGCACCACTTCGCGTTCCACGGCCGGGCCCATGCCGGCGGCGTGGCTGCGGATCAGGGATTTCTGCAGCTGGGTGCGCAGCTCGTTGGGGATGTGCCGGTTGGCCAGGGCCCCGAAGCCGGTGGAGATGCCGTAGGCGGGGGTGGCGCTGTGGGCGAGGTCGTCGATGTGGGCGCGGACCTTGGCGACGGCGTCCAGGGCGTCCTGGGCGATGGTCACGTGGGCGTCGTGGCGGGCGACGGCGACGACGTCCTCGGGCGTGACGCCGCTGGAGCCGAGGGTGACGGTGAGCGGTTCGTGGGTTGGGGCCACGCGAACAGGGTTCCCTGGCCGAGCTTGCGAGGTTAGGGAGTTCGTGGGGAGTGTCATGTTGTTCCTACCTAAATTCTCATCGATTGCTCCGTAGGTGCCCTTTTGGAGGCTCAAAACGGCGGTTACGGAGCAACCGATGTGGGGATGGGGCCTGGGTTAGCGGGTTTCCGCCATGGGGATGCGGACGCCGCGTTCGGCGGCGACCTCGACGGCGCGGTCGTAGCCGGCGTCGGCGTGGCGGATGACGCCCATGCCGGGGTCGTTGGTGAGGAGTCGTTCGAGTTTCTGCGCGGCGAGGTCGGTGCCGTCGGCGACGGAGACCTGGCCGGCGTGGATGGAGCGGCCGATCCCGACGCCGCCGCCGTGGTGCAGGGAGACCCAGGTGGCGCCGGAGGCGGTGTTCAGCAGGGCGTTGAGCAGCGGCCAGTCGGCGATGGCGTCCGAGCCGTCGGCCATGGCTTCGGTTTCGCGGTACGGGGAGGCGACGGAGCCGGAGTCGAGGTGGTCGCGGCCGATCACGATGGGTGCCTTGACCTTGCCCTCCTTGACGAGCTGGTTGAACAGCAGCCCGGCCTTGGCGCGGTCGCCGTAGCCGAGCCAGCAGATGCGGGCCGGCAGGCCCTCGAACTCCACGCGTTCCTGCGGCGGCGTCGATCCAGCGGTGCAGGTGCTTGTTCTCGGGGAAGAGCTCCTTGATGGCCTTGTCCGTGACCGCGATGTCCTCGGGGTCACCGGAGAGCGCCACCCAGCGGAACGGGCCGAGGCCCTCGCAGAACAGCGGCCGGATGTAGGCCGGGACGAAGCCGGGGAATTCGAAGGCGCGGTTGTAGCCGCCCTTGCGGGCCTCGTCGCGGATGGAGTTGCCGTAGTCGAAGACCTCGGCGCCGGCGTCCTGGAACTCGACCATGGCCTGGACGTGCCTGGCCATCGAGGCCTGGGCCTTCTTGGTGAAGCCCTCCGGGTCGGCGGCGGCCTCGCGGTGCCATTCCTCGACCGTGATGCCCTCGGGGAGGTAGCTCAGGGGGTCGTGCGCGGAGGTCTGGTCGGTGACGATGTCCACGGTGAGCTCGCCGGCGTTGTGGCGGCGCAGGATCTCCGGGAAGACCTCGGCGGCGTTGCCGACGTAGCCCACGGACCAGCCGCGGCGCTCTTCCTTGGCTTTGAGGACCTTGGCGATGGCGGTGTCGAGGTCCGTTTCGACCTCGTCGAGGTAGCGCTTGCCGGCGCGGCGGCGCAGGTGGCTCTCGTCGACGTCGACGATCAGGCAGGCGCCGTCGTTCAGGGTGACGGCGAGCGGCTGGGCGCCGCCCATGCCGCCGCAGCCGCCGGTGAGGGTCAGGGTGCCGGCGAGCGTGCCGTCCTCGTCCCCGGTGAGCTTGCGGGCGATCGCGGCGAAGGTTTCGAAGGTGCCCTGCAGGATGCCCTGGGTGCCGATGTAGATCCAGGACCCGGCGGTCATCTGGCCGTACATCATCAGGCCCTCGGCCTCGAGCCGGCGGAATTCGGGCCAGTTCGCCCAGTCGCCGACGAGGTTGGAGTTGGCCAGCAGCACCCGCGGCGCCCATTCGTTGGTGCGGAAGACGCCGACCGGCTTGCCGGACTGGACCAGGAGGGTCTCGTCGTTTTCCATGGTTTCGCAGGGTGCGGGTGATGGCGTCGAACGCGGCCCAGGACCGGACGGCGCGGCCGGTGCCGCCGTAGACCACCAGGTCATCGGGGCGTTCGGCGACCTCGGGGTCCAGGTTGTTCATGAGCATGCGCAGCGGGGCTTCGGTCTGCCAGCTCTTGGCGGTGAGCTCGGTGCCGCGGGCTGCTTTGACCGGGCGGGCACCGGTGGTGAAATCGGCGGGTGCCATGAGGACTCCTTCTTGTCTTGGATGTTTCCCGGGGTGTTCGGGAGGAATGAGGTTCTGTATCAACTAAAGCGCGTCCGCAACTGCGGAAACAGGGCGTTCGGGTGGGTGCTGTCCGGGATTCCAGACCCGCCCCTCCCCCGTTGCGCTATCACTTCCGGTGGTTAAACCGGGGGAATGGGAGCCCTAAGTGATAGCTCAACCGGGGTGTGGGGCGGTCAGGCGGGTTGGGGGCGGCCGTGGATCCGGACCGACAGTTCGTTGGCGACCTTCTGCACCCGCGCGGCGAGGGCTGGCCACTGGTCCGGGGGCAGCTTCTCCTCCAGGAAGGTCACGGCAACGGCGGCCGTCGGCCAGCCCACGTGGTCCGTGACCGCGGCGGCGATCGACCCGAAGCCGGGCGTCACCTCGCCGTGTTCGGTGGCGTAGCCGCGCTGCCGGACCTGGTCCAGGTGCGAGGACAGCGCCGAGTACTTCATGATGGGCGATTCGGTCTCGTGCCGGGCACTGAAGGCAGCCGCGTTCGGGTACAGCGCCCGCACCTGGGACTTCGGCAGCGCGGCGAGGATGGCCCGCCCGCTCGCGGTGAGGTGGCTGGGCAGCCGGACGCCGACGTCGGTCACGAGCGACGGCCGGTTCTTGGCCCGCTCCTCGACGATGTAGAGCACATCCCGGCCGTGGAGCACTGCGAGGTGGGCGCTTTCCCCGATCACGTCCACGAGCGAGGCGAGCATCGGCCGGCCCAGCCGGGACAGCGGCTCCTGCCTCGAATAGGCGGAGCTGAGCTCGAAGGCGCTGATGCCGAGGCCGTAGCGCTGCTCCTCATGCAGGTGCAGCACGAAGCCGTTGGCCTCCATGACGCCGAGCAGGTGGTAGACGCTGGAGCGCGGCAGGCCCAGCGCCGTGGCAATGTTCGACGCCGCCATCGGCCCGCGTTTGGAGGCCAGCAGTTTGAGGATGCGCAGGGTGTTCTCCGCCGCCGGCACCTTGGATGCCGCCTTGGGCATGGTCCTGGCGGCGGGCGGCTTGGGCGAGGGATCGACGACGGCGGCATCGGCGGCGGTGCCGCGCAAAGTAGCGCCGTTCAAGGCAGTGCCGTTCAAAGTGGTGCTGGTGGTTGGCATCGTTCCTCTTCGAATTCGGCAGTGTCCGGTATCCCGTACTTAAGCATGCGCCCTGCCGCGGTCCCCGGACAGCACACAAAGGCAGCGGGTGTCCGGAATTCCAGACACCCGCGAAGCGTTGGCGGGCCTTCCGCCCCTAGCCGCCCCGGTCCGGGGGTGTTGCGATTGCCCTTGAACAGGGCGTCGACGGGCGGCGGGATGGAGGAGGCATGAAACCGGACCTCTCGGACAAGGTGGCCCTCGTGGCCGGGGCCACACGCGGCGCCGGCCGCGGAACCGCCGTCGCGCTCGGTGAGGCCGGCGCGACCGTGTACTGCACGGGACGCTCGGCGCAGGGCCGACGCTCGGACTACAACCGTCCGGAAACCGTCGAGGAAACCGCGGCGCTGGTGAGCTCGGCCGGCGGCACGGGAATCGCCGTCGCGGTCGATCACCGCGAGCGCGGCCAGGTGCAGGAACTCGTGCAGCGGATCGACGCCGAGCAGGGCCGGCTGGACATCCTGGTGAACGACATCTGGGGCGGCGAAGACCTGATCGAGTGGAACACGCCGCTGTGGTCCCACGATCTGGCGGCCGGGCTCCGGATGCTGCATCTTGCCGTCGACACGCACCTCATCACGAGCCATTGCGCACTGCCGCTGCTGGTCCGGCGCCCCGGCGGCCTGGTGGTGGAAATGACCGACGGGACGCGCGACTACAACGCCACCCACTACCGGGTATCCGTGTTCTACGACCTCGCCAAGACCGCCGTCCTCCGGCTCGCCTTCAGCCAGGCCGAGGACCTGTTGCCCTACGGCTGCTCCGCGGTGGCCCTGACGCCCGGCTGGATGCGCTCGGAAATGATGCTTGAGCACTTCGGCGTGACCGAGGCGAACTGGCGCGACGCCGCCGCGGTGCAGCCGCATTTCGCCGCGATCTCGGAGAGCCCGCGGTTCGTCGGGCGCGCCGTCGCGGCCCTCGCCGCCGACCCCGCCGTCCTCGGGCGCAGCGGGGGCTCCTTTTCCTCCGGCGGGCTGGCCCGCGAGTACGGCTTCACCGACGTCGACGGCTCCCGGCCTGACTGCTGGCGGTACCTGCTGGAAGTGCAGGACCCCGGGCTGCCGGCGGACGCCGCCGGGTACCGGTGAGTCGCCGGCCCCGCGTGTCCCGGCGGCGATCAGCCCGCCGTCGGCTAGAAAAGGCCCATGAGTCACTTCCAGTCACCGGAACTCGACGCCGCCATCCGGGAAGGCTTCCGGAACCGCGACCGGGACAACATGCAGCCGACCATCGACTACTTCCGTGAGCTGCTGGCGCTCCACCCCGGCAACCCCGTTGTCCTCTACGAGGTGGGCGGTTCCTACGACACCGCCGGCGAGGAGGAACACGCCCGCGGCTACTACGAGCAGGCGATGGACGCCGGGCTCGACGGCGACACCCTGCGGCGCTGCCTGCTGCAGTACGGCAGCACGCTGCGGAACCTCGGGCTCTTCGAGGAATCCCTCACTGCGCTGCGGCGTGCCCGGGCGGAATTCCCCGGTTCGGACTCGGTCCGCCTCTTCCTGGCACTCTCACTGCACGCCGCATCCCGCAGCGACGCCGCAGTCGCCGAGCTCCTCGAGCTCGCCGCGGACCGCATCCGCAGCGAGGACGTCACCAGGTATGAACCCGCGCTGCGCGGCAACGCGGCCCACCTCGCCGAACTCGACAGGCAGTCCGCCGGCAGCGCGTAGCTGCCGTCGGTCCGTCCGCTCACACGGTGACAACAACCTTGCCGCGGGCGCGCCCCTCGTGCATGTACTGGATGGCCGCCGCGGCGTCGCTTAGCGCGAAGCTGCGGTCGATGACCGGCTTCACGCGGCCGGCTTCGATGAGGTCCGCCAGGGCGCGGAGGTCCTGGGCGCGCTCGGTGGCCAGGAGCCCCTTGAGCTGCTGGCCCACAAAGGGGGACAGCGCCGCGGCCCGGAGCGAGCGCCCGAAGCCGCCGGTCCATTTGCCGCCGCCTTCCCCGCCGACGATCACCAGCGTTCCGTGCGGCTTGAGCGCCCGGCGCAGAACGGAGATCCGGCGGTTGCCCGCGGTGTCGAGGATGAGGTCATACTGTTTCCGGCCGTCGGCGAAGTCGTCATGCTTGTAGTCGATGACATGGTCCGCGCCCACCGAACGGACCAGATCCAGCTTCCCGGTGCTGCAGACGGCCGTGACCTGCGCGCCGAAGGCCTTGGCCAGCTGGACGGCGTAGGCGCCGACGCCTCCCCCGGCGCCGATAATGAGGACGTCCTGTCCGGGCTGGACCTGCCCGCTGTCGCGGAGCCCCTGGAGCGCCGTCACGGCGGAGATGGGCAAGGCGGCCGCCTGCTCAAAGCTGAGGTTCGCCGGCTTCTGCGCCAGTCTGCCCTCCTTGCGCGCACACATATTCGGCAAAGGAACCTTCGCAGGTGCCGAAGACTTCGTCGCCGGGACGGAATCCCACGACGTTCCTGCCGATCGCTTCCACTTCGCCGGCCACCTCCCGGCCGCGGATGCCGGTCTTCGGCGCCCGCAGGCCGAAGCCGACGGCGCGGGTCAGGTACGGCAGCCCGGTCATGAGGTGCCAGACGCCCTGGTCCACGCCGGCCGCCCGGACCCGGATGAGGACGTCGTCGTCGCCGGGAACCGGCTTGTCGACGTCGCGCAGTTCCAGGACCTCCGTGGAACCGTAAACGTCTTGGATGATCGCCTTCATGGTGCTTCTCCTTCAGGGTCGGGGTACTGGAACACATCGTCGAGGGGGACCCTGAGGACGTGGGCAATCTGGAATGCCAGTTCGAGCGAGGGCGAATAGCGGCCCTGTTCGATCGCGATGACGGTCTGGCGGGTCACTCCGATCCGTTCGGCGAGCTCCGCCTGGGTCAGCTCTTCCCGTTCAAACCGCAGGCGGCGGATGGAGTTGGTGACCCTGGTCGGCTTCACCATGGCTGGAAGCCCCGGCGGTAGGCCACGATCTTCGCCACGGAGCCCAGGATCGCGGAGAGGAAGAAGGCCAGGCAGATGGCATTCGCGATCCAGAAGTGGTCCGCCTCGGCCATGGCCATGATCAGGGCGGCCACGCCCCCGATGACGAGGAAGGACTGGCCGACGGACTCGCCGAAGCGGTAGATCTCCTTGTCGCGCTGATCCTTGATGCCGGCTTCCTTGGCCGAGAACGCCCGCATGATGGTGTGCACCACGATGGACGCCACGATCGACCCGCCGACCGTCCACAGCAGCGGCGCCGCGTACGGCACGTCGGTCAGCGGCGTGGACCCGGACAGGCCCAGCACGATCGCGAGGTAGACGGCATAGGCCGCGACCGCCAGCACCCCCATGGCCCAGGCGCTCTTCTCTTCAAAGGACATTTTCCACTCCGATGTAAAACAAAGCTGACATCCCTCAAGGTAAAGAAACTTTGACATGGTGTCAATGGTTTTCGACTTTGCAGGAGTTCTCGCTCCTGCCGCGCAGTCTGAAATCAAAGACACCGGTTGCCCGTGAGACTCATCACAGCCCGGCCAATCATGGTCTGCTGGATAGCGATCCCCCTCCCAATGACGAGAAGGTATTTGCATGCAACAAGCCCAGACCGCAGCCGAGGCAGCACCCCCTTCAGCGCGGGCAACCGCCGGCAGAACCGTCGGCGGCGCCGTCGAGACCGTCCTGAGCCGGGGGCTCAACGTCCGGCACATCCGCTTCATGGCCCTCGGATCGGCCATCGGCACGGGGTTGTTCTACGGCTCCGCCTCGGCGATCCAGAAGGCGGGCCCGGCCGTGTTGTTCGCCTACATGATCGGCGGCGCGGCCGTCTTTATGGTGATGCGGGCACTGGGCGAGATGGCGGTCCGGCACCCGGTGTCCGGCTCCTTCGGACAGTACGCGAGCCGGTACCTCGGACCGCTGGCCGGCTTCGTGACCGGCTGGACCTACGTGTTCGAAATGGCCATCGTGGCCATCGCGGACGTCACGGCCTTCAGTATCTATATGGGGTTCTGGTTCCCCGCGGTCGAGCGCTGGATCTGGGTCCTGGCGATCATCTTCTTCCTCGCGGCGTTGAACCTGCTCAGCGTCAAGGTCTTCGGCGAACTCGAATTCTGGTTCTCGCTCATCAAGGTGGTGGCCATCATCGCCATGATCGCGGGCGGCGCCGCCATCATCGTTTTCGGCTTCCAGGCCGGCGGCGCCACGGTGGCGCCGGGCCTGGGCAACCTGGTGGAACACGGCGGGCTGTTCCCCAACGGCTTCGAGGGCCTCCTGGCCTCGTTCGCCGTCGTGATGTTCGCCTTCGGCGGCATCGAAACCCTGGGCATCACGGCCGGCGAGGCCGCCGATCCGAAGACGGTCATCCCGAAGGCCGTCAACACGGTCCCGGTCCGGGTGCTGCTGTTCTATGTGCTGACCCTCGGCGTGCTGATGAGTCTGTTCCCCTGGAACGAAATCGGCACCAACGGCAGCCCGTTCGTGCAGATCTTCAGCGGCCTCGGCATTCCGGCCGCACCCCACATCCTCAATGCCGTTGTGATCACCGCCGCGCTGTCCGCTATCAACAGCGACATCTTCGGGGCCGGCCGGATCCTCTTCGGCCTGTCCCGGCAGGGGCATGCCCCCGCCAGTTTCGGCAAGGTCTCCCGGCACGGCGTGCCGTGGCTGACTGTGGTGATGATGGCCGGCATCCTGCTGGTGGGCGTGGTGCTGAACGCGGTGATCCCCGAGGACGTGTTCCTGCTGATCGCCTCGATCGCGACCTTCGCCACGGTCTGGGTCTGGGTCATGATCCTCGCCTCCCACGTCGCGATGAAACGCGAGATCGCCCGCAAGAACCTGCCGGCGTCGGAGTTCCCCTCGCCGTGGTGGCCGGCTGCGTCCGTGCTGACTATCGTCTTCATGGCCCTGGTCATCGCGATCCTCGGCGCCTTCGAAGACACCCGGGTGGCGCTCTATGTGGGCGTTGTCTGGCTCGGGCTGCTGGTAATCGCTTACCGCCTCTGGGTCCGCGGCCACGGCCGCGTCCGCGCGGACCTCGTGGACGAGACCGACGGCGGACCGGCCGGATCGGCCGGTGCGGAACCCGCCCCGGCGGCCCCGGCTTCCCCGGTCCGCACGGCTCCTTAGGCGTTTCAGGCGGGCCCGCCGTTTCCGGCGGGGCTCCCGCCCGGGTGTGCGCCGGAGTTAGGATCAGGCATGGTTCCCGCCCCAAACCTGCTCACTTTCGCGCTTGCCGCGTTCCTGCTTATTGCCGTCCCGGGGCCCAGTGTGCTGTTCGTCATCGGACGGACGCTGGCCCTGGGGCGCAAGGGCGGACTCCTGAGCGTGCTCGGCAACGCCCTGGGCGAGCTGGTGCAGGTCACCACGGTGGCGCTCGGCGTGGGCGTGGTGCTGGCCCAGTCCCTCCTGCTGTTCAGCGTGGTGAAGTTCGCCGGGGCCGCCTACCTCGTCTACCTCGGCATCCAGGCGATCCGGCACCGCGGCGCGGGCCCGGCCGCGGCGGACCCCACCCGCCCGTCGTCGACGTTCCGGGTGCTCCGGGAGGGGTTCATCGTGGGCGCCACCAACCCGAAGTCCATCGTCTTCTTCGTCGCCGTCCTCCCGCAGTTCGTGGACTATTCGGCCGGGGCGATCCCGCTGCAGCTGGGCATCCTTGGGGCGTTGTTCCTGCTGATCGCCCTGATCTCGGACAGCGCGTGGGCCCTGGCCGCCGGGACCGCGCGTCACTGGTTCGCCAGTTCGCCGCGCCGGATTGCCGCCCTGGGCACGACCGGCGGTGTCATGATGATCGGGCTGGGCGGCACCCTGGCGCTGGTCGGGAACGCACCCGAGATCCAGTCCAAGTAGACGGCGCCGCCGACGCCGGTCCTGGCGACGCCGGTCCCCGGCCGGGCGGAGCCGGTCCGTTCAGACTCCGCTCGGGCCGGGACTCAGCGGGCGGACCAGCCGCCGTCCATCGTGTAGCTGGCTCCGGTGACCATTCCGGCGTCGTCCGAGGCGAGCCACGCCACGAGGGACGCCACTTCCTCGGGTTCGACCAGCCGCTTCACGGCGGATTCGGTCAGCATGATCTTGGCCAGGACCTCGGATTCCGGAATGCCGTGCACCCGGGCCTGGTCCGCGATCTGGGCCTCGACCAGGGGCGTCCGGACATAGCCCGGGTTGATGCAGTTGGACGTGACGCCGTGTGCGCCGCCTTCGAGGGCCGTCACCTTGCTGAGCCCTTCGAGGCCGTGCTTGGCGGAGACATAGGCGCTCTTGAACGGCGAGGCCCGAAGCCCGTGCACGGAGGAGAGGTTGATGATCCGGCCGAAGCCGTTCGTGTACATGTGCGGCAGGGCGGCCCGGATCAGCAGGAACGGCGCCTCGAGCATAAGGGTGATGATGCGGCGGAAGTCCGCGGGGTCGAAGTCCTCGATGGGGCTGATCCGCTGGATTCCGGCGTTGTTGACCAGGATGTCGCAGTCCAGGCTGACGTCCTGGAGGGCCTCGACGTCGAGCAGGTCAACCGACCAGGACGTGCCGCCCACCTCGTCCGCGAGGGCGGCCGCCGCGGCTTCGTCGACGTCGGCGATCACCACTTTGGCGCCCCGCGCCGCGAGGGCGCGGACGCTGGCGGCACCGATTCCGCCGGCCCCGCCGGTGACGAGGGCCTTGCGGCCGTTCAAGCTGCTCTCCATGTCTGCACTCCTCAGTTCGCGTCAATAAGCGGCCCAGGCGAGGCATGTTGCACGGCACTGAGCAGCTTCACTGAGTATTGCCGCACAAAGTGGGCGATTCAATAGTCAAACCAGCACCCCTTGTGTGCAGAATTGCAGATATGAATGCAAACCCCGATGACCTGCTGGTACTGCTGGCCGTCTCCCGTTCAGCGAAGTTCACGACGGCGGCCCAGGCGTTGGGGTTGAACCACACCACTGTTTCGCGGCGGATCGCAGCCCTGGAGAAAGCACTCGGCGGCCGGGTGCTCTCCCGCGCCGCAGGAGGCTGGGAGCTCACCGACCTCGGCGCCGAAGCGGTGCAGGTGGCCGAACGCGTGGAAGCCGCCATCCGGACGCTGGAACAGCCCGGCACAACCCCGGACCCTATTACCGGTGTGGTCCGCATGACGGCCACGGACGGGTTCAGCGCCTATATTGCCGCTCCGGCGGTGGCCCGGCTGCGCCGCGAGCATCCCGGCCTCAGCGTCGAGATCATCACCGTGACCCGGCGTGCGCTGCAGCAGCGTTCCGGGCTGGACATCGAGGTGGTGGTGGGCGAACCGCAGGTGCACCGGGCCGCCGCGGCACGGCTCGGCGAATACATGCTCGGGATGTACGCCTCCCGGGACTACCTGGCCGAATACGGCACCCCGGCGACCGTGGAGGAACTCACGGCCCATTCCCTCGTGTATTTTGTCGATTCCATGCTCCAGGTGGACGACCTTGACGCCCCGCGCCGGCTCGTGCCGGCCATGCGGGACGGGCTGAGCTCCACCAACGTCTTTGTCCATGTGGAGGCTACGCGCGCCGGCGCCGGGATCGGCTTCCTGCCCTGCTTCGCGGCCGACCTGCACCCGGACCTCGTCCGGCTGCTGCCCGAAGCGTTCGCGGAGCTGCTGCCGTACTGGATGGTGCTGCGTCCCGATTCCATGCGCCGTCCGGCGGTGGCCGCCGTGGTGCAGGCGCTGCGGCACCAGACCGCGGAGCACCGTGAGGCGCTCATGGGCCGGGGCGGATACTCATCGATTGCTCCGTAACCGCCGTTTAGGACCCGCAAAAGGGCCGTTACGGAGCAATCGACGGGGTGACCGGGTCACGCCGGACCGGGGCGCCGGCAGCGAAAGCCCGGACCTTGGCGTCATCCCAGATGTGGGCGGGCACCGCGCCGCCGAGCAGGCGGCGCGCGAGCCGGGGGTCGTCGTCGAACGGCAGGTCGCTGCCGGCCATCACCATGTTGCCGTAGCGCCGTCCCTTGAGCATCGCCGGATCCGCGATGAGCATCGTGTGCTTGAACGTCGCGGCGATGGTGGCGGCGTCTTCGCGGGCGTTCCGCAGGTCCGGTGCGTCTCCGGAGTTCACGACGTAGATCCCGCCGGGCGCCAGGACGCTGTGGGCGTGCTGGTTGAACTCCCGGGTGGTGAGCGGCCTGGGCGTCAGCGATCCGGCAAAGACGTCCCGGATGATCACGTCGCGGGTCGCCGGGGTCAGGCTTTCGGTGACCTGCCGCGCCTCCCCGACACGCAGCCGCATCAGCGGTGCCTTGGGCAGATCGAACCAGCCCCGGACGTACTCGGCGAGCTTGCCGTCCAGCTCCACCACCACCTGGCGGGCTTCCGGGTAGGCGGCATGGAAGTAGCGGGCCAGTGAGCATGCTCCCCCGCCAAGGTGCAGGGCGCGCAGTTTCGGCTTCGTTTCCCGGGGCCAGCGCGATTCCACCAGTGCGGCGATCCAGCGCATGTATTCGAAGTCAAGGAACAAAGGATCGGCCAGGTCGATGTGGGAGCTCATCACGCCGTTGATGCGCAGCAGCCAGCCGGTGGAATTGTCCTGGTCCGCGATCAGCTCGCAGTCGCCGGTGTCGATGTAGTAGATCCCCTCGACCGGGCCGTCGGGCCGGCTGCCCTTGGGCACATCGACCACTCCAGGCTCCGCATTTCCGGTGCTCCGGCCGGCGGCCCTGCCCCGCTTCGCCATCAGTCGTCCACCGTTTTTCGCATGTTTCAACCCTAGTTCACCGGGCCGCCGCAGCCGGAGTCCACCCTGCCCGCCCGCCCGCCGACGCGACGGCCGGAAAGAGCCGAAAAGAATAAGGAAAGGGTACTTACTATTGGATAGTAATCATGCTTACTATTAGAGCCCCGGTATCGCTGGTCTGTGTTTGCACCAGCACCGATTTTCTTGGAAAGCGAGCGAAGATGACAGAGAACCAATGGCCCCAGGACGGCAGCCTCGGCACCCCCACGGTCACCCAGCAGACTCCAGTCCGGCAGGCCTCGACCTTCCCGCCCGCCTCGACCACGGAGAGGACCGCAGCTTCCTCCGAGAACGCTGCTTCCACAACGGACACGGCCAAGGAAGAAGCGGCCGAGGTCACCCGCCAGGCCACCGACTCCGCCCAACACGTCGCGGAGACTGCGAAAACCGAAGCCGCCAACGTTGCGGCGGAAGTCAAAACTAACGCCCGCGACCTGCTCCACCAGGCCAAGTCGGACCTCACCGAACAAGCGGGCACACAGCAGCAGAAGGTCGCCGAGGGGCTGCGCTCGATTTCGACCGAACTGCACTCGATGTCATCGGCCGCCGACCAGCCCGGTGTGGCCAGCGACCTCGTACGCCAGGCGGCCGAGCGTTCCTCTGCCGTGGCCTCCTGGCTCGACGCCAGGGATCCCGGTTCCCTCGTGACCGAGGTGAAGTCCTTTGCCCGGCAACGGCCCGGCACGTTCCTCCTGCTCGCAGCCGGGGCCGGCATCCTCGCCGGCCGCCTCAGCCGCAGCCTGAGTGCGGGTGCCCCCGACGCGACGGGCGCTGCGGGCCCCTCAGGCCGCCGGGTGGAAACTCCGGTCGCGCGGGTCCCCGACACGGGTGTGGCTGTGCCGCCGCCGCCGGTACAGCTGCCTGCGCCGGAAACGACGACGGCGGGTTTCGCGCGGACTTATCCGCCCAGCCCGCTCGACTCCGAGCCGTTGGAAGCCGATCCGGCCGGCCGCGCCGACCCCCTGCGGCCCGCCGAGCCCGATGCGCCCCGCCGATCCGCTGCGTGATGACCCTTTTGACGGTGACCGTCGATGAGCAGCAGCGAAGTGCCTCCCACCGGCGCCCACGCCAAGGCTGAAACAGCGTCCCTTGGTGACCTCCTGGGCGATGTCACACGGGACATGTCCACCCTGATGCGCCAGGAAGTCGAACTGGCCAAAGTGGAGCTCAAGCAGTCCGCCACCAAGGCCGGCAAAGGCAGCGGGATGCTCGCCGGCGCCGGAGTCGCCGGCCACTTCGTGCTCCTGTTCCTGTCCCTGGCGCTGTGGTGGGCGCTGGGAACCCTCATGGGACTGGGCTGGTCCGCCGTCGTCGTCGCCGTGGTCTGGGGCATCATTGCCGCCGTCCTGGCCTCCGTCGGCCGCAAGGAACTGAAGGCGAGTCAAGGGCATTCCCCAGACCGCCGAGACACTGCAGGAAATTCCCCCCACCCTCAAGCCCGGCACTTAGACAGCGAGGTCAAAAAGATGAGCGAAAACCCGGATGCCATCCGAGCAGACATTGAAGCAACCCGCGCACGGCTGGGCACGAACGTCGACGCCGTAGCGGACAAAGTCACGCCGTCGCACATCGTGCAGCGGCAAACCGACAAAGTGAAAGACGCCGTTTTCGGAGTCAAGGAGAAAGTCATGGGCGCAGCCGACCACACCGCGGGCAACGTGCACCCCGCCGCCGGCAGCACCGGTGCGCACCTGGGTGACGCGGTCGGGGACGCGCCGGCCCAGGTCAAGGCCAAGACCCAGGGCAACCCGCTGGCCGCCGGGCTGATCGCGTTCGGCGCCGGCCTGCTGGTGTCCTCCCTGATCCCGCCCAGCCAGAAGGAACGCGAAGCCGCCGACGCCCTCAAGACGGCCGCTGAGCCGCTCACGACGGAACTGGCGGATGCCGCCAAAAGCGTGGCCGAGGGGCTCAAGGAACCTGCCCAGGAAGCGGTCGAGAACGTCAAGGCAACAGCCGCGGACGCCTCCGAACATGTCAAGGCGGAAGGCCAGGATGCCGTGGCCGACGTCAAGGACCGGGCCGCGACGCCCGGGACAACGTCCAGCAGGCCTGAGGCCGCAGGAACCGGCCGGCCGTCCCCGCATCCGCGTGGGGCGGCCGGCCGCTTCCCTTAACCGACGAAGGATGATCCCCATGGCAAAAAACGACGCCGCCGGGCGCCCCGCCGCAACCGACACGGAAACCGGAGCCAGCAGCACCGCAAAGCCCGCACGGCACCCGCCCCGGACGACTCCCGCAAACCGGACAGCCCCACCGACGTCACCAAACCCTCCTGGAATACATCGCCAAGAAGACGCTGCGTGAATTCACCAAAGACCAGTGCCCCGACCTTGCCGCAGCCCTGACGTATTACGCGGTCCTGTCCCTGTTTCCGGCCCTGCTGGCACTCGTGTCCCTGCTGGGCCTCTTCGGGGAGGCCGGGAAGACCACCGGCGCGCTCCTGGACATCGTCCAGGGCTTCGCTCCGGCTGACACAGTGGACGCGATCCGCGAGCCGGTCCAGCAGCTCAGCAGCTCCTCGGCTGCCGGTGTCACCCTGGCGGTCGGCATCGCCGCCGCGCTGTGGTCCGCCTCCGGGTATGTCGGAGCCTTTGCCCGGGCCATGAACCGGGTCTACGAAATTGACGAAGGCCGGCCCTTCATCAAGCTCCGGGGCACCGTGCTCGGCGTCACCGTGGTGAACATGCTGATCGTCGTCGTGCTGGCAGCCATGCTCGTCCTGACCGGGCCGGTGGCGGAGTCCGTCGGCAACGCAATCGGCTTGGGCGCCGCCTTCCTGACCGTTTGGAACATCGCGAAATGGCCGGTGATGGTGCTGCTCGTCGTGCTGGCGATCGCCATCCTCTACTACGCCACCCCGAACGTGAAACAGCCCAAGTTCCGCTGGATGAGCCTGGGGTCCTTTATCGCCCTGGTGATCTTCCTGCTGGCCTCGCTCGGCTTCGCGTTTTACGTGGCCAACTTCGCCAGCTACAACAAGACATACGGCGCGATCGGCGGCGTCATCGTTTCGCTGCTTTGGCTCTGGATCCTGAACATGTCGCTGCTGTTCGGCGCCGAGTTCGACGCCGAAATGGAACGCGGCCGCCAACTCCAGGCCGGCATCGAAGCCGAGGAAACCATCCAGTTGCCGCCGCGCGATACGAAGCAAAGCGACAAGCTCCAGGCCCGCGAGGAAGAGGACATCCGCCGCGGCCGCGAGTTGCGTGAACAGCACGGCGATCCCGATCCGGATCCGAGCCGGAACAGCGCCGCGGATCGCCAGGCCCGCGGGACCTAAGCCCCTAGCCCCGCGGGCCCCGGTGCGCTCTACTGGGGCAAGTAGCGCATGGGAGACGGTAACGACGACGGCCCGGAGGCATCATTTGGCACCTGCAGCAGGGCATGGGCGCAGTACCGTGGCGGTGGGCTACGACGGGTCCGAAGCCTCGCAGCAGGCTGTCCGCTGGGCCGCGGAGTACGCCGCAACGCTGCAGGCGCCGCTCCGCGTCATCCACGCCTGGGTCTGGCCCGTTTTCACGAAGAAACTCGGACCGGTCAAGGGCGTGGAAGGAAGCGGGCTGCGGCACTCCGCCGAGACCATCCTCGCCGAAGGTGTCGAGCTGGCACGCCGGTCCTACCGCCCGCCTGCCGGGGCCGCGCAGGTTTCCGGCGAAGGACCGCACGGTGCCGACGCCGGGTACGCGCCGGATGCGGACGTCGTCGACGGCGTCATGGAAGCCGGGCTCCCGGCGCCGGTCCTGCGCGGCGCGTCCCGGGACGCCCGCCTCCTGGTGATCGGCAGCCGCGGCGTCGGCGGGGTCCTGGGCCAGCTGACGGGTTCGGTCTGCATGGACCTGGCCGGCTCCACCCCCTGCCCCCTGCTGGTCATCCGGCACCCGCGGAGCCCCGGCAACCCCGTGGCGGCCGGGGTCGACGCCACTTCCCGGAGTGCAGCCGTGCTGGCCGGCGCTGTCCGGCTGGCGACGGTGCTGGGGACCTCCCTGCAGCTCGTCCACGTCGACAAGAGCCGGGGAGGGAACCGTGATGACCATGGCCGCCATGCGCCGCTCCACGGCCAGGAGCTGCTGGACCGGGCGCTGGCCGAGGTCCGGGGCCTGGCCCCGGATCTGGCGGTCTCCGCGACCCTCGTGAAGGGCCATGCCGCGTCCAAGGAACTGCTCGCCGCGGCAGGCGACGCGGACACACTGGTGATCGGAACCCACAACCGCGAGGGCGGCCCCGGCAACACTGTTTCAGCCGTGCTGCACAAAGCACGCTGCAACGTGCTGATCACCCGCTGAACCCCGCCACGCGGGAACGCTGCCTCCGAAGCCCCGGCTCTTCAGGAACGACGGAAGCGCAAGGAGAGGAGAGCGTTGTGCGAGCCTGGCGGGTTGAACGGCCCGGACCGATCAGCGGCGGCCCCCTGGTTTTCGGGAAGCGCCCGGACCCGCGGCCGGGCCCCGGCGACGTGCTGGTGCGGGTCAGCGTCTGCGGTGTCTGCCGGACAGACCTGCACCTGGCCGAGGGTGACCTGCCCCCAAGGCACGCCGGAACCATCCCGGGGCACGAAGTCGTTGGTGAAGTCCTCCAATGCGGTGCGAAGGCCAGGCGGTTCCAACCAGGTGAACGCGTCGGGGTGGCGTGGCTGGGCGGGACCTGCGGCGCGTGCCGGTTTTGCCTGCGCGGCGAGGAGAACCTTTGTTTGGTTCCGACGTTTACCGGGTGGGACCGCGACGGCGGGTACGCCGAGCTGATCACCGTGGCCGAGAAATTCGCCTACCGGATTCCGGACATTTTCTCGGATGAGGAGGCTGCGCCGCTGCTGTGCGCAGGCATCATCGGCTACCGGGCCGTCTCCCGGGCCAACCTGCCCATCGGCGGCAGGCTGGGGATCTACGGCTTCGGCGCGTCGGCGCACCTGGCCGCCCAGATCGCCCTCTACCGGGGGGCCCGGGTGTACGTCATGACCCGGTCCGAGGATGGCCGCCGCCTCGCCCTGCGGCTTGGGGCCACGTTTGCCGGCAGTGCCGACGAGGACCCGCCCGACCCGCTCGATTCCGCGATCCTTTTCGCACCGGTGGGCCGCCTGGTTCCCGCGGCGCTTCGCGCCCTGGACCGCGGCGGGACGCTCGCCGTCGCCGGTATCCATCTCAGCGATATTCCGCCGTTGAATTACGCCAGGGAGCTGTTCCAGGAACGCCAGCTCCGCAGCGTCACTGCCAATACGCGGGCCGACGGCGAGGAGTTCTTCCGCATCGCCGCGGAGATCCCGCTGCGCCCCACCACCGTGATGTATCCGTTTGCCGCCGCGGACAAGGCCCTGCAGGATCTGGCAGAGGACCGGATCACCGGCGCCGCCGTGCTCACCATGACCTGAGCCGCCCTACTTCAGCAGGGCATCGAGGGCCGTGAAGCCGTAGCCGGCCTGCCGGATCCGGGAGATGACGTGGATGAGGGCGTCGGCGTCGAGCGTGGACCCGTCGTCGGGGTTGGAGCCGATGTGCATCAGGACAATCTCCCCCGGTTGCAGCTGCCCGAGGACCCGGTCCGCCACGGCCTGCGCGGTGATTCCGCCGCTGGTGCCCTTCCAGCCGAGGGTGTCCACGGTCCAGCGGACCGGCAGATAGCCGAGGCGGTTTACGGTGGCGATGGTGCGGGCATCGCGCGCACCGAACGGAAACCGGAACAACGGCCTGGGATCCCCGCCGGCCGATTCAATGGCCTGCTGCGCCCGGAGGACCTCGTCCGCGATCGCGTCGTCCGTGAGGCCGGTGAATCCCGGATGCGTCATCGAATGGTTTCCCACGCGGTGGCCGCCGGCCACAATCGCGGCGACTCCCGCCGGGTTGGCGCTGGCCCAGCTGCCTGTGAGGAAGAACGTGCCGCGCACTCCGGTGGCGGCCAGCGTCTGGAGGATGCTGGCCAGGCCGGCCGAGTTGGCCCCGGCGTCGAATGTCAGGGCCACCAGCGGGCCGGCGCCGGGGATGAGTTCCAGGTCGCGGCCGGCGAGCGCTGCGGGGAACGGCTCTGCGGGCGGGACCGGGGCCGGAACAGGAGCCGGCGTTGTTTGTTTCGGGGAACCGGAGGCGGGAGCCGGCAGCGGATCAGCCGGGACCTGGACCAGGGTTTGCGACGGCGCCGGGCTGGCGGAGGCAACCGGGCCCGGCGTGCCGGCACTTCCGGCGGCGCTCCCCGTGGGCGAGGCGGTCGGAGCGGCGGTGGGCGCGGAGGTCGGTGCAGCGGCCGGCGGGAGCGCGGCCAGCGCGAGGGCAAGGATCACCGCGGCCACCACGAGCGCGATGCCGACTGACGCCGCCAGCACCCGGCGCCGCCCGGAGAAAATCGACCACATGCTCCACTGTCGCACCACTGAACGCGCCGGGCTAGGGCCGGGGTGCCCGCCCGGCATTGGCCGGCGCTGGGGTCACTCCGCCGGCTGCCGACTGACGGCGGAGGTCCGGTTCCGGCCGAGCGAGCGGAGGTAGGCGCCGAAGCCGTGCGGAGCCCGGGCGTGGGTCCGGCCGGAGGTGAGCACGCGGATGCTGTCCGTTGCCGTGACCGTGAAGGCGCGGCTTCGCAGGCCTTGGACGAGGGTCCGGTCCTCGTGCGAGGACAGCTTCGGAAAGCCTCCGGCGGCCAGGTAGGCCGAGGCCCGCACACCGAAGTTCGCACCGTAGATGTGCGGGTGGTTTTCCGCAAAGGGATGGCTCTCCAGCCAGCGGCGGAGCAGTTCCGGGTCCATCCCCGCCGGATCGGGTTCCACCGACCCCAGGACAGCGTCGGCCCCTGCTTCCGCGAACTCCAGCTGGCGCACAAGCCAGTTCACCGGGACCCGCGAATCGGCGTCGGTGTTGGCGAGCCAGGTCCGTCCGGCCCACGACGGCGGTGTCCAGCGTTTGCCCGGCGGCCTGCGGCGCGGTCCGCCGATTCCCGCGGCCCGGACGCCGGCGTCACGGCTCGCTCCGGCGTTGCGGTAGTTCACCTCGAGGATGCTGAAGCGCAGGTCTGCGCCGACGACCCGGGCCGTGATTGCGGCGGAGCCGTCGGTACAGCTGTCCAGAACGACGGTAACCCGCACGCCGACCCCGGGCCGGTGCCGGTGCAGTTCGTCGGCGGCCCGCTGCAGCGCGTGCAGGGCCCGTTCCAGGTGCTCGGCTTCATTGTGGGCGGGCATGACGACAACAACCGAGTCGATGGCGTGCCCGCGCGGCAGCGGTAGGGTCAGCGCAGCCATCCGTCACCGGCCCCGTTCCGGGTCAGCGTCCGGGTCCGGACCGGCACCCGGGTCCAGGTCCGCATCCGGAGCAATCAGGACTTCGAGGACGAAGTCGCGCTCCCGGTAGAGGCCGGCGTCGGCCCAGCCAAGTTCCCGGCGCGCGGCGGCGTGGACGGAATCGCCGTCGAGCTCCCAGCCGGAGACGGGGTGCCGCCAATGACACAGGACCAGCGTGCCGCCGGGCAGGAGTGCTGCCTCGACCTTTGCGAGCAGCCCGGAGAACTCGGCCGGCGCCAGGTAGTAGCCGACCTCGGAGACGACGATGAGGTCGAAGCTGCCCTCCGGCCACTCCTGCGGGACGGTGAGCTGCCGGGTCCGGGCGCCGGGCAGATGGGCTAGACGTTCGGCGGCGCGGGCCAGGGCGGCGCCGCTTGCGTCCACGGCCAGGAACGTCCCGCAGCGCGGCGCGAGCTCCACACTGAGGGTCCCGATGGAGCAGCCGATCTCCAGGCCGGCCGCGTAGTTCCGGGCAGGAAGGGCGGCCAGCGTCAGGGAGCGCTTGCGCTGTTCATACCAGCTGGTGGTGTACTGCCAGGGGTCGTCTTCCCGGTGATGGACGGCGTCGAAGATTCTTGCCGCATCCGCAGCGGCGTAGGAGCCGCCCGCTGAGCCGGCGGGAGAAGCGGCCGGGCGCTGCCACGCGAAGATCTCGAACGACCGCTCGAAGTGCTGCAGGAAGGCCGGCGGCAAGAGCACTTCGTCGCCGGGCTGCCCGGACAGCGCCCGGACCTGTGAGGTGTGGGCGTCCATGGCCGCAGCTTTGGCCTGCAGTTCGGCGCGGCCCAGGGGCAGGCGCCGCCAGGATTGCCACGCGGGGTCGGCCGGTTCTGCCCACAGCCAGTACCAGATGGGATATTCCAGCAGCCCGTGCCCGCCGGCGCCGGCCACCTCCGCCGCGATGGAGCCCAGCACTTCATGGTCCGGGTGGCCGTCGTGACGGTAGGGGGCCACAAGGGTGATCTGTTCGGCGGGGCGGCCGGAGGACGCGGCGGCGTCCGCCACCGCCTGCTGCACCGCGGTCCGGGCTTCCTCCCGGTGCCCCGCCAGCTGCCCGTCCGGTAGGCCAAGGCAGTGCCAGCCTGCGCCCGGGACCAGCTGCGCGAGGGCGCCGCCGAACTCCCGCAGCCGCACGGCGGAGAGCTGTTCGGGCGTCGTGGTGGGTGAACCGGGGTGCGAAGCCTCCCCGGCCGTGGCCAGCAGCACCCGCACGTCCGCGCCAAGCGCCCGAAGCCGTGCCATGAGCCCGCCGGCGCCAAGGGATTCGTCGTCGGGATGGGCGGCCAGGATCACGAACGCCGTGCCGGCGAGCTCAGCCGGGTCCAACGGCAGTTCAGGGAGTGCGGGCAGCCCGCCGGCTGTCCAGGCGTGCTCGCCGGTCCCGGGATCGTTGTGCGTGAAACTCACCACCGGTGGTCGCCTTTCAGCGTCAGGGCACCGAGCTGCGCGTCGTCGCGCATGGCGTGGTGCTGGCGGATGTAGAGGGCGAGGTCGGCCATGCGTTTTCCGTAGCCCTCGTCGAACGCGAGCGGGGCGGGCCCCAGGTTCTGGCTGACCAGCGCCTGGATGCGTTCGACGGCGGCGGCGACGTGTCCCCGGATCCGCAAGGCTTCGCTCCAGGCCCCGCCGCCCGGGAGGTCCCCCGCGTCGATCCGGGACGCGGTCTGCGCGAGGTAGCTGGTCAGGGCGGTCAGGGTGCGGTCGATCTCGCCAAGGTGGGCCAGGGCGATCTGGTCCGGTTCGCGACCCGCGTCCGCGGACCGCAGGAGGGATTCCCGGTAGCCGCGGGCCACCGCGACGGCGCCGCCCAGCCAGCAGGCGGCGACTCCCATCCCGCCCCAGGCGAAGCCCGGGCGGCGGTAGTACCAGCCGGGGCCGCCCAGCGGCACGGCCGGGACGCCGTCGAAGTGCACGGTGCCGCTGGGGATTTCACGCAGCCCCCTGCTGGTCCACTCGGGATCCGCGAAGCTCACGCCGTGGGCATGCAGGTCGACGGCGAACGCTGCCCGGCCGCCGTCTTCGGTATGGGCAGTCAGCACGGCATGGTCCAGCTGCGCGGCGAGGGAGCACCAGGGCTTCGATCCGTGGAGCCGGACTCCGCCGTCAGCCGGTTCTGCCGTGAGTTGCACTCCGGCGGCTTCGGCGGCAAAGACGCCCCATACGCCCTCGATTGGGAGGCCCGCAGAGTCGGCCGCCTGGTCGAGGATCGCGGCGGCGTCGAGGTGGGGTTCCAGGATCCGTCCGGCTGCGACGTCGACGGCGGTGACGGAGGCCAGGAGCTCCCAAAGAAATGCCGTCCGCCCGGCGCCGGGCTTCGGGGCGGCCGCTTCAGCGGTCCTGGCCAGATCCAGCAGCGCCGGGACATCGCCGACAGCCGCGCGTGCCGCGGCCAGAAGGGGGTCCAGGGCGGCGAGGTCCGCCGCCGAAGAGCTGATCCGCACGGCAAGTGGCGGATGGTCGTGGGGAGTCCCGTTCATTCGGTGGCCTGCATTCCTTGGAGAAGTCCGTGCGGTGCCGGTTGTGTCCGCGGCCGTCGGCCGGGACAGCCCTCAGTAAATCTAAGCATACTTAGTACTTGCCGCGGGCCTGCGCCGTCGGTATAGGCAGCCGCGGGTCCGCCGCGGCCGGTTGCGGGGCCCGTCGCGCGGTCAGTTCAGCACACCCGGGCCAGGGCGAAGCCGTCCCAGCCTTTCGAGCCCACGGTCTGGATCACGGTCGCGTCCAGCCGCGGGTCATCGCCGAGCATCTGCAACGCACTGATGATGCCGGGCGCGTTGACCTCGTCCATGGCAGGGTCCAGCACGGCGCCTTCCCAGACCACGTTGTCCAGCACCACCGTTGTCCCTGGCCGGCCGAGGCGGACGGCCCACTCCAGGTAGTTCGCGTTGTTTTCCTTGTCCGCATCGATGAAGACGAAATCGAAGGGCGCGGCACCCTCGTCCTGCAGGGCCTGGAGTGTGTCCAGCGCGGCACCGACCCGGATCTCCACCTTGTGGCCGACTCCGGCGCCGTCGACATTCGCGCGCGCCACCCCGGCGTGTTTCGGGAGGTATTCGCACGTGACCAGCTGGCCATCGTCGGGCAGCCCCTGCGCCATCCAGATGGTGCTGAAGCCCGCCAGCGTCCCGATTTCCAGCACGCGGCGGGCTCCGGAAAGCTGCACGAGCAGTTTGAGCAGCTTTCCGGCGTTGGGCGCCACTTCAATGGGCGGCATCCCAGCCGCGAGGGCGCTGGCCACGGCGTGTTTCAGCGAGCTGTCAGGGCGGACAACGGCATCGGACAGGAAGTTTTCGACGGCGATCCAGCGGTCGGTGGGCTGATGCTCGAACATGCCCACAGTCTTCCAGCTGGCCGGGCCGCGCGGTAGGTTCCGGACCGGAGCCGTCCTGCGGTGTTTAGTCCCGGTCCTGGGCCTTGGTGCCGCCGATTGCGGCTTCGAGCCGGTCCAGCTTGCCGGTGAGTTCCCCCCAGTAGCCCGGGCGGATGTCCGCCTTGATGACCAGCGAGACGCGGCTCCCATACCGGCCCACAGCTTCCGTGGCACGCTTCACCACCGCGAAGACCTCATCCCACTCGCCCTCGATGGTGGTGAACATCGAGTCTGTGTGGTTGGGCAGGCCCGACTCCCGGACGATCCGTACCGCCTCGGCGACGGCGTCGTGGACCGAGGCCTCATCCGCCGCGGCAGCGGATTCGGCCCCGGCAGGGGAGGGTGAGTCGCCGGCCGCGGCTGCGGGACGGCCGGACGGGGCGACAGAAAATGCAAGCAACATGGCACTAGTCTGCCACGCGGCCGGACGGCGGCCGGAGGGCCGCCGGGTCCCCATCCGGCAACGATTCCCGCCCCGAAACCGTCATGTTGGCCGCTACCGGCCAGTAACAGCTTTACTCAACGTCCGCGTTGCTACCCTAGGCAAATGAACCGCGCAGTAGAAGGCAGGCCGCTCCGCGCTGACGCCGCGCGGAATATGGACAAGATCATTACCGCAGCGCGTCAGTGTTTCCGTGAACACGGCCCCGAAGTCCCGCTTCAGACCATCGCCCTGACGGCCGGCGTTGGCCCGGCCACGCTGTTCCGCAACTTCGCGGACAAGGAAGAACTGGTGCTGGCGGCGCTGAACCGGCAGCTGCGGCTCCTGGTCGACCCGGTCATTGACGAAGCCCTGGCCGGCCCGGATGCCGCTGACGGGCTCTTCCAGGTGATCGACGCCGTGATGGCCGTCGCCAGCGAGGAAGCCAACCTGCTCGGCGCCGTCGCCGGCCGGCGCGGCCTGCTGACCGGCATCACCGGCGAACTGTTCGAATCCGTGGCCGTGCTGCTGGGCCGGGGCCAGGGCCAGGGAACCCTGCGCAGCGACATTTCCATGACGGACCTGATCCGCCTCCTGGCGATGTTGATCGGCGCCGTGGACACGATGGAGGCCGGGTCCGATGCGTGGCGCCGCCCGGTAGCCCTGGTCGAGGACGCGATCCGGACGGAACGGCCGGACCGGCCCCTGCCGCCGCAGTCGCCGTTGCCCGGCACCGCGTTCGACGCCATCCTGGGGTAGCCGCCCATGCCGTGGGAGGGCATCGCCGCCATGGTCGGCGGGCTGCTGGCTGTCTATGCCGTCCTGCTGTTGCTGCTGTGGGGCTACGCACGCAGGCATCCGGAAACGGTGAGCATGAGAGACGCGCTGCGGCTGCTGCCGGACCTCTTGCGGCTCCTCCGCCGGCTGCTTGCTGACGGTACGTTGCCGGCGGGGCTGCGGATCCGGCTGGCGCTGCTGCTGGCGTATCTGTTGTCGCCAATCGACCTCGTCCCGGATTTCGTGCCGGTGATCGGGTACGCGGACGACGTCATCATCGTGGCCCTGGTGCTGCGTTCGGTGATCGCCCGCGCCGGCCAGGACGCCCTGCACCGGCACTGGCCGGGCAGCCCCGAAGGGCTGCAGCTCATTCTCCGGCTCGCCGGACCGGGTGCCGCGCGGTAGGAATCAGCCCTCCGCGGGCTTCTCCTTGGCTTCGAGGAGGTGGTGCTGCAGTTTTTCCTCGGCTTCCCGGCGGCGGCGGGCCATCTCGCGCAGTTCCCGGGTGGACTCGGACCCCGCGGGCACAGCGGGTTCGTGGTGTTTGGGGTGGCGTCCCTTGCCCGAAGCGGCGGCCGCCGGACCCTCCGAGGCAGGGGCAGGCGCCGGAACGTCTTCATCGCTCATAGTCGTATGGTCCCACTCGGCGTCCCGTGCCAGTAGGGACTAAAGACCGTGCCGGAAATCAGCTCCAGCCCAGGAGCCGGAGCCCGGCGGCGGCGCCGGCTCCGGCGAGGACCACCACCAGGAACGGCGCCCGGAAGCACAGGGCGATCCCGGCCGCGGCCAGGGCACCCAGCCGGGCGTCCAGGGCCAGCGACTGACCGGAGGCCACGGTATTCACGATCGTCAGGGATGCCAGCAGGCCGATGGTCATGGTCCCGGCAATCCTTGACATCCGGGGATCGCGGAGCAGGCTGGCGGGGACCAGGTAGCCCAGGAGTTTCCAGGCGTAGCCCAGCAGGCAGGCGAGCAGCAGCCACAGCCAAAGGTTCATGGGGTGTCTCCGGAGGAATGGGGGTGGGCGGGGTGATGCCCCGGGTAGGGGTCCACATCCGGTTCGAGGCCCTCGTCCTTGCGGCCGTGGCTCAGCCAGCCGATTCCCGCTGCCACGACGGCGGCCACCAGGATCGGCACCCCGGCAGGCACGAACGGGACGGCCAGCACCGTGGCCAGCGCGCAGACGACGGCGATTGCCACCGGTTCGCGGCCCTTCAGCCGCGGCCACAGCAGGCCCAGGAACGCCGCCACTGCGGCGCCGTCGAGACCCCACTGCTTGGGGTCGCCCAGCGCGGCCCCGGCGAGCGCGCCGACCGCGGTGAAAAGGTTCCACAGCACGAAGATGCCGAGGCCGGCCGTCCAGAAGCCGCGTTTTTGCTCGAGCGGATCGGTCTGCCCGGTGCTGGTCGCGGTTGACTCGTCGATCGTCACGTGCGCCGCGGCGAACCGGAGCCAGCCGCGCGGCTGAAGCAAGGCATTGATCTGCATCCCGTAGATCCCGTTGCGCATGCCCAGCAGGGTGGCCGCCCCCATTGCGGCGACGCCGGAGCCGCCTCCGGCCACCACTCCGATGAAGGCGAACTGCGAGCCGCCGCTGAACAGCAGCAGGCTCAGGGCCATGGTCTGCCAGAAGTCCAGCCCGGAGGTGACCGACAACGCGCCGAAGGACACCCCGTAGAGCCCTGTGGCGATGCTGATCGACAACCCGACCCGCACGGCCGGGGACTGCAGGAGTTTCACGGCCGCCGCCGCAGCGCGGGCGCACCCAGAGCGGGTGCATGCAGAGCGGGTTGCCGCAGGCTCCAGGCCCAGGCGATCAGCGGTGCCTGCACCGGGAGCCGCAGGGTGTGGACGCGGCGCTGCCGGGCGGAGCCGTCCGGCCCGCAGGCCCGGCGCAGGGCATCGACGTGACCGGCCAGGAAGAGCGTGAACATGGCGGTGACGCCGCCGGCTGCGGCCCGGCGGGTCGCCGGGATCAGGAGTGCGACGGCGGCGCCGGCTTCCAGCAGCCCGCTGGCGGCCACCCATTCGTCCCGGGACAGCACGGCGAGCGCCGTGTTGGGGCGGCTGCCGGCGTCGTCCCGGCACAGGAAATCCGGGACCACCGGGTGGAAGAACGCGGGTTCACGGAAATGTTTTGCGGCGCTGGCCAGCAGCAGGGCGCTCAGGGCAGCCGCGGAAAGGGTCTGGATGGCCCGGCCGGACCAGCGAAATGGCATGGAACAACTCAATCACAGCCACGGACCCCGTTGGAACCGTGCGGCGGTGCCGCCACCGCCCCTGGAACGGGGTGTTCCGGGAAGCGGGCGGCTGCTGTCCGAGAGCTGGGCGAGGACCTCCGCCGGACAGTTCGTGGTGATCTCGTGGATGCCCAGTTCCCGGCACAGGGCGACGTCGCCTTCCTCGTCCACGGTCCACACCCGGAACCTCCGTCCCGGAGTCCAGCCAGCGCCGGACGGTCCGGGCGTGCCCGCGGAGGTAGTCGATGCCGGGTCCGGCCAGGCCGACTTCGCAGTCGTCCAGGATCCGGATTCCCTCCAGCTGGGCGGCCTTCATGACGTTCGCCAGCGCACCGCCGGTGAGTGCCCCGAGGCCGAGTTCCTCGCGGATTTCCTCCACGTTGATGTCGTCCACGAGCTGGCAGACCGCCGCCGCCGGGACGGATTTGAGCAGGTGCTTCACCGAGTCCGGGCTGAAACTCATAAAGGACACCTTGATGCCGTCCAGCATCGAGGTGGCCGGGTCCCAGCCCTCGGCCCTGAGGACCTCCAGGACGCGGTCTTCCAGCTTGAGCAGGTACGGGCTCGGGTGCTTGAGCTCGATCGCGAGCCCGATCTCCCGGCCGGCCGCCCGGAGCATGTCCAGCAGCTCGGGGAGGGTCAGGAACTGGGTGGACGTGCCGCCGTATTCGGCGGGAATCCGGGCGCCCTTCCAGGAGGAGAAGTCCAGCTGGCGGAGTTCGTGGAGGGTCCGTTCGGCGACCGGCCCGGTGCCGTCGGAAGTGCGGTCCAGGTTCGCGTCGTGCAGCAGTACCGCGTGCTGGTCCCGGGTCAGGTGGATGTCGCATTCGACGCCGTCGACGCCGTCGGCGATTGCCTGCAGGTAGGCGGCGCGGGTGTGCTCGGCGAAGGCGCCGCTGGAGCCACGGTGGGCGTAGACCAGCGGACGGGCGTCGCGGGACTCGTCAGTCGTCATGCTGACACGTTAGCGGACCGGACCCGCAGGGAGCCGGACTAGGCTGGGCACATGCAGGTGAATACTGATCGAATCCCCCGGCCCGCACCGGGCGCCGCCGTCGAACACCGGCTCAGCCCGGCGGACGCCGAAAAGGCCGCGGCGCTGCGGAAGATGAAGCTGCTGGCGGTGTCGCTGCTGATCGTTATGGCGGTCATCTTCGTGGTTGCCTTCGCCCTGCAGAAGGACTATCCGTGGCTCCAGTACGTCCGGGCCGCGGCCGAGGGCGGGATGGTGGGCGCCCTGGCCGACTGGTTCGCCGTCACGGCCCTGTTCAAGTATCCGATGGGCCTGAAGATCCCGCACACCGCCATCATCCCGCGCCGCAAGGACCAGATCGGCGCCTCGCTGGGCGACTTCGTGGAGACCAACTTCCTCTCCGAGCAGGTGGTCCAGGAGAAGCTGGCCTCGGTGGACATCGCCCGTAAGGCGGGTGCCTGGCTGTCCGGTCCCGGCGGCGCCGACCGCGTCGCGAAGGAAGGCGCCGCCGTCATCCGCGGCGCGTTCACGGTATTGAACGACGACGACGTCCAGGCCGTGATCGAGGGCATGGTCCGGAAACACCTGCTCACCCCGCCGTGGGGGCCTCCCGTGGGCCGGCTCGCGCAGCGGATCTTCGACGACGGCCACCACCACGCGCTCGTGGACCTGCTGGTTGACCGCGCGGTGGACTGGGTGCGGGACAACCATGAGACGGTCAACCGGCTGGTCACCGACCGTTCGCCCACGTGGGTGCCGACCTTCGTGGACGGTCTCGTGGGCGACAAGGTCTATGTCGAGATCCTGAAGTTCACCCGGGCGGTGCAGGCCGATCCGCAGCACCAGGTCCGGCTCTCCATCGACAAGTACCTCAAGGAACTCGCGCAGGACCTGCAGCACGACCCGGTTATGATCGCCCGCGCCGAGGGTATCAAGGCCCAGGTGCTCGGCGACCCCGAGATCCGCGAGCTGGCCTCCCGCACGTGGGGCACCATCAAGGCGGCGCTGCTCACCGCCGTCGACGATCCGCACAGCGAACTGACGGTACGGTTCAAGGCCGCCGTGCACGATTTTGGTACCCGGCTGGTGGTTGACCCCGAGCTGGCCGGCAAGGTGAACAAGTGGATCGGCGATGCCGCGGGCTACCTTGTGAAGACCTACCGCTCGGACATCGCCGGCGTGATCACCGATACCGTGGCCCGCTGGGATGCCGAGGAAACCTCACAGAAGATCGAGCTTCAGGTGGGACAGGACCTGCAGTTCATCCGGATCAACGGCACCGTGGTGGGCGCCCTCGCCGGGCTGGCCATCTTCACGGTGGCGCACCTGGTGTTCGGCTAGCCCCATAGGCGAAGCTCTCCAGCTCGACGCCGGCTTCCGCCAGCGCCGCGCGGACGGCCGCGGCTGTGGCGGCCGAGCCGGGGGCGTCCCCGGCGATGGACAGCGAGTGCGCCTCGATCCGGAGCACGGATCCGTCGACGGCCTCGACTTCGCCCTTCGTGGCCAGGCGGACGGCCCGTTCGGCGATCTGCCGGTCGTCATGCAGCCGGCCGCCGTCCTGCGAGCGCGGCACGAGGGTGCCGTCCGGGAGGTAGGCGCGGTCGGCGAAGGCTTCGGCGAAGACGGGGTGGCCGGTTTCTTCCGCGATCGCGAGCAGTGCGGATCCCGGAAAACCGAGGACCGGAAGGCCCGGGTCGTAGGCCTGGATGGCCGCGACTACAGCGGAGGCCTGTTCGGCGTCGCGCACCGTCCGGTCGTAGAGGGCCCCGTGCAGCTTGACGTAGTCCACGGAGGCGCCGACGGCGTGCGCCACGCCATCCAGCGCGCCGAGCTGGTAGAGCACGGCGCCGAAGAGGTCGTCGAAGGACATGTCGAGGGTCCGGAGCCCGAAGCCGGCAAGGTCCGGGTAGCCGATGTGGGCGCCCACCCGGACGTCGAGTTCGTAGGCCGCCCGGCAGGTGTCCAGCATCGTCACGGGGTCGCCGGCGTGCAGCCCGCAGGCCACGCTGGCGCTTGTGATGAGCGGGAACATGGCGGCGTCGTCGCCCATGGTCCAGGTCCCGAAGGACTCTCCCAGGTCAGCGTTCAGATCCAAAAGTTGCCGCCTTCTTGTGCAGGGTCTTTCCGGGTGCCGGGGCCGGACGGGGTGCCCGGGCCGGTGATGGATGGTGCAGCCGGGCCGGCGGTGTCCGCGTTAGGCTGCAGCTCGCCGGGAATTGTGTCCGGCATGGATCCGAAGGCTTCCTTGGCGTTGGCCACCACAGCGCGTCCCATCACCCGGTTGCCGACCCCGCCCACTACGGCGCCGATGCCGAAGGGCAGTGCCCGGCCCAGCAGCGCCGTGCCCTGGGTTTTCAGCAGGCTCCGGAGGAACATCGTCTGGATCCGCTCGCGGACATTGCCGAACCCGGCCAGCGGGACGCGCCGCGAGAAGATCGAGCCCCAGGCCTGCGTGGGGCCCTTGCCCTGTCCGGCGGCCTGGCCGCTCAGCGAACTGAGCAACGCGGTGCCTTCCTCGCCGAGCATGATGGCCATGACCATGGTGCTGGCCCTCTCCGGGTCGACCATCCGGACGCCGTGCAGCTCGGCGAGCGAGGTGGCGAAGAGCGCGGTGGCCTCCAGGAAGCCCACGGTCGCGGCGGCCGAAAGTCCCAGCGCGGCGACGGTGCCGACGCCGGGGATCACGGCGGATCCGCCGACGAGCGCGCCTCCGCCGGTGACGGCGAGCAGGTAGTCGCGCTCCAGCTTGGCGGCGAGCTGCGCCGCCGTGGCGTGCGGATGCCGCTTCTGCAGCCGGCGGAGGTTCGCCAGCACGATCGGGCGCTGGATTTCAACAGCGCGCAGGAGCACGTTCTGGACGCCCGGCTTGGGCTTGCCCTCGGCGTCGAACATTGCGTTGTGGGCGGTCTGCTGTGCCATTTTCATTGCCGGGTTGCTGCGCTTGGCCATCGTCGCCTCTCGTCGGAACCGGAACACTCAGTGCGTGCGGACAGCCGCGGCCGTCATCACGCCTTAACACTAGGCCACACCCGGCGCAGCGTCAGATTGCCCAGGATTCCGCAATGGCCAGGAAGGCCGACGACGCCGGGCCGCGCGGGCCGGGATAGACCGTGGCGGCCCCCGGCCACTCCACGCCGAACTCGGTGAGCCGGCCGGTGCTGCACGGCAGGTAGACGTTGCTCAGCGAGGCGCTGGCGTCCCCGAGCTGGAAGTCGGCGGACGCGAACTGCCGGCGGTCCAGCACGCCGCTGATGGCCAGTTCGGCCTTGTGCCCGGTGGCGCGCAGCCCGCTGCCGGCGTCGAGTTCGACGTCGAACTGGTCCTGGGTGTGGCTGATCCCGCCCAGCGGGAACCGGGCTGCCTCCGGAAAATAGCGGGTCAGCTCGGCGGCCAGGGATGCGGCGAAGTACTCGTTGCTGCCATAACTCCGCCAGCCCTGCAGGGTGGCGACCAGCAGCGCGTTCCCCCGGCCCCAGCGGGACCAGTCGGCCATCCAGAAAGAAGCAAAGCAGCTCGCCGGCTCCCCCGGGATCTGTGCGCCCATGGCGTCCACCGGGTGCAGGGCAAGGCCGGCGTTGGCGCCGATGAACGCCATGCTGCGCCGCAGCGTGCCGGTGGCCGGAATATCCATTCAAGGAGCCTAACCGCGGCGCGGCCGGGACGGCCGGATAGCCTCTCCGCGGCTCGGAAGTTTTGTCCGGAACCCCGGGCAACCGGCGCAGGCATGCCGGGCCGGACGGTGGCCGGCACGCCTGCGCTTGGGGACCTGTCCCTAGCGGGGCGTGCGGATGAGTTTCTTGTTCACGAACTCGTCCATGCCGAACCGCGCCAGCTCGCGGCCGACGCCCGAGCGCTTGACGCCGCCGAAGGGCAGGTCCGCCTGGGTTTCCGCGACGGAGTTGATGAACACCATGCCCGTGTCGAGCTGGTCGGCCACGTCCTTGGCCTTCTGCACATCCGCGCTGAAGACCGAGCCGCCCAGCCCGTAGGGGGATCCGTTGGCGAGCTCGATCGCCTCCTGCACCGTGGCGACCTTGTAGATGACCGCGGCCGGGCCGAAGAGCTCCTCGGAGTACGCGCGCATGGCCGGGGTGACGTCTGTGAGCACGGTCGGCTCCACAAAGGCGCCGGGACCGTCCACGTGGTGCCCGCCGGTCCGGAGCGTGGCGCCCTTGTCCACGGCGTCGCGGATCTGCTCGACGAGTCCGTCGGCGGCACTCTGTGAGGACAGCGGGCCGAAGGCGGTTTCCTGGAGCAGCGGATCGCCCGGCTTGATCCTTGCCATACGTGCCGTGAATTTCTCGACGAAGGACTCATAGAGGTCCGCCATCACGATGAACCGCTTGGACGCGGTGCAGGCCTGGCCGCCGTTGCCCATCCGCCCGGCGACGGCAGCTTTCACGGTGGCGTCCAGGTCCTCGGAGTCCAGGACGATGAACGGGTCGCTGCCGCCCAGTTCCAGGACATACTTCTTCAGGTTCCGGCCGGCGACCTCCGCCACGGCCGAACCGGCCCGCTCGCTGCCGGTGAGGGAGACGCCCTGGATGCGGTCATCGGCGATGACCTCGGCAACCTGCTCGTTCGTGAGGAACAGGTTCACGTAGGCGCCCTCCGGGAGACCGGCCGCCTGGAAGATCTCCTCGATGGCGAGCGCGGACTGCGGGCAACTGCCGGCGTGCTTGAGCAGGATGGTGTTGCCCAGGATCAGGTTCGGGGCTGCGAACCGTGCCACCTGGTAGTACGGATAGTTCCACGGCATGATGCCCAGGAGCGGCCCGACGGGGGCGGAACGGACCACGGCCTCGCCGCCGCCGCGGACGTTGAGCGGCTCATCCTTGAGGAACCCCGGCCCCTCGGTGGCGTAGTACGAATAGATGTCGGCGACGAGCTTCACTTCGCCGCGGGCCTGGGCCAGGGGCTTGCCCATTTCGGTGCTGATGAGCCGGGCAAGTTCGTCCCGGCGTTCCAGATACAGCTCCGCGACGCGCGCCATCACCTTGGCGCGGTCCTCGACGGGACCGGACCGCCAGGCCCGGAACGCCTCGTGCGAGGCCGTGAGGGCCTGCTCCACCTCGGCCGCCGTGGCGACCGGGAATTCCTTCAAAGTTTCTCCGGTTGCGGGGTTCACTGTCTTGTAGGCAGTCATTGATCCACCATCTCCGTTTCGTGGCTAGTCGAGCCGAATCAGGCGCGGGCCCGCGGCACTGCAAGCAGCGCCGGCGGCAGGCCCGGCCTCGTGCGTGGACCCGGTTGTCCGGATGGGGCAACCAGGTCCTGTCAGGCGGCAACCGGGATTACCGCCGGACTATTCCATTGATTCGTTCCGCGGTACGGTCCGCGGCGGCCCCGTCGGGGCACCTAGACTGGAGCCATGCGCGCATTCAGAGCCCTCAAGCCGTTCGCGCACCGGGAATACCGGGTGCTGATCGCGGCACTGGCGATCTCGATTTTCGGTTCCGGGATGTGGGCCGTGGCGATGGTCTACGAAGTGATCCACCTCGGCGGCGGCCCGCTGGAGCTCTCCCTCGTGGCCGCGGCGGGCAGCGTCGGCCTCGTGTCGTTTGTGCTGGCCGGAGGCATCGCGGCGGACCGGTTGCCGCAGCGGCTCCTGATCATCGCCGTGGAGGGCGCCAACCTTGCCGTCATCGCGACCATCAGCGGACTGGCGATGGCGGGCTGGCTGCAGCTCTGGCATCTTGCACTCGGTTCGTTTGTGCTCGGCGTCGGGGCGGCGTTCTTTTTCCCTGCCTACTCCGCCATCCTGCCGCGGATCCTGCCGGCTGAGGACCTGCTGGCGGCCAACGGCATGGAAGGGACCATGCGGCCCATCCTGCAGCAGGCCGCGGGACCGGCGGTGGCGGGCATCCTGGTGGCGGCCCTGTCCCCCTCGCATGCCGTCACCGGCGTCGCGGCCTGCCATCTGCTGGCGTTCGCCGTCCTGAACTTCCTCCGCCGCCAGCCGCGGGCGGCGGGCGGACAGCGGCGCGGCGGGCCGCGCCCGGGGCACCCCCGGGCCAAGACCTCCCTGCTGCACGACCTCCGGGAGGGCGTCAGCTACACCGTCCGGACGCCCTGGCTGCTGTGGACCCTGCTCTGGGCCTGCATCTCGGTGCTGTTCCTGATCGGTCCCATCGAGGTCCTCGTCCCGTTCGTGGTCCGCGACCAGCTCGGCGGCGACTCCCGCATGTTCGGCTTCCTGCTCGCCGTGATGGGCGTCGGCGGCGCCGCGGCCTCGCTCGCCACCGCCTCGTTCCCGCTCCCGCGCCGCTACCTGACCGTGATGATGGTGTCCTGGGGCGCCGGCAGCCTGCCGATCGCCGCCGTCGGCATCATGGACAGTTTCTGGGCCCTCGCGGCCGCACTGTTCATCTTCGGCGCCACCGGCGGCATCGGCATGGTGATCTGGGGGACGCTGCTGCAGCGCCGGGTGCCCCCGCATCTGCTGGGCCGCGTCTCAAGCCTGGACTTCTTCGTCTCGCTGGCGCTCATGCCGGTCAGCATGGCCCTCGCCGGTCCGGTAGCGGAGGTGCTGCCGGTGTGGGTCATCTTCCTCGTGGCCGGGACAGTGTGCCCGGTCGTGGCCGTCGTCGCCATGGTGGTGGCCCGGATGCCCGCCGATGAACTGGCCCATCCCCTGGCAGTCAGCGCCGAAGAGCCGGCCCGCGGACCGCGGGTGGGCAGTTAGGGGCGGACCGACACCGCCGATCCGCCCCTAACTGCCCGCGCAGAACCCGCGTCCGGGCTGCCGCCGCCTCAGACGCCGGCGCGGACGATCGGGATCGACGCCGTCGGAAGGCCGCTGGGGAAGATGGTCGGTTCCGGAGCCGCGACCGGCGCCAGCGGGACCCGGACGGTGTCTCCGCCGACGGTCAGCCGTTCCCCGCGCACGTCGACGTCGAGCGGTGCGCCGTCCCGGACGGTCAGGCTGAGCGAGTCCTGGGCCAGGCCGATCTGCAGCAGCCGGCCCTGGATCTTCAGGTGGAAGGACAGCCCGTCCCAGTCGGCGGGCAGCCGCGGGTCGAAGTAGGGTACCGCGCCCTGGTCGCGCAGGCCGGCGAAGCCGCTGACCAGCGAGCTCCACACCCCGCCGGTGGACGCGATGTGGACGCCGTCGATCGTGTTGCCGTGGGTGTCGTCCAGGTCGATGAAGAGCGCGTGGGTGAAGTGGTCCAGCGCGGCCTTGCCGTAACCGACCTCGGCCGCCATGATGCCCTGGACGCAGGCGGACAGGGTGGAGTCGCCGGTGGTGATCGGATCATAGAAGTCAAAGGCGCGGCGCTTTTCCTCAGCCGTGAAGTCCTGCCACTGCAGGAACATCGCCAGGACACTGTCGGCCTGCTTGAGCACCTGGTGGCGGTAGATCACCAGCGGGTGGAAGTGCAGCAGCAGCGGGTACTTGGACCGCGGCGTGGACCAGTCCCACGGCTCCAGGGTCATGAAGTCGTTGTCCTGTGAGTGCACCTGGAGGTCTTCGTCGTAGGGCAGCTGCATGCGGTTGGCGGCCTGCTCCCAGAGCTGGCGTTCGGCGTCGTCGATCTCCGGGTGGTCCAGCGCCGCCGCGGTGCGCAGGTTAAACCGGGCCATGACGTTGGTGTACAGGTTGTCGTTGACGACGGCGGTGTACTCGTCGGGGCCGGTGACGCCGTGGATGTGGAACAGCCCGTCCTTGCCGAAGAAGCCGAGCGAGACCCACATCCGGGCGGTCTCGATCAGCAGCTCGGAGCCGAGGGTTTCCTGGAACTCCGTGTCCCCGCTGGCCCAGATGTAGCGGTTGGCCGCGAAGGCGATCGCCGCGGCAATGTGGAACTGGGCCGTGCCGGCGGCGTAGTAGGCGCTGGCCTCGAGCCCGTTGATGGTGCGCCACGGGAAGAGGGCGCCGTCGACGCTGAGCTCCTTGGCGCGGATCTTGGCCTCGGGCAGCATCCCGTGCCGGAACTCGAGGACCTGGCGGGCGTTCCCGGGGCTGGTGTAGGTCAGGTACGGCATCAGGTACACCTCCTGGTCCCAGAAGTAGTGCCCTTCGTAGCCGGAGCCGCTGACGCCCTTGGCCGGGATACCGGCGACGTCGGCGCAGGCCGTAGCCTGCGCCAGCTGGAAGAGGTTCCAGCGGACCGCCTGCTGGAGTTCGGTCTGGCCGGCGAGTTCAATGTCGCTTGTGGTCCAGTACTCGCGGTAGTGCGCCGTGCTTTCGGCGAAGATCTCGCCGAGGGGCCGGAGGCCGGCTTCGGCGTCGTCTGCCAGGTCCGCCGAGGCCTGCCCGACGGCGTAGCTGACGCTCTTTTCCAGCACGAACGGCTCGTCCGCGCCCACGGCCAGGACGTAGCGGACGCTGCTGTCGTCCTCGTGCACCTGGGTGTCGAAGGGCTGGACGCCGGCGGAGGTCCAGTGGTCCACGGCCATGCCGATGCGCTGCTTGGACTCCGCGGTCTCCCAGGAAAGCCGGAGGGAACCGTCGCCCCCGTCAAGGCGCACAGGCAGCAGGACGCGGCCGGCGTGCCGGCCGGCCCGGCGCGGGTCGTGCGCCGAGTGGTCATCCACCGGCTGGTCCTGGCGGTTGATCACCGAGGAGGTCACGTCCGCGGAGATGTCCCGGTCCGCCGCGAGTTCCAGGCTAGATGCCGAGCGCGCCGCGGGATTCGTAGCCCACCGCGCGGCGCTCCGTGGTGGTCACGGTGGCGCCCGAACGGCACTGCCAGACGACCCTGCACTCGTAGATGCCGGTGGCGAAGTCCACGCTGCGCCGGTAGTCCAGCACCGTGGACTCCTCGAAGTTCAGCGATTCGCCGTCGATGACCACGGTGAAGTTGTTGGCGTCCGGGATGTAGAGGATCCGCTGGCCGGTGCGGGCAAAGCCGTAGGCGTTTTCCGCGTGCTTGATGTCCCAGGTCTCGTGGAAGCCGTTGATGAAGCTGCCAGGCAGGTCGGCGTCGGCGGCCGCCCAGTGGGCGCCGCGGATGCCCAGGTGTCCGTTGCCGAGGCTGAACAGGGTTTCCAAGGTACCGGCATTGCCGGGGAGATGGACGGTCTCCACGAGCTGCCAGGGGTCGTTGGGAAACCGTGCGCGGTCCGAGGTGATGAGAGCCATGGTGTGGGGATCCTTTTAGGCGGTGAAAGTGTTGCGGGCGGAAGTCGTGCGGCTGGGTGCCGGGCTAGAGCAGTTCGGCGAGGTCGTTGACCACCAGGGTGGCGCCGGCGTCCAGCAGGGTCTGCCGGCCCGCGCCCCGGTCCACGCCGATCACCGAGTGGAAGCTTCCAGCGCTGCCGGCCTGGACGCCGGAGACGGCGTCCTCGACGACGACGCATTCCTCGCTGGGCAGGCCCAGCAGCCGGGCGGCGTACTCGTACGTGTCCGGGTTGGGCTTGCCCGGCAGCCCCTCGGCCACGGCGACGACGCCGTCGACCACGACCGGGAAGTGGCCGGAGAGCCCGGCGGCGCGGAGCACGGCGGGGGCGTTGCGGGACGAGGATACGACGGCGAGCTTGAGCCCGCGGGCCTGCGCGGCCGCGATGAACCGCACGGAGCCCTCGTACGGCTGGACGCCGCCTGCGGCGACGATGTCGTTGAAGACCTTGTTCTTCCGGTTGCCGAGCCCGTGCACCGTGTTGTGCGCCGGATCGTCATCCAGCGGCCCTTCGGGCAGGACGATGTCGCGGGAGGCCAGGAAGTCGCGGACACCGTCGAAGCGGGGCTTGCCGTCGATGTGGTCGAAGTAGTCGCTCTCGCGGTACCGCGGTGCCTCGGGAACGGTCTTCAGGAAGCCGTCGAAGAGTTCCTGCCACGCGTGCTCGTGCACGATCGCCGTCGGCGTCAGCACGCCGTCGAGGTCGAAGAGGATGGCGGAAGCGCCGGAGATCGCGTCGGCAGCGGCGCCGTTGGGAAGCTCAGTCATGAATCGGTGTCCTTTCAGACTTTGGCGGGAAGTCGGTGGTAGCCACGCGTGAAGGCACGCCGTGGCCGGGAAACTCTTAGAGGGATGGTGGCCGGCGTCAGCGCCGGCGTCGGGTGCTCCTGCGCTCTACCAGTTTGGTCTCCAGCACGTGGCTGGCAGGGGGATTCGAAAGCCCCGAGCGGTGAAGTCTTTCAATCAGCAGGTTGGCCGCGAAGGCGCCCTGATCGGCTACTGGCTGGGCGATTGTGCTCAGTCCCAGGAACCAGCTCATCTGATGATCGTCTATTCCAATGATGGACACGTTTTTGGGTGCTGACAAACCGAGGTCCCTGACGGCCATCAGCGCGCCGAACGCGGTTTCGTCGCAGCCGGCGAAGATCGCGGAGGGCATCCTGCGGTTTTCGATGAGTTCGGTCATGGCCCGCCGGCCGCCCTCGATGCTGGATCCGGCGTCCACCACGAGGTCCGGGTCCACCGTCAGATCGTTCTCGGCGAGGGCGCGTTCAAAGCCCCTGAGCCGCTCATTGGCGGTGACCAGGGACGGTTCGCCGATTTCGCTGCCGGCCAGCATGGCCACGTCCCAGTGGCCGAGTCCGAGCAGGTGGCTGGTCGCGGCGTGCGCCGCGTCCTCGTTGTCGATGCCGACGTTGTCCCAGGGGACGTCGTGCATGCCTACGCTGGCAACGGCCAGTCCGGAGCCGGCGAGGGCCGCCATTTCGGCTTCGCTAAGGGCGATATTGAGCAGCAGCACACCGTCCACCCGCTGGGAGAGCCCTTCAACGTCGGCGAAGAGCTTGCGGGCCAGGCTGGGCCGGTTCCGGAAGCTGATCAGGACGGTGTCGTAGCCGCTGTCCGCGAAGACTTCCTCGGCCGCTTCGACGGCCTGGGCGAAGAACCACGCCGTGGCCGTCGGGGCGATGATGGCCACGGAGCCGGTGCTTCCGCCGGCGAGCCGCGACGCCGCGGAGGAGGCTTTGTAGCCGAGCTTCGCGGCCGCGTCGCTGACCCTGGCCTGGGCTGCTTCGGAGACATTGGGGAGGTTGCGCAGCGCCCGGGAGACGGTGCAGATGGAGAGTCCGGACAGCGCGGCGACGTCCTGGATGGTCACGCGCGGGGTCTTGGCCTGCAGCACGGGGGCGTCGCCCCTTCCTCCCCCGAGTAGGTGGCCGCGGTAATGGCCGAAGTCGAGTGTAAACGCTTACAAAATCGGCGCGCAAGTGGACAAACAATTAAATTTAGGGCCTTTGGCACTACCCCGCAGGGTTGCGCAGGGTGGTGGCGGACCGGCTTCGGGGCCGCGCGGTCAGCGGAGCACGTAGTGGCGCAGGAAAGCGCTGACGTCCACGAGTTCCTCCCGGGAGATGCTGTGACCCATTCCGGGGTAGCTGCGCGCCGTGAGCTGGGTGTGCTCCTGGAGCCATTCCGCGGTATGTTCCGTGGCGGCGTCGTTGATCACCAGATCGTCTTTGTCCCGGCCCCAGAAGAACGGCGGCCGCACCTCGAAGGACTCGCTCATGGCGAGGAGTTCGTTGTCCAAAACAAAGCCGGACAGACCCACGACGGCCCGGAACTGTTCGGGCCGCAACCGCAGCAGGGTGCTTGCCATGGCCATTCCCTGCGAGAAGCCCAGCAGGCTGACACTGCTGTGCCGGGCCTTGACGGACTCGATCCAGGCGAAGACGGCGTTCGTGGACGAGATGACGTCGGCGAAGTCGTGGGTCAGGAAGTAGTCCAGCAGGAACCAGCCATGATGGTCCCCGATCACCTTGGGGCCGCGCAGGGCGGCGCAGGTGAAGTCGGGCGGGAGGCCGGTGAACAGTTTCTCCATCCGGGACTCGTCCGTCCCGTAGCCGTGCATCATCACCAGCAGCGGGGTCCCGGCACGTTCGTGTTCCGGCTTTGACCAGACGACTGTCTCCATCGGGCCAGCCTAGCTTCCCGTGATCACCAGGGCCGTGCTGTGCCCGCCGAAGCCAAAGGCGTTCGCGATGCCCGCCGTCGCCGGAAGCCCCGAGACGGTTTCCGCGATGATATTCAGGTCGATCCCCTCGTCCGGCGCTGCAAGGTTCCGGGTGCCCGGGAAGGCCCGGGTCCGCAACGCCTGGACCATAACGACGGCGCCGAGCGCGCCGGCGCCTCCGAGGAGGTGCCCGGTAAGGGACTTCGTGGACGTGACCGGCACCTGGTTGCCCAGGACGGCTTTGATGGCTTCCGCCTCCAGCCGGTCCCCCACCGGCGTGGACGTCGCGTGCGCGTGGACCAGGCCGATGTCCTCGGGTCCAAGACCGGCAGCCGCGATGGCCTTCTCCATCACGCGGCGCTGCATGGCGGGATCGGCGGCGACGATGTCGACGGCGTCGGACGTCACCGACGTTCCGGCTATCACGCCGAGGATTTCCGCACCGCGGGCGCGGGCGTGGTCTTCGCGTTCCAGCACGAGGATCCCGGCGCCCTCGGCCAGCACGAATCCGTCCCGGTCCCGGTCGAAGGGCCGCGATGCGGATTCGGGTTCCCCGTTGCGGGTGGACAGGGCGCGGATCTGGGCAAAGCCGCTGAGAATGAGTCCGTTGATGCAGGAATCCACTCCGCCGGCGATCACCACATCGGCGGCGCCGGCCCGGATCATGTCCGCCGCCTGGGAAATGGCCTCAGCGCCGGAGGCGCAGGCGCTCACCGGGGTCCGCGCGCCGCCTTTGGCGCCGACCTCCATGGACACCCAGGCGGAGGCGGCGTTCGCCATGATACGGGTAAGGGTGTGCGGGGACACCTTGCGGGGGCCGCTGGCATCCAGTGCCCGGGTCTGCTCCAGTATGGTGTCCAGGCCGCCGTAGCCGGAGCCGATCACCACTGCCAGCCGTTCGGGCTCGGCGTCCGGACGTCCGGCCTGCGCCCAGGCCTCCCTGGCCGCAATGAGCGCCAGCTGCCCGCAGCGGTCCATCCTCTTGTACTCGGGCGTGGAGAGCAGCGACGCGACGTCGGCGGTCACCCGGCCTGCCATCCGGACCGGCAGGTCCTGCGCCCAGTCCTGGTCGAGGGCCGCAATTCCGGAGCGTCCTGCCAGGAGTGCTGACCAGGTTTCGGCGGCCGTGCCGCCGACGGGCGTCACCGCGCCAAGCCCGGTGACAACGATCCTGGGGGAATTTTCAGACATTGCTTACCGTGTTTCTGTCAGGCCCGCCGGCGTATCCGCCGGGCGTGCGGGCGGTATGCGGGGGCTGCGTGCGGAGCGGGCGTGCTGCGAAGGCTGACGCCGTGCACCCCTTAAGAGTATGTGTGATCCCCGGCGCCGAGCTGTCCCGCGGCGTCCTGCTGGATCCTGGCCGCACGGGTGGAGAAGTCGGCGATCAGCCGGAGTTCGTCGTCGCTGTACTGTTCCAGCAGCCCCGCCAGGCCGGCCATGAAGCCGGCGAAATGCGGGGCCGCCGCGGCCGCCTGGTCACCCACCAGCTCGATCAGCACCTTGCGTTTGTCCTCCGCATGCCGGACGCGGCGGGCCACGCCTTTGTGCTCCAGCCGCTGCATGAGTCCCGTAACCGACGCAGGCGCCAGCCCGGATCGTTCGCCGAATTCCCCCGCCGTCATGGGCCCGAAGCGCATCAGGATGTCGACCGCCTTGCCCTCGGTCGCCGAGAGCCCGCGCAGCTCGGAGAGCTTCGTGTGGAACATGACCGCCGCTGTGGACAGCTCCCGGCCGGAGTCGTAGACGGCCTGCAGCAGTGCCGCGCGTTCCTGCTCCGGGGTCTGGTCCATGCTTTGAGGCTAGCAAATTCTTTCGCCGGACCGAAAGGATTGACTCCGCATCGGTCCGAGGATTATATTTCTTTCGGACGAACGAAATAATTATTGGAGGGGAAAATGTTGCAGTGTTTGGTGATCGGATCCGGGATTTCAGGACTCGCGACGGCCCTCGCCGTGACCAAGGCGGGCCATTCCGCCGTCGTATTCGAGGCGTACGGCGCCCGGTCAGACGGCGTCGGCGGCTTCCTCACGCTGGCCGTCAACGGCTTCGATGCCCTGGCCACGCTGGGGCTCAGGGACGATGCGGCGCGGCTCGGCTTCAGCACGCCCACAATGTCCATGCATCTGGGAAGCACCGGCCGGCACCTGATCGACTTCGACTACGGCGGCGCCCTGCCGGACGGAACCACCGCCCGTACGATGACGCGCTCGGAACTCTATGGCCTGCTGCGCCGCGAGGCGGCGCGCCGGGGTGTCCGGATCGAATACGCCAGGCGCCTCGCCTCCGTGCAGGAAACCCCGGACGGCGTCACCGCCATCTTCGCGGACGGCAGCTCCGCGCATGGGGACCTGCTGGTCGGGGCGGACGGCCTGCGCTCAGCCGTGCGGAAGCTCATTGACCCGGGGGTGCCGGCACCCCGGAGCATCCCGCTGCTCAATACGGGAGGAATCCTCGAGGCAGGAATCCTGCCGCCCGGAACCGTGGACACCGGCGCGGGGCGGATGAAAATGGTCTTCGGCAAGCGCTGCTTCTACTGCTACATGCAGGACCCCGAAGGCCGGATCTGGTGGTTCGCCAATCCCCTGCAGCGGGCCGACGAGGATCCGTCCAGGCTGCCGCCGGAGCAGCTCAAGCAGTGGCTGACCGGGCTCGTGGCCGGCGACCGCACCCCGATGGCCGCCATCATCTCCGCCACCGGGGACATCATCAGGCCCTATTCGACCTACGACTTCCCCTCCGTTCCGCACTGGCACCGGGGCCGGATGGTTTTGGTGGGCGACGCAGCACACGCTGCATCGCCGTCGTCCGGGCAGGGTGCCTCGATGGCGGTCGAGGACGCGGTCACGCTGGGCCGGGCGCTGCGGGGCCTCGAAGCCGGGGCGGACGCCGCGGTCCTCGAAGCCGCCGCCGCGCGCTACGAAGGCGAGCGCCGGGCCAGGGCCGAAAGCGTGGTGGAGTGGGGCCGCCGCAACGCAGCCCCCAAGGTCCGCGGCCAGTTCAAACGGATCTTCGAGGACCTCATCCTCCGTGCGGTGTTCCGCAGCCTCGCCAGCAAGGCCGCAGAGGACTTCGACTGGGTCTACGGCCACCACATCGAATGGGATCCGCCGGCGAGCCAGGACGTCCGCTAGGAATGCGGGCCGCCGTGCCGGGGTGGGGCCGGTGTGGCGCCGGGCCAGATCGTTGAAACAACACCCACCGGGCTGTAGCCTGACGCTGGACAGCATGCTTAGCAATACCTATCCGTCCCACCGGACACAAGGAGCAAGTCATGAGAATCGGGTCCTCCATCTTCCTTATCGCTCTCGGCGCCATCCTGGCCTGGGCCGTCACCCCCGGACTGATCCCCAACGTGAACCAGGCCATGATCGGCTACATCCTCATGGCGGTCGGCGTCATCGGGCTGATCGCCTCCTTGGTCCTGGCCTCACCCGGCCGCAGCCGCACCCGCCGGGTCAGCGAGACCCGCTCCGTAGTCGACCCGAACACTGGCGAGACCATCACCCGCAACGAGAGCCGCGACGCCGGCATCTAGCCCCGCAGCACCACGTTGCGCCCCACAAACGATTCCGACGCCGGGCCGGACCCCCAGAGGCCCGGCCCGGCGTCCGACGCTGTCCCCCACCCTCGCCCGGCCCTCGCCTGCCCCTCCCTTGGCGCCAAGCGGTGGACATGTCCCCCGGCCAGCGAACCCCCGGAGGCACATGCCCAGCCCTCGGGGCCAGGACTGGACATAACGCCAATTTGCCCACTCCCCGGCGCGAAGGGTGGACATGTCCCCCGGTCCACGAACCCCCAGCTGCGCATGCCCAATCCGCGGAGCCAGGGCTGGACATGTCCCCCTGGACCGCGAAACCCTGCGGAGCGCATGCCCAATCCGCGGAGCCAGGGCTGGACATAGTGCCAATACAGCCCAGTCCTGGGCCCGAGGGATGGGCATGTCCCCCGGGAGGCCCCAGACCCTATCTGCGTTCATGTTGTTTTCCATTGACAAAGCAACAAGATCAAAGATAAAGTCAAGCAATTCCACTTCATGTGACAGCTGTCACGGAAGCGGCCGGAGGATCCGCGGTGCGGATTCGCCATACTGACGCAAGGGAGGGCCAGTGTTCGCCGAAGAACGCCAACAGCTGATTGCGGGGCTCATCTCCGCCAGCGGCCGCGCCAGCGTCACCGACCTCGCCGAGCGGTTCAGCATCACCACCGAGACCATCCGACGGGACCTCGCAGCCCTCGAAGCCGCCGGCAGCGTCCGCCGGGTCCATGGCGGCGCGGTGTCCCCGGACCGCTTCAGCACCACCGAGGAAAGCATCCTGGAACGGACGGTCCAGCGGCAGCCGGAAAAGACCCGCATTGCCGAGGCCGCGCTGGCGCTGATCCCCAAGGACCACTCCGGCAGCGTCCTGATCGACGCCGGATCCAGCACGGAAGCCCTCGCCGAACTCCTCGCCGCACGCACAGCGGCCGGCGGAGCCCCTGCCTCCGGCGCCGAACTGGTTGTCATCACCCACGCGCTGCCCATCGCGATGAAACTCTCCGGCGAACCGGGCATCGCCCTGCACCTGCTCGGCGGGAAAGTCCGCGGGCTCACCCAGGCCGCCGTCGGCCAGTCCACAGTGGAAGCCGCCAGGCGGATCCGCCCCGACATCGCGTTCATCGGCACCAACGGCATCCATGCAGCCTTCGGGCTGAGCACACCCGATCCTGAAGAAGCCGCTGTCAAGGCTGCCTTCGTCCAATCAGCGCGCCGCATTGTGGTGCTGGCTGATTCTTCCAAGCTGGACGCGGAAACGCTTGTCCAGTTCGCCTCGTTGAAAGATCTGGACACCTTGATCACTGACACGAAACCAAGCCGGGCCCTGGCCGACGCGCTTGCCGACGCCGGAGTGGAGGTGGTGGTCGCGTGATCGTCACCCTGACCGCCAACCCCAGCCTGGACCGCACTGTCGCCCTGCCGGGCCCCCTGCTCCGCGGGGAGGTCCAGCGCGCGATCTCCGTCTCGCAGGAGTCGGGCGGCAAGGGAGTGAACGTCTCCCGCGCCCTGGTCGCGTCCGGGCTCAAGACGATTGCCGTGCTGCCCGGCTCCGAATCCGATCCCGTCCTGGCCGGGCTGCGGGACGGCGACGTCCCGTTCGCGGCCCTCCCCATCGGGGAGCCGCTGCGCAGCAACGTGGCGCTCACCGAGCCCGGCGGCGTCACGACCAAAATCAACGAACCCGGCCCGGTGCTGAGTGCGGACCAGCAGGAGGCCCTGATCGGCCTGCTCCTGGACCACTCCCGCGGCGCCAGCTGGGTTGTCCTGGCCGGCTCGCTCCCACCAGGAGTCCCGGTCGACTTCTACGCCACCGTCACCCGGCGGCTGCGGTCCATCCACGACGGTACCGATGCGCCGCGCATCGCCGTCGACTCCTCGGGCGCACCTCTCGCCGCCGCCGTTTCCGGCGACGCCGCGGGGAAACCCGATCTGTTGAAACCCAATGCCGAGGAACTGGTGGAGCTGGCTGCCGCAGCCGGGTTCGCCACCAACAAGACTGCCGAGGAGCTCGAAGCGGATCCGGAGGCTGCCGCGGCCGCCGCCGGCGCCGTCGTGCGTTCCGGAGTGGGCGCCGTCCTGGCAACCCTCGGCTCCAAGGGTGCGGTGCTTGTGACGGCCGACGGCGCGTGGCTGGCCACGCACCCGCCGGTCACCGCGGTCAGCACGGTCGGCGCCGGCGATTCGTCGCTGGCCGGCTACCTGCTCGCTTCCAGCCAGGGCGACGCCCCGGTCGATTGTCTGCGTCAGGCGGTGGCCCATGGTGCCGCCGCTGCTTCCCTGCCGGGCTCCACAGTCCCGGCAGTCCACCAAACCACCCCTGATGCCGTAACCATCACGGCCCTCCGGAAGGATTGACAGTGACTCAGCTCATTACTACCGAACTGGTCGAGCTCGACCAGAACCTGGGCAGCACGCCCGAGGACGTGATCCGGCACCTTGCCAGCAAAGTTGCTGCAAACGGCCGCGCCACCGAAGTCGAAGGGCTCTTCACGGACGCTTTCGCCCGGGAACAGAAGACCGCGACCGGCGTCCCCGGCGGCATCGCGATCCCGCACTGCCGTTCGACGGCGGTCACCGAACCCACGCTGGCGATGGCGCGGCTCTCCCAGCCGGTCGATTTCGGCGCCAAGGACGGCCCGGCTGACCTGATCTTCTTCATCGCGGCCCCCGAAGGCGCGGACCAGGAGCACCTCAAACTGCTCTCCAAGCTGGCCCGCTCCCTGATCAAAAAGGACTTCACGGCGGCCCTGCGCGCTGCTGCCACGGAGGCTGACGTCGTCGAGCTGGTCGAGGGGGCGCTGGCGGACAAGCCGGCCGCCCACGCCACCGCGGCTCCGGTTGACGCGCCGGCCGCTGCTGCTGCTGCCGGTACCGCTACCGCCGCCGGCGCTGCCGGAGGCACCCGGGCCCCGAGGCGCCTCGTGGCCGTCACAGCTTGCCCCACCGGCATCGCCCACACGTACATGGCCGCGGACTCGCTCGTGGCCGCGGCCAAGGAAGCCGGCGTGGACCTGCAGGTCGAGACGCAGGGCTCCTCCGGCGCCAAGCCGCTGGACCCCGCAGTCATCGCCGCCGCCGACGCCGTGATCTTCGCCGTGGATGTCGACGTCCGCGGCAAGGAGCGCTTCGCCGGCAAGCCGGTCATCAACGCACCGGTCAAGCGCGGCATCGACGAACCCGACAAGATGGTCCAGGAAGCCTTGGCCGCCGCGGACAACCCGAACGCCCGCCGCGTTCCGCACTTCGGTGCCGAGGAACAGGCCGAGCACGACGCCGAGGAAAAGGGCGAGCACATCGGCCAGAAGCTGAAGCGGGCCCTGCTTACGGGTGTCAGCTACATGATCCCGTTCGTCGCCGGCGGCGGCCTCCTGATCGCCCTCGGCTTCCTCCTGGGCGGCTACGACATCACCGCCGTTGCCGACAAGGTGGTTCTGGAGAACAACTTCGGCAACCTGCCCGAGGGCGGCCTCGCGATCTACCTCGGCGCAGTGCTGTTCAAGATCGGCGCCCTGTCCATGGGCTTCCTGGTTCCCGCGCTGGCCGGCTACATCGCCTTCGCCATCGCCGACCGGCCGGGCATCGCACCGGGCTTCGTCGCCGGCGCCGTTGCCGGGTTCATGGGTGCTGGCTTCCTTGGCGGCATCGTCGGCGGCCTGCTCGCGGGCTACATGGCCCACCTGATCGGGACCTGGCAGGTTCCGCGGTGGCTCCGCGGCCTGATGCCCGTGGTGATCATCCCGCTGCTCGCCTCCATCTTTGCCTCCGGCCTGATGTTCCTGGTTCTCGGCGGTCCCATCGCGGGCCTGACCATCGCCCTCAACAGCTGGCTCTCGGGCATGACCGGGGCCTCAGCCGTTGTCCTCGGCATCATCCTTGGCCTCATGATGTGCTTCGACCTCGGCGGCCCCGTCAACAAGGTTGCCTACGCCTTCGCTGTGGCAGGCCTGAGCGCCGGCAGCGCCACCAACCAGGCACCGTGGCAGATCATGGCAACCGTGATGGCCGCCGGCATGGTCCCGCCGCTGGCGATGGCCCTGGCCACCGTCCTGGACAAGAAGCTCTTCAGCCTGGCCGAACGTGAAAACGGCAAGGCAGCCTGGCTGCTGGGCGCGTCCTTCATCTCCGAAGGCGCCATCCCGTTCGCCGCAGCCGACCCGCTGCGGGTCATCCCCGCCAGCATGCTGGGCGGCGCCCTCACCGGCGCCCTCTGCATGGCCACCGGCGTCACTTCGCAGGCACCCCACGGCGGCATCTTCGTGTTCTTCGCCATCGGTAACCTGGTGATGTTTATCGTCGCCATCCTCGCCGGAACCGTGGTCAGTGCCCTGGCCGTCGTCGCCCTTAAGCGCTGGGCAGCCAAGAAGTCCGTTGATACGGTTGAACCGGTTCCCGTAACCGTCTGAGCCGGTCCAGGAAATCTTTCCCGAAGCTGAAATTCCAAGCTGATATTCAAGGAGCAGAAATGACCGAACGTAACGCCACCATTGCCAGCCGCGTAGGGCTGCACGCCCGCCCGGCGGCCATCTTTGCCGAGGCTGCAGGCGAGTTCGATCTCGAAATCACCATTGCCCGGCTGGGCGAACCGGAAGACGAAGCCATGGATGCCGCCAGCATCCTGTCGCTGATGAGCCTCGGCGCATCTCACGGCGAGGTTGTGGTGTTGCGTGCCGAGGGCGAGGGCGCCGACGCCGCCCTCGAGCGCCTGGTCCAGATCCTCGAGACGGATCACGACGCCGCGTAACAAGAGCGCTGCCCTCCGGCCGCCGTCCCGCCCCTCCCCCGTTTCCGGGGGCAGTGGCGGGACGGCGGCCGGAGCTCGTTAACGCGACAGGTGCCGCTTCAGCCGTGCCGGGCGACGGCGGAGCTAGGCCCGTTCCGCGATCTTCTTGACGTCGGCCACAAGCTTGTCCCACATGCCCTGGGAGTGCCGGGCGGCCTCGGCGCTGTCGTTGTTGTCCTGCGAGAGCGTCAGCTTGGTCTTCCCGGTCTCGTCCGCGAGGGTCCAGGTCAGCGTGTGGTAGTTCTCCGGCGCGTCCTCCTGGCCGGACAGGGGGCTGAAATGCGTGTGGACGAGGCGGCGGCCGGGTTCAAGCTCCAGGATCTGCCCCTTGTCCTCGTAGGCCTTGCCGTCCCATTCGCCTCGCCACACGATGGGCCCGCCCACGGTCCAGTCGGTCCGCACCTCCGACCCGAACATGAACTCCTTCACCGCCGCCGGATCCGTGATCACCTGCCAGACCCGGGACGGCGGAGCAGCAATGGTGACGGTCGACGCCGCCACATAGTTCCCTGCCATGGCATCCCTTCCGAGCTATCCGGGCGGCCGGCCCGCCCGGCACCGAGACTACTCCGCGCGCCGGCCCGCGGACAGGCGTGACCAGCAGCAGGCACCGGGCGGCAGGTCCCCGCTCCCGCGCAGCTAAGCAGCCTTAGTAAATGCTTGTCACCGTGCGGCGCCGCCGATAGTTTGGAATCCGCGGCACCAGAGTCTGGCCGTCGCCGGCATGATTCCCCGTCAGAAGGAGATCCACCCGTGGCAAGTGTGCAAGAAAGCATTGAAGTCGACGTACCGGTGTCCACCGCGTACAACCAGTGGACCCAGTTCGAGACCTTCCCGCATTTCATGACGGGGATCGAATCGGTGGAACAGATCGATGAGACGTCCCTGCAGTTCCGTACGCATGTCGCCGGGGTCCGGCGCGAGTACGTCGCCCAGATCACCGACCAGACGCCCGACCGGAAGATCGCCTGGGTCAGCACGGACAAACCCCGCAACGCCGGGACCGTGACGTTCGAGGCGTTGGGCGACGAGCGCGCCCGGGTCAGCGTGGAGCTCGAGTGGGAGCCCGAGGGGCTCGTGGAGAAAGCCGGCTCGGCGATCGGTGCGGACAGCCGCCAGGTGACGGCGGACCTTGGCCGGTTCAAGGAGTTCATTGAGTCCCGCGGGATCGAGACCGGCGAGTGGCGCTCCTCCGTCGAGCGCGGGGAAGTGGACGACGACGCTCCCGGCGACGCCGGACACCAGGCGCCGAGGTAGCAGCCATGCCCACCAAGAAGGACGCCCCGCGCGGTTCCGAGAGCCCGAGCATCAAGGATCCGGAGCTGTACGAGGAGCTGCTGGAGGACGGGGCGTCCAAGCAGAAGGCCGCCCGCATCTCCAACGCGGCGGCCAAGAGGGGCCGCTCCGCCGTGGGCCGGAAGGGCGGCAAGGCGGGCGACTACGAGGACTGGACGGTGCCCCAGCTGAAGGCGCGGGCCAAGGAGATCGGGCTCAAGGGTTACTCGGCGAAGAAGAAAAGCGAGCTCATTTCCGCGCTCAGGAACTCCTGATCGCGATGGCCGCGGGCCGCGCTCCCGGCTCAGGCCTCCTTGCGCGTGCTTTTTGCGGCAGCCTTGGGGGCCGCTTTCGCGGCCGTCCGCTTGGCAGTGGCCGTGCCTGCCGTTTTGGCGGGCGTCTTGGCCGCCGCACCGGCGGCCTTCGCCGGAGCGGCCTTGGCGGCGGGCTTCGCCGTCGACCTCGCCGTGGACTTGGTGGCGGGTTTGTCGGCCGCGGATTCGGCTCCGGCCCCGCGCTTTTTCTCGAGGCTGCGCTTGAGCGCCTCCATCAGGTCGATCACTTCGCCGCTGCCGGCCTCGGCCGCAGGGGCGCCGAAAGTTTCCTCGGTGTCCAGGGACTCCCCCTTATCCAGCTTCGCCTCAATGAGCTGGCGCAGCTGGAGCTGGTAGTCATCGGTGAACTGTGCCGGCTCGAAGTCGGCTGCCATCGAATCCACCAGCGCGGCGGACATCTCCCGCTCCTGGGCGGAAATCCGGATGGAGGTCTCGAGCGCGGGGAAGCTGGCCTCGCGCACTTCGTCGGACCACAGCAGGGCCTGCAGCATCAGGACCTCGCCGCGGATCCGGAGCGCACCCAGCCGGGTCTTGTCGCGGAGCGCAAACTGGACGATCGCCACCCGGTCCGTGTCCTCAAGCGCCCGGCGCAACAACACGTAGGCCTTGGGCGACTTCGAATCGGGCTCCAGGTAGTAGCTCTTTTCGAACATGATGGGGTCCAGCTGCTCGGCCGGGACGAACTGCACGACGTCGATCTCGTGGCTGTTCTCGGCCGGGATGGATTTCAGCTCGTCACGGCTCAGGACCACAGTGCGGCCGTCGTCCTCGTAGGCCTTGTCGATGTCCTCGTAGTCCACGATCTTGCTGCAGATCTCGCAGCGGCGCTGGTACCGGATCCGGCCGCCGTCGGCGTTGTGGACCTGGTGCAGGCTGATGTCGTGGTCCTCGGTCGCGGTATAGACCTTGACGGGCACGTTGACCAGCCCGAACGCTATTGCGCCTTTCCAGATGGCTCTCATGGATCATAGTGAACATCACAGTTGCGCGGAGGTGAAGCCCCGTGCCTGAAAGGACCCCTCCGGCAGCAGGGAGCGCGTCCGCGTGGACGGCCGCGAGTTTGTGGTGACCAACCTGGACAAGGTCATGTATCCGGACACGGGCACCACCAAGGCCGACGTTCTCGCCTACTACGCTGCCGTGGCGCCGGTGCTGATCCCGGCGGCCGCCAACCGGCCCGCGACGCGGAAGCGCTGGGTCCATGGAGTGGGGACCGCAGAGGCGCCCGGCGAGATGTTCTTCCAGAAGAACCTGGACCATTCGGCGCCGGGCTGGGTGCCGCGCGCCTCGATCACGCACAAGGAGCGGACCATCCAGTATCCGCTGGTGAACGACGCCGCCACCCTTGCCTGGCTGGCCCAGAGCGCTGCACTGGAGATCCACGTGCCGCAGTGGCGGGTGGACTCGCACGGGAATGCGATGGCGCCGGACCGGCTGGTGCTCGACCTCGACCCCGGGGAGGGCGCCGGGCTGGCCGAGTGTGTGGAGGTCGCCAGGCTGGCCCGGAGCATCCTGCAGGATGTCGGCCTGGACCCGGTGCCGGTGACCAGCGGCAGCAAGGGCATCCACCTCTATGCGGCCCTGGACGGGACCCAGAGTTCGGAGCAGATCTCGGAGTTCGCCCATGAGCTGGCCCGGTCGCTGGAGGCCGACCACCCCGGGCTGGCGGTGAGCGACATGAAGAAGACGCTGCGCACCGGCAAGGTCCTGGTGGACTGGAGCCAGAACAGCGCCGCGAAGACCACGATCGTCCCCTACTCCCTGCGCGGACGGCTCCGGCCCACGGTGGCGGCGCCCCGGACCTGGCGCGAGCTCAGCGCCGCGTCCCTGCACCAGCTGGACTATGCGGAGGTCATGAAGCGGGTCAAGGCCGGCAAGGACCCCTTCGCTGCCATTTCGGGACCGAAAGGTGCCGGCCACGAGCCCGCTGGCCGTTCCGGAGGCGACCGCCACGACGGCCCCGGCGACGGCGGCCACACCGACCCCCGGCTGGAGTCGTACCGCACCAAGCGCGATTCGCTGGCCACCCCGGAACCGTTCACGGCCGAGGGGCGCCGTGCAGGCACGGAAGGTGCAGACGCCGACGGCGGCCCCCTGCGGGAGGCGTTTGTCATCCAGGAACACCATGCCAGCCGGCTGCACTTCGATCTCCGGCTGGAGCGCGACGGCGTCCTCGTGTCCTGGGCGCTGCCCAAAGGGGTCCCCACCGACAAGGCCAAGAACCATCTCGCCGTCCAGACCGAGGACCATCCGCTGGACTACCTGGACTTCGAAGGCACCATCCCCAAAGGCCAGTACGGTGCCGGGACCATGAGCATCTGGGACCGCGGGCACTACGAGGTCGAGAAGTGGGTGGCCGGCAAGGAGGTCATCGCCACCCTGACCGGCCAGGACGACGGCGGCCTCGGCGGCCCCCGCAAGTTCGCGCTGATCCACACCGGGCAGGGCAACGACCAGTGGCTGATCCACCTGATGGACCCGCCGGGTCCGAAGCCCGGGCATCCCGCCCGGGCCGCCGGCGACCCTCAGGCAAAGGCCGGCCCGGACGCCGCGGACTTCACCCCCATGCTGGCCAGCCCCGGCACCACGGCAGACCTGCCGGACAAGGACTGGCAGTTCGAACTCAAGTGGGACGGGGTGCGGGCCCTGGTGATGGCGGACGCGACGAACATCCGCCTCATCAGCCGCAACGGCATCGACATGACCGCGACATACCCCGAGCTGACTGACCGGTCCTGCTGGCCGGAACAGGACTTCATTGCGGACGGCGAGGTCATCGCCGTCGGGCCGGCCGGGCGGCCCGACTTCGGCCTCCTCCAGGGGCGGATGAAACTGACCCGGCCGGCCGACGTCGCGAAGGCCCGCGGATCCACGCCCGTGCGGCTGATGTTGTTCGACCTGCTGTCCGACGGCGGCCAGGATCTCCGCCGCCTGCCGCTGACGGAACGCCGGAACCGCCTGGAGACGTTCTTCCGCGCCGCCGGCTGCCCGGTGGAGCTGTCAGAGGTGATCGACGGCGAGGTCACGCACATCCTGGAAAGCGCCCGGGAACTGGGACTCGAGGGTGTTATGGCCAAGCGTACGGACGGCCGGTACGTGGGCCAGCGCAGCCGGTCCTGGCTCAAGCTGAAGTTCGAACGCACCCAGGAGGTGGTGGTCGGCGGCTGGCGCCCGGGCAAGGGCGGGCGCAGCCAATCTGTGGGCTCACTCCTGCTGGGCATCCCGGAGGGGCGGAAACTCCGGTACGTGGGACGCGTGGGGAGCGGTTTCAGCGGGCGTGAGCTTGAGGAGCTGAGGGAGCGGCTGGACGCCCTGCCCCGGAAGACGTCGCCCTTCGACGAGGTGCCGGCCGCCGATGCATCGGACGCGCATTGGGTAAGCGCCAGGCTCGTCGGGGAAGTCACCTACGGGGAGTGGACCGGCAGCGGCAAACTCCGGCACCCCGTCTGGCGCGGCTGGCGGCTGGACAAGGAACCGGGGGACGTGGCGCTCGAACAGGGCTGAGCAGCCGGAATGCGGCCGCCGGAACCGGCCGGAACGCACGAAAAAGCCCGGAGCGACCGCTGGCGGTCCTTCCGGGCCTTGGATTCCGGGGCCTTAGGAATCTTTGGATCCTAGGAGGAGTGCGGGATGTCCGGCTTGCCTGTCCGGTGCACTGCGTTCACGGCGGCCTCCTGGCCCAGCCGGCCGTGCTGGATGTCGTGTTCCTTCGGATGGCGGCGCTTGCCCATGCCGTCCGGCCACTGCTGGCCCTCGGACGGCGTAGGCGGCGCGGGACGCGTGGTTTCCGGGCCGGGGGCCTCGTCCATGGACGCAGCCAGATGGCCGGCCACCTCCGCCTCGATCTGTCCTCCGTGGTGATGTTCCGCCATGGCTCTTCCTTTCCGCTGTGAATTACCGCTGTGAAGTGAAGTGTGCATCCATGGTAGGTCGGAGCCGGTGGGATGTCTCTAGCGGGTTACCAGCGGACTTTCTTTTCCGCCGGGCCCTGCTTGCCGCTCACATGCGTCGGCTTGTGGTTGTGCCCGACGCTCTGCGAACCGGCGCCGCCCCGCGACTTGCTGGCCAGCATTTCCTTCTGGGCATCGGTCAGCCGCGACTTGATCCCCATCGCCTGTTCCGCCGGCTTGCTGTCTTTGGCCTGCGACCCGGATTCGGGTGAGGTCTCATTGCTTTTTTCGGTGTCTTTGCCAGTCATGGACTGCTCTCCTATGTGTGGCTTCTCGTCAGCGCTGCGCTGGATTCAACCCTAAGCGTTTTCCGGACACCTTGGGAACTCCCTATTTGGGGCCCGCGCGTGCCGTGCCCGCCCTGTCCGGGGCGGCGCGGACGGCCAACCGGGGCCAAAATCCGCCTGTCAGGCGCCATTGGGGAAATAACTTTGGTCACGCCACCGCCGGGACCGCCGGTTCCCAGTGTTGGCGCGGCGAAACAGCGGAAAAGAATTCCGCTATTCCGCACGGATATGGGGTGCAAATAGCGGATCATACGGCACCAAACTCGGAAACTCCATAGAAATCGCGTAAAATTGAAAGCCTGCCCAGAGCGGGGCAGCTACAAGTCGCAAGCAAATGACCTCCATAGGAGCAGCCCAAATGCCCACAGACCGAAGCATGACCGACTCTTCAGCAGGCGTGATTGACGCCAGCGGAACCAACCAGGCACCCAAGGGTGTGAAGAAACCGAAATTGAGGACCCGACGTCGGCTCAAAGAGTCCGACGTCAACGTTGTCGACCAGCCGATGCTCAAAAAAGCACTCGGCGGCACCATCGTCGGCAACACCATGGAATGGTACGACGTCGGCGTGTTCGGCTACCTGATCACCACCATGGGACCGGTGTTCCTGCCTGAGGCGGACAAGTCCGTCCAGACCCTGTTCCTGCTGGGAACGTTCGCTGCCACCTTCATCGCCCGCCCCCTCGGCGGCGTCGTGTTCGGCTGGCTCGGCGACAAGATCGGCCGCCAGAAGGTCCTCGCGGCCACCCTGATGATCATGGCCGCCAGCACCTTCGCCGTCGGCCTCCTGCCCGGCTACGCACAGATCGGCATCTGGGCGGCAGCGCTCCTGGTGCTCCTCAAGCTCGTCCAGGGCTTCTCCACCGGCGGCGAATACGCCGGCGCCACGACGTTCGTGAGCGAGTACGCCCCGGATAAGCGCCGCGGCTTCTTCGCCAGCTTCCTGGACATGGGCAGCTACCTCGGTTTCGCCATGGGCGCCGCCCTCGTCTCCGTCCTGCAGCTCACGCTTGGCCAGGACACCATGGAGCAGTGGGGCTGGAGGATTCCGTTCCTGATTGCCGGCCCGCTGGGCCTGATCGCTATTTACTTCCGGAACAAGATTGAGGAATCCCCGCAGTTCCAAGCGACTCTTGACGCGCAGGAAGCATCCGCCAAGGACGCTACTGCCGGCGATGCCACCGCGTCCAAGGGTCCGGTGGGCATTGTGAAGGCTTACTGGCGTTCACTCATCGTCGCCATGATCCTCGTGGCCGCCGCCAACACGGCCGGCTATGCCCTGACGTCCTACATGCCGACGTACCTCACGGAGTCCAAGGGCTACGATCCCGTACACGGCACCCTGCTGACCATCCCGGTGCTGGTCATCATGAGCCTCTGCATTCCGCTCACGGGCAAGCTGTCCGACCGGATCGGCCGCCGCCCCGTACTGTGGATCGGCGCCATCAGCACCGTGGTGCTGGCAACTCCGGCGTTCCTGCTGATCGGCATCGGCGACGTATGGTCGACGCTCGCCGGGCTTTCGCTCATCGCCTTCCCGGTGACGTTCTACGTGGCCAACCTGGCCTCGGCCCTGCCGGCCCAGTTCCCCACGTCCAGCCGTTACGGCGCCATGGGCATCGCGTACAACTTCGCAGTAGCCATCTTCGGCGGTACCACGCCGTTCATCGTCGCCGCCCTCATCAACAGCACCGGCAACGACATGATGCCCGCCTACTACCTGATGGCCACCTCGGCGATCGGTGCCGTGGCGATCTACTTCCTCAAGGAATCGGCCCAGCGGCCGCTCCCGGGTTCCATGCCCAGCGTGGATACCCAGGCCGAGGCCAGGGAACTCGTTGCCACCCAGGACGAAAACCCGCTGATCGACCTGGTCCACATGGACATGCCCTTCACCGCAGCGGCAGCCGACCCGACGGCTCCCCGCGAAACCGAAAAGGTTCCGGCCAAGGCCTGAGCTTGATCCTCTGGCAGCCCGGTCCGGATCATCCTGATCCCGACCGGCACGTTCAGACTCTGTAGTTCAGCCCCGCCCGTTGAGGCCTGCCTTGTGTGCTGTACCCGTTGGGGACACACACAAGGCAGGCCTTAGGCATGTCCGGCTACTGTGGCTCGGCAGCCAGGAGTTCGGCGTGCTCCTCCGGCGTGAGGACCTTGTGCCCGTCCATGACCGGGGGCGGGGACAGCTTGTACGCGGCGTAATACAGCCCGGCGGCGAGGGCCATGGTGATCAGCGGTGTCAGCTGCGAGACCACCGGCAGCACTGTCTGCTCGGTCAACAGGATGCCGGTCGCGGAGGCCACCACCCAGGCGATGGCTCCGGCGGTGACCGGCTTCAGCCGGCCCGGCCGCACTTCCGGGAAGTACCGCTCCTCTTTCCAGTTGATGGCGATGTACGTCAGCGCGATCGCCACCCAGGCCGTGACGAAGACCCCCTGCCATGCGAGGGCCTTCAGCAGGTAGCTCAGCACGTCCGTGAGCATCAGCAGGAAGGCCAGCACGCCGGAAACGATCACCCACACAAAACGCGGCAGGTTCAGGCCGAAGACGCGGTGGGCGAAGGCAGAGAGGTTTGTCGACGCCAGGAAATAGTTGGCCGTGTTGATGCGGGTCTGCGAGATGAATATGACCAGCACACCCCAGATTCCCAGCGATGAGATGAACGCCGTGACCACGCCCGTCTCGGAGGCTTCCAGGCCCCAGGCGCTCATGATGTAGATGCCCACGAGGCCGTTCAGTCCGAACGTGAAGGCATAGAACACCCAGCCGAACGTGATGCTGCCCAGGAATCTCCGGTCCTCGCGTTTGCCCATCCGGGCGTAGTCGAAGGTGTACATCATCATGATGTAGACACCCATGTAGATCAGGTAGGACGTCAGCCAGCCCGGCAGCGCGGAGCTGGCCGCGGCCTCGCCGATCCAGTTGGTGGGCACACCCTTGATGACCGTCGCGGCGATGACCACGGCAATGAGACCGGCGAAGTAGAACGGCAGCAGGAAGCCGTTGAGCCGGTCCAGCCAGTGCTGGACGCCGCCGACAGCCAAGGGAATGGCATAAACCACCACCGCGGCGTACCAGAACACCAGGTTGCCGCCGAAGTACTCGTGGAACGCGACGGCGATGATGGAACCTTCAAAGACGGCGTAATAGATGGCCGTCGCCGCGAAGATCAGTGACGCGAGGGCCGAGCCCAGCAGCCCGAACAGGGTCCGGGAGAAGACGCTCACCGTCAGTCCGGTCCGGGCGGCGTAGCGCGAGAGCACCAGGTTGATGATCCCGTAGGTGGCGATGGTGAGGACCATGCCGATGATGGTGTTCGGTACCCCCACGGCACCGGCCGAGGCGACGGCCACGTAGATCCAGAACATGGCCGAGAACAGCGCCCACCACGCCATGGTCAGCGACCATTTACCGACCCGCTGATCCGCGGGCATTACTAGATTTGAGTACGACAAAGCGACACCTCTGGTGTTGTAGTGATGCGGTTGTGGAACCGGTGGCGGGAGCCACGAGGCTTCGGGTTGTTGGTTATCCCCAGATGGACCGGCGGAGGGCTTTTCCTTCCGCCCGGGCCGCGACGGCCTCCTCCATGGTCACGGCCACGAAACGCGTCCTGGTTCCGGGGGCGCTGCGGGCCAGCAGGTCCATGTCCGCGCTGATGACGGTGGCGACCATGGCGTAGCCTCCCCCGGAAACGGCGTCGCGGTGCAGGACAATCGGCTCCTTGCCGCCGGGGATCTGGATGGAGCCCACGGCGTAGCCGGCGTCGACAATGTTGGAGGGATCGGAACCGGCGCCGAACGGCTGCTCCCGCTCCTTCCATTCGATCTCCGGCCCGCCGTAGCGCAGGCCGGTCCTGTCAGCCACCGGGGTGAGGGTCCAGGTCGAATCCAGCAGCGTCGCGAGCCCGGACTCGGTCAGCCGGTGGTCGTAGAGGCCCAGCAGGACCCTGATCTGTGTTTCGGCCGGAAAAGCCGGCCGCAGTTCCGGGGCGATGCCGGCCAGGACGTCCCCGGCCGGAGTGTCGCCAACCGGGATCTCGTCCCCGGCAGCGAGCTTGCGGCCCAAATAGCCGCCCAGGGCACCCAGGGCATAGGTGGAGCGGCTGCCGAGCACCACGGGGACGTCGATGCCGCCCCGGACTGCCACGTAGTAGCGGGTGCCGCCCTGGAGGAAGCCGAAGGCGACCTCGTCCCCCGCGGCCAATTCAATGGCTTCCCATTGCGGGGCCGCGGTTCCGTTGACTTTGACGTCCACCGGGGCGCCTCCCACGGCGATCACCGCGGGGGCGGAAGTACGGAATTTCGGGCCCAGGTAGGTGCATTCGAGCACCGCTTCCTCGGCGCTGTTGCCCACCAGGGCATTCACGATCTCCGCGGAGAGCTGGTCCATGGAGCCGCCTTGCGGGATTCCCACGTTGTAGTGGCCGAATCTGCCCCGGTCCTGGACCGTCGTTGACAGGCCGGGTTCCAAGATCTCAAGAGTCATTGAGGTTCTCCAATAGCTTGGTGTTGTAGCTCTCGGGGTCGCCGAGGGCCTCGGCCAGGTCGAAGGTGACCGGCACCTGCTTGTAGACGTACGTGCCCGCTTCCACCTCGTCCTTGATGCCCTTGTATTCGTCCTCGGTGACCGGGCGGAACTTGACGATGTCGCCGGGTTTGAAGAACACCATGAAGTCCTTGAAGTCGGCCAGGGACTGTGCAGGGTCGAAGATCGGAGCCGCCGCGATGCCGAACATCTGGTAGCCGCCGGCGCCGCGGACGGAATAGATGCAGGCGAAGCAGCCGCCGTGGCCGACCGTGAGGGGCGGCGTGTCGGTGCGCGGGCTGAGGTACTTCGGCACCTCCAGCTGTTGCTCGCGGGGCACCATCTGGAACATAAAGGGCAGCCCGGCGACGAACCCGACCATGGAGACCAGCCAGGGGCTGCTGTGGTGCCGCCGGATGAACTCATCGGCTCCCTGGAGGTTGTTGACCTCGGCCGCGAAGTCCAAGTCGGTCCCATCGGGCCGCTGGTGGCCGGTGCGGAAGCGGGCACCGGTCTCCCGCGTGTACGGGTCGTCGTACCAGACCGGCACTTCGATCAGCCGGGTGTTCAGCACCGGATGGGAGGTGTTGTCCACCTCGCCTTCGATCTCCCGCATGGCGGCTTCCAGCTCCGCGGCGTCCAGTACATCGGGGGCGAAACGGACCAGCAGCGACGCGTTGGCCGGGCAGATTTCGGTTACGCCGGCCAGCTCCCTGCCGCCGAGCCTGGTGGCCATCGAGTTGGATTTGAAGTTCGCGGCCAGGCTCATCGCCTCGGAGATCTCCACGAAGAGGAACTCGTCACCACCCCACGTGTAGCGCGCCGTGCCTTTCAGTGAGTCGGCGCTCAGGGCATCGCTCATGACAGGTCCCCCAGGATCTCCGGGCAGGTTTCGATGAACTTGGTGTGGTGCTCCACCGATTTCAGCTCCGGCCGGTGCAGGACGGCGCTGAGCAGCGGGATGGTTGTCGAGACTCCTTCGATCGTGATCTCGTCGAGGGCGCGGATGGACCGGCCGATTGCCTCATCCCGGGTTTCGTCCCAGACGATGATCTTCGCCAGGAGCGAGTCGTAGAACGGCATCACCGTGGATCCGGCGACGAATCCGGAGTCGATGCGGACACCGGGCCCGCCCGGCCAGTCGAGGCGTTCCAGTAGCCCCGGACTGGGCATAAAGCCCTTGGACGGGTCTTCGGCGTTGAGCCGGAATTCGAAGGCATGCCCGCGGAAGACAACGTCTTCCTGGCGCATCCGGAGCGGTTCCCCGGCAGCAATCAGCAGCTGTTCCCGGACCAGGTCCAGGCCGGTGACCATTTCGGTGACGGGGTGCTCCACCTGGAGACGGGTGTTCATCTCGATGAAGGAGACCTCGTGGTTGACCGCGTCGTACAGGAATTCGACCGTGCCCAGGCCCTTGTAGCGACACTGCCGGGCGAGCTCCACCGACGACTCCAGCATGTGCCGGCGGACGTCGTCCGGCAAGTCCGGGGCGGGCGCTTCCTCCAGGATCTTCTGCTGCCTGCGCTGCATGGAGCAGTCCCTGTCCCCGAGGTGGATGACGTTGGTGCCGTCCCCGAGGACCTGGACCTCGACGTGCCGGGCCCGTTCCACGAATTTCTCCAGGTAGACGGCGGCGCTGCCGAACGCCGCGGCCGCTTCGGCCTGCGCCACTTCGACCGTGGAGGCCAGATCTTCCGCACGCGTCACGAGCCGGATTCCGCGCCCGCCGCCGCCGGCGGCTGCCTTGACCACCAGCGGGTAGCCGATCTCTGCGGCGATCTCCAGGAGGGCGTCGCCGGTGGGGGCTTCCCCATGCGTGCCGCGCAGGGTGGGTACTCCCGCCGCCTCGGCCGCTTTCCTGGCCTGGGCCTTGTCCCCCATCAGCTCGATGGCTTCCGGGGACGGGCCCACCCAGGTGATCCCGGCCTCTATGACGGCCCGGGCAAATGCGGCGTTCTCGGACAGGAACCCGTAGCCGGGGTGCACCGCGTCGCAGCCGAAGTCGGCCGCCGCTTTGAGGACCGCGCCGTGGTCCAGGTAGCTTTGGCTGGCGGGCGCGGGGCCGATGACCGCATGTTCGTCCGCGAGGCGGGCCGCCAGCCCGTCGACGTCGGGTTCGCTGGCCACCACCACGGTGTGGATCCCCAGTTCACGTGCTGTCCGGATAATCCGTACTGCGATCTCCCCCCTGTTGGCTATTAGCAGTTTCTTCATGGTTTTTCCTCGATCACTGCAATCACGTCACCCGGATTGACCGTGCCCGAATCCGACACTTCAAACTTGACCAGTTTCCCGGACACTTCGGTCTTGACTTCACTGAACTGCTTCATGATTTCGACGACGCCGATCGTCTGGCCCGCCTCGACGTGGTCGCCTTCCTGCACGTAGGGATCCTTGTCGGGGCCGGGCTTGCGGTAGAACACTCCGGGAAGGGGCGAGGTGATTTGGTGAGACATGGTGTGCCTTTCAGTTGCGGTGGAATGGGCAGTGCATGACAGGCCGTTGGCTACCGTCCGCCGAGGGCAGACCGCACGGCTTGCGCCACGGCCGGCGAATTGGCGGCATCGGAGTGGACGCAGATGCTGGTGAAGTCGATGCTCACCGTTGAGCCGTCGGAGGTTTCCACCAGGCCGTCTTCGAGGACGCGGCGCACCCGTTCGGCGGCCTTGGCGGGGTCCGTGGCCTCGGGCCGGCGCTGGATGATCAGCTGGCCGGCGGGGTTGTAGTTCAGGTCCACGTAGAGTTCGGCGACGAAGGGCACCCCCATTTCCGCGCAGACGCTTTCGTGCGCTGTGCCGGCGAGCCCGAAGATCGGAACCCCGTACAGCGCGGCGACCTTCGCGGCGGACCGCATGAGCTCGGGGTCCCGGGAGAGCATCCCGTACAAGGAACCGTGGGGTTTGATGTGGTTAAGTTCCACCCCGGCCTTTTTCAGGAAGCCCACCAGCGCGCCCGTCTGGTAGAGGATGATGGACTCGACTTCCGGCGGGGTCAGTTTCATTTCCCGGCGCCCGAAGCCGGTCAGATCCGGCAGTCCAGGGTGTGCGCCGATCCGCACGCCGTGCTCCTTGGCTGCGGCCACGGTTTCTTCCATGGTGTCAGGGTCTCCGGCGTGGAAACCGCAGGCCACGTTGGCCACATCGATGATTTCCATCAGCGCCAGGTCATTGCCGAAGCTGTGCAGCCCGAACGCTTCGCCCATGTCCGAATTAATCTCGATGCTTTTTGTCTCGGCGGCAGCTGTGACATTGCCCACATTAACATTGTTCATGCGTTCAACATTAGGGACTGCCCCACACCTTACATAGTGGGCAGATGTCCACTAACTTTGAATGCAGGTGTGCAGTCTGCACACCCCATGTCAGGGTGGCGGCGCACCGGGAGGGCACGATGAGAGTCTCGGATCTGCTGGCGGAGGACTCGCTCCAGCTCAGGCTGCACACGCCCTCGACGGCGAAGAGTCTGGCGACGTCCATCAGCTACAGCGCTCCGGCGGAGTTCCTGGACCCCACCCCCTTCCTCGGCACCAACTGCCTGCTCATCACGCACGGAATCGGCTTCAACTTCTTCGACCAACGGACGTGGGACGCGTATGTGGAGCGGCTCGCCGGCGTCCCCGTCTGCGCCATCGCCTTCGTCACGGGGGTGGCGCACCGGCTCATTCCCACACCCCTGGTGGAGGCGGCCAAGTCCCACGGGATTCCCCTGCTGGAGGTTCCCAGCGTCGTTCCTGCCCTGCAGCTGCAGCGCTTTGTCACGAGCGTCCTCGAAGCCGAACGGTTCGCCCTGACCCGGCAGTCATGGGAACTCGCGGACAGGTGCGCGAAGGCGGCCCGGTCCGGCGGATCGCTCCGGGCGGTGCTGGCGGAGGTGGCCGCCGCGGCGGAGGGGCAATGCGCCATCTTTGACACCACCGGCGCCCTGATCAGTTCCTGGCCGGCCAGCTCCCGCTGGGCAGCGGAGGACCTCCGGCCTGCTGAACGGGGCACCGCCGGGGCCAGCTTCGCGCTGCCCACCGGCGGCACGGAACATTTCCAGCTCGTCGTCCGGGGCGGGACAACCGGGGAGCCGCTGGCCACCCTGATCGGGCCGGCGTCGTCCATTCTGGCAATGCAGCTCAACAGTGCGTTCAAGGCGAGCGCACCGCATCAAACCAAGCTGGAGCGCCTGATGGTGCAGCTGGAGGACTGGCAGGGCGTGGCTTTGAAGGAGCTCACCCGGACTTTCCGCGCCACGGGCCTGGACCCGCACGCCCCCACGTTCCTGGTGGTCGCCGAACCGCAGAAAGCCCAGCTCCCGCACGCCTGGCGGATTCGGCTGGCGGTGCAGGAGCACCTGAACAACGCCCACATTTTTACGTACCGCGGCTCGTTTTACGCCCTCGCGCAGGCCCGGACGGACACCGCCGCGGATTGGGAAGTGATCCCGGACCGGCTGTTCGACTCATTCCGGCGGATAGTTCCCGGGCTGCCCCTTGTCATCAGGGGCCCGCTGCGCAGTGTGGATGAGCTGAGGCTGGGACTGGCCCATGCGCAGCGGCTGGTCCGTCAGGTCGGCGACCCCACTATTGCGGCGCCGATGAGTATCGAGTCCCTTGTGGTGGCGACCGCAGGAAGCGGCGCCCATGCTGCTGCGGAGAATCTGCTGGCGCCGCTCCTGGCCTACGACAGCGCCAACAATGGCCGGCTGCTGCCCACGCTGCGGGCGTACCTCGACCACGACGCCCAGCCGTCCCGGGCCTGCCAGACCCTGTACATCCACCGGAATACGCTGAGCAAGCGGCTGGCCCTGATGTCGCGGCTGTTGAACGTCCGCCTCGACACCCTGGACGGGCTGACGACGTGCCTGCTGGCCGTCCGCATCACCGACGACGCGCCGTGATCCCACGGCCCCTCCCGGCACCGCCACCGCGGCGCCGGCCTACTTGGCGCGGCGGGGCGGCCCCGCCACCAACCTGGCCGGGAGGACGCGGGTCACCGCCGTGAGCACCTTGTAGCGCTTGCTCGGGATGGACACGGCCTTGCCGCGCTCGTTGTCGGCCAGGCCCTCACGGACCACCCTTTCTGCCTGCAGCCACATCCAGCGCGGGGTTACCGTCTTGTCCATCCCCATGCGCTCGTGGAACTCGGTGTGCGTGAAGCCGGGGCAGACCGCCGTGACCTTGACGCCGCGCTGGGAATAGGCGAGGTTGGCCCAGCGGGAGAAGCTCACCAGCCACGCTTTGGCCGCGGAATAGGTTTCGCGGGGCAGGAATGCCGCCACGCTGGCGACGTTGATGATCCGGCCGGAGCGCCGGGCAAGCATGCCCTGCAGCGCGGCGTGGGAGAGCTCCATGGCGGTTTCAACATGCAGCTTGAGGTGCCGCTTCTCGTCGGCAATGTCGTTCTCCGCGAAGGAATGGAGCAGCCCGATGCCCGCGTTGTTGACCAGGATTTCCACCGGCCGTGTCGGGTCTGAGAGCCGTGCGACGACGGCGGCCACGCCCGCGTCGTCCACGAGGTCCGCGGCGAGCACTTCGGCGCGGACGCTGTAGCGGCGTTCCAGTTCCTCCGCCGTGGCCTGGAGCCTGGCGCGGTCGCGGGCCACGAGCACCAGGTGGTGGCCCTGCTCGGCGAGCTGGCGGGCGAACTCCGCGCCGAGGCCCGCGGTTGCGCCGGTGACCAGGGCGGTGGTGTACGTGTGTGTTCCGGCGGAAGTAGTCATAGCGACAGCCTAGGCGGGCAAGGCCGGGCCGTCAGGCCCCGCCCGGTCCGGCAGCCAGTTCGTCTTCCGCCGGGCCCGCCACCGCCTGGTGCCGGTTCTGCAGCTCTTCCGCGGCCAGCTCGTACCAGGTGTGCGCGCCGAAGGAGGGGCTGCTGGTGTCCAAGTGGCGGTACAGCGCGTCGGCCAGCTGGCCGAGGGCCGCGTCGGAGAGTGCACGGACCGTGGCCGCCGGGTCCATGGTGCCCTCGAAGTAGTCCGCGATCTCCAGCCCGTTGATGCTGGGCAGCTCGGCCGGAAGGGGGAGGCACGCCTCGTCAATCCCGGAAGCCAGCGGCGTGCCCTCGGCGCCGGCCGGGCGGTCGCCGCGCCCAAGTTCGACCAGCGGAAAAGCAGCCGCCTCGCCCTCGAGGCCCGCGAGGACCTTGCTGTCGGAGCCCACGTGCAGCAGGCAGATGGGCAGCTCCGCGGGTTCGTCAAGCGTGACGGGCGGCTGCCCGGTTCCGGCCTGGCCGGCGCTGGCTTCTGCGATGCCGCGCAGCTGCAGCAGCATCTCGGGGTCCAGGTGGGTTGCGCCGTGGAGGTCCACGCGGACGTCCGATCCGGCGCCCAGGCGCCCTGCCCGGCGCAGGATGTGGAGCAGGGCGGGGAAATCGGATTGGGTCAGGCAACCGGTGACTTCGAGGTTCACTTGTCCGGGATCGACGTCCACACGGACAAGCACACGCAGTTTATGGGTCATGGGGTTCTCCAAAGGACACGGCCAAGAGCCAACTGCATAACTCTGCTCAAACCTTACGAGGTTGTAGTCCCGCTCACAACCCGGCCGGCGTCGGAGTTTGTCCGGGAACGCCCCAACCCGGGGTCAGGCTCCCGCCGGGGGCTGCTCCGGCCAGTCGACGCCCTGGTTGTAGGAGTCGTGCTTGCGGAGGTACCGGTACATAAACGGGCAGTTCGGGATGATCCTCTTCCCTGCCGCCACCACGTCGTCGAGGGCGAAGTGGGCCAGCACTTTGGCGAGCCCCCTGCCCTGGAACTGTTCCGCTGTGTCCGTGTGGATGAAGTCCACGTGGCCGGGTTCGTCGATGAACCGGATCTGGACAGCGAGCTTGCCTCCGACATGCAGCTCGTAGCGGTGCAGGGCATCGTTGCGGGTGGTGGAGACGTCCGGGCTGAACGTGTCTTCAGTGGCTGCCGAGTTCTCCGTCATGGTTCGACATTGGCACTTAATGGCGGGCGTGGCAATGGCCCGTCCGGTCGGTAGGCGGCCGCCGCCACGCCGCCCCGGGCCGGCACCCGGCCAAGCAGCAGGACTGCCAGCGCAAAACACGCCGCTCCCCCGCCGAGGAGTTCCAGGGTGAGTCCGTTAACGGCGGCATCGGCGACCGGAAGGAACACGACGACGGCGGCCGTCAGCACCGCTGCGGCCGGTCGCTTGCGCGGGTGGCCGGCCGACGTCGGACGCTCCTCCAGCCGACCGAAGAGCGCCAGCACGGGGAGCAGCAGGACAACAACGGCCAGCAGCACGAGCGGCCGGCTCCACCACCAGGCCGGTGTCCCGCCGGCCGGCCGGGGGACGTCGGTGAGCAGCAGCAGCCCGGACATGGCCGCGAGCAGGGGCAGGTGCCAGAGGTAGACGGTCATCGAGCGCCGGCCGACCACCGCCAGCACCCGCTGCACCCCGGCCAGGGACGCGATCCGGCCCAGCCCGGGCCGGAAGAGCTGCAGCGCGGCCACCTGTGAAACGGCCAGGAAGAGCAGGCTCAGGTTCGGCGGGTTGAGGTTCACCAGCATGTTCCCGGGGTACAGGCCCAGTGCGACGAGCAGCCCGAGCACCAGGTTGCTGCCCGCAATGATGCCCACCAGCGCCGGGCGGCCGAGGCGCAGCAGTCCGCCGTCCGCCACGATGAACCCGAGCTGCTGCACGGCGCACCAGAGGAAGATCATGTTGGCGTAGGCCAGCGGCGGGAGCACCCCGCGCAGGCAGTCCACCGGCATGACCAGCGGCGGTGAGCCCGGCGAGGGTCAGCCAGGGCGCCCGGGCGTGCAGGCCGGCGAGCATCGGCAGGTTCAGCTGCGCCGCGAGGTAGGCGGCGAGGAACCAGAGCGGCATCCCCGCCCCGCGGCCAGCAGCTGGATGACCTGCGCGTCCACCCCCGCCAGGCGTGCCGCCCAGAGCCCGGCGAACATCACCGCCAGCAGGACGGAGGCCGGCCGGATCAGGCGCAGCAGGCGCGACTGGCCGAAGTCGACCGCGGTGCCGCCCCGGGCCCGGAGCCTCCGCCACGACTGCAGCCCGGTGATCCCCCCGGCCACGAAGAACAGCGGCATGATCTGCAGGACCCAGACGACGGGCTCGAACCAGTGCTGGTTGCCGAGGGTGTTCTCCGACGTCACGGTGCCGTCCGGATGCAGCTCGGGACTGAGCATCATGGTGTGCCCGATGACCACCAGCGCAAGGCAAACGAACCTGGCGACATCGATCACCAGGTCCCGGTCCGGCGTCTCTTCCGGGCCGCTGCCTGACCCCTGCTCTGGAACCACTGCGCCCCTTAGGAACGTGCGGCGGTGTGCATCCCAACCGCTATGGCGCGGGGATAAGCCGTTGCGCTGCCTCCATTGTCGGCCCAGTCCGGGGCGGGGACAACAGCCTGCCCCAGCCGGCGCCGGCGGGAAAACCCCGGGCAGCCCGGCGCGGCGTCAGGCTGCCAGCAGCCCCAGCGCGCCGAGCACGACGGCGATCAGCGGCGTCGCGCCCTGCGTGGCGGCCGCGCGGAGGTACTTGCGTCCGCTCAGGGCCAGCACCATCGAGGCCAGGAGCATCGAGCCGCAGCTGCTGAAGACCAGGGTCCAGCCGACGGCGGGGTGGCCGAGGGCGACCGCCACAATCCCGGCCAGGGCGCCCACGGCGAGGAACAGGTTGTAGAAGCCCTGGTTGTAGGCCAGCGGCCTTGTGGTCTCGGCGTCGGCCTGCGAGGTGATGCCGAACCGCTTCCAGGTCGCGGGCCGCGTCCAGGTGATCGACTCCATGGTGAAGATGTAGACGTGCAGCAGCGCCGCGATGACGGCAAAAACGAGGGAGGCCAGGATCATCGTCTGATCCTAGCCTCCCCGTCCGCCGGTTCCGCTTTCCTATGGCGTCAGCGTGAGAGCGTGCGCAGTGCCGTCGCGGCGAAGTCCCTTGCCGCGGTGTCCCAGCGGCCCAGCAGGGCCAGCAGGTTCTCGCCGTCGGCGCGGTGGGCTGCGGTCTGCTCCTCCAGCACGGCCAGCACCCCGGTGCGGAGCTCGGTGTTGAAGTTGACCTTGCCGACGTTCATGGCAGCGGCCTTGACCAGCTCCTCCGGCGGAATCCCCGAGGCGCCGTGCAGCACGAGCGGCACGCGGGTCCGGACGGCGATGTCCTGCAGCACGTCCCAGCGGAGCCTTGGCTCCCCCTGGTACTTGCCGTGCACGTTGCCCACGGCCACGGCCAGCAGCTGCGCGCCGGTCCGCGCCACGAAGTCCTCCACCTGGGCGGAGTCCGTGAGGCCGGCGGTGCCCGCCACGGGTTCGCTGCCTGCGGCGTCGGCTTCGAAGGCGCGGTCCTCGTCCCCAGCGATGCCGCCGAGTTCGGCCTCGAGGACGACGTCGGCATGACCCTGTCCGTCGAGGGCCGCCCGGACGGACCGGACCAGCGCGATGTTCTCCTCGTACGGCAGCGATGAGCCGTCCACCAGCACGGAGTCCGCGCCGGCGGCGACGGCGTCGGCGATCAGCTGCGGATCCCCGGCATGGTCGAGCTGCACGGCGATCGGGACGGCGGCGGTGTCGGCGAGCCCGCGGAGGGCGGCGATCAGCCGCAGGCCGTTGGGTGTGCCCGCCGTCTTGGGCGCCACCAGCAGGATGGCGCCGCGGCCGGCGTCCTCGGCCGCGCCCACCACGGCGAGTGCCGTGGTGAAGTCGTAGCAGGTGAAGGCAGGGACAGCGGAGCCCTGCTGCAGGGCCGAGGCCACCAGGTGATCGAGTCGGGTACGCATCAGGCGCTCAGGCCCCCCACCAGGATCCAGGCGACGAACGTCAGCGCGAAGCCGGCGAGCCCGAGAATGGTCGTCAGCACCGTCCAGGTCCTGAGGCCGTCGGAGACGGTCAGTCCGTAGTAGCGCACGACGGTCCAGAAGCCGGCGTCGGTCACGTGGGACAGGCCGAGGGCGCCGAAGCCGATCGCGATGACGATCACGGCGATCTGGGCCGGCGAGTAGCCGCCGCCGGCAACGGCGGAGGTCAGCAGGCCGGTGGTGGTGACGATCGCGACGGTGGCTGAGCCCTGCGCGGCGCGGAGGGCCAGGGAAATGATGAAGCCAAGCACGATGACCGGCAGGCCCAGGTGGTCCAGCGTCTGGGACAGTGCGGCGCCGATGCCCGAGGTCCGCAGGACTTCGCCGAACACCCCGCCGGCCGCAACGACCATCAGGATGGACGCGATGGGAGGCAGCGCGCCTTCGAAGATTTCGCCGGTTTCCTTCAGTGACCAGTTGCGGCGGACGGCAAGCAGGAAGAAGGAGAGTGCCACGGCCACCAGCAGGGCGAAGAACGGGTTGCCGATGAAGGCGGCCAGGCCGTACCAGCCGTTGTCCTTGGGAATGGTGAGCGTGCCCAGGGTGCCGACCAGGATCTGCACGATCGGGGCGGCGATGAGGAAGATGATCAGGGCCGGACGCGGCGGGGCAACGGCGAGGGCACCCGGACCGTCGTGGCCGACGCGCACCAGGGAGTCTGTTCCGTACTCGTCCACCTGGGCTTTGACGGCAGGCAGCAGCTCGTATTCCCTGTTGTTCATGATGCTGGCAACCCAGTAGGACAGGAAGCCCAGCGGGATGCAGATGAGCAGCGAGATGAGGGTGATCAGGCCGATGTCGGCGCCGAACACCCCGGCGCCGGCGACGATGCCCGGGTGCGGCGGGACAGCCACGTGGATGGAGAGCATGATGCCGGCCATGGGGAGGCCGAACTTGACCGGGTGCACGTTGGCGATTTTCGCGAAGGCGTAGACGATCGGCACCAGCACGATGATGCCCACCTCGAAGAACACCGGGATGGCCACGAGGAAGCCGACGGCGGTGAGGGCCACGGCCACCCGCCGGGCGCCGAGCTTGGCGGTGAAGTGCGCCGCGAGGGACTGCACACCGCCGGAGACCTCGATCATCCGGCCCAGTATGGCGCCGAGGGCGATCAGGAGGGCGACCTTGCCCATGGTTCCGCCGACGCCGTTGGCCACCACGGTGAAGACGTCCTTGAGCGGGATCCGGGCGGCCACGGCCACCAGGATGCTGACGGTCAGCAGGGCCACGAAGGCCTGGATCTTGTAGCGGATGATCATCAGCAGAAGCAGGGCTACGCCGGCGGCGGCGATGGTCAGCAGCAGCGGAGTTCCCAGCTCCACGGCGGGCTTGATGACGGGCGCGTCTGCGGCGCGCACCATCAGGGAGTTGAGCAGGGGGGTCATGAAGGGGTGTCTCCTTTGACAGGAAAGTCGTCCGACGCGTCAACCGTGAGGTGAAAGTGGCGGATCAGGGGAGGGAGGGGCCCGGCGACGGCGGAGGGGGGACCGCCGTCGTCGGGGGTTTCAGTGGCGGTCAGGCGGTGCGCTTGGTGGGGGCGATGACCTTGATGACGGCGGAGTCGTCGGCGGCGGCGAGTCCCTGGGCCTGGCCGAGGAGGTAGAGCTGCTCGGCGGCGGCGGCCACGGGGGCGGCAAGGCCGGCGGCGCGGGTGGCCTTGCCGACGATGCCCATGTCCTTGACGAAGATGTCCAGCCGGCTGAGGACCTCCGCGCCGCCTTCCGTGTACGCCTCCAGGATCCGCGGGCCGCGGTTGGAGAGCATGAAGGAGCCCGCTGCGCCGGCCTCGAGCGCGGCGAGGGTCTTGGCCTGGTCGAGGCCGAGGGCGTCCGCGAGGGCCATGGCCTCGGCGGCTGCGGCGATGTGGATGCCGCACAGCAGCTGGTTGACGGTCTTGAGGGCCTGGCCGTCGCCGGGCTTGTCGCCGACCACCGTGAGGGTGGAGGCGAGCAGCTCCAGGACCGGACGTGCGGTTTCCAGGGCGGCCGGGTCGGCGCCGACGACGATCAGCAGGTCGCCCTCGCCGGCGCGCTTGGGCCCGCCGGAGAGCGGCGCGTCCACCAGTGCCACGTCGAATCCTGCGAGGCGGGCGACGGTGGCCGGGATGGCTTCGGTGCCCACGGTGCTGCCGAGGATCACGACGGCGCCCGGCTTCAGCACGGAGGCGACGCCGTTCTCGCCGAAGAGGACGTCGTCGAGCTGTTCGCCGTTGCGCACGGCGAGCAGCAGGGCGTCGGCGCCCTCGGCGGCTTCCCGGGCGGAGGTGAAGGTCCGGATGCCGGCCTCTTCGGCGAGCTTCAGCCGCGGCTCGGCGATGTCGAAGCCGTGGACGGTCAGCTCGGTGGCAAGGCGGGTGGCCATCGGCAGGCCCATGGCGCCAAGGCCGAGGACGGTGACTGTGTACTGTGCGGTCATGGTTTTCTCCGTTGAGGGCGTGTGCTGGAAGGCGTGCGGTTAGAAGGTGTTGCTGAGTTTGCGGGTGACCTCGGCCAGGGACTCGTCGTCGCCGACGTTGCCGGCGAAGACGATGTACGGGATGCCCTTCGCGGGCCCGTCCACCGGTTCCCAGAGGCTCACGATGCCCGGCAGCATGGGTCCGCGGACGATCCCGTGCCGGATCTCCAGCCCGTGGGCGGCGACATCCGAGGACGTGATGCCGCCCTTGGCGATGACGAACCGCGGCGGGAACGTCTTGAGCGTGCGGTTCACGACGGCGACGACGGCGGCCGAGACGGTGCGCGCGATCCGCAGGCTCGCTGCGGCGTCGTCGGTCTTGATGAGCAGGCGGCTGGTGTGGACGATGACGTCGCCGCCGTGCAGGGCATCGACAACCGTGTCGACGGTCCGGTCCAGGTGGGCCTCGGCGTTGTCGCCGAGCAGTTCCTCGACGTCGATTTCCACGATCCGGGCGGCGCTGTGCCGCTCGGTGAGGACCTTGAGCTGGCGGGTCGTGACGCCGACATGCGAGCCGACGACGATCAGGCCGCCGGCCTCCGACGGGGTGTTGCCGGCGTAGGCTTCCTCGCCGCTGAGTTCGGAGCGGATCTCCTGGCCGATCCGGGCGCGGACGAACGGCGGGCCGACGCGGTAGAGGAGCTTCTTGCCGCGGCGTTCGGCTTCTTCCAGGCCGAGGGCAAGCGCCCGGAGGTCGTTTTCGGTGACGATGTCCGCGACGATCGGGGTGGATTCCGTGGCCGCGCCGATGGCGTCGGCGATCGCCGCGGCGGAGACGGCCGGGTCAGCGGAGACGCCGTCCCGGGCGGCACCGGCGCGGATGATGTTCAGGTCCAGCACGATCACCGAGTCTGCGGCGAAGCGGCCCTGGGACTTCTCCTCCACGTACTTGGCCATCTCGGAATTGGCGAACCCGAAGCTGGCGTCCTTGGCGAATTCCGTCTCGGCGACGGGGGTGAGTGTGCCGGCGTCCTCACCGGTGCCGCGCATGTAGTGCACGCCGCCGATGGTGACGCGGCCGGCGTCGGGGAACGCGGGGACGATCACGACGCCGTCGGTTGCTTCGCCGCTGACTGCGGCGACCGTGGCGGCGATGACGTCGGGTTCCAGGGGGTAGTGGCCGCGGAGGGTGGAGTCGCTGCGGCTGACGAAGCTCAGGTGGAGCCCGGCACCGGCACCGTCCGGTCCCGCGGCGGCTGCCGCGAGCGCGTTCCGGACGACTTCCTCGTTGCGGGCCGCGGCTTCGGCCGGGTCCAGGCTGCGGGTGTTCGTGAGTACGTAGACGGCCCGGGGGCGCTGGCCGTCGATCTCGTGGGCGAAGGCCCAGGCGAAGTCGGCCGGCTCCCAGCGGGTCAGCACGGGCAGGTTCGCGACGGACTGCGTGCCGGTGGGGTCGTCGTCGAGGACAACCAGGATCCGCGGCACGTCCTGGGATGAGGCGGCCACGCTGCTGGCCACCAGGCGGGCGGGGATCTGTACCTCGGCCGGGAAGGCGGCGAGCACATCTGCTTCAAGGGGCACTTTGCACTCCATTGTGTGTGTTGATCTGCGGCAGGTCCGCAGTCGAGATATTTGTAAGATGTCTGACATCTTATGTCCGAGTGATAGTGTGTCATAAGGCACAAAGGCGCGCAAGTAGACTGTGCTCCGAGCAGGATCATCACGCAAGACCAAGTCGCTGGACGGGGAATATTGGCTAGGAAATCGTTGGTCGGGGTAGTGGCGGACGAGCTGCTGGACCGGATCATTGCCGGCGAGTTTCCGCCGGGAACGAGTGTCCCCGGCGAGCTCGAACTGAGCGCCCGGCACGAAGTCAGCCGCATGACGGTGCGCGAGGCGATGAAGACCCTCGAGGCCCAGCGGATCCTCAGCGTGGAGCGCGGCCGGGGCACCTTCGTGAACCCGCTGAACCGCTGGGCATCCCTGGAGGCCGTGCTGCGGGCAGCCTCAGAGGGAAAAGACGATGCCTCTGCGGCCGTCCAGCTGATCGAACTCCGCCGGATGCTGGAAAGCGGCGCCTGCGAGCTGGCCGCGGCGAGGATCGGCGAGGCCGACCTCGAACGCCTCTACGGGCACATCGCCGCCATGCGGAGCGCGCACGGCAGCAACGATGTGGCGGCGTTTGTGGAGGCGGACCTGGCGTTCCACGACCTCATCCTCAAGGCGTCCGAGAACGTGTTTGCCGCCGTCCTGTTCGAGCCCCTGCACCGGATCCTGGAGCGGCGCCGCACCGAAACCTCCAAGGTCCCGGACATCCAGGAGCATGCGATCTGGCACCACCAGCAGATCGCGGACGCCCTGGCTTCCCGGGAACCGCACCGCGCCCGCGACGCCATGGACGCGCACATGCAGCAGACGCTGGACGACCTCAAGAACTACGTCCTGGAGGAGCACTCCGCCTAGGGCTGCCCGCCAGCAGCCGCCTCGCGGCGGACGGGACCAAAGTACCTACCGGAGCCCCGGATCCCGGTGTATTTCTGGGATGTGAACGCCGCCCGTTTCTTAGATCCTGGCGCCGGGTGGACCGACGCCACAGTCCGCGCCGCGGGCCGCACCGCAGTCCGCGCAACGGCTGATACCGCGCGGACCGGCAACGCAAGCCGCTGGGGCCGGTACGTCGCCCTGGGAGACTCGTTCACCGCGGGGATCGGGGACCCTGAACCGCGCAGTCCCGGTGGCTTCAGGGGCTGGGCGGACCGCGTTGCCGAGGAACTCAGCGAGGGACACGGGGACTTCGGCTACGCCAACCTCGCCGTCAGCGGGCTCGTGATACGCCAGATCCTGGAGCAGCAGCTGGGGCCGGCGATCGAGCTCAAGCCCGATCTGGTCACACTCTCGGCCGGCGGCAACGACCTTGTTTTCCACTGGAGCGACCTGGACCGGCTGGCCGCCTCCCTCGACGACGCCGTGGGCCTGCTCACCGCCACCGGTGCGACCATCGTGCTGTTCACCGGTCCGGACTGGGGCGACACCCCGCTGTTCGGCCACATCCGCGGCAGGGTGGCCGTGTTCAACGAGAACCTCCGGACCATTGCGGCACGGCACGGCGCCGTCATCGCCGATCTGTGGACACTCCGGCAACTCACGGATCCGCAGATGTGGGATCCGGACCGCCTGCATTTCTCCCCGATGGGGCATCACACCATCGCGGCAATGGTCCTGGATGCCCTGAACGTGCCCCACGGCCTGCAGCCGCTCCGCCCCAAGCCCTTGCCGTCCGGCGGCTGGCGGGAAAACCGGGCCGGGGACCTCCTCTGGGTCACGAACCACCTTTTGCCCTGGGCGATCAACCAGATCCGGCCAGGGGTCGACGACGTCCCGCGGACCGCCAAGCGCCCCCAGCCCGGACCCGTCGCGGCTTCCCTGGGCACCAGCACACCGCCCCTAGTCCAGCCGCGATCTGTCGGCTAATCTGCAGGAACGGCCCGGAGCCGGGCATCGAAGGCGATCACCAGGAGCGAAGTTGTCTAATCACACCTACAGCATTTCTGAAATTGTCGGAACCTCGAATGAAGGCGTTGACGCGGCCGTCCGCAACGGGATCTCCGAGGCCGCGAAGACCCTGCGCAACCTCGACTGGTTTGAAGTGAAGGAAATCCGCGGCCACCTGGAAAACGGCGAGGTGGCTGACTGGCAGGTGACAATCAAGCTCGGGTTCCGCCTGGAGCGCTGACGCTGGCATCCGGCCGGAACCGTCCGGCCGGACGAGCTCCTCAAGCACCCGGGAAATGACCACAGCATGGAGTACACGCACCTTGGCCGTTCCGGCCTGAAAGTCTCGCGCCTGTGCCTGGGCACCATGAACTTCGGCCCGCAGACCGCGGAGCCGGAAGCCCACTCCATCCTGGATTCGGCGCTGGATTCCGGTATCAACTTCATCGACACCGCCAACGTTTACGGCGGCACGGGCCGGCGCGGCTGGACCGAGGAGATCCTGGGCCGCTGGTTCGCCCAGGGCGGCGAGCGCCGCGAACGGACGGTGCTCGCCACCAAGCTCTACGGCACCATGACGGACAGGCCCAACGAGTCCAGGCTGTCTGCCCTGAACATCCGCCGCGCCCTCGACGCGAGCCTGCAACGGCTGCAGACGGACTACATCGACCTCTACCAGTTCCACCATGTCGACCGGAACACCCCCTGGGAGGAGATCTGGCAGGCAATTGAGGTCGCGGTGCAGCAGGGAAAGATCCTGTATGCCGGCAGCAGCAACTTCGCCGGCTGGCACATCGCCCGGGCCCAGGAAACGGCCGCGCGGCGGCACGGCAACGGCCTGGTCAGCGAACAGTCCATCTACAACCTGCTGACCCGGAACATCGAACTGGAGGTCATCCCCGCAGCCCTGGAGTACGGGCTGGGGATCCTGCCGTGGTCTCCCCTGCACGGCGGCCTCCTCGGCGGCGTGTTGCGGCAGGAGCGCGACGGCGTCCGCAGGTCCGAGGGCCGCGCCCTCGCGACGCTCAAGAAGCACGAGGAACAAATCCGGCAATACGAGGATTTTGCCGGCGAACTGGGCCACCCGCCCGGGGACGTGGCCCTTGCCTGGCTGCTGCACCAGCCCGCCGTGACGGCACCGATCGTGGGTCCCCGCACGCAGGACCAGCTCGACGCCGCCGCCCGTGCCCTCGAGGTGACACTCGACGCCGGGGCGCTCACCCGCCTCGACCAGATTTTCCCCGGCCACCGGACCGCACCGGAGGACTATGCCTGGTGAATGAGCCCGCGGCACGGACCGCGAATTGATAACGAATAGATCACCTGTCGGGGTATCCGACGGGTTCCGAGTGGCCCTTTTATACTAAGCATGATTAGTATTGAGGCAGAAGGATGAAGCGCACCCGGCAACCCGGGTGTCTCCTCTATGAAAGAAGAAGGAACGATAAAAATGGGTTTTTTCGCATTTCTGATTCTGGGTCTCATCGCCGGAGCGATCGCTAAGGCCATCCTCCCGGGACGTCAGGGCGGTGGCATTCTCATCACCCTCCTGCTCGGTGTTGTCGGAGCAATTCTGGGCGGCTGGATCGGCGGCCTGCTCTTCAACACGGGCATCAACGAATTCTTCTCGCTGTCGACCTGGCTGCTGGCCATCGGCGGTGCGATCATCGTCCTGCTGGTTTACGGCATGATCACCAAGCGCTCGGCCCGCTAATAACGGAGCCCGGCTGAAGCCGGCCCCGGGATTTATCCCGGGGCCGGCTTTTTTGACCTACAACGAACGTCAAAAAGAGCAGGAGTACAGCATGAAAGCCAAACTTCTTTTCGGCAGCGGAATGGTCGCTGGCTATATTCTCGGGTCCCGGTCCGGGCGTGCAGCCTATGAAAAACTCAAGTCCCGGGCAGCAGCCCTTTGGGAAAGCAAGCCCGTCCAGGACACGCTGACGTCCGCGGCCGAGGCAGTCAAGGACAAAGCCCCCGAAGTCACGGACCAGCTTTCCGAGGCCGCGCGCCGCGCGGCAACCGTCATCGGTTCCGCCGTACGGCACGAGGACGCCTCGGACAAGACCGCGCAGGGTGCCCCGGAAGGCGGCATCCCGGCGCACAGCACGCACCCGGACACGGTCAACCTCGGGACCGCCGCGTCCGCTGCCCCCGACGTCGAGTCGGATCCCGCGCTGAGCGACCAGACCGGCCAGGACTGGTCCGATGAAGGCGGGGCCACGCCGGCCGGGGCGGCCACGAACGTCGACCCGAGCAAGTCGCACTGACCCCTTAGCGGAGTGCCCGGGTGCCGCCGGGGGCAAACGCTGCTCCGGCATCCCCAAGTGCGCCGATGACCACGGTGGCGTCCAGTTCCGTCGAGCCGGACACCCGGGCCGTCAGTCCGTTGCGCAGGAACAGTTCCACAGTCTGCGGCGCCTGGCGACGGCTCGTTTCGATCAGCAGGTGGCCGCCCGGTGCCAGCCATTGCGGCGCCGCGGCGGCCACCCGCCGTTGCACGTCCAGGCCGTCGGCACCGCCATCCAGGCAGGCCCGCGGCTCATGCAGGCGGGCCTCCTGCGGCATGGTCCGGATACCCGCGGACGGCACATAAGGCGCATTGACCGCCAGCACGTCGACGCGTCCGCGCAGCCGTTCCGGCAGCGGAGCGTACAGGTCGCCCTCGTGCACCTCTCCCCCGCGGGGCTGGACATTGCCGCGGGCGCAGCGCACCGCCACCGGGTCGACGTCGGCGGCGTGCAGCTCCAGCGGCCCGGCCAGCTCCGCGAGCGCCGCCCCCACGGCCCCCGAACCGCAGCACAGGTCAACAATGACGGGTGTTTCCCCGGCCGGCCGGGACCGGCGCCCGGGAGCAGCCAGGAGCAGCACCGCCTGTTCCACCAGGAACTCTGTGCGGCGGCGCGGCACGAAGACGCCGGGGTCCACGCCGATCCGCATCCCGCAGAACTCCGCCCAGCCCAGAAGGTGCTCAAGCGGCTGCCCCTCGACCCGCCGGCCCACGAGGGCATGCAGCTGCTGCGTTGACGCTGCGGCTTCGGCCAGCAATCGGGCTTCGTCTTCGGCGAACACACAGCCGGCCGCCCGGAGCTGTGCGGCGATGGCCGCGAGGGACGCCGAATCCCGGCGGCAATCGGCAGGGTGGGGCGCCACGGAATCCGTCATCGCAAGGCCCGTCCTTCCGCTCTAGGTGCCCGGAATCCCCATGCTACCGAAGTGGCAGGATGGCTTCATGGCATTTGAATCGGCGGCTTCCCGTCCCAGCACCCCGGAACCCGGAGACGGCGGAGCGGCGACGGACCTCATCTGGACCGGGTGTTACACCGCGGACGGAGGCGGCGCGGGAACGGGCATCGGAGCGCTCGGCGCCGCTGCCGACGGCGCACTGGCCTGGCTCGGCGTCGCGGCCGGGGCGGAGTCGCCGTCGTTCCTGGCCGTGCACCCCTGGCTGCCGGTGGTCTACGCCGTGGGCGAGCAATCCCGGACCGTGCGGGCTTACCGCCGGTCCGGCGCATCCGGCCTCGAGCCGGCGGGCCCGGCGTGGCCGGCGGGGGATGCGGCCTGCCACGTTGCCGTCGACCCGCTGGGTCGCTTCCTGACGGTGGCGTGCTGGGGCGACGGCCAGGTGCTGCTCTTCGAACTCGACGGCGACGGCGGCCTCACGGCCAGGTTCCCGGCAGCGGCGTCGGCCGCTTCCGGCCGGCCCAGCCGGGCGCACGCGAGCCTGATGCTGGCGGACGGCCGCGTGATGACCACAGACCTGGGGCACGATCTGCTGCGGGTCTGGAATTACCGCCCGGGCCGGGGCCTGGCCCTGGACCACGAGCTGGCCCTCCCGCAGGGCAGCGGCCCCCGGCACCTGGTGCAGCACGCCGGCGGCTGCGTCTTCGTCGTGACCGAATACTCGATCGAAGTCGCCGCAGTGCAACGGGCAGGGGACACGGGGACCTACCGCCTCGCCGGCGTCGGCCCGGCAACCGCAGGCGGAGCGCTGGCCGGGGACTCGGCCGCTGAAATTGCCCTGTCCGCCGACGGCAGGCACGCCTACGTGGGGGTGCGCGGTTCCAACCGGATCGCCGTGCTGGCGGTGGCTGAGGACGGCATGTCCCTGCAGCCCCTCGCCGACGTCCCCAGCGGCGGGGACTGGCCCCGGCACCATCTGGTCCGGAACGGGTCGCTGTATGTGGCCCACGAACGCTCCCACGACGTGGTCACGTTCCGGCTGGATCCGGCGAGCGGACTGCCCGGCGAGCCCGCCGGCCGGGTGGCCCTGGACTCCCCCACAGCGCTCATTCCGGCCGGGATTTAGTCCACTCCAGCAGGCGTTCCAGCCGCCAGGTGGTGATGATCCGCTCCGCCGGGACGCCGTTGGCGGCAGCCCGCTCGGCCCCGTACTGGAGGAAATCGAGCTGGCCCGGGGCGTGCGCGTCGCTGTCGATGCTGAACAGGCAGCCGGCGTCGAGGGCAATCCGGATGAGCGCGTCCGGCGGGTCCTGGCGTTCCGGCCGCGAATTGATTTCCACCGCGACGCTGTTTTCCGCGCAGGCCGCGAAGACCTGCTCCGCGTCGAACTCCGACTCGGGGCGCGTTCCCCGCGACCCCTGGAGCAGCCGGCCCGTGCAGTGTCCGAGCACGTCTGTGTGCGGGTCGGCGATCGCGCCGAGCATGCGCCGGGTCATGGTGCGTTTGTCGGAGCGCAGCTTGGAGTGGACGCTTGCCACCACAACGTCGAGCCTGCCCAGCATGTCCGCCGACTGGTCCAGGCTGCCGTCCTCGAGGATGTCCACCTCGATCCCGCGCAGCAGGCGGAAGGTCCCGTTGCCGGCGGCGTTGATTCCCTGGACGACGTCGAGTTGCTGCGCCAGCCGTTCGGCGCTGAGTCCGTTCGCGATTTTGAGGTTCGGCGAATGGTCGGTCAGCGCCAGGTACTCCCGGCCCAGCAGCCTGGCCGCGTCCGCCATCGCCTCGACCGGCGACCCTCCGTCGGACCAGTCGCTGTGGGCGTGCAGGTCGCCGCGGAGCAGTCCGAGCAGCTCGCGGCCGCCTTCGGCCAGCGGCTGGGCGCCGCGGCTGCGCAGTCCGTCCAGATACTCCGGGACCCGGCCGTCGAGGGCCTCGCGGATGACGGCAAAGGTCCGGTCGCCGATTCCTTTGGTCCGTTTGAGCCTGCCGTCCTGCACCCGGGCCGCGAGCTCTTCCGGTCCGAGTCCGGCGATAATTCCCGCGGCTTTCCGGAATGCCTGCACCTTGAACGTGGGGGCCAGCTCACGTTCAAGCCAGAATGCGATCTCGTTGAGGGCATCGACGGCGTCCATGGCACCATCTTGCACCACCTGCCCGGGCAACGGGCTGTGTCGCAGCGTGGGCGGCGGCGGAGCATCTGGAAGACTTGACCCGGCCGGGGCCCGATCCGGCCGGTAACTACGTCGAGGGTCTGCTGGGGGCCACCACCGGCAGCTTGGAATTATTTCAGATATGGTCCTTCTCGACGGGTCAACGGTCATGGTGGTCTTCGCCGTGATGACGCTGACCATGCTGGTGCTCTTCTATTTCGACACGTACCGGAAAAGCCGCGCCCCCTTCGCCGGCTGGTGGTGCGTCGCGGTCGGATCCTTCTTCTGGGCCGGCGTGTTCTATTTCCTGGGCGAAGTGGCCCGTGTGGCCTGGGCACCAAGCGTGGCAAACGGCGTGATGGTCCTTGGCTCGGGCTGCGTCTGGGCCGGCGCCCGTTCCCTCGCCGGCCGGCGCGTCCGGCCCTGGCTCCTGGCGCTTCCCGCCACCGCGGCCTTCGTGGTGGCCCTCGCGGTCCGCACCTCGGGTGACACCCGGATCGGCAGCGTTGTGCTGCTGGCCATGATGGGGACGGCGATCGGCCTGGCGTCCGTGGAGCTGTGGCGCGAGCGGGCGCGGTCCTGGCACCTGGTCCGTTCCCTTGCCGTCGCCACCGCCGTCTGCGCCGTCTATTACCTCAGCCGGATGGCCGGCCTGGCCATCCTGGGCCCGGACGACGCACTGTTCCAGCTGCTGTTCGGCACCGGCGTGACCCTGCTGATGGCCATGGTGCTGCTCGTTGTGGTCTCCTCCAGCATCACCGCGCTGAACAACACCCGCCGGACCGAGGACCTCAAGGAACGCGCCGCCCGGGATGCCCTGACCGGACTGCTGAACCGCGGCGAATTCATGCAGCAGGCGCAGCAGCGGCTCCGGACGAACCTCGACGCCGGACTCCAAACGTCGATCGTCATGGCGGACCTGGACCGTTTCAAGGCCATCAACGACGGGTTCGGCCACGACGCGGGCGACGGCGTCATCCGGGCCTTCAGCGATGCGTGCCGGGCCGCGATGCGGTCCGCCGACCTGGTGGGACGCTACGGCGGCGAAGAGTTCGCCATGCTCCTTACCGGCGTTGACGCCGAAGAGTCCGTCCGGATCGCGGACCGGATCAACGCGGTCCTGGCCGAACATAGTTCCCTGCCCGCCGGCGCTCCGGCGCCTACTGCGAGCTTCGGCATCGTCGATGCGAGGAACCCCTACATCGGGCTCCAGCGGTTGATCCGGGACGCGGACAGCGCCCTCTACCAGGCGAAGGCAGCCGGCCGTAACCGTGCCGTCGTCGGCCTAACGATGGCGAGCAAAGACGTCTCCTGACGCGCCGGCCGGCGGAGCCCGACATGACAAAACCCCCGGCGTTCGCAGGGGTCCGAGGGGCCCTGCCACGTACCCCCGCGCCCCGGGTTGAGGGAGGACACGGGGGCCGTGTTATGCAACCCCGCCACCTCAACCGTGAGCCGGGGTCAGCTCAATTTTGGGAGTCGGCAGGGTTCAAGTCAATGACTCACGCCGGGCAGTGATGCCCGGGATTTACGGGCTGCCGGCAACGGGTTTCCCTCGGCGTCGGTGACGGCGATCTTCCGTTGGGCCCGGCCCTTAAAAGGAAGCAGGTCAGAGGCATAATGCCTCTGACCTGCTCCGCGGGTGGGCCCTGTGGGGATCGAACCCACGACCCACGGATTAAAAGTCCGATGCTCTACCAACTGAGCTAAAGGCCCTAGCTAAATGCTCCCAAACAGCGGATAAATCCGCGGCCTCGGAGGCGATCAGCCCAGTCCATTTCTGGACGTTAATACTGTACCCCAGACCTGGGCCGGTTTTTTGCACGACGGCGATGTGCCGCCGTCGTGCCGCCGCCGCTCCTGACGCCTGTCCAGACGCCTGCGCGTCGGCGCCGGGAGCCATGCTCGATTACCGTACAGCACTGGAGTAGCGTGGTGGCATGAGCGAGCAAGCAGGATCCAGCAGCCCCGGACCGCACCGGCACCACAAGCCGAAGTCGTTCGCACCGATCGACTTCGAACCGTTTGCGGGCGGCGCCGATCCGGCCCGCATCTCCGAGGCCGCCCACCTCGCCGCCCAGGCGCTGGTGCGCCGCGGACGCGACAGCGACGATCCCACGGTCACCAAACGGCTCGTGAAACTCGCTGACGAACAGGGCCTGGAGGCCATCGCCGAGATGTGGGCCGAGAGCCCGGCACGCTCGCTCCCCGGCGCCCTGTGGCGTCTCTATGCGCTGCGCGCCGCCACCATCCAGGATCCGGAGCGCATCTCCGTCTACTTCAAGGCCGGCAAAGACACCGCGCAGGTGGCCCATGTGGTGGCCGGCGCCGCCGAGCCGCCCGGCGCCGACGAAATGAAGTCCATGGCCGACGCCATCCTCTCCGGGGCGTTCGACGGCGAGTTCGACGTCGCGCTGGAACGGTCCGCGGCGTTCTGCCGCGTTGTGGCGCTGGGCCAGGCCACCCTTGCCGACGGCGCCGAGCACAGCAACGAGAACCACGCCAGCAAGCTCACGCGCAATTCGCACCTCCTGGTCAAGACCGCGGAGGATCTGGAGCACGCCGCCAACGCGTGGCGGCTGGGCGAACTCGACTAAAAGCCGGGGCTGCCGGCCGGTCCGGCACGCACGGCCGCGGCGGACTGTCAATGTTGACTTGGTGGAACTGTCGTAGAACACTAAAAGCGGTGCCGAACCGCGAAACCCCCGGGCTTCAACATCTAGCCGCCTAGAGCGGCCTACCGCCGAGAGGCGTATCCGGTTCGGCACCATTTTCTTGCCCTTTTTCAGGCTTGCGTCATATTCCGGGCCGCCCTTTTGACGGTATCCGGGCCGGCGCAACGCGGACGGTAAAGTAGTCCTCATGCGCGGGTCATCGTCAAGTCACACGGCCGGCAGACCACACCCCAGCATTCCCTTCCCGAAGACCGGTGACCCCACGTGAAGCTGCGCCTCTTTCCCCAGGAGCCCGCCGGGCTGAACCTGCTGTCCCTGCTGGCGCGCCAGATTGTGCACGCCACCGGGACCCTCTCGGAAATCCTCGGCGCCCCGGCAAGCGAGCACGGCCGGCTGGTGGAGGACATGCACAACCACGAGGCCAAGTCCGCTGAGCTGCACTTTGCCCTGCTGACCCATATGCGGACGAGCTTCGTGAACCCGCTCCCCCGCGAAGACATGTACGCCCTCTCCCGGTACCTCAACGAGGCCATGGAAAAGCTCGACGCCGCCGCCGAGCTTGTGTCCCTCTACAAGCTGGACCGCCTGCCGAAGCGGGCCGCCGATCAGCTGGAGATCATCAGCCGGCAGGCCGAACTCACCGCCGATGCCATGCGCAGGCTCAACAACCTGGACGACCTCGAGGACTACTGGATCGAGATCCTGCGGCTGGCCAAGCGCGCGGAGCGCACCCACCGGGTCTGGGTGGCGGACATGCTCAATGACATGAAGTCCGCCCAGTACGCCCGCAACCGGGACATCGCCAACCAGCTGGTGGAGGTCACGAAGGACATGCGCCGCGTCGCCACCCAGGTAGGCAGCATCATCGTCAAGGAATCCTGACGTGACGGTGTTCTTTTTTGCCCTGGTGGTGATCTTCGCCGGGGTCTTTGCTTTCCTGAACGGCTTCCGGGACGCCTCCACCTCGGTGGCGCTGGCGGTGCGGACGCGGGCCCTGACCCCCACCGTTGCGGTGCTCCTGGCCGCCCTGTTCAACTTCCTCGGCGCGGCGCTGAGCGCCACCCTGGCGCTGGAGGTCAGCCGGACCTGGATCCAGCTGCCGGCCGGGCAGAACGGCCTCACCATCCTCCTCGCCGGGCTCGCCAGCGCCGTCCTCTGGGGTGTCTACAACTGGTGGCGGGGCATCCCGTCCTCCTCGACCCATGCCCTTGTGGGCGGACTGGCCGGCGCCGGCGTCGCCAGCGTCGCGGTGGGCGGCAACTCGGTCGGCGGGGTGGACACGTCCCTGCTGTTCCAGGTGGTGCTTCCGCTGCTGCTCTCGCCGGCGATCGCCTTCGTGGGCGCCTACCTGCTGGTCTGGCCGGCGAGCTGGGCCGCGCGCTACACGCCGCCGAACGTCGTTAACGGCCGGTCCCGCCGGGCCCAGGCGGTCGCAGCCGGGGCCATCGCGTTTGCCCACGGGCTGCAGGACGGGCAGCGGACCGCGGCCGTGCTGATCCTGGCCCTGCTGGCCTCGGGGCTGTCCGGCGGCGGGTCCGTCCCCATCTGGGTGGCGCTGCTCACCGCGTCCATGCTGACCGCGGGTACGCTGGCCGGCGGCTGGCGGATTTCCTACACGATCGGTTACAGGTTTGTCCGGCTGGACCCGCTGCGCGGATTCGTGGCCCAGCTCTGCAGCTCAGTGCTCCTGCTGGTCGGTGCGGTCGGGCTGCACTGGCCCATCTCCACGACGCACACCGTGACCACAGCCGCGCTGGGGGCAGGCACGAACCAGAGATTCGCCGCCACCAACCGGCGGGTGGTGATCCGGGTCCTGACCTTCTGGGTGCTCACCCCGATCGTCACCGCCGCCGCCGCGTTTGTGCTGGAGCTGGCACTTTCGACGGTGGCGGGGCTGTAACGGCGGGATAGCAGCGGCGGGCGGACGGGTCCAGCGCGGTTATCCGAAGCGGCCCGACACGTAGTCTTCCGTGGCCTTCTGCGTCGGGTTGCTGAAGATCGTGTGGGTGTCTCCGACCTCGATCAGCTTGCCCGGCTTGCCGGTGCCGGCGATGTTGAAGAATGCGGTCTTGTCCGAAACGCGCGCGGCCTGCTGCATGTTGTGGGTCACGATCACCACGGTGTACTGGTCCTTAAGCTCGTTGATGAGGTCCTCAATGGCCAGCGTGGAGATCGGGTCCAGGGCCGAGCACGGCTCGTCCATCAGGATGACCTGGGGCTCCACGGCGATCGCCCGGGCAATGCAGAGGCGCTGCTGCTGGCCGCCGGACAGCCCGGAGCCGGGCTTGGCCAGCCGGTCCTTGACCTCGTTCCAGAGGTTGGCGCCCTGCAGCGAGCGTTCCACGAGGGTATCGGCCTCGCCCTTGGACATTTTCTGGTTGTTCAGCTTCACGCCGGCCAGCACGTTGTCCCGGATGGACATGGTGGGGAACGGGTTGGGCCGCTGGAACACCATGCCGATCTGCGAGCGGACCGTCACCGGGTCCACCCCGGGGCCGTACAGGTTGTCGCCGTCGAGCAGCACTTCGCCTTCGACGCGGGCGCCGGGGATCACTTCGTGCATCCGGTTCAGGGTGCGCAGGAAGGTGGACTTGCCGCAGCCCGACGGGCCGATGAAAGCCGTCACGGACTTGGCTTCGATGTTGATGTTGACGTCTTCAACGGCCAGGAATTTGCTGTAGTAGACGTTCAGGTCCTTGACGTCGATGCGCTTAGACATGATGTTCCTTCACTTGCTGGAGGTACGGGCTGAAGATTGGGGCGCCGGCTTTAGCGGCCGGTCTTGGGGGCGAACATGCGGGCGATCAGTCGCGCGCCGAGGTTGAGCAGCATCACCAGGATGATGAGCACCAGGGCCGCTCCCCAGGCGCGCTGGGAGGACGGGTCCGGGTTGGACGGCGAGGTGGGGTTGAGGATCTGCGTGTAGATGAACGTGGGCAGCGAGGCCATCCAGCCGGCGAACACGTTGGTGTTGATCGACGTCGCGAAGCCCGCGGTGACGAGGATCGGGGCGGTCTCGCCGATCACCCGGGCGATCGCGAGGGTGACGCCGGAGGCGATGCCGGAGATCGCCGTCGGGATGACCACCTTGAGGATGGTCCGCCACTTCCGGACGCCCAGGGCGTAGGCGGCCTCGCGCAGTTCGTTCGGGACGATCTTGAGCATTTCCTCGCTGGAGCGGACCACCACGGGGATCATCAGCACGGACAGCGCGACGGCGGCGACGGCACCGGTCTTGGTTCCCGGCCCGACGACCGCGAAGAAGAATGCCGCGGCGAACAGGCCGGCCACAATCGAGGGGATGCCGGTCATGACGTCCACGAAGAAGGTGATGGCGCGGGCCAGCGGCCGGTCGTTGCCGTATTCCACGAGGTAGATGGCGGTGAGCAGGCCGACCGGGACGGAGATGACGGTCGCCAGCAGGGTGATCTGCAGGGTGCCGATCAGTGCGTGGTAGATGCCGCCGACCACCGGGGTGCCTTCCTCGACGCTCTTGTTGTCGAACGCGCCGGTCACGCCGTTCATGGACGTCGTCAGGAAGCCCGGATCCGTGAGCCCCGGCAGGCCGTTCACCAGCACCGTCCAGATCACCGAGAACAGCGGCAGCAGGGCGATCAGGAACGCCCCGACAACGAGGCACGTGGCCAGTTTGTCCTTGGCCCGCCGTGTCCCCTCGACGATGGCGCTCCAGCCGACGAGGCCGGCGGCGAAGAGGATCGCGGAGACGATTCCCCAGCCGAAGGCGTTGAAGCCGATCAGGGCCAGGATGGCGGCGCCGAGAATCAGGGCGATCCCCAGAACCAGATAGGGGGCCCATTTCGGCAGCTGGCCCTTGGTGAGGGCGGAGCGCTTCTGGACGCGGGTCAGGGTGGAGGTCATTTAGTTGGCTCCCGAGAATTCTTTGTGCCGGGTGATGATCCAGCGGGCGATCATGTTCACGCCGAGGGTGATGACGAACAGCACCAGGCCGGCGGCGATCAGCGTGCTGACCTTCAGGCCGCTGGCCTCGGGGAAGTTCAGGGCGATTTCGGCGGCAATGGTCTGGTTCCCGGACTGGATCAGGCTTGCGGTCAGCACGCCGGAGGACAGCACCAGCGCGACGGCCATGGTCTCGCCGAGCGCACGGCCCAGGCCGAGCATCACGGCACTGACGATGCCCGGGCGGGCGAACGGCAGCACCGCCATCCGGATCATTTCCCAGCGGGTGGCGCCGAGCGCCAGCGCGGCCTCTTCATGCAGCTTGGGGGTCTGCAGGAAAATCTCGCGGGTCAGGGAAGTGATGATGGGCAGGACCATAACGGCCAGGACGATCCCTGCGGTGAGGATGGTTTTGCCGGTGGCCGAGGCCGGGCCCTGGAAGATCGGCAGCCAGCCCATGTTGTCGGCCAGCCAGTTGTAGGCGGGGGTGATTTCCTTGGCCAGGAACGCGGCGCCCCAGGCGCCGTACACCACGGAGGGGATCGCTGCCAGCAGGTCGATCACGTAGCCGAGGCCGGAGGCGAGCTGGCGCGGCGCGAAGTGCGAGATGAACAGCGCGACGCCGATCGCGACCGGGGTGGCGATCACAAGTGCGATGACGGCTGCGATCAGGGTGCCGATGACAATCGGCCAGATGTAGGCGAAGAAGCCTTCGCCGCCCTGGATCTTGTCCGGGGAGGCCACGAGGGCCGGGATTGCCTGGATGACGAGGAAGAGCGCCACTCCGAAGAGCACGGCCAGGATCAGGCACCCTGCGGCCAAGGTGGCTGCGGAAAAGACTCTGTCACCGGCGCGGCCTGCGCCCCGGGACGTGGTCAGGGAGGTGGTGGTCACTTCACGATCCTTCAGATCTTTTGGGTACTTCGGACAAACACGTCAGTTCCCTGCCCCGGCGGCCGTCGGTGACAGCCGTACCGGGACAGGGAACCTCGATCAGGCTGGTGTTTCCACTATGCCTGCCAGCGCAAGGGATCCCTAGGACTTGACCTTGATCGCTTCGATGGACTTCAGTGCCTTCTCCTGCAGGGTCTTGGACAGCGGTGCGGACTTGGCTGCGTCGGCGGCTGCCTGCTGGCCGGCGTCGGAGACCACGTACTTCTCGAAGCCCTTCACGAGGTCGACGGTTTCCTGCTTGTCGTAGCTGGTGCAGACAACGTGGAAGGAGACCAGGACGATCGGGTAGGCGCCCGCGATGGTGGTGGTGCGGTCCAGTTTGAGGGAGAGGTCGCTGGCGTTGCGGCCTTCAACCGGCTTGCCGGCGTCGACTGCCTTGGCAGCGGCATCGGCGGAGATCTTCGTGAAGGAATCGCCGACCTTGATCTGCGCGATGCCCAGCTTGCCGCTGACGGCGGAGTCATCCGCGTAGGTCACGGCGCCCGGGGTGTCGGTGACGGTCTTGACGACGCCGGAGGTGCCCTTGGCGTTCTCGCCCTTCAGGGTTGCGGGCCAGATGCCGGCGGACTTGTCGGTCCAGGCCTCGGGGGCGGCGGCGGCCAGGTAGTCGGTGAAGTTGGAGGTGGTGCCGGAGTCATCCGAGCGGTTCACCGGTGTGACCTTGAGGTCCGGGAGCTTGACGTCCGGGTTCAGGGCCGCGATGGCGGGGTCGTTCCACGTGGCGATCTCGCCGCGGAAGATCTTGGCGACGGTGGCGGCGTCGAGCTTCAGTTCCTTGATGTCGGGCAGGTTGAAGGCCACGGCGATCGGGGAAATGTAGACCGGGATGTTGAGGGCGCCGTCGGGACCGCACTGGGTCATGGCGCTGGCGTACTCGTCGTCCTTGAGGTAGGCGTCGGAGCCGGCGAACTGGGCGGAGCCGTCCAGGATGGCCTTGCGGCCGGCACCGGAGCCGTCCGGGGAGTACTGCACGGTGGCGCCCTGGTTCGCGGAGGCAAAGTTGGTCTTCCAGACGTCCATGGCTGCACCCTGTGCAGAGGAGCCGATTCCGGTCAGTGTGCCGGTGACCTTGGTGCCTGCGGCGGCGGACTGCGTGCCTGCGGCGGTGCCCGTTGCGTTGTCAGAACCGCAGGCGGTGAGCGCGAGTGCGCCGGCTGCGATGACAGCGATAGCCGCGTGGCGGCCGAAGCGGAGTGCCTTCACTGGATGTACCCCTTCCAGGGATTTTCTATGCGTACCGGGCCGGAGAAGCCCAAGACAGCTGATGCGTACGGTTTGTACCTCTATTGAAGTTAGGTGCCCCAGGTGAAGGGAAAGCGGTCCAAGGTGAACGGCGGGTTAACGACGCCGGGACATTGGCTTACATCTGCCGGGGATCTCCTTGCGCCCGCCGCGCCGCGGCCGTATGCCGGCCGGCTGTTTCCCGGCGGCCGTACTGGGCCGCCCGTTGCCCAGCAAATAGACTGGACGGCATGGCCACCGCGACTGGACTTTCCGCAAGCGCACGATTCCTGCGCGGCCGTGTCCGCACCGGGTTTGTCCGGAGCCGCAACTCGCTCCTGCCGGCCCTGCAGATGACGGCATGCGCTGTGGGCGCCTATGCCTTCGCCGAGTACATCCTGGGCCACACCGGACCGCTGTTCGCGGCCACTTCCTCCCTGATCGCCCTTGGTTTCTCCAGGGATCCGAGGCTGCGGCGCGTGGTGGAAGTGGGGCTGGGCTGCACCATCGGGATCGTGGTCGGGGACCTGCTGCTGCACTGGCTGGGCGCCGGCATCTGGCAGGCCGCCGTCGTACTGTTCTTCTCGATCCTGCTGGCGCGGTTCCTGGACAGCGGCACCATCTTCACCACCCAGCTGGGCCTGCAGTCACTGCTGGTGGTGCTCCTGCCCGCACCGGCCGGAGGGCCGTTCACCCGGAGCATCGACGCCGTGGTGGGCGGGGTGTTCGCGTTGCTGGTGACCATCCTCATCCCCAAGGACCCGCGCCGGGAACCCCGCAACGACGTCAAGAAGCTCCTGCACGAACTCGCCGAGGTGCTGCGGGAATGCGCCTCCGCCCTGAGCTACAGCGACTCCACCCAGGCCTGGCATGCGCTGATCCGCGGGCGGAACTGCCAGCCGCTCGTTGACGCCATGCGCCAGTCCCTCCGCACTTCGGGCGAGGTGGCGACCCTGGCGCCCGCCTACCGGCGGCACCGGGAAGAGCTGGACCACATGGAGAAGTCGCTGGACTACATCGACCTCGCGCTGCGCAACAGCCGGGTCTTTGCCCGCCGGCTGACCAGCGCCATCAACCACGCGGCGCTCTCGGACGAGGCCACCCAGAACATTGCCGAGGTCCTGCAGGAGACGGCCGCCGCCGTCGACGAACTCTCGCTGGGCCTGGCGGAGGTGCACGACGGTGCCCGCCGCGCCCACCTGCGCACGGCCCGGGCCGGAGCTGCGGGAGACCGCGGGCCGCCTGCATCCGCGGATGCTGGGTGTGGAGCGGCTCGAGGGCGAGACGGTGGTCATGCTGTTCCGCCCGCTCCTGGTGGACCTGCTCGAGGCCGCCGGCGTGGATTCCAACGAGGCCCGGGACATCCTCCCGCCGCTCTAGCTCCTCCACGGGCCGCCCCGGTCCCCTCCGTTGTCAGCGGCCCGCCGGATAGGGTGGACCAATGGCTACCAAGACTTCCCGGGCTTCGAAGGCGCCGGGCTTTAAATGCGCCGAATGCGGCTGGACCACGGCAAAGTGGGTGGGCCGCTGCGGCGAATGCCAGGCCTGGGGCAGCGTCGAGGAGACCGGCGCCGCAGTGGCCCGGACGACGGCGGCCACCACCGTCCTGGAACCGGCCCGCCGGATCGCCGAGGTTGATGCGACCACGGCCGCGTTCCTGCCCACCGGCGTCGACGAACTGGACCGGGTGCTCGGCGGCGGGCTGGTCCCCGGCGCCGTCATCCTGCTGGCCGGCGAGCCCGGCGTCGGTAAGTCGACGCTGCTCCTCGACGTCGCGGCCAAGTTTGCCCGCACCGCCCAGGACGTCCTGTACATCACCGGCGAGGAGTCCGCGGCGCAGGTGAAGCTGCGCGCCGACCGGATCGACGCCGTCGCCGAGTCTTTGTACCTCTCGGCCGAAACGGACCTCGGCCAGGCGCTGGGCCAGGTGGAGAAACTCGAACCGCGCCTGCTGGTGGTGGACTCCGTCCAGACCCTGAGCAGCGCCGACGTCGAAGGCAGCGCCGGCGGCGTCTCCCAGGTGCGCGAGGTAGCCGCATCCCTCATCGCCGCGGCCAAGCGCCGCAACATGACCACCCTGCTGGTGGGGCACGTGACCAAGGACGGCTCGATCGCCGGGCCCCGGCTGCTGGAACACCTCGTGGACGTCGTCTGCCAGTTCGAGGGCGAGCGCCATTCGCGGCTGCGGCTGCTGCGGGCCGTCAAGAACCGCTACGGGCCCACCGACGACGTCGGGTGTTTTGACCTGAACGAGGACGGGATCGTGGGCCTGGCCGATCCCAGCGGGCTGTTTGTCTCGCGGACCAAGGAACCGGTTTCCGGCACCTGCATCACCGTGACCCTGGAGGGACGCCGGCCGCTGCTGGCCGAAGTGCAGTCGCTGCTGGCCGAGAGCGCCAGCTCCCAGCCGCGGCGTGCGACGAGCGGGCTGGACAGTTCCCGGGTGGCGATGCTGCTCGCCGTGCTGCAGCAGCGGGCAGGCTGCCTCCTGCACAAGGATGATTCGTACGTGGCGACAGTCGGCGGCGTGAAGCTCAGCGAACCGGCCACGGACCTCGCCGTGGCCCTGGCCGTGGCCTCCGCGAAAGCCAAGAAACCCCTGCCGCAGCGGCTCATTGCCTTCGGCGAGGTGGGCCTGGCCGGCGAGGTCCGTCCCGTGCCCGGCATCAACCAGCGCATCCACGAGGCGCACCGGCTGGGCTTCACCCATGCGGTGGTGCCCGCGAGCCCCAACGGGCCCGGCCCGGTTCCCGCCGGCTTCTCCGTGCGCGAAGTGGGGCACCTCGCCGAGGCTCTGGGGCTGCTGCTCAGCTGACCGCGAACGCTTACCGCGGACCCCTTGCCAAGGATACCCCCTAGGGGTATTTTGAGGGAAAGTCGTCGGCACCAGCCCCGGGAGCGAGCATCGTGGAACACCAGCACAGCAGCCAGGCCGTCAACGGCCGGTCCCCTGCCGTCGGCGGGGACGCGCCGTCCGTGCACGCGCCGTCCGGGCCGGACGATCAGCACCGGGTGCACAGCCAGGGCCAGCATGCCGGGCACAGTGTGGCGATGTTCAAGAACCGGTTCTGGCTGACGTTGCTCCTGGCCGTCCCGGTGGTCTACTTCAGCCCCATGTTCGGGCAGCTGCTGGGCTACGAGCCGCCCGTCTTCCCCGGCTCGGCCTGGATTCCGCCGGTCCTGGGAACCGTGATCTTCCTATATGGCGGCCAGCCGTTCCTGGTGGGCGGCCTCCGTGAGCTGAAGTCCCGCAAACCGGGCATGATGCTGCTGATCGGCATGGCCATCAGCGTCGCCTTCGGCGCCTCCTGGGTGACAACCCTCGGATTCGGCGGCTTCGACCTCGACTTCTGGTGGGAGCTGGCACTCCTGGTGGCGATCATGCTGCTGGGCCACTGGATCGAGATGCGCGCCCTCGGCTCCGCGCAGGGCGCCCTGGACGCGCTGGCGGCACTGCTGCCGGACGAGGCCGAACGCATCACCGGGTCCGGAACCGAGACCGTCAGCGTCTCCGAGCTCAGGAGCGGGGATACCATCCTGGTCCGGTCCGGGTCCCGGGTGCCGGCCGACGGGACGGTGCTCGAGGGCCAGGCGGAGTTCGACGAATCGATGATCACGGGCGAATCCAAAACCGTCCCCCGCTCCCCCGGGGATCCGGTGGTGGCGGGAACCATCGCCACGGACAACAGCGTCCGCGTCCGGGTGACCGCCGTCGGCGAGGACACAGCGCTGGCAGGCATCCGGCGGCTTGTGGCCGAGGCGCAGGCTTCGTCCTCCCGCGCGCAGGCCCTCGCGGACCGCGCCGCAGCGTTCCTGTTCTACTTCGCCGCGGGTACCGGCGTCGTCACGTTCATCGTGTGGACGCTGCTGGGCAGCGTGGCGGAGGCCGTCACGCGGACTGTGACCGTGCTGGTGATCGCCTGCCCGCACGCGCTTGGGCTGGCCATCCCGCTCGTCATCGCCATCTCCACTGAACGGGCCGCCCGGGCCGGGGTGCTGATCAAGAGCCGGATGGCGCTCGAGCGGATGCGGACGGTCGACGTTGTGCTGTTCGACAAGACCGGAACCCTGACCATGGGCGAGCCGGTGTTGAAGGGGATCGCCGCCATCGACGGCACGGACCCGGACGAGGTGCTCGCGTTGGCCGCCGCGGTCGAATCGGACAGTGAGCACCCCCTGGCCAGGGCGGTCGTCGCGGCGGCCCGGGAGCGCCGCCTTGTGATCCCCGACGCCGGCGGGTTCACCTCATTGAGGGGCCGCGGGGTCCGCGCCACGGTTGACGGCCGGACGGTCCGGGTGGGCGGCCCGGCGCTGCTCCGCGAGCTGGGCGCCGGGGAACCCGCCGGGCTCGCCGCGGCCACCCGGGCGTGGATGGAACGCGGCGCGGCGGTACTCCATGTGCTGGACGGGACGGCCGTCCTGGGCGCGCTCAGTCTCGAGGACGCGGTGCGTCCCGAATCCCGCCAGGCCGTTGCCGCGCTGCAGGACAGCGGCATCAAAGTTGCCATGGTCACCGGCGACGCCCGGCAGGTGGCCCGGGCGGTCGCGGCGGAGCTCGGCATTGACGAAGTCTTTGCCGAGGTGCTGCCCGCGGACAAGGACAAGAAGGTGGCGGAGCTGCAGGCCCGCGGCTTGAAGGTGGCCATGGTGGGTGACGGCGTCAACGATTCACCCGCTCTGGCCCGGGCCGAGGTGGGAATCGCGATCGGCGGCGGGACCGACGTTGCGGTCGAGTCCGCCGGCGTGGTCCTGGCGGGAAACGATCCCCGGGCCGTCCTCTCCATGCTGGAACTGTCGCGCGCCAGCTACCGCAAGATGTGGCAGAACCTGGTCTGGGCCACCGGCTACAACATCATCGCCGTGCCGTTGGCTGCCGGGGCACTCGCCTTCGCCGGGGTGGTGCTCTCCCCCGCCGCCGGCGCCGTGCTGATGTCCGCGTCCACGATCGTGGTGGCCCTCAACGCCCAGTTGCTGCGGCGGCTGAAGCTCAACCCGGCCGCGGCCGGCTGACCGGAAGGACCCCGCCATGCCGGGCCCCAGCCCCCGCACACCATCCTTCGGGCGGAACTTCGCCCGCGTGGGTCCGCGTATGGACGCCCGCGGGGCAGCGGACCACCGCCGCCGCCTCGTGGAAGCGGCGCGCGGCTCCGTCATCGAAATCGGCGCCGGCTACGGGGCAACCTTTCCGTTCTACCCCGCCGCGGTGACGGGAGTGCTGGCGCTGGAACCGGACCCCACGCTCCGGGCCCTCGCCCGGACTGCCGCGGCCGGGGCGCCCGTGCCCGTCACCGTGCAAGACGGCGTGGCCGAAGCGCTGCCGGCGGCGGACGGCTCGATCGACGTCGTCGTTTCCAGCCTGGTGCTGTGCAGCGTTCCGGACCAGTCCGCCGCCCTTGCGGAGGCGGTCCGGGTCCTCCGGCACGGCGGCCTGCTGCTGTTCTACGAACACGTCCGCTCGGCACACTTTGTGCTAGCGGCCGCCGAGGATCTGCTCACCCCGCTGTGGAGCCGCTTGGCCGGCGGATGCCACCCGAACCGCGACACCGCCGCGGCAATCGCGCTGGCAGGCCTCACCGTGCAGGACCTGGATCGCTTCGGCTTTTCAGCACTTCCCGGTAACCCGCGCGTGGCCCACATCCTCGGGGCGGCGGCCAAGCCCCGCGCATAATTCCCGCCGGGGCGACCATGTCCGCGGCAAATAGTTGTCAGTACACTGGGACGCATGACCGAGCAGGAACCGGCCCGTCCCGGGGCCGCTGAGGCTCCCCGCGGCCGCGCACGCCTCCCGGAGGACCTGGCCGTCACCACAACACCGGTCGAGGACGGCGAGGCCCAGCGGCTGGCCGATCCCGGCGCCGTCGACACGTCCTTGCGCAGTCCGGCCCAGCGGTCCCGCACCTTCGCCGGGATCCTGGTGAACACTGCCCTCGCCAACATCACCACCAGCTACCTGTGGTTCGCCCTGACCTTCTGGGTGTACCTGGAGACGCGCAATGTGATCGCCACCGGGGTAGTCGGCGGCGCCTACATGCTGTTGATCGCCCTTTCCAGCATCAGCTTCGGCACCTTCGTGGACCGCTACCGCAAGCTGGCCGTGATGCGCTTCGCCGGCGGGTTCACCCTGGTGCTGTTCGTATTGTCCGGGGTCATGTTCCTGCTGACACCCACCGCCTGGCTGCTGGACCTGACACAGCCGTGGTTCTGGGTCTTCACGCTGGTCATCCTGGTCGGCGCGGTGGTGGAAAACATGCGCAACATTGCCCTTTCCACCACGGTCACCATCCTCATTGAGCCGGATCGGCGGGCCAACGCCAACGGGCTGGTGGGCATGGTGCAGGGACTGATGTTCATCGTCACGTCGGTGCTCTCCGGGCTGTCGGTCGGGCTGCTGGGCATGGGCTGGACAATCGTCGTTGCCATCGTGCTTTCGGCGCTGGCATTCGCGCACCTGCTCACGCTGCGGATGCCCGAGGAGGTGCGCGCGGCTGCCACGGACGCGCACGGCGGATTCGACCTGCGCGGCTCCTTCGCCGCCGTGCTGGCCATTTCCGGGCTGTTCGCGCTGATCATCTTCTCCACCTTCAACAACTTCATCGGTGGCGTCTACATGGCCCTGATGGATCCCTACGGCCTGGAGATGTTCCCCGTGGAGCTGTGGGGAACCTACTTCGCGCTCGGCGCCACCGGGTTCATCGTGGGCGGCGCACTGATCGGCAAGTTCGGGCTCGGGTCCAACCCGTTGCGCACCATGCTCGTCGCGGTGATTTTGATGGGCGCCCTCGGGGCGGTGTTCACGCTGCGGGAATGGGCCTGGCTGTACATCGCCGGGATCTGGCTGTACCTGGTCCTGGTGCCATTCGTGGAGGCCGCCGAGCAGACGATCATCCAGCAGGTGGTGCCCCTGAACCGGCAGGGCCGGGTGTTCGGATTCGCCATGGCGTTCGAGTCCGCGGCAGCGCCGATCACCGCGTTCCTCATCGCGCCGATCGCCCAGGTCTGGATCATCCCGTACGCGCGGTCCGCGGAGGGCGCCGCCCAGCTGGCCCCGCTGCTGGGCGAGGGCACCTCCCGCGGCATCGCCCTGGTGTTCCTGGTGGCCGGGATCATCATGATCGCGGCCGCGCTGCTGGCCTTCCTGACCCCCGTCTACCGCCGGGTCTCGGCGTCGTACGCCCACCCGGCGGCAGAGGATGCACAGCCGCGCGAGTAGCACCACGGACGCTTCCGGCCGGCGACCGCTCACGCCCTGTCCCCTTACGCCTCACGCCTTACAAGGCAGTCTCGCGTTCGTACCGGATGAAGACGAACATGCTGCAACCCGGCCCGCTCCGATAGGGCCCATGTTTCATGCCGGGCGGACGGCACGCATACATCCCGGCCGTGAAGGTGCGCCCAAGTCCCAGGTCGGTCAGTTCTCCGGAAAGTATCATGACTTCTTCCCAGTACTCGTGGGCGATGGTTTCCGGAGGCGTAGCGGCACCCGCCTCATAGCGCTGGAGAAGGGTTGCATCCCCGCTCCCGGTGTCCTGCGCCAGGATCTGGTCCCAGATGCCGCTACTCGTGAGTCCGGCCTGGTGCCATTCACCGGCCGGTTGGTGGAATTCCTGTTCCTGCTTGTTCAACTGTTCCCGTCCCTGCACTGTTGCCGCCGTTGTGGTCATCTTCGAGGAGCTCTTCTACAGGGCCCGTGCGTTGGCCAGCACCGGCAGTTTGGCGCGGACAGCCGCTATTTCGGCGGGGTCGACGTCGATCACGGCCAGTTGCGGTTCACGGCCAAGAGCAACGAGGGGTGTGCCGAGCGGGGACACCACGGCGCTGCGTCCGATGCCGGTGGGTGCCGAACCCGCTGGCCCCTGGCCGATGCTGGCGGGATCTCCCTGTCCGCACGCCACCACGAATGTGGTGCTGTCCATTGCGCGGGCGCGGATCAAGAGATCCCACTGCTCGGCTTTTCCTTCGCCGGATCCCCAGGAGGCGCAGACGATGTTGATGTGCGCCCCGGCCCTGGCGTTGGCGCTGAACAGGGCGGGGAAGCGCACGTCGTAGCAGGTGGCCAGCCCGATGACCGTCCCGTTGACCTCGAACGTCACGGGGGAAGTGCCGGCGTCGACCGAATCCGACTCCGCGAAGCCGAAGGCGTCAAAGAGGTGGATCTTGTCGTAAGAGGTGTCGGTGCCCGGGCCGGTCACCAGCAGGGTGTTCCGCACCCGGCCGTCTAGACCCGGTGTGAACATGCCCGCCACAATCGTGAGCCCCAGCTCGGCGGCGATTCCGCGGACGGCGGTGGCCCACGGGCCATCGAGCGGCTCGGCAATGCCGGCAAGGGGATTCCCGAAGGCACACATGGCAGCTTCCGGGAACACCGCGAGCTCGGCTCCCGCGGCCCGGGCGCGGGTGGCGTAGTCTCGGATCAGCTCCAGGTTGGCTGCCGGATCGGCTCCTGTGATGATTTGGGCGACTGCTATACGCATGGGTTTACTCCAGTCTGTTGTATACATAATGTATGCGAAAAATTTCGGGGCCGGCCTCCTCAGGCCGGGAAAAGGCCTACGCGTATTTGCGTGAAAACGTTCTGATCGACCCGGACGTGCAGGGGAAGTTCCTCAATGAACAGGAACTCGCGGCCGACATTGGCGTCTCCCGCACCCCTGTGCGCGAGGCGTTGCTGTTGCTGGTCGCCGACGGCCTGGTGGAGCTGATCCCCCAGCGCGGGGCATACGTGCCGCTGGTTACCGGCCGCGAAGTCTCCGAACTGATGGAGCTCCGCGGCGTCCTCGAGCGCCATGCGGCCGGGCTGGTCATCGCCGAGGGACAGGTTCCCGCCGCGGAGATGCAGGAGACCCTGGCCCTTCAGGCGGCCCTGCCGGACACCCTCGAGCCCGAGTCCGCCAGGGAGTTCATTCGACTGGACACGCTGTTCCACCAGCAGCTCATCGACGCCGCGGGTAACGCGCTGATCTCCCGGACCTACAGCAAGCTTCACGTCCGCCAGATCCTGGTGGGAATCTCCGCGTTGTTCGGTACCACCGGCCGCCGCCACGACGTCTGCGCCGAACACCAGGGCATCCTGGATGCCCTGGTGTCCGGCGACGCCGCGGGAGCGGAGCAGGCGATCGAACATCATCTGGCTGTTACGAGGGACATCCTGCTCCGCAGCTAGCTGTTGGCACTGACGCTGGTTCCACCGATCCCGACTGCCGGGCGTTCGCCGGAGGAGCCTTCGAGGAGCAGCTTGTAGTCCTCATCTTCGGTGGTGTTGGAGTTCCGGCCCAGGGACAGGCCGATCAGCGTCACGACGGCGGCAACGGCGACGTAGATCGCCACCGGAATCCAGGTGCCGAACTGGGAGCAGCAGGGTGAACATCAGCGGGGCGATGGCGCCGCCGATCACTCCGGCGAACGTGTACGCCAGTGAGCTGCCGGTGGAGCGCAGCCGGGGCGAGAACTGCTCCACGATGAAGGCCGCCTGCGGGCCGTACATGAACGAGTGCGCCATGAGGCCGAACACAATGCCGATGATCAGCATCGGCTCGTTCTTGCCGCCCAGGAGCCGAAGAAGACGAAGGTCCAGGCAGCGCCCACGACGGCGGCGATGCCGTAGACGAGCCGGCGGTTGATCCGGTCCGAGACCGCGCCGGCCAAGGGAATCATGAACAGCTGGAAAGCGGACCCGATGAGGACTGCGGTGAGCACCTGGTTCCGCTGGTAGCCGAGGACCTGAATGCCGTAGGTGAGGGTGAAGACGGTGAACAGGGCGTAGAGGACATCGGGTCCCACGCGGCAGAGGACGGCGGCGATCAGCGGGCGCAGTTCCTTGCTGAAGACTTCCCGGATGGGGGCATCAGGCTGCTGGCCGTGGGCTTCGATTGCCTTGAAGACGGGCGTGTCCTCGAGCTTGAGGCGGATCCACAGACCGAATCCAACGAGCAGCGCCGACAGGAGGAAGGCGATGCGCCAGCCAAAGCTGAGGAACTGTTCCTCCGTGAGCGCCAGGGTCAGGACGGCGAGGGCGCCGTTGGCCAGCAGATTGCCGGCGGGCGGACCCACCTGGGCGGCGGAGGCCCAGAATCCGCGGCGGTGCGGATCGCCGTACTCGCTGGAGAGCAGGACGGCCCCGCCCCATTCGCCGCCGACGCCCACACCCTGCGCGAAGCGGAGCAGCACCAGAATGATCGGGGCCGCGATGCCGATGGTGGCGTAGCCTGGCAGCACTCCGATCAGGACGGTCGCGACGCCGATGATCATCAGGGTCGCGACAAGGACTTTCTTGCGCCCGATCCGGTCGCCGAGACGGCCGAAGACGATTCCGCCCACCGGGCGGGAAATGTAGCCTACGGCGTACGTCGAGAACGCCAGAATCGTCCCCGTCATCGGATCCGACGACGGGAAGAAGACGATCGGGAAGACGACGGCGGCCGCGGCCGAGTAGACCGCGAAGTCGTACCACTCGAGCGCCGTGCCGGTGAGGCTGGCGGCAAAGGCCTTGTATAGGCCTTGCGGTCGGATCGGCGCCTCCGGACGCGCTGCGGCGCCGGATGCCTGTACGGGGGCGTTGGCCATAATGGTCCTCCACAAGATTTCGAAGTGATGCCTGTCACGCTGGCATTAAATGTATACATTACGCATACTGGATGTACATTGGCGACTGTTTACGGTTTCCGGTTTGTAAATTTCTCTCCGCCCCAACAAACGAAGGATGTACTGACATGGCTACGCTGAGCTTCGAACTCCCCGATGGCAGCACTCGAGACGTGGAGGTCACCCACCTGCTCAATGCCGGCTACGCAGGCCGCGAACAGGATGAGGTGCAGGCCCACATCGAAGAACTTGCCCTGCTGGGTGTCCCCGGACCCACCACCACGCCGGCGCTGTATCCGGTGTCGCCCTACCTTGCGCAGCAGGCCTCCGAAGTCCGGGTGCAGCACGGCAGGACCTCGGGCGAGGCTGAGTGGGCGATGGTGATCACCGACGACGGCGTGCTGCTGACAGTGGCCTGCGACCACACGGACCGCGACCTCGAGGTACACGGCGTGGCCTGGAGCAAGAACGCCAGCCCCGACGTGCTCGGCCGCAAGGCCTGGCGGCTTGATGACGTGCGCGACCACCTGGACCGCATCACGCTGAAGGGGTGGGTCGGCGAGGGCGATGAGGCTGACACGCTGATCCAGGACAGCACCCTGGGGGCTTTGCTGACCCCGGACTACTGGCTGGAGGTCCTTTCCGGGCGCGGCCTGAACCAGCCCGGCACAGTCCTGATCTCCGGCACAGTGGCCATGACCAGCGGCGTGGACCAGTTTGCCCGCAGCTGGAAGGTGGAGATGACGGATCCCGTCACCGGCTACTCGATCGAAGCGGCCTACATCGTGGAACAAATGGCGGAACCCATCGGCTGATCAGTGCCTGCCCGGTGGGGCATCCGCCGCAGCGGCAGCCGCGGCTGCCCCACCGGGCGCTCCTGCGCGGGGCCCATGACATCCAGGCGCCTGCCGGCGAAGGCCTCTTCCGCCTCCCACCCGCTGGGCCTACACTCGATTTCACTTGACCATGAATCGAATCTCGGGCCCCTGCTCCGGACGGCGGGACGCAAGCCCGCCAGAGGGAGAAGTTCGGCATGAGGATCGTCGTCGATCTCACTAAATGCCAGGGTTACGCGCAGTGTGCCTTTCTCGCCCCGGACGTCTTCACCATCCAGGGGGACGAAGCGCTGACCTACGACCCACACCCCGACGGGGCGCAGCGAACGCGGATCCGCCGGGCCGCCGCCGCGTGTCCGGTTCAGGCCATCCGGCTCGAACAGCTGAACGGGGCGGACGGGTCGCTGCATCCGCACGCACAGCCACCGGCCGATGCCGCGGTCGAGGACAGCGACGACATTTTCAAGAGAACCGGACGGATCGTCATCGTCGGGGCATCGATGACCGGCCTGCGCGCAGCGGAGCGGCTCCGCGAGGAAGGGTTCACCGGCTCGCTGACCCTGGTCGGCGAGGAGCCGCACGAACCCTACGACCGCCCTCCGCTATCGAAACAGGTCCTGGCCGGGTCAGTTCCCGTGGAAGACACCTCGCTGCCACGCCGCCGGGACATCAATGCCACCTGGCGGCTGGGGGTGGCGGCGACCGGCCTGGATCTGGCCGCGAAGCAGCTCCACCTCGCCGACGGCAGCCGGATCGGGTTCGACAAGTTGCTGATCGCCACCGGCTTGCGGGCCCGCCCGTGGCCCAACGCCGCCGAGGCCGCCCTGAAGGGCGTCCTGACGTTGCGCACCCGGGAGGACGCCGCCGCCCTGCGGCAGCTCCTCGCGCGGCAGCCCCGCCGGGTACTGGTCATCGGCGCCGGGTTCATCGGTTGTGAGGTCGCCTCCGTGTGTCGGGAACTCGGCCTGGCGGTCACTGTGGCGGAAGCCGGCCCGGCCCCGCTGGTCGCTGCCCTTGGCGGGGTGATCGGCGCAGTCGCCGGGGAGCTGCAGATCGAGAATGGCGTCGACCTGCGGTGCGGCGTCCGGGTTGCGTCCCTTGAAGGTGATGCCGCCGGACATTTGCGCCGGGCCGTCCTGTCCGATGGCACAACGCTTGAGGTGGACGTGGCGGTCGCCGCGCTGGGGGCCGTCCGCAATGTCGAATGGCTCGCAGATTCCGGGTTGGCATCCGGTGTGTGGGGCGTTGCGTGCGACGCCGGCTGCCGCGCCTTCGACGCGAACGGCCTGGTCACCGATGACGTCTTCGTCGCCGGTGACATAGCGCGCGCCCCGCAGCCGATGTACGGCTATCAATACCTCGCCGTCGAGCACTGGGGAAACGCCGTTTCACAGGCCGAGGTCGCGGCACACAACATGGTCAGCGCGCGAGACCCAACGGTGGCCGCACCTGGAGGTCCCCAAATTCTGGTCAGTCCAGTTCGGCACCGAAATCAAGAGCGTCGGGGTGCCCTCAGTCGCCGATGAAGTCGCCATCGTCCAGGGATCGGTGGCCCGGCGGCGCTTCCTGGCCGTTTACGGCTACAAGGGCCGCATCGTGGCGGCCGTCGCCTTCAACCAGAACAAGTGGCTGGACTTCTACGAACCGCTGATCGAGCAGGCCGCACCCTTCCCTCCGTCGTTCCACCACATCGACGAGTCGGCCGACGCCGGGCCAGTGCCGGCCGGGTTCAAGCCGGCCACCAGCCCCACCCAGGACGCGACCGTCGTCGTCACCGGACACGATCCCAACGAACGCCGCGCCAGGTTGACCAATACCGCCGCCGGGGACGCCCCGTCACGCAGACCGGCCGAAGCTGTCCCACGACTGAAGGAGCCTTCACCATGAGCCAGGCCAGCTCCTGGGAGCAGATCCTCGACTACTCCAACCGGGCCAACCCTTACCCGTTCTACGCGGAACTCCGCAGGACCCCGGTGACACAGCTTGCCGGACGGAACCTACGTTGTGAGCACGTACGCCGAGATCGCCTCGCTGCTGCACGACCCGCGGGTAAGTTCCGACATCAGCCCCAATCCGGCCGCAGCGGCGGCGGGCGCCGGCGGAGGCGACGGGGACGGCGACGGCGACGGCGACGGTCCCGGCATGTCTCCGACGTTCCTGAGCATGGATCCGCCCGACCACGACAAGTTTCGACGGATCACCATGCGCCACTTCGGGCCGCCCACGACGCCGGGCCGGGTCGCGGCGATGGAGCCGAGGATGATGGAAATCGTCACCGAACTGATCGACAATATGGCGGACCGCAGCCCGGATCGACGTCGTCGATGACCTGGCGTATCCCCTGCCCGTCACCGTGATCTGCGAACTTCTCGGCGTGCCCCCGGAGACGAACAGCGCTTCCGGGTCTGGGTCGACGTCGCCCTGCAATCCACCGACCCCGGGCTCGATCCCGAAACGCAGCAAAAGAAGCGAGTCGAAGCCGGCAAAGAACTGCGCTCCTTCATGGAAGATCTGGTCGAGTCCCACCGCCTGTCACCGGGCCATGACCTGCTCTCGGCGATGGCCACGGACGACGGCCCGGAAGGACGCATGCCCACCGAACAACTTGGTCAGCACCGGGCTTCTCCTGCTCATTGCCGGACACGAAACCACCGTGAACCTGATCTCCAACGGCGCGCTGACCCTGTTGCGGCACCCGGACGAGCTCCAGAGGCTGCGCGAGGACCCCGACCTGGCCATCCCGATGGTCGAGGAACTGCTGCGCTACGAACCGCCCGTGCATTTCGTTCCGTTCCGCACCGCCCTCGACGATATCGACGTCGCCGGCACGACTATCCCGGCAGGGCTCCTCCTTCACGCTGCTCCTGGTCGCAGGCAACCGCGACCCCGCCCACGTCACCGACCCGGACCTCTTCATCCCGGACCGGCCCAACAACCAACACCTCGGCTTTGGCGGCGGCATCCACCTCTGCTTCGGCGCACCCCTGGCCCGTTTGGAAGCCCAGATCGCCCTCACCGAATTTGCCAGCAGGCTGGAGAACCCGCGGCTTGTCGCCGACCCGCCACCCTACCGGCCGAGCCCCTTCCTGCGCGGACCCTCGCATCTTTCGGTCGACATCGACGGCATCACCGGGGCTGGCCACTCCGGAAGGGGCGTTTAGGGGACGGGGGAAATTCACGGGGCCTTGTCCTGACGAGGGTGCCCCTTCCGTTCGCTGCCGTCACACCCGCCACGGCGTGAGCCGCGGCCACCACCCCGGGACGTTGCGCCGGTAGTCGAGGTACTGCTCGCCGTAGGCGTCGGTGAGGGTCGGCTCCTCGTAGCCCCTCACGAATGCGACGACCGCGGTGAGGACGATCAAGGCGTAGAGCACGAGCCACCAGCTGGCGAACAGCAGCGCCTGGCCGAGGATGATCGTGAGCACCGAGAGATACATCGGATTGCGCACGAATCGGTAGACTCCCGTCACAACGAGCGTCTCGGTCGGGGCCACCGGCGCCGGCGTCCCGCGGTGCATGGCGAACAGCGCGAAGGCGTGCAGGAGGAAGGCAACCCCGGCAGCGATCGCGATCCAGCCGACCGGCACGACGATCCAGGCCGCGCCGCCCCGGTCGTACCACCGCCAGCCGGAGATGAGCCACGGGATGAGACCCGCGACGACGCCCGGGGCGAGGAAGAGGAAGACGCTCGTCCCGATCCACGCGCCCGCGGGCGAAGCTATCTGGGCCATGCGCGTCAGGCTAGACCGATTCCTCCGACGGCGCGAGGGGTGAAGCGTTCCGGCTCGCAGCTAGCCCTGCAGCCGCGCTGAGCCACTGCCCGATCGTGGGTGCGCAGCTGCAACAGTGCCAGGTTGGTCAACGGCACATCCAGGCGGTAACGAGCGGCGGTGTCGACAAGTGTCCCGAGCAAATGCTCGCCCTCGTGGGGCAGGCCGGCGGCCACATCGCGATAGAGCGACGAGGTGAAGACTGAGCCCGGCTCGGTGAGCATGTGCACGGTGGCGGCGTGGTCCCTGGCCGTGACCGGATGCCCGGCGGCCGCGGCCACGCGCTCGGTTTCGGCTATGACCTGGTCGATGAAGTGTTCGCCTCCGGCGTCGATGATGTCGCCGACTGTGCCGCGCATGAGGCAGGTGACGACGCCGGCAGCGGTGATGAATACCCACTTCTTCCACATGGCATCAACAATGTCTGTCCGGAAGGTCAGCTCATAGCCCGGAACGTCCAGTTGGTCCCGGACAGCTTCCTGCGCTCTGCTGGCCAGACCGTCCTGCGGACCAAAATCCATCGTGGCGATCGGCTTCATCTGGCGGATTGCGCCCGAGTCGGTGACGGTTGTGACAACGCGTACGATGCCGCCGAGCACCCGCCCGGTTCCGTAGCGGAGATTGAGTTCCGGCATATGCGCCATTCCGTTAAGGAAAGGCAGAACGAGCGTGTCGGGTCCCACTGCCGGAGTGATTTGATCAAGAACCGCGGTCAGGGCGCCGGCTTTCACCGCAATGATCACCAGGTCGTAGTGGTCCTTGATCCGGTCCGCCGTCACCGTGCGGACAGCAACCGTTTCCTCGCCGGCCGGTCCGATCAGCCTCAATCCGTCGTGCAGCTGCTCTGCCCGTTGAGGTCTCACCAGGAATGTCACGTCTCGGCCGGCTTGACTGAGCCGGGCACCGAAATACCCGCCTGTAGCTCCCGCCCCTGCGATTAAGATCTTCACGAATCCTTGCTTTCTCTAGGTCTACGCAGCCTTGCCCGCCGAAACCGGAGATGCCGGCCGATAGAGAATACTACGCAGAGCTTAGGCGCAGAAGGGTGGTTCGGGGGCCCCGGGCCGGACCAGGCCACGGACCCGGGGCTGCCGCTATCGCCGCGTCGTGCCAAGCTCCTGGATAAAGGCGCTCTTCACCTCTTCGCTTTACCGAGATCTGCAAAGCGGGCAAGCAGCCGAAGCCGAGCACCTTCTCGGTTCTTTCGCCGCCCGGGCACGGACACTGAATGTCAACGCGCCGCTCCTGGATCTCGACGTGACACAGGTGCGAGCTCACCACCTCAACCCCGCTGGAGGAAGAATCTTCGGTCAGGCCGTCGGGGTCCGCGTCCTCGAAACACCGATCTAGTCGGCACTACCGCCTCGGCCGCTGGTGCCACGCAGGCCCGGCCTAGCTGACTCGCTTTTCCTGAACCCTGGCGCGGTGGGCGGAGACATTTGCCCGATTGCAGCAGGTTTCGTAGGAGTCCCACTTCTGGGTACGGCTGCGTGTGGTGTCGTAGAACACCAGGTCGCACAGATGATTGGGGCAGATCCGCAGCAGTGGAGTCCCGCATAGTGGTGTAACGCCACGGTGGTTGCCTGCGTCGTTGCTGACGTGAAGGCGGTCACCGTGTGATCCTTCGAGGAAACTCTCACATCCCGCTCAAAAGGCATCAACACGATGACCGCTCCTCATCTTGTCGACCCCGCGACCGTGCTCGGCGAAGCCCTGACCGACGCGTCCCCGGATCTGATGCGCCATCTGCTGCAGACTATGATCAACGCTTTGCTGTCCGCTGACGCCGATGCCGTCGTCGGCGCGGAATGGGGCGAACGCAGCCCCGACCGCACCACCCACCGCAACGGCTACCAGCATCGGAACCTCGATGCCCGAGCCGGGACGATCGATGTCGCCGTCCCGAAGCTGCGACAGGGCAGTTACTTCCCGGAATGGCTCCTCGAACGCCGGAAACGATCAGAGGCCGCGCTGATCACCGTGATCGCGGACTGCTACCTCGCCGGCGTCTCAACCCGCCGGATGGACAAATTGGTGAAGCAGCTCGGTATCCACTCCCTGTCGAAATCGCAGGTGTCCAGGATGGCGGCCGATCTCGATGAACACGTAGACGAGTTCCGGCACCGCGACCTGTCCGAGGCAGGCCCGTTCACCTTCGTTGCAGCGGACGCGTTGACGATGAAGGTCCGGGAGGGCGGCCGGGTCGTGAACACCGTGGTCCTGATCGCGACCGGGGTCAACGGCGACGGACGCCGCGAGGTCCTCGGACTCCAGGTCGTCACGTCAGAGACCGGTCCCGCATGGAACGCGTTCTTTGCCGATCTCACCGCCCGCGGCCTTGCCGGGGTGCAGCTGGTCACCTCCGACGCGCACGCCGGGCTCAAAGACGCGATCGCCGCGAACCTGCCCGGGGCAGCCTGGCAACGCTTCCGCACCCATTACGCCGCGAACCTGATGAGTGTGACACCTAAGAGCATGTGGCCGGCCGTGAAAGCGCTGCTCCACAGTGTCTATGACCAACCAGACGCTGCCGCGGTGACCGCGCAGTTCGACCGGACCCTGGACTACGTGAGCGAGAAACTTCCCGCCGTCGCGACGCACCTGGACGCGGCCCGGCCAGACATCCTCGCATTCACCTCGTTTCCCAAGGACCTCTGGCAGCAGATCTGGTCGAACAACCCCAACGAGCGGTTGAACAGAGAGATCCGCCGCCGAACCGACAGCGTCGGCATCTTCCCCAACCGGGACGCGATCATCCGCCTCGTTGGCGGCGTCCTCGCCGAGCAAACCGACGAATGGGCCGAGGGACGCCGCAATCTCGGCCTCGACATCCTCGCCCGCTCCCGCATGCGCCCCATCGCTGACACTGGAAGCGAGGCAGACACCGACACGATCATCGCTATCAGTGCCTAAGCGAAGTTTCTAACAGTTACACCACTCCACGGGACTTGACCGCCGGAGATAGGGCGAAGTTCGCGGATGTCGCGGCGGAATTACTGCGGGTGATCCTGACAGGGCTGCCATTGAGCCGGGGGTGGAAGAGTCCGTCAGGCACATTATGAGCGGCTTCGCTGATCTTGCTCTGCACCCCGACATTGTCGGCGGGGTCCGGGACCTGAGTGCTGCAGGGTTCCGCCTGGTGACGCTGTCCAACGGCTCGACCCAAGTGGCCGGAAAACTCTTGGGCGACGCGGGGATCCAGGAGACCTTCGAGGCCCTGCTATCGGTTGAGGACGGGCCGGCCTGGAAGCCCGTTCCGGCTGCCTACACGCATATTGCACGGGCCTGCGGCGTGGAACCGGGACAGATGATGCTCCTATAGCTGTCAAACCTATTCGTTCTGTTCAAAGTCCTCTGGACCATGCTCCGCGACGGTACTAGCTATACGCCGACAAAATTCCGGACTGGACCTTCGGCTGCCGGTTTGGCGCCGTGCAGGATCGGCCCCGGTCGCCATGGCGCCTCCGCAGGACGGCATGGGCTTGTCAATTCTAGTAACGGAGTAATTACAAAATTTCTAATGCGAAGGAAAATCCATCGATTAGGCATATGGTCGAGGTTCGATTCATTACTCATGGGGGAGAAAGATGTATCAGAGCCGAATCAGAAGAGCGAGCATTGTTCTGGCCACATGCGCTGCGCTACTGCTGGGAGGAAGCGGCGCCAACGCAGTCCCACAACTCGCCGCTAGTAACGCAACTTCGCAAGAGTCCAGGAGCACAAACGCTGATCCGAAAAGTGATGCAATCGTGCGAGCGGTTGACGAAGCATTTCGAGGCGAAAACAGTAGGTTGGAAGCGTTGTTGAACGGGCCTCAGTCGGCGGCTGTTCAGCAGGAGTTGAGACGTCGCCTCGAAGCGCGGGGCGACTTCCAGAGGGTAGAGGTGCCTGGACCAACTGAGGGTTCAGATCTGACTCTGATGGCAACAGGCGAGTACGATAACTACTGCACCGGGTACAACGGTGTGACGATGGGGTGGTACGGAAAGGAGATTCTCGCCTGCCACGGCTGGCTGGATTCATACATTTCCGGACGGCATGTCGCCCACTATAGCCCCGACTTGATTCCCCGGGGATACCCTGTTTCGGTCGGCTGTGCATATGCTGCGATCGGAGTGATTGTGTCTCTTACCGTGCCCGTAGGCTCCATTGGATGGGCTGCTTATGGCAGTGGCGTGCTGTATGCAGGAGGTGGCATTGTTATCTCCTGTGGATAAGAAAATCGAGCCGACTCCCTGGTCTGTCATTTTGATTACTCAACTTCTGGGAGTAGTCGGTCTGGGCGCGTTGCTGATTCGTCTTCAAGCCGAGTGGTACGACTTCCTATTGGTCGCGTTATTCCTCGTCTACGAGGTCCTTGTGATTCGCTCGCTTGTGCGCCGGGCCTCGTCGTCAGCCTCGCCAACGAATAACCGCTTGTAACCATCGGGCACCACTTCTGGAGGCCGGACTGAACCTGCAGTCCGGCCTCCAACTGCATCTCGTTTGTGCCGAGTTCCTGCTAAATCTCATCCCAAGCACCGATGTCATAGGCGTCGGACCGCCGGGACAGCTCATTGGTCGATACGACCTTTCTGGCCTTGACGTTTTGGCATGCCGGCAGCGCCGGCACTGTGAGGCCGGCGCAAAGGCTTGCTGTCCAGCAGTGTCCCTAAGACACCAGGCTTCCTTCGACTTCACTGCCAGCTTCCCTGGCGTGTAGATGGGCTGCCGTTTGCTGGCTGAGCCATGGGCGGTAGGTCGCGGCCAGGTCGTCATTTCGGATGTGTCCGCGTTCCAGGCGCGAAATGATTGACACCCATTGGCCGAGTTCGCCGGCTACGGTCGTGATGGTGAGCCCGAGTTCGGTCCGCATGCGTCGGAGGTCTGAGTTGTTAGGTGCTGGCCGGGGGTTGGTGATCTGGCGGTAGATTTCGCGGGCTGCGTAGCGTTTGAGGCAGCGCATGATTTCGCGTTTGCTCTTGCCCTCGGTCGTGCGTTTGGCCACGTAATCCTTGGTTCGTTGGCATGAGGCCATGCGGACCAGGACTACCTGATGCAGGGCATTGTTGGCGTTGCGGTCGCCGCCTCGGCTGAGCCGGTGGCGGGTTGTCTTGCCTGATGAGGCTGGTACGGGTGCGACTCCGACGAGCGAGGCGAATTGGGCTTCGTTTCCCAGCCGGTCCGGGTTGTCCCCGAAGGTGATCAACAGCTGGCTGGCTACTTCGGTACCAACTCCTGGGAGATCGCAGAGCATCGGGGCGTAGCTGTCCAGGATTTCCTTGAGTGCCGCGTCGGCAGCCTCGATTTCTGCTCCCAGCGCCTGGCAGCGGGCTGCCAATGCCTTGAGCGTCAGCAGGGTCACGTACTCGGGGTCAGCCATGTGTCCTGAGGGCCTGGTTCGCTGCAGGGCAGTAATGAGCGCGGAGGTGGCCAGTGCCCGGTATTTCGCCCGGATTTTGTCCGGTGCCGATACGAGGAGGGCCTTGATTTGGTTGATGGCCGCGGTGCGGGCCTTGATGGCTGATGTGCGCCCGGAACGTAGGATCCGCAGGCATTCAACGGGGCCGTCTTTGGCCTTTGGGATCGCCTTCGTCCGTCCCTCGAGTACGGACTTGGCGGCCTGGTAGGCATCCAGCGGGTCGGACTTTCCCTTGAGTCGGCGGGCGGCCCGGTTCGGGCGGTTGACCTCCAGCACGGTGATCCCTTCACCCCGGAGAGTCCTGGCGAGCTCGGCGCCGTAGGATCCTGTTCCTTCGACCCCGACGGCGATGACTGTGCCGTAGGAGGTGATGAAGTCGATGGTTTTCCGGTATCCGGATCCCACGGCTAGGAATTCCCTGTCCGCGAGGGGTTTGCCGTGTTCGTTGATGACGGCTACGTGGTGTGTGTCGGCGTGGGTGTCGATACCCGCGATGATTTTTGTTGGTTCGCTTGCCACGATGGAAATTGCCCCTCAGTCGAGTTCGATACTGATCGGGCGCGGGCCAGGTGGGCAGACAAAACGGTAATGGGACTGGTCGTATCAGGCTCCTATGAGGTCATGTCCGCCTGGCTCGACACCCCTTTTAACGGACCTTGAGCCGGCAGACAGATCGTCGGGAAGACAGTGCCGCCAGGCACGTCAACTTTTGGCTGGGTCATGCCGGCTCAAGGACTGTTCCAGTATTACCGCTTTTGGTAGCTGTCCATCCCTGGGACATTCACGGTGCAGCCCGAGCCGGATTGCGCACCGCCTGGATCAACCGTGCCAGCGCCCCGTACCCTGCGCACTTCACGCCGCCGGAGGTCACCATCGGGTCTCTTCGTGAACTCGCTCCGCTCCTGGACGCCGGCGGATTGGGCTGTCCGCGCTGATCGGGATCGTGATTAGGCACGTAGATCTACTGGGCATCCTCTCGCATATGGGGACCGCGCAGCGGCCCCACGACCCGATCCGTGCGTAGCCCCGCCGTCACTCGGAGCGCGTAGCCGTCGGCTCCGGGAGATCTGCATCGAGAGCCAGATACTCTTCCTGCCGGAGCGGGTCGAGCCGGTTGGTGAGCCATGCATCCAGCTCGACCGGGGGAAGGGGTTCTGACATGAAGAACCCTTGGGCGAGGTCGCAACCGTAATCGCTGAGTGCCCGATATGCGGCGATGCTTTCCACCCCTTCGGCCGTCATCTCGAGTCCCAGACTGTGCGCCAAATCGATGGTCGACACGACCAAGGCAGTAGCGCGGGCGTCGTCCGTCATCGACAGCACGAAGCTTTTATCCAGCTTGAGCTCATCGATGGGCAGCTCCCGAAGGTAAGCAAGCGAACTGTAACCTTTGCCGTAGTCATCCACTGCGATCCGAATCCCCATGGCCCGGAGCCGGGAGAGCACGCTGCGGGCCCGGTCGCGGTCGGCCATCAGAAGGTCCTCAGTAATCTCCAGCACCAGCACGGACGGCGGCAACCCGCGCTCCGAAGCCATTGCGGCGATTTGTTCGGGCAGTTCGGAATCAATGACGGATGGAGCAGAGATATTGACTGCCACCGTGAGAGGGCGTTCCTGCATGCCCCAGTGCGCCGCCTGGTCCAGCGCCTTTGCGAGAACGGTGCTCGTTAGTGTTCCCATCAGCCCGGTCTCCTCAAAGCGGCTGAGAAACGCATCGGGCAGCAGGAGCCCCAAAGTGGGATGTTTCCATCTGACGAGGGCCTCCACGCCTCGGACCTCGCCCGTGCTCAGGTCAATCTTGGGTTGAAAGTGCAGCAGCAGCTGATCATTAACCAGGGCATCATTGAGCGCCTCTACCGTGTGAAGCGGCTCGGGGCCGTGAATGCCGTCGCCGCTCCGATAGGCGTGGTGACCGCTGTGCGTGGACTTAGCCGTATACATGGCCATGTCAGCTTTCCGCAGAAGCATAGTCAAGTCCCTCCCCTGCACGGGGTAGTGGGAGATGCCGATGCTGGCATTCACGTAAACCGTGGTGCTGCCGAGGTCAAAGGGGCCGGCCAAGGCCGCCCGCAGCTTCACAGCGACGGTTTCAGAACCATCCATCCCACAGTCGGCCAGATGAATCACGAACTCATCACCCCCCATCCGTGCGAGAAGATCGCCAGGTCGAAGTTCTCCGGTCAGGCGCGCAGCTACCTGTCTCAACAAGTCGTCCCCTACGTCATGGCCGAGGCTGTCGTTGATCTCCTTGAATTTGTCCAGATCCAGAAGGAGAATGGCGCTCCGTCCTTTGGGTTCTGCCGCCAATCGCCAAGGTACATCGGTGTACAGAGCTCGTCGGTTCGGAAGCCCTGTCAATTCGTCGGTTCGCGCCTGACGTTGCACGTCTGCCAGCCGGATCCGGTGGCGGAAAACGAGCGGAAGGGCGGACACCGCCAATGTCAGGCTGGCCAGCACCACAGCCAGCAGGGAGACCCGGACCTGGGTGCCCACAATCAATACCCCCAGACCTGCAGCTGTTGCGAGGGCCGGCACTGCCTGAGTGAACGCCCTCCCTGGCGCGGTGCTGGTGCCGCCACCGGAGTTGCCCTGCAGCGCCACCCACGCGCCAACCATCGCCAGGCCCACAGCCCATGCTGCATCCAGCGGGGTGCCTACGACATACAAACCACTTAGTTTCAGGAGCGCGTAGCCGATGTCTGCCCCCGTGAAAATGACCAGCCCCAGCACCAGGAGCACCCAGCCCCCTCCGATGCTGCGCGCCGGTGCCGCTCCTATTCCGATGACCACCGCCACCATAAAGAGATCCAGCAGAGGATACGCCACCCCTAACGCCGCGGCAAAAGATTTGGGACCTCCCAGGGCCGAATCGAGAATCGGGTCCAGTACAACCGCCAAGCCAGCTGCCGCGCCAAGGGCTCCCACAGCGCTGTCCAGAACCACGGGCCATGCCAGCTCACTCAGGCGACGGCGGACGATCACCACCAAAGCGGCCAACATCAGGACATAAAATCCCACATATCCGAAATCCGCTGGCGAAGGCAGAGGGACGTCCTCGCCGGCCGCCGTCATAATAACGAAGTATGTGGTCCCTGCTGCCCAGGAGGTCACCCCGCTTGCGGCAAGGACGATGTCTGCCCGTCCCCGACGCACGCGGCGCACGGTCATCCAGCACACACCGGCGGGAAGCCACACGGTCAGGAGCGCAAGCAGCCCATCTATAAAAAGGTTGAAGTCGGGGCTCTCCCTGACCATCAATGCGACCGTGTAGATCAACGCTACAACCATCAAGGCCGATACGGTTCCCAAAGCGGGAACATCTCTACTTCTGACGGAAACGCCGTGGCGGTCCAAGCCCTCCTGGGTCACCATCCTTTCTAGCTTCGCGTCGGCGACTGGTTGCGTATTCAGGCGTCGTGGAACGGGCGACGGATTCATCGACATTGGACATTCCTTTGTTCCGGGTTTCGGTCGAGCCCGGGCCCCGTATACGTTCTCCCGCGCTCCTGGATCCGGTATTCCCGGGCCGGGATACGGAGGACCGTGAAAAAACTGTACAACGGAGACTGACAGGTCTGTGCCCATCAGTGCACTTTCTTCTTCAGCTGGACCGATACGTCCGACGTAGTCCACTGCGAACTTCCTGCTCTCGACGCCGGTCAGGAACTCCTCGTCTCCGCCTGTGTCCTGGTCTCGGGCATGCGTTCACTCCGCTTCCGGCTGAAACACCCTCCCGGACGTTTCGGATCAGAGACGAGGAACCCGACCTGACGGCTGGCCGTTCTTGACCCACACAGCCCTTGGTTGAGATTCGCCGGGTTCACCGGAGCAGGTGATGAGCGTCGGGACGCTGTAAGGGTCGTAGTCGTAGGCCAGCGCTGTGCAGCAGCCGCTCGTCCGGAGGGTAGCGGGATTACCGGCCCTCTTAGACGAAGAGGGCTTGGGTCCGAGCCTTCGTAATGTACAAGAAACCATTTGTAAATTCATTTGCTAGGATGGCGCTCGATTGAGCATCCGCTCGTCGATAAAGGCAAACCCGGTGCGAGCCGGGGACGCAAAGCCACGGGGCCCACGAGGTCAGCCGGGCTGCCGAACAGCAAAGGTCTCCGGTATGAACCCGATTCCCCCAGCCCTGCTCTGACATAGCCTGCGCCTTCCGCAGTCCCAACCGTGAAGGCACCGCCCCTCCCGGACACGCTGGCAGTCCGAACGTGGTTCCGGGCCACGCCCAGCGATCACAATTTCCCGGAATTACACGGCGGGCTGATCCTCCCTATTCCTTACCCCTGTTGGCCCGTTCAACTCCTAATCTGAAGGTGTTACTTCATGCCCAGAACCAACCGTGCGGTGCCCGGTACGTCCACCATGACGACCCGGGTCTTGCTGCAGGTCGTGGCAGAGGAGGCCGGCCCGAAAGGGGTCGATCGTGTCCTCCAGCACGCGGGACTACGTGACCAGAAGGAAAAACTGCAGAGCGTCGAAGGAAGGATCACCTATCCGAAAAAGCTCCGGCTCTTCGACGCCGCTGCGGACGAGCTTGACGATCCCCGGATCGGGCTCCGCCTGGGCCCGGCGTCCCTCAGGGACGCCGCAATCGAGCCGTGGCGGGAGCTGGCCAGGGCAACTGGCTCCCCCGAGGCCGCGTTCCGCGGGGTCTCGCAGTTCTCCACGCACTTTGATTCCGCCACCGTCCTCAGGTGCGACCGGGTGGACGAAGGCACAGCCTCACTTGCCTGGAAAGTGCTCCCACCCTACAAACCGAGCCGGATTGACTGCGACAACCAAATTGGCTTCCTCGCCCAGGTCCCCGTCATTTTCGGGCTTCCGCCGGCGCGCGTGGACCACGGCGAGATCTGCCAGCTCAACGGCGCCACCGAGTGCATGTACGATGTGGCCTGGACCGTACCGTCCGCTCGGCGCCTGCGCGGGCTGCTGCGAAAATTCGAGCGGGACGTACCGGCGACCGGCCGCCGCTCAACCGCCGAGCACCGGCTGCGCACCCTGGAGGGGGCCGCGTCGGATTTGGCGAGCAGCGCACCTCTGGAGGAGGTGCTCGACCGGATCCTGGCCCGTACGGACAGCGCCGTGCACGCCCCGGGGCACCTGTTGGCTGTCCGGACGCCTAGCGGAGGACGACATGTTCGGGTCCGCGGTATGGGCAGCGTGCTGGCGGCCGCACTGGACGAGGACGGAGTGGGTCTGCTCACGGACTCCAGCGCCTTGGACGGTCTGCCGGTGCTGGGCGTTCCTGTCGCCTCCGCCAAGCACTTCTATGGCGTTCTGGCGGCGGTGGCGCACACCGGGCAGGAATTCTTTCCGGAAGACACGGATGCCCTGGCATCCTATGCGCGGCACGCCGCCGTCAGTCTCGATATTGCCGGGATTGTCGCCGAAGCCCGGGAACACGGCGAGACAGCGCAGCTACTGCTGGGTGTCTCGAGTTCGCTGGCGCAGCACACCACGGTGCAGGCACTTGCCAGTTCGATTGCTGAAGCGGTGCCTGCCCTTTCGGGTGCTGACCGTGCCGCGATCGCCCTCTGGGATACCGAGGAAGGCACCCTCCGGATCGCCGGGATGAGCGGCTGGCACAGTGAGCTCGCCGATCAGCTGGCCTCCTACACAACAACCCCCCAGGACAGCCCCGAACTTTCTTGCCTTCTGGCCAGCGGAGCTCCGTTGCTGCTGGACGGAAACGGTTCGGAATGGGCCCGGAACATGCTCACCGACTTCGAAATCTCAGCACTTGCAGCTGTGCCGATCATGACCGGAAACCAGCTCACAGGCATCGTCCTCGCGCACTGGGCCGAGCAGTCCCCGGGAAGCCTGGAAGGGGCACTCACCGAACGCCTCAGCGGACTGGCATCGCTGGCCGCCGTGGCACTGGAGAACATCCGGCTACTGGAGGAGGCCCGCCGGCAAGCCCTGCACGATCCGCTTACAGGGCTCCCCAACAGGGCACTCCTCGAGGACCGGCTTGAAACTTCCCTGGCGCAGGCCGGCCGGAACGGCACCCTGGTCGGCCTCATCTTCTGCGACGTCAACCGGTTCAAACGGATCAACGACGGCCTTGGACACGGCGCCGGCGACAACGTTCTCTGCCACGTCGCCGCCCAGCTTGACGCCGCCGTACGTGACACTGACACGGTCGCACGCTACAGCGGTGACGAGTTCGTCATTCTCCTGCCCCACATCAACACCGTTCTGGACGTTGACCACGTAGCCGGAAGAATCCGTGCGAGCCTCACCGAGCCCATAGAGATCGACGGCAGGAAGATCTTCGTTGACGTCGCCATGGGAACCAGCGTCAGCGGAGTCCACCATGACGACGGTCCGGGGTCGCACGCGGAATCCGGCCGGCGCCTCATCGCGAAGGCGGACTTCGAGATGTACCGGGCAAAGGCCCGAGCCCGGGGACACACGCCCCCGAGCGTTCAGCGCAAGGACTACCTGCGGCTCGAAACCGACCTGCGCGGCGCTGCAGCCCGCGGCGAACTGCGCGTGCAATTCCAGCCCCAAATCGACATGGCCACTAAGGCAATAGTCGGCGCTGAGGCACTGGTCCGCTGGCAGCACCCCGAACTTGGCCTGCTGCCCCCGGGCGAGTTCATTCCCTTGGCCGAGGACAGCAACCTCATCGCTGAGGTCGGCGCCCATGTGCTCGGCGAAGCGTGCCGTATTGGCGCGGCCTGGCGGTCCGCGGGCTACCGAATCGAGATGGCCGTCAACGTATCGGCGTTCCAGCTCAGTGGCCCCGACTTCCCTGCGTTAGTCCAGAAAACCCTGGCGCAAACTACGTTTCCGGCCGCGGCGCTCACCCTGGAAGTCACCGAATCGCAGGCAATGCCTGACTCCTCGGGAAATGACTGCAACCTTCGAGAGCTTCGCGCCATCGGCGTGGGAATTTCAATCGACGACTTCGGCACCGGCTATTCCTCCCTGGCCCAGCTGCACCGACTTCCGGTCACAGAGGTCAAAATTGACCGGTCTTTCACCATGCGGATCGGCGACGACGGATCCACCGCCTTCATCGCCGGGATCGTCGGACTGGGCCACGGACTCGGACTGCGCGTCGTGGCCGAGGGCGTCGAAACCCCGGACCAGCTCCTTGCCCTGCAGGCCATGGGCTGCGACCGCGCCCAGGGATTCCTGTTCGGCAAACCCGTCGATGCACCCGAGCTCGAAGAACAACTCCGCACCGGCGGGGAACGCTGACCGCGTTGCAAACTGCCGCCTTCTGCAGCCGATGACGCGAGCAACTGAACCAACCGCAAAGGAAAAACATGAGGACCGCTCCAGGAACTGTACTTTGGACAACGCTCACAGACGCGAACGAAGCGCTGCCCCTGATTCGCCACGCCGCCGAGGTCGCAGGTTTCACAATGAAGGACCAGCCGGCAGCGGAGCTTTGCATTGACGTGCCGCGCTCCCTGCGCAGGCGGAGGCGGGGCTCCAGGCTGATAGGCTCGCCGGTTGCCGCAGGCAGGAGAACCGAAATCCTCTGGACCTCAGAGGATGGCGAAGCGGAGCTCCGCGAACACCTGCTCGCTGTCGAGGAGAGCCTTCCGGAGGGCGTCATATATTACCACGGGCTGACGGACGCAGCAGCGCGGGCCGGGCTCACATTCGACGGAAAACGGACTCTACGTGGCATCGTCGGCCTGCTGGATGGAAACGAAGTTGTCCGGGCTGTAGGGAAAGGGCGCCTCAACGAGGAACCGGGCTTCGTCGTACTTACGAGCGTGCGCCTGGTATTCGCTCCCGAGCGGGCGGGCGTTTCGGAGCCGATCATGGACGCACCGTATGAATCAATCGAGGCGCTCACGCTGGGTAAGCGCGGTGCGGGCGAAACCCTAAAGCTCACTCTTGCCGGGAATGCTCTGGAAATCTTGGGTCTGGGACACGGGGAGGGCCACGGCATCGCCACGAGCTACAGGGAAGCCTTGAAGGAACGCGCACGAGCCGCACCAATCGCCTGCAGTGACGGGAGCTTCTCGGGTCAGGATAAGGACTGATACGAAAGTAAGGCTTGTCAGGCTGCGGCGGCCGGTGTGATGGTGACGTTGAGGCCGAGGCTCTTGAGCTTCTTGATGGCGTTGTTCTTGGCTTTGATCGGGTCCAGGCGGGTGAAGTGGTCGGCGCCGGGGTCGGCGTAGCATTCGCCGTCGGCGAGCATGTGCCAGACGGCGGTGAGGATGGAGTGTTCGACGGCCACGGTGGCTTTCATGGGTCCGCGGCGGGCGGCGACGCGCCAGTATTTTGCGGCCAGGTAGGTGTTCTTGCTCCGGGAAGCGGAAAGGGCCGCGATGCCCAGGGCGCCTTTGAGGTATTTGTTGCCGGGCAGGATGTGGACTGACTTGATCCGTCCGGCGGATTCGTTGGCGCCGGGACAGACGCCGGTCCAGGAAGCGAGCCGGCCGGGTGTTTCGAAGCGGGGCATGTCCGCGCCGGTTTCGGCGATGATCACGTCGGCGACTTTGCGTGAGACTCCGGGGATGGTGGCCGGGAATTCCCTGGCGGCACGAAAGGGCTCCATCGCTATCCAGGATGGCGTGGACGTTTCCTCGGTGGCTTCGGCCCCAAACGTCATAGTTCCAAGTGCGTAGTTCGATACCACGGCGCCGCTGTTGCCCAGTGTGCGGTACTGCATGGTGCTCCTCAGTTCTCGGTGGGGGTGGTCTTGTCAGAGTGGTAGGTGCGCCAGCTGTGTTCGGGTTCGAAGCCCAGCAGCCGCTTTGCTTTGTCGATGGAGAGCATGGTCTCGTGCTCGCCCAGGTCCTTGATAACCCTGACGTCGGGAAACACCTCGGCGGCGAGGCTGGCACTGGAACGGCTCATAACCGTGTCTGAGTTCGCGATGATGAACGCCTCGAACCCGGGCTTGCCGTTCTCCAGCGCGCGGGCGACGGCCTGCGCTCCGTCCCGTCCATCGATATACCCCCACAGATTCCACTTGCGCAGCCTGACATCGGAGTCGAACGACGGGAACCGTTCATAATCCTCGGCGTCCATGACGTTGGAGAACCGCAGACCCGTGATGCTCAGCTCCGGGTCCCAGCGGGTCAGCTCCACCGCCATCTGCTCCTCCAGGTGCTTCACCAGCGAGTAGGTGCTTTCCGGCCGGGCCGCGTATTCCTCATCCACCGGGATGTACGGAGGGTCGACGTCGAACGGCAGTCCCAGCACCGTCTCACTGGAGGCGTAGACAATCTTCTTGATCCCCGCACGGCGGGCCGCTTGGAACACGTTGTAGGTGGAGAGCATGTTGTTCTCGAACGTGGCGGCGTCCGGGACGATGGCCGGTGCGGGAATGGCGCCCAGGTGCACGATGGCGTCGAAGCCGCTATGCCGGTCATCCAGCCCCAAAAGCACATCCAGGACCTGTCCGTAAATGTGCAAGTCCACGATGACCAGCCCAGGACTCCTCTCCCCCGCACGGTCCAGGTTCAGCACCTCGTGCCCATCCCCGACGAGCCTGCGGACCACATGCCGCCCCAGCTTTCCGCTTCCACCTGTCACTGCAATTCTCATGATTACTCCCTTTGCTTATCCATCAAACTCGACTGCTTTATCCAGCAAACTCGACATCCAGCGGCCAGGGCGTCGGCGGCCTCCCTTCGGTGAGGTGACCGGGTAGTTGCGCGCCGCTGTTTGTGGGTCGGTGCTCTGGAAACACGCGGGGCACTAAGCTTGGAGCGCTCCAGCCCAGAGGTTGATGTCGGATTCGATCGCGAATTCATCGATCTGCTGAAGGTCTTCGCTGGTGAATTCCGGGCTCGAGACTGCCGCGAGGCTGTCTTCGAGTTGCCGGACGCTGCTGGCTCCGATCAAAGCTGACGTGACAGGCGTCCCCTTCTCCTGAGGGCGCAGGACCCATGCGATGGCCATCTGGGCCAGGGTCTGCCCGCGCTGGGCGGCGATCTCGTTCAGGCCGCGGATTCGGCCCAGGTTCTCCCGGGAGAGATGGCTGTTTGCCAGTGACTTGCCCGCCGCTGCCCGGGAGTCTTCCGGGACACCGTGCAGGTAGCGTGTGGTCAGCAATCCCTGCGCCAGCGGTGAGAATGCGATGGATCCCGCCCCGACTTGTTCGAGGGCCTGGAACAGGTTGGGGTTCCCGTGTTCGGTCCATCGATTGAGCATTGAGTACGAGGGCTGGTGAATGAGCAGGGGTGTGCCGAGCTCGGCCAGTATTTCCGCGGCTTGGATGGTTTTTTCAGGTGAGTACGAGGAAATTCCGGCGTACAGTGCCCGGCCCGAGCGGACCGCAGTGTCGAGCGCCCCCATGGTTTCCTCCAGCGGCGTGTCCGGGTCCGGGCGGTGGCTGTAGAAGATATCCACATGGTCCAGACCCATGCGTTCCAGTGACTGGTCCAGGCTGGCCAGCAGGTACTTCCGGGATCCCCACTCCCCGTACGGCCCCGGCCACATGCGGTATCCCGCTTTGGTGGAGATGACGAGTTCGTCACGGTACGGTTTGAAGTCATCCGCCAGGTGCCGGCCGAAATTCGTCTCCGCGCTGCCACTCGGCGGGCCGTAGTTGTTGGCAAGATCGAAGTGCGTGACGCCAAGGTCGAAAGCCCGGCGGAGGATGGCCCGTTGCGTTTCGAAGGCCTTGTCGTGGCCGAAGTTGTGCCAGAGGCCAAGCGAAACGGCCGGAAGTTTCAGTCCGCTACGCCCTACCCTGCGGTACGGCATGGAATCATAGCGGTCCTGCTCTGGGGTATAGCTCATGTGTTCAGTGTCCTTTGGTTGTCCCGATTCCGGGATGTGGATACTCGCCGTGTGCCCGGACCGGTCACAGCCTGCGGGTCGGGCTCAAGTCCCCAGGCGGCCTGGTGCAGGGCACCCGCCAGCCATCCCTTCAGCGGAGCGAGTCGTCTGCGTGCGAACGCGGCGCTTTGGCTTAGCCGCCGGGGGTGGCGGCGCAACAACAGGCGCGTCCGGAAGTGCACTGCGAGCCTCGTGGTTCGTTGCGCTGATGGCGTAGGCTGCCGTTGCAAGGAAATAGTCCATGGTTGTCTTCTTGTCATCTCACGTGCCCGGGTTTATTGGCCGCAGGTGCACGATTGTTGGGCCGGGAAACCCGGAACGGATCAGTCCAACGGGGAGCCGGGCTGCATGCCCGGCTACGGAATAAACGCTATGCGCCTGCGTGCGCCATGTCAGCAGGTAAGCCACGGCCTGCTTTTCCTAGGACTGTCAGTCCTACCTTCCCCCATAGAAGCGGAGACGCGGGCATGAAGAATGGGAGACATAGGTGATCATCATGGTCACTTTTCTCGGCGGATGTGTCGGGGCTCTCATTGGGTAGCCATCTCCCTGAAGGGGTAACACCCCAGGTCGGTCCCCGGGGCAACACGGCGCCGTGTGTGCGGACGATGCCAAATTCTGCAATGCCCAACTACGCAGCCGCCGTCAGCTCGTCCGTGATCCAGGACAGCCCGCGCTCCAGGACCCTCTCGGCCACGCTCCCCCGGGCCCTTGTACCCCGGCCATCCGGCTCCCGCTGGTGACGCTATCGAACCGGACGGTCGCTTCCTGATAACTCTCTTCGTCCACCTCGTCCCACAGCTCGTCGTACGGCAAACCGCCCGGAAGTGAGCCTTCGGCGAGGCCGAGCAGGACGAGGTGGCGTAACGGCGGCTGACCGTCAGCGGCGGTGGCCGCTGTGATTGGGGCCGGTTGTTCGATTTTGGCATTTGCCATCTCGTCGATGCCGGACGCTCCGGCCGCGCCAAGAAAGATGACGGCCACCGCCGCGATCCCGGGAACCACAATCTTCGTCCAAAAACCTCATCGTTGACTCCATCTGATACATCCGGGCCCGCCCGCTGCGGGACGGGCCCGGATACTCCTATGGATTGGCTGTGCAATTCCCTCGCGCCACCTCCCCGCCGAGGCCGGGTCCCGTGGCGGGCACGGCCTTCCCGGGCCTCTGGTCCACCGGATGTGCGGACAGATTGGAGCCGTTCGGCCTCCCTAAGTGCCGCGCGGCTTGGTGCAGCCGAAGGCCCGGCGACGGTCCCGTCCGGCCGTGACCGGACGGGACTGCCCCTGCTTTGCCGCCGGACGAGCTATAGCTGGCTGAACGCGGCAACGGCCGGATCAGCGCCGGCCCGGGCCCCGGACTCCAGTGCTGTTATTTCCGCTATTTCCGCCGGGGGGAGTGTGAGCGCCGCGGCGCCCAGATTTTCCCGCATCCGGGCGCCGTGGGCAGACTTCGGGATGACGATCGTGCCCTGGGCGAGATGCCAGGCGAGCACAATCTGGGCGGGTGTGGCACCGTACCGGGCTGCCAGCGATTTCACGGCGGCTGCACCGAGATCCGCGCCCTGGCCCAAGGGACTGTACGCTTCCACGGCGATGCCCAACAACCGGCTCTGGGCCGCCAGGTCCCGCTGCTGGAACGTGGGGTGGATTTCGATCTGGTTGACAGCCGGGAGAACATCCGAGCCCTGAAGGAGCGTGCCCAGATGGTCAGCGAGGAAGTTAGACACTCCGATGGCGCGGATCTCACTGCCGGCATAGAGCTTTTCCATGGCCTTCCAGGCCTCCTTGAAGAGCCCCTGGGACGGCACGGGCCAGTGGATCAGGTACAAGTCCACGTAGTCGATGCCGAGTGCCTTGCGGCTGTTCTGAAACGCCTTGTAGGCCATGCCCTGTTCACCGTTGCGCAGCTTGGTGGTGATGAAGAGTTCCTCCCGGGGGATCCCGGATGCGGCAATGGCGGCGCCGACGCCGGTCTCGTTCCGGTATGCGGCGGCGGTGTCGATGTGGCGATAGCCGGCTTCCAGGGCATCCTCGACAATGCGCTGGGTGTCTTCTGGCGGGACCTGGAAAACGCCGAAGCCCAGTTGCGGGATCTTGACGCCGTTGTTGAGGGTCACGGTAGGGATGTTGGTTTCAAGAGTCTGGGACATCACAATTTCTTTCGTGTGGTTGGGATTCCTGTTTGGGGCCTTATGCACAAGCGGTCCGGATTTGATCCGGTGTCGTTGGGCTACACCAAAGTGGTTTCGGCGGCAGCGGGTCCTAGCCGCTGTGGTTCAGCGGCCACGGGTAGGTATGGCTCATGGCCCATGTAGCGCGGGGCAAGGCTCTGGCCAGCCAGGCCTGCAGGCGAGCCTGCTTCCTGGGCGTGATAGCGCTGGGCTCTGGTTCAACGGGGGCATCAGACAGGGCACTGCGTCCCTCGTGCTTCATGGAGTTGATGGTAAAAAGTGCCATCATCAGCGAATGATCCATTGCGTCTTCTTGTCCTTTAGGGCCCGGTCAGGGGCGGGAAGCTGGTGACTTGCCAGTTGGAATTCCAACGGCTCCTGAAGCGGGGCCGAAACTGTGAGGGTCTTTCCGGCGAGTGTGGATTGGGCCATTGTTTTCTGTCTTTTGCATCTGTCCTTACTCACTTGGTGCGAGCCTGCATTCGACGCTAGGCGCTCCGGAAGGCCGTGTCAGCAGGTTTGCCGCTCCCTGCATTTCCTAGGATTGGCAGTCCTACCTTCGCCATGGAAAGCAGGGACCCGGACCGGCAGAATGGAAGACATGGGTCAGAGCGCAGAGTTTGGAAAATTCCTGAAGGCCATGCGGTCACGGCTGACGCCGGAGAACGCAGGGATAGCGTCCGGCTCCGGTGGAAGGAGGGTCCCCGGGCTGCGGCGCGAGGAGATCGCGCGTCTGGCAGACGTGAGCACCGACTACTACACCCGTCTGGAACAAGGCCGCAACATCCACCCCTCCCGCGCCGTCCTGGAGTCGGTGGCGCGGGCCCTGCGTCTGGACCCCGGCGAACAGGCCCACATGATCGATCTCCTGGAGAACTGCGCGACCTCCCAACGTCCGCCCGTCCGGGCGCAGGGCGTGCGGCCCGCGCTGCGCCAACTTCTCGATGCCGTCGGAAATGTCCCCGCCCTTGTTCTGGGCCGCCGCACCGACGTGCTGGCCGGTAACCGCCTGGCATTCCTCTTGCTGGCAGACTTCCCGGCCATGCCGGTGGCGGAGCGGAACCTAACCCGGTGGATCATCCTCGATCCGCGCGCACAAGGGCTCTTCCGCGACTGGCCGGCGGTCGCGTCCGAAGCAGTCGGGGCCTTGCGCACGGATATCGGGCGGCATCCCAACGACACCCGCGCCAATCAACTCGTGGGCGAACTCGCGGTAAGCAGCGAGCACTTCCGTCAATGGTGGGCCGGGCACCGGGTCGCAACGGCATCCGCGGGCAGTGTCCTGCTCAGCCATGCCGTCGTCGGTGACCTGGAACTGAACTTTGAAGATCTAGCGCTGCGAACAGACCCAGACCAGGTGCTTCGCGTATATTCGGCGAAGCCGGGCTCGCCGTCGGCCGATTCCCTCACGCTCCTCGGCAGCTTCGGCGCCGGCCCCGGGGTCGTCGAGGAAGCTCCGCGGGCACCAGCAAAAGCGGATGCACCGTCATTTGGTCCACAGGAGGGGCCATCGTGACGACCAATGAAGTCGGTATCGAACGATTGCCTACGCGGGAACCGAACCGCACAGGCTGTTGGTCTTCGCTCCCCGCTGGCCCTTAGTCGCCCGGATAATGGGTGCCGGCGCAGTGAGAAACGCCCTTGCCTTGAATAGTTGGGTTCCTAGGCTGGCTGGGTTCGCACGTCGGGGAACCAGCCTTCCGGGGCTTTCTTGGGTTCCAGGTGTTCGGGGTCGCGGTGTTTTTGCATGTCGCATTTGTAGTACGGGCACGCGACCGTGGCGGCCCCGCTGTAACGGGCCAGGATCGCCGAAAGCATGACTGAGCTGCCGCGGAGATCTCGGACAGTGGGCCCTCTTAAAATGGGGGTCTACCGAAAGTAGAGATCAGCATGACCGCATCACGGAAACGATTTACCCAGGAGTTCAAGGACGAGCTGTGCCGCTCGGTGATCAACACGTCCAAGCCGATCAAGGACGTGGCCACCGAGTATGGTGTCGGCCCCGAGACGCTCCGGAACTGGCTGGTCAAGTACCGCGCGGCCAACGGCGGCACGGAGGCGGATCTGACGGTCTCGGAACGGGCCCGTCTGAAGGAGCTTGAGCGTGAAGTTCAAGAGCTGCGGGCGGAGACTGCCTTCCTGAAAAGAGCCAGCGCTTACTTCGCGCGGGAGCAGCGGTAGTGAGCAAGTATGAATTCATCGATTCCCAAAAAGCTGAGCCCGCCAATCTGAACTCGGTCGTGAGAATGTGCCGCTGGCCGGCGGTCTCGAGTGATGCGGGCGTCTTCGATGGTGCGCAGGGCTGGCAGGCGTTTCTTCCATGCCCGGTAGGTTCGTGCGGCGACCTGCACGCCCTGCTCCCGCAGGACGGTACAGATCGACTCGACCGCATGACCTTCAGCCCGCATTTCGTCGATGAATCGACAAATCAGCGGCGGCGAGGGTCGAGCTCCCTCGCGAAGAATATCGAAGCCTGTTTCAGGATCTCGTTGGATTCCTTCAAGTCCCGCACCTCAGCCCGGAGCCGCTTGATTTCCTCCAGCTCGTCACTGCTTGGTCCGGTCTTCTCACCGGCATCGACCTGGGCTTGGACAACCCAACGGCGCAACGATTCAGGGCCGACTCCGAGCTTCGGGGCCAGTGCCTTGCAAGCAGCATAAACAGACGGGTATTCGGACAACCGATCCATGGTCATGCGCACTGCACGGTCACGGAATTCGGGCGGGAACTGCTTGGGCATAATCACTATCTTTCTCACAGAAGATAGCGGCATCAAACCCGGGACGGTTCATATTGACTGCGCACACAAAAGAGGGGCGCCTGCCGCACTGGCAGGCGCCCCTCTTGGATCAGTTCTGTGACGCCGGGACGCTGTCCCGGGCCGTTACGCCTTCTTCGGCGGCAGGGCCAGCTTGCAGACCTTGGCCCAGGTGGAGCCGACCTGCTTCAGCAGCGGCCCGGTGGTGTACGGCAGGCCGTAGCGCTTGCAGATCTCCTGGACCTTCGGGGCCACCTCCGCGTAGCGGTTGGACGGCAGGTCCGGGAAGAGGTGGTGCTCGATCTGGTGCGAGAGGTTACCGCTCATCAGGTGCATGAACTTGGACCCGGAAATGTTGGCCGATCCGATCATCTGCCGGACATACCAGTCGCCGCGGGTTTCGCCTTCGACCATCTCTTCGGTGAAAGTATCGGTGCCGTCGGGGAAGTGTCCGCAGAAGATGATGGCGTGCGCCCAGACGTTCCGGACCGCGTTGGCGGTCAGGGTGCCGTAGAGCGCCTGCTTGCCCGAGCCGGTCAGCATGGCGACGGCCGGCGTGGCGGCGTAGTCCTTGGTGAACTGCTTCAGGGCCTTGAGCCCCAGCGCCTTGAGGTCCCGGTTCATGGCCTCTTTGCTCTTCTTGCCTTCTTTGTAGTCAGGCAGCTCAAGATCGTAGAGTGCGATGCCCCATTCGAAGACCGGTGCCAGGATCGCGTTGTACAGCGGGTTGCCCAGGTTGAAGGGCTTCCATTCCTGCGACGGATCCATCCGCAGCAGGTTGTACCCGATGTCGTTGTCCTTGCCCACGACGTTCGTCCAGCGGTGGTGCAGGTCGTTGTGGGTGTGCTGCCAGGAGCGCGTCGGGGTGACGAAGTCCCAGTCCCAGGTGGTGGAGTGGATGTCCGGGTCCCGCATCCAGTCCCACTGGCCGTGCAGGATGTTGTGGCCCAGTTCCATGTTTTCCAGGATTTTGGCGAAGCTGAGCATCGCCGTGCCGGCGATCCAGGCTGCCTTGTGCTTGCTCACCAGGAGCGTGGCGCGGCCGGTGATTTCCAGCCCGCGCTGGACCTTGATCACCCGGCGGATGTACGCCGCGTCGGTGGCACCGCGCTTGGCAAGGATCTCGTCCTTGATGGCGTCGAGTTCGCGGCCGAGCTCGGCTACCTGCTCGTCGGAGAGGTGCGCTGCCGCGGCCGGGCGGACCAGCGGGCTGCCGGTTTCCGCGAGGGCACCGGGCCTCCGCTTTACGGCAACGGGCGCCGTAGCCGCGTCACCTTTGTCAGCGTCCTCGGAAACGTCCGGCTTGTCGGAAACTATCGTCATGCGGTGGTACTCCTTAGAGGTCGAGGTTAACGGGTCCGGCGGCCGCCGAAACGCACGTCTGGATTAGTTGGCCGGGCTCGCCGTGGACTTCGCCCGTGCGCAGGTCACGGACCTGTCCCGCCCGGAGGGGGATGAGGCAGCTGTGGCAGATGCCCATCCGGCACCCGCTGGGCATCAGGACACCGGCGTCCTCGCCGACGTCGAGCAGGGGCGTATCGCCGTCCGCCTCGACTTCCCGGTCGGAGGCCTCGAAGGTGACAATTCCGCCGTCGTGCCCCTCCCCGCCGGCCAGGCTGGTGCTGAACCGTTCGATCGTGAGGGTGGCTGAAGACTGCGACTCCGTTGCCGCGGACGACTCCGCGACTTCGGCTTCCCAGAGTGCCTCGGCGTCGTCCAGGAAACCTTCGGGGCCGCAGGCGTAGGCTGCCCGCTGGCGCCAGTCCGGGCAGAGCCGCTCGAGGTCGTCCGTGGAGGTGAAGTCCAGCCGGCCGTGTTCGCCGGTAAACCAGTGGACCACCTGGAAGTTGGGGAACTGGTCCGCGAGTTCTGCCAGTTCCTCGCGGAAGATGGTGTCCGCCGCGGTCCTGGCGGTGTGGATGAGCACGACGTCGGAGTCGGGCCGGTGCGGGACAAGGGTGCGGATCATCGACATCACCGGGGTGATGCCGCTGCCGGCGGTGAGCATCAGCAGGGGCCGCGGGTGTTCGGGCAGGACGAAATCGCCCTGCGGGGGCGCCAGGAACAGCACGTCGCCGGGCTTGGTGCCGCGCACCAGGGTGCCGGAGACGGCACCCATGTCAGTGACAGTGATGGCAGGATCCTGGCCTGCCGGGGCGCTCAGCGAGTACGACCGCCAGTGGCGGACGCCGTCGAGTTCGACGCCGATGCGGGCCCACTGGCCGGCAAGGTGTGCTTGCCAGCCGCGGCCGGGACGGAAGAAAATGGTGGCGGAATCGGCCGTTTCTGGAACCACCCGGGTGACCACGCCGCGCAACTGGCGGGCGGAGAACACTGGGTTGAAAAGCGCCAGAATGTCTTCTGGGGCTAGGGGGGTGGTCAGTAGAGATGCGGCGCGCGCCAGCTTACGGAGCCGGATCATTTATCAAGCTTATGTCAGATTGCATCATAGTTCTTCACCCAAGGCATACGATCGAGTCTAGGAAACTGTCTACCCGCAACAAACAAAACGGATATGGCTCATGAACGCTCCCCCAACGGACCAGCCCGTCATCCCCGCGCACGATCCGCCGTGGCTCGCCCTGCCGCGGGAGGTCAGCGACATGCTCCGGCCGATGATGCCGGGCATCGTGGAGGCCATCATCGATGCCGTGCCGCAGCTGGTGCCGGCCTACGCGCGGCCCATCGAGGGACGCTTCGGCCGGGGGCTCCGGCGCGGGGTGGCCGCGGCTCTTGACCGCTTCCTGCAGCTGCCGGGGACCAGGCTGCCGGCGCTGTCGGAGGAGAGCCGGCAGCTGGTGGCGGGGCTGGGCAGCGGCGAATTCCGGCAGGGCCGGAGCATGGACGCGCTGCTGAGCGCCTACCGGATGGGCGCCCGGGTGACATTCCGGGAGATGTCACGTGCCTCTGTGGAACACCATCTGGGCCAGAGCGTCGTGGTGGACCTGGGCGAATCGATCCTTGCCTACATCGATGAGTTGTCGGCCGTCAGCGCCGAGGCCTACGCCTTCGAGCAGTCGGAGCGTGCCGGCGCGGTGGACCGGCGCCGCACCGAACTGCTGGACCTGCTGCTGCTGGGCCAGGCCGACGAGGCCGCCCTGCGCCAGAAGGCGGCCCTGGCGGACTGGTCCCTGCCCCCGCGGATGGTGGTGGTGACGCTGCCGCTGGAGCGGGCGGCCGGGCTGCGTCTGCGGCTGGGACCCGGAACCCTGGTGATCGAACGCGAGACCGACGTCGTCGCCCTGGTTCCGGCGCAGAAGTCCAGCACCGCGCGGGCGGCCCTCGAAACGGCGCTGCAGGGCCGCAGCGCCGCCGTCGGGCCCGCCGGAGGCTGGGAGAAGGTCCCCGACTCGTTGCGGCTCGCCGTCCTTGCGGCCTCCGTTGTGCCGCCGCGGGACGGGCCGGAGGACCCGCCGATCTGGGCGGACGACCACCTGGCCCAGGTGATCCTCGGCGCGGAGCCCTCGGCCATTGCCGAGCTGGCCAACCGCCGGCTCGCCCCGCTGGAGGGGCTGCGCCCGGCCCAGCGCGAGCGGCTGGCGGAAACCCTGCTGTCCTGGCTGCGGCACTGGGGCCAGCGCGCCCCGGTCGCGGCCGAGCTGGGCATCCACCCGCAGACCGTGGGCTACCGGGCGGCGCAGTTGCGTGAACTGTTCGGGGACACTTTGGAGGACCCGAAGGCGCGGTTCGAGCTGGAACTGGCGCTGCACGCCGGACGGCGCTAGCGGGAAATGGGCGTCCCGGCTCTGCAGCCGCATTTCAAGGTCGTTCATCACGATCGCGGCGAGATCCTCGAGCATGCAGGGTGTCGCGCGGCCGTGAAGGTCCTCGGTTCGCGGTCCAGGATGCAGAACGTGCCCAGGTTGTGGCCGTCCGGGGTGCGCAGCGGCACGCCGGCGTAGAACTGCAGCCCGAATTCGCCGGCCACCAGCGGGTTGGCCAGCGTGCGCGGATCGGTGGCGGCGCTCTCGATGACCCAGGCGTCGTCCTGCAGGATCGCGGAGGCGCACAGCCCGGGGTCCCTGCCGATCTCCGTGACGTCGGTGCCGTGGTGTGCTTTGAACCAGATCCGGTCGTGGTCCACGACGCTCACAATCGCGACCGGGACGGAGAACATCCGGGCCGCGAGCGAGGCGATCCGGTCAAAGGCGCCGTCTGCCGGGGTGTCGAGGAGCCGGTACCGTTCGACGGCGCGCATCCGGCCTTCCTCGTCCGTGGCGGGCCGAACGTTTTCCTGGCGGTGGCGTGCCGCGCCGTTGATGACTTCCTGGCGCAAGGCCAGCGACACTTCCCGGGCCGGCGGACGCCCGGCCGGGTCGCGGGCGAGCATGGAGGACAGCAGGGCCACCCACATCGGCGCGAGTTCCTGCGGAATCTGCGGGTCGTGGAGCAGTCGCGCCACGGCCGACTGGATCGGCGCGCCGGGGTACGCCATTTTTCCGGTCAGTCCCTCGAGCAGCACCAGTCCCAGCGAATAGATGTCGCTGTGCGGCCCGGCGGGCTCGCCGGCGGCCTGCTCCGGGCTCAGGTAGGCGGGCGTCCCGGACGTTCCGCCGTCGTCGTCCCGCTTGGTTGGCGTCCCGTGACGACGGCGACGCCGAAGTCGGTGAGTTTGGCGCGGGGGCGCCGGTCGTCGTTGCTGTAGTCGACGAGCAGGATGTTCGCCGGCTTGATGTCGCGGTGGACGATCCCGTGGTGGTGGATGTAGGAGAGCCCGTCGGCGAGGTCGTGGCCGATCAGTGCCATGTGGGCCGTGGACAGCGGTCCCTGCGCGGCCCGGTGCCGCAGGTCCTTGCCGCGGACCAGTTCCATCACGAGGTACGTGAGCCGCGCGTCGGGGTCACTGAGGTCCGCGCCGGCGTCGAACAGTGTCACGAGGGCGTGGTGGCCCATCCCGGCGAGGATGCGGATCTCCTGGCCCTGCTGGCGGGTGCGCTCAACATCGTCTTCGTCATTGCGGAAAAGCTTGACGGCCACGTCCCGCTGCAGGAGTTCGTCGTAGGCGCGGTACACGGTGGACTGGCTTCCCCGGCCGATGAGTTCCTCAACGCGGTACCGGCCGCTCAGCAGGAACCCGGGTTTCATGCTGGGGGTGGAGGTGGCCGGCTTGGAAGGTGCCGGCTGTGAAATTTTGTCAGTCAAGAAGTGTTCGTCGTCCCTTAGTGCGGGGTCCGCCGGCAGAATCGGGCGGATCAGTCCAAATTGCCGGCAGGATCGGCGGCGCCCGCAGTATTAGCAAGGTTACTTATGATAACCCGGATTCCGGGTTCAGGTAGCCGTCCGGCACATTTTCCTGGACAGTTCCTGCCCATCCTCCCTGCCAGGGGGTTTCCGCTATTTCGCGGGGTTGTGCGTGCCGATCGGCACCAGGGTCAGGTCCGGGTGGTTCTTCTCGATCCGGCGCAGCGCCCAGACGTCGTTGAAGAGGGCCAGGTACTCGCCGTCGGAGCGCAGCAGCACCTCCGCGCCGGGCACGCTGGCCAGCGCGGGCATGGCGTCCGCCGTCGAGATCCGGGCGATGGAATAGGGCAGCCGCTCCAGCCGCATCGGGGCGCTGAAGTCGTGCGCCATCCGGTCCTCGACCACTTCGAACTGCATCGGTCCGACGGCGGCCAGCACGGGGGCCTGGTCGCCGCGGATGTCGGAGCGCAGGACCTGGATGACACCTTCGTGTTCCAGCTGCTCGATGCCGCGCCGGAACTGCTTGAAGCGGCTGGGGTCCTTGGACCGTGCCACCTGGAAGTGCTCCGGGGCGAACAGCGGGATCGCAGGGAATTCCACCGGTTCCTCCAGGAACAGGCTGTCCCCGACCCGCAGCGAGGAGGCGTTCACGAGGCCCACGACGTCGCCGGGGAAGGCCTCGTCGATGACTTCGCGTTCGCGGCCGAACACCTGCTGGGCGTACTTGGTGGCGAACGATTTCCCGGTCCGGCCCTGCGTCACCACCATGCCGCGTTCGAAGATGCCGGAGCAGACGCGGATGAAGGCGACGTGGTCGCGGTGGGCCTTGTTCATGCCGGCCTGGACCTTGAAGACGAATCCGGCGAAGGGCGCGTCGACGGGGCGTGCGGCGCCGTCGACGTCGGGCCGGGGCGCGGCGGGCGGCGCGAAGTCCACGAGGGCGTCCAGGATTTCCTTGACGCCGAAGTTCAGGGCCGCGGAGCTGAAGAGGATCGGGGTGGCCTTGCCGGCGTGGAAGGACTCGACGTCGAACTCGAGGTTCGACTCGATCACGAGCCCGGCCTCGTCCACGGCGTTGGACCAGTCGTCGCCTTGGCTGGCCGCGGCCTCTTCCGGCGTGAAGTACTCGGTGAGGGCGATGTTCGCGCCGGCGTTGTTGCGCTTGAACTGCGCGAAGCGGTCGTTGCGCAGGTCCCAGACGCCGCGGAAGTCACCGGAGATGCCCACAGCCCAGGTCAGCGGCATCGGCTGGAGCCCGGTGCGTTCGGTGATCTCGTCCATGAGCGCCAGCGCATCCAGGCCCGGCCGGTCCCACTTGTTGATCACGGTGATGATGGGCAGGTTGCGCTGCTTGCAGACCTCGAAGAGCTTCATGGTCTGGGTTTCCAGGCCCTTGGCGGCGTCCACGAGCATCACGGCGCAGTCGACGGCCGCGAGCACGCGGTAGGTGTCCTCGGAGAAGTCCGCGTGGCCGGGAGTGTCCAGCAGGTTGATCACGGTGTCCCGGTAGGCGAACTGCAGGGCCGCCGAGCTGATCGAGATGCCGCGGTCCTTTTCCATCTGCATCCAGTCCGAGACCGTTTCCTTGCGGTTGGCCTTGCCGCTGGAGGCGCCGGCCGTGCCGATCACCTTCGCATGCAGCGCGAGCGCCTCGGTCAGCGTGGACTTTCCGGCGTCGGGGTGGGAGATGACAGCGAAAGTCCGACGCCGGGCCGCCTGCTTGTGAATCTCCTGGACTCGGGCGGGGCTAAGGACTTCTTGGGACACGGTGCTACTTTCGCTGCGGCGTTGGGGAGGGGGATCGCGCGGAGAGCCCGCGGTCCATCCACGGCTTCCAGTTTATCGCAGGCGGCCGAGCTGACGCGAAGCGGGCGCCTGACGCCGCCAAAGTGCGGTCGTGGGCGGTGCACGCCGGACGCATTCCGGCGGGCCCGCGCGCAGGGTCCGGATGGGGCACTTTGAGGCTTGCCTGTGCGGTTGTTGCCCCTGTTTACCTCTATCATGGTGAGAGCGGGGAACCGAGTACTTTTGAACCTGCCGGCAAACACTGGAAACCGGCGTACCTGCGGGCGGTTGCCTGCACCTTTGAAGGGAAAATCTATGGCTCGGAGCCCTGAAGATTCACTCAAGGCAACTCTGGGCAGAGTGGCACCGGGCACCGCCCTCCGCGACGGCCTGGAACGCATCCTCCGCGGACGGACCGGCGCACTGATCGTGCTGGGGATTGACCGGACCATCGAATCCATCTGCTCCGGCGGCTTCGACATCGGCATCGATTTTTCGCCCACCCGGCTCCGCGAACTGGCCAAAATGGACGGCGCCATCATCTGCGACAAGGACGCCAGCAACATCCTGCGCGCCGCCGTCCAGCTGGTGCCGGACTCCAGCATCGAAACCCAGGAGTCGGGCACCCGCCACCGCACCGCGGAGCGCGTGGCCATCCAGACGGGCGTGCCGGTCATCTCGGTGAGCCAGTCCATGCAGATCATCGCGCTCTACGTCAACGGGCTTCGGCACGTGCTGGAGGGTTCGGAGAAGGTCCTGGCCCGCGCCAACCAGGCCTTGGCCACCCTGGAACGGTACCGCTCGCGCCTGGACCAGGTGACCAGCTCGCTCTCGGCCCTCGAAATCGAGGCCATGGTGACGGTCCGCGACGTTGCGGTCACCCTGCAGCGCCAGGAAATGGTGCGCCGCATTTCCGAGGAAATCTCGCAGTACGTCCTGGAACTGGGCGAGGACGGCCGCCTGCTGTCACTGCAGCTGGACGAGCTCACGGTCGGCCGCGGCCCCGGCAGCGATGTGATCATCCGCGACTACTCCGGCCCGGACGCGTCCAGCGAGGACATCGACAAAGCGGTCAAGGCCCTCGTGAACCTGGGCCCCACCGAACTGATCGACCTCAGCAAGATTGCGGGCATCGTCGGGTTCGCCGGCGGCGAGGCCAACCTCGACGCCGTCGTCCAGCCGCGCGGCTACCGCCTGCTGTCCGGGCTCAAGGCCGTGCCTAAGGCCGTCGCCGACCGGCTCGTGGACCACTTCGGCGGCCTGCAGTTCCTGATGGCCGCCACCATCGATGACCTCATGACCGTGGACGGCATCGGCGACCAGCGCGCCCGGACCGTCCGCGAGGGCCTGAGCCGCATGGCCGAGGCCAGCCTGCTCGACCGGTTCCTCTAAACCCCATCGGAATTAGTTGAGCTGGAAGACGGCCTTGGGGCTGGTCTTGCTCGCCAGCCGCGCCGTGAAGACGTAGTAGGCGCCGCCCGCGCCGGGCTTGGCCTCGATGGGGTCGCAGCCCTGGACGGTGCGGTTGCGCTGCCAGGGGAAGTTCGCCGTTTCGCTCTTGCCCGGCGCGATGGTCTTCATGAGGTCGGTGTCGTCCGCCTGGCAGTCCTGGGACGAGAAAATCCGGTCGGAGCCGCTGGTGATCAGGAATTCCATCTGCGAGGTCCCGATATTGACCTCGCACGGGACCTTGTTCCCGTTCGTGACTTTGAGGCTGAGGAGCGGTTTCTCCCCGGCCGCGTAGGTGGGCTTATCGGTTTCGGCAGTGACGGTCAGGAGGTTCTGCTGGCAGCCGGTGCCCTCCGAGGGAGTCGCCGAAGCGGAAGCCGTGGGTGTCGCGCCGGCCGGCGCCGTCCCGGTCCCGGCGGTTCCGGCCGCATCCGGGGCGGGCTGCCCGGCGCCGTTCATAACACTGGAGAGGGCAATGAAGCCGCCCACGGCGACGGCGATGACCAGGAGCAGGGCGGCACCGACGAACAACCTGCGGCGGCGGAACACGGGGCTGGCAGGCTTGCGCACCGGCTTCCTGGCCGGCCTGCGGGCGGATTTTCCGTTGCCGGAAGCTTTCGGTCGTGAACCGTTCGTTCCTGAGTTGCCTTGCCTGCCCATCCTTCTAGGCTAGAGAACCCCGCAGGCTATGCGGCCCCACCACGCCGCGCGGCGGGCTGTGGCCCGCATCTATTACGCTGATTGGATCAAAGCTCTAGCCGAATCCCCCGCCCTCCCGCCGGCCGCACTCCCCGAAACCTCGTCGGCCGGCCCTTCCGGCGCCCGGACTCCCCCGTCCGGTGCCCGGCTCGCCGGCCTGCACGAAGCCCTGGATTCCTGGTTTGAGTCCAACGCCCGCGAGCTCCCCTGGCGGGCGCCCGACTGTTCGCCCTGGGGCGTGTTGGTCAGCGAGATCATGCTGCAGCAGACCCCCGTGGTGCGTGTCCTGCCCGTGTGGGAGGAATGGTTGCGCCGCTGGCCGGAGCCCGCCGACCTGGCCCGGGAGCCTGCCGGTGAGGCCGTGCGGCACTGGGGCCGGCTCGGCTATCCGCGGCGGGCCCTGCGCCTGCACGCGGCCGCCGTCGCCATCGGCGAGAGCCATGGCGGGAAGGTTCCGGCGAGCTATCAGGAGCTGCTGGGGCTGCCCGGGGTGGGAAGCTACACGGCCGCGGCGGTGGCAGCTTTCGCCTACGGACAACGTGAGACTGTGGTGGACACCAACATCCGCCGGGTCCATGCACGGCTGATCTCCGGCGCCGCCCTGCCGTCGCAGGCGCTTACGGCCGCCGAAATGCGGCTGGCGGCAGAGATCATGCCGGACGACGTCGGGGCCTCCGTGCGCTGGAACGCCTCGGTCATGGAGCTCGGCGCGCTGGTGTGCACCGCACGGGCGCCGAAATGCGGCGAGTGCCCGGTACGGAGCTCCTGCGCCTGGCTGGCGGCGGGCGAACCGCCGCCGACGTACACGCCGAAAGGCCAGTCGTGGCACGGCACCGACCGCCAGGTACGCGGTGCGGTGATGGCGGTCCTCCGGGTCGCCGACGCCCCCGTGCCGCCGGACCTCTTCCGGGACGCCCCGGTGGACCTCGGCTTCGGGACCGCCGGGATCGGCATTCCGCTGGCCGCCCTGCATCGGCTCAATTCCGCTCCCGAGCAGCTCGAACGGGCACTGGCCGGCCTGCTGAGCGACGGCCTGGCGGAACTGCACCTCGGCGGTTTGCGGCTGCCCGCCTGAGCTGTGCCGCCGGACCCGGCCGGCACCCTTCATCCCGATGCCCTAGCTGGACGTGCCTCCCGGATCTACTCTGAAGCATGCGCAAGTTCGCGGCGATCCTGGCTTGGGCCGTCATCGCGCTCCCCGTGGCCGGGTGCCAGCCCGGAACGGCCTGCCCGGCGATCGCCCAGGCGCCGCTGATTGCGCTGACTGTAGCCCGCGAATACGCAGATTCCGTGAAAACCGTCCATCTCAAGGCGTGCCAGGACGGCCGGTGCCTTGAAGCGGACCTGGAGCTTTTTCCCGGGAGCACCACCGTGGACCAGGGCTGCGAACCGGGCCCCTACGGCGATGGTGCCTGTTCGGCGACTTCCTCTCCGGACGGCACCCTGACCGGCATGCTGATGTTCGATCAGCTGGCCGCGTCCCAGATCGAGGCGACGTCCACCGGCACGGACGTCAGCGGCCTTCCATTGCCGGTCCGGAACGTGACGTTTACACCGCGGGTGGCCTACCCGTATGGCCAGGAATGCGGGCGGTTCATCTCGGCCGGGCTGGTGCTTGACGCGGACGGCCTCCGGCAGGCGGAGTAGCCCGCATCGCGAAAGGTGCACACAATGAACTCGCAAAACATCAGGCACTGGATTCTCGCGGGTTTGTGGACCCTGCCCGCCTACGGACTGATCACCGCCTGGGCCACATTCGAACCGCAGCCGGACCAGGAGCGCGACCCGGATGCCTGGGCCCGGTTTGTCAGTTCGGACTCGTACCAGGCCGGCCATCTGTTCGGCGCCACCGGGGGCACCGTCCTCGCGATCTTCGGCGTTTTCGCCCTCGGCTGCAGCCTGGCCAACAGCAGGGTCGGGCGCCTGGCCCTGGCGGCGATGGTCGTCACCGTCGCCGGAACCGCCCTGCTGCTGGTTCCCGCGGCGATCTCGACCTTCGCTATACCCGCGATCGGCAAGGCCTACCGTGAGGGCAACCAGGAGGTCGTGCAGCTGGAGTTCCCTGCCGCGATGTCGGGGCTGTTCCTGCTCGGGCTTCTGCTGGCCTTCGCGGGGAATGTGCTGCTCGGGATTGCGGTGTGGCACTCCCGGATCCTGCCGCGCTGGGCCGGCGCGGTCTGGGTGGCCGGTGCCGTGTTGTTCTACATCCTCGGCGTCGTGCTGGGACAGGCGACGACGGGCAGCAGCCTGCCCACCCAGACCGCCGGGGCGCTGCTCACGGCCGTTGCCGGCGGCTGGATCGCGTGGGATGTGACGCGGCAGCGCCAGGAAGCCCCGGACCGGAGGGCGGCTACGGTTCGCCGAAGCCGGACTTGATCAGCCCGCCCAGATAGTCCACGGCCTTGGCCGCGTCCGGGCCGCTGGCCTCGATGTGCAGCACCGTGCCCCGCCCGGCCGCGAGCATCATCAGCTCCGTCATGGACGCGCCGTCGGCGCCGTTAATGGTCACCTCGACGTCCATGCCCGACAGGCCGCCAGCGATCTTGGCCGCCGGACGGGCGTGCATTCCGGCCTGGTTGATCAGCTCGAAGTCCCCGGTGGCCTCCGGCGGCTGCCGGTGCCCGTGCGCGTGTTCCGGCGCTGCCGGGGGCCGGTAGACGGCCTCGGCGGCCTCCTTGACGGCCCTTGCGTCGGCCCCGGTCTGGGCGGCGACCGCAGCGGCGACAAGCCCCTCGATCAGCGGCGCGTCCGCCAGCAGCACGGCGGCGGGATCCGCCGCGAATTCCATCGCCGTTTCGGCGGTCATCACCGCAGAGCCAAGATCGGCCAGCACCACAACGCCGTCGCCGCCGGAGGCCTCTTCCAGCGCCGCCATGACCAGTTCCAGGCTGGTGCCGATCCGGCCGTCGTCGGTGCCGCCGGCCGGGACGATCTGCACGTCGGGCGCCATCTGGGCGGCGAGTTCGACGGCGCCGTCGGCGATCTTCCCGCTGTGGGAGACGACGACGAGCCCGACCGTCACTCGGCCGCTCCAGCAGCCGCGCGCAGGATCAGGGCGGTGGAGACGGCGCCCGGGTCCCGGTGCCCGATGCTGCGTTCGCCGAGGTAGCTCGCGCGTCCCTTGCGGGCGAGCATCGGATCGGTGGACACGGCTCCGGCCTCGGCCGCGTCGGCGGCGGCCAGCAGCACCTTCCGGGCATCACCGTTCCCGGCGGCCGCAGCCGCGGCTTCGATCGCCGGGGTCCAGGCGTCCACCATGGTCTTGTCGCCGGGCTCGGCCTTGCCGCGGGCTACGATCCCGTCCCGGGCGGCCTGCAGAGCCGTGGCCAGGGTGGCCGCGTCCACCTCCGCCGCGTCCCCCAGCGCCGTGGCTGCGCGCAGGAAGGCGGTGCCGTACAGCGGCCCGGCGGCCCCGCCCACTTTGGACATCAGTGTCATGGCCGTCAGCTTCAGGGCGGCGCCGGGTGTTTCGGGGGGCGCCTCCGCGATCTTGACCATCACGGCCTGGAAACCGCGGTCCATGTTCTCGCCGTGGTCCGAGTCGCCGATCGGCCGGTCCAGTTCAATGAGCTCTTCCCGGTGCTCGGCCATGGCTTCCGCGGTCAGGGTGAGCCAGCGCAGGGTCCAGTCGATATCCAGGGCCACGCTCAGACCCCCCAGCGGAGGGCCGGAGTGTGGACGGGAGCGTCCCAGAGGGCGGTCATCTCGTCGTCCAGGCGCAGGACCGTGATGGAGCAGCCCTGCATTTCGAGGGCGGTGATGTAATTGCCCACGAGCGAGCGGGCGACCGTGACGCCCTTCTCGGCCAGGACCTGCGCCGCCCGGCGGTACACGATATACAGCTCGCTCTGCGGGGTGCCGCCCATGCCGTTCACGAACAGGAGCACCTGGTCCCCGGAGGCCAGGCCGAGGTCGCTGACCACGGGTTCGAGCAGCCGGTCCGTGATGCCGTCTGCGTTTTCCATCGCGATCCGGTGCCGGCCCGGCTCACCGTGGATGCCGATGCCGATCTCGATCTCGTTTTCCTCGAGCACAAAGCTGGGCGCCCCGGCGTGCGGGACCGTGCAGGCGGTCAGTGCCACACCCATGCTGCGGACGTTCTGGTTGACCCGGGCACCGATGGCGGCGACGGCGTCGAGGTTGTCCCCGCGCTCGGCGGCCGCCCCGGCGATCTTCTCCACGAGCACGGTGCCGCCGACGCCGCGCCGCCCGGCGGTGTACAGCGAGTCCTCCACCGCGACGTCGTCGTTGACGAGGACCGTCCGGACGTCCACGCCCTCGGCCTGGGCCAGCTCTGCCGCGGTCTCGAAGTTCAGTACGTCGCCGGTGTAGTTCTTCACGATGTGCACGACGCCGGCCCCGGAGTTTACGGCGAGGGTGGCCGGCAGGATCTGGTCCGGGGTGGGCGAGGTGAACACCGCGCCCGGCACGGCGGCGTCGAGCATTCCCTTCCCGACATAGCCGGCGTGCAAGGGCTCGTGGCCGCTGCCGCCGCCGGAAACCAGCCCCACCTTCCCTGCCACGGGCGCGTCCTTGCGCACGACGTATTTCGGGTCGGCGAATACGGTCACGAGGTCAGCATGGGCAAGCCCGAAGCCCTCCACCGACTCGTCGACCACTGCTTTGGGATCGTTGATGAGCTTCTTCATGGCGGTGCTCCCTGGATGGTGTCCTGGCTGCTTTGCTTAGACCCTACTACCGGGGGCCTTGCCAGCGATAGGTTCCGGTTTGGACCGGCGGCGGTCGAGGAAAAGGGTCAGAATCCCTTGTCCGCACGTGCCGGGAAATTGGGCCAGGCGTCGCCGCCCAGCCACGAAAACGGCGTAGCCGTGACGTGCGTGCGCCTGGTCCTGATTTTCAAGACGGGGTCCGGGCACGTACCAGGCGGAGAGCCTGCGGCGGCATCGGCGTCCGGGATTTTGTCCGATGACCGGCGTTCCACGGGTCTGGCCGCGATGGTCATCTGGAAGGCGGAGAAATCGGGAAAAATCACGCGCTCGTGCAATTTTGCCTCCGGAAGCCTGGTGACCCACCCCCTGGGCCGGCATCAGTTTATCCATCAAGTTTATTGATGGGAAGAGGGCCGGGGCGGCGGATTCCCCGCATTCCCGCCGCTACAGGGTCTTGATCATCCTGGTGTTGCCCAACGTGTTGGGCTTGACCCGGGCCAGGTCAAGGAACTCGGCAACGCCCTCGTCATGCGAGCGCAGCAGTTCCGAATACACCACGGGGTCGACGGCGGACTGGTCGGCCATGACCTCAAAGCCGTGCTTCTTGAAGAAGTCCACTTCGAAGGTCAGGCAGAACACGCGGGCCACGCCGAGCGCCCGGGCATCCTCGATCAGCTGCTCCACCAGCCGGTGCCCCACACCCTTGCCGCGCCACGCATCCGATGCCGCCAGGGTACGGACCTCCGCCAGGTCCTCCCACATCACGTGCAGCGCACCGCAGCCGATCACCTCGCCGTCGGGAGCTTCCGCGATCCGGAACTCCTGGAGGCTCTCGTAGTAGGCCACTGTCTCCTTGGCCATAAGGATGCGCTGATCGGCCAGCGGCGCCACCAGGGACTTGATGGCCGAAACGTCGCTCGTGCGGGCAGGGCGGATGCGGATCGTCTCAGTCACACGCCAATCTTACGGGGGCAGCTGCGCCGCTTCGGTTTCTTCGGGCCGCCGGCGCCCGCCCCCGCCGGCGGCCCGAGACCCTACAGACCCAGCTCAGCCGGAACCGGCAGGTCCTTGTCCAGCAGGTTCCTGGCGAGGAAGTGCTCCACCACGCCGTACCAGACCTTGGCGTGCTGCGGCTGCAGGACCCAGTGGTTCTCATCCGGGAAGTAGAGGAAACGGTGGTCGCTTTCGCCGTTCTGGTCCGCGGGCAGCTTGGACTTGGAGAGCAGTTCGTACCAGAGCCGCAGGCCCTCGCCGATTGGCACCCGGTAGTCCTTGTCGCCGTGGATGACGAGCATCGGGGTGCTGATGTTGCCCACGTGCAGGTGCGGGGAGTTCGCCAGCGCCATCGCGGGCGTCATTTCCTTGAGCCAGTACTGGGCAGCGTCGGTTGTGGGGCCGAACTGGTCCAGCGCCCAGAGGCTGGCGTGCGTGACGATTGCCTTGAACCGGTCCGTGTGGCCCGCCACCCAGTTGGCCATGTAGCCGCCGAACGAGCCTCCCATGGCCGCGGTGCGCGTCTCGTCGATGTCCGGCCGCTGCTCCACGGCGTCGGTGATGGCCATCAGGTCGGTGAAGGGAGCCTTGCCCCAGCCGCCCCAGCCGCGCTGGATATGGTGCTGGCCATAGCCGGTGGACAGCGCCGGGTCCGGGAGCAAGACGGCGTAACCGCGGGCCACGAGCAGCCAGGGATTCCACCGCCAGGTCCAGGCGTTCCAGGAGCCGAGCGGACCGCCGTGGATCCAGAGCAGCAGCGGCGCAGGGTTCCCGGCCGAGGCCCCGTCGGGCAGGGCAAGGTAGCCGGGGACGCGGGACCCGTCCGCCGCCGTCGTCTCCACCCGTTCCAGCGAACCGTTGTAGCGCGGGCGCTCGGCGGGCGCGGGGAGCCGGACGACGTCGCCGCTGGCGAGATCGATCCGCACGGCTTCGGCCGGGAACTCGTAGGAACTGCGCAGGGCGTAGGCGGTGCAGCCGTCCGGGGAGGGCACGACGTCGGTGTACGCCGCCGCGTCCGCCGTCAGCCGGCTGACCCGGCCTGCTGCCTGCTCTCCGGTCACGCCCGTCACGCCGATCCGGAAGACCGGGCAGGCACCGTCCTCGTCGGCGGTGACGAGGAGCGCGGATCCGTCCGGCAGCCAGGCCGCGGGGCGCGGCCAGCGGTCCCAGTCGTGGACGAGCGGCGTCAGCGCGGCGCCGCTTCCGGGTTCCGCCGCGGAGGCGCCGGCTGAGACGTCGAGCAGATGCAGCTTGACCTGCGGGGCGTCGTCTGGCGTGGTGTCGCTTTCGCTGACCACCACCAGGGTCCGGTTGTCCGGGCTGACCGGCCCGGGGAAGTAGCTCATGCCGTCCGTGTCCAGCAGCACCGCGCGGTCGCCGGTGGCGACGTCGATCCTGACCAGCACGGAGCGCGAATCGGCGTTCGCGAGGGCTTTGTTGAAGCTGCTGTAGATGGTTTTCCCGTCGGGGCTGATGACCGAATCCGCGTCGCGGAGGCCGTTGCCGGCGTCGGGAGTGAGGTTGCGCAGCGTCAGCGGGGCGGCGGCGTCGACGGTCGCGGGCTTGCCGGGCTTCTGTTCCGCACCGGGTTCGACGGCGAACAACCTCGGCTGGGCGGGCCCGAGGTCCGCATCCCAATAGCGCACGGGGTAGCCGCTGTGCAGGATGGCGGCGACCTTGTTGTCCTGGCGGGCCTTGCGGCGCTCCGCGTCGTCGTCCTCGCCTGCCGATCCGGCCAGCACGGACGCTGCTACGAACAAAGCGTCGGATTCCTTGGCTGCCAGGACCCCGTTGACGCCGCCGGCTCGGGAGAGCACCACGCGGGCCTCGCCGCCGTCGGCCGGAAGCAGCCAGAGGGCGTTCACAGGGTCCCCGTCGGGGTTCTCCGGATCTGGCCGGGCGGAACTGAAGTAGAGGTCGCCGTTGGCGGCAAAAACTGCCCCGGCTTCCCCCTTGGCGCTGCGTGTGATCCGGCGGGCCGGCTTGCGCCCCTCCGGATCCACTTCCCACACCGCGGTGCGGTATTCGGTGCCCGCGTCGTTGAGCGTGGCCACGGTGGTGACCAGGCGCCCGCCGTCGGGGCTCAGCGCCAGGCCGCTGACCTTGGGAATCGCCAGGTAGTGGTCCAGATCGTGGAAGGGGGTCTCGGGGTGTTCGCTCAGGGTCTCTGAGTCAGTAGCAGCCATCCCCCGATTCAACACCCCCTGTGCCCCACATCACACCAAGTTCACTAAGAGTGAAACAGTACTTTCAGACTCCGGGGCGGGAAGCGGCCCGGCCGGGAGCGCGAACGCAAAGGCCCCGCCGCTCCCTTTCGGGAATGGCGGGGCCTTTGGATTTACTGCCTAGACGCTCGGAGCGATCTCCGGGATGCGCGGCTTGGCGTTGCCTGCGAAGGTGAACTTCGCGGTGTCGCCTTCGCCTTCTACATCCACCACGACGATGTCGCCGCCGTGGAGTTCGCCGAAGAGGATCTTCTCGGAGAGCTGGTCCTCGATCTCGCGCTGGATGGTGCGGCGCAGCGGCCGGGCACCCATTGCGGGGTCGTAGCCGCGGGTTGCCAGGAGCACCTTGGCCGCGGGCGTGAGCTCGATGCCCATGTCCTTGTCCTTGAGGCGCTTCTCCAGCCGGCCGACGAACATGTCCACGATCTCGATGATCTCGTCCTGGGTCAGCTGCGGGAACACCACAACGTCGTCAACACGGTTCAGGAACTCGGGACGGAAGTGCTGCTTGAGCTCCTCCGTGACGCGGGCCCGCATCCGGTTGTAGCCGGTCTGCGTGTCCGTGCCGGACTGGAAGCCGGTGGCCACACTCTTGGAGATGTCCCGGGTGCCGAGGTTCGTGGTCATGATGATCACGGTGTTCTTGAAGTCCACCACGCGGCCCTGGGAGTCGGTCAGGCGGCCGTCTTCCAGGATCTGCAGCAGCGAGTTGAAGAGATCGGCGTGCGCCTTCTCCACTTCATCGAACAGGACCACGGAGAACGGACGACGGCGGACCTTCTCGGTCAGCTGCCCGCCTTCCTCGTAGCCCACGTAGCCCGGAGGAGCACCGAAGAGGCGCGAAACCGTGTGCTTCTCCGAGTACTCGGACATGTCCAGGGTGATCAGCGCGTCTTCTTCGCCGAACAGGAACTCGGCGAGGGCCTTGGCCAGCTCGGTCTTGCCGACGCCGGTGGGCCCGGCGAAGATGAACGAGCCGCCGGGACGCTTCGGGTCCTTGAGGCCTGCACGGGTGCGGCGGATCGCCTGGGACAAGGACCGGATGGCCTCGTCCTGGCCGACGACGCGTTTGTGCAGTTCGTCTTCCATCTTCAGCAGACGCGAGGACTCCTCCTCGGTGAGCTTGAAGACCGGGATGCCGGTGGAGTTCGCCAGCACTTCAGCGATGAGGTCCTCATCAACTTCAGAGATGTCGTCCATCCCGCCGGTCTTCCACTGGCGTTCCTTCTCGGCACGCTCGGCAATGAGCTTCTGCTCCTTGTCGCGCAGCGACGCGGCGCCTTCGAAGTCCTGCGCGTCAATCGCGGATTCCTTCTCCAGCTTCATGGCGGCGATCTTCTCGTCCATGACCTTGAGCTCCGGCGGGGCAGTCATCCGGCGGATGCGCAGCCGGGCGCCGGCCTCGTCGATCAGGTCGATCGCCTTGTCCGGCAGGAACCGGTCCGAGATGTAGCGCTCGGACAGGCTCGCCGCGGAAGCGAGGGCGCCGTCGGTGATGGTGACGCGGTGGTGTGCCTCGTACCGGTCCCGGAGGCCCTTCAGGATCTCGATCGCGTGTGCAACAGAGGGTTCCTTGACCTGGATGGGCTGGAAACGGCGTTCCAGTGCGGCATCCTTTTCGATGTGCTTGCGGTACTCATCCAGCGTGGTGGCACCGATGGTCTGGAGCTCGCCGCGGGCCAGCATGGGCTTCAGGATCGAGGCCGCATCGATGGCGCCTTCGGCAGCTCCGGCACCCACCAGGGTGTGGATCTCATCGATGAACAGGATGATGTCTCCGCGGGTGCGGATCTCCTTGAGGACCTTCTTCAGGCGCTCTTCGAAGTCGCCGCGGTAGCGGGAACCTGCCACGAGGGACCCGAGGTCCAGCGTGTAGAGCTGCTTGTCCTTGATGGTCTCGGGCACGTCGCCGCGGACAATCGCCTGGGCAAGGCCCTCGACGACGGCGGTCTTGCCGACGCCGGGCTCACCGATCAGGACCGGGTTGTTCTTGGTGCGGCGGGAAAGGACCTGCATGACGCGTTCCATTTCCGATTCGCGCCCGATGACCGGGTCCAGCTTGTTCTCGCGCGCCGCCTGCGTCAGGTTGCGGCCGAACTGGTCCAGAACGACGGAACCGGCGGGAGTGCCTTCGGCCTGGCCGGGGCCGACGCCTGCGCCGGTCGTCTCTTTGCCCTGGTAGCCCGAGAGCAGCTGGATGACCTGCTGGCGGACCCGGTTCAGGTCCGCGCCGAGCTTGACCAGCACCTGGGCGGCTACACCTTCACCCTCACGGATGAGGCCGAGCAGGATGTGCTCGGTCCCGATGTAGTTATGTCCCAGCTGCAGGGCCTCGCGCAGCGAGAGCTCCAGCACCTTCTTGGCCCGCGGCGTGAAGGGGATATGGCCCGATGGGGCCTGCTGGCCCTGGCCGATAATCTCCTGCACCTGTTCGCGGACTCCGTCGAGCGAAATGCTCAAGGATTCAAGGGCTTTGGCGGCAACACCTTCACCTTCATGGATCAGACCCAAGAGGATGTGTTCGGTACCAATGTAATTGTGGTTCAGCATGCGTGCCTCTTCTTGGGCAAGCACAACTACGCGACGGGCACGGTCCGTAAATCGCTCAAACATTTCGCCACACTCCTAGCTACGACGTACTTTGATGCTACGTGGCCCGGTTCGAGATTTGGGGCTTGTTCGCCACAGGGGAAACCTGCGGGGCTTGCGTGACCTGCACGCGGACGCCCGCCGCTCCGGGAACCGTAGCCGGAGCGGCCCTTTTTGCGGCGGCCGCGGGCCGCCCACACGACGGCTTCAGGCAGCAAAGCCGACGCACAAGCAGGCTCCGCCGCCACCCGCCCGGGCTCCGGTCCGGCGTCGGCCTGCCCGTTGGCTGTGGACAGCGCCAGCGGAACCCGCGGCCGGAAGGTCACACGACAATGCCCCCGCCGGAAGGCAGGGGCACCGTCAATACAAGGACTTCAGTCTAGGAATTCGCCTTTTGGTAAGCTTCCTGAATTTCGGCCTGGATACGGCCGCGGCTGTTTACCGCATAGCCGTTGTCCCGGGCCCACTGCCGGATCTGCGCAGAGTCCTGATTCCGGCCGGCCGGAATCCTGCTGCGCGTCGCGCGGCCGCTGGAGGTTTTGCGTGCGTGTGAAACAAAGCGTTCGACCGCTGAGCGGAGTTCGGCGGCATTGCCCGACGACAGGTCAATTTCATAACTGACGCCGTCCAGGCCGAACCGGACGGTCTCGTCCGCGGATCCCCCATCCAGATCATCTACGAGGATGATTTTGACTTTCTGTGCCATAAAGACTCTCTTTCCAAAAGGACGAGGATTACAAAAGCAGGATGTACCTGCATTAAGTATCCTCCGTTTTACCGGGGCGAGTCAAAGCGGAAAGAGTTTTCCTAAAGGAAATCCACAGAACTGAATAGGCCCTATTTGGCCATTCCGGGAGAATGGCCGGCGTCGGGGCCCGTTTCCCCCGCGGAGGCCTTTTCCTGGGCTTCGGCCTGGGCCCGCGCCTCGGCCTGGCGCTCGGATTTGTCCGCGTTGAATATCGATTTCATCGCAAACCAGAAAATGAGTCCCACCACAACGGAGGGAAGTAATACGGCGATGTACTCCACGGTCAGTGTCCTTCGGGCTTCAGCAGCGGGAACAGGATGGTTTCGCGGATCCCGGCACCGGTGAAGAGCATTACGAGCCGGTCGATGCCGAGCCCGATTCCGCCCATGGGCGGTGCACCGTATTCCAGGGCCCGCAGGAAGTCCTCGTCCAGCTGCATGGCCTCGACGTCGCCGGCCGCGGAGCGGCGGGACTGTTCGGTGAGCCGCTCCCGCTGGATCACCGGGTCGATCAGTTCGGAGAAAGCCGTTCCACGCTCCATCCCGCCGATGATGAGGTCCCAGGCCTCGATCAGGCGGCCATCCTCGCGGTGCTGGCGGGCCAGCGGCTGCGCGGACGGCGGGTAGTCGTAGACGAACGTGGGGTTCAGCAGGGTCGGCTCGACGAGTTCACCGAAGAGCTCCACCGCGAGCTTTTCGGCGTCCCAGTTGGCGTCGACCTTGACCTCGTGCTTTGCGGCGAGTGCCAGCAGGTCGGACACCGGGGTTTCCGGGGTGACTTCCTGGCCCACGAAGTCGGAGAGCCCGGGGTACACGGCCAGCCAGGCCCAGTCGCCGTCGAGGTTGATCTCCCCGGCTTCGGTCTGCAGCACACGGCCCACGCCGGCGGCGTCTGCGGCGTCGAGGATGATTTCCTTGATCCGGTCCGCCATGACGAACTGGTCCGCCCAGGCCTCGTAGCTTTCCAGGGTGGTGAATTCGGGGCTGTGGGTGGAGTCCACACCTTCGTTGCGGAACACGCGGCCCATGTCGTAGACCCGGTCGATCCCGCCGACCACCGTGCGCTTGAGGTACAGCTCGGTGGCGATGCGCAGGGTCATCTTCTGGTCGAAGGCGTTCATGTGCGTCTCGAACGGGCGCGCGGTGGCGCCGCCGTGGACCAGCTGCAGCATGGGGGTTTCCACCTCGACGTAGCCCTGGCGGTGCAGGGTCTCGCGGATGGAACGGGTGATCGCGGCGCGGGTGTAGACCATTTCGCGGGCTTCGTCGCGGACGATCAGGTCCACGTAGCGCTGGCGGACGCGGGTTTCCTCGCTGAGCCCGGCGTGCAGCACGGGCAGCGGGCGGAGCGCCTTGGACGCCATGGACCAGGACTCGGCCATGACCGAGAGCTCACCGCGGCGGGAGGAGATGACCTCACCCTTGATGAAGACGTGGTCGCCCAGGTCCACGAGGGCCTTCCAGTCCGCGAGCGCTTCCTCGCCGATATTGGCCAGGCTCAGCATGACCTGCAGCCGGACGGCCTTGCCGTCAACGCCGCCCTCCTGGAGCGTCGCGAAGCACAGCTTGCCGGTGTTGCGGATGAAGACGATGCGGCCGGTCACACCGACGACGTCGCCGGTGGTTTCGTCAGCCTGCAGGTGCGCGTACTTTTCGCGGATGTCGTTGAGTGAGTGCGTGCGTTCCACACCCACCGGATACGCCTCGATGCCGCGCTCGATCAGCTTGGCGCGCTTCTCCATGCGGATGCGCGTCTGTTCGCTGGCGTCGTGGGACTCGGCGGCGGTGTTCGGGGCGGAAGTGTTTTGGGAAGTCACAATCCCCAAGTTTACCGGGGATTCCGGCCAGGCAGGTCCCGCACAGCCACGGCCGGCTGCGGAATAGACTCGGGGCTGTGGAGACATGGACGATCGGGACCGACGACGGCGAGGGGCACCTCGAGCTGCACAGCCTCCACCCGGTACACCGGCCCGGCGCCTCCGGCGGTACGGGGCGCTCCCCCGCCGCGCCGGCGGCGGCCCCCTTGACCGGCGTCGTCCTCGTCCACGGCACCCTGGTCACCGATGCCCTCTACCGGCCCTTCGCCCGGAAGCTCTGCCGGCTGCTGGGGCAGCCGGTGCACTGCTACAACCGGCGCGGCCGGGCCGGGTCCTCACCGCAGCCGGCCGGCTACTCGGCATCGACGGAAACGGCTGATCTGGCCGCGGTGCTCCGGGAAACCGGCGCCAGCGACGTCGTGGCCCACAGCTACGGCGGTTTCGTGGCGCTCCAGGCGGCGCTGACGGTGCCGATCCGCCGGATGGTGACGTACGACGCCGCCGTGTCCCTCTCCGGAAACCTGACCCGGCGCTGGCGGCCGGAGCTGGAACGGTCCGTGGCGGCGGGCGAGCTCGACGACGCGTGGGCGCACCTGGTCCAGGGCCTCGAGACGGCCGGACCGGTGTCCCGGCTCCCGCTCGGTGCCTTGCGGATGCTCAGCATCCTCTCGGCCCGGACCGGCCTGGGCGCCGAGATGCGCGAGCTGCTGCCGACGGCTGTCGCGGAAATGCGGGCCGTACTGGCGGCCGACGCCGAGCTGGATGACTTCGCGGCCGTGACCACGCCGACACTGATGCTCAGCGGCGGCTGGAGCCCCGCGTACTTCGCCGAGACCGGCCGGCAGCTCGCGGCCGCCGTTCCGGCCATCGACTTCGCGGTGGTGCCCGGGCAGCTGCATGAAGGCCCGATCCGGCCAGGGAACCGGCTTGCCCTGACCGCGGCGAGGTTCCTGCTCGGCGGGACCGGGAACCTCCCCCCGGCGGCGGCGCGGCGCCGCCGCCTGCGGCTGGGTCGCTGAGGGACCGGCCTCTAGAATCGGGGGGCGACCCTTTCGAAAGGACCCCCTTGGCCAAGCTCTACTTCCGCTACGGCGCCATGAACTCCGGCAAGTCGACGGGCCTGCTCCAGGCGGCCTTCAACTATGAGGAACGGGGCCAGCGGGTGTTGCTCGCCAAACCCGATGTCGACACCAAGGGCGACTCCGACGTCGTGTCCCGCCTGGGCATGACCCGCTCGGTGGACTTCCTGATCCCGGCCGGGGCGTCCGCGCGTGAGCTGTTCACCGCCCAAGCCCACGGGGACGATCCGGACGCCCTGCTGGAACACGTCGACACCAAGCCGGTGGCGTGCCTGCTGGTGGACGAGGCGCAGTTCCTCGAACCGGCCCAGGTGGACGACCTCTTCCGCATCGCCGTCCTGGACCAGGTCCCGGTGCTGGCCTACGGCATCCGCACCGACTTCAGGACCCGGGCGTTCCCGGGCTCGCTCCGGCTCCTGGAGGTCGCGCACACGCTCGAGGAGCTCAAGACGATCTGCCGCTGCGGCCGCAAGGCGATCTTCAACACCCGCCGGGTGGGCAGCCAGGTGGTGTTCGACGGCGACCAGGTCGCCATCGACGGCCAGGACGTCTGGTACGAATCGCTGTGTGGGTCCTGCTACCTCGAGGCCTCCGCCGGCCGGCTGGGCAGCTGAGAGCCGACCCGCGCTCCCGGCCCGCCCGCTGCCCTACTACGCCGTAGCTGCAGCCTCGGCTAGGCTCGGAGCATGACCCGCGAGAACATCAGAACCCCCGACGGCGGAACCATCGAGCTTTTCAGCACGGGTGCCGAACTGGCCTCGGCGGGCTCCGGCGTCGTCGCCGTCCCGGCCTCGATGGTGACTGCCGCCGACTACACCCGCTTCGCGCAGAAGCTCAGCGCGTCCCTGGGCCGGCCGGTCCACACCTTCAACCGGCGCGGCCGCGGCGCGTCCTCCCCGCAGCCGGAGGATTACACCCTGGACGTGGACATCCGCGACCTGGACGCGGTCATGAAGCACACCTCCAGCACGGACGTCTTCGGGCACAGCTTCGGCGGCGCCGTGGCGCTGCACGCTGCCCGGACCCTGCCGGTGGAACGCCTCGCCGTCTATGACCCCGCGGTGTCCGTGAACCACAGCGTCACCGCGGACTGGACCCCCGAGTATGAGCGGGCGACGGCGGCCGGCGACGACGACCGCGCCCTGGCCGTGCTGCTCAGGGGCCTGGAGACCGGCAGCGCCCTGTCCCGGATGCCGCTGTCCATGCTGACCCTGGCCAACAAACTGGCCGCCGGTACGCCGATCGGCAAGCAGATGCGTGAGCTCATGCAGACCGGCGTCCGCGAGATCAAGGCCATCATCGCAGCCGACATGCCCGCCGAACCGTTTTTGGAACTGCCGCTGGAGACGTTGATCATCGTGGGCGAGAAGAGCCCGGCCTACTTCGGTGTGGCCTGCGCGCAGATCCACGACGTACTGTCCGGCTCGAGCTACACGATCCTGCCCGGCATGGGGCACGACGGCGTGAACAAGGCGCATGACAAGCTCATCACCGAACTGAGCGAGTTCTTCGCAGGCTGATCCTTCGCGGGCCCATTCCTAGCGGGCCGGCCCGGCCGGTCAATCGCAGGCCGGCCCGGCCGGTTAATCGCAGCGGGTCAGTGGGCGGCTTCCACCGGCTGGTCCGCTGCTGAGTGCTCCACCCCGGCGGTCTTGCGCATCATGGCTGACAGCACGACGGCGGCGACGGCTATGACCGCTGCCGTCAGGAACGCCGCGTGCATGCCCGCGACCATTCCCGAGGCGGCGGAGACGACGGCGTAGATCGAGACGAGCAGCGCCGTCCCGGCGGCGCCGGCCACTTGCTGCAGTGTGCTCAGGATCGCCGAACCGTGCGAATAGAGGTGCGGGGGCAGCGGGTTCAGCCCGGTGGTGAAGGCCGGTGTGAACAGCAGCGCGAGGCCCAGGCTCAGGACCACATGCAGGGTGATGATCCACGAGACCGGGGTGCCCGCGTCCAGCAGCGAGAACTGGAACAGGGACAGCACCAGCATGGCCGAGCCCGTGAGCGTGAGCGGAAGCGGGCCCACCTTGTCGAAGATCCGGCCGATCAGCGGACCCAGCAGTCCCATGGCGAGCCCGCCGGGCAGCAGGGCCAGTCCCGTCTCCAGCGACTTCAGCCCGCGGATTTCCTGCAGGTAGAGCGGGAGCAGGATCACCGCGCCGAACAGCGCGACCATCGCCACAACCAGCAGCAGCACCGACACCGTGAACATCCGGAAGTTGAATGCGCGCAGGTCCAGCAGCGGCGCCGACGACTTCTGCAGCCGCAGCTGCCGCAGCACGAAGGCCAGCATGGCCGCCGCGCCGACGGCCAGCGAGATCACGGCCGGCGACCCGGGACCGCCCTCGCCGCCGCCGATCTGGCTCAGGCCGTACACGAGGCCGCCGAACGCGGGAACGGTGAGCAGGACGGACAGGGCATCCAGCCGCGTCTTCTCGGTTTCGCCGATGTTGGTCAGGTACTTGGCGCCGATGGCGAACGCGAGCAGCGCGATCGGCAGGACGAACACGAACATAAAGCGCCAGGAAAAGTGTTCCAGGATGAGCCCGGAAACCGTCGGGCCCATGGCCGGGGCCACCGAAATGGCGATGCTGACGTTGCCCATCACGGCGCCGCGGCGGGAGATGGGCACCAGGGTGAGGATCGTGGTCATCAGGAGCGGGAGCATGATTGCGGTGCCGCCGGCCTGGACGATGCGGGCGAGCAGCAGGATTTCGAATCCCGGTGCCAGCGCCGCGAGCAGTGTGCCGCCGGAGAAGAGGCCCATGGCCAGCATAAAGACGGCCCGGGTGGAGAGCCGCTGCAGGATAAAGCCGGTGGTGGGGATCACCACGGCCATGGTGAGCATAAAGCCGGTGGACAGCCACTGCACGGTGGGGGCATCAACCCGGAGGTCCACCATCAGCCGCTGCAGGGCAACGTTCATGATGGTTTCGTTGAGGATCACCACAAACGTCGCCACGAGCAGAGTGACGATGATCGTGACGGACTCACGGGACATCTTCGCCGGGGCGGCCGGAACCGGCGGCACCGCGGTTTCGGTCGGCGCGGCGGGTGCCCGCACGGGATCGCCGTGGGCGTTGGAAGAGACGTCTGTAGACATGGGGGTTCCCTCAGGGAGTTTGAAGTGGGTCCTGCGAGCGTCATCGCTACAACAGTTGGCAACCGGCGGATCCCCGGCGGAATTCCCGGTTGGGAAGAAAATCTTCGTTGGTTTTGTTCAGGAGTCCAGCGGCACGTTGTCGATCAGCCGCACCGCGCCCACCCTGGCCGCGATCAGGGCCAGCCCTTCACCGCGGAACGGGGTGTCCTTGCAGTTCTCGGCCAGCGGCTCAAGGGTCCGCGGATCCACCACCTCGAAGTAGTCGAGGTCCACGAGCGGCTGCGATTCCACCAGCGCTTGGGCGGACTCGAGGTCGAGGGGCTCGTGCGCGTTCGCCCGGTCCTCGATCAGCCGCAGCGCCCGGGACAGCACAAGGGCTGCTTCGCGTTCCTCGGCCGAGAGGAACCGGTTGCGGCTGGAGAGCGCGAGCCCGTCCGGGGAGCGCACGATCGGTACCGGGACGATTTCCACCGGGAAGTTCAGGTCCGCCACCATGCGCTGGACCAGGACCAGCTGCTGGGCGTCCTTCTGGCCGAAATAGGCCCGGTACGCCGGCAGCGCCGCACCGGTTCCCGCGCCGGGCAGCCCGTAGTGCAGCAGCTTGGCGACGACGGTCAGGGCGCCGTCGAAGTGCCCGGGGCGGGAGGCGCCCTCCCACTTTTCCGCCAGCGGCCCCGCGGTGATCCGCACCATCGGTTCCCCGCCGGGGTAGACCTCCGCCACGTCCGGCGCAAACACGAGGTCCACGCCCTCGGCGTCGAGGAGCTCCAGATCCGCCTCCAGCGTCCGGGGGTACCGTTCCAGGTCCACGGCCTCGCCGAACTGCAGCGGGTTGACGAAGATGCTGGCCACCACGACGTCGTTCTGCGCGACGGCGGTGCGCGCCAGCTGGGCATGTCCCTCGTGCAGGGCGCCCATGGTGGGCACGATGCCCTGGGAGGTGCCGCCCTTGTCGGTGAGCAGGCGGGCGCTTTCGGTGCGGAGCATGGCAGCCGTGGTCACGAGCTGGATCGCCAAGGTTCGGGTCCCTTCCTAGGGTTGCGGGCCGTCAGGGTCCGGATCCTCGAGGGCCCGGCTGATGCCCTTGAGCTGGTCCGGTTTCAGCAGGCCGCGGCTTCCCGCCCGGCCGGCCGTCGCCCGGGCCATGGCCAGGTACGCCTCCAGAATATCGCCGCCGGAGCCGGCGTCGTGTTCGCGGAGGGCTGCGGCGTGCGCGGCCACGGTGCCCACATCGCCGCGGGCCACCGGCCCGGTCAGCGCCGATTCGCCCGAGGCGAGGGCGTTTTCCAGAGTGGCGCGCAGGAGCGGGCCGAGCATACGTTCGGGGGCTTCGACGCCTACCTCCCGGAGGAGCTGCGAGGCCTGCGCCACGAGGGTGACGAGGTGGTTCGAACCGTGCGCGAGGGCCGCGTGGTACAGCGTCCGGTCCGCTTCGGCGATCGCGACCGGCTCGGCGCCCATCTCCACGACGAGGGCCTGCGCAATGGGCAGCATCGCGGCGTCGGCTGTGACCCCGAATGTGCAGTCGAGCAGCCTCGTGAGGTCCAGGCTCATGCCGGTGAACGTCATCGCGGGGTGCAGCGCCAGGGGCACGGCGCCGGCGGCGCGGACCGGGTGCAGGATGCCGACGCCGAAGCGGCCCGACGTGTGCGCCACGAGCTGTCCGGGCTGCCAGGCGCCGAGTTTCGCGAGTCCCTCCACGAGGGGGCCGAGGGCGTCGTCGGGGACGGCGAGGAGCACGAGTTCGGCGCGCTCGACGATGTCCGGGACATCGAGCACCGGCACACCGGGCAGCAGGGTCTCCGCGCGTTCCCGGCTGGCGTCCGAGACCGCGGACACACCGATGACGGCGTGTTCGGCTCCGCGGAGCGCGGCCCCCAGGACGGCGCCGACCTTCCCGGCGCCGATGATTCCGACGCCGAGGCGTCCTGGCTTAGCCATGCTGCGGGCCGTCCTTTTCGTTGGGCTCGGGGTCGGCGGGGCCGGCCGGTTGGCCGGTCCCGGCGACGAGCGGTTTCACTTGTTCCAGCCAGTGCTCGCTGGTCTGGCGTTTCCGTGCGGCCCGGGCGCGGGCTGCCTGCGCGTCGAGCAGGGCCTTGCCTTCGGCGATGCCGGCCTGGATGAGCCGCGGCGAGACGGGGCCGGACGTCGTGTGCAGGGCGAGGTCCACCACTCCGAACCGCCGGGACAGCGGACCCCGGTGCAGCGCCATCGACTGGGTGCGCTGGTGCGGGACCACCACCAGCTGCCGCCACCAGCGCCCCGAGCGGAGCAGCAGTGCGGTGTCCGTGGCGGTAAAGCCGTTGCGTCGCCAGCCCAACGGTGCCAGGAGCCGGGCCCGGCGCGGGGTGGTGACGAAGCCGCCGTCGTGCCCCTCTCCCGGCTCCCCGCCGGTGCCGGACGCCGGGGCGAGGCCGTGGAGCCCGGCAGCGAAGACGCGGGCGGGCTCCGCGGTTCCGGGGTCGGGCAGGACCAGGGAGAGCATGGTGAAGACCTCGGGGAGGGTCCCGACCGGAAGGAGCGTGGTGCGGGACGAGCCCTCGCCGTTGCTTCCGGCGGCGCCGTAGCCGGCCACGTTGACCTGCATCCGGTACCAGCCGAAGATCCGCCAGAGCGGCGGCTGGCTGATCCGCAGGGCCTGGATCCTGCCCGGCGGGAGGGTCTGCGCCTGGGTGTCCAGCAGCCCGTAGCGCAGCCGGATCCCGTCCGGGGAAATGGCGGCGGTGAAGTTGTAGCCCTTGTTGAACGAGTTCCAGTACGCTGCCACAAGGCCGAGCCCGGCCGGGATCAGGTAGAGGTAGAAGCTGCGGTTGTCCGTGACGGCGGAGAGCACCACGGACGCCACGGCGCCGAGCAGGATGAAGACGCTTTGTTCGCTCAGGATCAGCGAACCGACCAGCCGCGGCGGCGGCACGGTCAGCACCGCGTTCTCCGGCGCCTCGGCAGCGGCGGCCCCGGGTTGTGCCGGGTCCGGGACCACTCCGGCGGCGCGGGCGAGGATGGTGGCCCGGAGCTGCCGGGCCTGGTCCATCGGGAGGTAGGCCAGCCGGACCGCGGACTCCCCGGCATCGGCCACCTCGAATTTAAGCTCGGCCAGCCCGAAGATCCGGGCCAGCAGCGGCTGCACGATGTCGATCGCCTGGACCCGGTCCAGCCGGGCCTGGCGCTGCTGTTTGAACAGGAAGCCGGTGTTCACCCGGACGTAGCCTTCAGCCACCTGGTAGCGGGTGAAATACCAGCTCAGGATGTAGCCGGCCACGGTCAGCAGCAGCACCAGGCCGCCGCCGAGCAGGAGCCACGGCGCCCGTCCGGCGACCTGCTCATTGATCAGCGGGCCGCCCTGGAGCACCCGTTCGAACGTGTCCCGGCCGAAGAAGAATCCGATGGCGGCCAGCGCCACCCAGCCGCGGACAAAGGGCGAGGCCGGATGCACACGCAGCCAGCCGCCGTCGGGCCCGTCCGCCCCGGCGCCGGCGGTGGTTTCGGGAGCCGTCCCGGCGGGGCCTGTGCTCACGGCGCGCCCATCCCGGCAGGGACCGGGGTCACGGTGCGCCCGTCACAGCCCGGCCAGCCGGGCTTCGCCGCGGGCGGAGAGCTGTTCGCGGAGCCGCGCGCCCTCCGCGGCGGGCAGGCCCGGGATCTCGGCGTTGGTTCCCGCGGAGGCGGTGTGCAGTTTGAGGGTGCACAGGCCCAGGCTGCGTTCCACCGGGCCGGCGCCGATATCGACGTATTGCATGCGGCCGTAGGGCACCACGAGGACGCGCTGGAAGAAGATGCCGCCGCGGATGAGCAGATCGTCCTCCCGCTCGGCATAGCCGATCGCGCGGACCTGCCGCGGGATGAGCAGCAGCCGCCACAGGGCCAGGAGCACCACCGCGGCCGGCACGGCGGCGGCCAGCCAGAGCGGGAACGCCTTCCACACACCGTTGAGCACGAGGATGAGCGGCACGGACAGGACCGCGACCAGGATCAGGTTTCCGATGGCCCAGCCGGCTATTTTCACGGTGATGTATTTCGGCGAAACCCGCAGCCAGGTGACGCCGGGAGGATCAATCGCCTCGGTAGGCATATTCGCCCTCCGTCTTGGGTTTGCCGCGCTTTTCCTGCGGCCCGGGGCCGTCGAGGGAGTCGCCGTCCTCCGGCGGGATCCGGCAGAACCGCTCCACAACGAGGCCCACCACCACCATGATCAGGCCGCCGCCGGCCAGGGCCAGCGCCTGCCACGTGATGCCCTGGTCGCTGCGCAGGTTCCAGAGCCGGAGCTGGTCCACAAAGATCCCGGCGTGCCAGCCCAGCAGCACGGTGCCCGTGTAGGCGCAGGCCTGGGCGAGGACCAGGGTCCAGGCGGCCAGGATCGGGTTGAGCATCTTCTTTTTCTTCTTGCCGTTGCGCCAGCGCAGCACCCGGACGCCCAGCACGAGGGTCAGGACCACGATCACGCCCATGGTCACCAGCCCCGTCAGCGGCAGCACCGGGGTGGACAGGCTGTAACGGGTGGTCAGCACCGTGGCGAACCAGCCGGCAACGGCCACGGCGACGCCTATGACGAAGAGGAGGAGGGGGTTGATCGGTTTCACGGCCGCTCCACCGCTCCGGCCACACCGTGCAGGTTTTCGAAGCCGTCGAAGGGAATGAGGTCAGCGAAGTCCGAGGCCCTGGCGGCGAGTTCTCCCACCCGTTCGCCGTTCAGTTCGGCGGCGGGGTCGATGAGCGACCAGGGGTAGAGCACAAAGGCGCGCTCCGCGGCCCGCGGGTGCGGCAGGGTCAGTTCCGGGTCGGAGCTGACCACTTCGCCGTAGGTGATGATGTCCACGTCGAGGGTCCGCGGGCCCCAGTGCACTTCACGCACACGCAGGTGCTTCTGTTCCACCGCGTGGCAGTGCCGCAGCAGTTCCAGCGGCAGCAGGGTGGTCTCCACGGCGATCACCATGTTGAGGAAATCGGGCTGGCCCGGCGGGCCGCCGACTGCCTTCGTCTGCACGATCGGCGAGATGGCCAGGAGCCGGACCTCGGGCGGGTCGACCAGGTCGGCGACGGCGGCCGAGAGCGTGTCGCTGCGCGCCCCCAGGTTGCTGCCCAGGGCAATCACGGCCCGGGTGTACGGCGCGTTCATGGCCCCTCCCGGCGCACGCTGACCGACACGTCACCGAAGTCGACCTCGATGGGGGCCTTCGGCTTGTGCACGGTGATGTCCACGGCGGCGACGCCGAACTTTGCCAGCACGTCGTCGGCGATCCGCACGGCCAGGGCCTCTATCAGGTTCAGCGGTTCGCCGGTGATCCAGCCGCGGATGCATTCGGCGACCTCGCCGTAGTGGGCCGTGTCCAGGACGTCGTCGGACGCGGCGGCCTTGCTGAAGTCCAGGTGCAGCACGGCATCGACGACGAACGGCTGGCCGTTCCGGCGCTCGAAATCGAATACACCGTGGTAGCCGACGGCGGTGACACCGCTCAGCGTGATCTGGTCCATGATCGGTGTCCGGTTCAGTTGTCGGCGGCCGGGGCCATGCGGGCGGCGACCTTGACGGCGTCGAGGCTGGCCCCGACGTCGTGCACGCGGACCGCCCACGCGCCGCGGAAGGCGCTGATGGAGGTCACGGCGGCGGTGGCGGCATCGCGCTCCGCCGGCGGCGCGGACTTGCCGGCCACGGTCAGGAGGCTGCCGAGGAACCGTTTCCGGGACGCAGCCACGAGGACCTTGTGGCCGAGGGCCTGCAGGACGTCGAGGTTCCGGAGCAGTTCCCAGTTCTGCTCCTCGTTCTTGGCGAAGCCCAGGCCCGGATCCAGGATGATCTGTTCCGGGGCGACCCCGGCGGCGTAGAGCTTGTCGCGCAGGCCCGCGAGCTCCGCGGCCACGTCTTCGGCCACGTTCCCGTAGTCGGTCAGCGAGTCCATCGTGCTGGCGTCGCCGCGGCGGTGGGTCAGGATGTAGTGCGCCTTGCTGCGGGCGACGAGTTCCGCCATTTCCGGTTCCAGGCTGAGCCCGGAGACGTCATTGATGATCGTGGCGCCGGCGTCCAGCGCCGCGGCCGCGGTCTCGGCATGCGTTGTGTCGATGCTGACCAGCGCGCCGGCCTTGACCATCGCCTCGATCACGGGCAGCACCCGTTTCCGTTCCTCGTCGACGCTGACTTCGGCCGCGCCGGGGCGGGTGGATTCGCCGCCGACGTCGATGATGTCCGCGCCGGCGTAGAACATCCGGAGCCCGGCGGCGATCGCGGTGTCGGCGGTCGCGTGCTGGCCGCCGTCGCTGAAGGAGTCCGGGGTGACGTTCAGGATCCCCATCACCAGGGTCCGGTCCGAGGGGAGGTCTTTGAAGCTCGCCGCCCGGCGCGGTTTGCGCAGCACGGGCAGGGGCGAGGTTGCGGGGCCGGTACCGGGGGCTGCGGCTAGGGAGTCCATTGTCAGTTCTTACCTTCCGAGGATGAGGCTCATGGCTTCGGCACGGGTGGCCGGGTCATGCAATTGCCCGCGTACCGCGCTGGTGACGGTCTTGGCGCCGGGCTTGCGGATGCCGCGCATGGACATGCAGAGGTGTTCGCATTCGACGACGACGATCGCGCCGCGCGGTTTGAGGTGCGTTACGAGGGCCTCTACGATCTGGGTGGTCAGCCGTTCCTGGACCTGCGGGCGCTTGGCGAACATGTCCACGAGCCGGGCCAGTTTGCTCAGGCCGGTGACCTTGCCGTCGTGCGACGGGATGTAGCCGACGTGCGCCACCCCGTGGAACGGCACCAGGTGGTGCTCGCAGGTGGAGTAGAAGGGGATGTCCTTGACGAGGACGAGTTCCTCATGGTCCAGGTCGAAGGTGGTCGCCAGGATCTCCGCCGGGTCGTGGTGCAGTCCGGCGAACATCTCGGTGTAGGCCTTGGCCACCCGCTTGGGGGTGTCCAGGAGGCCGCCGCGGTCCGGGTCCTCGCCGATGGCCAGCAGGATCTCGCGGACCGCCGCCTCGATCCGGGGGCGGTCCACCTTGGCGCCGGCGTGTTTCGCGGAGTCCCCCGCCGCCGCGGGATCGGCGGTGGCGGGAGCGTCTGCGGCGGAATCGTCGTCGTCACTGAAGAAGGAAGTCACAGAAGAAGCCTAGCCGGGACGGCCATCAGGCCCGATATCCGTCGCACCGCCCTGAAACGATTCCTGTCCGGCGACACCCTGGGCGTGCGGGGGCATGGCGTCCAGCGGTTCCTCGAGCCGGGCCTCCGTGGCTTCTTCCTGGGCCTCGCGTTCGGCCTTCTCCCGGCGGGATTCCACCGGGCCGGCCGACTGGATCGGGCGGGTCTCCTTGGACAGCCAGACGTCGCGGAAATCGCGCTTCCGGATGTTGGTGAAGATCTGCGCGATCTCGGCCTGGTTCAGGGTTTCGCGTTCCAGCAGCTCCAGGGCCAGTTCGTCCAGGACGTCCCGGTTTTCGATCAGGATGGCGTAGGCCTCGTCGTGCGCCCCGTCGATCAGGCGGCGGACTTCCTCATCGACAATGTAGGCGATCTGGTCCGAGTAGTTGCGCTCGTGGCCGGCGTCGCGGCCCAGGAAGGGCTCGCCGCCGCCCTGGCCGAGGCGCACTGCGCCGACGCGCTCACTCATGCCGAACTCGGTGACCATCTTGCGGGCAATGCTGGTGGCCTTCTCGATGTCGTTCGACGCGCCCGTGGACGGATCGTGGAAGACGAGTTCCTCAGCGACGCGGCCGCCCATGGCGTACGCCATCTGGTCGAGGAGTTCGTTGCGGGTGACGGAGTACTTGTCGTTCTCCGGAACCACCATGGTGTAACCCAGGGCGCGGCCGCGGGGCAGGATGGTGATCTTGGTGACCGGGAGCCGAATTCCGCAGGGCCGCGGCCACGAGGGCGTGGCCGCCCTCGTGGTAGGCGGTGATCTTGCGCTCGTGTTCCTTCATGACGCGGCTGCGCTTCTGCGGGCCGGCCATCACGCGGTCGATCGCCTCGTCGAGGGCACGGTCATCGATCAGGTTCGCGTTGGAGCGGGCGGTCAGCAGGGCGGCCTCGTTGAGCACGTTGGCCAGGTCCGCGCCGGTGTAGCCGGGGGTCTTCTTGCCGACGGCCTTCAGGTCGACGCCGGGAGCCATCGGCTTGCCCTTGGCGTGGACTTTGAGGATCTGTTCGCGGCCGATCAGGTCCGGTGCCTCAACGGAAATCTGGCGGTCGAAGCGGCCGGGACGGAGCAGTGCCGGGTCCAGGACGTCCGGACGGTTCGTCGCGGCGATCAGGATGACGTTGGTTTTGACGTCGAAGCCGTCCATTTCAACCAGGAGCTGGTTGAGGGTCTGTTCGCGTTCGTCGTTGCCGCCGCCGATGCCGGCGCCGCGGTGGCGGCCGACGGCGTCGATCTCATCCACGAAGATGATGGCCGGCGCATTGGCCTTGGCCTGCTCGAAGAGGTCGCGGACACGGGAGGCGCCCACGCCGACGAACATTTCCACGAAGTCGGAACCCGAGATCGAGAAGAAGGGCACGCCGGCCTCGCCGGCGACGGCGCGGGCCAGGAGGGTCTTGCCGGTGCCGGGCGGGCCGTAGAGCAGCACGCCCTTCGGGATCTTGGCGCCGACGGCCTGGAACTTGGCCGGTTCCTGCAGGAATTCCTTGATTTCTTCGAGTTCTTCGACCGCTTCGTCGGCGCCGGCAACGTCACTGAAGGTGACCTGGGGCATGTCCTTGTTGACCAGCTTGGCCTTGGACTTGCCGAACTGCATGACTTTGGACCCGCCGCCCTGCATCCGGGAGAGCAGGAACCAGAAGAGGACGCCGAGCAGCAGCACGGGGATCAGGAGGGAGAACAGCCCGGAGAACCAGTTGTTTTCGAGCGGCTGGTCGGTGTAGCCGCTCGGCGGCTCGGAATCGGTGACAGCCCTGACGACGTCGGCGGCGCGGGCGTTGACGTAGTAGAACTGAACGTTCTTGCCCTTGTCCTGGCCGTCGACCTGCTAGTTGTCCTTCAGGACCAGGTCCACACGGTTTTCCGCGTCGAAGATCTTGGCCTGCTCGATTTTGCCGCCCTCTGTCAGCAGCGCGAGGCCCTTGTCCGTGTCGATCCTGGCGGAGCCGCCAGGTGCAAGGGTGGCAAAGGCCAACAGGAGCATGCCGATTACAACGACAATCCAGATGCCCGGGCCCTTGAAGAAACTCTTAGCTTTCATCTGTTCGGGGGCTGGCCCCGTCCCTCCTGGTAGTGCTGCACGGCGACCGATCTGCGCGCGTGTGGTGCTGCATCAGCTACTAGCTATACACCGTCCCAGTAAGTCACGCACGGTGAAGGCCAAAAGTTCCCTGTAGGCGTAGCGGGCGGGGCCTGCCCGGGGCAGCCCGAGGGGCGTCCCGGCGTCACGCCGGGACGAGCTTCCTACTCGTAGACGTGCGGCGCGAGGGTGCCGACGAAGTCCAGGTTGCGGTACTTCTCGGCGTAGTCGAGGCCGTAGCCGACGACGAACTCGTTGGGGATGTCGTAGCCGACGTACTTGACGTCGATCTGGACCTTGGCTGCCGTGGGCTTGCGGAACGCGGTGCAGATTTCCACCGAGGCCGTGCCGCGCGATTCCAGGTTGGTCTTGAGCCAGGAGAGGGTCAGGCCGGAGTCGATGATGTCCTCGACGATCAGGACGTCTTTGCCCATCAGGTCGGTGTCGAGGTCCTTGAGGATGCGGACCACGCCGGAGGACTGGGTCCCTGAACCGTAGGAGGAAACAGCCATCCAGTCCATCGAGACGTGGCTGTGCAGTGCACGGGCCAGGTCAGCCATGACCATGACGGCGCCCTTGAGCACGCCGACGATCAACAGATCCCGGCCTTCGTAGTCCTTGTCGATCTGGGCAGCGAGTTCGGTGATCCGTGACTGGATCTGCTCCTTGGAGTACAGAACGTGCTTGAGGTCTGCCTGGACGTCGTTTGAATCCACCAATAACTCCTGTGTAGATGCGGGGGCGACTATATTTGGGGCGGTTTTTGAGGCCGGAATACAAGCTTCCCACAGCGGGCGCCTTCCCGGGGAACACCGGCGTGCGGCGGACTGGTCTTCGGCGAGCAGCTGGGCGAGGGACAACCGGTAGACGCTGACCCCGCCGGGGAGCTCCACCGGGCCCGCCGATCCCTGCCGGCGCAGCAGTGCTTCCGCGGCCAGCAGCCGCTGATAGCTGGGCTGTTGGCCGCCGACGGCGGCGGCGGCCTTGGCGATGACCCGGAACCTCACGGCCGGCGCGAGTTCGCGCAGCGCGGTTTCCGGGAGGCTGATTCCGGTTCCGGAGGGCTCACGCAGCCGGGCGAAGGTGTCATTTGCCACGTCTTCGAGGTAGTCGGCGTCGAGCTGGAGGATGGCAGCTGTCCGGGCCAGGGACTCCGCGACCCCTGGGCCAAGCTTGTCCTCGAGCAGGGGCAGCACCTCAACACGGGTCCGGGACCGGGCGAACGCGGGATCGGAGTTGCTCGGATCGTGCCAGGGTTCCAGGGCCTCGACCGCGCAGATCTCCAGGGTGTCGGCGCGCCGGAGGCCCAGGAAGGGCCGCAGCAGCCGTCCGCGGGCGGGCCGCATCCCGGCCAGGGACCGGGTGCCGGAGCCGCGCGCGAGTCCCAGCAGGACCTGTTCGGCCTGGTCGTCCAGGGTGTGGCCGAGCAGGATCACGCCGGCGCCGGTTTGCTCGGCGACGTCCTCGAGCGCGGCGTGGCGGGCCTCCCGTGCGGCCGCTTCCGGGCCCATGCCCGCGGCGGCGACGTCCACTGTCCGGATGTGGACCGGCGAGAGCCCCAGCTCGTCCAGGACCGCCGCCGTGGTGGCGGCGACGCCGGCGGAACCTGGCTGCAGCTGGTGGTCGACCACCACGGCGCCGACGGAGACGGGGTGCCCGTCGACGTGCCCGCGGCGGGCGAAATACGCGGCGACGGCGGCGAGGGCCAGCGAGTCCGGTCCCCCGCTGCACGCAACCAGGACCCGTTCCGGGTAACCCGCACCGGCCAGGGCGTCCTGCAGCATTTTCCGGGCAGTGCCGACGACGGGCGCAAGCCGTCCGGGCCGGCGTCGTCCGCCTGGGGCGTTGGGGGACACAGCGGGTTCGGCGCGGGGGATGGCTGGCGGGCACGTTAACTAGAGCCCCATCCGTTCGAGCCAGAGTTTGGAATCGTGGATTTCGGCCTCGGTCGGCAGGTGTTCGGCGGATTCCCAGACCCTGTTGAACCCTTGCCATCCCGGCCACTTCGACAACCTCGCGGACAAACTTCGCGCCGTCGCTGTACTGGCGCATCTTGGCGTCCAGGCCCAGCAGGTTGCGGATGAATTTCTCGATCACGCCGCGGTCCTTGTCCCGGGAGTTGAAGCGCTGCCGGATGGTCTTCACAGACGGCACGATGCTGGCGTCGACGGCGTCCATCACCACGTTGGCGTGGCCCTCGAGCAGGCTCATCAGCGCCGTCAGCCGGGACAGCGCGGCCTTTTCCTCCGGGTTCTGCAGCAGGTCCAGGATGGCTCCGCGGCTGGGTGCGGTACCGCCCGCGGTGCGGTCTTTCAGCGATTTCGCTGCCGCGGAGGCCCGTTCCATCAGGGAGTCGACGTTGCCGAGCAGCTGGCCGCTGAGGTTTTCGATCTCGTCCAGCATGTGGTGGCGCAGCCAGGGGGCTGCGGCGAACTGCACGCGGTGGGTCTGCTCGTGCAGGCAGACCCAGAGCCGGAAGTCGGCGGGCTCGACATTGAGTTCGCGTTCCACCGCGATGATGTTCGGCGCCACGAGCAACAGGCGCCCGGCGGCGGGGGCGGAGGAGTTCTCGGCCAGTGCGGAGAACGGGTCGTACTGGCCGAGGACCTTGCTGGAGAGGAACGCCAGGATGGCGCCGAGCTGGCTGCCGGTAATGGCGCCGCTGACGCTGGCAGCACCGGGGTTCAGGGTGCCGCGGCGGCCTTCGAGCATTTTTTCCATCGCGGGTTTGAGCATCACCGCGAAGCTCTGGGTGTTGGCCCTGGCCCAGGACGCCCGGTCCACCACGAGGACCGAGGAATCCCGCAGGTCACGGGCGGCTTCGAGGCCGGTGATGTCATGGACGTGCGGCACGGCCCGGTCCGCCATCAGGCGCAGGTTCTCCACCGCGGCGGCGATTTCGGCCGGCTCCAGGGTGGGGCCGGGGGCGTCAGCCGGGCGGCGGTGGAGGCCGCAAGCTCCCAGTTGATCAGGGCTTGGACTTGGGCAGACGTCTCGCGTGCAGAGGACTCCATAGGGTCCATCACACCACAAGGGCACGGCGGTCCGCCTTAAATTCGTCGGGAGGCGAACGGGCCGGTCGCCGGGCGGGGAACCCGCCCGGCAACGGAGCCGGAGGACCGACGCCGGAGCGCCGTCAGCGGCAGCCGCAGCCTGCCAGGACGGAGGCCGTGCGGTCCAGCGCGGTCTTGTTCGCGGCGCCCGGGGTCAGGCCGTTGCCGATGAACGAGAACACGAGCAGCCGGCCGTCGGCGTCCACCACGTAGCCGCTGAGGGCGATCACGGTGTTCAGCGTGCCTGTTTTGGCGCGCACCAGTCCCGCTCCCTTTGCCGTGGACTCATCGGTGTACCGGTCCCCGAGGGTGCCGGTGAGCCCGGCGACCGGGAACCCGGCCAGGGCGGCCCGCAGCCGGGTGTCCGGCCCGGAAGTGATGGCCCGGACCACCTCGGAGAGCTGCCGGGCCGAGACCTGGTTGGCGAGGGCCAGCCCGGAGACGTCGGCGGCGCGGAGCGTGGCGGTGTCGACGTCGAGCTCCCCCAGCTGCTGGAGCACGGCCGCGACGGCGCCGTCGTTGCTGGCCGGTTTGTCGACGGCGAGGGCGGTCATCCTGCCCATCACCTCGGTGAGGTAGTTGTCCGACGTGCGCAGGAGCAGATCCACCTGCTGGCCCACCGTGGCCGACTGGACCTCGGCGAGGACCTTGGCGTCCCGCGCCGCGGCGTCCGCTCCCCCGGAAACCCGTGCGACGCCGGGCGCCACCGTGAGTCCGGCCGGCGCACCGGCCGCGGACAGCTGCGCCGCGAACGCCTCGGCGGCGCTCATGGCGGCGTCCTGGGGGCGGGGCCCGGTGGTCTTGGCGGGGTTGAACCGGGCCGAGTTCAGTGCCAGCGGGAACAGCGGGGCGGTCTCGCCGGCGGCAACATCCTCCAGGCTCCAGGCCGGGTTGAGGGCTGGCCCGGTAAAGAGGGAGTCGTCCAGTTGGACGGTCAGCGGGCCGGCGGCACCGTCCTGCTGGAGGGCCCGGACGGTCTGTTGCGCCAGGGTCGCGAGCCCGGCACGGCCCAGGACGGCGTCCGGGGCGGACTCGCCCTCGGCCAGGAGCACATCTCCCCCGCCGGTGAGGACCACGGTGCCCGGGGCGTCGCCCGCCAGGACCCGGGTGCTGAACCGCCGGTCCGGGCCGAGGGTGCGCAGGGCCGCGCTGGCCGTCAGGAGTTTCATGTTGGAGGCCGGAACCCTGGCTTCGTCCCCGGAGCGGTTGTACAGCAGCTCACCGGTGGCGGCGTCCTGCACCACTCCGGTGAACGATCCCGCGCCGTCGGCCGTCAGGGTGGCGTTGAGCTGGGCCGCGAGGGTACCGGGATCCGGCACGGGGGCGTCGTCGCTGAGCTGCTCGACGCCGGCCCCGGCGCCGTTCCCGGCGGCCAGGGTGGTGGGGAGCTGCTGCCACGGCGGCGTGGCCGCGGCGGTGCCGGCGGGCCGGGATCCGCCGGTGAATGCCGGCATGACCGCGACGACCGCGGGAACGGCGAGCGCCAGCACCAGGAGGGTCAGGAGCAGCATCGGGGTGATCCCCCGCAGCGGGCCGGGCGCTTTGTCCGTGCCTGCGGCGCTGGTTGTGCGTTTCATGCTGCAGTTGGTCCTTCGGTCCTGAAATGTCCCCCGTAGTTCCTGAAACCAGGGCCTCTCGCTATATCCTCAATAGTAGTCGGCGGCACCGCAGTGATCTTTGTGTGCCGCGCACCCCCTGAATTCGTCGAGGAGCATTCCATGAAGCATGACGTGACCATCGAGATCCCCAAGGGATCGCGCGTCAAGTACGAAATCGACCATGAGACCGGCCGCGTCCGCCTGGACCGCGTCCTGTTCACCTCCATGCAGTACCCCACCCACTACGGGTTCTTCGAGAACACCCTGGGCGAGGACGGCGACCCGCTGGACGCGCTGGTGCTCCTGCAGGACTTCGATCTGCACCCCGGCGTGATCGTTGAGGCCCGCCCCATCGGCGTCTTCAACATGACCGACGACGGCGGCGGCGACGCCAAGGTCCTGTGCGTTCCGGCCGATGCCCGCTTCGACCACATCAACGAAATCAGCGACGTCAGCGAATTCCTGATCAAGGAAATCGAGCACTTCTTCACCCGGTACAAGGACCTTGAGCCGGGCAAGTGGGTCAAGGCCGAAGGCTGGGGCGACCGCGCCGCCGCCGAAGCCGAACTCGAGGCTTCCATCAAGCGTTACGTGCCCTCGGCAGGGCACTGATCCCCACCCAAGCACTGCGGGGACAGAAGTACGACGGCGGGTGCCGGGTTCGGAAGAACCCCGCACCCGCCGTCTTTGTTTTGTCAGCGGCCGGTTTGCCGGGAGCGGTTTGCCGATGGGGCGTTTTGTCAGTGGGGCGTCAGGAATCTGTGAAATCGTTGGGCGTATGAACGCCGAGCCTGCCTTTACCCCTCCCTGCGGTCCGATCACCGGGTGGCGGGACGGCGACGTCGTGCGCGCAACCGGGGTCCCCTACGCCACCGCGGGCCGGTTCCAGCCTCCCGTGAAGGCAGCGGACCGGGCCTCGGATTTCGCCGCTACCTCCCCCGCCCCGGCCTGCCCGCAGGGTCCGGTTCCGTTCCTGGATGACATCCTGGGCACCCGCTACGGCGAACTCCCGGGCAGCGAGGACTGCCAGCGGCTCTCGATCACCCTGCCGGCTGACCTCTCCGACGGCGAGCGGCTGCCGGTGATGGTGTGGCTGCACGGCGGCTCCTACACCTCCGGGTCCGGGGACCTGGCCATCTTCGACCCCAAGGCCCTGGTGGCCGAGACCCGCGTTATTGTCGTTTCCGTGACCTACCGTCTGGGCCTGTTCGGATACCTGGCCACCGGCACGGGACGGCCCGCCAACCTCGGCCTGCTGGACCAGCTGGAGGCGTTCCGCTGGGTGCAGCGCAACATCGGCGCCTTCGGCGGGGATCCGGGACGCGTCACCGCCTTCGGCCAGTCCGCGGGAGGCGACGCCGTCGCGCACCTCATGGCAACGGCGGAGGCCCCGTCGCTCTTCCAGCGCGCCATCATCCAAAGCGCGCCCCTGGGCATAACCCGCGGGCGGGAAAAGATGAGCACCGCAATGGGCATCGCGGCGGAAGCCGTCACGGCAGACACCCCGGCCCTGGACGTAGTCGCCGTCGAAGAGCGCGTGTCACAGGTGGCCCGCAAATACGGGCTGCTTGCCGCCATGCCGTTCGGCACGCAGTACGGGCATGCTCCGCTGCCGCCGGAATCCGGCATCGAGGCAGCATGGAACTCTGCCGCCCCGGGGATCGAGGTCCTGATCGGGCACACCTCCGAGGAGGCCCGCCTGTTCCTGCCGCGCAGTGCCCTGCTCAGCCGGCTCGGCAAGGTCCCGGTCCTTGGCCCCGCCGTCGTCAGGGCCGTCAGCTGGGCCGTGACGGAGGCGGTGTACGGCAGGTCCGCCAGACGGTTTGCCAGGCGCCACGCCCGGGCCGGGGGCACGGCGTACAGCTACGTGCTGACCTGGGGCGCGCCGGGAAACTTCTACGGCGCCGCGCACACCGTTGACCTGCCGCTGCTGTTCGGGGACAAGCGGACCTGGGCCGCCGCCGGGCTCCTGACCGGGGCGGGCTGGGACGAGATCAACGCCCAGGGCCGGGCCCTCCGCGCCGTCTGGGCGCGCTTCGCCTACGGTGACGGCCTGGGCAGCCAGGGCGGGATCCCCGGCGCGCTCCGGTACCGCTCGGTCTGAGCCCGGTGAGGACCCTCGGCGTCGACCTTGCCGCCGCCACCCCCAAAACGGCGGCCGCGGTCCTGGCGTGGGCCGGCGGGCGGGCCCGGCTGGAACACCTGGCCCTGGACGTGGGAGACCGGGAAATCGTGGATCTGTTCGGCGCCAGCGACATGACCGGGATCGACTGCCCCGTCGGCTGGCCCGACGCGTTCCTTCCCTTCATCGCCGGGCACCTGAACTTCGATGCCCGGCCCGTGCTGGACCATGACGGGATCGAGGGCCGCCGGCTGCTGGCCTACCGGGACACGGACAGGTTCGTCACGGGCCACACCGGGCTGATCCCGCTCAGCGTCTCCGCGGACCGGCTGGCCCACCCGGCGATGCGGTGCGCGGTCATCCAGGCAAAGATCGCGCGGGAGCACGGGCCGCAGGCCAGGGACGGCAGCGGCCGGCTTGCCGAGGTGTACCCGGCGGCCTCGCTGAAATCGTGGGGCCTGACCGCCCGCGGCTACAAGGGGCGGGCCGCACCGGAAACGGAGCGGCTGGCGAGGGTGCTGGACGCGCTGGCCGTGGCCGCGCCGTGGCTGGACCTGGCCGGACACGAGGACCGGCTGGCCGCCTCCGATGACATGTTCGACGCGCTCATCGCTTCCCTGACCGCGCGGGCCGTCGCCCTCGGCCGGACGCTGCGCCCCGACGCCGGCCATGCCGCGGCGGCGCTGACCGAGGGCTGGATCCACCTCCCGATGGGCGGGCTGCAGGAACTCCCCGGCTAGCCGCGGCGGCGCGGCTGCCCAAGCCGCAGCGACCAGTCCCTGATCTCCGCCGGATCCTCACCGTGCTCCCGGGTGTGGTCCCGGGCCCGCATGCGGCTGTCCTGGAGGGACTGGCGCAGCAGCGAGTGTTTCTCCGACAGCCCGGGGACCCGGTCGATCGCGTCGATGGCCAGCTGGAAGCGGTCGATTCCGTTGAGCATCGCCATGTCGAACGGGGTGGTGGTGGTGCCTTCCTCCTTGTAGCCGCGCACGTGCAGCCCCTCCTGGTTGGTCCGCCGGTAGGTGAGCCGGTGGATCAGGGCGGGATAGCCGTGATACGCGAAAATGATGGGTTTGTCCGCCGTGAAAATGCCGTCGAAGTCCCGCGGGCTCAGGCCGTGCGGGTGTTCGCTGGCATCCTGCAGCCGCATCAGGTCCACGACGTTGACCACCCGGACCTTCAGCCCGGGTGCGCCCTGCTTCAGCAGTTCCGCCGCGGCGACCGTTTCGATGGTGGGGACGTCACCGGCGCAGGCGAGGACGACGTCGGGCTCCTCGCCCGGAACCTCGGACCCGGCGAACTGCCAGATGCCGAGGCCGCGGCGGCAATGGTGCGAGGCCTCCGCCGGCCCCAGCCACGTCGGCGAGGGCTGCTTGCCGCTGACCACGATGTTGACCAGATCGCGGGATGCGAGGCAGTGGTCCATCACGGCCAGCAGCGTGTTGGCGTCCGGCGGCAGGTAGACCCGGATGACCTCGGCCTTTTTGTTGACGGCGTGGTCGATGAAGCCGGGGTCCTGGTGGGAGAAGCCGTTGTGGTCCTGCTGCCAGACGTGCGAGGACAACAGGTAGTTCAGCGAGGCCACGGGCTGGCGCCACGGCAGCTGGCGGTGGACCTTGAGCCATTTGGCGTGCTGGTTGAACATCGAATCGACGATGTGGATGAAGGCCTCGTAGCAGTTGAAGACCCCGTGCCGGCCGGTCAGCAGGTAGCCTTCCAGCCAGCCCTGGCACAGGTGCTCGCTCAGAACTTCCATCACCCGGCCGGCCCGGGCAAGATGCTCGTCCAGCCCGTCGATCCGGTACTGCCAGACCTTGTCCGTCACCTCGTAGACGTTTTGCAGCCGGTTGGAGGCGGTCTCGTCCGGGCCGAAGAGCCGGAACGTCTCGGGGTTCAAGGCGATCACGTCGCGCAGCCAGGAGCCGAGCGTGATCATGGGGCTGATCCGCTCGACGCCGGGAGCCGTGACGTCGACGGCGTGCCCGGCGTACCCGGGCAGCTTGAGGGGCCGCAGCAGCAGCCCGCCGTTGGCATGGGGTGTGGCGCTCATCCGCAGCTGCCCGTCCGGTGCGTTCGCCGCGACATCCGGGAGCAGGCGGCCCCGCCCGTCGAAGAGCTCGTCGGGCCGGTAGGACTGGAGCCACCGCTCGAGCTGGGCCAGGTGCTCCGGATTCGTGCGGACCTCGCTCAGCGGCACCTGGTGGCTGCGCCAGGTGCCTTCGACCTGCAGCCCGTCGACTTTTTTCGGCCCGGTCCAGCCCTTGGGGGAACGCAGCACGATCATGGGCCACCGCGGGGCGCCGGCGTCGGCGGCTTCTCCAGCTGTCGCGCCCCGGCGCGCCGCCTGGATCGCCCCGATTTCGGCGAGGCACGTGTCCAGGGCTGCCGCGAAGGCCCGGTGCGCGGCCGCGCTGTCATCCGGGTCAGCCACCGTAACAAAGTGTGGCTCGTGTCCGTAGCCGCGCAGGAGCTGTTCGAGCTGGGCCTCGGGCATCCGGGCCAGGATGGTGGGGTTGGCGATCTTGTAGCCGTTGAGGTGCAGGATTGGCAGCACCGCGCCGTCCGCCGCCGGGTCCAGGAAGTTGTGCGAATGCCAGCTCGCGGCCAGCGGGCCGGTTTCCGCCTCACCGTCACCGATCACGACGGCGGCGACCAGCCCGGGGTTGTCGAACACCGCCCCGTAGGCGTGGGCCAGGGAGTACCCGAGTTCCCCGCCTTCGCTGATGGACCCGGGGGTTTCGGGCGCGGCATGGCTGGGGATCCCGCCGGGGTAGGAGAACTGCCGGAACAGCTCCGCCATGCCCTCCTCGTCGCCGCCGACGTGCGCGTAAATCTCGGTGTAGCTGCCCTCCAGCCAGGCGTTTGCCACCACGGCCGGGCCGCCGTGGCCGGGACCGGCGATGAACAGCATTTCCTGCCGGTCCCGGCGGATGACCCGGTTCAGGTGCGCGTACACGAAGTTGAGTCCGGGGGTTGTGCCCCAGTGGCCCAGCAGCCGGGACTTGGTGTCCGCGGCCCTGAGGGGCTCGCGCAGGAGCGGGTTCGAGCGGAGGTAGATCTGCCCCACGGACAGGTAGTTGGCGGCCCGCCACCAGCGGTCCACGAGTTCCAGTGCGGCATCGTCGAGGCCGTCGATACCCCCGCCGCCGGTCACGTCGCTTGTCACTGCAGTCCTCGCTTCACTCGGGCCCCCGGCGGTGGCGTATCCTCCATCGCAACACGTCCCCGGGCAGGACACAAGCCCGGTGCCGGGCGCTCCCGGCCCGCTGTTGCCTCCCATTTACCACCGGGTAGTGTTTGATCCAGAATGTTCACGCTGACCATCAACCAGACCGACAGCCGGCGCGACGGCGACCGTGTGCCGCAGCTCCTCAAGGACCTGCGGCACATTCCGGCGCGCCTCGATTTCGACCGTTCCGTGGAGGACGAGGTCCAGGGCATCGTGGACTGCCCGCACCAGGCCGTGGAGGCGGCAATGATCGCGCTGCGCAGCGGCAGCTGGTACGTCGGGATCGGCGTGGGCCCGGTGAACGAACCGCTGCCCAACCAGATCAAGGACGCCTCCGGCCACGGCCTGATCTATGCGCGGCGGGCCGTCGACCGGCTGCGCAACGGCAAGGACCGGGTCCCGGTGGCCGTCGAAGGACCGCTGGCGGACATCGCGGCGGAGTCAGAGGCCGTGCTGCGGCTCCTGGGTCACATCGTCCACGACCGGAGCCAGGCCGAGTGGCGGGTGCTGGACCTGCTGACCCCCGGGGTCCGCGGACAGCAGAAGGCCGTCGCGGAGGAGCTGGGGATCACCACGCAGGCCGTCAGCAAGGCTGTTGCCCGGGCACAGTGGAACGAGGAACATGCGGCGCGGCCCGCAGCGGCGCGCCTGTTGAGCCTTATCCTCGAGGTCCGCTGACCCGTCCCCGCCCGGGACTAGAGCAGCAGGCTGCGCAGGACGTGCGCCGCGCCGTCGTCGTACACGGAGTGCGTGACCTCGTTGGCGGCGGCGATGACTTCCTCCGGCGCCTGCCCCATGGCCACGCCGCGGCCGGCCCAGGTGAGCATCTCGATGTCGTTGCGGCCGTCGCCGATGGCGATGGTGCGGTGCGTCTCGATCTCGAGCCTGCCGCGGAGGCGCTCCAGCGCACTGGCCTTGGTGACGCCGGCAGCGGCGATGTCCAGCCAGGCAGTCCAGCCCACCGAGTAGGTCACCCCGGCGAGCCCGACGTGGCGGATGGCCGCGGTGAACTCCTCGGGCGTGTTCTCCGAGCTGAACACCACAACGCGCACGGCGGTGGACTCCAGCATGGTCTGGAAATCGACGCCGATGGCCTCCACGCCGAAGCTGGCGTCCTGGAAGCGTTCGGTGGAGAGGAAATTGCCGTCCTCGTCCTCGAGCGCGTACTTGGCCATGGGCAGCTGTATGCGCAGGGCGCGCAGGGCCGGGCCCGGGTCAAACGTCGCCTTGTGCACGACCTCGTACCCGGCCGCCAGGCTCGAGTCGAGCCGCAGGATCACGCCGCCGTTGGAGCACACGGCATAGCCGTTGTCGATCCCGATGTGCTCGATGATGGGCAGCGTGGCGTTCAGTGAACGGCCCGTCGCGATCATGACGTGGTGGCCGGCGGCCACCACATCCTGTGCGGCCTCGCGGACGGGAGCAGACATGTGGCCGTCGTGGTCGACGAGGGTGCCGTCGACGTCGAGCGCGATCATCATCTTTTCGACGGTGGTCCGGCCGTTGTTTGCCTGGTTGATATCTCGCCGGTCATCGTTGCCGGCGACTGAGGTTTCAGTCAATGTTGTCATCCATCAAGTAGAGCAGAGACCCCCGACACCCGCTAGGATCCACGCCACAGCAGGCGGTGAACCCGGGGTGAACTCTTCGTGGCGCCGGGGGCGGGGCGGAGGGCTAGAGGACGGGGAAGACGGTCATCCCGCCGAGGTATTTCTGCAGGGCAGCGGGGACGTTGACGGAGCCGTCCGGGTTCTGGTGGTGTTCCAGGATGGCCACAATCCAGCGGGTGGTGGCCAGCGTGCCGTTGAGGGTGGCGACGGCCCGGGTGCCCTTGGGGGCGCCGTCCTCGTTGAACACCCGTTCGCGGATGTTCAGCCGGCGGGCCTGGAACGTGGTGCAGTTGGAGGTGGACGTCAGTTCGCGGTACGCGCCCTGGGTGGGGACCCAGGCCTCGCAGTCGAACTTCCGGGCAGCCGAATTGCCGAGGTCTCCCGCGGCGGTGTCGATCACGCGGTAGGGCAGCTCGCACTTGGCCAGCATTTCCTCTTCCCAGGCCAGCAGGCGGGCGTGCTCCGCGGCCGCTTCCTCCACCGTGGTGTAGATAAACATCTCCACCTTGTTGAACTGGTGGACCCGGATGATGCCGCGGGTGTCCTTGCCGTGTGAGCCGGCCTCGCGGCGGTAGCAGGAGCTTTGCCCCGCGTAGCGGACCGGGCCGGCGGAGAGGTCCAGGATCTCGTCCGCGTGGTAGCCCGCCAGGGCCACTTCCGAGGTGCCCACCAGGTAGAGGTCGTCCTCGGCGAGGCGGTAGATCTCGGCGTCGTGCTTGACGTCGAAACCGGTGCCCTGCATGGTTTCGGGGCGGACCAGGGTGGGGGTGATCATGGGCACGAAGCCCGCGTCGATCGCCTGCTCCATGGCCATCTGCAGCAGCGCCATTTCCAGCCGGGCGCCGACGCCCCGCAGGAAGTAGAACCGCGAGCCGGAGACCTTGGCGCCGCGTTCCATGTCGATGGCGCCGATCAGCTCGCCGATCTCCAGGTGGTCTTTCGGCTCGAAGTCGGTGAACTCGCGGGGCGTGCCGACCGTCTTGACCACGATGTAGTCGTCCTCGCCGCCTGCCGGGACGCCGTCCTCGATCAGGTTCGGAATCGCCCGGAGCAGCTCCTCCTGGGCGGTCTGCGCGACGTCGGCCTCGGCGGAAGCGGTCTTGACCGACCCTGCGAGGACCTTCACCTCCGCGAGGAGGGCCTGCTTTTCCTCGCCCTTGGCCTGCGCCACCTTCTTGCCGAAGGTGTTCTGCTCTGCCCGCAGGTTCTCGAACCGGATCAGGGCTGCACGCCGGGCCGAGTCAGCGGCGATGATCGCATCCACCACGGAGGCGTCGGCGCCGCGGGCAAGCTGGCTGGCCCGGAACTTGTCCGGATTTTCGCTGAGGTCTTTTACGTCGATCACGAGACAAGACTATCCAATCCGGTAGGCATTACCTGGCAATCCGGTTGCGGGGCAGCGGCGGGATAGTGTTGGAGCACAATGCGCGACTGGCTGATTTACCTCATCATTGCCGGAGTCCTGGCCTTCGCCGTCTCCAGCTGGTGGGGAGTGCGCAGGCTCAAGGCCAGGCACACCCGCAGTGCCGTCTGGGAGCAGACGCACAGTCCGGGCATCGGGCAGCAGAAAGTGGCCGTGGTGCTGAACCCGATCAAGGCCAAATCCGCCGAAGCCCGCGCGCTGATCGAGAATGCGTGTGCCGCGGCCGGCTGGGAGCCGCCGCGCTTCTTTGAGACCACTGCCGAGGACGCCGGATTCGCCCAGGCCAGGGCCGCCGTGAAGTACGGGGCCGACGTCGTCGTCGTGGGCGGCGGGGACGGGACGGTACGCGTTGTGGCCGAGATCCTGGCCGGCACGGACACCGCCATGGGCCTGATCCCGCTCGGCACCGGCAACCTCCTGGCCCGCAACATCGATCTGGACGTGAACGACGTGCACGGCAGCGTGCAGACCGCCCTTTTCGGCCACCAGCGGTTCATTGATACGGCACGCATGCGGGTGGAGAACTCCCGGACCGCCGAGGCTGCGGAGCACACGTTCCTGGTGATCGCAGGTATCGGCATGGACGCCGAGATCGTGGGCGACACCAATGACGGGCTGAAAAAAGCCGTGGGCTGGCTGGCGTATACCGAGGCAGGGGTCCGGCATCTTCCCGGGTCGCCGCAAGAAAGTCTCGATCGCCCTCGATGACCAGCCGGAACAGACCAGGAAAATCCGCAGCGTCCTGTTCGCCAACTGCGGGCTGATCCCAGGCGGCATCGACTTCATTCCGCAGGCGATGATCGATGACGGCATGCTCGACGTGGTGGTCATGAGCCCGCGCAGCGCGATCGGCTGGCTCGCGATGTATACGAAAATTGTGCTCAAGCACAAGAGAAACCTGCCGGTGATGACCTACTACCGCTCAGGCAAGATCACTATCCGAAGCGCGGAACCGATGGCCACCCAGGTGGACGGCGATCCGTCCGGTGCGGCCACGAAGGTCACCGTGCAGGTGGCGCCGGGCTCGCTGCTGGTACGGGTGAAGAACGGCACCGAGGAAGACTAGGCGGTGGCTTCCTTCTTGGAAGCGGCGACTTTTTTCGCTTCCGCCGCAGCTTTCGCGGCGCGGGCCTCGGACTGCTCGCGGATCATGGCCTGCTCCTCTTCGAAGCGCAGCCGGTCGGCACGGTCAGCATCGTCACCGTCCCAGTCCTGGTTGTCAGCTGTCGGCTTGGGATTCACGATCATTCCCTGGCCGTCATTTTCAGTGCTGGTGCCTGACATGACCTGCTCCCTCCCGTTCGGGGACTTCCCCAATATGGATCAGGCAAGCATACGCACAGTTGTCAGGGGGCGGAAGTGTCTGGTGTGGCATTTGGCTACGCTCTGGGCGAAGCCTCCTGGGTATATTCCGGCACCACAGATGCTCCGGACAGTATGTTTTTCACCCATGCATGTGCCGCCCGGAATGCTTGGTCCGAGGTGTGCGGCGCCACGAGCGTCCGGTGGCCGTCGGCCCGGCTGTAGGAACCCAGGAAGCGGGTGGCCGGGCTGATCCGGTGCAGGCCCGCGAGGGCGTCCGCCACCCTCGCGTCCGCGACGTGGCCGTCGGCGTCGATGCTGAAGAAGTAGTGGCCGAGGTACTGCCCGGTCGGACGGGATTCGATCCGGCTGAGGTTCACGCCGCGGGTGGCGAACTGGTCCAGGATCTCCATGAGGGCACCGGGCCGGTCCTCCGGCAGCGGAACCACCACGGTGGTTTTGTCCGCGCCGGTCGGCTCCGGCAGGGCACCGGGCCGGCCCACGAGCACGAAGCGGGTGACGGCGCCGGGGTTGTCGCCGATGTTCTCGGCCAGGACGGCGAGGCCCGGCTGTTCCGTGGCCACGATCGGGGCGCAGATCGCGGCGTCGTAGTGCGTGTCGTTCTCGAGCAGGCCCATGGCCGCAGCGGCCGTGGAGGAGCCGGGAATGTATTCCGCATTGGGAATATTAGCGTCGACCCAGAGCCGGCACTGCGCCCAGGCGTGGCCGTGGGTGGAGATCCGGCGGATGTCCTCGATCCGCGCGCCGGGGCGGGCCACCAGGACGAAGCTGATCGGCACGAGGGCTTCGCGGAGGATGCGGAGCTCCTGGCCGGTGGCGATGGCATCGAGGGTGGCCGTGACCCCGCCCTCCACGGAGTTCTCGATCGGCACCATGGCCGCGTCCGCGGATCCGTCCCGGACCTTGTCGAGCGCCGTATTCACGTTGGAGGAGGGAACGCGGATGGCTTCCGCCGCGCCCGGCACCTGCATCAGGGCGGCCTCGGTGAACGTGCCCTCGGGCCCGAGGAAGGTATAGGTGACGGGAGATGCGGGCATCGGCTCTTCTTTCTTCGCTTACAGGACTACGGGCTTGAGTCCGTTGTCGGACACCAGCGGCTTGCCGGTTTCCAGCCACTGGTCCATGCCACCGGACACGTTCAGGGCGGAGTACCCCTGGCCCACCAGCCATTGGGCGGCCCGGAAGGAGCGCCCGCCGGTCCGGCAGATGACGTAAAGGTCCTCGTCCGGGTCCAGCTCGCCGAGCCGGGACGGGAGCTGGTCCAGGGGAATGTGCAGGGCACTCTCCGCGTGCCCGGCAACCCATTCATAGCCCTCGCGGACGTCCAGGATTCTGGCCCCTCCGGGGATGCCTGACACGGTCACGGTGTCGAAGTCGCTCATGTTCGTCCTTTCCGCGGAATTCAAGGTCTGCCTCCAGCGTATCGCCAGCCGCTGACGGAGCACCCCACCGGGCGGCACGTTACGCTTCTGGGAGAGCGCAAGGAGGCACCATGGCAGCGGAACGGCCCACGATTGCGGCCACCCTCGGCCGGTCACCCGGCCCGGCACGGACATGCCCTCCCCCGGCCGCGAGGAATGGACATGCTGCACCTATGTCCACCCGCCGGGCCGAGCAATGGGCATGTCCCCCTGGATTCCGGGCCCTGGCCGCCCCTGACCGTCCGGGGCCGCAGCTCCTTGGCTGAACTCCACGAGCTCTCGGCCGTCGGGCTCCGTGATGCCCTGCGCACCGGAACCGTCTCCGCCCGGGAGGCCGCCGGGCATTTCCTCGACCGGATCGGGGCCGAGAACCCGCATCTGGGCGCCTTCATCACCGTCACGGCGGAACAGGCCCGGAAGGATGCCGCCGCCGCGGACGAACTCCACGCCCGCGCCGGCCGGGACGGGACGGAACTGCCGCCGCTGCACGGGCTGCCCGTGGCCTTCAAGGACCTCACCGACGTCGCCGGTGTGGTCACGACGCATGGCAGCGCCGCCCTGGAGCACCGGCCCGCGCTGGCCGACGGCGCGCTGCCCGCGGTGCTGAAAGCCGCCGGCGTCGTGTCCCTGGGCAAGACCCAGGTTCCGGAGTTCGGGCTGACGGCGTACAGCGAGAACCGGATCGCCCCGCCGTCGCGCAATCCGTACGCACTCAGCCGCAGTTCGGGCGGCTCCTCCGGCGGCAGCGCTGCCGCCGTGGCCGCGGGGCTGCTCCCCTTTGCGCCGGGGTCCGACGGCGGCGGCTCGGTCCGGATCCCGGCGGCGGCCTGCGGGCTCGTGGGGCTCAAACCGGGCCGCGGCCTTGTGCCGGCAGGGGAAAGCAGCGGGGATCCGGCGGGGCTGGTGGTCACCGGTCCGCTGGCCCGTTCCGCGGCGGATGCGGCGATGATGCTGGACGCGCTGGTGCCGGCGGAACCCGGCGCGCCCGGGCCGGGGTATCTGGAGCTCACGGCCCAGGACCCGCCCAGGCTGCGGATCGGGGTGAGCCTGGACAGCCCGTGGCAGAACATCTTTCCTTTCACCCCGGACCAGGAGGCGCTCGATGCCCTCGCGGCGGGTATCCGCCTGCTGGAGGCGGCCGGCCACGAAACCATGGAAGCCGCGGTCCGCTACGACAACCGCTACCCCGCCGCGTTCACCACCGCCTGGACCGCCGCCGTCGGGAGTGCCCGGATCGCGCCACAGCGTGAGGCGCTCCTGACGCCGCTGACCCGCACGTTCCGGCGCCGTGCCCAGCAGCGCAGCGCCGCCAAACTCAACGAGTCACTGGCCTTCCTGCGCTTGTTCCAGCGGGACACGATCGCGCAGTACGCGGCCTGGGACCTCATGCTGATGCCGGCCCTGGCGCAGACACCCCGGCCCGTCGGCTGGTTCACGGGGGCCGCGCACGGCGACGGCTACTGGCCCGCGGCGGAGTGGGCCGGCGACGCCGACGGCGATTACCGCAAGCAGTGCGAATACGCGCCGTGGTCCTCGATGGTGAATGTCTGCGGCCTGCCCGCGATCAGCGTCCCGGTTCACTGGACCGGCGGGGCGAAGGGCGACGGGTTGCCGATGGGGATCCAGCTGGTCGGGCCGATGGGGTCCGAGGCGCTGCTCCTGCAGGTGGCGGCGCAGCTGGGCCACTAGCTGCCGGGCCGCTGGAAGTGGCGGCCGGCCCGGGCCGGGTGATTTCTGAGCCCGGTACCGATACCGTTTAGCGGAGACGCGGCAGGACCTGCCGGCTGGAACCCACATGAGAGGGATCGATGAAGATCACCGGTGCAGTACTTGAGGAAATCGGCCGGCCGCGCCCGTTCGCCGAGTCCAGGCCCATCAGCATCTCGGAACTGGAACTGGACGGCCCCGGGCCCACCGAAATCCTGGTCCGGATCGAGGCCGCCGGGCATCTGCCATTCGGACCTGAGCGTCGTCGACGGCAACCGGGTGCGCCCGGTGCCGATGCTGCTGGGTCACGAGGCGGCGGGACGCGTCGTCGAGGTCGGTTCCGGCGTCACGGACCTGGCCCCGGGCCAGCGTGTGGTCATGTCCTTCCTGCCCCGGTGCGAAGAGTGCGAGAACTGCGCGGCGGACGGCCGGCTGCCCTGCACCACCGGGTCGAAAAGCAACAATGAGGGAACGCTGCTGCACGGTTCGATGCACCTGAACCGCGGAGGAGAGAAGATCTACCACCACCTCGGCGTCTCGGGCTTCGCGAGCCACGCCGTCGTGGACCGGGCCTCGGCGGTGCCGGTGGACGACGACATCCCGGCCGACATCGCCGCCGTGCTCGGCTGTGCCGTGTTGACCGGAGGCGGCGCGGTCCTGAACGCGGCCCGGCCCGAGCCGAAGGACAGCATCATGATCGTGGGGCTCGGCGGCGTCGGCATGGCCGCCCTGATCACGGCGGTCTCCCAGGGCGTCTCGCGGATTATCGCCGTCGACACGCTGGCGGAGAAGCTCGACCATGCGCGCCGGCTGGGCGCCCACGAGGCGTACACCCCGCAGCAGGTCCTCGAGGACGGCGTCAAGGCCCGGTACGTGATCGAATGCGCCGGCAATCCCCGTGCGTTCGAGACCGCCTTCGCCGCCACCGCCGTCGGCGGAACCACCATCACCGCCGGCCTGCCCTCCCCCGAGGCCCGGGCCGCGATCCCGCCCCTGACCGTCACCGCGGAAGCCCGGACGATCATCGGGAGCTACCTCGGCTCCGCGGTTCCGGCCCGGGACATCCCGAAGTACGCCCAGCTCTGGCGCGAAGGGAAGCTGCCCGTGGAGGAACTGATCTCCGCGCACATCAACCTGGCCGACATCAACCAGGCGATGGACCAGCTGGCCGACGGGAAGGCCGTCCGGCAGGTCATCGTCTTCGACGCCGAATAGCCGCGCCGCCCGGTTTGCGCTATCACTTTCGGGTGCCATTCCGCGCCCTGAACCACCCGGACTGATAGATCAACGGGTGGGGAGGGGCCGGAACGGGCCCGGAAATCCGGCGTGGCGGAGCTTGCCCCGCACGGCCTCGAATGTGACAATCGCGCGTCACACTGTCAGCATTAAGTAAATGAGCACTACTCATTTAGCCAGTCCCCCCGCTACAACGCCGGGCGATACGTCCTTTTTTGGCCACCCGAAGATGCTGGCCAGCCTCTTCTCCGTAGAAATGTGGGAGCGCTTCTCCTTCTACGGAATGCAGGGGATCCTGCTCTACTACATGTACTTCACCGCCGCTGAAGGCGGCCTGGGCATTGAGCAGGGCCTCGCCGCCGGCCTGGTCGGCGCGTACGGCGGAGGCGTGTACCTCTCCACCATCCTCGGCGCCTGGCTCGCGGACCGGCTCTTCGGCTCCGAGCGTGTGCTCTTCGGCTCCGCCGTGCTGATCATGGCCGGCCACATCGCCCTAGCCCTGGTTCCGGGCATTCCCGGACTGATTGCCGGCCTGGTGCTGGTGGGCGTCGGTTCCGGCGGCCTGAAGGCCAATGCCACGGCCCTGGTGGGAAGCCTGTACCGCGATAAGGACGAACGCCGCGATGCCGGCTTCTCGATCTTCTACATGGGCATCAACGCCGGCGCCCTGATCGGCCCGCTGGTCACCGGCTGGCTGCAGGAAAGCCACGGGTTCCACTGGGGCTTCGGCGCCGCCGCCGTCGGCATGGCCCTGGGCCTGGGGATCTACGCCACGGGCCGCAAGAGGCTGCCCGTCGAGGCACACCGCGTACCCAACCCGCTGCCGATCGCGCAGCGCGGCAAGTACGGCGCGATCTTCGCCGGCATCGCCGCTGTCATTGCGGTGCTGCTTGCCACCGGAATCGTGAACGCCGAGAACCTGGCCATGTCCATGGCCTACGCCGCGATCGGCGCCTCCATCCTTTACTTCGTCCTGATCTTCAGCAGCAAGAAGGTCAACGGGACCGAGCGCCAGCGCGTTGCCGCCTTCATCCCGCTGTACATCGCCTCGGCCGCGTTCTGGGCCCTGTTCCAGCAGCAGTTCACCTTCATCGCCGTGTACTCGGAGGAGAAGCTGGACCGCAACCTGTTTGGCTGGGAAATGCCGGCGGCCTGGGTGCAGTCCATCAACCCGGTCTTCATCATCATCTTCGCCGGCGTCATGGCCGCGCTGTGGACCCGGCTGGGCCGGAAGCAGCCGGGTTCGGCGCTGAAGTTCTCGATCGGCCTGTTCGTGATGGGGCTGGCGTTCCTGGCCTTCATCCCGCTGGCCGGCGGGGGCAAGACGCCGCTGCTCGCGCTGGTGGGAATCCTGTTCCTCTTCACCCTCGCGGAACTGTTCCTCTCCCCCATCGGCCTGTCGGTGACCACCAAGCTGGCACCCAAGGCCTTCCACACGCAGATGGTGGCGCTGTTCTTCCTCTCGGTGTCGCTCGGCACCACGCTGGCGGGCATCCTGTCCGGCCTGTACAACCCGGAGGACGAGCTGCCGTACTTCATCGGCATCGGCGGCACCGCCATGCTGCTGGCCATCGGGCTCGCGGCGGCCTCACCGGCGATCAAGAAGCTCATGGGCGGCGTACGCTGAGCCGATGAGCCCCAGGCACCGGCCGCCGGTCGAGTCGCGCACGTACGTCCCCGCACCCGGCGAGGCGTCCGACGTCGAACTCATGCCGGCGGGCGATGTCACCGAAGGCGTGGTGCGGGTGGGCGGAACAATCCGCCGCCCGCACCAGCCGCAGTCGCTCGCCGTCGCGGAGTACCTCGACTGGCTCGAGGACGCCGGTTTCGAGGGCGCACCGCGGTTCCTGGGCCGGGATGACGCGGGCCGGGACGTCCTGACCTTCCTGCCCGGAAAGTGCGCCGGGCCCGTGCCGGAGCCGTGGGTACAGTCCGAGGCGCTCCTGGCGTCCGTGGCGCAGCTGGCGCGCCGCCTGCAGGACGCGTCAGCCGGGTTCGTGCCGCGGGAGCATCCGTTCCCGCCCCTGCCCGGCCGCCAGGTCAGCGCCCGAAACGGTGCACCGGAGCTCGTGTGCCACCTCGACATGACGCCGCAGAACATTGTGGTCCGCGGCGGCCGCGCCGCCGGCCTGGTGGACTTCGACCTCGCCGGACCCAGCACGGCGCTCACGGATTCCTTCAACACCGCCATGCACTGGGTCCCGCTCCGCGATCCTGCCGACGCCTGGCCGGGCTGGGAGCGGACGGACCCCTTCCGGCGGCTGCGGATCTTCGCCGACGCCTACGGGTGGAGCGTCGAAGAACGGCAGGTGCTGCCCGGACTGGGCGTCGAGGGCGCCGCGTTGAGCTACGAACGGATGCAGCTCCGGGCGCGCACGCTGGGCGGCGGCTGGGCCCGGATGTGGGCTGAGGGCGTCGGCGGCCTCATCCGCCGCCGCGGCGCCTGGCTGGAGACACACTCCGGCCGGCTGGTCGAGGCGCTGACCGCCCCGGTGCCGGAACGCTAGACGCCGTATCCGCTGTACCGTGCGCTGCCGATCGCGACCGCGAAGATCACGATGACCAGTATGGTGATGGCGATCGCCACATAGCCCAGCACGAGTCCCGCGATCGCCATGCCCTTGCCGGCAGGCTCCCGCGAAAGGGCCATGTGGCCCAGGATGACGGCGGCGATCTGCGGCAGGATGAAGAAGCCGAACCCCACCAGCGCGGCAATGCCGCAGCAGAGGCTCGCGATGCTCAGGCCCTTGGGCTCAGCGGGCACACCGTAGTAGCTCGGCTGTCCGTAGGCGTTGTAGGGGCTCCCCTGCTGGGCATACGCGTTATAGGGCGCGCCCGGCTGGCCGTACTGCTGGCCCTGCGGCTGCCCGTACTGCTCGCCGTGCTGGCTGTACTGCTGGCCCTGCTGGCCCTGCTGGCCGTAAGCGCCGCTGAAGGGGCCCGAGGGCTGCCCGTACTGCTGGCTGTCCTGGCTGTACGGCTGGCCCTGCGGCTGCCCGTACTGCTGGCTCTCGTGGCTGTCCTGGCCATACGCCGGCTGCCCGTAACCTGTCTCGGGACGGGGTAGCGGCTGCGTAGCGGAGATCTCGTCTCCGCTGCTGCTGGGTGTACGGCGGAGGGCTGGTAGCCCTGCGGCGTCTCGTCTTTGCCCGTTGTCGGCTGGTCAGTCATGGAAGTCCCCTTTTTAGTCCCTGATTCCAGACTACCGCCGCGCTGTTCAGATGATCGAGGAATTTCTGCGTCACAGGGACCGGATTCCACGACAAATCATGTCGTGGCCCGCCGTCGTCTGGCATGCTGGTGCCATGGCTAGCCGCGCGGGCACTGTTGCCCAACCCCAAGACCTTGTTGACCTCACTGCGCTCCTGGATGCGTACTACGACGTTTCGCCGGACCTTGGCGACCCCGGGCAGCGGGTGGCGTTCGGCACCTCCGGGCACCGCGGCTCAAGCCTGAAGGCCTCCTTCAACGAACCCCACATCCTGGCCATCACCCAGGCGATCGTGGAGTACCGCGCCGGGCAGGGCATCACCGGCCCCCTGTACCTCGCCAAGGACACCCACGGCCTGAGCGAGCCGGCCCAGAACTCCGCGCTGGAAGTCCTCGCGGCCAACGGCGTGAACGTCCTGATCGACGCCCGCCACGGCTACACCCCCACCCCGGCGCTGAGCCACGCCATCCTGACCCACAACCGCAACGCACCGCCGGCGCGCCCCAGGCCGACGGCATCGTGGTGACCCCCAGCCACAACCCTCCCGGGCGACGGCGGCTTCAAGTACAACCCGCCGCACGGCGGCCCGGCGGACACCGACGCCACCGGCTGGATCGCCAACCGCGCCAACGAACTCCTCGAGAACGGGCTCCGCGGCGTCAAGCGCATCCCCGTCGCGGACGCCCTGGCCGCGGATACCACGGGCAAGTTCGACTTCCTCAGCAGCTACGTGGACGACCTCCCCTCGGTCCTGGACCTCAACGCTATCCGCGAGGCCGGCGTGCGGATCGGCGCCGACCCGATGGGCGGCGCGTCCGTGGACTACTGGGGCGAGATCGGCGAACGGCACCACCTGAACCTCACCGTGGTCAACCCCACCGTCGACCCGCAGTGGGCCTTCATGACGCTGGACTGGGACGAGAAAATCCGGATGGACTGCTCCTCGCCGTCCGCCATGGCCTCGCTGATCAACGGATGGCCGACGCCGGTCCCGGCAAGGCAGCGTACGACGTCGCCACCGGCAACGACGCTGACGCCGACCGCCACGGCATCGTCACACCGGACGGCGGGTTGATGAACCCGAACCACTACCTCGCCGTCGCTATCGACTACCTCTACCGCCACCGCACCGGCTGGAACCCGGAGTCCGTGATCGGCAAGACCCTCGTGTCCTCCTCGATCATCGACCGCGTTGCCGAGCAGCCTGGGCCGCAAGCTCGTGGAGGTCCCGGTGGGCTTCAAATGGTTTGTCCCCGGGCTGCTCTCCGGCGAAGGAGCCTTCGGTGGCGAGGAATCGGCCGGCGCCTCGTTCAACAAGATGGACGGCAGCGTCTGGACCACGGACAAGGACGGCATCCTGCTGGCCCTGCTGGCCTCGGAAATCACCGCCGTCACCGGCAAGTCGCCGTCGCAGCTGTACAAGGGCCTCACGGACCAGTTCGGCGATCCCGTCTATGCCCGCATCGACGCCGCAGCCACCCGGGACCAGAAGGCCGCCCTCGGCAAGCTCTCCTCGTCCGATGTCACAGCCACCGAACTGGCCGGGGAAACCATCACCGCCAAGCTCACCGAGGCGCCCGGCAACGGCGCCTCGATCGGCGGCCTGAAGGTAGTCACGGAGAACGCCTGGTTCGCGGCCCGGCCCTCCGGCACCGAGGATGTCTACAAGATCTACGCCGAGTCGTTCAAGGGCGCCGATCACCTCAAGCAGGTCCAGGCCGAGGCCAAAGCCCTCGTCGACGGGGTCATTTCCTAGCGGTCAGGCGGGCTTTTCCGTGAGGTGGCTGGCCAGCACCGACGCGGTCCCTGCCGAGCGATTTCGCCTCGTAGAGGGCCGCGTCGGCGGATGCCACCACCGCGGCGAGGTCCGGCCGGCCGGCACCGACGGAGGCGATGCCGTAGCTGACGGTGGGCAGCCGCGGAATCATGCTGGAACGCGAGCCTTCGAGGCGCCGGCTGATGTCCGCTGCGATGCGGCTGGCCACCTCCGGCGTCACGCCCGGCAACAGGATGATGAATTCCTCCCCGCCGTACCGTCCCACGAGATCGGTGGAGCGGACGGTGGACGCGCAGGCGTCCGCAAAGGCCTTGAGGGCGTGGTCGCCTGCGGCGTGGCCGAACTCGTCATTGATGGCCTTGAAATGGTCGAGGTCGGCGAGGACCAGCGAGCCGGTGGTCCGGACGCGGTGGAGGCGGCGGAGTTCGTGCGCGGCCAGGTCCAGGAAGGCCGTCCGGTTCAGCAGGCCGGTCAGCCCGTCCACGGTTGCCCGCGCCCTGAGGTCCTGGGTCAGCTGCTCATTGCTCAGTTCGGCCATGGTGAAGGACGCCACCACCATGATCACCGCTGACGCGACCGTCGTCGTGACCGATCCGAAAACCGAGACGAAGACCGGCCCCTGCGGTCCGTCCGCCAGGAAGGCCACCAGGCGGCCGACGTAGAAGGCTGCGAGGATCCCCGACCCCACGGCGAGCGTTCGATGCACGCGCGAGAAGTTGCGGTCCAGCAGGAACAGTTCGCGGGAGGCGAGGCCGAGCAGCAGCCCCATGAACAGGAGGTACACGGGCCCGCCTGCCCAGCCGTTCGTCGCAGGCCGGTCCAGCATCGAGGCCACGGCCGTGATGAAGGGGGCCGCGGCCAGGACCCACATGCCGGGAACGTTGGTCCGCAGGGTCCGGGAACCCGCCCAGATGCTCACCGCCGCCCCCACAAGCAGGACGTTGCCGAGGGGGTTGGCCCAGAGCTGATGCGCTGTCCCGTCCAGCAGGTACGCGGCGTTGCCGGCAAGGAACAGCAGAAGGGCCAGGCACCACCACCCGCTGTAGGCGGACCGGGTCCGCCGGTAGGTGATGAAGTAGAAGAGGAGCAGCAAAGTCAGGTCCACCAGCTGCCAGGCAAAAACGCAGCGTCGCGGTGTCCAGCATCATCCAGTGGCCCCCCGGTCCGCCTATTTGCCCGAGTAATCCGTCATGTCAGCACCGGATCTGAGCCCAGTATCGCACTCCGCGGGGCCAAATCGGGTGGATCATTCACGATGTGACTCAGGGCCGCCGGGCACGGTCCCGCATTACGCCTGGGCCTCACCCCGTCGGGAGGGTCCAGAGCTTGAGGACCCGCCGGGTCGCATGCCCGCCGTCGGGTGCCATATCCACCAGCGCGATCCGGTCCAGGACCAGGCTTTCGCCTTGACGACGCGCCGTTCGCCACGGTGCGAGACGTGCGGCCGGTAGCCCGCCAGCGTGTAGGCGGGAGTGGTGATCCGGCCGGGCAGGTCCGCCGCGATCCGCACCAGTGATTCATGCAGCGCCTGCAGCGGCCCGCTCGGCAGGATTAGGGTGACCGGGACCAGCCCGGAGCGGCCGAACCCTGCTTCGCTGCCGGCGGTCAACGGGCTGCCGAGCGCCGCGATGACCGGCGCCGGCCGATGACTCCGGCAATTCTGCCGGCCAGCTGATCGGGGCCCGGCACGGTGGCGGTGTCCGCGCCGTCGACGTCGAACTTGGCCAGCGTGACGTGCAGCGGCCAGTCATCCCGGGGAAATTCGAGCCCCTCGGTGACCGGCTCCAGGAACGCCACCACAATCAGGTTCCGCATGCGGAAAGTCTGCCACTGCGACTTGCCGGATGGACGCCCAAATCCCTGTGGCGCCGGCCCGATGCGGTACTAAACTAAAGTGGCCCCGGATGCGGCCTTGCGCTCACGCGCAAAATTGCGTCCCGAGTGCCTCCGGCCTGTCCCCCATGGTGCCGGAGGCACCTCCGCGAACAGGCTGCCGGAGGCACCTCCGCGAAATGCGCAGTGCCGCGGGCACCCCCGCGTCAGATCAGCGTCCCGGAGGCATGTCAGACGGTGCGGACGACGTCCTCGTAGGCGAATTTCGGCTTCGCCGCGCCCCACGCGTCCTCGGCCGGGCTGGCCGATGTTGACCACCAGGAAGCTCTTCTGGCTGCCCGTCGGGGAAGAACGCCGCGTCGATCTTGGCGAAGTCCGCGCCCGTCATGGGTCCGGCCGAGAAGCCGAGCGAGCGGACCGCCAGGATGAAGTAGCCGGCCTGCAGGTGGGCGTTGTTGTTGCCCGTGGCCGCGGCGAGGTCCGGGGCGGCGTCGTACATGGCCTTGGGGGCGTTGTAGCCGGGAAGGAAGGTGTCCCACTGCTCCTGCCAGGACGTGTCGTAGCTGAGGACCGCGACGAGGGGCGCCGACGCCGTCTTGGCGCGGTTGCCGTTGGACAAGTGTGTCAACGAGTGTGGCCGCGGGCTTCGGCGGAGCGGACGTAGGTGACGCGCAGCGGCTGGGAGTTGAAGGCCGTCGGGCCGAACTTGGTGAGCTCGTAGATGGCGCGGGCCTGCTCGTCGGTGACCTCGCCGGTAAAGGCGTTGGCCGTGCGGGCCTCGGCAAAGATGGCGTCCACCGCGGCGGCGTCGATTACTGCTTCATCATGGGCGATCGTCATTCGCATCCCTTTCGCTGTGCCGGCGCGCCCTTGGGTGGCCGGCTTCTCGTGCTGTCCATAGTTGTTGTCCATCGTTGCAACTTCAACTCCGGCGCCTGCTTCCCGCAGAGTCCTGTGATGTCCGGCATACCACCTAAGCACACGCCACCCACCCCGATCCAGGACGGACCCAGCGGACGGTCCCGATCAGCCGGCCCGAGCGGACGGCCGCCAAACACCGGCGCTGTAAAGTTGCTCGGGAAGATTCCTTCCGCGCCCGCCCCACATTCTCTGAAAGGCTCCCGGCAATGAGCATGCTCGGCACCAAATGGAAGCTCCACGGCACCGGCAAGTCCGTCCGCCCCGGCGAGGTCGTCAGGCCGGATGAGCGGCTCACCTGGCCGCTGACGGTGGGGATCGGGATGCAGCACGTTGTCGCCATGTTCGGTGCCACCTTCCTGGTCCCGATCATCACGGGCATGCCGCCGGCCACCACCTTGTTCTTTTCCGGCATCGGCACCCTGCTGTTCCTGGTCATCACACAGGGACGCGTGCCGAGCTACCTCGGCTCCAGCTTCGCGTTCATCGCGCCGATCATGGCCTCCCAGCAGCAGTTCGGCATCCCCGGGGCGCTGGGCGGGGTGGTGCTGGCCGGCGTCGACCCTCGCCGTCATTGGCGCCGCGGTGCAGAAGTTCGGCGCCGGCTGGATCAACCGGGTCATGCCGCCGATCGTGACCGGCGCGATCGTGGCGCTGATCGGCCTGAACCTGGCGCCCGCGGCGAAAGCCAACTTCGACCAGGCCCCCGTCACCGCCTTCATCACGCTTGGCCGTCATCATCGTGGTCAGCGTGCGTGTTCCGCGGCATGCTGGGCCGGCTGAGCATCCTGGTCGGCGTTCTGGTGGGCTACATCGTTGCGATGATCCGCGGCGAGGTGGACTTCTCCAAGATGGACGGTGCCGCGTGGGTGGGCCTGCCGCACTTCCAGACCCCCGAATTCCACCTCGGCGTCGTGGGACTCTTCGTGCCGGTCGTACTGGTGCTGGTGGCAGAGAACATCGGCCACGTGAAGTCCGTGTCGGCCATGACAGGGCAGAACCTCGACGGCGTGTCCGGCCGTGCACTGCTGGCCGACGGCGCCGCCACTGTACTTGCCGGCCTGGGCGGCGGGTCCGGAACCACCACGTACGCCGAGAACATCGGCGTCATGGCTGCTACCAAGGTGTATTCGACGGCGGCCTACTGGGTGGCCGGCGTCTTCGCGGTGATCCTGAGCTTCTCGCCGAAATTCGGCGAACTCATCGCCACCGTCCCCGCCGGCGTCCTGGGCGGCGCGGCCACGATGCTCTACGGCATGATCGGCGTCTTGGGCGTGAAAATTTGGGTCCAGAATAAGGTGAACTTCTCCAACTCGATCAACCTGACCACGGCCGCCGTCGCCCTCATCGTCGGGATTGCCGACTACACGTGGACCATCGGCGACCTGAAGTTCACCGGCATCGCGCTGGGCTCGGCCGCGGCCCTGGTGATCTACCACGGCATGAAGGCGATCGCGAAGGCCCGCGGCACGGTGGCGGAGCCGGAAACCGAAGATCCCTCGCCGGCTGCGGCCTCGACCGCCGCGGTCAAGGCAGCCGTCAAACGCACCCCCAAGAAGCGCCGCTAAGAAACGCTGCTGGCGGGCAATAACCCGCAGACGAAGGAGGCCGGCTCCCGCCCAAAGGGCAGGAGACCGGCCTTCTTCGGTCAGGCCGTTGAATCCGCAGCGGAATGAGGACCGACGGCGGCGTGGGGTCCGGCGGCGGGGTCAGCCGGCGTCGAACGGCTCCTTGTCGTCGCCGCGGTCCTTCGGCGACTTGCTGTCCGGCAGGTCCGTGCCGGAACCGTCCGGCAGCCCCGCCGCATCCTGGCCGGGCTCCGAGGAGAACGGCCGCCCGGCGTCGGGCTGTTCGGTGTTGGATGCATCCATCTCGGCGTCCGTCGAGGGCACGCCGCCTCGGAATCCTCGGCTGCGTCCGCGTCGAATCCGGGCGCTGCACTGGCGTTTTCTGAACTCATTTGTTCCTCCGTTCCTCCGAAGCGTCCGGCTCCGGGTTCTCCTGCACTGTCTTGGTCTTCGGCGCCGAACTGGCTGAGGTCCGGCGCACCGGCCGGATACGTCTCGCCGTCCGGGCTGTCCTGGCTCAGGCCCGCGGCGTCGAACGCCTCTTCCTCGCGGGGCTGGGCGAATTTCTTGTCGTCGCCGTTTTTCGCATCGCCGTTTTTCGGCTGCCCGCCGGGCATTTCCTGCTCCGCGGTGGGCGTGCCGTAGCCACCGGCTTCTTCGGTGCGGTCTTTGGATCCTGCTGGTTGTCCTAGTCATGTCATTCCTCCTGTTGCTGGAATTGGGACTAGCTGGAAGTGGACCGGATCGAGGCGGGCTCAGAGGCCCTTGCCTCCGGTGACGGGAAGGACGGCGCCGGAAATGTAGGAGCCGTGGTCCGAGGCGAGCAGCACGTAGGCCGGCCGCGAGCTCCGCCGGCTGGCCCGCCCGCTGCAATGGCGTGTCCTGGCCGAAGGATGGGAGCTTCTCCGGCCACTCCGTCGCCGGAATCAGGGGCGTCCAGATGGGGCCCGGCGCCACGGCGTTGACCCGGATCCCCTGCGGGCCGAGCTCCTGCGCCAACGCCTTGGTAAACGCCACCTGCGCCGCCTTGGTCATGGCGTAGTCGATGAGTTGCGGCGACGGATTGAACGCCTGGATCGACGCGGTGGTGATGATCGAGGCACCCGGCCTTCAGGTGCGGGACGGCGGCACGGGCCGTCCAGAGCAGCGAGTACAGATTGGTCTGGAAGACGCGGTCGAACTCTTCGGTGGGCGAGGGACTCGAAGCTGTCGCGGTTCTTCTGGTAGGCCGCATTCAGGACCAGGACATCAAGGCGCCCGAATTCGGCCACCGTCGCCTCGACGATTTCGCCGCGAAGTCCTCACTTCGGCCGTCGCCGGGCAGCAGCAGGGCCTTGCGGCCGGCTTTCCTGATCCACTCGGCGGTGTCCTGCGCGTCCTCTTCCTCCTCCGGCAGGTAGGAGATGGCGACGTCGGCACCTTCCCGGGCGAAGGCGATTGCCACTGCCTTGCCGATTCCGGAGTCCCCGCCGGTGATGAGGGCGGCTTTGCCGCTCGAGTGCCCCGCTGCCCCGGTAGCTCTCTTCGCCGTGGTCCGGTTTCGGCTCCATGGGCGCGGTGAGGCCGGGCTGTTCCTGGACCTGCTCGGGGAAGGACCCGGAGTAGTAGCCGGCTCCGCGGGGGTCCCGCGGCTGGTCCTGCTGCTTGCTTGAATCACTCATAGTCCACCTAACCAATGTGTCGGTTTTCCAGGGAATATCCCTCGGCCGCCAGCGCAACCAGCCCCTCGAAACTATCCCAGCGAAGTAAACACTTCCACCCTACCCGCAATAATAATCAGCAGACTTAGTACCGGCTTGAATTTTGCAAGTCTCAAGCCTAGGTTGAGTGTTAACCGCCACCCGCAGCCCCATCCGCGTCTACCCGGAGGTGCGCCCAGTGTCCGGCCCAGATGAAGTCTCCGGTCCAGAAGAGTCCCAGAAGGACGAGGAGGAACGAATCCGTCGACGAAAAGATGGACCGCAACTGGATGGAACTCCTGCAGGAGCTCCGGGTGTTGCAGACGGGCGTGCAGATCCTCGCCGGCTTCCTCCTGACCCTGCCTTTCCAGTCAAGGTTTGAGACGCTGGACGACTTCCAGGTCACCCTCTACCTGGCCAATGTGGCGCTGGCCGCGCTGACCACGGCCCTGATCCTGCTGCCCGTGAGCGTCCACCGCCGCCTGTTCCGCCTGCGCCTCAAGGCCACGCTGGTGTCCAGCGCCGACAGGATCACGAAGGTGGCCTTGGCCGGCGTCGGGCTTGCTCAGCGTGGGCACCTCCGCGATGGTCTTCGATGTCACGGCGGGACGTACAGCCGGGCTCATCGCTGGCGCGGTCCTGCTGGCGATGTTGCTGATCCTCCTCGTCTACATTTCCGGCGAGGCTCCGCAAACGGGCAACCCGAAGGAAGATGCCATGACAAGCACCGCTAACCATCGGCGCGGCGCGTCCTCCAGGCGATCCATGAGCACGTGGGTGAAGGAACACGGCCTGCTGCTGGCCAACATCGGACTCTTCGTCGCCTTCTTTGGCGGGATGGTCCTCAGTGGCGCCGCCGATTACAGCGAGGACCAGGTGATCCACGGGGAATCGGCCGTTTCGGTGCTGGAGTACCTCGGGACCGGGGCATTCCTTGAGGCGACTTTTGAGAACTGGGAGTCGGAGTTCCTGCAGATGGGCATGTATGTCATCCTGACGGTCTTCCTTTTCCAGAAGGGGTCCTCGGAGTCGAAGCCGATGGGCAAGACCGCCCCGCAGGACGAGGACCCCCGGGACGCGCCGTTGAAGGCAGCCACACCGTGGCCGGTGCGGCGCGGCGGGTGGGTCCTCAAGCTCTATGAACACTCCCTGTCGGTGATGTTCCTGCTGCTGTTCCTGGCCTCCCTTGCGCTCCACGCGGTCGGCGGCAGCGAGGAGTACAGCAGCGAACAGCAGGCCCACGGACTACCGCCGGTCACCGTCCTGGGGTATCTCGCGACCAGCCGGTTCTGGTTCGAATCATTCCAGAACTGGCAGAGCGAATTCCTGGCCGTCGCAGTGCTGGTGGGCGCCTCGGTCTACCTCCGCGAGAAGGGCTCCCCGGAGTCCAAACCGGTGGCCGAGCCGCACTATGAAACCGGCGCCTGAGCCCCAGACGGCAACGTGGCCGGCGCCGCAGCCTGCCAGCAGGTGCCCGTCTCAGGCGGCTAAAGCCTCAGGCGCCTTCGAGGACCTGGCTGGTGGCCCAGGCCAGGTACTTCGCGGCGTTCGCGATGGCGTCCTCCGGGCTTCCCGCAACGTCCAGCAGCTGCGCGGCCGCAACCACCCCGTGCCGGGCGAGGTCCTCCGGAGTGACCAGGATGCGCCCGGCCACCACGATCACGGGGATTCCGAGGTTCCGGGCGGCATCGGCGAGTGCAATCGGGGCCTTCCCGGTCAGCGACTGCGAATCCATCGATCCCTCCCCGGTGATGACGAGGTCCGCTCCGGTGAGTTTCCCGGCCAGGCCGGTCAGCCCGGCCACGAGTTCGAAGCCGCCTTCCAGGGTGGCGTTGCTGAAGGCCAGGAACGACGCCGGGAAGCCGCCAGCCGCGCCCGCTCCCGGGACGTTGACGTCCCGGCCGGTGGACTGGCGCAGCACCGAGGCCCAGTTGCGCAGGCCCGCGTCGAGCAGTTCCATGGCGTCCTCGTCGGCGCCCTTCTGCGGCCCGAAGACGTGGGCCGCCCCGTCGCTTCCGAAGAGCGGGCTCTGCACGTCCACGGCGATCCGGAACTTCACTGCGGCGAGCCGGGGATCGAGTCCGCTCGCGTCCACGGAGGCCACCTCGGCCAGCGAGCCGCCGCCCAGGGGCACCACATTGCCTGCGGCGTCCAGCGGCTTGAGGCCCAGGGCCCGGAGCGCCCCGCTGCCGCCGTCGGTCATCGCCGAGCCGCCCACGCCCAGCACGATCTCCGTCGCACCGGCATCCAGGGCCGCGGCGATCAGCTGGCCGCAGCCGTAGCTGTGCGCGCGCAGGGAGTTGGGCGGGGTCGGCTCCATGTGCGCCAGGCCGGACGCCTGCGCCGTCTCGATGACGGCGGTCGTGTTCCCGAAGGCATCCTTGCGGATGGCCCAGGCGGCGCCGATCGGCGCCAGGATGGGGCCGACGACGGCGTTGAGCCGCTCCTCGAACCCCGCTGCCACTGCTGCCTCCAGGGTTCCTTCGCCGCCGTCGGCGACCGGAAACTGGACGGTTTCGGCGTCGGGGTAGACCCGCAGGGCGCCTTCGGCAATGGCGGCGGCGGCTTCGATGGCGGTGAGGGAGCCCTTGAATTTGTCCGGGGCGATGAGGATGCGCATGGCTCTATCCTGCCAGCCCGGGTCCGCGGCAGGGTTGCGAGTCCGCGTGCCGGGACGGCGGGGTCCGGGTGCCGGGACCGGGACGGCGGCGACAAGGCGGAGGGGCGGTAGTAACGTGACTGCCACGCAGAACCGCCCGGACACAGGAGGTACACGTGAACGAGAACGCCGAAGCCCGAGGAATGACGCCGTCCACAGGCCGCAGCGCGCCCGGCATGACAGAGCTGTTGTTGGTGCGCCATGGCGAAAGCCAGGGCAACATCGCCGCCACGCTCGCGCAGCAGACCGGCGCGCACGTCATCGCCGTTCCGGCCCGGGACGCCGACGTCGAGCTGTCCGACACGGGACGCGAGCAGGCGCTGGCCCTGGGCCGGCTGCTGGCCGGCTTCCCGGACGGCAATCGGACCGTCGTCTGGTCCTCGCCCTATATCCGGGCACGGCAGACTGCGGAACTTGCCGTCACCACCGGCGGCTGGCAGACGCCCGTCCTTATCGATGAACGGCTCCGCGACCGTGAACTCGGCATCCTCGACATGCTCACCTCCCCGGCTGTGGAAACCCGGCTCCCCGAAGAGGCCGCGCGCAGGCGGTGGCTGGGGAAGTTCTATTACCGCCCGCCAGGCGGTGAGTCCTGGGCCGACGTCGTCCTGCGCCTGCGCTCCCTGCTCGCGGATCTGGACCGCAGGCACCCCGGGCAGGGCGTGATGCTGATCTGCCACGATGCCGTGATCCTGCTGGTCCGGTACATCCTGGAAAGCCTGACCGAGAGCGAGCTGCTGGATATCGCCGCCACGTCCACTATCCTCAATGCCTCTGTCAGCCGTTCATCCGCCCGGACGGTGCCGGGCCGTGGCGGCTGGAAGGATTCAACATGGCAGAGCACCTGACGAGCGACGGCGTCAGTCCCGCCACGCGCCGCGCTCCTGCAACACCGCCTTGAGAAGGTCGGCCCGGTCGGTGACGATCCCGTCGACGCCGAGGTCCAGCAGCCGGTGCATTTCGGCAGGCTCATTGATGGTCCAGACGTGCACCTGAAGGCCGTACCGGTGGGCGCGCCGGACGAATCCCGGTGTCACCACGGTGACGGCACCGTACCTGACCGGCACCTGCAGGGCATGCACCCCGCGGAGGGCACGCCCCGCCACGAGCCGCATCAGCGCGGCGGGCAGGACCGGGCCGAGCAGGACGAACACGGCGTTGGACACGATGCCGGCGGAACCCGCGGCGGGACGGCTGAGCTGCTTCAGCACGGCCCGGCGCCGGCGGTCCGAGAAGCTCGCGACCAGCACCCGGTCGTGCAGTCCGTACCGCTCGATCGCCGCGGCGAGGGTGGCCACGGAATTCCAGTCCTTGACGTCGAGATTGAGCCGGACGTCCGGGAAGGCCGCGACGAGATCCTCCAGCAGCGGGATGGGCTCCGCACCGCCGATCCTGGCCCGGGCGACCGTGGCCGCGGACAGGTCCTCGATCCGGCCGCGGCCGTCCGTGACCCGGTCCAGGGTGTCGTCGTGGAACAGCAGCAGCACGCCGTCGGCCGTCGTGTGGACATCCGTCTCCAGGTGCCGGAAGCCGAGGTCGACGGCGGCTCCGAACGCGGCCATGGAGTTTTCCAGGCCGTCCCGTGAGAAGCCCCGGTGGGCCATGGCAATGGGTTCCCCGGGGGCGCCGCCGGTGGAAAAGAAGGGGTGGGAGGTGGTCACTCCTGAAGCGTACCCGAGCCCTGCAGCCCCGGCAGGGACCGTGTCAGGAGGCGGTCGGGAGGATTTCGACGCCGTCGCTGCAGTGCAGCAGCGTGCGTCCCCCGCCGCCGTCGAGGTCTACCCAGACGGCGGTGTGATCCTCCGTGACGGCGTCGATGAGGCCGCCGGTCACGTAGCCCGGGGCCGTCCGGACGGAGACCCGGTCGCCCTGGCGCAGACTTTTCCAATGGGTGTCCGGTTCGATGCGGCGCAGGGGTTGGTCGTCGCTGCGTTCAATGCGGTATCTGGCCATGATTTCCCACTATCCATAAAACGATCCGTCGCGAGATTTCAGCCTAGGAGGCAAAGGTGAACGCGAGTTGACCGCAAGCTGGGAATCCGGTGACCAGAGCGCCGGTTCTGCCGTTTTCCGGTGGGGGCCGGTGCGGGGCGGGGGTTGTTTGGGGTGCCGGTGCCGGTCAGGGCAGCCGGACGCCCTGTTCGGCGAGCTTAGCCTCGAGGATCTGGGCGACGCCGTCGTCGTCGAAGTGCGGGGCCTGCTGGCCGGCCGCGCGGATGGCTTCGGGGTGGCCGCTGGCCATCGCGTACCCGTCACCGGCCCAGCGCAGCATTTCGATGTCGTTCGGCATGTCCCCGAAGGCCACGACGTCGCCGGCGTCGACCCCGAGTGAGGCGGCGTACTCGGCGAGTGTGACGGCCTTGTTGACGCCCGGCAGGGACAGTTCGAGGAGCGCGATGTTCGGCGCGGAGTGGGTTGCGGCGGCGAGGTGCGCGACGGCGGGCGCCACTTCGGCGAGGAACTCGTCGGCGGTGCCCTCCCTGACGATGGCGAGGAACTTCACCACCGAGTCCGCCGCGGTGAGGGTGCTGTGCAGCGGTGCCGGGGTGACGGCGGCGAGCAGTTCGCTGGAGCCGTTCTCGATGAACCCCGGTTCCAGGTGGAAGCCGGTCAGGGTCTCGGCGGCGAACAGGGCCGAGGGGCGGAGCCGCTGGATGATGCGCCGCGCCTCGAACACGGCATCGAGCTCAAGGGCCCGGGCCGAGATCAGGCGGTCCGCCTCGAGGTCCCAGACCACCGCGCCGTTGGAGCAGATGACGGTCCCCGTGTGCCCGAGCCGGTCCTGCAGCGGGTGGAGCCAGCGCGGCGGACGGCCCGTGACGAACACGAGCTCGATCCCGGCTTCGCGGCAGGCATGGAACGCGCGCACGGTGCGGTCACTGATTTTGCCGTCGTGGCCGAGGATCGTTCCGTCAATGTCACTTGCTACCAGCCGCATAGAGCCAGTCTACGTTGGCGGCGTCGGCGTCGAATTCGCCGGAAGCTTGCCCGTTCGCCGGATAATTACGGCGAACCCGCGCGTTTCCGGCGAATTCGGCGACTGACGCGACGGGGTACGGCGACGGCGGGGTACGACTGCGGCTCAGACGTCGATGGTCACGACGGCGCGGTCGCCGGGTGCGGAGCTGACCGCACGGGAGACGCAGCAGCACATCTTGGCCGCTGCATGCTGCTGGCGTTCGCTGTAGAAGACGTCCCGGTGGTCGATGGAGCCCTGGAGTCCCAGCAGACGCACTTCACATAACCCGCATTCGCCCTTGCGGCAGTCGAACATCATGTCGACACCGGCATCCTCCAGCGCTTCCAGCATGGACTTCCCCGCCGGAACGGTCGCCTCAACGCCCAGCCGGGGCACGCGCACCACGAATTCCTCCGGGTCGTACCAGCCGCTGTTGCCAAAGGTCTCGTAGCGGAGGTTGGGCACGCTGAGCGCGCGGGCATCCCAGCCGCGCTTGATGGCATCCATGAGCCGGATGGGTCCGCACATGTACAGCTCCGTGTCCGGCTCAATGGTGGCCAGCAGCTCATCCACGCTGAGAGCGGTGCCTTCGTCGTCCACGTGGACCCGAAGGGCGTCGCCGTGCAGCTGCTCCAGTTGCGTCAGGTACGCCATCGCGGCGCGGCTCCTGCCGGCGTACACGAAGGTGTAGTCGGCCTTGATGTTTCGGAGCACCCGGGCCATGTTGACCATGGCAGTGATGCCGATCCCCCCCGCCACCAGCACGTAGCGCGGGGCGCCGACCCGCAGCGGGAAATTCTGCAGGGGCTGCGTGATCTCCAGCCGGTCTCCCGGCTCCAGGGCCTGCATGAAGAGGGAGCCGCCCCGGGATTGGGGGGCCCTGAAAACGCTGATCGCCACGCGTCGGCCGTCGTCGCTCGCGTCGACCACGGAGTAGGAGCGTTTGTGCCGTTCGCCGTTGATCGAGACCAGCACGTCAATGTGCGAGCCCGGCTCTGCCTTCATGGGCTTGGACTGTTCCAGGACCACGCGCCGGGTCTTGTCGGTAATGTAATCCGCCTCGACGACCGTTCCGGTCTGCCAGACTTCGATGTTTGTTGCTGCCATGTCTGCTTCTTACTTCCTGGATCGGGCGATCGGGTCAGGCGGTGGGGATCAGTCGGCCCTCGGCGGCGAGCTGGCGCTCGATCAGCCGCCGCACCCACATGCCGCCCGCGTCGATGTTGAGGTTGTAGAACTCGTAGTCCGGGTTGGCATCGATAGCCTCCTGCTGGGCCGCCAGCATGGCCTCGTCCTCGCCGAACACACCGTGCACGCCGTCACGAAGCTGGGTGGTGATCAGCTGGCTTTCCAGCCGGTAGTTGCGCATGAAGGCCCAGAAGTAGTGGCAAGTCTTGGCGCTCTCCGGGGAAATCGTGTTCATCACGAAGCCGTTGACGCCCTGGCTCCGGTCCCCTTCGGGGGCACCCGTGCCTGCCTTGGCTACACCGACGTCGATATTAATGGTCGACGGCGACTGGAAGGTGATGATCTGCCAGCGGTCCACCCGGCCTTCGAAGCCCGGGAACTTGTCCCGCATGTTTTTGAGCCAGAACGGCGGGGCATCGATGTCGAGCATCCAGCGGGATACCGTGACGGTGCTGCCGTCCTGGGTCACGACGAAGTCGGATTCACTCAGTTCGTCCTGACCGATCGAGGAGGAGTGGACGAATTCCTCATGGGTGAGGTCCATCAGGTTGTCCAGCACGAGCTGGTAGTTGCACGGCGCCAAGATGGTCTCGCCGTCACCGGCCCACTCATCCGAGCTCATCTGGTGCATGTCCGGGATAAGGTCCGGATCCGCGAGGGTGGCGTCCCCAAGCCACACCCACACATAGCGGTAGCGCTCCACCACGGGGAAGGACGGCACCGTGGCGCTGGGGTTGATGGTCTCCTGCGCGGGCATGGAGACGCAGCGTCCCGCGGAGTTGTAGATGATGCCGTGGTAGGGGCACTGGATTTGATCTTTGCCGAGAGTCTTGCCCATGGACAACGGTGCCAGGCGGTGCCAGCAGGCGTCCGCCAGCGCCACGGCCTTGCCGTCTTCGGTGCGGTACAGGGCGAGAGGGCGGTCCGCAATCCGGCGGGACATCGGATTGCGGGTTACCTCGTGGTCCCACGCGGCGACGTACCAGGCGTTAAGCGGGTAGCCCAGCACTTTGTTGGTTGTAGAGCTCATGGACTGCATCAGCGCTGTCATGATCGATCCTTCCCGTCACGGTATACCTATGTCCATAGGTAGTGGCTTGGATCACAGCATAACTATGTTGATAGGTAGTGGCAAGGCTTTCCGGATACGCCGCCCGGCGAATCCCGCGGCAGAGACGGCAAAAGGCCCGGAACCCCGCGGGGTTCCGGGCCTTCCGGCGCCTATGACTCGAGTTTTTCGATCAGTTCCAGGCCGCGCCTGGCCCACTCGATCTCCGCCCTGGCCCGGTCGATCATGCCTTCATAGGTGAAGATTTTGTAGCCGGCAATCTTGTCCCGGTCCTCTTCGGGCGCCGCCTCGAGGCGGCGCGCCAGCGTGGGGTTGCTCCGGTCCTCGAGTGCGGCGACCATGTCCTGCCACTGCCGCGCCCGGGAGGAGTGATACGCAATATGGGCGCGCATCTGCGCTCGCGCAGCATCAGGTTCGGCCCACTCCAGGTAGGCCGCCTTGAGGTGGATCGGGTCACGCTCGCGGGCATAGTCCAGAGTGGTATTCATCCAGGCCCGGAAAGCCTCGACCCCTTCCGGAGTGATGTGATAGCGCTTCTTTTTGCCTTTTTTTCCCCAGGGTTCTTCCACCCCGCTCAGCAGGCCGTCCTTTTCCATCCGCCGGAGTTCGGGATAGATCTGCGAGTCCGGCGCGTGCCAGACGTAGCCGACGGATTGTTCAAAGTGCTTGAAAGCGTCATAGCCCGTGAGGGGCTGGGACGTCAGCAGTGCAAGCAGGGCATAACGCAGACTCACCCGCCACCGGTCCTCTCCGTAAGGGCGCCCTGCTGCCGCTGCCTTGCGGCAGGGCCGGGCGCCGCCTCCATTAAACCCCTTGTCAACTAACTACGTTCATAGTTATGCTGTGTCCCGCGCCACATCTAACTATCAGTATAGGTAGTTGCCCGGCTGCCGTGCCGTCAACGACGAGGCACGGCCGCCGGCTCCGGAAGAGTCACGAGATCTTCTGCACCCTCAGTTCAGCTTCCGCCCGGACCGTCCGTGGCCTCCAGAAAGTAGTCCCATGCAACTTCAAGAACGCATCGACGCGTCACGCATGTCTCTGTACCAATGGCTGATCGTTGGCCTGTGCATTGTCCTCAATGCCCTCGACGGCTTCGATGTCCTGGCCATGGCCTTCACCGCCAACAGCGTGACCCGGGACTTCGGCCTCAGCGGCGCGGAGCTGGGTATCCTGCTCAGCGCAGGACTGGTCGGCATGGCCATCGGCTCCCTGGGCCTGGCCCCCTTCGCCGACGTGATCGGGCGCCGGCCCATGGTCCTGATTTCGGTCGGTCTCGCCGCTGTCGGGATGCTGCTGGCCTCCCTGGCGCACTCTGCCATGGAACTCGGGATCTGGCGCGTGGTCACGGGCCTCGGCATCGGCGGGATCCTCGCCTGCACCAATGTCATCGCCAGCGAGTACTCCTCCAAGCGCTGGCGCGGGCTGGCCATCAGCATCTACACCGCGGGATACGGCATTGGGGCGACCCTCGGAGGCGCAGCCGCCGTGACCCTGCAGGCCAGCTTCGGCTGGCGCTCGGTGTTTCTCTTCGGCGGCATCTGCACGGCCGCCGTCCTCGTGCTGCTCATTGTCCTCCTGCCCGAGTCTGTGGACTTCCTGGCCAACCGCCGTCCCCGCAATGTCCTGGACCGCCTGAACAGGATCGCCCGCAAGATCGGACAGCCCGCCGTAACGGAACTCCCCGCAGTAGCGGCCAAGGCTGACCGCAGGAACAAGGTCTCCGAACTGTTCACAGCCGGCAACCGCCGCTCCACCTGGCTCGTCTGGCTGGCGTTCTTTGCAACCATGTTCGGCTTCTACTTCGTGAACAGCTGGACCCCGCGGCTCCTCGTCACGGCAGGTATGACCGAAAGCCAGGGCGTCGTCGGCGGGCTGATGCTGACCCTGGGCGGCACGTTCGGCTCGCTGCTCTACGGCGTGCTGACCATCCGCTGGAACAGCCGCAAGGTGATGGTCATCTTCGCTGTCCTGTCCGCGGCCACCATGGTGATGTTCATTTCCACCGCGGGCATCCTGGTCCTTGCCTTCGTCGCGGGCGGAATTGTCGGAATGCTGATCAACGGCTGCATCGCCGGCATGTACACCATCACCCCGGCCCTCTACGGCGCATCCGTCCGGAGCACCGGCGTGGGCTGGGCCATCGGGATCGGCCGCGTTGGTGCGATCGTCGCGCCGCTGATCACCGGGGCCCTGCTCGACGCCCACTGGACGGCGTCAATGCTCTACATGGGCGTCGGCGTCGTAGTCCTCGTGGCGGGCGGCGCCGTGGCGGCCATGCGCCCGTCCGCCCTTGAAGCCCGCAGCACGTCGGCTGCAGAGGAGAAGCAGACGACGGCGGCCTAATCGGCGTCGGCGTCGAATTCGCCGGAAGCGTGCCCGTTCGCCGGACAATTACGGCGAACCCGCACGTTTCCGGCGAATTCGGCGACTGACGCGGCGGACGACGACGACGGCGGCTAGTGCCGTTCGTAGATGCCGGTGAGGGTGGCCCGGGCCAGGGTATGGCCGGAGAGCTTGGATTCGAGGCTGGCCGGGGACGCGCCCGCGTCCAGTCCGGACTGCGCGACGTCGAGGGCGTGGACCGTGACGACGTAGCGGTGCGGGCCGTGGCCAGGCGGCGGCGCGGCGCCCAGGTAGCCGTGGAAGCCGGCGTCGTTCTTCAGCTGCTTGGCGCCGGGCGGAAGCAGCCGGCCGCCCTCCGCGCCCGCCCCGGCCGGGAGGTCGGTGACGTCGGCGGGGAGGTCCAGGACGGCCCAGTGCCAGAAGCCGCCGCGGCCCGGGGCGTCGGGGTCAAACACGGTCACGGCGTAACTGAGGGTTCCGGCCGGCGCGCCGCTCCAGCTCAGCTGCGGGGACTGGTCCTGGCCGCCGGCGCGCAGCTTCCCGCTGCGCTGCGCCGGCGGCAGGGTCTGGCCGTCCTGGAAGGACCCGCTGCCGACGTGGAATGCCGGGGCGTCGTGGCGTGTCATGGCTGCCTTTCAGTTGCTGGGGAGATCGGCGCTTTCTGCGTCCGGGGACTCCGATTCCCCGAGTTCCATCCGGTTCAGTTCCGCCCGGGTGGGCGGGTTGGCGCCGGCGCGGGAGACCGTGACGGCAGCCGCCCACGCCGCGTGGGAGATCAGGTCGCGGAGGCTGCCGGCGGAGAGTTGCCGCAGGTCCTCCCGGTTCTGGGCGCCGTCCAGGCCGAGGTCCACCACCCCGGACAGCAGCGCTGCCATGAAGGAATCCCCGGCACCCACGGTGTCCGCCACGGTGACCGACGGAGCAGGGAAGTGCGCCTCGCCGGAGGCGTTGATACCCCAGGGCCCCTCCGCGCCGCGCGTCACCACCACCATGGCCGGCCCTTCCGAGCCGCCGAGTGCCAGCCAGCGGCGGGCCGATTCCAGCGGATCCTCGCCGGGGTAGAGCCACTCCAGGTCCTCGTCCGAGGCCTTGACGATATCCGCGAGCGTGACGAATTTTTCGGTTTGCCGGCGCGCGTAGTCGACGTCCGTGATGATGCTGGGCCGGCAGTTGGGGTCGAAGCTGATGGTGGCCGAGGGGTGGACATGTTCCACGGCGGCCAGGACGTCCGCGGCGCCGGGGGCCAGCATCGTGGCGATCGAGCCGGTGTGCAGCAGGGTGGTGCCCTGCAGCATGAACGGCAGCCGGTCCACGAGGCCGGGGAGCTCCCAGGCGAGGTCGAACGTGTAGGTGGCGGCGCCGTCGTCGTCGATCAGGGCGGTGGCCACGCTGGTGGGGAGCCCGTCGGGCGCGACGGGAAGCAGCACGGAGCTGGACTTCAGGTGCGCCGCCACGGCTTCGCCGTAGGCGTCCCGGCCGTACCGGCCGATGAACTGCACCGGATGGTCCAGCCTGGCCAGCCCCACCGCCACGTTGAGGGGGCTTCCGCCCACGTGGGCCTGGACACCGGAGGAGCGCTGGACAACGTCGACAAGGCCCTCGCCAATTACTGTGAGCATGCTCATACTCTGCCAGAGAACGCGGCCCGGTGCCCCAGTGTTTCGCGGCCCGCGTCTTCGTTCAGACCTACGCGGCGTTGGACATGTCCAGCGGTATCCCGGCGGCGGCGGCGTCGCCGAACCTGGCGTCGATGTGGACCACGTCCCGGCCGGCGCGGTCCAGCAGGCTGGCGGCGATGCCGGCGCGGTACCCGGACGCGCAGTGCACCCAGAGCCTCCCGGCGGGGAGCTCGTCCAGGCGCATCAGCAGTTCATGCAGCGGGATGTTGACGGCCCCGGCTATCCGCGCGGTGGCAAATTCGTCGGCGCGGCGCACGTCCAGCACAGTGTCGCCGCCGGCAGCTTCCGCGGGGACCCGGTCCCAGCCCACGCGGGGATAGGAGACGACGGCGGCCCGGGGGGCGAGGGCGGCCGGGTCGGTGCCGACGGCGGCGTCCGGGGATTCGATGCCGATCCGGGAGAGGTCCCGGATGGCGTTCTCCACGTCCTCGCGGGATCCGACCAGGGTCAACTGCTCGCCCCAGGGCATCACCCAGCCGAGGTAGGTGCTGAAGCTGTCGCGGTATTCGAAGCTCACGCTGCCCTGCAGGTGGCTGCTGGCGAAGGCCACGCGGCGCCGCAGGTCCACCACCCATTCGCCGTCGTGGAGGCGCCGCGTGAGTTCCTCGGCGTCGAGCGATTCCGGCACGGCCAGCTGCGCCGGGCCGGGACCCCGGGCATTGGCGACTGCCATGTGCGCGTAGTAGCTCGGGTAGGCCGTGAGGTTCGCGATGAGTTCACGGACAAAGTGGTCCTCGTCCGGGTCCGTGAGGGCGTGGTTGACGGTCAGCTGCTCGCCGATGGTTGAGGATCCTGCGCGGCTGGCCGGTCCGGAGGAGCAGAAGGAGCCGAAGCCATGGGTCGGGAAGAGTGCGGCGTCGGGGGCGGCCTCGCCGGCCAGCCGCCGCGCCGACGCGTACTGGTCGCGGGTGAGGCCGATCGTGTCGGCGGCCGAGACGAGGTCGGTCCTGCCCACCGAACCGTAAAGCAGGCTGCCGCCGGAGAAGACCGCCTGCCTGACGCCGTCGTCCACGATGAAGGACAGGTGCGTGTGGGTGTGGCCCGGGGTGGCGACGGCCCGGAGCGTGAACGAACCGATCCGGACGGTCTGGCCGTCCGCGATCGGCTGGCGTTCGAACGTCACGGGATCCGCGGCGTTCACGAGGTAGCTTGCGCCGTGGGCTTTCGCCAGCGCGAAGCCTCCGGTGAGGTAGTCGTTGTGCAGGTGCGTCTCGGCCACGTGCGTGATGGCGACGCCGGCGTCCCGGGCGGCGGCTTCGACGCGGTCCGTGTCCCGCTGCGGGTCGATGACCAGCGCCACCGTCCCGTCATGGACGAGGTAGCTGCGGTCCCCCAGCTGCGGGGTCTCGATGACGATCACGTCCATGGTCCACTCCTGCGGATCTTCCGGGTTCCCGGTCTTCCGGTTGCCCGGCTGCGCGGCTCAGCCGCGCTCGACCGGGAGGCCGTCGAGCTGCCACTCATTGATTCCGCCGGTGACGTTGACGGCGTCGTACCCCTGGTCGGCGAGGTAGGCGGCGGCCTGGGCGCTCCGGGCGCCGGCGGCGCACATCATGTAGACCGTGCCGCCGGCCGGAACGTCGGCGAGGGACTGCACGAAGCGCGAGAGCGGGATGCTCCTGGTGCCGGCCACCCGCACTTCGGCGTATTCATAGTCTTCGCGGACGTCGACGATTGCGGCGTCCGTTCCTAGTGCTGCCAGTTCCTTGACGGAGATGCTTTTCACGCGTTTCCTTACGGTGGTTCCGGCGTGCCCGAGGACGGGCAAGCGGCGGGTGCCTACTCCCAGATTTTACTATCCAGAACCGTTGCTGTCCGGCCCGCCCGCGGGGCACCATCGAGGCATGACTAAATACCTCATCTCCTTCCCGAGCGAAGCCATGGTGCTCACCGACGAGGATTTCCCGATCGTCTTCGCCGAAAGCCACGCCGTGATCGAGGAGGCGAAGACTGCCGGCGTCTACGTTTTCGGCGGCGGGATCGCGGAGGCGGTCGATCCCGTGCTGGTCTCCGCCGACGGGTCGGTGAGCCCCGGGGTCTATCCGGGCTCCGAGCTCACGGGCGGGTTCACCGTGCTGGAGCTGCCGACGCGCGAGGACGCGGTCGAGTGGGCGCGGAAGATCGCGGCGGCATGCCGTTGCTCGCAGGAGCTCCGCGAGTTCATGTACGACCCGGCGAGCTAACTGTCGGCATTCCGCTGGTAGACGTCGGGGATGCCGTCGTGGTCCGAGTCGATCCTCTCTTCCTCCTCGGCCTTCCGGTAATGCCGGTTCCGGGTGCGCAGCACCACCGTGGCCAGCAGCGCGGCCAGCAGGGAGGCCGCGAGGATCCCCACTTTGGCGTGGTCGTCGTGGACACTGCCGTGGCCGAAGCTCAGTTCGGCGACCAGCAGCGACACCGTGAAGCCGATGCCGGCCAGGACCGCGACGCCGAAGACGTCCACCCAGCGGAACGACTCATCCAACCGGGCCCTCGTGGCCTTGGTGACGAGCCATGTGGTGCCGAGGATGCCCGCAGGTTTGCCCAGGACGAGGGCCAGGATGATGCCCACGGCCACGGGGTCAGTGAGGGCGGAACCCAGCCCCTCCCAGCCGCCCACCGCGACGCCGGCCGAGAAGAACGCGAAAAGCGGCACTGCGATGCCGGCGGAGATCGGCCGGGAGCGGTGTTCGAAGATCTCCGCGAGGCCGGGTCCTGCCTCCGGGCCACCGCTTTCCTTGGACCGGAGGACCGGGATGGCGAAGCCGAGCAGGACCCCGGCCACGGTGGCATGGATGCCGGAAGCGTGCACCAGGGCCCAGGTGGCGACGCCCAGCGGCAGCAGGATGATCCACGCCGCTGCGGCGTTGACCCCGAAGAAGCGGCGGTATCTCTGTGCCAGGAAGGTGTAGAGCCCCAGCGGGAGCAGTGCCACCAGCAGCGGGAGCGGCTGGAGGTCGCTCGAATAGAAGATCGCGATGATGGTGATGGCCAGGAGATCGTCCACCACCGCGAGGGTCAGCAGGAAAATGCGCAGGGCACTCGGCAGATGTGAGCCGGTGATGGCCAGCACCGCGACGGCGAAGGCGATGTCGGTGGCGGTGGGGATGGCCCAGCCGCGCAGGGTCTCGGGACTGCTCAGGTTGACCAGGGCGTAGATGGCGGCCGGAACAACCACGCCGCCGACGGCTGCCGCAACCGGGACGATCGACTTGCTGAGCTGGCGCAGGTCCCCGGCGATGAATTCGCGTTTGAGCTCGAGTCCGACCAGGAAGAAGAAGATGGCCAGCAGCCCGTCGGCGGCCCAGGCCCCCAGGCTCAGGTTCAGGTGCCAGGGCTCGTAACCGATGGTGAAGTCCCGGAGCGCGAAGTAGCTCCCGGACGCCGGCGAGTTGGCCCAGATGAGGGCGATTGCGGCGGCCGCCACGAGCAGGGCGCCGCCCACTGTTTCCTTGCGGAGGATCTCCCCGATCCGCAGGGATTCGGCATAACTGCCGCGGCCCAGGACGGTGGAGCGCGGGGTGCCGGGGGGCGGTGTGGAACGGGATGGGGTGCTCATCAGGGTCCTAAAATTGGGTCGACAGAACTATGCCGACCAGACTTCCCGGCGCACCTGTATCCAAGTCTAGACTGCGCCACGCCCCCGGGGCGGCTCCGGAACGGTCCGGGGCGGGTCCGGGGCCGGTTCGGAACCGGTTCAGAGCTCGTTCAGGCGAGCAGCGACTGGACCAGCTCGCGGCATTTCCGGTACGCGGCAGCCTTCGGGTCAATGAGCGCGAAGTGGTCGCCCGGGACCTTCAGAAGCTGGACGGGGGCCCCGGCTGCCTTGGCCGCGGCCGCATACGTCTCCGACTGGCTCATCGGGACCGTGTCGTCCTCGGTACCGTGGACCGCGTAGATGGGGACCGTCAGGGGCACCGCGCTCATCGGGTCGGCGTATTTGTGCCGCTTGGGGTACTTTTCCGAGGACCCGCCCAGCAAGTTGCTGACCGCGCCGTTGCTGAGGTTCAGCCGCTCGGCGGCGGCCAGGTTCAGCACCCCCGACTGGCTGACGACCCCGGTCAGCCGCACGGCGCCGTCGTCCTTGCGCAGCAGCTGGCGGTCCGCGTCCGGGGCGCCGATCTGGCCCAGCCGGTCACGCCCGGCTGCCCAGACGGCCAGGTGCCCGCCGGCGGAATGCCCCAGCGCCACGACGCTGTCCAGGCCGAGGCCGTGTACTGCCGCGAGGTCGCGGAGCTTGTCGATCCCGGCGAGGACGTCGGAGAAGGTGTGCGGCCAGCCGCCGCCGTTGCCGGCGCGGCGGTACTCCAGGTTCCAGGCCGCAATACCGTGGGCTGCAAGGTCCTTGGCCAGCGGTTCACCGAGTTCGGCGCCGTACTGGGAACGCCAGTATCCGCCGTGGATGACCACCACCACGCCTTTGGGCGCGGCCACGTCCGGAAGGAACAGCTCCCCCCACTGGTTCGGGTCATCGCCGTAGCTGTATTTGTGCCGCTTCACATTGTCCTCCTCGGGGCCAGGTGAACAGGCGGCGGAGATTGCCCCCAATGTCACCGCTGCTGCGGCCGCGATCAGAGCCCGACGCCGCACATCAGCCATGTGCAGAGCCTACCTTGGGCGTCGGCCGGCACAGCGGAATGCGGCGGCTTCAGTGCCGGTCGGGGGTGTCACCGCTTTCGTGTCGCACCTCGGCCGTAAGCTGGACGTATGGCGAGCAACTGGGATCGGCTGGACCCGAGCCTGCGCGAATCCGTGCAGGAAAACGTGGAACTCTACGAGCGGCTCCGCCCTGCCCTGAAGCTGGTTACCCGCGAGGTCCTGCTCACGTTGCGGAGCATGCTCAAGGACACCGAAGTGACGCCGCTGTTCGTCACCGGCCGGACCAAGACGGTCGAATCGTTCCGCGAGAAGATCTCGCGGACCGAGGAGCCCCTGGAACCGGGCGGGCCTCCGGCGCTGAAGTTCCCGGACCCTTTCCGGACGCTCAATGACATGGTGGGCATCCGCGTCATCACCAAACTGCCGGCGGAAAACGCCGTCGTGGCCAACCTGATCAAGCGCCAGCGCCAGCTCTTCGACTGCCGCGGCGACCGCGAAAAGGACATCGGCTCGATCGAATCCGGGACCTACGGCTACTCCAGCCGGCACCTGATCCTGCGGACCATCCAGAACGAGGCGGTCAAGGAGTACCAGGCGGCCTTCAATCCCGAGGTGGCGCCGAACGGCAGCTACTTCTTCGAATGCCAGATCCGCACCGTCTTCGCGCATGCCTGGAGCGAGATCGAGCACGACATCCGCTTCAAGGCCGAGGATCCGCGCGCCTGGACGCCGCACTTCGACCGCCAGTTCACCGCCACGGCCGCGATGCTGGAGACCGTGGAGGGCGCGTTCTCGGACCTGCACGACCGCTACGAGGAAGTCCGCAGCTACTGGGACATGGACGGCGAGGGAGCCGCGCAGCTCACCCCGAACCGGATCCGCGACGTCTGGCGGACGCTGCTGCCGCACGTGGACCGGAAGGTCGACGACGACTGGGGCTGGGCCGCCGAGCTTATGGCCGCCCACGGGCTCAACCAGACCGTCCAGCTCGCCGGGCTGCTCAGCGCCAACCGGATTACCGATGTCCGCAAGGCCCTCGACCACCGCTACTCCCCCGGTCCGGACCGGCTGCTCGATGACCTGCTGCTCTGGCAGTACGGCACCAAGCACATCGACCTCACGGCGGAACCGGCCGACGCCGTCCCGCACCCCCGGCGGGACAGCCTGCTGCGCCGGCTCAAGCAGATCGAACGGTACCGGCTGACCCAGGCGTAGCAGCCGCCTGCGCCGGGCGCCGTCCGCGAACGCGGGGATTTCCGGCGTCGCCGGCCGGAGCCTGTCCCTAGAGCAGGGTCGGTTCCAGCCGTTCCTCCAGAACTTCAGCGGCTGCACCGTCGGACTGGCTCAGCCGCACCCGGTACGCGGCCTTGCCCGGGGTCTCCGTGACCACTCCGGCCAGTTCGGTGCCGCGGTAGACCAGGCCCACGCCGTCGTCGGTGCAGTGCGTCTCGCCGAGCGTCCCGTCCGCCACCAGCCGGTGCACGAGGGGACGGCGGGCCGCTTCGGAATCGTAGTGGACTCCGTTGTCGTACGGCAGCAACCCCAGGCCGTTGCCGACGGCGCGGAGTTCGGGGCCGAACGAATCCGTGGTGCCGCCCTTGTACCAGCAGATCGACCCTGGCCGACACGCCGGCCAGCACCACCCCGGCCTCCCAGACGCGGCGGAAGATCCCATCGAGCCCGTGGGCGCGCCACACCGCGAGGAGGTTGACCACTGAGCCGCCGTTGACCCAGACGACATCCTGGCCGAGCAGGTATTCCTCGATATTCCCCACGTTGGGCATGGAGAACAGGTTCAGGTGCGTGAGCTGGAAGCCCGCGAGATTCCCGGCCTCACTGACTTCATTGTTGAACCAGCGTTGGTCGCCGCTGGCGGTCCCCACGTGCGCGACCCTCGGTGCCCGGCCGGTAACACCGGACATGTCCACCGCGTGATGGACCAGTTTGTTGAATTCCAGCCGGGTGCGGACGCCGGGCTTGTAGCCGCCGGACGTGGCAAGAATGGTCGGGCTATCGGCAGCCATAACGAGGTTCTCCTTGGCGCGGGGGATGCGGTCTTGGAGTCGAGCGTACCGGCCAGGCGTTTTCGACGCGCAAATGCCCTGGCGCTACCGGAATTCCGGCAGCGCCAGGGATTTTGCGCAGCGCCAGGGATTTTGCGCAGCGCGAGGGAAGCTGCGCGTCGGTCAGGCGAAACGTGCCAGCGGGTTCCGCAGCCGCCCGGCCATCTGCAGCCCGCCGGACGGATCCGTGAGGTCCAGCATCTGCTGGTTGTTGCGCAGCTGAAGCCGGTTCAGGCAGGACAGCTCGAAATCCGGGGCGAACAGGTCATGCCGGTCGAACTGCTCCTGGAGTTCAGGGTGTTCGGCCTGGTATTCCCGGAGGACGGCCGCGGCTGTGCGCCAGAATTCCTCGCCGCTGAGCGTGCCGTCCTCCTCCAGCAGGGCGCTGAGGAACCGGAAGATGCAGTCGAAGACATCGGTGAAGATGGCCAGGACTTTCTCGTGGTCGGCGATGTCGACCTTGATCCGGGAAACCTCGTCCGGCAGGTCCAGGCGGTTGCCCATGACCACGATTTCCTCGGCGATGTCCTTCATGACGGCACTGACCGGAACCCCGTTCTCCAGGATCAGGATCACGTTCTCGCCGTGCGGCATAAAGGCCAGTTCGTAGCTGTAGAGGCAGTGCGCCAGCGGAACGAGGTAGGCCTCGAAGTACCGTCGGATCCACTCGGCCGGTGCCAGACCGGAGTGTTCGATCAGCGCGGACACCATCGGCCTGCCGGCGGCATCCACGTGCAAAAGCGAGGCCATGGTGGCCAGCTGCTGCCCGTCTTCGAGCAGCGGCAGGGGGCTTTCGCGCCAGAGCGCGGACAACATCTTCCGGTAGGGGGAATCCTTGGCCGTCGCGGCCTCGTAGTAGCCGTTGTGGTACCCGATGGCGGCGACTTCCCGGATGACCTTGAGCCCGCGCTTCTGCAGGGCGGCGTCGTTGCTGATCAGCTCATGGAGCCAGTCGTTGATGGCCGGGGTGGCCTTCATGTACTGCGGCGAGAGCCCCCGCATGAATCCCATGTTCAGCACGGACATCGCGGTCTTGACGTAGCACTTCTCCGGCGAGACCGTGTTGAAGAACGTCCGGATGGACTGCTGGGCCTGGTAGCTGTCCGCCCCGATGCCCAGGTGGACGATGTGCTGCTGCGCTATTTCGGCGGCGAACGTCACGGTGAGCTTGTTGTCCCACTGCCACGGGTGGACCGGCATCAGGAAATAGTCCGCCGGGTCCAGGCCCAGGAGGCTGAGTTCGGCGTCGAAGTAGGCGAGGGCGGAAGCCCCCAGCTCGGCCTCCAGGTGGTCACGGAAACCGAGCCCCTCGCTGGCGGTGAACACGGCCTTGCTCCGGTGGACCGCGATCCATTCCAGCTGCACGGGGGCGCCGGCTTCGGGCGCGAACGCCCGGTAGTCGGTGATCCCGAAACCGAGCCGGCCGTTGTTGGCCACGAAGCAGGGGTGGCCCTCGGTCATGCTGCGCTCGATGGTCTGGAAGTCGACGGCGGCGTCGGCCCCGCGGGTCACACCGGCGGCGAGTTCCGCGGCGGACGGCTGGCCCATCCACTGCTTGTAGGCGTGGCTGGCGAGCGTGCTGCTGATCTCCTCGAGGTAGACCGGGAGCATCTCCTGGCGGATACCGAGGGTGTCATGGAACTCCGTGATGAAGCGCAGGGCGTCCAGTTCCGAGCCCCTCGACCGGGGGACATGTCCCCTCTTCAGCACCAGGCCCGGACATATCGGAACATGCGCCGGCGTCGACACGGCGGATGGACATGTCCCCGATGGACCAGTGGTCGAGCTCCAGCCGCCGGGCGGTGAAGCGGTACTCGACGGCGCCGTCGTCGCTCACAACGCGGTAGTCAGCCGGCCCGCCGGCACCGGATTCGACAGGCCCGCCGGCACCGGAGTCGACCGGCCCGCCGCCCTCGGGGCCCGCCGGACGCTCAGCGCCTTCCCCCTGCTCCGGGGTGAGCCGTTCCGGCACCAGGATGCGTTCGTGCGAGAACTCGGCGAGCGCCTTGCGGATGAGGTGCCGGTTCGCCGCGGCCCAGCGTTCTGGCGTCAGATGGGTTGCGGCGGTGCTGGAGGTCAGGACGGATTCAAGTTCAGCAGTGGTCATAGCTATGCTCCCTGGTGGATCGGGGATGAGTGAAGCGAGGTGCGGGCGGCGTGGAAGGCTTCCCGGGTGCAGAAGCTGAGCAGCGCCTGCTTGTCGGGCAGCTGCACGATTCCGGCCGGTTCGAAGCCGAGGCGTGTGTTGAGGGCCTGGATTTTGGTGTTGCGGGCGTCCGGTTCCACCACGATGCGTTCCACGTCCGGGGCGGCGAAGAGCCGCTCCAGGACGGCGTCCATGACCGCGGCGGTGTAGCCGGACCGGGCCGGGCCGGCGGGCGGGGCGACCAGGAGGTGCATCCCGACGTCCCCGGGCTGGACGGAGTACAGGGCCGCGAGCGGCGACAACGACGGGACGTACTCCTCCATCAGGAAGGCGGGGACGCCGTCGTCGAGCCCCAGCAGCGCGTGGTGATGCCCGCTGGACTGGATCTTGGAGTATTCCGCCACGACGTCGTCCGGGGAGCAGCCGAGCATCCCCCAGAACGAGGCGTAGGGCTGCGTGACCCAGCTGTGGAGGAGCGGTGCGTCGGTTTCCGGGTCGAGGCAGCGGAACGTGAACGTCATGCGCGCACCCCGGCCGGCTCGGGGAGGGCGGCCGGGCGGAGGCCGTCCGGGAGCCCGGGAAGCTGCTGCGTGCCGAACTGCTGGAACGCGATGCTTTGTTCCACGGGATAGACCTCGCGGCCGGTGATTTCGCGCAGGATGCAGGAGTTGCGGTACGCGGCCATGCCGAGGTCGGGCGTGACGAAGCCGTGGGTGTGGAGTTCGGCGTTCTGGACGAAGATCTCGCCGGGTTCGACGCCGGTGCTGTAGTTGCGTTCGACGGCGAACCGGCCGCGGCTGTCCCGGGCGATCCGGTCCTGCACGCCGGCCAGGAACCCCGGTTCGACGTAGCCGTACCCGGTGGCGAGCACCACGGCCTCGGTGTCCAGCGTGTAGTCGGCGTCCTGCTCCTCGTGCCGGAGCTCCAGCGTGTGCGAGCCGGTTGCCGGGTCCCACGCCGCGGCGGTGAGCGCCGAGTGCGTCAGCAGCCTGGTGTCCACGATCCCGGAGAGGCTCTTGGTGTACAGGAGGTCGTAGATGGCGTCGATGAGCTCGGAGTTGATGCCCTTGTACAGGTTCTTCTGGCTCTTGATGAGGCTGTCGCGCTGGTCCTGCGGGAGGCCGTGGAAGTAGTCCACGTACTCCGGCGACGTCATTTCGAGCGTCAGTTTGGTGTATTCCAGCGGGAAGAACCGGCCGGAGCGGGTGACCCAGTTCAGCTGGTAGCCGTGGACGTCGATCTCCTGCAGCAGCTCGTAGTAGATTTCCGCGGCGCTTTGGCCGCTGCCCACGATCGTGATGCTCCGCTGCTTCTGCAGTTCGCTCTTCCGCGGCAGGTACTCGGCGTTGTGGAGGACAAGTCCGCCGGCTGCCAGGATGCCGTCGCAGGCGGCCGGAATGTGCGGCGCCGTCCCGGTGCCGAGCACCAGCCGCCGCGCGAGCAGCGTCCCCGGACCGTCCGGGCCGTCCACCGCGAGCCGGTACACGCCGTCGTCGTAGCTGATCTCCCGGACGTCCGTGCCGAACCGGACGGACTCCAGCTGGCCGGCCACCCACTGGCAGTACTGGTTGTACTCGGCGCGCAGCGGGTAGAAGCTTTCGCGGATGTAGAAGCGGTAGAGCCTGCCGGTCTGCTTCAGGAAATTCAGGAAGGAATAGGGCGACGTCGGGTCGGCGAGGGTCACGAGGTCGGCCATGAACGGGACCTGCAGGTGGGCCGGTTCCAGCATCATGCCAGGGTGCCAGTCGAAGGATTCCCGGCGTTCCAGGAACACCCCGTCCAGCCCGTCCACGGGCTCGCTCAGCGCCGCGAGGCCGAGGTTGAACGGCCCGACGCCGATGGCGGCAAAGTCATACACGTGCCCTGCCGGACGTGCCGTGCCGGCGCTCATACGGAGACCTCCGCGGCGGCAAGGAGCGATTCCCCGGTAGTGCGCAGCAGTTCGAGGATGCCGCGGATGTCCTCCACGCCGGCCTCGGCATTGAGGAGCGTGAACTTCAGGTAGTGCCGGCCCGCCACCTTGGTGCCGGCCACGACGGCCTCGCCGGAGGCAAAGACGGCGGAACGGATGTCCTGGTTGAGGCGGTCCGCGGTGTCGTCGGACAGGCGGCTGCCGTCCTGGTTCAGCGGCCGGTAGCGGAACACCAGGGTGCTCAGCTGCGGCTCGGCGGCCAGCTCGAACTCCGGGTCGGTGGCCAGGATCGCGCCGACTTCCGCGGCAAGGTCGATCGCATCGTCGAACAGGTCACCGATTGCGTCGGCGCCCATGATCCGCAGCGTCAGCCAAAGCTTCAGCGCGTCAAAACGGCGGGTGGTCTGGATGCTCTTGTCCACCTGGTTGGGGCGGTCGACGGCGGCGGCCGGGTTCAGGTAGTCGGCGTGGTAGGTCACGTGGCGGAGCGTGGCGGCGTCGCGGACCAGCAGGGCGCTGGAGCTGACCGGCTGGAAGAACGTCTTGTGGAAATCGACCGTGACGGAATCAGCCTGGCCGATGCCGGCGAGCAGGTGCCCGTGGCGTCCGGACACCATCAGCCCGCCGCCGAAGGCCGCGTCCACATGGAACCAGGCGCCGTGCTCGCGCGCGGCGGCGGCCAGCTCGGCGAGGGGATCGATCGCGCCGAAGTCGGTGGTGCCGGCTGTGGCCACGATCGCCATGGGCACCAGCCCGTCCTTCCGGGCCTGCGCGAGTTCGCCGGCCAGCGCCCGCGGGTCCATCCTGTGGTCCGGTCCGCACGGCACCGGCACGACGGCGTCGTACCCCAGACCCAGCATGGACGCGGACTTCTCGATGCTGAAGTGGCTGTCAGCTGAGGTGAAGATCCGCAGCTTCTCCAGGAGGGACGGCAGCCGGAGCCCGTCATTTTCCGGATCCAGCTTCAGCCACTCGACCGACTGGTTCCGGGCAAGCAGCAGGGCCTGGAAATTGGACTGGCTCCCGCCCGAGGTGAAGACCCCGTCCGCGGTCGGGCCGAGCTGAAGCTCCCCGGCGGCCCAGGTGATGAGCCTCCGCTCGATCATGGTGGCGCCGGCGCTCTGGTCCCAGGTGTCCATCGAGGAATTCACGGCGGACAGGACGGCCTCGGCCACGAGGGCCGGAATCACGACAGGGCAGTTCAGGTGCGCCGCATATTTGGTGTCGTGGAAGTAGACGGCGTCGCGGAGGTAGACGTCCTCAAGTTCCGCCAGGGCCGCCGCGGTGTCCGCCAGCGGGGAGTCGAGGTCCACGCTGTCGACCCGTGACTTCAGCTCGGCCGGCGTGGCCCCGGTGAACGGGCGGGTGGAACGTGACACCTTGCCGGCCACAGCCGTCACACCCTGCAGCATCTGCGCCGCATAGTCGGCCGAATTGCGCGCGTTGAACAGGTGGGCGGTTGCCGGCCTCGCCAGCCCCGGCCGGCGCCGAGTTGCGGCGGCCGGCCCGGAAGGCGGCGACGGGTGATCATCCACAGGCATTTTGGGCGTCACGGAGCAATCCTTTGTTTGACGTTGAAATTACTTAGCTAACCCTTACTTAGGATTACCTTTACGTCAAACTTGTGTGACTTAATTCCTGTGGAGCTGTGAATACCTTACTTGTGTGCGTACGTCAGGCAGTCGGCGTTGTCCGCGCCGGGACCGACATGGACTTCAGTGGCGTTGCACATCAGGTGGTTGTTGTGGACGCATTCAGTGCGCTGGCAGGCCCCGACGTCCGCCAGCACCTTGGGCAGGCCGCCGTGCACGCCGATATCGATGAACGTGGCGCAGGAGGCGTGATCTTCGGCACCACCGACAGTGATGGCGGCGGCATTGCAATGCGAATGGTCGTTGAAGGAACAGTTGGATACGCTGCAGTCGGCTACGTGAGTCGCCATTGGTAATCCTCCTTGGTGCGGCCGCCCCGGTCTGGGCGGCTCCCTGCTTCCCACGGTAGGCGCAGCCGGCCCGATCAAAAAGACCCAATCGTATGACCTAATTCAGGGCCCTGGACGGTCGACGGCGGCCGGCGCCGGCGGCCATGGCAGGGCAGCGGCAGCCCGCGGAACACAGCGGGAGGCCAAGCCTTGATGCCCCTGTCTTGACGCCACTGTATTGACGCTTCCGGCCGGGTTCGTATCGTGGGTTCATGGGAGACATCACACAGCAGGTGGAAACGTTCTTCGACAGCTATGCGGAGGCACTGTTGGCACGGGATGCAAAGGCCATTGCCGGCATGTACGCCGTCCCCGCACTCATCCTGTTCCCCGGCCACCCCATCCCCGTCAGCGACGCCCGCCAGACCGAGGAATTCTTCGCCTCCTCGTGGGGCCAGTACGAGGGGATCCACGAGCTGGCGAAGGAGCTTTCCCTCATGGGCGAGGCGCCAGGCAGTGTCTGGGCCGACGTCGTCTGGTCCTATGGAGGCGGGCCGCGCGAGCACTTCTGCTACCAGCTCATCGACGGGGCTGCCGGGTACCAGATCGCCGTGCTCACGCCGATGGCCTGAGCCCGCATTTCGACGCGCCGGGTTCCCTGCGACGCACGAAATCCCTGGCGCTACCGGAATTCCGGCCGCGCCAGGAATTCTGCGCGTCGCCAGGCGATCTGCGCGTCGCCAGGAAATCTGCGCCGCACGGCCGTGTCAGGCGCCGAGCGGCCGGAAGCGTGCGACGTAGCTCCGCTGCCACGGCGTCTCCACCGCGCCCCGCCGATAGTGTTGCCGCACGTAGGCCACCGCCCCGGCCGGCGGAACGCCGTCGAGGACCGCGATGCAGGCGAGGGCGGTGCCGGTCCGGCCGCGGCCACCCCAGCAGGCCACCTCGACCCGCTCGGTTTCGGCGCGGCGCCAGGCCTCCTTGAGGGCGTCCATGGCATCGACGTCGTCGGCTGGCAGGCGGAGGTCCCGCCAGCGGACCCAGCGCGAATCCCAGTCCGCCGGCCGCGGGCGTTTGCCCAGCAGGTACAGGCCGAAATCGGGGCGGGGCCCGGCCGGAAACGGCGTCAGCAGGGCGCGGCCCCGGATGAGCCGCCCGGAGGGGAGACTCAGCACACCGGCCTGGCCCGGCTCCCACGTCTGCGTCATGAATCCGAGCGTAGTCGTTCCCCCAGCCGCATCGAAGAGGCCCGAACGGTGCGCACCGGGCCCATACGGACGGCCCTCCGGACACGATACATCGCACTTTAGGGCCAAAAGAGACTAGCGGTCTCATGCCCGGCTCCATAGAGTGTCCAAGGAACAGCCGTCCCGGAAAGGAATCCACGTATGTCATTCCAGGCGTACCTCGACACAATCGAGGACAAGACCGGCCTCACCCCCCGCCAGCTCCTCGAGATCGCGCAGCGGAAAGGCTTCGCCGACTCGTCCGTGAAGGCGGGCGCGATCCTCGACTGGCTGAAGGAGGACTACGGGCTCGGGCGCGGCCACGGCATGGCACTGGTCCACGTCATCAAGACAGGTCCCACCATCGACACCAAGTACGTGGGCGCCACCGGAGCCCACAGCGACGAGTCCGACACGCTCTGGCTCGACGGCAAAGCGACGAAACCGGCTCCGTAGGCACCCGGTCACGTCGGAATCTCCCCGGCATTGAAACCACGACGGCGGATATCACCGGCGGTTCGGCCGGACACGCCGGCGCTGCCCGCCAAAAGTGGGGAATCCGCGCGCGGGAACGCATCCGCGGGCCCAACCGCTAGTGGCCGGCGCCGAGCTTCCCGGCGAGGCGTTCGCGCATCAGCACGCTGGCGTCGTTCAGGCCGACGATGGTGACCTGCTTGCCGTGGTGCCGGTACTTCTCCGTGACCGCGTCCAGGACGGCGACGGTCGAGGCATCCCAGAGATGCGAGGCGTGCAGGTCGATGACCACCCGCTCCGGATCCAGGGCGTATTCGAACTGGGTGTACAGGTCATTGGACGACGCGAAGAAGAGTTCGCCGTCCACGCGGTAGGTGGCGAGTCCGCCCGCCGTCGGCCTCTGTGACTGTGCGGTCCACGGTGACGAAGTGCGCCACGCGCCGGGCGAACAGCACCATGGCCACGAGCACACCGACGCCCACGCCGATCGCCAGGTTGTGCGTGGCAACCACCACGATCACCGTGGAGGCCATAACCAGGGTTTCACTCTTGGGCAGGGCCTTCAGCGTGGCGGGCCGGATGCTGTGCCAGTCGAAGGTGGCCACGGACACGAAGATCATCACGGCCACCAGCGCGGCCATCGGGATCAGCGAGACGATGTCGCCCAGCACCACCACGAGGACCAGCAGGAAGGCGCCGGCGAGGAATGTGGAGATCCTGGTCCGGGCTCCCGAGGCCTTGACGTTGATCATGGTCTGCCCGATCATCGCGCAGCCGCCCATCCCGCCGAAGAAGCCGGTCACGATGTTCGCCACGCCCTGGCCCCAGGCCTCACGGGTCTTGGCTGAGCGGGTGTCCGTGATGTCGTCCACGAGTTTTGCCGTCATGAGGGATTCGAGCAGCCCCACAAAGGCCATCGCCAGGGCGAAGGGGAAGATGACCTGCAGCGTCTCCCACGTGAACGGCACGTCCGGCAGGAACAGGGAGGGCAGCGAATCCGGCAGGGCACCCTTGTCCCCCACCGTCGGGACGGCGACGGCGGCCAGCACCGTGATGAGGGTCAGGACCACGATCGCTACGAGCGGCGCGGGCACGGCCCTGGTCAGTTTGGGCAGGCCGAAGACGATCAGCAGGCCAAGTGCGGTGAGCGGGTAGACCAGCCACGGGACGCCGATCAGCTCGGGGACCTGGGAGATGAAAATCAGGATGGCCAGGGCGTTGACGAACCCGACCATAACGGAGCGCGGGATGAAGCGCATCAGCTTCGCCACCCCGGCGAGGCCCAGGACGATCTGGAAGAGACCGGCCAGGATGACCGCGGCCACCAGGTAGTCCAGTCCGTGCGACCTCACCAGGGGCGCGATCACCAGGGCGACGGCGCCGGTGGCCGCGGAAATCATCGCGGGCCGGCCGCCGACGAAGGAAATTGTCACCGCCATGGTGAACGAGGCGAACAGCCCGATCCGCGGGTCGACGCCGGCGATGATCGAGAAGGCGATCGCCTCAGGGATGAGGGCCAGAGCGACGACGAGCCCGCCGAGGACCTCGGTCTTCAGCCGGCGCGGGGACAGCAGTGCGCCGCGCACCGACTGCAGCTGTTCGGGGGTGGGGACGGCGGGGTGGCCGGCGGGTAGGGTGGCCATCGCTGGCTCCGTTCAGGCTCGGGAAGACGCAGCACCGCGCCAGAAGGGTTCATCCGGAATCAGGGGCACCGGCCTTGGTGGCCGCAGCTCGCCTGCGGCCCAACTCTACCGTGCGGACCGGATACGGGGCCGGGCCGGCGGGCCGGGATCACGAAAGGATAAGGCCAGACATCTGACATATTCCGGCCCGGCGCGGTCACGAACTGGCCACATCGCGGCCGCAGTGCCACCATTCTTGGATGCTTGAGGCAACCAAATCCCCCCAATCCGCTCCGGAGACCAGCGCCGCCGCGGTCCCGGTCAATCCCGCCCTCGCCGCCGAGGCCAAGATCGCCCGGATCGCGGTCACCGTCTTCCCGCTGCTCGTCGTTGTGGCCGGCGTCGCCGGGTACCTGATCCCGGACGCCTTCAAGCCCCTCGGCCCCAGCGTGCCGTACCTGCTGGGCATCATCATGTTCTGCATGGGCCTGACCCTGACCCCGCCCGACTTCGCCTCGGTCGCCAAGCGCCCCTGGGCCGTGGTCCTCGGCATCGTGGCGCACTACGTCATCATGCCCGGGGCCGGCTGGCTGATCGCCGTCGCCCTGAACCTGTCCCCGGAACTGGCCGTCGGCCTGATCCTCGTCGGCTGCGCACCCTCGGGCACCGCGTCCAACGTGATGGCCTTCCTGGCCAAGGGCGACGTCGCCCTCTCGGTTGCCGTCGCTTCGGTGTCCACCCTGATCGCCCCGGTGGTGACGCCGCTGCTGGTGCTGTTCCTGGCCGGCTCCTACCTGCAGATCGACGCCGGAGCCATGGTCCAGGACATCGTCAAGACCGTCCTCCTGCCCGTCATTGCCGGTCTGCTGGCACGCCTCTTCCTCAAGAAGCTCGTCGCGAAGGTCCTCCCGGCGCTGCCGTGGGCCTCCGCCGTCGTGATTTCCCTGATCGTCGCGATCGTGGTGGCAGGCAGTGCCAGCAAGATCGTCGCCGCCGGCGGGATCGTGTTCCTCGCCGTGGTGCTGCACAACGGCTTCGGCCTGGGCCTGGGGTACCTCGCCGGCAAGCTCGGACGCCTGGACGACAAGGCCCGCCGGGCGCTGGCCTTCGAGGTCGGCATGCAGAACTCGGGCCTCGCCGCGACCCTGGCTACGGCGCACTTCAGTCCGCTGACCGCCCTGCCGTCCGCCGTGTTCTCGCTTTGGCACAACATCTCAGGCGCAGTCGTCGCCGCGTGGCTGGCCCGGCGCCCGCTGCGGGACGCCTAGGAACCGGCGCCAGGAACGCGCGCCGGCGCCGGAAGCGCGGCTTCAGCCGCGAAGGCGCCCGACCAGGGCTGCGACCGCCTGCTCCGCGCAGGCTTCCGGCGTGCCGGCCGGGGAAAGCACGTCGAAACCGTCCGGCCGCAGCGTGTCCGAGAGGACCAGCTGCGCCACCCCGCGGGCGGTGAGTTCCGCCATCGCCTCGAGATCGGCGGCGTCGCGGGTTGCCGGCACGGAGCCGAGGATAACGCCGTCGGCCCCGCCGGAGAGCATGAACTGCCGCCAGCTCCCGCCGGGCAGGATGACCGGCTGGTAGCCGTGCCGCGGCAGGATGATGGCCGCGGCGGTGGCCAGCGTCCGGTCCCAGGAATCGTCGAGGTCGGTGACGGCGACGGCCACGAGGTCCGTCCGTCCGCGGCGCATCCCGCGGGCTGCCCGGTTGGGGACGTAACCGAGTTCGCGGACGGCGTCGTGGACCCGGTCCTGGGTGGGCTGGCTGATCCGGGTAGTGCCGCCGAGACGGCCGGACAGCACGTAGGAGACTGTGGTCAGGGACACCCCGGCTGCCTCCGCGACGTCGCGGATGGTGGGCTTGGATCCATACCGCACTGATTGCTCCCGGGTGCCTCTCCGCCGCGACAACGCGGCGGTCCTGAAAATGCCGTTCCGCGTTGAACTCTAGCCCGAAGCCGGCCGCAGGTCCTTGGTGAAGGCCAGCGGGCCGATGGTTTCCGGATCCGCCGAAAGGTCGAACTGCGGCTCGTAACCGGTGTTCAGATAGAGGTGTTTGGCCTCGGGCTGCCGGGGGCCGGTGGTCAGGTAGACCGTCCGGTACCCGCGCCGGACCGCGAGCGCCTCGAGTTCCTTGAGCACGAACCGCGCCAGCCCGCGGCGGCGGTGTGCGGAATGGGTCCAGATCCGCTTGAATTCCGCCGTCTGCGGACCCCGACGGCGGAACGCGCCGCCCGCCACGGACTGGCCGTCCTCCTGCACGATCAGCAGCGCCCCGCCGGGACCTGCGAATTCGCCGGCCGGGTACCTGTTGAGCTCCTCCGCCGCGGCTCCCTTGCCGAAGAGATGCCCGTACCGGGTGTCGTATTCCGTGGCCAACTCGTCCAGGAGCGGCCGCACGCGGGGATCGTTCATCGGCAGGTTCAGCACCGTCAGCCCGGACAAAGATTCCGGCGCGGCCTCCGGAGCAGGTTCCGGAGCGGCTTCCGGAGCTGTCCTACGGGTGTGGTCCTCGGCAAGGATGGCCAGGATCCGCCGGGCGAGGGCATCGTTTTCGCGGAACGGTGCGGCGTTGGTTCCGGGCCGGGCGAAGGCCCCTGATCCCCAGCCGGACGTTCCGGGGCCGACGCCGAACAGCCTCGGCTGCCGCTCCCCCACCGGGTTGACCAGCTCAAGGCGGTCCGAGACGAGCAGCCGCCCCGTGGAGTGCAGCCCGTTCGCGCTGAGCAGCTGCTGCGCGGCGCCGATCCCGGAGCGGTGCAGCTGGCGGAGCAGCGGGTTCGCTGAGCGCTCCACGGAAGGCGCCGGCAGCCGCGCCTCAATGTAGGCGGTGGCCGCCACGCTGACGCCGGCACCCGAGTCCGGCACCGGCCCGGCCCCGGAGACGCCGGCGCCCGAAGGGTCGGCACCGCCGGCGCGGGCCACAAAACGTCCGGTCTCTTCGTCCGCCGTGACCTGCAGGCCCGGGCCGAGGAACCGCAGGACGCCGGCCCGGTGCAGGGCCAGCATCTCGCGCAGCCTGCGCGGCGGCGGGCCGGAGTCCACAAAGCTGAAGAAGCCGTGCCACCAGCCGTGGACTTCCTGCTGCGAGCGGGAGTTCAGCCGCTCCGGCGGCACCAGCCGGCCCAGCTCCATGTACACCTTGAGCAGGGCGGTGAAGAGCGCGAGGGTTTCGGAGTGGTCCGCCCCGGTGCGCAGCCGCAGGTCGTTTTCGATGTAGCCGGTCACGGCGTCCTGGACCTCGTCCGGTCCGGAGAAGCTCCGGCCCGCGAAGGGGTGGTCCAGCTGTTCGAGGTCCAGGTGCAGTTCCGGGTCCGGGACGGACTCGGCCACCAGCCGGCGCCGTTCCGGGCTGTACCAGTCCACGGCCCCGAAGCGCCCGGCAAACTCGTCCCAGCCGGTGCTGACCCGGTCCGGGTAGCCGGTGAACAGCTCACGGTAGTACCCGTACCCGGCGTCCTTGGCGATGAGCGGCCAGAGCTGGGTGCGGAAATCCAGTTCGCCGTGCCCTGCCAGGAGGGCAGCGATGGCCTCGGCGGTGAAGAACCGCGGCGCCCCGGCAGCCTCGCCGCGCAGCGCGGAAGAAATCTTGGAATGGTAGGGCACACCCCGCCGGGACCCCGCCCAGATCCGCGGCTCGGCCCCGGACGGGACGTACCGCAGGCCGCCGTCCGGGGTGTCCTCGAAGCGTCCGCCCCTGCCCTCCGTCAGCAGGACCAGCAAGTCCACGAACGCCAGACCCAGGCCGGCGACAATCACGTCCTGGCCGGCACGGACGGGTGAGTAGTCGACGTCGCTCGTGTAGCCCGGTGCCGCGTGGAAGCCGCCGTGCCGGGCAGCGAAATCCGACCAAGCCGCGGAGGCCGCGTCGGGCAGCGAATCCGTGTGCCCCAGGGCGGACACCACGACGTCGGCGCGCAACGACGCGCCGCCCGCCAGCCGCACGAGGTGCGGGCCGGCGTCGTCCGGCTCCGGACGGCATCGATGCCGACGGCCGTGTCGCGGTGGACGGTGACGGCCGCCGCGGGAGCCAGCCGCGCGGCCGCGCGCCGGAAGAACCATTCGAGGTAGGCGCTCTGCAGCTGCCGGGTCGGGAACGTGCTGCCGGTGAGTTCCTCCAGCTGGCGCCGCAGCCCGGCCGGGAGGTCCGGGACATCCGTGATGGAGCCGTCCAGCACCCCGGCGGCCCAGTCGGCGAGCGCAGGTCCGTCCGCCGCGGGCCCGTCGCACTCCACCGAGGCGTCGGTGAACATGGTGACATCAGCCGCCGCCGAGTTGAGCATCAGGCCGGCGTGCTGCTCGTAGCGCCAGATCCGCCCGGAGCCCGCGGTATGCGGCTCCACGACGTGGATGTCCACCCTGCCGCGGAACAGCTCCGGCCGGTTGGCGGCGAGGCGCTCCAGGATGCCGGCCGTTCGCGGGCCGCCGCCGACAAAAACCACGGAAGGCGTATTCGCTGGCATGGGGACTCCTCTTCGGGACGGCGCTTCGGGTGCTTCAGGGCACTCATGCTAGGCATCGGAACAGGTGCCGGACGAGGCCCCGGTCACGGCCGTTCACGCCGCGTAATGCAACGTCAAAAGGCGCAAGAAACCGACTCATGACGCCGCGTGTAGCCACGTGAAGGAATGCAACCGGGCGCCTTGCTGGGCCCCCGGGGCGCCCCTAGATTTGCAGCCAAGCCAACCCAAACGGAGCAACTGGAAGCGAGGTGGCGCATGAGCCCGAGTACAACCGCGGTGACGCAGTCCGCACCCGAGCCGGCAGTGACGGACACCCTCGCAGGTGCCGCGCCGGCCATCAACGAACGCACGACTACCCACGGCGGATCCGGACCGGGCCGGCGCGGCCCCGCCACTGACTACGCCGATTACCGGGTGGTCCCGGCCCGCCACCCCTGGCGCTGGGTGGGCACCGCCGTCGTGGCCCTCGGCGTCGCGGGGATCGCCTGGTCCCTCGCCACGAACCCGCGCTGGGAGTGGGGCGTCGTGGCGCAATGGTTCACCGCGAAGTCGATCCTGGTCGGACTGCTGGAGACGCTCAAACTGACCGCCATCTCCGGGATCCTCGGCTTTGTGCTGGGTTTCATCCTGGCCCTCATGCGCCTGTCCGCGTCCCCGCTGCTGGTGTCCGTGTCCTGGACCTTCTCCTGGATTTTCCGCTCCACGCCGCTGCTGGTGCAGATGCTGCTCTGGTACAACCTCGGCTACCTCTACGAGAAAATCAGTCTGGGCATCCCCTTCACGGACGTCCGCTTCTTCGAGGTCCAGACCACCACCCTGATCAGCCAGTTCGCGGCGGCCGTCCTCGGCCTGACCCTGAACCAGGCGGCCTACTCCGCGGAGATCATCCGCGGCGGCATCCTCTCCGTGGACCATGGCCAGCTCGAGGCCGCGGCGGCGCTGGGCATCCCGGCCTGGCGGCGCTCCACCCGGATCGTCCTGCCGCAGGCCATGCGCGCAATCCTGCCCACGGCCTTCAACGAGATCATCGGCCTGGTCAAGGGCACGTCCATTGTCTACGTCCTCGCCTACTCCGAGCTCTTCTACACCGTCCAGGTCATTTACAACCGGACGCAGCAGGTCCTGCCGCTGCTGCTCGTCGCCACCCTCTGGTACGTCGTGATCACCTCGGTGCTGAGCGTCTTCCAGTACTACATCGAGCGGCACTACTCCCGGGGGGCGGTCCGCACCCTGCCGCTGACCCCGCTGCAGAAGGCCCGCAAATTCCTGTCCACCCACGCCCTGTCCGCCGACAACTCAGCGAAGGTCACCCGATGAGCACCATTGCCGCCGAAACCCCCACCGTCCCGGCCGCTGTCCCGGGAAATGTCCCGGCCGCCGATAGCGCGGGGGCCACCCGCGGGCTTGTGGAAATCACCAAAGTCCGCAAGTCCTTCGGCGCCCTCGAGGTCCTCAAGGGCATCACGTTGACCGTGGAACCGGGCGGCGTTGCCGTATCGTCGGCCCCTCCGGTTCCGGCAAGTCCACCCTGCTGCGAACCATCAACCACCTGGAAAAGGTCGATGGCGGCTTCATCGCCATCGACGGCACGCTGGTGGGCTATGAGGTCCGTGGCAGCACGCTTCACGAGCTGCGGGAAAAGGACATCCTGAAGCAACGCACCGAAATCGGCATGGTGTTCCAGAACTTCAACCTCTTCCCGCACCTGACCGCACTGGAAAACGTCACCGAAGCCCCCGTCGTCGCGCCGCGTTCCGCAAAGCCGCGCCGCACCAAGGCCGAAGCGCGCGAGCGCGGCCTGGAACTCCTGGACCGCGTCGGCCTGAAAGAAAGGGCCGGTGCCTACCCGCGCCAGCTCTCCGGCGGCCAGCAGCAACGCGTGGCGATCGCGCGGGCGCTGGCGCTGGACCCCAAGATCCTGCTCTTCGACGAACCCACCTCGGCACTTGACCCGGAGCTGGTCAACGAGGTCCTCGACGTCATCCGGGAGCTCGCCACGTCCGGAACCACGCTGATCATCGTCACCCACGAGATGGGCTTCGCCCGTGATGTCGCCGACCCCGTGGTTTTTATGGACCAGGGCCAGATCGTGGAACAGGGCAGCCCCTAGGAAATTTTCACCAACCCGCGCGAAGAACGCACGGAGTTCCTCTCCAAGGTGATCGAACCCGCTTTCAACATCTAAGCACCACCCATGGCATCCCCAAGGACTGACGAGAAGAGCCATCACCGCATGATACTCCGGCCGGCACTTCCCGCCTCGTCCTCGGGCTTGGCACCCTGGCACTCAGCGGTTGCGCCGACCCGACCGGCAGCGGCCATGCGCGCAGCCGGCAACGACGGCGGCGCGCAACGGTGTCCGCTACAACACGTCACCGGACCAGCAACGAATCCGGGCGAACAAGGACCACGAGCTTGCCGCGAAGGTTCCCGAGCTGGCCCAGGACGGCAAACTGACCGTGGCCACCACCGCCGGTTCGGTTCCCGCTGTCCTTCCACGCCAGCGACGACAACACCCTCATCGGCACCGAACCGACATCGCCCAGCTCGTCGCCGACAAACTTGGCCTTGAACTGGACCTGCAGCTCACGAGCTGGGAGAACTGGCCCCTGAAGACCCACTCCGGCGCAGTCGAAGCAGTCTTCTCCAACGTGGGAATCAACGCCGAACGCATCAAAAAATTCGATTTCTCCCGCTACCGCGCGGCCTACATGGGGTTTGAGGCCAAGAAGAGCTCCACGTACAACATCAAGGACGCCGGACGACGTATCCGGCATGAAAGTTTCCGTTGGCGCCGGCACCAACCAGGAAAAAATCCTGTTGGCCTGTAACAAGGAACTGGAAGCGCAGGGCAAGGCACCGGCCGACCTGCAGTACTACTCCTCGGATGCCGACACCATCCTGGCCTTGTCCTCGGGCCGTGTGGACCTGAACATCGCGCCGTTCCCGTCCGTGATCTACCGCGAAAACACCAGGGATGACCTCAAAGTCGTGGGCAAAATCAACGCCGGCTGGCCATCGGAGACCCTCGTGGCGGCGACCAGCTCAAGGGCAACGGACTTGCCCCGGCCATCACCGACGCACTGAATTCCGCCATCAAGGACGGCTCCTACGGCAAGGTCCTGGAACGCTGGGGGCTCGCCGAGGAAGCCCTGCCGGAATCCAAGACGGTCACCGAGGCGAACTTCGGGTCGAAGTAATGAAATTCCAAGTCCTGGACATCGATCCGCACCTGAAGAACCCGGTCACCGGGGAGATCGTTTCCACCGCTGACCGGCTCAATCAGGTGATCGAAACCGCGCAACGCGCCGAGGAGGCCGGCTACGACAGCTTCTCCGTCGGGGAACGGCATGCCGGGGAGTTCATCTCCTCCTCCCCCACCACCGTGCTGGCCGCCATCGCCGCGGTGACGCACCGGATCCGGCTGCAGAGCGGGGTGACGGTGCTCTCCGTCCTGGATCCGGTGCGGGTGGCGGAGGATTACGCCACGATCGACCAGCTGAGCCGCGGCCGGCTGGAACTCGTGATCGGCAAGGGCAACGAGGTGCTGCAGTACCCGCTGTTCGGGCTGGACCTTGCGGACCAGTGGGAGCTGCTGGCGGAAAAGTACGGGCTGCTGCGGCGGCTCTGGACCGAGGAGAACGTCACGTGGTCCGGGAGGTTCCGCCCGGCGCTGACCGAGCCCACCACCACCACGCCGCGGCCGTTCGCGGGCGCACCGCGGGTGTGGCACGGTTCGGCGACGAGCCTGACGTCAGCGGCCCTGGCGGCGCAGTGGGGTGACCCGCTGTTCACGGCCAACGCGATCCAGCCGCGCGAGAACTACAAGGTGCTGATCGACCACTACCGCGCGGAATACGAACGCCACGGCCACGACCCGCGGCACCAGTACCTAGGCTCCGGCGCCGGTGCCGGCGGGGTGTTCATCGCGGACACCACGCAGGAAGCGAAGCGGCACTTCGGCCCGGTCTATGAGGCACTCACCGCCGGCCGCAACGTCCCCGGCAACAACTCGCCCTACCGGGACATCGACCACGCCGTCGCCGAGGGCCCGGTCCTCGTGGGCAGCCCGGAGCAGGTGATCGACAAGATCCTCAGCTACCACGACTCTACGGCCACGACCTGCAGTCCATCTCCCTGCCCACCACGCTGCCGTTCGGGCAGCAGCTGGACATCCTGGAGCGGTTCGCGCTCGAGGTCATCCCCGCCGTCCGCACCGCGGCGCCCACCGCGCTGTGGGGCGACGGCGATCCTTTCGCGGGCCGCCCCGACCACGCCAACCACAGGAGCTCCAATGTCTACGCCCACTGAAACTGCCGCCCCTGCAACCGCCGCCCCCGCCGAGAGCGCCCCCGGCGGAGAGTCAGCCGCGGCCTTCGCCGCCGCGTGGGCCGAATGGCACACCGCCCACGAACTCCAGCGCGCGGCCCCGCACGGCTTCCTCGCCGTCACCCACCTGCACTGGCTCGGGAGCATGGCCCGCCCGCCTCGACGGCGCACCGGGCACCTGGAGCGTGGACGCACGACGCCGTCCGCCTGGTCCTCGTCGGCCGGCGAAAGTGTTCTCCGCGGCGGCCAGGAACTGAACGCCGACGGCGCAGGCGCCACCGTGATCTTCGAACCGATCGAAGGAAGCGCGGCCGGCCTGGACCTGGTCTCCGGCGATACCGTGATCGAGCTCGCCAAGCGCGGCGGCGAGTACATCGTCCGTCCCCGGCACCCGGAAAACGGCCCTCCTCGCCGGATACCGGGCACCCCCACCTACGCCCCCGACCCTGAATATCTCCGTTACGGGCATATTCGTCCCCTTTGAGCCAGCCGCGGAGCACCACCGTGGGTGCCGCGGTGGAGGGGATCCAGCACGTCTACGAGGCTCCCGGCGAACTCTGCTTCCGGCTGGGCGGCCAGGACCTGGTCCTCACGGCATTCAACGGCCACGCCCCGGGCACTTTGTCCGTGCTGTTCACCGACGCAACCTCCGGTACCACCACCTACGCCGCCAACCGCTCCCTCGCCGTCGCGGCCCCCGGTCCGAGACGGAACTGTCACGCTCGACTTCAACCGGGCCGTCAACCTGCCGTGCGCCTACACGGACCTCGCCACCTGCCCGCTGCCGCCCGCGGAAAACCGGCTGCCGGTTGCCGTTGCGGCGGGCGAACAGATCCCCTTCGAACGTCAGGACGCCTCGTGAGCAGCGCACCGGAACCCCGCCGGCCGCTTAGTCCCAGCCCGGAACCCGGCCGACACGGCCGCGGCCTCCTGCTGCTGGGACCCGACGGCGCCGGGAGCCATCCCGCCGCCTGGCCCGCCCGCGCACAGCCCCTGCGGCGGTGCTGGCTCCGGCCCGGCTCCGCGAGGCTGGTGCTCGCCGCCGAATCCGCAGGGTTCCACGCCGCCACGTTCCGCGACATCCCGCTGGCGGACAGCCACGGCCCTGACGCCGAGGGCCCAGACGCCGCCGGCACCGGACGCCCCCGCACGGCTCAACGCCCTGCAGCGCGCGGCCTTCGCCGGGCCCATCACCCGTTCCATCGCCCTGATCCCCAAAGTGGACACGGTCTACACCGAGCCCTTCCACGTCGCCACGCAGCTCGCCAGCCTGGACTATGTCTGGGGCGGGCGGGCCGGGTGGCTTGTGGGCAGCCTCGGCCAGCGCCGCCGACGCCGCAGCCGTCGGACGCCACGGCCGTGCGGCCGGGAGCGGCTGGCCCAGGAGGCCGGTGACTCGGTCGAGGTCAGCCGCCGGCTCTGGGACTCCTGGGAGGACGACGCAGGTGATCCGGGACGTCCCCACCGGGCGCTACCTGGACGTGGACAAGCTTCACGATGTTGATTTTGAAAGCGGCGCCGGCCAGGACGGATACTCCGTCGAGGCCCGTCCATCATTCCGCGCCCGCCGCAGGGCCAGCTTCCCGTCCTGGTCCCGGCCGGGGCTGCTCGCTCCAGAGGCGCTGGCCGTTGGGTCCGCGGATGCTCTCCTGGTCTCCGCCCCCACCCCCCGGGCTGCTCGCCGCCGAAATCTGCCGCAACCCGCGGCACACTTGCCGCCGCCGTTTTCACCGGCATTGATCGCGGAGCTGCCACGTTGTCCTGGACTCCCGCGGGCAGGACGCCGCCGGACGGCTCGCCGAACTGGAAGCGCACGGCCGGTGGGACAGCCCCCGGGCCCGATTCCTCGGGAGCGCCGCGAGCTGCCCGTCGAACTCCTCACCGGGCTGCTCGCCAGCCCGGCCGGCGGCGGTCAGGCCCCGGCCGACGGGGTCGCGGTGTACAGGCCGTGCTGGACACCGACCTCGAAGAACTGGGCCTGCTGGT
>CAVUHG010000010.1:0-171276 GCA_963741265.1 uncultured Actinomycetota bacterium | reverse complement strand
CCACGAGGACGACGCCCCGATAAGGAAGCTTGGAGGCCGCGTTGGCTGAGAACAGCACCCCCAGAACCTCCACCGCCCGGCCCGGCAGCAGGGGCAGCGCCAAAGGCAGCCTCGACACGCCCCTGAGCGGTCGGCAGCGGATCCTGCCGAAGTTCTCCCCGAACCCGGATGCCTTCGGCCAGACGACTGAAGGCTTTGCCCGCTTTATGGGAACCCCGCAGTTCCTGGTCTACATGACGGTGTTCTGCATCTTCTGGCTGGTGTGGAACACGTGGGCCCCGCTGGACTGGCAGTTCGATTCACGCGAGCTCGGCTTCACCCTGCTCACCCTGATGTTGTCGCTGCAGGCCTCCTACGCCGCACCGCTGCTGCTGCTGGCCCAGAACCGCCAGGACGACCGGGACCGCGTCTCGCTCCAGCAGGACCGCCAGCGTGCCGAGCGCAACCTCTCCGACACCGAATACCTGACCCGCGAGCTGGCCTCCCTCCGGATCGCCCTGCGCGAAGTCGCCACCCGCGACTACGTCCGGGCCGAACTGCGCAGCCTGCTGGAGGACATGCTGGAGGCGCAGGAGGAACTGCGCACCCACGACCCCTCCGCCGGCGCCCATGAGACGCCGCGGGACAAGGTCAAGGAGAAACTGAAGGAACGCCGCGACAAGCAGCGCAACCCCCGGACCCAGCAGATTCCCCGGGTCAAGGCCGGCGGCAAGCGGGACACTTCCACGGAGAATCCTGCGGAGACCCGGCCCGAGAACCCGGCTTCGCCTGCACACCGCACCTTCCCCGAAAGCTGAGCATTCACCGTATGAGCACCACGCCGGGCGACATCCCCCTGGACTCCGCCCTCGACAAGGCCGTGCACGCTGCCCTCGCCACGGTGATCGACCCGGAACTCCGCCGTCCCATCACCGATCTGGGAATGCTCGACTCCGTCGAAATCTCCGCGGCCGGGCGGGTGCGGATCACCGTGCTCCTGACGATTGCCGGCTGCCCGCTGCGCGGCACCATCACGTCCGACTGCGAAGCGGCGCTGGGCGCCGTGCCCGGCGTCACCGCCGTCGACGTCGAGCTGAAGGTGATGACGCAGGCCCAGCGTGACGCGCTCAAGGAGCAGCTGCGCGGCCCCGGCGGGCAGCGCGGGATCCCCTTCAACCAGCCCGGCTCCCTGACCAAGGTCTACGCGGTGGCGAGCGGCAAGGGCGGGGTCGGCAAGTCCTCCGTGACGGTCAACCTCGCCTGCGCCCTGGCCGCCCAGGGGCTGCGGGTGGGCATTGTGGACGCGGATGTGTACGGCTTCTCCGTCCCGGCCCTGATGGGCATCACGCAGTCCCCCACCCGGGTGGATGACATGATCCTGCCGCCGGTGGCCTACGGGGTCAAAGTGATTTCCATCGGCATGTTCGTCACCGGGAACCAGCCGGTCGCGTGGCGCGGGCCGATGCTGCACCGCGCCCTGGAGCAGTTCCTCACGGATGTCTACTTCGGCGACCTGGACGCGCTGTTCCTGGACCTGCCGCCGGGCACCGGCGACATCGCCATCTCGGTGGCCCAGCTGCTGCCGAAGGCGCAGATCCTTGTCGTGACCACCCCGCAGGCCGCCGCCGCGGACGTCGCGGAACGGGCCGGCGCCATCGCGACGCAGACCGGGCAGTCCGTGGCCGGCGTCGTGGAGAACATGTCCTACCTTGAGCTGCCCGACGGCGGCCGGATGGAGCTCTTCGGCAGCGGCGGCGGCGCTGTGCTGGCCGAGCGGCTGTCCGCTACGGTGGGCACCGACGTCCCGCTGTTGGGGCAGATTCCGTTGGACATCCTGCTGCGTGAGGGCGGGGACGCCGGGGTTCCGCTGGTGCTCGGACGTCCGGAGACTCCCGCGGCGGTGGCCCTCCTGGGCATTGCGGGCAAGCTCGCCGCTGTTCCGCGCGGGCTGACCGGGATGTCGCTGGGGCTGCAGCCGCGCTAGGTGGCCTCTGAGTCGAAGGGTGCCGGCTCGCCTGCGGACAGGCGCTCGATGACGCGCACGGGACGCTGCTCCGCTGAGGCCGCCGTGGCTGCGGCGACGGCCGGGACCGCGCCGGGCGCGCCCGCGCTCACCGGCTTGGTGTCGTCCTCGAGGAGGGCTTCCTTGATGATCCTGCGCGGATCGTACTGCCGGGGGTCGTACTTCTTCCAGTCGACCTCATCGATGTCGATGCCGACTTCTTCCTTGATCTGTTCCCGCGCACCGGAGGCCATCCGGCGGACTTCCTTGACGATGTTGGCAAGTTTCTGCGTGTATTCGGGCAGCCTGCTGGGACCGATCACCAGAAGTCCGATGATCAGCAGAAGTAGAAACTCCGGTCCGTTGATTCCAAGCACTTTAGGAAGATTACCCTCTCAATCGAAGCAGCGACGATTCCGCCGGGACACACGACGGCGGCTGCCGGCTGCGCCGCTTGTCACGGGGCAAGGAGCTTCAGGATTCTGCCCAGGCCCCGCTCGATCCGGGCCGTGATGCCGTCCGGCGTGGTTCCGTCCGCCGCGGCGGCGTCGGGGCGCGGTACCGGGCGCGCAGCGACGAGGGCCGCCACACCCTCGCCGGCCAGGGCGGCGGGCTGATCCGACACGTAGGTGAAGGTGCCGGCGGAGTTCTGGTAAATGGCGCGGAAGGGCGCGGCCGGGTTGATCCAGAGCCTCCCGCCCCGGGCCGCCGCGGGTGTTTCCGGCCCGCTGCCGGCCGGCGTTCCCATGCTTTGGACGTTGACGGCGGTGAAGCCGTCGGCCGTCGCGGGGTGGCCCGTGAGCACATTGACCGGCGCCTGTGGCCGGGCGCCTGTGGTGCCCTGCTGCGGCGCGGCGCTGTGCTGCTCGAGCACCGTGGCGAAATAGCGGCCGTCGGTGAGCCGGAGTTCGACCATGTCCGTGCCGTCCACGACGCCGCCGCGGGCCCAGACCAGATGGAAGCCCAGTTCCCGGAGCTCCGGACACGACCAGCCCTGCGCCCGCAGGGCCGCGAGCTGCCCTGCGGTGAGTGCGTCGGAGGGTGTGATGTCGGGTTCGCCCGTCAGGCTCCAGCCGGTTCCGGCGCCGGCGGCCCCGGCGGCTGAAGAGACCCGCATGTCCGCGCGCAGGAAGGCGGATGCCGTGCCGGAGGCTTCCGCGGGCGCCGGGGTTCCCCCCATCAGGTAGGCGGATCCGGCTATCAGGGCAGCGGTTGCGGTCGCGCCACCGGCGGCGACTGCCGCGAGCCGGACTCCCGCACGGACTCCCGGCCGGGCACCATGGTGCCGTGCTCTATGGTGCCGCGCGCCGTCGTCCATGATCGGCAGTTCCCCGCCCGGCAGCTGCTCCGCGGGTGCGCCGTCGCGCGCCAGTTCCTCGGTGCGGGCGAGGAGCCGCGCGGTCAGATCGTCACTGGCAGCCGGGACGGCGGCGCCGCGCAGCCGTTCCAGGTACTGCTGTTCGCGGCGCTCCTGCAAGCGGCATTCCGCGCATCTCTCCTGGTGCTGCCGGCGGCCCGCGGCGGAGCCCCTGCGGCCGCCCGGGCAGCCGCAGGGCAAACCGCGCAGCAGCCGTTTCAGCAGGCTCATCGCCCTGTTCAGAGCAGGCCGGCGATGCGCGGCATCTTGAGCCGCGGCTTGAGGGACTGCTTGGGGCGCGGGTCGCGGTGCGCGAGCTTCTCCCGGAGCATGGTCCGGCCGCGGTGGATCCGGGACCGGACGGTGCCGAGCTTGACGCCCAGCGCGACGGCCACCTCGTCGTAGGACAGGCCTTCGAGGTCGCACAGGACGACGGCGGCCCGGAAGTCCGGGGGCAGTTCCTCGAGGGCGGCCTGGACGTCGAGGTCCAGGTTGTTGAATTCGAAGCTTTGTTCCGGGCCGGGTTCGCGGCCGGGCAGCTTGGACTCGGCGTCCTCGGCCAGGGCGTCGAAGCGGATGCGGCTCTTGCGCCGGGCCTGGTCCAGGAAGAGGTTGGTGGTGATGCGGTGCAGCCAGCCGTCCAGGGTTCCGGGCTTGAAGTTTTCGAGCGAGCGGAAGACGCGGACGAACACTTCCTGGGTGAGGTCCTCGGCGTCGTACTTGTTGCCCGTGAGCCGGTACGCGAGCCGGTAGACCTTGGCGGAGTGGTTGGTCACCACTTCCTCCCACGTCGGCCGGACCCACTCGGCTTCAGCGGCGGGCTGGGACTCTTCAGTTGCAGGGACAGCTGTCTGAGCCGACATTGTCCGCTCCCCTCGTGATGGCACTTACGCCGTGGATGGTGCTTGCCGGTGCAAGCTCCTGCACCCCTAGTTCGGCGCCGATCATCACGCGGATGAGCGGATACCCATCATTTCAAATCAAGCTGGGAATTTCCTGACGCAGGCCGCACTTCCGCCCAAGGCGCAAACAGGCTGTCCGGACGCCGTCGCGGCCGCGTCACAGGCGCCTCCCGGCCCGGCCGCGCCGGACACAGTAGGCTGTAATGAACACTCCCCTGCCGCCCAGAAAGCGATACCCATGAGCGCCGATAAGTCCACGAGCTGGTCCTACGCAGAAGATCTGCCTGCCGAGGATGAGGTCCTGATACACGCGCGCGAACGGTCCTTCGAACTCGGCGTCACCCCGATCGGCCCCGGCGTGGGCGCGGTCCTGACGGTGCTCGCTGCCGCGTCGAAGGCGCAGACCGCCGTGGAGATCGGAACCGGCGCCGGCGTCTCGGGTGTGTGCATCCTGCGCGGCCTCGGACCCAACGCCGTGCTGACCACCATCGACGTCGACGTCGAACACCTCAAGGCGGCCCGGGAAGCGTTCCAGGAGGCCGGCAGCCCGGCCAACCGGACCCGCACCATTTCCGGCCGGGCCGGCGACGTCCTCCCCCGCCTGACCGACGGCGCCTACGACCTCGTGTTCATCGACGCCGACAAGCCGAACTACCCCGGCTACGTGGAGCAGGCCGTCCGGCTGCTGAAGCGGGGCGGGCTGCTGGTGGTCAATGACGCCCTGGACAAGGACCGCGTCGCCAACCCCGCGGCCAGGGACGCCACCACGGCGGTGCTCCGGCAGGTGGGCAAGTCCATTCGCGACGACGACCGGCTGGCCTCGGCCATGCTGCCCACCGGCGACGGCCTGTTGATCGCTGTCAAGAAATAGCCGCCGGGCCACAGCCCGAACGCAGCCAACGGGGCAGTACGCGCTTCGGTTCGAAGGACAGGAAAAGGGCGGGCCTGCAGTCAACCGACTGCCGGCCCGCCCTTCTGAATTCCGGTGCGAAGCTGTCCGCGAAGTTACTCGGTAACGCCGACCAGGCATTCCTTGAGGTTTGTCGCCTCGGCCGAATTGAGCTCAACGACGAGCCGTCCCCCGCCTTCGAGCGGAACCCGCATAATGAGGCTTCGTCCCTCTTTCGTCACTTCCATCGGGCCGTCGCCGGTGCGTGGTTTCATAGCCGCCATAAGGAATATCCCCTCCATTAGTCCAGTGACTTACCAGCCCGGCCGGGCTGCGTCCGCTTAGTCAATCAAGCTGCCCGGCGGCCGTGATGGGAACATCAGGGCCATCTACTCAGTTTGCTTCTTGTCCTTGCTTAGCATCTATTATCGCGTAACTTAGCGCCCGGAGCTAATCGTTGGACTTTCCACTCCGCCGCGCAGATCCGGGCCGGCACCGCAAAAAGGTGCTTTGCGTCACGGCGGATAGTCCCCTCCGCCGGGCAACGGGGCCCATGCCCACAGCCACACAATCCAGACGATCTGGAGCAGCACGAACATGACCACCACGGCGCCGCGGTAGGCCCGCGAACGGGAGAGCAACGCGGCGCTGAGGGCCAGCGGGAAGAGCGGCAGCAACAGCCGGAAGGTGCTGGTCTGGGGGTGCAGGAAGATCAGCAGGTAGGCCATGTAGCAGCTGCACCACAACCGCAGCTCGGTGCCGAGGGCGGCCACGGGCCGGGACATCATGAACAGGACAAAAAGCGCAACAAAGACGAACGGGGCCAGGACCCCCAGCACGGGGCCGAAGAGCAGGATGCCGGTGTCGAACCAGGGCTTGAAGGGCACCAGGTCATGGCCCCGCCACACGGTTTCGGTCTTCGTGTAGGCCTGGATGTCCCCGGTGACCGCCCAGGCGATCGCCGGCCACAGCAGGGCACCGATCCCGCTGACCACGGTCAGGCCGGCGAGGGACCAGAGCCCGGAACCCGCGGGCGCAGCCTCACCGCGGGGGCTGCCGGCCGCACGCCACTGCCACAGGCGGTAGAGGAGCAGCAGCCCCATCATCGCCGCAAACGGCACGCCGGTGGGGCGCGAGAGGCACATCAGCACGACGACGGGCATCGCCCACAGGTACCGGCGCTGCACCACGAGCAGCAGCGCGGCGGCGAGCAGGAGGAGGTTCAGCGACTCCGCGTACGGCACCTGCAGCACCGGCGACACGGGAAAGGCGGAGAAGAACACCGTCCCCCACAAGGCCGTGGTGTGGGTGGCCCGGTGCCTGAACAGGCTGTAGACCAGCAGGGCCGCGCCGAGGCCGCACACCATGGCGATGAGCGTCAGGGCAAGGGCCGGCTGCATCCCGGTCGCGCCCGCCAGGACCCGGCCCAGCATCGGAAACAACGCGTAGAACGCCCACGCGTTCTCCTGGACGTTGCCGGCGGCATCCGTCGGCAGGACGTCGGGGTAGCCGTTCTGCAGGGCTTCGCCGTACCAGCGGGCGTCCCAGATATTGACGAACGCCCAATAGTCCGGCTTGGCGGGAAACCAGGGATTCACACCCTGGTGCAGGGCCGCAGCCATGAAAATCCAGGCACTGACGAGCCGGGAGGCAAGGTACAGCCCGCCCACCTGGACCCACCACGGCCACCGGGACACGCGCGCGCCTGCCGACGCCAGGCGGGTCCACACCGCAGCATTCAGGCCCACGAGTCCGCCGCCCGCCGGCGGGACCTCCACGGGCGCGTTGTCCACGGCGTCATCCACCGGGGCGTTGCCCGCCGGATTGTCGTTGACCGGTTTGTCCACCGGAACGTTCACCGGCCCTGCTCCGCGGCCGGGCGCAGGCGTTCCAGTTCCTCCCCGAGATCCGCAATCTTCCGGTCCCTGGCGGCAATCTGGTCCCGGAGTTCATCCAGCACCTGGTCCACCTGGTCCATCCGGTAGCCGCGCAGCCCGATGGCGAAGCGGAGGTGGTCGACGTCGGACGGGCCGGGGTCCTCCGGGAGGAGGACGGGAGGCAGGGAGGCCACCGGCTCGTCGAAGCCGTCGTCGAAGGGCTGGCCGTCACCCCGGGCGCGGCCGCGGCGGAAGACTCGCGACGCGACGTCGGTGCCCAGCAGGACTGCGGCGCCGATCAGCACGATCGCCAGGAAAATCAGGAAGAAGCTCACCCCTCCATCGTGCCAGACGGCGGCGGGCGGACCGGTCAGGCCCGCGTGCCGCGGCCGGCGCTGTTGGCGCCGTTGCTGCCGGTGTTGTTGCCGCTGTTATGGATGCCGTTCCCCGGGACGGTGCCGTTCGGGTTCCGGTGGCGGGCCGCCCCTTCCACGACGAGGTCCACTGCGGCGGCCGGATCGTCCACGACCTGGATCAGGTCCAGGTCCTCTTCCGACATCATGCCCTCGGCGACCAGGGTGTTCTTGATCCATTCGACCATCGGGCTCCAGAAAACGGTCCCGACAAGCACGATCGGGAAGGACGTCACCTTGCGGGTCTGGACGAGGACCATGGCCTCGAAGAGCTCGTCGAGGGTTCCGAGGCCGCCGGGGAGCACGATGAACCCCTGGGCGTACTTGACGAACATGGTCTTGCGGGCGAAGAAGTAGCGGAAGTTGATGCCCAGGTCCACCCACTGGTTCATGCCCTGCTCGAACGGCAGTTCGATGCCGAGCCCCACCGACACTCCGTTGCCCTGCACGGCGCCCTTGTTGGCGGCCTCCATGGATCCGGGTCCGCCGCCGGTGATAACGGCGAGTCCGGCTTCGGCCAGTTTCCGGCCCACCTCGACGGCGAGCTCGTAGTTGGGGCTGCCCGGCACCGTCCGCGCGGAGCCGAAGACGCTGACCGCCGGGCCGAGGTCGGCGAGGGCGCCGAATCCTTCCACGAATTCGCTCTGGATCCGCAGCACGCGCCACGGATCCGTATGGATGAACTGCCCGGGGCCCTTGGTGTCCAGCAGGGTCTGGTCGGACATCGTGACCCTGGCCTGCTTTCGCCGCAGCTCAAGCGGGCCTTTGTGGCGGATTCCGTTGACCGGTGGTGCGTCGCGCTTTTCGGGCGCCTGCTTTCCATTCTGGTCGTGGCCTTGGCTGCGCTTCGGATCGGTACTCATGCCCACAGGGTAGCGCGGAAATCCTTGGGTTCCCTTGGGACGGGCGCCGGCCCGCCGGACGCCGCCTCCCGGCGCAGCCGTCTCCGGCAGGCACTCTGACCTGCAGGTATCTCTTGAATCACGATCTGGAGGAAGTCGGAGTGATTGCGGTCATATAGCGCCAATGTTCGCTAGATTCTTCTTATGACTACTCAAGTGCCTGGCGACGCGCTCGTCTCCCTGAATGCCGTGAACAAGCATTACGGCCAGTTGCACGTCCTGAAGGACATCAACATGAACGTCCGAAAGGGCGAGGTTGTCGTTGTCATCGGGCCGTCGGGCTCGGGCAAGTCGACGCTTTGCCGCGCCATCAACCGCCTGGAGACCATCGACGACGGCGTGATCAAGATCGATGGCAAAGAGCTGCCCGAGGAAGGCAAGGAACTCGCAAAGCTCCGCGCCGACGTCGGCATGGTCTTCCAGTCGTTCAACCTCTTCGCCCACAAGACGATCCTTGAGAACGTCACCCTCGGACCCATCAAGGTCAAGGGAATCGCCAAGGCCGAGGCGGACAAGGACGCCATGGCGCTCCTGGAGCGCGTCGGCGTCGGACACCAGGCGCCCAAACTGCCGGCACAGCTCTCCGGCGGCCAGCAGCAGCGTGTCGCGATTGCCCGCGCCCTCGCGATGAAGCCGAAGGTCATGCTCTTCGACGAGCCCACCTCCGCCCTCGACCCGGAAATGATCAACGAGGTCCTGGACGTGATGATCCAGCTCGCCAAGGAGGGCATGACCATGATCGTGGTCACCCACGAGATGGGCTTCGCCCGCAAGGCCGCGGACCGTGTGGTGTTCATGGCCGACGGCCAGATCGTCGAGGACGCCACCCCCGAAGAGTTCTTCACCAACCCCAAGAGCAGCCGCGCGAAGGACTTCCTGTCCAAGCTGCTGACCCACTGAGTCCCCTCCCGAGTTCGCACCGCACCCTGGCCGCCGTGAGGCGGCCGTCCAATGAAAGGAATGTCATGAAGGCATTTTTGACCCGAAGGAAATCCCTTCTGGTTGCCGCATCCGCAGCTCTGGCCCTCAGCCTGAGCGCCTGCGGCGGCAGCTCCTCCACTACCAACCCGCCCGTAGCCGAGAAGCCGAGCTTTGCTGCCGACAGCACCATGGCCAAGCTTTCATCCGCCGGCAAGGTCGTCATCGGCACCAAGTTTGACCAGCCCCTGTTCGGCCAGAAGGGCCTCGACGGCAAGCCTGTCGGGTTCGACGTGGAAATCGGCAAGCTGATCGCAGCCAAGCTGGGCATCTCCGCCGACAAGATCGAATGGAAAGAAACGGTTTCCGCAAACCGCGAGCAGTTCATCAAGAACGGCGACGTCGACATCATCGTGGCGACCTACACGATCAACGACAAGCGCAAGACCGAAGTGTCCTTCGCCGGCCCGTACTACGAGGCCGGTCAGGCCCTCATGGTGAACAAGGACAACACCTCCATCACCAAGCCGGAGGACGTCAAGGGCAAGAATGTCTGCTCCGTCACCGGCTCCACCCCGGCCGCGACGATCGTGGAGAAGTACGGAGCAATCCTGGTTCCGGCCGCGACCTACTCCGCCTGCCTCGAGCCGCTGCGCAACAAGCAGGTTGAGGCGATCACCACCGACAACGTCATCCTCGCCGGCTTCGTGAACAAGGAACCGGACGCCTTCAAGCTGGCCTCGGACCAGACCTTCACCAAGGAGCCTTACGGCATCGGCCTGAAGAAGGACGACACGGTCTTCCGCAACTGGATCAATGACCAGCTGGAAACCTTCGCCAAGGACGGGTCCTACAAGAAGGCCTGGGAAGCCACCGCCGGCGCCGTCATCAAGACCGCGCCCGACCTTCCCGCGATCAACCGCTACTAACCGGGTGCGGCGGTTGCCGTCGTCCGCGCCTGGCGCGGCGGCGGCAACCGCCTCTCCTTATGTTCAGCCCGAATCCCCTCAAGGCAGCCGAAGGAAACTATGGACGTCATCATTGAAAGCCTCCCCCAGTACTGGGACGGCTTTCTCAGAACCCTCTTCCTGTCCGTGGTCTCGGGGATCTTCGCACTGATCTTCGGCACCGTGCTCGCGGCGGCCCGCGTCTCACCCATCGCCGCCCTCCGCGGCTTCAGCATGGCGTACGTGGAGATCGTCCGGAACACCCCGCTGACCATCGCCTTCTTCTTCGCGGCCGTGGTGCTGCCCCGCCTCGGGGTGACATTCCAGCAGTTCGAAGTCGCCGCCATCATCGCGTTGAGCGCCTACACCTCGGCCTTCATCGCCGAAGCCGTGCGCTCGGGCGTCAACAGCGTCCCGGTCGGCCAGGCCGAGGCCGCCCGCAGCATCGGCATGAAGTTCAGCCAGGTCCTCAACCTGATCATCCTCCCGCAGGCCCTGCGCACGGTGATCCCGCCCATGATCAACATCCTGATCGCACTCGTGAAGAACTCCTCGGTGGCAGGCGCGTTCTACGTGCTGGAGCTCTTCGGCTACGGCCGGCAGCTCGCCAACGCGCACGGCGACGCCGTGCTGTGGGTCCTGGTCGGCGTCGCCTTCTTCTACCTGCTGATAACCGTCCCGCTTGGCTACCTGGCCACCGTGGTTGAACGAAAGGTGGCGATCGCCCGATGAGCTCGGTCCTTTACGACGTCCCCGGGCCCAAAGCCCGCCGCATTTCCCTGATCGGCTCCATCATCGGCATCGTCGCGATCGCCGGTCTCCTCGCCTGGGCCATCTCCATCCTGGCCCAGCAGGGAATCTTCGAAGCAAAGCGCTGGGAGGTCTTCCAGATCCCGGACGTCTGGGCGCTGATCGGCAACGGCATCCTGGCCACGCTCAGCGCGGCCGCGGTGGCCGCCGTGATCGCGTTCCCGCTGGGGCTCGTGCTGTGCCTCATGCGCATCTCCGATGTGGCCTGGATCAGGATCCCGACCCGGATCGTGCTGGAATTCCTGCGCGGCATGCCCGTGGTCCTGATGATGTTCTTTGTGCTCCTCGTGTTCGCGACCGGCTCCTTCGTCGCCGTCGTCGCGGGCCTCGTACTGTACAACTCGGCGATCTTTGCCGAGATCATCCGCGCCGGCATCCAGTCCCTGCCGAAGGGCCAGCGCGAAGCCGGCCTCGCGATCGGCCTCACCAGCTTCGCTTCCCGGCGCAGCATCGAACTGCCCCAGGCGATCCGCCGCATGCTGCCCTCGCTCGTGGCGCAGCTAGTGGTGCTGTTGAAGGACACGTCGCTGGGTTACATCGTTTCCTACGAGGAACTGCTGCGGAAGGTGCAGATCATGGCCGACTTCCTCGGCCCGGAGTACCTGTTCCCGGTGTTCTTCGTCGCGGCGGCCATCTACATCGCCATCAACTTCTCCGTGTCGCGGCTGGCCATCTGGATCGAGCGCCGCGGTTCCAAGAAGGCCGCCGGCGGCGTGGCGCATGTCCCCGCTGCCGGGATCACCGTCAAGTAGTCCACCCGCAACGCACGAAGGTCCGGACCCCGTCGGGGGTCCGGACCTTTTGCGTTGGGCGGCGCCAGGCCGGTTGGCCCGGGCCGCCGGCGCTGAACCGCGGGCGCTAGGCCGCGAGCCAGCTCCGCAGCGCCCGCAGGCACTCACGGATCGCGTCCGCGTCGACGTGCTCGTTGTCCTTGTGCGCCAGCAGCGGGTCCCCCGGCCCGAAGTTCACCGCGGGAATGCCGAGTTCGCTGAAGCGCGCGACGTCGGTCCAGCCGTACTTGGGCTTCGGCTCGGCGCCCACCGCGGCGACGAAGGACGCCGCGGCCGGGTGGGTCAGTCCCGGGCGCGCACCGGCGGCGCTGTCGGTCCGGACGACGTCGAACCCCGCCAGCAGATCCCGCACATGGGCCTCAGCGTCGTCCGGCGTCTTGTCCGGGGCGAAGCGGTAATTGATTTCGACGACGCAACGGTCCGGGATGACGTTGCCGGCGGTGCCGCCGTTGATCTTGACCGCGTTGAGGCTTTCCCGGTAGTCCAGTCCGTCCACGTTGACGGTCTGCGGCTCGTACGCGGCCAGCCGGGCCAGGATCGGCGCCGCGGCGTGGATCGCGTTGCTGCCCATCCAGGCGCGGGCCGAGTGGGCCGCCTCGCCGACCGTGGAGGCCTCGAAGCGGATGGTGCCGTTGCAGCCGCCCTCCACTGTGCCGTCCGTGGGTTCCAGCAGGATCGCGAAGTCCCCGCCCAGCAGGCCGCCGTGGTTGCGCACCAGCCGGCCGAGTCCGCTCTTGACGGCCTCGACTTCCTCATGGTCGTAAAACACAAAGGTGACGTCCCTGGCCGGTTCCCCGCCGCCGTCGAACAGGCCGGCAGCGAGCGCAAGCTGGACCGCGACGCCGCCCTTCATGTCGGTGGTGCCCCGGCCGTAGAGGATGCCCTCGCCGGGGGCGCCGGAGGGCCAGTAGGACGGAACGGTGCCAAGGGATCCCTCGGTGATGGGCAGCGGCACCGTGTCGAGGTGCCCGGCCAGGATCACCCGTTCGGCGCGGCCGAGGTTGGTGCGGGCGATGATCGAGTCACCGTCCCGGACCAGGTCCAGCTGCGGGACCGAGCGGAGGGCATGTTCCACGGCGTCCGCGAGCGTCGTTTCGTTGCCGGAGACGCTGTTGATGTCAATCAGGGCGGCGGTCAGCAGCGCGACGTCCTGGCGGAGGTCTAGGCGGGCGGGCGCCTGCAGGCGCGGGGTCTGGGCAGTGGATTCCTGGGCAGTCACGGTTCCACTTTATCCGCCAGCGCTCCCGGGTCACGTGGGCGTCTTGAGTTTCAGCCACCGCGGACGCCCTCTATAGACTTGGAGAATGACTGAGACTGCTTCCTCCGCTGTGCCCGCCGCCCCCCGCTCCGCCTCCCCCGCCGACGCCCGCTCCGCCTTCGGCTTTGGGGTCGCCACCATCTCCACCCGCAACGGCGCGGCCACCGTACTGGACGTCTGGTACCCGGCACCGGCCCTCGGCATCGCGGCGGAACACCTTCGCGACGCCGCCGACGCGGACCAGAGCCTCAGCGACATCGCGGCCAACGGCAGCGACGCGGACCGCGGCACCGAGCAGAAGGTCGTGTTCGTCCAGATCAACCTCGACGAGGCACCGGCGGACACCGCGGACGCCTACCTGCGCCTCCACCTGCTCTCGCACCGGCTGGTCCGGCCCAACAGCATCAACCTCGACGGCATCTTCGGCAAGCTCCCCAACGTGGTGTGGACCAACTTCGGCCCCGCCGCCGTCGAGGACTTCGAACTGACCCGGGCCCTGCTGCGCAAGCGCGGCGCCGTGACCGTCTACGGCGTGGACAAGTTCCCCCGGATGGTCGACTACGTCATCCCCTCCGGCGTCCGGATTGCCGACGCCGACCGGGTCCGGCTCGGCGCGCACCTGGCCGAAGGCACCACGGTCATGCATGAGGGCTTCGTGAACTTCAACGCCGGAACCCTCGGCACGTCCATGGTCGAGGGCCGGATCTCTGCCGGCGTCGTCGCCGGCGACGGTTCCGACGTCGGCGGCGGCGCGTCGATCATGGGCACCCTCTCCGGCGGCGGCAAGGAAAAAATCGCCCTGGGCGAGCGCGTCCTGCTGGGCGCCAACTCCGGCGTGGGCATCAGCATCGGCGACGACTCCGTCGTCGAGGCCGGGCTGTACGTCACTGCGGGCACCCGCGTCCGCGTGATCGGGCCCCGGGACGCCGACGGCGAGGACACCAGCCGGATCGTCAAGGCCGTCGAGCTCTCCGGCGTCCCCAACCTGCTGTTCCGGCGCAACTCGTCCACCGGCGAGGTTGAAGCGCTGCCCCGCAAGGGGCAGACCGTCGAACTCAACGAGGCCCTGCACACCAACTAGGGTTGGACTGCGGGCCGACCGGCTCGCGAACGGACCGGCCTGCGGGCCTGAGGGAGTACTTACTTGGCACGCAGAGGCAGCTGGCGGCGGCGGATTGTGCTGTTGCTGACGCTGGCAATGGTCGTCGGCGGGATCTACACGGCGGTGGCGTTCCTTGACCGCTCGGAGACCCTGATTACCGAGCGCTGCACCGCCGCAGGGAGCGGGAAGGCCGAACTCGCCACGGACCAGGCCGCCAACGCGGCCCTCATCACCGCCGTCGCGGTCCGTCGCGGGCTGCCGGCCCGGGCGGCCAGCATCGCGCTCGCCACGGCCATGCAGGAGTCCAAGCTCCGGAACATCGGCCACGGCGACCAGGCCGGACCGGACTCCCGCGGGCTGTTCCAGCAGCGGCCCTCCCAGGGCTGGGGCACCGCGGAACAGGTCATCGATCCGTACCATGCGAGCAACGCCTTCTACGACGCCCTTGTGAAGGTCCCGGGCTATGAATCGCTGGAAATCACCGACGCCGCGCAACGCGTCCAGCGCTCGGCCTACCCGCAGGCGTACGCCCAGCATGAGGTGATGGCCCGCGCGTTCGCGTCCTCATTGACCGGGCAGACCGCCGCCGGGCTGGACTGCACCCTGCGCGCCCCTGACGAGGCCGGCGACCCCGCCGCCGCGCAGGAACGGCTGTCCGAGGCGTTCGGTACCCTGCCGGTCAGCGTGGAGGGCAACACCCTGGTGGTAGAAGCCGAAGGCACGCAGACGTGGGCGGTGGCGCAGTGGGCCGTGGCCAACGCCAAGGGGCTGTCCATCTCCGCGGTACAGGCCGACGGCCGCGGCTGGACCCGGGAGACCCGGAACGGCTGGCAGCCGGACGATGCTCCCGCGGGGCAGGTCCGGGTGACCCTCGCCGAGGCACCGGCGCAGTAGCCCGACGGCTCAGACCAGCAGGTCCACCACGGGCTGCACGTAGCTGCGGAACAGTTCCGGCTGGGCGAGCAGCTCCCGGCTCATCAGGATCTTGTCCGGCTCGAGGTACCAGGCCCGCGGCTCGGCCAGCGGCAGCTCGATGATGGTCAGGTTGAAATCACGGGCGGCACGGCCCACTTCCAGCAGCCTGTCGTCCACCATGTCGGTCAGCAGCTGCACTCCGCCGCCGGCCTCCCGTTCAGCCTCGAGCGCGACGTACTCGCCGCGGCGTTCCCTGGCCCAGGACAAGGCCGCACCGAAGTGCGCCTGCAGCACGCGCCGGAGCGCGGGTGAATTGCTGAAGGCCCGGAAGCCGGGCGGTCCCAGTTCGGGCGACATCTCCGGATGCGCCTTGAGGAGCTGCTCCCACCAGGCCTCCCATTCGGTCTTCAGCGCGCCGGCGCCGCCTACTTCGGCGATGAGGTGGGTGTGGTCGGAGGACCGGATCTTTGGGGCCACGTGGCACAGTGCCGGATGCCCGGCGCTGTCCAGGCCGGCGGCGTCGCGGACATACAGTGCGATGAGCATGGGACCGGAAGTGTCCATTGTTATCCGCCAGCCAGGTCCGCCTGTGTGGTGCATCCGATAGCCTCCTTGGCAAGACGTACTATTCCAGTGTATTCCCCACGCTAACGCAGGTTAATGGCGGGGAACACGGTTGCCCAGTCCGGCCAGATGGGCCTCCAGCACGTCCCGGCACATCCGGGCCGTCATCCATTCGGGCTGCAGCAGCGCGTGCATCGTCAGCCCGTCCAGGGTGGCGAGCAGCCGTTCGGCCTCGGTGACGAGCAGCTGCTGGTCCGGACCCGCGTCCTGGGCCGTCGGGGCGCCCTCTCCGCCGTCGGCGGCCGTCAGTTCCATCACAAGCCTGCCCACAATCGCGGCGACGGCGCGGTGGCTCCGGTCGGCTTCCGGGGCCAGGAACGGTTTCGTCCTGGCGGCGTTCTTGAAGGCCATCCAGACGCACGCGTCGACGGCCCGTTCCTCGTCCAGCGGCAGGACCTCGCCCAGCAGTGTTAAAACGGCCTCATGGTGGTCCGCGGTACCCGGCAGCAGGCCGCCCAGCCGGTCGTCGGCTGCCGTGAGCCGCCCGACGATCCGGTCGACGACGACGCCGAAGGAGTGGGCCAGCAGCTCATCACTGCTGGCGAAGTAGTGCCGGACGGATCCGACGGCGAGCTCGGCCTCGTCGGCGACTTCCCGGAGCGACGCCCGCTCGAGTCCGTCTGCTGCCACGATCCTGAAAACCGCCTGGACCACTTCCTGGCGCCGTAATGCGGCGTCGACAAATTTGGGCATTAGTCTTTTTTAGCACGGATGCGCCCGTCCGACGGCGGGGCACACCGCCCGGGGTGCGGTCACCGCCGTCGGTGCGGTCGCCGCCGTCGGGGACCGGAGGTGGGATAGCCTAGGAAGCATGAGAATTCTGGTTACTGGCGGCACCGGTTACATCGGTTCGCACACCGTGCTGTCCCTGCAGGAAGCCGGCCATGAAGTGGTGGTCCTCGACAACCTGGTGAACTCCAGCGAGGAGGCACTGCGCCGGGTCGCCGAGCTCAGCGGCACCCCCGCCGTGTTCCACCGCGCGGACCTCGTGGACGAGGCCGCCGTCGACGCCGTCTTCACCGAACACGCGATCGATGCCGTGATCCACTTCGCCGGGCTCAAGGCCGTCGGCGAATCGGTCCGGGAACCCCTGCGCTACTACCACAACAACCTCGTCGGCACCCTGAACCTGCTCCGCGTGATGGACCGCCACGGCGTGCGCTCCATCGTCTTCAGCTCCTCCGCCACGGTCTACGGCGAGCACAACCCCAGCCCGTACCTGGAGAAGATGGAGATCGGCGCGAACAACCCCTACGGCCGGACCAAGGAACAGGTCGAGGACATCCTCGCGGACCTCGGCGCCGCGGACCCGCGCTGGCACATCGCGCTGCTGCGCTACTTCAACCCGGTCGGCGCGCACCCCTCCGGCCGGATCGGCGAGGACCCGCAGGGCATCCCGAACAACCTGGTCCCGTTCATCGCGCAGGTCGCGGTCGGCCGGCGCGAAAAGCTGATGGTCTTCGGCGGCGACTACGACACCCCGGACGGGACCTGCCAGCGGGACTACATCCACGTCGTCGACCTCGCCGAAGGCCACGTCGCCGCGCTCGGGCACATCAGCGGCCGGGCCGGGGTCTACCGCTGGAACCTCGGCTCGGGCACCGGCTCCTCCGTGCTCGAGGTGCTGCGCTCCTTCGAAAAAGCCGCCGGCAAGTCCATCCCGTACGAGATCGCCGCCCGCCGGCCCGGGGACCTGCCCGCGTTCTGGGCCGACGCGTCCTCGGCCCTGGCGGACCTCAGCTGGTCCACCACCCGGACCGTCGACGAAATGTGCGAGGACCACTGGCGCTGGCAGAAGAACAACCCCCAGGGCTACACCGCCTGAGCCGTACACTCCGAACAAAAAACGCCGGCCGCGCTCCTCGTCTGAGGTGCGCGGCCGGCGTCGTACTGCCGTGGTGCTGGGGGAACTACACCGAAGGGTAGTTGCGCTCCGGCTCGCCGATGTAGAGCTGGCGCGGGCGGCCGATCTTGGTGTTGGGGTCGCTGATCATTTCGCGCCACTGGGCAATCCAGCCCGGCAGGCGGCCGATCGCGAAGAGCACGGTGAACATCTTCTCCGGGAAGCCCATGGCCTTGTAGATCAGGCCGGTGTAGAAGTCCACGTTCGGGTAGAGCTTGCGCTGGATGAAGTAGTCATCGTTCAGGGCCTTCTCTTCGAGGCGCAGGGCGATCTCCAGGAGCTCGTCGTTGCCGCCGAGCTTGGTGAGGATCTCGTGTGCCGTGGCCTTGACGATCTTGGCGCGCGGGTCGTAGTTCTTGTAGACGCGGTGTCCGAAGCCCATGAGGCGGACGCCGTCCTCCTTGTTCTTGACCTTCTCCATGTAGTCCTCGGGCTTGGTGCCGTCGGCCTGGATCTGGCGCAGCATCTTCAGCACGGCCTCGTTGGCGCCGCCGTGGGCGGGGCCGAAGAGGGCGTTGATGCCGGCGGACACGGAGGCGAAGAGGTTGGCGTTGGACGAGCCGACCAGCCGGACCGTGGAGGTCGAGCAGTTCTGTTCGTGGTCGGCGTGCAGGATCAGGAGCAGGTCCAGGGCCTTGGCGACGACCGGGTCCACCTCGTACTGCTCGGCCGGAAGGCCGAAGCTCAGGCGCAGGAAGTTCTCCACCAGGTTGTGGGAGTTGTCCGGGTAGAGCATCGGCTGGCCGATGCTCTTCTTCAGGGCGTAGGCGGCGATGACCGGCATCTTGGCCAGCAGGCGGTAGGTGGAGACTTCCACCTGCTCGGCGTTGAACGGGTCCAGCGAGTCCTGGTAGAACGTGGAGAGCGCGGACACGGCCGAGGACAGCACCGGCATGGGGTGCGCGTCCCGCGGGAAGCCGCTGAAGAAGCCTTTGAGCTCTTCGTGCAGCAGGGTGTGGTGGCGGATCCGCTGGTCGAAGGCTTCCAGCTCGGTGGGGGTCGGCAGGTTGCCGTAGATGAGCAGGTAGGAGACTTCCAGGAAGCTCGAGTGCTGGGCGAGCTGCTCGATCGGGTAGCCGCGGTACCGCAGGATGCCGGCGTCGCCGTCGATGTAGGTGATGGCGGACGTCGTGGCCGCCGTGTTCATGAAACCGGGGTCAAAAGCAACGGCACCGGTCTGCTTCAGCAGCTTGGAAACGTCGTAGCCTTCGTTTCCTTCTACAACCTGGATGCGCGGGAGTTCGAGCTCGCCGCCGGCATGGCGCAGGGTTGCGCTGGTGGTCTCAGTCATGGAGTCTCCTCTGAGGCGTCGGGGCCTCTGTAGAAAGCTGGTCCAACTTCTGGTGAAGCCGCCTGCGGAACCTGTTTTGGACACGGATTCCAACGGCTGCGCTGCCTTCTTGTGGAAAGCCACCATTGATAGTCAGTTAAAGACTACCGGCAGTTTCCGGGTGGCACTAATTCAAGGCCGCCCGGAACCGCCCAAAACGTGCCAGTTGTGGCACGTGTCACAGCTTTGTTACGGGCCCGTAGCCAGACGGGAGGCCGCGGCGTCGATCCTCTCATCGCTTGCCGTCAGCGCCACCCGGATGAAACCGTTCCCGGCATCGCCGTAGAAGACCCCGGGGCCGACGACGATTCCGCGGTCCGCGAGCCGGCCCACGGTATGCCAGGTGTCCTCGCCGGCGGTGGCCCAGAGGTACAGTCCGGCCCGGGAGCCGTGGATCGTCAGCCCGAAGCGCTCCAGCGCCGGCACGATCCGTTCCCGCCGGCCGCGGTACAGATCTTTTTGCGCCAGGACGTGCGCGTCGTCGCCGAGGGCAACACGCATGGCCTCCTGGACGGGGTAGGGCACGATCATGCCGGCATGTTTGCGGCTGTTGACCAGGTTCGCCATGATGGCGGGGTCCCCGGCGACGAAGGCTGCGCGGTAGCCGGCCACGTTGGACTGCTTGCTCAGCGAGTAGACGGCCAGCAGGCCTTCATGCGAACCGTCGGCGACGTCGGGGTCGAGGATGCTGGGCACCGGGGACCCGCCGCGCTGGACATCCCATTCGCCCCAGCCGAGCTCGGCGTAGCATTCGTCCGAGGCCACGACGGCCCCGAGTTCCCGGGCCTGGGCCACGATGCGTTTGAGCGAGGCCTTGTCCCGCACGCTGCCGGTCGGGTTGGCCGGGGAGTTGACCCAGACCAGGCGGACACGGGCGCGGGTGGCGGGGTCGAGTTCGTCGAGGTCGTCCGCGGCGATCTGCTCGGCGCCGGCGAAGGTGGCCCCGATGTCGTAGGTGGGGTACGCGACAGTGGGGCGGACGACGACGTCGCCCGCCTTGAGCCCGAGGAGGAACGGGAGCCAGGCCACGAGTTCCTTGGATCCCACGGTGGGCATGACGTTTTGCGGGTCGAGGCCGGGCACGCCGCGGCGGCGGTCAAACCACGATGCGATGGCCTCCCGGAGCGCCGGGGTGCCGTGGACCGTGGGGTAGCCGGGGGCGTTGGCAGCGGCCCGGAGCGCGTCCTGCACGACCGCGGGCGTGGGGTCCACCGGGGTTCCGATGGAGAGGTTGGCCGCTCCCCCGGGATGTTCGGCTGCCCGCGCCAGGTACGGCGCCATCGCCTCCCACGGGTAGTCGGGCAGGCTGAGGCCAAAGCTGCGCACCGCGGATGTCACCGAAGCGCCGCCCTAGCTCTCTTGGTTCTGCGGCGGCAGGGCGGCAATCATGGGGTGGTCCGTGTGGGTGTTGCCGATCTTCGCGGCGCCGCCCGGGGACCCGAGGACGTCAAAGAACTCGACGTTCGCCTTGTAGTAGTCCGCCCATTCCTCGGGGGTGTCGTCCTCGTAGTAGATCGCCTCCACGGGGCAGACCGGCTCGCACGCACCGCAGTCCACGCATTCGTCCGGGTGGATGTACAGCGAACGCTCACCTTCGTAGATGCAATCGACGGGGCACTCTTCAATACATGCCTTGTCCTTGACATCTACACACGGCTGCGCGATTACGTACGTCACGTCCCTTGCCTCTCCACGTTGGTTCCGGCGATCCGCCGGATGGTGCTCCCGGCCTGAGCGCCGGCTGCTGACTTCTGAGCCTATTATCTCCCAGCCTGTTCCCGCGAACCTAGCCGGGCGTCACACGGACACAGGTCCTTGTGTTCAAGGGTCCTAGTATGAACTGGTGAGTTCGCCAACGCCCCCGCCGCAGCAGTTCCTTTCCGCCGCCCCGCTGGGCACCCGCGTCGTGGTCCGGTACCGGATCGAGGGCGGCCTGACGGACGCGCTCGGCGACCTGGTGGGGCGCACCGGCACGGAGTGCACAGTCCGGACCCGGCGCGCCGACGTCGTGATTCCCCTGCCCCTGGTGGTGGCTGCGAAGGAAGTCCCGCCCGCACCGCCGCGCCGCAGCCCGCGCCGGGCCTGACCCGGGACCCCACCGCGCACCCACCAGTGGACATGCCCTCCCCTGCCCTTGAACTGGTCCCCGGAAGTTGGACTGGTAATTCAGTTCCTACTGCCGGGGAGCAGTTTTATGCCTGTACGTAGTCCGTTATTCGAAGAGCAGCGCGAGGCCCTTGTAGCTTTGTTTGAGAAGGGCATCGCGGATAAAGCGGCTGCGCGCGGTGCTGGGTGTGTCTCACTCGTCCAGTGCAGCTTCTCTATCTGCCGGTGGAGAATCCATGGTCGAGGAGCGCTGGTGGCCAAGCCGACGAAACAGGTGTACTCGTTCCAATTCAAGCTCGCCTTGGTCGTACAGTTCCTCGCGGGTGAGACCGCCCCGGATCTCGCGGCGGAGGCCGGCTTGTCATCTTCCGGTCTGCTGAAAAACCTGATCCGCTGCCTACCACCGCGAGGGCGTTTCTGCCTTGCGTCCGAAGCGTAAAGGCAGACCTCGGCAGCCACCTGTTGCTCCGCTCCCGGGGAGTTGCCGGAGCTGGAACGGCTGCGGCGCGAGATCGATCGGCTGCGGGCGGAAGTGGCCTACCTGCGAAAAGTACGAGCCTTCAGGGCACAAGAACGACGCTGAAGGTCCACACCCTCATCGCCCTCAAGGCTGACTTCCCCCTCCCGGTTCTGCTGCACGTCGCCGGTCTGGCCCGGTCCACGTTCTTCTATCACCATGCCCGCCTCCAGGCCCCCGATCCGCAGGCGGCACTCAAGGCCGCAGTCACGGAGATTTTCGAGTAGAGCCACGGTCGTCTTCGCGCACCGTCGCATCCATACCGAACTGGCCAGGCAAGGATGGACGGTCGCGAAGAAGACCGTGCTGAAGCTCATGCGTGCGCTGCGGCTGGTCTGCCAGGTCCTGCGGAGGAAGCGGTACAACTCCTACCAGGGCGGGCATGGCACGATAGCCACGAACGTGCTGAACCGCGAGTTCGACGCTGATGCACCCAACCAGAAGTGGGTGACGGATGTGACCGAGTTCACCGTCGGCGACCTCAAGCTCTACCTTTCCCCGGTCATGGACCTCTTCGACCGGCAGATCATCTCCCACACCGATCAGCTCAACCCCGAACCTGGAGCTGACCAACACGTCGCTGCGCGAGGCCCTGACCACGCTCGAGGACGGGCAGAAACCGCTGGTGCATTCAGATCAGGGTTTCCAGTACCGGCACGTCTCCTGGCGCGTTCTTCTGGAGGGTGCCGGTGCGGTTCAATCGATGTCCCGCAAGGGCAACTGCTACGACCACGCGCTGATAGAGAACTTCTTCGGACACCTCAAGGGAGAGCTCTTCCACCGCGTCCGGTTCATCAGCACCGACGCTACTGGCCGCGGCTCTTCACGAATACATCCACTGCTACAACACCGAAAGGATCTCAACCAAGTTCCAGGGCCTGCCCTCGACCGGTGGACATAATGCCACTATGTCCATTCCTTGCAGCCTGCGTGGGACATGTCCCCGTCGTGGCTGCAAACGTGGGACATGTCCACCGTGGGTGCTGCGAACGTGGGACATGTCCATGGTGGGCATCGGAAATTGGACGTGCTCAGAGGCCGGCACCCGGCCGTGGGAGGGCATGTCCGTTGCTAAGCGGCTGCGGCGAGCCTGTTCAGCGCCTCCCTGACCAGGGCAATGAACTCCTGCGGGTGATTCTTCAGGAACGGATAGCTGACAACCAGGGTCGGGATGCCCAGCCTGGTGGTGACGTTCCACCGCCGCCGGTCTTCCTCGAAACTTGCCTTGTCCATGTGGAAGCCTGCACCGTCGGTCTCGATGCCGAGCCGGCCGTCAACCATCAGGTCAAGGTGCCCCATGCCGGGGATGTTGACCTGCGATTCGACATGGAAGCCTGCGCGCCGCAGCAGGAACCTGGCCATGCACTCAATAATGGACTGCGACTGCGGGACAATCCCCGCCACGATCCGGCGCTCCCGCGCGTCGTTCCGACCGTGCGAGCCGCTGGCGCAGCTCCCGGAGCGGGATTCCTTTGAGCACGACGGCGGATTCGGCGATGACCAGGCCGTCGAGCTCGGGCAGACAGCGCAGGCTTTGAACCACGGAATCCAGCAGGGTGGGCGGGGCGGCCGATCTGTGGCACACGAACCCCGGATAGCGCCTGCTGTGCGGCAAGGAGATATGCGGCTCCGCTGCCGGTTCCAGTACCCAGAGCCCGTGCCAGCTGCGCGGCAGTGACGCAGCCGGGTTCTGCCGGCAGTGAGCGGATGGAGACGAGTCCGGCGTCGGCGTCGGGCATCGCGTACACGCCCCGGGCCACCCGGGAAACGGCACCCCGGGCGAGGGCGGCCTGGAGCTGGAAATCCGAGACTCCGGCGGCAGCGAGATGTTTGGCGCGGGCGACGCCGTCATACGTTGAAAGCACTTCCATGATGTTGGCCATGCGGTCATGGTGCCCGCGTGGGTCGCGGCGCCGACAGTGCTTCCCGCCGCTATGTGCACAACGCGCATGTCCGGCCCACCGGGCCCGCGGAGGGCATGTCCACCGGTCAGCAGTGGGCATGTCCCCCGCACCGGGCCAGGGATGGACATAGTGCCACTATGTCCATTGGCGCAGGCGAAGAATGGGCATGTCCCCCGGGAGGGGCGCGGGGGCCGGGACGCTAGGCCTGCGCGGGGCGGTACCGCCGGCACCAGGCGAGCATCGCGAGGGTGACCACTGCGATGCCGAAGATCCAGATGTTCCCCGCGGTGTCGCCGATCACGAGGCGCTTTCCGTTCTCCAGCGTGGACCACCAGCCGGTGAGGGCGTAGCAGACCGCCCCGCAGGCCGCCGCCGGGACGATGGAGCGGAAGGCCGCCCCGAGCCACAGCTGGACCGCGCCCAGCAGCACCAGAGCGGCCAGCGCCCCGGAGGGCACATCCACCCCGGCCACCAGGACGCCGTGCCGGTGCAGTGCGGTACCCGCCAGGGCAGCAAAAAGAGCTGCCGGCACGGCGGCGGATATACCGCGCGCCGTACCGGCAGCTCTTCTATTCACGAATTATCCGTCGCCGAAACTCGGGACGCTGCTACTAGGACTTCGCGCGGGCCCGGTTGGACTTGGCGCGCTGGTTGACGTCCAGGATGAGCTTCCGGATGCGGATGGACTCCGGGGTGACCTCGACGCACTCGTCTTCGCGGGCGAATTCGAGGGACTCTTCGAGGGTCAGGTCGCGCGGGGGCGTCAGGTTCTCGAAGGTGTCGGAGGAAGCGGCACGCATGTTGGTGAGCTTCTTTTCCTTGGTGATGTTGACGTCCATGTCGTCGGCGCGGGAGTTCTCGCCGACGATCTGGCCCTCGTAGACCTCGGAGGTGGGGCGGACGAAGAAGGAGCCGCGTTCCTGCAGGTTGATCATGGCGAACGGCGTCACAACACCGGCGCGGTCGGCGATCATCGAACCGTTGGTGCGGTACTCGATCGGGCCGGCCCAGGGCTCGTAGCCCTCGGAGATGGATGCTGCGATGCCGGCGCCGCGGGTGTCCGTGAGGAACTTGGTGCGGAAGCCGATCAGGCCACGGGCCGGAACGATGAATTCCATGCGGCACCAGCCGGTGCCGTGGTTCGCCATGTTGGTCATGCGGCCCTTGCGGGCGGCCATGAGCTGGGTGACGGCGCCGAGGTACTCTTCCGGCACGTCGATGGTCATGTGCTCCATCGGCTCGTGGACCTTGCCGTCGACGGTCTTGGTGACAACCTGCGGCTTGCCGACGGTCAGTTCGAAGCCTTCGCGGCGCATCTGCTCAACCAGGATGGCCAGCGCAAGCTCGCCACGGCCCTGGACTTCCCAGGCATCCGGGCGCTCGGTCGGGAGCACCTTGATGGAGACGTTACCGATCAGTTCCTTGTCCAGGCGGTCCTTGACCTGGCGGGCGGTGACCTTGGCGCCCTTGACCCGGCCGGCCAGCGGCGAGGTGTTGATACCGATGGTCATGGAGATGGCCGGATCGTCAACGGTGATCAGCGGCAGCGGCTGCGGGTTGTCGACGTCGGTCAGGGTCTCACCGATGGTGATCTCCTCGATGCCGGCGACGGCGACGATCTCACCGGGGCCGGCGGACTCGGCCGGTACGCGGTCCAGTGCCTTGGTGGCCAGCAGTTCGGTGATCTTGACGCTCTTCATTTCGCCGTTGGCACGTGCCCAGGCGACGGTCTGGCCCTTGCGCAGGGTGCCGTTGTAGATACGCAGCAGCGCGAGGCGGCCGAGGAACGGAGAGGCGTCAAGGTTGGTGACGTGGGCCTGCAGGACGCCGTCCGGGTTGTAGGTCGGGGCCGGGATGTGCTCGATGATGGCCTGGAAGAGCGGCTCGAGGTCCTCGTTGTCGGGAGCCGAACCGTCGGCCGGCTGCTCGAGGGACGCGCGGCCGACCTTGGCGGCGGCGTAGACGACCGGGACGTTGAGGATCTTGTCCAGGTCCAGGTCCGGAACTTCGTCGGCGAGGTCGGAGGCCAGGCCCAGGAGCAGGTCCATGGACTCGTGGACGACTTCTTCGATCCGGGCGTCGGGACGGTCGGTCTTGTTGACCAGGAGGATCACCGGGAGGTGCGCGGCGAGGGCCTTGCGCAGGACGAAGCGGGTCTGGGGCAGCGGGCCCTCGGATGCGTCGACGAGGAGGACGACGCCGTCGACCATGGACAGGCCGCGCTCGACCTCGCCACCGAAGTCGGCGTGGCCGGGGGTGTCGATGACGTTGATGGTGATGGTCTCGCCCTTGGAGGACGGTCCGTTGTAGGCCACGGTGGTGTTCTTGGCCAGGATGGTGATGCCCTTTTCACGCTCGAGGTCACCGGAGTCCATGACCCGGTCTTCGAGGTGGTTGTGCGCGGCAAAGGAGTTGGTCTGCTTGAGCATGGCGTCGACCAGCGTGGTCTTGCCGTGGTCAACGTGGGCCACAATCGCGACGTTGCGCAGGTCACTGCGCGATGCAGTGGCTACCGCGGTGTTGGTGGTGGTTTCAGACATGCGTTATTGCTCGATTCAGTGGTGAAGTCAGCTGTGGTATCGCGACATTTCCAACCGGAACGCACGACGGATACGCCCCTTTGGCACAGGGCACCTACTACCATTCTAAACGCTAGGTCATTTATTGGCCTAAAATCACCGATCCGACGGCCCGACGGCCGCCGTGGCCAGTGCACGGTTCGGGCGGCGGGCTATGAGCAAAGTCACTGGATTTTCGGCCGGTGATGCCCCATGATGGCTGTGATAGCAGCTAGCCAGCCCGGAGATTCTTCATGCGGAACGCCTCGGCTCTGTTCCGTGTCCTCGCACCGATGATCGCCATAGGCGTCCTGCTGGGCGGCTGCGGGCAGACCACCCCTCCCCAGCCCTACAACCCAGATGTGTGCGGCGCCTCGAAACTGACCACCCCCACCGCGGGGCCGGATCCGTCCGCCCTGCCGCCGTGTTCGATCTACCGGAATCCCGCCAGCGGCCGGGAGGAAGTCGTCGTAAGCGACATCGGCCACACGGCGCTGCTCATCGGCGACTCCCAGTCCGCGCCCGCCGTCGGCTGGCCCCGCCAGGGGCTCACCGCGCTGGGCTACCACGTCTACTACTGCGGCGCGGGCGGCACCGGCTACGTGGCGGCCAACGCCAAGACCGGCAACTACATCAATGCGCTGGAGCGCGGCGACTGGCGGCTGCCCTACGGCTCGCCGCCGCTGGTGGTCATCCAGGGCGGCGGGAACGACGCCGGCACCGGAGCCAGCGACGAGAAGATCACCGCCAACGCCGAAAAGCTGATCAGCACCCTCCGCCAGCGCTATCCCGACGCGACCCTCGCGATGATCGGCACGCTGGCCCTCGGCACCGGCAACGGCGGCGGACGCCGCACCGAGGTGGACACCCTGCTGGGCACGGTCGCCGCGAAGCACGGCATCCCGTTTGTCAGCGTCGGCGACTGGATGACGAAGTATGACCTGCTGCAGTTCGCGACCGACCGCGTCCACCTGGGCACCGAGGGCCACCAGAAGGTGGGCGCCATCCTCGGGACCAGGCTGACGGAAATGGGGCTGCAGGCCAAGACTGCCAGCAGCTCCGCGCAGAGCCGCCCGGAATAACCGCCAGGTGCCCTATTAACGCCGGAAGCCGGCGCCCGCCCCGCAGGGTAGGCGCCGGCTTCCGGCGTTACTGGCAGCACAACGGCCGCCTGGGTCCGGAACGGGCCGGGTCAGGCGACTTCCGGGGGCAGCATCAGGCGCGCACCCGGGATGGCGTTGAGCAGCGCCTTCGTGTAGTCCTGCTGCGGCGAGTCGAAGACGTCGTCCGTCGACCCGGTCTCCACCAGCTTGCCCTGCTCCATGACACACACGTGGTCCGCGATCTGGCGGACCACGGCGAGGTCGTGGGTGATGAACAGGTAGGTCAGGCCCAGGCGGGACTGCAGGTCCGCGAGCAGGTTCAGCACCTGTGCCTGCACCAGGACGTCCAGTGCGGAGACTGCCTCGTCACAGATGATCACCTCGGGATCCAGTGCCAGTGCCCGCGCAATCGCGACACGCTGGCGCTGGCCGCCGGAGAGCTCGTTCGGGTACCGCTGCATGGTGGACTGCGGCAGCGCCACCTGGTCCAGCAGTTCGCGGACCTTCTTCTCGCGGCTGGCCTTGTCCCCGATCTTGTGGGTCCGCAGCGGCTCCTCGATGGTCCGGAAGATGTTGTACATCGGGTCCAGGGAACCGTAGGGGTCCTGGAAGATCGGCTGTACCCGGCGGCGGAACGCGAAGATCTCCTTGCTGTTCAGCGTGGAGGTGTCCACGCCGTCGAACACGATCCTGCCGGAAGTGGGCGTCAGGAGGTTCAGGACCATCTGCGCCACGGTGGACTTGCCGGAACCCGACTCGCCCACGATCGCCGTCGTCGTTCCGCGCTTGACGCTGAAGGAGACGTCGTCCACCGCGGTGAAGTCCGTGGACCGGCCGAAGCCGGAGCGCAGCTTGAAGACCTTGCTCAGGCTTTCAATGCGCAGCACGTCCTCGGGCATGGACGGTTCGACCACGACGTCCTCGCTGGGGGCGAGCAGTTCGTCGGATTCCACGCCGAGTTCCTTGGCCACCTGGATCCGCCGTGACGCCAGGGACGGCGCCGAGGCGACCAGCCGCTGGGTGTACGGGTGCTGCGGGTTCTGCAGGAGTTCCAGTGACGGCCCCGCTTCGACAACCTGGCCGCGGTACATGACCACGACCTTGTCGGCGCGCTCGGCGGCCAGGCCGAGGTCGTGCGTGATCAGCAGCACGGCGGTGCCGATTTCGCTGGTCATCTTGTCCAGGTGATCCAGGATCTGCCGCTGCACGGTCACGTCCAGGGCCGACGTCGGTTCGTCGGCGATCAGCAGCCGGGGCTGGCAGGACAGGCCGATGGCGATCAGCGCACGCTGGCGCATGCCGCCGGAGAACTCGTGCGGGTACTGCTTGGCGCGCCTCGCGGCGTCGGGCAGCCCGGCCTCGGAGAGGACCTTCGCGACGTCGTCCTTGCCGCTGGGGAGACCGTTGGCCTTCAGCGTCTCGCGGACCTGGTCGCCGATCTTCCAGACCGGGTTCAGGTTGGACATCGGGTCCTGCGGGACCATGCCGATGCTGTTTCCGCGGAGTTCGATCATCCGTTTCTCGCTGGCGTGGGAGATGTCCTCGCCGTCGAACAGGATCTGGCCCGCCGAGACGCGGCCGTTGCCCGGGAGCAGCCCGATGGCGGCCAGCGCCGTCGTCGACTTGCCGGAGCCGGACTCGCCGACAATGGCGACGGTCTCGCCGGGCATGATGGTCAGGTGCGCGTTCCGCACGGCCTGGACCTCGCCGTTGCTGGTGGCGAAGCTGATCGCCAGGTCCCTGATTTCAAGCAGCGGGCGCTCAGCAACGTCGTCCACTTCCAGGATTTCGACAGAGGAGTTCATGGCGTCCCCTTTCATCGCTTGCGCGCTTTGGGATCGAGAGCATCGCGCAGGGCATCGCCCAGCATGATGAAGCTCAGGACGGTGATGGACAGCGCGATGGCCGGGTAGAGCAGCGGCATCGGGTTGGACCGCAGCGAGGCCTGCGCCGACTGGATATCGTTGCCCCACGACATGACACTGGGCGGCAGCCCGATGCCGAGGAAGGACAGCGTGGATTCGGCCACGATGAACGTGCCCAGCGAAATCGTGGCGACGACGATGATCGGGGCCAGCGAGTTCGGCATGACGTGGCGCATCAGCGCACCGAACTTCGAAACACCCAGCGACCGGGCCGCGGTGACGAAGTCGGCGTTGCGGACCTCGATCACGGCTCCGCGGGTGATGCGGGCAATCTGCGGCCAGCCGAAGGTGACCAGGATCAGCACCAGGGTCCAGACCGTGCGGTTGGTCCGGAACATCGGCAGCTGCATAAGCACAATGGCGCCCAGGATCAGCGGCAGCGCGAAGAAGATGTCATTGATGCGCGCCAGCACGGCGTCCACCCAGCCGCCGTAGTAGCCGGCCAGGGCACCCATGACGCCGCCGAGCAGGAGCACGCCGAGGGTGGTGAACAGGCCCACGGTCACCGAGGACCTGGTGCCGAAGATGACACGGGCGTAGACGTCGCAGCCCTGCTGGGTGAACCCCAGCGGGTGGCCCGGCGCCGCGCCCGCGTCCGAGTTCGCCAGCTGGCAGGCCTCGGACGTCGGATCGATCTGGGAGAACAGCCCGGGGAACAGCGACACCATCACGACGACGAGGATCAGGAAGGCCGAAATCAGGAACAGCGGCTGCTTGCGCAGGTTCTTCCAGGCTTCGCCCCAGAGGCTCAGGGGTGCCTTGTCTTCCTTGACCTTGTCGGTGGCCTGCAGCGGCGTCTCGGAGAAGTCCGCGACGAAGTGCTCCATGTGCCGCTGCGAAGGAGCGGCCGTTCTGTGCTTTGCGGTGTTCTGATCAGGAGTCATAGCGGATCCTCGGGTCAAGCCAGGCGTACAGCAGGTCAACGAGCAGGTTGGAGAGGCAGTAGATCAGCACCAGAACGGTGACGATCGAAACTACCGTCGGACCTTCTCCCGACAGGACGGCCCGGTAGAGCCGGTTGCCGACACCGGGCACATTGAAGATGCCTTCGGTGACGATCGCGCCGCCCATCAGGGCGCCGAGGTCCGCACCGAGGAAGGTGATGACGGGGATCAGCGAGTTGCGCAGGATGTGCACCCGGACCACCTTGAAGCGGGACAGGCCCTTGGCCGTGGCCGTGCGCACGTAGTCCGCGCTCATGTTCTCGATCACGCTGGTGCGGGTCAGCCGCAGGACGTAGGCGAAGGAGCCCAGGCCGAGGACGATGGCGGGCAGGATCAGGTCCTGGACGGTCGCGGCCGAGCTGACCGTGGGTTTGGCCCAGCCGAGCTGGACGCCGATGAAGTACTGCAGCAGGAAGCCGAGCACGAAGATCGGGATGCCGATGACGATCAGCGATGCCACGAGGACGGTCGCGTCAAAGAACTTGCCCTTGCGCAGGCCGGCGATGAGGCCGAAGAGGATGCCGAAGAATGCTTCGAAGATGAGGGCCATGACGGCCAGGCGCGCCGTGACCGGGAAGACTTCGGCGAGCACCGCGGCGATGGGGCGTCCGGAGAAGTCTTCGCCGAGGTCGAACGTGAAGATGCTCTTGAGGTAGAGCAGGTATTGGATCCAGAACGGCTGGTCCAGGTGGTACTGGGCCCGCAGCTGGGAGGCCACGGCCTCGTTGACCGGCTTGTCGCCGAAGAGCGCCACGATGGGGTCGCCGGGGAGGCTGAAGACGAGGAAGTAGACCAGCAGTGTCGCGCCGAGGAAGACGGGGACCAGTTGGAGGAAACGCTTGAGGATGTAAGTCACCATCAGCGAAGCACACCTCCGTCAGCAGGCACCCTGTCCGGGGATGCGGTGGGGTTGTTCATCAAAGAACCTTTTCACTTTGGATGCAGTGCGACGCCGGTGCACTCACGGCGGGCGGTCTGCGAAATATTCACCCGGAAGACCGGGCCATTAGAAATGTGTGCAGGCAAGACGACGGCGGAGGCCCCAATCCTGGGCAGCCCCCGCCGTCGTTATGTTGTTACTTGCCGGTGATGTTGTAGTACAGCGGGACGCCGTCCCAGCCGTAGTCAACGTTGGTGACCTTGTCGCTCCAGCCGCCCTGGGCGACCTGGTACCACAAGGGGATGGCCGGAAGATCCTGGAGCAGGATTTCCTGGGCCTTGTTCATGGCCTTGTTGCCGTCGCTGACGGACGAGGCGTTCAGGCCATCGGTGATGGCCTGGTCGAACGTCGGGTTGGCGTAGTTGGCGTCGTTGGAGCCGGCGCCGGTCTTGTAGATCGGGCCCAGGAAGTTGTACAGCGACGGGTAGTCAGCCTGCCAGCCGGCGCGGATGGAACCGGTCAGCGTCTTGGCGGTAGCGTCGTTGCGGGCTTCCTTGAACGTGGCGTACGGCTTGCCTTCAACCTTGATGCCGAGGGTGTTCTTGAGCTGGTTCACAACTGCCTCGACCCATGCCTTGTGTCCGCCCTTGTCGGCGTTGTAGGCAATGGTGAAGGTCTGGTTGGTGTCCCACTTCTGGATGGCGTCGGCCTTGGTCCAGGCTTCCTTGGCCTTGGCGGCGTCGAACTTCAGGTTCTCAGAACCCGGGATCGAGTCGCTGTAGCCGTCGAGCACGGGAGCCGTGAAGTCCTTGGCAGGCTGGCGGGCGCCGCTGAAGATCACCTTGGTGATTTCTTCACGGTTGATGGCCATCGAGATTGCCTGGCGACGAAGCTTGCCGGCCTCACCGCTCCATTCCGGCAGGTATTCCGGGATGGCAATGGTCTGGTTGCCGGCGTACGGCTTGTTGATGGTGCGCTCGCCGAGGTCGGTCTTGAAGTTCTTCAAGGCGCTGGTCGGGATCGTCTGCAGGACGTCCAGGTTGTTGGACAGCAGATCCTGGTAGGCGGCGTCGTCGTTCTGGAAGATCTTGAACGTCACGCCGGCGTTCTTTGCCTTGCGGGCGCCGGTGTACTCCGGGTTCGGAACGAGCTGGATCTGCACGTTGTGCTGCCAGCCGCCCTCGGCCATCTTGTACGGGCCGTTGCCGACCGGCTTCTCGCCGAAGCCCTTGGGGTCCGCGAGTGCGCCGGAGGGAACCGGGACAAATGCGGTGTAGCCAAGGCGCAGCGGCCAGTCGGACTCGGGCTGCTTCAGTTCCACGGTGAACGTCTGGTCGTCAACGACCTTCAGGCCGGACATGGTCTCGACGGTCGAGCCTTCTGCGCTCGCCTCGTCGTAGCCCTTGATGCTCTCGAAGAAGCTGCCGCTGAGCTGGGCGTTCTTCGCAGCTGCACCGAAGTTCCAGGAATCGACGAACGTCTTGGCCGTGATGACCTCGCCGTTGGTGAACTTCTGGTCCTTCTTGATCTTGATCGTGAAGTTCTGGCCGTCCGGGCCCTCAATGGACTCAGCGAGTTCATTGACGGGCTTGCCGCTCGGGTCGTAGCTGACGAGGCCCGAGAACATCATCTGCATGATCTTGCCGCCACCAACCTCGTTGGTATCGGCCGGCATCAGCGGGCGCTGGGGCTCAGATCCGTCGACAAGGATTACCTTGCTGGTGTCGCCACCGGTGCTGCCGCTACCGGACGTGGCGCCGCCACCGGCACCGCATCCGGTCAGGGCAAGAGCGGCGATAGCCATCATGCCCAGTGCTTTGGAAGTGCGCGAAAAACGCATTCCGCCTCCTATGAGTTGTGGGAGTTCGTCAGGGAAAAACTTATGCTTCCCCGCAGGCAGGCACAGGGGTATCCCCTGTGACGTGGCCTACATATGGAAGTAGCCTAGCCCCAAAATGTCCGAATGATGGAACTCTGTTGCCAAACCGTGACCCGACAATAGCGTGACCGCTAGCGTCAACCGCAATGTATTTCAAGTCACAGGCTACTGACTGGTAGTATCCGCCCCGACGAAAGGCCCGGTTATCCGGGGTTAACCTCGGCCTCCGCACCCGAAAAGCTGCGCACGCAATTCGCGGCGTTCCCGCTGCTTGTCCGGATCCGGCAGGGGCACGGCGGCCAGGAGCCGCTGGGTGTAGACCTCCTGCGGATTGCGCAGGATCTGGTCCCGAGTCCCCTGTTCCACGATGCGTCCGCGCTGCATGACGCAGATCCGGTCCGCCAGGACGTCCACGACGGCGAGGTCATGGGTGACGAAGAGGCAGGCAAAACCCAGTTCCTTCTGCAGGTTCTGGAACAGGTCCAGGACCTTGGCCTGCACCGACACGTCCAGGGCAGAGGTCGGCTCGTCGGCCACCATCAGCTTCGGCTTGAGCGAGAGCGCCCGGGCAATCCCCACCCGCTGCTTCTGTCCGCCGGAAAGCTCGTGCGGGTACCGGTTGCGGTAGTCCCGCGGGAGCTCCACCTGGTCCAGGAGTTCCTCGATCCGCTTCTGCAGCCCGGCGCCCTTGGCCGTCCCGGAGAGGAGCATGGGTTCGCCGATGCTCTCACCGATCGGCAGCCGGGGGTTCAGCGAGGACGACGGGTCCTGGAACACCATGCCGACGTGCCGACGCATGTCGTGGAGCTGCCGGCCGTTCTTCTTGGCGGCGGAAATGTCCTGTCCCACCACCTTCATGGTGCCGGCCGCGACCGGGAGCAGGCCGACGGCGGCCCGGCCGATGGTGGTCTTGCCGGAACCGGACTCCCCCACGAGCCCGACCACCTGGCCGGGGTAGATCACCAGGTTCGCACCTTCCACGGCCCGGAACGCGGGGACCCGGCCCTGCTTGGGGTATTCGATGGCGACGTCCGTGAGCTCCAGGACGGGTTCGCCCTGCGGCTTCGCGGACTGCACGGCGGCCGCCAGGGCGGCGGCGTTCTCGCGCTCGCGCCGGACCAGCTCTTCTTCCGGGATGGAGTGGATTTCGGCATGGGTGGCCGCGGCGAGGGCGGCGGTGACGTCCACGTCCTCGACCGAGTCGGCCCCGCCCTGGCCCAGGTGCGGCACGGCGGCCAGCAGGGCCCGGGTGTATTCGTGCTGCGGGTTGTGGAAGATCTGGGCGGCCGTGCCGGTCTCCACGATCAGGCCCTTCCGCATGACCGCGATCCGGTCCGCGAGGTCGGCGACCACGCCCATGTCGTGGGTGATCAGCACAATCGCGCTGTCCAGTTTGTTCCGCAGGTTGCGCATGAGGTCCAGGATTTCGGCCTGGACGGTGACGTCGAGGGCCGTCGTGGGCTCGTCGGCGATCAGCAGCTTGGGGTCGCAGGAGAGCGACTGGGCGATCATGGCGCGCTGTCGCTGGCCGCCGGAGAGCTGGTGCGGATAGGAGCGGAACGCCTTCTCCGGGTCCGGCAGTTCCACCAGTTCCAGCATCCGCAGCGCCCGCAGCCGGGCTTCCTCGGGCGAGACCTCGCTGTGCAGGCGGACGGTCTCGACGATCTGCGCGCCCACGGTGTAGACGGGGTTCATGGCGGTCATCGGCTCCTGGAAGATCACCGCGACGTCCTTGCCGCGGACGGCCCGGATGTTGGCCTCGTTGGCGCCCAGCAGCTCCTTCCCGGCAAGCTTGACACTTCCGGTCACACGGCTGTTACTGGGCAGCAGCCCGAGCAGCGCCATGGAGCTGGCGCTTTTCCCGGAGCCGGACTCCCCCACGATGGCCAGCACTTCGCCGGCCCGGACCTCGTAGTTCAGGCCGATCGCCGCCGGCACCCATTTTTTGTCGACGCCGAAATCCACGCTGAGACCGCGGACCTGCAGTACCGGTTCCCCTCCGCCGGGTGCCGGGGTAACGGCCGGGTCGAGGGTGATGAAGTCAGTCATGGTGGGGCCTTCCTTCCGCCCGAGCCGCCGGTTCACCGGGGATTAGTGCTGTGGCTCGGAATACTGAATTATTGGGGGCATGAGCTCTGCGCCACACGCCGGTAAGGTCGAAATCTTCAAAGCCCGAACGAACAAATGGTTCGCCTGGTTCGCCTGGGCGGTGGCCGCCTTCGGCATCGTGGTGACCGCCGCTACGGCCGGGCCCGGGGCCCTGCCCGGCACGGCCCCGCTGGTGCTCGTCGCTTTCCTCGGCTGGCAGCTGTTCTGGCTGCCCGCCGTCGTGGTGGACGACCACGGGATCAGCCTGGAAAATCCGTTCCGCACGATCGTGGTCCCGTGGGCGGCACTGGTCCACGTCGACACCCGCTTCGCACTGACCCTGGTCACGGCAGGGAAAAGCTACACGTCCTGGGCGGCGCCGGCGCCCGGAATCTGGGGCGGCCGCCACGCCCGCCCGGAGGATCTGCAGGGCCTGCCGGCGACAACCTACGGTCCCGGGAAGTCCGTCCGGCCCGGGGACCTGAAGACCACGGATTCCGGCCAGGCCGCCCAGCTGGTGCGGGCCCGCTGGGACGACCTGGTGGAAAGCGGCCGGCTGGCCGCCGGCGACGCCGCCACGACGCCGGTGGCCGTGACCTACCGCTGGAAGGCGGCCGGCGCCGTCGTGCTCCTGCTGGCGGCCAGCTACTGGGCGGTCGCCGCCCGCTAGGCCGGCACCCGGGCACCTGCGCAGTACGGGCATTACTCGCCCTTGGGCCGGTCGTAAGCGGTGACGGGCGTCGCGGCCGGGGCCGCCTCCCCGTTTCCTGGGCCTTCTTGGCGTTGAACTTCTTCTGCCGCGGGTCGAACGCGTCGCGCAGGCCGTCGCCGATGAAGTTGATGCTGAGGCAGATCAGCACGATGAACAGGCCCGGGAACCAGAAGAGCCAGGGACGGGTGGAGAAGGCTTCCTGGTTCTGCACGATCAGAAGCCCCAGGGACGTGTCCGGCGGCTGGACGCCGACGCCGAGGTAGCTCAGCGCCGTCTCGGTCAGGATCGCGGCGGACATGGTCAGCGTGACGTTCACAATCAGCACGCCGACCGCGTTGGGCAGGATGTGCTTGAAGATGATCCGGGCGTTGCTGGCGCCGGAGATCCGGGCAGCGTCGACGAACTCGCGCTCACGCAGGGTCAAAAATTCCCCGCGCATGAGCCGGGCCAGGCCCACCCAGCTGATGAGGCCCAGGAAGATCCCCAGGGCCAGGACGCCATAGTTGTTGGCGAAGGCGGAGAACCAGCTGCCGGCGTCGCGCCGCCGGCCATCTGCGCCATGACCGCGGCGAGCAGCAGGGCGGGGATGATGATGATGATGTCGGTCGATGCGCATCAGGACGGCCTCGGTCCAGCCGCGGAAGTAGCCCGGCGAGGGCGCCGACGACGACGCCGATGAGCCCGGCGATGAGCCCGATCACGAGCATGATGGTGATGGACTGCTGCGCGCCGCGCATGGTCATGGCGAACAGGTCACGGCCGATGCGGTCCTGGCCGAACGGGTGTTCGCCCCAGCGCGAGCGGCCACAGCGAGGCGGTGGGCGTGCCGTCGTTGACCAGGGGCGAGACGTCGCTCGTGGTTGTACTTCCACCAGCCCGGAATGCCCAAGTAGCCCACCGAGGTGAACGCCACGATGAAGATGAGGGCGAAAACGACGAGGCCGACGATGGCGCCGGAGTGGCCGAGGAACCGCTTCCGGACGATCTGGCCCTGGCTCAGGCCCTTGGCTTCGAGGACAGGTTCGATGCCGGCCGCCGGCGATGCCGCAGACTGGCCTCCTCGGCGAGGAGTTCGTCCTGCTGGCTTGGCTGGCTCATGCTTTTACCCTTACGCGCGGATCAAGTGCGGAGTACGCAAGGTCCGCGATGAGGTTGAAACACCATGGCCGTGACGGCCACGCAGACGAAGACGCCCATGACCGGGTTGGGGTCGACGTGCGCGATCCCGTCGAGGAACAGGAAGCCCATGCCGCGGACCGAGAACACCGTCTCGGTGATGACGGCGCCGCCGATCAGTGCCGCCGATGTCGAAGGCCACCGATCGTGGCGATCGGGATCAGCGCGTTGCGGAAGGCGTGGCGCATCACGACGGTCCGTTCGGACAGGCCCTTGGCCCGCGCCGTGCGGATGTAGTCCATGTTCATGATTTCCAGCATGGAGGCCCGGGTGAAGCGGGTGTAGCCGGCCAGCGAGATGAGGATCAGGGCCAGCGTCGGCAGGATCAGGTGGGTGAAGGAGTCCAGGCCCAGGATCCAGAAGTCGCCCTCGATGTTCGGCGTGCTGGCACCGATGGTGGCGATCGGGCGGCCGCGGACCCTGCTGTTGTTGAAGTAGGCGGGCCACGCCTGCATGAAGCGGTCCAGCAGGATCAGGAACGCCGACGAGGAACGAGGTGATGGCCGCCGCGCGCATCGACTGCCCGCGGTCGTAGCCGCCCATCAGGTAGCCGATGCCCAGGCCGACCAGGACGGACGCCACGGCCAGCAGCACGATCATGATGAAGGTGGCCTCGTTGAGCAGCGGCTGGATGCACGAAGTAGAGGACGACGCCGACGCCGACGGCGATCAGCGCGCGACTGAAGCGCCTTGCGGTTCTTCAGCCCGGCCGACAGCAGGGTGACGGCGAAGGCGATCGCCGACCCCGGCGATGGCGATGACCACGGGGCCCAGGCCCGGGGTCTTGAACCACTCGGTGGCGGAGAAGTAGACGAGGACGGCGGCGACGAACAAGAAGCACGACGCCGCCGATGATCACCCGGCGCCTGAGTTCGCCGCCGGCGGACGACCGCCGCCACGACGCCGAACACGACGCCGATGTCCGAGTGCCGCCGGCAGCGGCACTTCGGGGTTCCGCAGGAAGTTGTTGAAGCCGATGGCGCCGAATTCCTTCAGCAGCACGGCGACCCAGAAGATCGGCAGGGAGAAGAACAGGAACGCCATGAACGTGACGCCGTAGTCCAGCGCGCTGTACTGGCGCAGGGCGGTGACGATGCCGAGCGTGATGCCGATCAGGATGGCGAGCACCGTGGCCGCGGTGACCAGGGTCAGGGTCTGGATGAGCGCGTGGCCCAGGGCGTCGGTGACGGGCTGGCCGGCGATGTTCTTGCCCAGGTCGCAGGAGTTGGCGAAGGGAACGAGGCACTGGGCCGCGCCGCCGAGCCACTTGAAGTAGCGCAGCGGGGCCGGGGCGTCCGAGCTGCAGCAGCTCGGTCCGCGCGTCCATCAGCTGCTGTTTGTTGGGCGAGCTGATGGCGCGGAATTCCTCCAGGGGATCACCTGACGCCGCTGTCAGGAGATACACCAGGAAGGATGCGCCGAGAAGAATGAGGGCGGCGGTGACAAGCCGCCGGACGATGTAGGTCACCATTGGAATAGAACCTCGGTATTCGGGTCCAGGGATTGCCCGGACCGGTCGCAGAGTTTGGCCGGTCCCCGCGCGATGTCGGCGGGCCGGCCAGGGCATCGTCAGGGATGTCGCCACGAAAGGCGTCGGGACCGTAGGTGCCCTGGTCCCGACGCCTTTGCTGGCAAGTGCTACTTGCGGTCGATCGGCTACTTCTGTGCCCACTCCCAGAAGTTCCACCAGACGCCGGTCTGGTTCGGCATGTACTTCACACCGGTGACGCGGTCGCTGTACGCGTCCACGCCCACCGACTGGAACAGCGGCAGGCCGTAGGCGGAATCCCAGATCTTCTTGTCGATCTGGGCAACGAGGCCGTCCTGCTTGCTCTTGTCGGTGGTGACGATCAGTTCGTCCATCAGCTTGTCGGCCTCCGGATCGGTGAACTGGTTGAAGTTGGAGTCGTTGCCGCGACTTGAAGATCTGCGGAACGCCGGAGACGCCGACGCCCGAGTTGATCCAGCCGAAGATGGTGGCGTCGTAGGTGCCGTCGCCGAGGGCCTTGCCCCAGTCCGACTTGCCGAGGCCGCCGTCGACGATCTTGAAGCCGGCCTTGGTGGCGGACTCGCGGATCAGCGAGTAGGCGTCAACACGGTTGGGGTTGTCCTTGTTGTACATGATGCGGACTTCCGGAGTGGCGCCGTTGAGGAGCTTCTTGGCACCCTCGATGTCCACGTCCTGGTAGGCCGCGGAGCCGTTGTTCTTGACGGAGTCGGCGTACGGGGCCTGGTCCGGGACGAACAGCTGCGAGTCAAGCGGTGCCGCCTTCGGATCAAGCTTCTTGACGATCTTGTCGACGATGTCCTTGCGCGGGACGGCCTTCATGAACGCCTCGCGGACGTTCTTGTCGGCGAACGGGCCCGCTGTAGTTCAGGTCGATGTGGTCGTAGGCAGAGCTGGTTGCCCACGTTCGACCGTGACGCCCTGGCTTTCGAGGGCCTTGAGCTGCTCGACGCGTGTCGGCCGACGCCTGCGGGGCGATGATGTCGGCCTCGCCGTTCTTCAGTGCCTGGACCTGGGCGGGTGCCGCACCGATGTAGCGGACGGTGATTTCGTCCAGCTTGGCTTCCGGGCCCCAGTTGTAGTCCTTGTTCTTGACCATGGTCAGGGACTGGTCCTGGTTGACGCCCTTGACGATGAACGGGCCGTTGGAGAGGTAGAGGCTCGGGTCCGCCGGCAGCGTCTTGGTGTCGAAGCCGGTGTTCCACATGTCCGCCATGGCCTTGAGCTGCGCGTTCGCGGGCTTCGGGGCCTTGGAGTCGCCGCGCGGCATGCCCTTGAGGAGGTCGACGAAGCGCCTTGGCGTCCGCCAGGCCGGCCTTCTTGGCCAGGACGTGCGCCGGGATGTCGATGCCGGGGCCGCCGAGGGCGATTTCCCAGTCCGCGAACGGCTTGGAGTACTTCAGGGTCATGGAGCGGTCGTCGTCGCCAAGTTCCGGGAAGTCGGTCAGGGCGATGCCGGTGGGGTCGCCGGCGTAGGAGAAGTAGGACGTTCCGGTCTTGGCTTCCGCGTCGGCGTCGTTGTAGTAGCCGGAGAATGCGGCCCACTGCAGCAGGAGGTCGGCCGCGGTGACGGGCGTGCCGTCTGACCACTTCACGCCCTCGTTGATGGTGTATTTGACCGTCAGCGGATCGTCGGAGACCTTTTCCATCTTGCCGAACTTCTCGTTGCGGACAACGTTGAGCTTGTTATCGATGTAGAAGAAGCCCGAGTGCGTGGCGTAGCTGATCTTCGAGTTGATGTCAGTGTTGCCGTCGGCCGTATTCGGGTTGAACGTGTTGAACGCGTTCACCTCTACTACCGTTGCCGATCCGCCTGTGTTTGCTTGCTGCCGCAGCAGTGGTCGGGGTTGTCCCGCCGCTGTTGCCCGCGCAGGCGCTGAGGGCGAGGGCAGCTGCTGCCGCCACGCCCACTGCTTTGGAAATACGACCGAAGCGCATTCCGCCTCCTTGTTTCTGTGGTGTGGATGAGACCGAGCGCCGAAGGCGCCGGACAGACGTCCACACTCCCCCAGCGGCAGTGTGGCGCGTCTCACATGGCATGAAGCGTAAACCCAAACCGGACCATGGCGCCGACGAAAGTTGACTCCTTGTAAAGTTCGTTATCGAGCTGCAACATTTGACCGGTCGTTCGGTCCCGGATTACTCACAAAATCCACAGAAATATTGACGGGCTGGCGCTTCCAAGCTAAAAGCGGCGCGCACACAAAAAGCCCCGATCCAGAAAATCGGGGCTTCTCGAGTTAATCCTTAATTACTTGGCAAATTTGCCGGTCGCTCACACGTTAAAGCGGAACTCCACGACGTCGCCGTCGGCCATGACGTATTCCTTGCCTTCGATCCGGACCTTGCCGCGGGCCTTGGCCTCGGACATCGAACCGGCTTCGATCAGGTCGTCGAAGGACACGACTTCGGCCTTGATGAAGCCGCGCTGGAAATCGGAGTGGATCACGCCGGCGGCCTGCGGGGCGGTGTCGCCCTGGTGGATGGTCCAGGCCCGGGTTTCCTTGGGCCCTGCCGTGAGGTAGGTCTGGAGTCCGAGCGTGTGGAAGCCGACGCGGGCCAGCTGGTCGAGGCCGGACTCGTCCTGGCCGTTCATTTCCAGCATTTCGCGGGCCTCCTCCTCGTCCAGCTCGACGAGGTCGGACTCGAGCTTGGCATCGAGGAAAATGGCGTCCGCCGGGGCAACCAGGGCCCGCAGCTCGTCCTGCTTCTCCGGACTGCCCAGAATGCCCTCGTCCGCGTTGAAGACGTAGATGATGGGCTTCGCGGTCAGGAGGCTGAGCTCCCTGAGGTGCTCCATCTCCAGCTTGTCGGTCTTGACCGAGGCGAAAATGGTGTCGCCCCGTTCGAGTACGGCCTGGGCGGCCTTGATGGCGGCCAGTTCGGCGGCTTCCCGCTTCTTGATCTTGACTTCTTTTTCGATCCGGGGGATCGCATTTTCGATCGTCTGGAGATCGGCCAGGATCAGCTCGGTGTTGATGATCTCCATGTCCGAGCGGGGATCCACCTTGCCGTCGACGTGGATGACGTCGGGGTCATCGAACACGCGGACAACCTGGGCGATGGCCTGTGCTTCGCGGATGTTGGCGAGGAACTTGTTGCCGAGGCCCTCGCCCTCCGACGCGCCCTTCACAATCCCGGCGATGTCCACGAAGGACACCGGGGCGGGCAGCAGACGCGCGGAGCCGAAGACGGCGGCCAGCTTTTCGAGCCGGGGATCCGGCAGGTTCACGACGCCGACGTTGGGCTCGATCGTGGCGAACGGATAGTTCGCTGCGAGCACCTGGTTGCGGGTCAGTGCGTTGAAAAGGGTTGATTTGCCGACGTTGGGCAGTCCGACGATGCCAATAGTAAGAGCCACGAGCATATATTCTACCCGGTGCGGCTGGGGATCTGTCCGGGGGCCTGAGCCAGAGGGTCGCGGGGCGCCCCGGGCGGGCGGTTACGCTGTGCCGCGGGCGGTTACGCCGCGCCTCCGGCGGTTTGCAGGCGGACACCGTCACGGTGACCGAACATCTGGCGTCCCTGCCCCGCGCTGGTCACCCACACAATGCTCGAGTCGGGCGTTTTCGCGTCCACACGGCCGAGGTACGTGTGATGTCCGGGGACGGCGACGTCAACATGGCTTCCCACCGAGATGGCGCTCCAGTCTTCCGTGGAAGCCCAGGCCGTGGTGGTCTCCGCCGTTGCGGTTCCAGGCCGGCGCCGGCGCCGGGACGTTGACAGCATGGTCACGCCACACTCGCCAGCGCACCGGCCCGGGACCGGACGCCGACGTAGGTTCCCTTGTAGAAGAGCAGGGGCTCGGCATCGGCACGGGCGCTCAGCGCCCGGACTGCGGCCACGACGATCGTGTGGTCGCCGCCGTCGTACTCCCGCTCCAGTTCGCAATCCACCCAGGCCAGCGCCTGGTCCAGGACCGGGTTGCCCAGGGGCGAGGGTGAGTGGTCAACGCCGGCGAACTTGTCCGTTCCCGACCGTGCGAACTGCGCCGCCAGATGCTCGTGTTCTGCCGGCAGGATGTTCACCGTGAACCGGCCCGCCTCGCGCAGCAGCGGCCAGGTGCTGGAGGTCCGTGCCGGGCTGAACGTGACCAGGGCCGGCTCCAGGGACAGGGAGGAGAAGGACTGGCAGGTAAACCCGGCCGGTCCGTGTTCCGTCGCTGCGGTGATCACCGTCAGCCCGGTGGCGAAATGGCCAAGAATGGTGCGGAGTTTCTGCGGGCTGAGGTCGGAATGTTCCGTCATGGCGAGTCCTTTCGACGCTTGTAAGCCCAATCAACCACCCCGGAAGCGGGTTCCCAACCCCGGCTGAAACGCATCGTCGCGCAGCGACACAGCGCGTCACCGGCCGAAGCACGGCGTAAGAAAAGTCAGTCGGCGGGGCCCGATTCCCTGGCGTAGGCACGGGCCCTGCCGCGGACCTGGTCCACGTAGGCATCGGACTGGTTGTAGGAGTAAATGGCGTCAGACCAGCCGCTTGCTGTTGTGAGGTCGCGGCCGTGGGCGCACAGGTACGAGGCGGCGCTCAGGGCGGCGTCGTCGATGTTGAACGGATCCGCTGTCCCGTCCCCGTTCCCGTCCCGTCCCGCGAACTTCCACGTGGAGGGTATGAACTGCATCGGTCCGACGGCGCGGTCCCACCGGGCGTCGCCGTCCAGGACGCCGGCGTCCGTATCGGGGATCGCGGCGAAACCGTCGCCGTCGAGGCTCGGGCCGATGATCGGCCCGCTCGCCTGGCCCGTGGCCGTCAGCTTACCTCCGCCGTAGGACCCGTGGGCGGATTCGACGAAGCCGACGGCGGCCACCGTGTTCCAGCCGATCCCGCACGCCGGAGCGGCATCATTGGCCGCAAGGGCCGCGGCGACGTAGGCCTGCAGCGCGCGGGCCGGGATGCCGGTCTGGGCGGCGGCATGGATGAGCCACTGGGCGTCCGCGCTCCGGGTGATGTTCACGGCGGGCGTGATGCCGCTGGACAACATTTCGAGTTTCGCCTCCGCCCGCGGCGGAGGAGGCGGCAGGAGCCCGGGGGCGGCCGCGCCGGACTCCCGGAGTGCCCAGAAGAGGAACCCGGTGATGACACAAATCGCGAACAGGCCGAACACGGCCAGGCGTTTCAGGCGGAGCACGGGCTAGCCGGGCCGGCCCGTGCCGGAGACCCGGGCGGCCGGAGTCCTAGCCTTCACATTCGACGCAGTAGGCGTGGCCGTTCTTTTCGCGCGCAACCTGGGACCGGTGCCGGACCAGGAAGCAGGAGTAGCAGGTGAATTCGTCCTGCGCCTGCGGGATGACCTGCACTACGAGTTCCTCGGCCACGAATTCACCGCCCGGGGTCATGGCCTCGTCAAGGGCGTCTGACTCGTCCAGCTCGCGGACGACGCTGCGGGCGTCCGGGGCGTTGGCGGACTGCAGGGCCTGCAGGGAGTTGTCCTGCGACTCCTTGACGTCGGAGCGGACTTCATCGTAATCGGTTGCCACTGAGGTGACTCTCATTCCTATGTTTGGTTCGGACTGCTTGTTTGTGACTGGTTGGTTCAGCCTGCTTGGTTTGCGACTGGTTGGTTCCAACGGGAAGCCAACGTACACCATGCAGCTAGTTCAGGGCTGGCACTGTGACCCGCTCGCCGTTGAAGTACTCGAGCTGCCAGCCGTCAACGGCATGGTGGTGGGCCAGGTTGAGCGCGGCGTTGTCGACGCGTTGCAGGGTGCGGCCGACGGCGCGGCTGAGGCTCAGGCGGATGAGCGTGCCGTGGGCGACCACCAGGACGCGCCGGCCGCGGAACTCCTCGGCCAGGGCTTCCATCGCGGCCAACCCGCGGGACGCCGCCTCATCCTCGGTCTCTGCGCCGCGGAAACCACCGGGGATGCGCAGCGTTTCCAGTTCTGGCCCGGCCTGCAGGCCCTCCGCGGCGCCGAAGCTCCGCTCGCTGAGCTCCGGGACGCTCCGGGCCTCGCTGAGCCCCAGCCCGGCGCCGATCAGCCTGGCCGTCTCCGCGGCACGGCTCAGCGGTGAGGACACAATCGCATCCCATTCGTAACCGGACAGGGCGGCGACGGCGTCGCGCGCCTGGCCGCGGCCGACGTCGTTCAGCGGAATGTCGGTGGATCCCTGCAGCCGGCCCTGGGCATTCCAGTCCGTCTGGCCATGGCGGACAAGCGCGATCGTCGTAAAAGTCATGCGTTCCATTCTGCCCTGTTGCCGGGCACGCCGGCGGCGGCGGCGGTGGCCGCCCGGACCGCTTCCGCGCGGGCGATGGCCTCGAACCGCGCCCGGGTCAGGTGGGCCAGTTGTGCGTCCTTCCCAGCGAGCCGGATGATGGGGCCCAGCTCGAAGCACGTGGCCCGCAGGCGCTTGATGGCCTTGGCGTTGCGGGCATCCGGTTCCACGATGATGCGGTCCTTGGCGGGGTCCAGGAACATGAACCGGATGAGGGCCGAGGCCAGCACCGGCGTGAAATGCGGAATGTGCCGGGACGCCGGTGCCAGCAGCAGATGCATGCCGATGTCTCCGGGCAGGGCCGGGTAGGCCTCGCCGACAGGGTCGTGGAGCGGTTCGTAGGTCTGGAACAGCCCCATCGGCTCTCCGGCCAGCTCGATCAGGTAGGCGTGGTGCGTGTCCAGGCCGTCGAGGAACTCGTAGATCTCCAGCACCTGGGCCGGCGTGTGCGAGCCCATGCCCCAGAAGCGGGCCCGTTCTTCCGACACCCAGCCGTGGATCAGGTCCGCGTCGTCACCGGGCGCGACCTCTACCAGCCGCAGCCGCCCCCAGCTCGGGCAGATCCTCCTCGTAGGCGGCCTCGTCCCGGCGGGATACGGCGCTTTCAGTGGTGCTCATGGTTCTCCTTGGTCAGCAGGTCCCAGTCGGTGACGACGGGGATGAGGTCGCCGGCGGCCCACAGGGGCAGCTGGCTGGCGAAGTGGGTGTGGTCCGGGATGCCCGAGGCCCCGAACGGAACCACCCACCGGCTGTTGTCACGGTCGGCGAGATCCCAGACGTAGCGGGCAACGGGACCGCGGAACGAACCGTCGGTGATCCCGGACAGGCTCTCCGTGGACAGGACGCAGCCGGTGTCGCCGGAGAGTCCGGTAGGCGGAACTGCCGGCGCCTGCCCGGTGTCCGAGAGCGCATGCACGGGAAGGAGCACATGGGTGCTCGCCCCAGGGGGTTTCGTCGCCGGCCGCGGCAGCCTCGAGGGCCTCCGCGGCGGCGCGGGAGACGTCGACGCCGTGACGGGCGCCGTCGTCGAGGATCGTTTCGAGGGCGAACCCCACACGGGCCACCGGTGCCGTCCAGGGCCCGAACAGGGCGGGAAAACCGTTCGGGGCGTGCAGGCCCGCCAGGGCGCCGTCGGCGGCGATTCCCCGCACGAGCGCTGCCCGCCAGGCCGCGAAAGCACCGGCGTCCGGGCTGCCGGCGTCCATGACTCCGTCCCACCCCAGCAACCGCTCCAGCAGGCCGAGCGCGGGTCCGGACAGGCCGGCTCGGTCGAGCCCGCCGAGCAGGCTCCTGAAGGCCGGCCAGGGCCCCAGCCGGGTGTCGGAGTGGATCTCCTGCATGCCGGCCACGTCCAGCCGGATCCGTCCGGCCGGACCGGCTCCTTCGAGCAGCTCCCGGATCCTCCGGGCCCGGTGGGCGGGCGCGAATTCCATGCTCAGGAGCTCGCCGCCGCCGGCATCCCGGTCGTTGGCGCTGACGGCGAACCGGGCCGGGTCGGAGGCCGGCAGCTCCTCATAGTCCGCCGGTCCACTGATGCCGGCGGGACCATGCGGGGACGGGCCCGCGGCGGTTGGCCCGGTCCCGGCGCGGCACACGCCCGGCCACGAACTGGCGCATGCCGCCGGAGGTGTCGGCCGCCAGCACGCTGTTGACGGGTTCCACCCAGCTCCCCAGCGCTGCCTGCACGTCGTCGCAGGAGCGGCTCCGCAGCAGCGGAAGGAGGGCCTCGAAACCCAGCGACGACTCAACCCGTGCCGGCGTGCGCAGGCTCAACGCGGCGCCGTCGGGCCCTCCGCTGATGACCGGACCGCGGGCCGTCTCGATGATCTCCACGGTGACCGGCGCCGCGCCGCGGACCGCCAACGTCTCAAAATGGGTCGCCGCCGGCTCCCAGCCCGCAGCTCCACGGGCTTCGACGCCGGACCCGGAACGGCGGAGTTCCTCGGCGAAGAGGTCCTGGTAGTCGGCCATCGCGTTGGTGATGCCCCAGGCCACACTTCCGGCGTGGCCGAAATGGGGCAGGCCGGGCACGCCGGGGAAGGCGAGGCCGACGACGTCGAACTCCGGGCAGGCGAGGCGGACCTGCTGGTACACACCGGGCAGCTCCAGGAGCCGGTGCGGATCGCCCGCCACGAGCGGGGCGCCCGAGTCGGACAGGCTGCCGTGGACCGCCCAGGCGTTGCTCCCGGACCAGACGGGCGCTTCAATGCTGAACAGGTCCACGGCATCGGGCCCGAGCGTGGCGGCGACGTGGGCGCGCCAGAGTTTGTTGGGGAAACTGGCGAACAGGATGTGGTGGACCAGGAAAACGCCCAGAGGGGTCCAGGGCTGCCACGGTTCCGGCGACGTGCCCGTTGCCGTGAACTCGGCGGCGCCGCGCCGGCCGTCGCCGAGCGCCCGGTTCACGCCGTCGACATAGGCGCCGCACCAGCGCCTGGTATCAGGGTCCAGGGCGTCGAAACAGCGCCGGGCGGTGTCGTCCAGCCGGGACTGGCGGGCGAAGGTGTCCCATTCGATTCCGGGCGCGCCCAACTGCTCGGCCGTCCTGCCCTCGGAGCGCCAGCGCTCCATCTCGATCTGCCAGGAACGGTCGGTGGCGGCGTTGCGGCCCTGCAGGAACGCCAGCTCGTCGGCGGAACCGGCGCGCAGGTGCGGGATGCCCCAGCTGTCGCGGAACGTCTCAGCGGGCATGGAAGGGCCGGGCGGTGCTGGCCCTGGGATGGTGGGTCACGGAAGCGGAGCTCTCTCTGTACTTAGGTTAGCCTTACTTAAGTCCAAGATATCCATGCCGGGTCCCGGATGCCAAAACCGCGCCGGTTTTTGAAGGAGAATGTGTGAAGCGCAGCTGGGAAGGTGCCGTCCTGAAGGTGTTCGGCGCCAAGGACTTCCGCCTGTCCGTGACGGGCAGGGAACAGATCAACCCGAACTTCGTCCGGATCCACGTGGACGGCGGTTCGCTCCTCGACGATTGCGGCGTCCACCCCACCATGTGGATCCGGTTGTGGTTCGACGACGCCGGCAAACCGCACCAGCGCGCGTTCACGCTGGTGGACCCCAGCCCGTCGGCCGGCACCTTCAGCCTGGACTTCGCGCTGCACGAAGGCCGCGCCGCGGACTGGGCGAGGACGGCGCAGGCCGGCGACACGATCGAGGCCACGGTCCAGGGCAGCCGTTTCGAACTGCCCCGGCCGGCGCCGCGCGCGGTGCACGTCGTGGGTGATCCCGCATCCGTCCCGGCCATCAACTCGCTGCTCGACGCGGTGGACGGGACGCCGGCGACGATCTGGCTCGAGTACATCCACGGGGAGGACCGCGGGCTGCCGTTGCGGACCCGCAGTGGCGACACCGTGAACTGGGTGCCGCGCAGCGCGGGCGGGGACGGGCTGGTGGCTGCGGTCTGCACGTCTTTGTCCATGCCGGGAGCGCCGGGAGCGTCGGGGGCACCGGGAGCGCCGGGAGCGCCGGCGGACGCGGACTACTACTGGCTGGCCTGCGAGGCCTCAAGCACCCGGCGCATCACCCGGCATCTGCGCAAGGAGCTGGGCGTGGACAAGCGGCGGATCACGGCCCTGGGCTACTGGCGGGCGGAGTAGCACCCGTGCGTCGGAGCCAATACTGTCGGAGGGGCATGCCACAGTGAAGTTATGGATGCTTTTGCACTGATTCTCGCCCTGCTCATGCTGCTCGTCGGCGCCGTTGCCGGCGCCGCCGCCGCCTATGTGTTCCTTCGCCGCCGCTATCAGGCCGTGGAACAGGACTTCGACGGCGTTTCGGCCCGGCTCTCCGAGGTGAGCGCCCAGTTCGCCGCGGCCGACGCCGAGCGTCGCCTCCTCGCGGCGCAGAACCGGGAGCTCGGCGAGTCCCGGAACCAGGACGGCAGCGTTCTGCGCGCACTGGCGCCGGTGGCCGAGAAGCTCACGGCAGTCCAGCAGCAGGTCTCGCTGCTGGAACGGGACCGGCTCGAGCAGTACGGACAGCTCGCCCAGCAGCTGCAGGAGGCGCGGCTCTCCGACGAGCAGTTGCTGCGATCGACGCATGCCCTCGAGTCGGCGCTGCGCTCCAACAGCGCCCGCGGCCAGTGGGGAGAGGTCCAGCTGCGGCGCGTGGTCGAGGCGGCGGGGATGCTGCGGCACGTCGACTTCCACGAACAGCTGCACAGCGCCGCCACGGAAAACAGCGTCCGGCCCGACCTCGTTGTGCAGCTTCCCGGAGCGAAGCAGCTGGTGGTCGACGCCAAGGTGCCGCTGGCCTCTTATCTTGAGGCGCAGGAGCTCGGCAGCGCCCCGGGGCAGCGCCACCAGCAGCACGCGCTGAACGGACAGCAGGCACTGCTCGTGGCCCACGCCAAGGCCCTCAAGGCCCACGTCGACGCGCTCAGCAACAAGAAGTATTGGGACATCCCGGGCAACTCCCCCGAGCTGGTGGTCTGCTTCCTGCCGGCGGAATCCATCCTCGCGGCCGCACTCTCGGCGGACCCGGCCCTGCTGGACTACGCCTTGTCCAAGAACGTGGTGCTTGCCTCGCCCGGGACCCTGCTGGCGGTCCTGAAGTCGGTGGCCTTCACCTGGCGCCAGGACGTGCTGACGGACAGCGCCCGGGAACTCTTCGAACTCGCGCACCAGCTCTACGAGCGGATGGGCACCCTGGGCGAGAACGTCACGAAGCTGGGCGCTTCGCTGAAGACCTCGGTGGACCGCTACAACTCGATGGTCGGCACGCTCGAAGCTCGGGTCCTGCCGACCGCCAGGAAGCTCAACGCGCTCGATGCTGCCGGGCTGACCACGCCGGTGTCCGTCGAAGTCACGCCGCGCGCGGTGGCCGCCCCGGAGCTTCAGCCGGAGCGTGATGCCGCGGAGGACGCCGCCTAGGCGAGGTTAGGAGTGGCCGGCCGGACGGGAGCCGCGGCCGCCGAGGGCACGGGTGACGTCGCCGGCCTGCTTGAGGGTGGCCCGGAGCTCCTTCGGAAGGGAGAAGAGCAGGTCTTCCTCGGCCGTGACGACTTCCTCCACTGAGCCGTAGCCGTAGTCGGCCAGCAGCCGCAGCACGTCCTTGACGAGGACCTCCGGGACGGACGCCCCCGAGGTCACACCGACCGTGGCGACACCCTCGAACCAGGCCTCGTCCACCTCATTGGCAAAGTCCACGCGGTAGGAGGCCTTGGCGCCGTATTCGAGCGCGACCTCCACCAGACGGACGGAATTCGAGGAGTTCGCGGATCCGACCACAATCACCAGTTCGGCCTGCGGCGAGATCTTCTTGATCGCCACCTGGCGGTTGGTGGTGGCGTAGCAGATGTCATCGCTGGGCGGATCCTGCAGGGTGGGGAAACGTTCCTTCAGGAGCCGGACGGTTTCCATGGTTTCGTCCACGCTGAGGGTGGTCTGCGAGAGCCAGATGACTTTTTCCGGGTCGCGGACGGTGACTTTGTCCACCTCGTGCGGGCCGTTGATGATCTGGATGTGTTCGGGCGCCTCGCCGGCGGTTCCTTCGACTTCCTCATGGCCGTCATGGCCGATCAGCAGGATGTCGAAGTCGTCCTTCGCGAAGCGCACTGCCTCTTTGTGCACTTTGGTCACGAGCGGGCAGGTGGCGTCGATGGTCCGCAGTCCGCGGTCTTCGGCGGACTGCACCACGGCCGGCGATACGCCGTGGGCGGAGAAAATCACGAGGGCGCCCTCGGGCACCTCATCGGTCTCGTCCACGAAGATGGCGCCCTTTTCCTCGAGGGAACTGACCACGTGCACGTTGTGGACGATCTGCTTGCGCACGTACACAGGCGGCCCGTAGTGCTCGAGCGCTTTTTCCACCGCGATGACGGCCCGGTCAACGCCGGCACAGTAGCCGCGCGGGGCTGCGAGCAGCACCTTCTTCGGCCCTGAGACGGGGGCCGCCGCCAGGACCTCGTCCGGTGTGCGCCGCCGGCGCGGAACGGTTGGCATCGGAATGGAAACAGCGGTGGAGGTCATCCCTCAATGCTACCGGTGTTGGGGTGCCCGCCGTTTTGGACCGGGAACGTGCCGCGAAAACAAGGGCCGCGGCCCGGTCTCAGTTCCGGGCTCAGGCCCGGCGGCGTCCGCCGACGGCGCGCAGCACGAGCCCGAGCACCAGCAGGGCGGCACCGGCCACCGCGGCGGACAGGATCCACTGGCCGAAGTTGGCGGCCGACGCCGCAACGAATTCGCGTTTGAAGATCTCGGCCACCGCGTTGCCGCTGGACGTGCCCTCCGCTACCCGCCCGACGGCGTCGGAGGCCAGCTTCCAGACGGCGGCCAGGACCAGGACGCCGACTCCCGTTCCGGCCACGACCGTCCACCGCCGGCGGGCGGCGACGAAGGCCAGGGCGAAGGCGATGGCTGCGCCGACCGCCACGGCGTAGCCCATCGGCGCATAGGCGGCCACCTGCTCGATGACCTGCCGCTGGTTGGATTGGCCGATGTTGATCAGCACCTGCTGCGGTGCTTCCAGGGGCAGGCCGGTGGCATCGGCGACCTGCGCCGCCACCAGCCCGACGAGCGGCGCCACGTCCAGGGTCAGGGAACTGACGCCGTCGACCTCGGCGGGGAGGGTGTTGGGGTCGGCGAAACTGAGCCGGTGGCTCTTGCGGAGGGTTTCGGTCCAGGCCTCGGAGTAACCGGGCAGCGCCGTCAGCGACTGGGCGGCATTTTCGAGGACCGGGCGGGCCAGTTCGGTGAGGGCTTCCGGGATCCGGTCCGCGCTGAGGCTGTTCACCGCGGCGGCGGCCAGCCGCTGCTGGAACGCGGGATCCTTCCCGAGCGGTCCGGTCAGGGCCACGAAGCCGTCTTCCTGGACGATGTTGCGGTCCACCCACATCGCCGGAACGGCAACAGCCGTCATCAATAGCCCGATAAGTACTGCCATGGCCGAGACAAAAGTGCGCAAGAGAGAGTCCTAGGAAGTTGTTGGGGGTAGTGCCATCCTACGGGGGCCGGGCTCGGGATGGACAGGCGGGCATTACTGTCGGGCCCAGGTGGTAGAGCTATGGATAGAGTTGAACCCGACCATGACAGGCTGCCGGGCGGCACGTGCCCCGGGAAACGCCTGCCGACAGCACCGCGGCAAAGGACCACCACGCACATGTACAAGGCAAGCCCCGCCACGGAGAACCGGCATGTCTGAAGACGTCGCGGCGGCCACCACGGTCCCGGCGACGGCCGCGGAAACCAGCCCGGAAAACCCCTGGCCGCTGCAGCTGCTGTCGCAGAAACTGAAGATGCACATCGACCGGGCGCCGTCGGCCTGGGTTGAGGGCCAGGTCATTGAGTTGAACCGGCGCGGCGGCAACGCCTACCTGACCCTGCGGGACATGGACGCGGAGATTTCACTCCCGGCGTCGGTCTGGACCAAAGTGCTCGACCGCCAGGACATTCCGCTGGAACGCGGTTCCCGCGTCGTAGCCCTGCTCAAGGCCGAGTTTTGGCTGAAGACGGGCCGGCTGAGCATGTCCGTCAAGGACATCCGGCCTGTGGGCCTCGGTGACCTGCTGGCCCGGATCGAGCGGCTGCGGCACGCACTGGCCGCGGAGGGGCTGTTCTCCGATGCCCGCAAGAAGCGCCTGCCGCTGCTCCCCCACCGGATCGGACTGATCACCGGACGGGACTCCGACGCCAAAAAGGACGTGCTGCAGAACGCCGCGCTGCGCTGGCCCGCGGTCGAATTCGAGATCCGCGAGGTGGCAGTCCAGGGCAACACCGCCGTCGCCCAGGTCATTGCCGCGCTGCGGGAACTGGACGCCCGCCCGGACGTGGACGTGATCGTCATCGCCCGCGGCGGTGGCGCCCTGGAGGACCTGCTGCCGTTCAGCAACGAAGAACTGATCCGGGCCGTGGCCGCGGCCGTCACCCCCGTGGTGAGCGCGATCGGCCACGAGGCGGACCGGCCGATCCTCGACGACGTGGCCGACCTCCGCGCCTCGACGCCCACGGATGCGGCCAAGCGGATCGTTCCGGACGTTGTGGAGGAACTCGCCCGGGTCCGGCAGGCACGGGACCATCTCCGGCGCGGGGTCACCCGGCTGGTGGAGCGGGAAACGGACCGGATGGCCGCGCTGCGTTCCCGCCCGGTGCTCGCCTCCCCCGAAGTCATGGTCGACACCCGGCACGACGACGTCGAACGGCTCAAGGGCCGCGCGCACGCCGCCATCACCACCGCCGTCGTCCGGGCGGCCGACCAGCTGGTGCACCTCAAGGCCCAGGTGCGCGCACTGTCGCCGCAGAAGACCCTGGACCGCGGCTACGCCGTCGTGCAGCTCGCCGACGGCAGCTCGGCGCCCGGAACCCGTCACCACGTGGTCCGGCATCCCGCGGAGGCGCCGGCCGGCACCGACCTGACGGTGCGGGTGGCCGGAGGCAGGTTCGCCGCGCAGTCCACCGGGCACGGCGAGCCCGCCGGGGACTGACCGGGCCCGCCCGGACGGATCAGTCCCGCCCGCCACTCCGCATCATCACCCACCGACAGCGTCCCCCGCGGACACAGACAAGGAGCATCACATGGCAGCCGAAAGCAATGGAACGCCCACCCCTCCCGAGGCCGACATCGAGGCCCTGAGCTACGAGGACGCCCGTGAGCAGCTGCTCGGCGTCGTCGGCCGGCTGGAAACCGGCGGAGCGAGCCTCGAGGAATCCCTGGCCCTCTGGGAGCGGGGCGAGGCGCTCGCCAAGCGGTGCGAGGAATGGCTCGAAGGTGCCCGCAAACGCCTGGCCGCCGCCAAGGACCGGGCCGGCCAGGACAGCTGACCGGCCGCTCCGGCGTCAGGACCTTTCGACGAGGTCCCGTTCCAGGGCAACATCCAGCTCCGGGACCGGCCACTGCAGGTGCAGCCCCTCCAGGGCTTCGAGCAGCAGCTGCTGGACGGCGATCCGGGCGTACCACTTCTTGTTCGCCGGCACCACGTGCCAGGGCGCAACGTCGGTGTTCGTCTTCTCAATCGCCTTCTGGTAGGCGTCCATGTAGTCGTCCCAGAAGGCCCGTTCCTTCACATCGTTGCTGCTGTACTTCCACAGCTTCGTCTCGTCATCGAGCCGGGCCAGCAGGCGCTCCTTCTGCTCGTCGCGGCTGATGTTGAGCATGACTTTGACGATCCTGGTGCCCGCGTCCGCCTGCCGGGCCTCAAATTCGTTGATGGCGGCGTAGCGGCGCTCAAGTTCTTCCGGGCTGGCCCAGCGGTGCACACGGTGGATCAGCACGTCCTCGTAGTGCGAACGGTCGAAGACGCCGACCATGCCGGCCGCCGGAACCGCCTTCTCGATCCGCCAGAGGAAGTCGTAGGACTTTTCCTCCGGGCGTGGGCGCCTTGAACGACTTCAGCTGCACCCCTTGCGGGTTCATCGTCCCCATCACGTGGTTGACGATGCCGCCCTTGCCGGCGGTGTCCATCGCCTGCAGGATCAGCAGGATCCGCTTGGTCCCGCCGAAGCGGGACTCGGCGAAGAGCTGTTCCTGCAGGGTGGCCAGCTTCCCGTCCAGTTCCGCCAGGAGCTCGACGCCGTCGGACTTGTCCCCCGGATATCCGGGTGAGGAGTCCGGGTCGGAGTCCTTGAGCTTGAATCCTTTTCCAGCCTTCAGCGTTTCCGAGGGGTGCTCGCTCGAAAGTCACAGCGTCTGTCATGGAAGCCTCTTCCCGTCCGGGCAGCCTGTGCGCGGGAAGGGCCCCGGCCGCGCTGCTGCCCTCAGGCTAGTTCCCCTTGTACCTGCTCAGGAAGTCCGCCATGCGGCCGATTGCCTCTTCGATGTCCTTGACGAGCGGGAGGGTGACCATGCGGAAGTGGTCCGGGCGGACCCAGTTGAACGCGCGGCCGTGGGAAACCAGGATTTTCTGTTCGCGGAGCAGGTCCAGGACGAACTTCTCGTCGTCCCGGATGTGATAGACCTCCGGGTCCAGCCGCGGGAACAGATACAGCGCGCCGCGGGCCTGCTGCGTGCTGACGCCGGGGATGGCGTTGAGCAGGTCGTAGGCCTTGTTCCGCTGCTCGAGCAGCCGTCCGCCGGGCAGGATCAGGTCGTTGATGCTCTGGTAGCCGCCGAGCGCGGTCTGGATGGCGTGCTGGGCCGGCACATTGGCGCAGAGCCGCATGTTGGCCAGCAGGCTGATGCCTTCGAGGTAGTCCGCGGCGTCGTGTCTTGGGCCCGGAGATGGCCATCCAGCCGGCCCGGTAGCCGCACACCCGGTAGGCCTTGGACAGCCCGCTGAAGGTCAGGCAGCAGGACGTCGTCGCCGGTCAGGCCCGCCATGTTCACGTGGACGGCGTCCTCGTAGAGGATCTTCTCGTAGATCTCGTCGGCGAAGAGGACCAGGCCGTGCTTCTCGGCGAGGGCGACGATCTTCTTGAGCGTCTCCTCCGGATACACGGCACCGGTGGGGTTGTTCGGGTTGATCACCACGATGCCCTTGGTGCGCGGGCGTGATCTTCGCTTCCATGTCCTCAAGGTCAGGCTGCCAGCCGGATTCCTCGTCGCAGAGGTAGTGCACGGGCCGGCCGCTGGCCAGCGCCACCGAGGCCGTCCACAGCGGGTAGTCCGGCGTCGGGATCAGGACCTCGTCGCCGTCGTTGAGCAGGGCCATCAGCGACATCGTGATGAGTTCGCTGACGCCGTTGCCCAGGTAGATGTCATCGACGTGGATGTTCTGGATCCCGCGCGTCTGGTAGTACTGCGAGACGGCGGTGCGGGCGGAGAAGATGCCGCGGGAATCGCTGTAGCCCTGGGCGTGCGGCAGGTGGCGGATCATGTCCACCAGGATGGCGTCCGGCGCTTCAAACCCGAACGGCGCCGGGTTTCCGATGTTCAGTTTGAGGATCCGGTGACCCTCCGCCTCCATCTGCTGGGCGGCCTGAAGGATCGGTCCACGGATGTCGTAGAGGACATTATGAAGCTTGGTGGACTGCTTGAATTCTGCCATCCATCAAATATGCCATATTGCGGATGTACTTCCCGTGAGACGTGTCTCACAGGCGGTGCCCGTCGTCACAGGCCGGAAAGAGCGACGGCGGCCGCCGGCCCCTGGAGTGCCCAGGTGGAGCCGGCAGCCGCCGTCGTACGTCAGGAAGGTAAGGCGGTGCGCCCTACTTGACCAGTCCCTTGTCCTTGAGCCATGCGGCCGCGGCGTCCTTGGGGTTCTGCTTCTGGCTGCCGCTGACGGCACGGTTGAGGTTGATGAGGTCTTCGGTGGTGAGGACCTTGGACACGGCGTTGAGCGTCTCCTTCGCCTTGTCCGTCATCTTGGCCTTGTTGTACAGGGGCAGCACCTGCTGGGCGATGAAGTTGTTCTTCGGATCCTCCAGCACCACCAGGTCGTTGTCCGCGATGGACGGCGTGGTGGTGTAGATGTCGGCCACCTGCACCTGGTCCGAGAGCAGGGCCTTGAGCGTGACGGCCCCGCCGCCGTCGCTGAACGGCTCAAGCTTCTTCGGCTCGCAGTTGTAGTTCTTCTTCAGTCCCGGCAGGCCGTAGGCGCGCTCGGCGAAGGTCGCCGGGGCGCCCACCGTGATCTCGCTGCAGACCTTCGCGAGGTCCTCGATTGACTTCAGCTGGTACTTCTCCGCGGTGGCCTTGGTGACCACCATCGCGTCCTTGTCCTCGGCCTTGGCCGCCTCCAGCACGCCCAGCGCCTCCGGCAGCTTGGCAGGGAGTGCCTTGTAGATGTCCTCGGCCGAGACCTCGGTCGCGTCCTTGCTGACGTGCAGCAGCAGGTTGCCGCTGTAGTCGGGAATGACGTCCACAGACCCGTCCTGGACGGCCTTGAAATAGACCTCGCGCGAACCGATGTTCGGCTTGGTGCTGGCGGTCACGCCGGCCCCGTTCAGCGCGCCGGCGTAGACCTCGGCGATGATCTGGCTCTCCGGGAAGTCCGCGGAACCGATCACGAGGGCAGAGCCCGACCCGGACGTGGCGCCGCCCGTTGCGGGGGCGTCGAGAGCGGATCGGATGAGCCTGCGCAGGCGGACAATGCCACGGCCAGGCCGACGCCGGCGGCCAGGCCGCCGAATACGCGCCTGCCGAGAGCTCGTTGGCGGGTTTCCTTCATGACGTACCTCCTTGAACAACAGCCTCCGCGGTCACGGGGTCTGTGAGATCAACCGCAGCCTGCTGGCTCCGGCTTGGTTTGGCAGAGGCACCCTTGGACAGGAAAAGCCTCTGGAAAAGGGCGAGGACACAGGTCGATGGTGATCGCGAGTCCCGCGATGAGGAGGGAACCGCCGAGCATCTGGGGGAAGTCGGAGAGCACGAGGCCGTCGAACAGGTAGCGGCCAAGGCCGCCCAGGTTGATGTAGGCCACCACCGAGACGGTCGCGATGACCTGGAGCACGCCGGTGCGGAAGCCGCCGAACATCACCGTCAGCGCGTTGGGGAACTCGGCCCGGAAGAGCACCTGGAGTTCCGTCATGCCCATTGCCCGGGCAGCGTCCACCACGTTGCGGTCGACGCTGGAGATCCCGGCATAGGTGCCGGCGAGCAGCGGCGGCACGGTCAGGATCACGAGGGCCCAGATCGGCGGCATCAGTCCGATGCCGGCGAGCAGGACGAACAGGGTCAGCAGGCCGAGCGTGGGCAGGGCCCGGAGCGCCCCGGCCAGCGCGACGACGGCCACCCGGCCGCGGCCGGTGTGCCCGACGTACAGGCCGATCGGAACCGCGATGGCGGTGGCGATCAGCATGACCAGGCAGGTGTACTGCAGGTGCTCGGCGAGCCGGGTCGGGATCCCGGCGCTGCCGGACCAGTTTTCCGGATCGGCAAGCCAGGCGAAGGTATCGGTAACGACGTTGCTCATGCCGCACCGCCTCCGGTCTTGGGACGCGAAAGCCGCAGTCCCGCAGCCTCCGGGCCGGTCAGGTCCTGGCCCGCGGCCGGCCTGTCCCGGCCTGCACCGGAATCGGCGCCGGACCCCGTGGCGGCCGCAGCCCGCGTCCAGGGGGTCAGGAGCCGTTCGAGCAGCACCAGGATGGCGTCCATCAGCAACGCCAGGATGAGGATGGCGATGATCCCCACGATCACCTCGGTGACGAAGTCCCGCTGCAGCCCGGAGGTGAAGAGCATCCCCAGGTTCCCGATGCCCAGCAGGGCCGCGACGCTCACGAGCGAGATGTTGCTGACTGAGACGACCCGCAGGCCGGCGAAGAGCACGGGCAGGGACAGCGGCAGGTCGATCTGGAGGAAACGGGCGGCGGGCTTGAAGCCCATCGCCACGGCCGCCTGGCGGAGGTCCTCGTCCACTGAATCAAAGGCGTCCAGCGCGGCACGGACCAGCAGTGCCACGGCGTAGACGGTCAGGGCCACCACAACGTTCAGCGGGTCCAGGATCCGGGTCCCCAGAACGGTGGGCAGGATGATGAAGAGCGCCAGCGACGGGATCGTGTAGAGCAACGAGGACGCCGTCACCACGGCGGAGCGCAGGGTCCGGTTCTGCCGGGCGAACTGGGCCAGCGGAATCGAGATCAGCAGCCCGAAGATCATCGGCAGCACGGCCAGCACGAGGTGCTGGCCGGCGAGGCTGAACACCCGCCCGCTGTTGGCCAGGAACCATTCCATCAGAGCGCGCCCTGCCGGACCCGGCGGTCCGATTCGATCACGGCCAGCACCTCGTCGGCCTTGATCACACCGGACACCCTGCCCTCCGGGTCCACCGCGACACCAAGGCCGGAAGGCGAGGACAGCGCGGCGTCAAGAGCCCGCCGGAGGGTGTCGCCCTTGCGGAAGAGGGACCCGCCGGGGACCATCGAGTGGCCCTTGCCGGGGCCGGCCCAGCCCAGCGGGCGCATCCCCTCGTCGACCACCAGCTGCCAGTCATCCGGGGAGCTGCCGTCCCGCTCGAGTACGGCGGCGGTGAGGGTCCGTGCGGAGTGGATGGTGACGCCGTCGGACGGGCTGAATGCGAGGTGCCGGAAGCCGCGGTCCCGGCCCACGAAGGAGGCGACGAAGTCATTCGCCGGCGCGCGCAGGATTTCCTCGGGCGTGGCGTACTGCGCGAGTTTGCCGCCGATGCCGAACACGGCCACCTTGTCGCCGAGGACGGTGGCTTCGTCGATGTCATGGGTGACGAAGACGATGGTCTTGGCCAGGTCGCGCTGGAGCCGGAGGAGCTCCTGCTGGAGTTCATCGCGCACCACGGGGTCCACTGCGCTGAAGGGCTCGTCCATCAGGAGCACGGGCGGATCGGCCGCCAGTGCCCGGGCCACCCCGACGCGCTGCTGCTGGCCGCCGGAAAGCTGGGAGGGAAAGCGTTTGCCCAACACGGAGGCGAGCCCGACGACGTCGAGCAGTTCCTGGGCGCGCTTCCGCGCATCGGCTTTGGACACGCCGTTGAGCCGCGGGACGGTGGCGATGTTGTCCAGGACGGAACGGTGCGGCATCAGACCGGAGGACTGCATCACGTAGCCCATGGACCGCCGCAGCTTCGCCGCCGGAACGGAGGTGACATCCTCCCCGCCCACCGTGATGATCCCGGACGTCGGCTCCACCATCCGGTTGATCATCCGCAACGACGTGGTCTTCCCGCAGCCGGAGGGACCGACGAACACCGTGATGGCGCCCTTGTCGATGGACATGGTCAGCTGCTCAACGGCAGGTTGACCACCCTGGTACTGCTTGGTGACGCTCTGGAACTCGATCATGGCTTCAGCCATTTCCGGGCTTACCTAACTGTTGGCGGCAATATCGGACGGTCCAGCCAACTGATCATATGCACGCTGATTTTTGGCTGTAAAGCGGGTAAGACCCAGCGTAGCCAGCGGTTGTGACAATTCCATAGAAATAGTCAGCGGCACCGAGGCTACCGTAAGGCTTCGGATCCGCAGCGGATTCGGATGGGTGCCGCGCCGGATTGCCGTTCCGGCGCGGCACCGGCGCCGTCCCGCGGGCACCGTCAGCGCATGATCAACGCATGGTCAGCGCCCCCGGCGGCGGCCGCCGCCCTTGCCGCCCTCTTTTCCTCCCTTGCCGCCCTGGACTTCGGATTTTTCGTGCTGATACCTCTCGGCGGAGCGCTGGCTCTGCCCGGCCGCCACAATTTTCTGGTGCCACTCCCGGGCGTAGGCGCGGCGCGCGGCCGCGTCGTGCCGCCGGGCCAGGGCCGAGAGTTCGCGCTGGAGTTTCAGGTAGCTGGCCCAGCGCCGGTCGTCGAGGGAACCGTCCGCGAGCGCGGCCTGCACTGCGCACCCGGGTTCGCTGTTGTGGGCACAGTCGGAAAAGCGGCACTGGCCAAAGAGCTCCTCCAGGTCACCGAAGATTTCCTCCATCCCCTCGTCGGCGTCGAACAGCCCGAAGCCGCGCACTCCCGGGGTGTCCATCAGCACGGCCCCGCCCGGCAGCGGCACCAGTTCCCGGGATGTGGTGGTGTGCTTGCCCTTGCCGTCGCCGGCCCGGACTTCCCCGGTGTCCTGCGCCTCGAAGCCGGCCAGGGCGTTGATCAGCGTGGATTTCCCCGCTCCCGAGGGCCCCAGCAGCACCAGTGTCCCGCCGGCCGGCAGGTGGGCCAGGAGCTTCGTCGAGCCCGTCGCCGTGTTCGGCCGAAGTGGTGACGACGTCGACGCCGGCGGACTGCAGCATCACCTGCCCGACGACGTCGTCCGCCACCTCCGCGAGGTCCGCCTTGGTGATGATCACCAGCGGTGTGGCGCCGGAGTCCCACGCCGCGACGAGCGTGCGTTCGAGCCGGTTGTGCGTGAGCGGCCGGTCCACGGGGACGACGACTCCCACGATGTCCATGTTGGCGCCGAGCACCTGCGCTTCCGAGGACGCCTCGAAAGCCCGTTTGCGGCTCAGTTCCGAGTGGCGCGGCAGGATGCCGACAATGGCCGGCTCCCCCGCGGTGTTGACGCCGAGCCAGACCCAGTCCCCGGTGGCGGGGACGTCCCCGGCCCGGGGGTAGGGCAGGTGCGAGGTGCCCTCCCCGACGGCGACGAGGACGCGGTTGCGGTCCACGCGGATGATCCGGCCGGCGTTCGTGCCGCCGGGTAAGGGATTGGCCGCGAATTTTTCCGCGACGGCCGCGGTGTAGCCGTAGCGGGACGGGCCCGCGGGGCGGTGAGTTGAGGAGATGGCGCCGGTGGCGCCGGGACGTGCATAAGAAATAGTCAACGAAAACCCTTTGATGGGGCCCCGGTGCACGTGCCGCGCTGCGGGCCGGAAGCCGGGCCGCTGTTGAGCGCTAGGAGGTGCTGGAAGCCGGGGCAGGAATAATGACATGGCTCTTGGCGCGCGTTGCGCGCAGGGCAATTGCAGTCATCGTCTCCACCTCCCCGCTTTCATTGTTGTGCCGGTGCGTCCCGGCGGCGTTCCTAGGATAACCACGGCAGCCCGGCCCTGGCTAGGGAAATCTCAGGAAAGTTTGCCGTCCAGCGGCCTTTCCCGGTAGAGCCGGAGCGCGACGTCCACGAGGGAGACCTTGTTCAGGCCCTCGAGCTCAGCCAGCGGGATCCAGGCCGCGTGCGTGGTGCTTCCGTCCACCTCGTGCCGCAGCTCCCCGCCGGTGATCGTGGCTTCATAGACGAGTCGCAGGGACTGGAAGTCCCGTTCGCCGCCGTCGATCCGGATCTCAGCGGGCCAGTGCCCGACGTCGATGCCCAGCATGGTGCCGATCTCGGCGTGGTAGCCGGTTTCCTCGTAGACCTCCCGGCGGCACCCGTCCACCGGATGCTCGGCGAGGTCCAGGCCCCCGCCCGGCAGGGTCCAGCCTTCCTTGCCGCCCTGTTTCCAGTACGCCAGCAGGATGGCGCCGTCGCGGACTATGACGGCGTAGGCGGCCGGTCGGGTATCGAAATTCAGGCTCATCCCTCCAGCGTAGTGTCCCGGCGCCGCCCGCTGCCGGATCCCGGGTTTCCGTCCTAGAGTTTGACTGTGACCAATCTTGAAGTGCGCCCGATGGAAGAAATCTGCCCGCCGGCCCATGGCGGCTTCGGCGCCGGTCCGTGCCTGCAGCTGTGGCCGGCCCGCGAGGTGCCGCTGGGTGGCGTCCGGGCCATGAATGTGTCCCGGACCCTGCCCCAGCGCGGGCTGCCCACCGTGGGGGCATGGTGTTTCCTGGACAGTTTCGGGCCGGACCGGGTGGCGATGTCCGTGCTCCCGCACCCGCACACCGGGCTGCAGACGGTCACGTGGCCGCTGCTGGGGACCATCAGGCACCGCGACAGCGTGGGCAGCGACGTGATCGTCCGGCCGGGCGAACTCAACATCATGACCGCAGGACGGGGCGTCTCGCACTCAGAGTTCGCGGTGCTCCCCGCGGAGGGCACCGGGCAGGACGCCGGCGCCCCCGCGGAACTCCCGCTGCAGCGCGGACTCCAGCTCTGGGTTGCCCTGCCGGACGGCGAACGGCACCGGGCGCCGGCTTTTGAGCAGCACCGCGAGTTGCCTCAGGTCAGCGGAGAGGGCTTCACGGCCACCGTCATGGTGGGCAGTTTCGCCGGCACGGCGTCACCGGCCACGATGTATTCCCCCATTGTCGGGGCGGACATCAGCTGCAGCGGCCGGATCAGCCTGCCGCTGGACCCGGACTTTGAGCACGCTGTGCTGGTGCTCGACGGGGGCCTGACCCTTGACGGCCAGGACGTCCCGCCGGGGCCCCTCGGCTACCTGGGTTCCGGCCGGGACAGGCTGGACCTTGAGGCGCTCCCCGGGACCCGCTTTGTGCTGCTCGGCGGGGAGCCGTTCGAGGAGGAGCTGCTGATGTGGTGGAACTTCGTCGGCCGCACCCACGCCGAGGTGGAGCAGTCCCGGCTGGACTGGGAGGACCAGGCCGGCCTTCCCGACGGCGCTGCCACGGCTGCCCGGTTCGGGCTGGTGGCAGGCCATGGCCCGGACGCCGGCCTCGAGGCGGGCCGGATTCCGGCGCCGCCGTTGCCCGGCGTGCAGTTGCGGCCCCGCCGCCGGTACTGAGCCGCTCCCGGCCGGCCGACGGCGGCGCAAGCGGGCCGGCGCGGGGCCGGCCGGCTTACTGCCGCGGGCCGGCCGGCTGCGGGACGGGTTCAGTCGTTTTCGGCTACGAGCCGGAGCACCCCGAACACCGGTTCCTGGTCCAGGACGCGGACGTCGCTGATCCCGGCCGCGGCCAGGGCCGAGCGGAAGGATTCCTGCAGCCGCGGGACGTTCATGCCCAGTCCGCTGCCGAGGATCACGGGCCCGTCAAGGCCGAGCTGCCGGAGGGCCTGCTCTGCCAGCCCTGCCAGGTCACGTCCGGCCTGGTCCACGAAGTCCTGGCTGATGGTGTGGCCGGCGTTGGCGGCCTCGACCACGAGCCGGGCCTGCTGCGCCCAGTACCGCCGGCCCGTTTCGGCGGAATGGAAAAGCGCGATCAGTTTGTTCGGATCGTCCACCCCGCAGGATGCCAGCAGCGCGGTGGTCAGTTCATCGGGCTCCAGCCCCTGGTTCATCCGGCGCAGGCTGTGCCGGACGGCCTCACGGCCCAGCCAGTAGCCGCTGCCCTCGTCGCCCAGCAGGTAGCCCCAGCCGCCGGCGCGGGCCTCCGCGCCCGTACCGTTGCGGCCCCAGGCCGCCGAGCCCGTCCCGGCGATGACGGCAACACCCGTGCTGGCGCCGCCGGCAGCCAGCAGGAGGCGGGAATCGTGGACCACGGTGATCTTGGCACCCGGCACGTGCGGCGCGATCAGGGCAGCGAGCGCCGCTGCGTCTTCGTCGGTGTCGATGCCTCCGGCCCCGGCGTAGACCTGGGCCACGGCGCCGCCGCCGATCCTGCCGAAAAGTTCCGCGAGGTGGCGCGCGGCCTCCTCCCGCGTCACGTTCTGGACGTTCGAACTGCCCACCGACTCGTCAGCCACAGCGCGGCCGCCCTCGAACCGGACCCCGCGGGTCTTGGTGCCGCCGATATCGAGGCCGATCACGGCGCCTGCCGCCCCTCCCCCGGGTGCGGGAATGGAGGTCGTGGGGGAAGGAGCAGATTCCGCTGCCGGCGGGATGTCAGTATTAGTCACGAGAACAGCCTACTGAATCGTCTCCAGGAGTGAGCCATGTCGCATGTCCTCTTCGGCACCAGCATTATTGCCGCCCCCATGGCCGGTGGTACGTCCACACCCGCTTTCGTCCACGCTGTCCACGAGGCAGGCGGCCTTGGCTTCCTGGCCGCCGGCTACAAGAGCGTGGAGGCAATGCAGGCCGATATCCGCAGCACCCGGGCGTCGGGGGCCAGGTTCGGGATGAACGTCTTCGTTCCGGACCCTGACCAGTTGCGGCCGTCCCCGGCGATCGTGGCGCAGCTCGAGGAGTACCGCTCCCGGCTCGGGGCAGAGGCCCGCCGGTACGGCATCGAGATCCCGCCGCTGCGCCTTGATGACGACGACGCGTGGCAGGGAAAGATCGATGCCCTGCTGGCGGACCCGGTGGAACTGGTCAGCTTCGTGTTCGGGCTCCCGGGCGCGGCCGTCGTGGACGCGCTCCGGCGGGCCGGCACCACCGTCCTCGCCACGGTCACCACGCCCGCCGAGGCGCTCGCGGCCGCGGACCAGGGCGTGGACGCACTGATTGTCCAGCACGCGGGAGCCGGCGCCCACAGCGCCGCCTTCCAGCGGGCCGGGACCGGGCAGGCGCTGAGCCAGCCGGGCACGACGGCGGAGCTGGTCGCCCTGGTGCGCTCCGCCGTCGGACTCCCCCTCGTCGCGGCCGGAAGCGTCATGGACCGGGACGGGCTGCACGACGTGCTGGCCGCCGGCGCAGTGGCTGCCCAGCTGGGCACGGCGTTGCTCCGCTCGGACGAAAGCGGCGCCCGGCAGTTGCACAAGGATGCCCTCGCCAGCCCGCACTTCACCCGGACGCAGCTCACCCATGCGTTCACCGGCCGGAAGGCCCGGGCGCTGGTGAATGAGTTTGTCCGGGACCACACCGACGCCCCCGAGGTCTATCCGGCCGTCCATCACCTGACCACCCCGCTGCGTGCGGCCGCGGCTGCCGCCGGGGACCCGGAGCGCCTGAACCTCTGGGCCGGCACCGGGTGGCGGCAGGCGAAGCCGGGACCGGTCGCGGACATCCTGGCCGGGATTCTCGACAGCTGACGTCCTCGGATGGCGGCGGCGGCCTCGAAGTCGCCGGAAACGTGCCAGACTCGCCGTAATTTTCCGGCGACCTCGGCGGCTTCCGGCGACCTCGGCGCCGAGCAGCCCGGCCTCAGCCGCCGGAGCGTTCCCGCACGAAGCCTGCCAGGAGGGCCGGCCCGTCGCTGAGCACGAGTTCGCGGAACAGGCGCACCGGGTCCGGCTCGGTGTCCGTCCCTCCCCGGCGCTGCCGCCAGGCCAGCCCGATCTCCCGGAACGCCAGCCGGGAATCCAGGGCGAGCTCCACGCAGCCGAGGTCGCCGGACTCCGACGCCGGACTCCGCCGCCCGGGTGCCACGCCGCCCGGCGGCAGGATGCTCACGCCCAGCCCGGCCGAGACGAGCCCCCGGGCCGTGTGCGAGTCCTGGCTTTCGAACGCGATCCGCGGCCGGAAGCCCGCCTCCCGGAACAGCGCGTCGGTCAGCGAGCGCATCCCGTACCCGGGTCCCATGGCCACAAACGGGTCCTGCCGGATCTCCTCGAGCCGGGCCCGCCGCCGCTTCGCCAGCCGGTGCCGGTGATGCACCACAAGGCGCAGCGGCTCCCGGTACAGCGCGGCGGACTCGATGGTCCGGCTCGGCGCCGCGACCGGTGCCGTCAGAGCCACGTCCGCGTCCCCCGCCGCGAGTTCGGCCAGGCAGCCGTCCCGGGCTCCCTGGCTGAGGTCGAACGCCGTCTGCGGATGCCTGCTGCGGAAGGCGCTGATCAGGAGCGGCAGCATGGCCTCCCCGAAGGTGTGCTGGAACGTCACGGCAATGCGGCCGCGCACCACCTCGGACTCATGGCGGACCAGGTCCAGCCCGGCCTGGAACTCGGCCAGTGCCGCCTCGATGTGCGGCATAAGCGCCTTGGCCGCGGGAGTCAGCCGGACCCCGCGGCCGTCGCGGATCAGCAGGTCGGTGCCGACGATGGCGCTGGCCCGCGCGATCCCCCGGCTGACCGTTGACTGCGGCACCCCCAGCACTTCGGCGGCCGCGGTGACGTGCTCGGTGCGGCCGAGCTCCGCCAGCAGGGGCAGCAGCGGCAGGAGCTGCACGAGTTGTTTGTGCTCCACGTCCATGGGTCGGCCTCCGGTCATCAGATTGTTCCGCTATTGGCATTGATTCTATGAGAATCATGCATTGGAAGCATGTCTTGGTGCGGCCTACGCTGGGCATATGCCGTCAATTCGCCCGTCCGCCGGTCCCGTCCAGCTGCCGAAGCCGTCACCGGATCCGCCTCCCCCGGGGACACAGCCGGCGCCGGCGTGGACACGGCCGGGGCCCCGCCGTGGCCCGGGCATGCCAAGGGCTCGCGGGCCTACGGGAAGATCCTCGCCGGGCTGGCGTTTGCCGGAGTCGCGACCTTTGCGCAGCTGTATTCCACCCAGGCGGTCCTGCCCATCCTGGCCTCGGACCTCCAGGTGACGGCGGCCGAGGCCGCGCTGACCATCTCCCTCGCCACTGTGGGGCTCGCGGTGACTGTGCTCCCGTGGTCCTTCCTGGCCGACCGCATCGGCCGGGTGCGCGCCATGATCTGGGGCATTTCGGCAGCCACCGTGCTGGGGCTGCTGGTCCCCCTGGCCTCAAGTTTCCCGATGCTCCTGGGCCTGCGGATGCTCGAGGGAATGGCGCTCGGCGGGATCCCCGCGATCGCCATCGCCTACCTCAACGAGGAGGTCAACAAGGCCCACGCCGCCCTCGCCGCCGGCAGCTACGTCGCCGGCACCACCCTGGGCGGCCTGGCCGGGCGCCTCGTCGCCGGCCCCGTGGGTGAACTGTGGGGATGGCGGGCCGCAGCACTGGCCGTCTCCGTCCTGGCCACGGTGGCCGCGGTCCTGTTCCTGGTCCTCGTGCCGCGGGCCCGCGGATTCACCGCCGCGGCGGCCAGCGGCTTCCGCGGGGCGGTCCGGACCCTGGCCGGCCACGCGCGGAACCCCCGGCTGCTGGCCCTGTACGTCCAGGCGTTCCTGCTGATGGGCGGGTTCGTGGCCGTCTACAACTACCTCGGCTTCCGGCTCTCGGGCGAACCCTTCAGCCTGCCCGCCACCGCCATCAGCCTGATCTTCCTGGCCTACCTCTCCGGGACGGTCTCCGCCCGCTGGTCAGCAGGGCTGACCTCGCGGTTCGGCCGGCGCAACGTCCTGATCGCGGGCACGGCCCTTATGGCGGGCGGCCTGGCGCTGACCCTCACGCAACTGCTGCCGCTGATCCTGCTGGGCCTGCTGGTGTTCACCGGCGGGTTCTTCGCGGCGCACAGCATCGGCGCAGGCTGGACCGGGGTCATCGCCACCACCGGCCGCGCCCAGGCCGCCTCGCTCTACAACCTCGCGTACTACCTCGGTTCCAGCATCATCGGCTGGGCAGGCGGCCTGGTCTTCCAGTCGCTCGGCTGGACCGCGCTGGCCCTGACCGTCATCGGACTGGGGTGCACGACGGCGGTGATCACCGCCGTCGTGCACCCCGCGCCGGACAACCCGGCACGGGCGGCGGCAGCGGCGGCTAACGGGTGGCCTCGATCGCCTGGACGAGGTCGGCGACGACGTCGGCGGGGTCTTCGAGTCCCACGGAGACACGCAGCAGGCTCGCGTGCGGTTTGGCGTCGGCGGCCACCGGACGGTGCGTGAGGCCCGCGGGATGCTGGATGAGGGTGTCGATGCCGCCGAGGGAGACGGCGTGCGTGATCATCCCGACGGCGGCCGGGATCCGCTCGGCATGCTCGGCCGTGGCCACCTCGAAGGCCAGCAGCGAACCGGGCCCGGACATCTGCGTCCCGATCAGGCCCAGCGGATCGCACTCGGGCAGCCCCGGGTAGAAGACCCGGCTCCACCAGCCCGTGCTCCGCCAGTGCGACGGCCACCTTCTGGGCGCTGGCCTGCTGGGCACGCACCCGGACCGGCAGCGTCGCCAGCCCGCGGTGGAGCAGGTAGGCCGGCCACGGGGTCAGGATTCCGCCGGTCACGGCCCGGATCCGGCGCAGCCTGGTGGCCCACTCAGGCGCCGCGGCAACCACGCCGCCCATGGCGTCCCCGTGTCCGCCGAGGAATTTCGTGGCACTGTGCAGGACCATCGCGGCGCCGTGCCTGAAGGGCTGCTGCAGCACCGGGCTCGCAAAGGTGTTGTCCACCAGGAGCGGGACCCCGTCGGCCGCAGCTGCCACCCTGGCGATGTCCACCAGTTCCAGGCTGGGGTTGGCCGGCGTCTCCAGGATCACCAGGCCGGTGTCCGGCCGGAGTGCTGCCCGGACGCCCGCCGGCGTGGTGAACGTGACCTCGTTGCCCAGCACGCCGGAGGCGAGAAGGTAGTCGCTGCCGCCGTACAGCGGCCGCACTGCCACGACGTGCTTCTTGCCGGTCGCCACAACGGCGAGCAGCACTGCGCTCAGCGCCGCCATGCCCGTGGCGAAAGCCACCGCCTCCGGGGTGTCCTCCAGCAGCGCCACGCCTTCCTCGAAGCGGGCCACCGTGGGATTCCAGAGGCGCTGGTAGACGGTGCTCTGGCCCGCCTCATGGCTGCCGCCGGTGGCCATGTGCTCGTAGGCGAGGCCGCCGTCGTGCACCGACGGAAGGGGGGCCGTGGTGGACAGGTCGATGGGCACAGCGTGGACGCCCAGTTCCGTGAGGCCGTTCCGGCCGGCGTGGACCGCCAGCGAATCTTGAGAAAGCACCTTGCTCCTTATGAATATTCACCATTGAATCCGGCAAGTATCTGGCAATAATTCGGACTTTCACAGGGCTTACGAATGGAACAGCCGGAATGCGGCGCTTATGATGAACTGACAACACTTCAAGGAGGATCCGTGAGTAGCAGTGCGAAGAATATTCGGCCGGGAGCGGGTGCCGGCGAGCCGCTGGACGCGATCGACGAGCGCCTGCTTGCCGCCCTGGTGGCCGATGCCCGCATCTCCAACAAGCAGCTCGCTGAACTTGTGGGGATTGCGCCGTCCACCGCCCTGATGCGCACCCGGGCCCTCTCGGAGCGCGGCATCATCCAGGGTTTTGAGGCCAAACTCAGCCTGTCCGCCATCGGGCGCTCCGTGCAGGCGCTCATCGCCGTCCGGCTCCGGGCGCACGACCGGGAGCAGATCGACCGCTTCACGTCCCGCGTCCCCAAGCTCCCGGCGGTGCTTTCCACGTTCCACACCTCGGGCTCGGTGGACTACCTGCTGCACATCGCCGTGGCCACCACCGAGGACCTGCGCGACTGGGTGCTGGACAACCTGGCGACCGACCCCGTGGTGGGGCACACCGAGACCACGCTGGTGTTCGACCACATCCAGGGCAACCACGGGCCGCTGCCGGAGTAGCACCGCGGCCCGCACCGTCCGGCGGGCCCGGGCGTGCCTCCCATACCGGCTGTCGCCCGGGTATTAGGGTCGGGCGGTATGGCGCTGCGACTTGTCCAGGTGAACTTCAAGGCTCGGGACGACTCGGCGCTCGGCCGGTTCTGGGCGGAGGCGCTCGGCTGGGGTGTGTCCAGCGAGGGACCCGGTGTGACCAATGTCGAACCCGTGGGCTTCGTCTGGCCGGACCCGGCCGCCGTCTGCGTCGACGTCGTCACCGTCCCGGACCCCGAGACGGTGCGGTACCGCGCGCACCTCGATCTCGCCACCACCTCTGCGGCCCATCACGCGGAGCTCGTCGCGCGCCTGGTGGGGCTCGGTGCGACGCCCGCCGACGTCGGCCAAGGTGATGTGCCGTGGACGGTTCTGGCCGACCCGGAGGGCAACGTGTTCCGCGTGCTGGAGCCTCGGTCGATCTACCGGGACACCGGGCCGATCGCCGCCGTCGTGGTCAACTGTGCGGATCCGCGGGCCATGGCCCGGTTCTGGGGCGAGGCGATCGACTGGACCCTGCACGAGGTGACCGACGATCATGCGAGGCTGCGTTCGGCCAAGGGCGTCGGGCCGTATCTGGAGTTCGTCCGCACGCCCGCCGTGAGACCGTGTGGAGCCGGGTCCATCTCGACCTGATGCCGTACCCCGGTGACGACCAGGCGGCCGAGGTGGCCCGGCTGCGGGCGCTGGGCGCCACCGACGCCGACGTCGGCCAGGGCGACGTGCCCTGGGTGTGCCTCGCCGACACCGAGGGCAACGAGTTCTGCGTCCTCACCCCGGGCTGACACGGAGCCCCGGTTCCCAAGGTGCCGGTTCCCAAGGGGGCCCCGGTTCCCAAGGGGGCCGGTGCTGCCTTGCCTCAGTGGCTGCGCAGGGCGGCGCGGAGGGTAACCAGCGCGAGGGAAACGGCCGCGACGGAGCACAGCACCACGAAGCCGGTGACGGCCGCCTGCAGTCCGACGGCCCCGGCGGCGAGGCCGAGTCCGATGACCGGGATGGCGCTGCCCAGGTAGGTGATGACGTAGACCGTGCTGATGATCTGCGCGTGCCGGGATGCCTCGACCTTCCCCGCGACGTCGTTGAAGACGGTGCGGAAGGACACGCCCTGGCCCACGCCGGCGGTGATGCTCGCCAGGATCAGCAGCCACGGGCTGCTCCACGCGGCCGCCGCGGCGATCAGCAGGACCGAGACCGCCAGCAGGCCAAGTCCCGCCGGCACCACGAACCGCCCCCGCACGGCCAGCAGCTGGCTCAGCGCGGACGAGCCGAGTGTCAGCCCGGCCAGGAGCCCGATCAGCGGCCGCGAATCGGCATGCACGATCTGGGCGAAGTAGCCCGGGGCGAGCGAGAGGCAGAAACCGAAGACGGCGAAGCTCAGGAAACCCACCGCGGACGCCAGCCAGAAGGCACCGCGTGCCTCGCTGGACACGGACAGCCGGCGCGGCGCGAGGACGCTCAGCGGCTGCGCCCCGGCCGCCGCGTTGATGGCCGGGCGTGCCTTGAGCAGGTACAGCGGGACCAGCAGGGCGATCAGGACGCAGGAGTGCAGGTAGTACGGCGTGGACGTGGGCCCGGGCAGGAGTGAGAGCACCCCGCCGATCGCCGGGCCGGCAGCGACGCCGCCGGCCGAGGCGAGGAGCGTGAACCGGGAGGCCCATTCGGGGCGGCTGGGCATCAGTTCGCGCAGGGCGGCGGAACTGGCACCGGTGGCGAGCGCCACCGCGATGCCCTGCAGCGCCCGGCCGGCGGAGAGCATGAACAGGCTGTCCGCGCCGGCGAACACGGCCCCGCCGGCGAGACCCACCAGCACGGCAAGGACCAGCGCGGCACGGCGCCCGATGTGGTCCGACCAGTGCCCGGCAAGCGTGAGCGTGGCCACGAGCGCCAGGACGTAGACGGAGAAGGCCACGGTGACATCCAGGGCCGTGATACCGAGCTTGGCCTGCAGCAGCGAGTACAGCGGGGTCGCCAGATTGGCGCCGACCAGCAGCGTGAAAATGACGACGCCGGCCATCACCAGCCGCGCCGTGACGGACGCGTCCCAGCCCCAGCGGTCAGCCGTGGCCGGGCGCATGCGGAGTTCGCTGAAGACAGTCATGTCTGTGCCCTTGCGTGAAATCGGACCGCACGGCACCCGGGGTGTGGGTGCTGCCGGTCCGAGGAACGATTGATACCTAAATTCTGGGGCATTCATGAGCTAGCGGACTAAATTTCGTGCCAAGATTGATCAAAACCGTCAATCGCAGCGTGACGGAATGACCGGAAGTGATGATTTGAACAGCCTCGACCCCACGGACCTGAAAATCCTCCTGGAACTCATCCGGGATCCCCGGATCCAGATCGGCGAACTCAGTGAGATTCTGGGCATCGCCCGGAACACAGCACAGTCCCGGATGCGGCGGATGCAACGCTCGGGCCTGCTGCACGACGGCGGCCGCGAGATCGACCTCGAGGCGGTGGGCTACGACGTCGTGGCCTTCGTGACGATCGAGGTGAACCACCGCGAACTCGACGGCGTGGTGGGCGCCCTGCGGCTGATCGCCCAGGTCCTGGAGGTGCACGAAATCTCCGGGCGCGGCGATGTCTGGTGCCGCGTGGTGGCCACCGACACGCATAACCTGCAGGCAGCGCTGCGGTCCATCCTCAAGATCAAAGGCGTCATCCGGACCGAGACCGTCCTGGCCCTGCACACCCACATCCAGTACCGGACCGAGCCGCTGATCAGCCGCCTTGCCCAGGGCAGCGCCCTGGCCCCCGGCCGCGCCAAGTGACGGCGGGAACCGCACCGGCCTGCGCGTCCCGCCGGCCTGGCGTCCGACGGCGCCGCGAGACAGGATAATTGGCCCGTGACTATCATCGATAACGCCGTCTACGTTGACGGCGTCCGCAGCGCCGAGCCGGAGAGCCTCGAGCAGACCTTCGAAACCCTGAACCACCACGGCGGCATGGCCTGGATCGGGCTGTACCGGCCGACGAAGGACGAAATGGCTGCCGTCGCCGCGGAATTCGGACTGCACGCGCTGGCGGTGGAGGACGCGATCTCGGCCCACCAACGTCCCAAGCTGGAGCGCTATGACGATAACCTCTTCACCGTGCTCCGGCCCGCCAGGTACCTCGACGAGACCGAGACCGTGGAGTTCGGCGAACTGCACATTTTTACCGGCAGGAACTTCGTGGTCACCGTCCGGCACGCGGAGACCGGCGGCGTGGCGCAGGTGCGCCGGCGCCTGGAAAAGCGTCCGGAATTCCTGGCCCACGGGCCGGAGGCGGTGCTGTATGCGCTCATGGACCAGGTGGTCGATGACTACGTCCCGGTGGTGTTGGGCCTGGAGAACGACATCGACGAGATCGAGGACCAGCTCTTCAGCGGTGACCCCAAGGTGTCCCGCCGCATCTACGAGCTCGCCAGGGAGGTCATCCAGTTCCAGCGCGCCATCCATCCGCTGCCTGCCATGATGCAGCTGTTGCGGCGCGGTTTCGAGAAGTACAACGTGAACACCGAACTGCAGCACAACCTCCGCGACGTCGAGGACCACGTGGAGCGGCTGATCTCCCGCGCCGATTCCTTCCGGGACCTGCTGCAGAACGCCCTCACCCTGGACGGAACGCTGACGGCCAACCGGCAGAACGAAGCCAGCGCAGAGCAGAACGAGCAAGTCAAGAAGATTTCGTCCTGGGCGGCCATCTTCTTCGCGCCCTCTTTTGTGGCCGGCGTGTACGGGATGAACTTCGATCACATGCCGGAACTGCACTGGACGCTGGGCTACCCCATGGCGATCGCGCTCATGGCCGGCACGGCCGCGCTGATGTACGGCATCTTCAAAAAGAAGAACTGGCTCTGACCGGCTCTACCGGGACGAGCGCCGGTTCCGTGCCTGCGCCAGCAGGCCGGTGAACGCCAGGACGAAGGCGGCCTCGATCAGGACCATGAGCCCCAGCCACAGCCACTGCCCCGCAGCGGCGAAGACGACGGCGCCGATGACCACCAGCCCGGTCCCGAGGCACAGGGCATAGACGGCAAAGCCGATGGCCACCTTCGCGCTCCGCACGCCCGTGCGGAAGCCGAAGCCCTGGGGTTCGCCGCCGGGGTAGCCTGCGACGCGGTCCGGGCCTGCGGGCTTGAGCCGGTCGAACTCTTCCCAGGGGTCCCGGTCCTGATCCTGCTCGGTCATGTCTCCATTATCCCGCGGATCCGCCCGGCCGGACCGGATCCGCCGGGCCGGGCTCCGATCGCTGCTCCCGGACCTAGGCGGCGCGCACGTCGATTTCGCCGGGTTCCGCGCCGTCGGCGCCGAACACGAGGTGCCGGTTGGCGATTTTCTCGCTGAAGAAGCGGTCGTGGCTGACCACCACCACGGCTCCGGGGAAGTGCACCAGCGCCCGTTCCATAACCTGCGTGCTGGACATGTCCAGGTGGTTGGTCGGCTCGTCCAGCAGCAGCACCGAAGCGCCGGACAACAGGCACTGCGCCATGGCGACGCGCGCCTTCTGTCCGCCGGAGAGGTTGCCGATCTTCTGTTTGAGGTCGGCCTCGGAGAACTGGAACATGGCGAGGAACCGGTTGACAGACTTCTTCGTGGCGCTGAAGGCAAGGCTGTCCGGAAGCGCGTTGACCGCGTGGGAGACGGTGTCGGCATCGTCGAGGTCTGCCAGCATCTGGTTGTAGGAGACGAAGCCCGGCCCCTTGGCCCAGGTCACTTCACCGGAGTCGGACTGCTCCTCGCCCGTCAGCACCTTCAGCAGGGTGGACTTGCCGCTGCCGTTGGATCCGAGGACCACAATCCGGTTGCCCCTGCGGATCTCGAAGCTCAGGTCCTCGAACAGCACCTTGCCGCCGTAGGACTTGCCCAGCCCGTCCACGCGGCAGAGCACGTCCTTCACGTGCAGGCCGCCGTAGATCTCCGTGACGATCTGGTCCACCGGCCGGGGCGTGCGTGACTTCTTGATCTTGGCCAGCTGGTTCCCCAGGCCCCTGCTCGCAGCTTTGGCAGCTTCGCGGCGGTCGGAGATGCCCTCCGCCTCAAAGGCCAGCAGCTCGGACTCGTGCACGAACTGGGACTCGAGGGTCTTGAGCCGGAACTGCTTCTGCACCACGTACTCGGCAAAGTTGCCCGGGTACTCGTGCAGGTGGAAGTTCTCCACCTCGATGATCCGGGTGACGACGGCGTCCAGGAACTTCCGGTCGTGCGAGACGATGATCGCCGCACCCCGGAAGTCCCGGAACCAGGCTTCGAGCCATTCGACGCCGGCCACGTCCAGGAAGTTGGTGGGCTCGTCGAGCAGCAGCACGTCCGGGCCTTCGAGCAGGATCTTGGCCAGGGCCGCCCGGTTGCGCCAGCCGCCGGACAGGTCATCGATGGCACACGTCCGGTGGGCCTCGTCGAAGCCGAGGGTGGTCAGGACGACGTCGATGCGCCGCGGATAGTCCCAGCCGTCGAGCCGGTCCATGTCCTCGAAGAGCACGGCCTGGCGGGCAATCAGGCGGTCGAGTTCCGCCTCCGCGGGGTCTGCGGCGATGGACGCGTCGATCGCGGCGAGCTCGGCCTCGACGGCCTTGATCTCGACGAACAATCCATCCAGGACCTCCAGGATGGTGGCGTCGCCGTTGAGTTCGGAGAACTGGGAGAAGTACCCGATCCGGGTCCCCTGCTCCAGGGTGACCGTGCCGGTGTCCGGCGCGACCTGGTCCAGGACCAGTTTGAGGATGGTGGTCTTGCCCGAGCCGTTCTTGCCGATCAGGCCGACCCTGTCCCCTGACTCGAGACGGAAAAACGCCTCACGCAGGATCTGGGTGTTATCGAAGCGAACGCTGACATCTTGCAGCCGGATCAAGCTCATGGCTGTCCTCTCGAGGGGTGTTCCTGGGGCGCCAAAGAGAAAGCCCACCGCGCCGGGGATTACGCCGGCCGGAGAGCTGCGCTTGTGGGGCTTGAGACGGAATCCGCTCCGACATCCCTCCCATTTTAGTTCATGCACGGCCGCGGCCGCCCGCGGGGGACCTGAGGCAGGGCCGCCGTCATGGACAGCGGGGAGCCCCGCTCCTATCCTTGTGCCCTGGGGTTTGACTCACACGGGTCACGTCGGACACGGCAAACACTTTGGTCTCATTGATTACCAAGGAGTGCCCCATGGCCCGTCAACGATCCGCCCTGCTCCCCCTGCTCCTGGCCCTGCTGCTGACTTCGTGCTCCGGGGGCACCACACCGCCGGCGGCACAGACCACTGCGCCGGGTACGGCGTCCCCGGAAGGCACCCCAAGCGTGGCCGCATCCGCGACGGCGACGCCGAGTCCGTCCGCCCCCGAGCCTCCCCCCACCACCTTGAAGGCCGCCTCCCCCGCACCGGCCGGGGACCTGGCAGCCAACCGGGACTCGATGTACTGCCCGCAGGGTACGACGGCGGGCTGCCGCAGCTACGCGGACATGGCCGGCTACTTCGACAACCTGATCGGCGTGGTCACCCCGCTGTTCGACGAGCGGTATGGCGCAGCGGCCCGTCCCGCGGCCTTCTACTACGTGGCCGCGGGCCTGACGGGGCCGACTCCGTGCGTCCAGGACGACGGGACCCCGGAACCGTACACCAGCACGGATTACTCGTACTGCGCGGCCGACCGGGCGATCTACGTCGGCCAGGACGCCCTGTGGGCCCTCTACGGCGGGGTCGGCCTGGCGGCTCCGGCGGTGGCTTACGCCCACGAATGGGGTCATCACGTGCAGACGGTCACGAACGTGCCCGAGCCGGAGTCGCCGGAGGAGAATGCGCTCCTGGAGCAGCAGGCCGACTGCATCGCCGGCGCCTGGGCACAGCACGCCGTACAGGCCGGGAACCTGAAGTTTCCGGCGGATCTGGGCGACCTGAATGCCGTGATGGCGGCAGTCGCTCCCCCGGGCCCGGGCGACGACGTCATCCCGGTAGCGGAGCGGGTGGCTGCGTTCCAGCTCGGCTACACCGGCGGGCTCGCGGCCTGCAATTCGTTCTTCCCGGAAACACCCGTCTACACGGGATAGCATCTCAGGACGGGTGCGGGGCTCCCGGGCGGTCGTCGAGCCCGCGCACCAGGATGACGGCCGCGCAGGAGCACTGCAGGCCGCAGTCCGGGCACGTGTACCCGGCGGCCTGCTGGTCCCCGGCCCAGTACCCGGGGATGACAGCAAGCTGCTCGAACCCGGCCCGCCGCAGCATCCCGAGGGACGAGTGGCCGGTGTCGGCCGGGATCCAGGAAGCGCAGGCGACGTAGCGGCAGCCGCGTTCGGCCAGGAAGTCCAGCCGCGCAGTGAGCATCGCCGTGCCGAGGCCCCGGCCGCGGGCCTCCGGCGCGACCGCGGAGGCCTTCAGGATGCCGACCCGCTGCCCGGCCAGGCCCGCGTCACGTACACCGGCGGCGCTGAGCCGGGACTCCATGTCCTCGACGGCGTCGGCTCCGAGGACGTGGGCCGTGGCCGCGCCCGTGAGCTGTCCGTTGTCCGCCGCCCGGATGAGGACGCCGGTCTCCGGGGTGATCGCCAGAAGCTCCGCAGCGTCGACGTAACCCTCGCCGAGGGCGCGGCTGAGCAGTGCGGCGGCGTCGATCGCCTCAGCGGGGCTCGGTGCGTGGCGGACGATGCGGGAGTCCGTTGCGGCGGCGCCCTGGCCCGTCGAGGGCGCGCGCGGTGCGGGCGGCAGTGTCTTCACGTTCTCCCGTCATGGTTGGTCGGTCCTGTTCGGTGCCAGGTTCCGGCGTCCGCCGTCGGCCTCCCAGAACGCTAACACGGGCGGCGCCGCCGAACGAAAAAGCCACCGCACCGGGTTCGCGTAGTCTGAGGGGCATGTCGACGGACAAGGGGGATGACCGCAACAAGTACGAGTGGCAATCGTGGCCTGCCGACTCGTTGGAAGGGATGCCGCCGAAGCGGCGACGCCTGGCCGTCTGGGCTCTGCTGTGGTTCGTACTCCTCGGCACGGTGTTGAGGTCCGCACTGCATTCCGCCGGCATCCCGGAGCCGTGGCGCTCCACCCTCCTCGCCGTGGTTCTGGCGGCGGTCTTCGTTCCCCTGGTCCGGGCGGCGATGACGGAAACCGCAAGACTCCGTGCAGAGGGCGTCGATGTGCCGTCGTACGCGGCGTACCCGACCAGCCGTAAGGCGCTGGTCTCCATTGCCGTCATCACCGGCGTGCTCTGGATCATTTTTGCAATTTCGGCGTCGTTCGGTGAGCTGTTTTTCCCCTTGGTGCCAATCAGTTGCACCGTTTGGCTGGCCATTCAGATCCGGCGCTGGCGGACCGTGTCCCGCTGAGTCCTTGGACCGCAGGCGCTTCCCGGCCGGCGAAGCCGCAGCCACCTGCCTTGCCTTTTGGCCGACGGGCCGTAGACTCTGCCCATGTCAGGTCGTGGGGGAACGGGACAGGTGCGCCGCACTGCGGTGTTGGCGTTGTGCACGTTGCTGGCCGGAGGGCTTGCCGGCTGTATGTATGAGGACGACGGCGATACGCCACGGACTGTGGCCCTTGAACAAAGCCGACGGCCGGCCGCGCCCATCCCGTCGAAGGGTCCGGACATACTCGAAGTGGAGACAGGGAACTATGCCGAGCTGAAAAAGCGGCTCGCAACGGCAGCCGGGCCTGCACTCCTCGACGATTCCGGGGCCGTCGACGGGCCTGGCATCGGCTTCAGCAAAACCGCGATGGTCAAGACTGCCGGCGCCTACACCGTCACGGCGGCCTGCGTGGGCGTCCCGGAAGCGCAGATGTCCCTTGGCCAGGATCCTCGGACCGGGGCGAAGCCCTTGGAGTTCACTCTGGATTGCTCCGGAACCTTGTCACAGGTGGTCCAGTTGAAGGCGGGCTACGTCTTTGCCCACCTGCTGAGATACGACCCGGCAGGTCAGTGGACAGGCGCCGTCGCGGGAGTACGAATCACCGCCGGATGACGCACGGCGGTGAGGCACAGAGAGACTCATGGCCCGCGACGAGGCGGCAACGTTCTTCCGGCGCTCGATTCTCGGCCCTCTAAACCGGCTTGCCGTATCCCAGTTCGCGGATTGCCACCCGTTCAGGTTCCGGCCCCAGCCACAGTTGCGCCCGACCGTAGCTGCGCCACAATGAAACGCAGAGGAGGATAACGGCGATGCCACCGGCAACGCCCAAGGCGACGGACAGGTCGAGCAAGGAGTGCGCTTCGTCGTAGCCGGGATCTCCGAAGCCGGTTCCACCCAGGGCAGCCCACATTTCATAGGTTTGCAGTCCCCCTACAACGGTGGTCGCCACCGAGACAGCCACCCAAAGAACTGCTGCCCACGCCGCGAGGTAGCTGACCCGCATCATCCGCCTGTGCCGGTTCCAGGCTTTGAAGCCGCTCGGACGCAGCCCGGCCGGCATGGTCCCCAGCGCTGCTTTGGAGCGTTTCCACCAGCGGTGCAGCAGGACCGAGGAAAGGACCATCGCTGCGGTCAGGACGCCAAAGGCAGCGACAAGCAGATCCTTCGAGTTCTGCAAATACTGGTACGCCGGATGGCCGAAAGTCACATCCCCTCGCAGAAGCGGCCCGGTGACGTTCAGGAGCCAGAAGCTGACCAGGAAAAGCCCTCCAACTAACGGCAACTGGATGACGAAGACTGTAACGCCGTAAATCATCGTCATGCGCCGACAACGCCGAGACCACTCCGTCGTTCGCCCAGCCGTCTCTGCGTGCTGCAAATCTGTCATTGAGGTCCCCCACCTAATGGCTATGTGGCAACAGCCTAGCCGCGGGAAGGACCCGGCCGCATGATCTGTACCCGCGTGCGGAGGCTTCTACAGGGCCCAAAGTCTTATCAAGTGTTTTTTCCACGCACTCAAGGGTTCAAAAACCCCTGCAAACTGTGGAGCTAAGGAGATTCGAACTCCTGACCTCTTCGATGCGAACGAAGCGCTCTACCAACTGAGCTATAGCCCCGAAGCAACGCCGGTCCAGGAGGAACGGCGTTGCCGGTGTCCCTAGGCTACAAACTATCTGCGTTCTTTTCCAGCCAGCCCGCAAATGTCTCCCGGCCGTGGCGTGCATCCGGGACCAGGTTCAGGCCCGCGCGCAGGTATTTTCCCATCGGCCCCGGCAACGGCAGCCGCACCAGGAGGCCCCGGGCACCGGTGGCACGCTTCCATTCCAGTGCCAGCTCCCCCATGCCGGCTATCTCCGGACCGCCGATGGTCAGCACCCGGTGCCGCCCGCCCGACGCCGGTTCCAGCGCGGCGTCGAGCAGGGCAGCGGCCACCTCCGCCGCAGCGATCGGCTGGAAACGGGTTCCCTTCAGCACCGGAATAAGCCGCACCTTCGCACCGGCGGCGAACATCCGCGCGATCAAGGAATGGAACTGCGTCGCCCGGAGTGCGACTGTCTCGACACCGGACCGCTCGTAAACCTGTTCCTTGGCTGCCTTCGAACGGTAGTAGCCAAAACTGCTCTGATCGCAATTAATGATGGAAAGCATCACGGCCTTGGCCACGCCGGCGTCCTGCGCGGCAGCCAGGAGGCGGGCGCCGCCGTCGGCGAAGTTCTTCAGCGCTTTGCCCGACTGGCCCTCAAGGCAGTCGATGACGACGTCGGCGCCGGCCAGTGCCGGGGCGAGGCCCTCGCCGGTGGTGACATCGCCGCGGAAGTACTCCGCGCCGTCGAGCCGTCCGGGGGTCCCGGGCGACGGCGGATTGCGGCTGAGGACAGCCACGGCGAGTCCGCGGTGAACGGCCTGTCGCACAACTTCGCGGCCCACCTGGCCGGTTCCGCCGGCCACACAGATTCGAGTCATGACCCGAGGCTACCTGCTAGTACGCTGCGGCGGGCGTCCCGGGCACAAAAAAGCCCCGGGCCGCCTCGCAGGCGGCCCGGGGCTCGGAAGGAATGTCAGGCGCGGCGGCGCTGGAGCACGTCGTCCAGGTTGCTGAGGGCCCGCTGGCCCTTTCCGACCGCCTTGGTATCGGCGTCGGAGGACACCGACGGGGCTGCCGGGGTGATGCCCTGCTTGAGCGAGGGCTTGCCGACGGCTTTGGGGGCTTCCGGCAGGTCGAGGGGTCCGGGAGCCGCACGTTCCGCTTTCGGCGCCTCGACATAGGTGGGCTTGGGGACTTCCACCGGGTCCCAGCTGGCGGCTTCCGGAGCGGGCACGGCCGGATCCTGGCGGACCCGGTCGGAGCTGTCACCGGACGCCGCGGCCTCGGCCAGGGCCGCCTGACGGAGTTCCAGTGCGGTGAGCTGCGGGGCCGGTTCCGGCGACGCCGGCTCGGCCTGGGCGTCGAAGAGGGGGCTCTCCGCCCGCACGGTTTCCGGGGAGGCCGGCCGCTCTTCGGCGGCGGGAGGCGCCGCGCGTCCCGGAGTCCCGCCCATGGCGGAGCGGAAGGCTGCGTCCACCTTGCGGCGACGGTCGCGGACGGCGAGCCGGCGCAACACCACCACAACACCGAAGGTGCCGAGCAGGGACACAACGGGCAGCCACCCGGAACCGATGCCGAAAATTCGAAGCGCTGCAGAGACGACGCCGGTAAGCAACGACAGCAGGCCGGTCACCGCGAGGGCCAGGCGTCCGTAGCGGATCTTGAAGACCGGGGCCGGTGCCGTGGGCTGCCGTGCGGCGTCGGGATGTGTGGACCCCGGGGCGGGGACAGTGCGCGGTGAGCTGGTCATGGGTTTCTCCTGCGGGGGCGTCATCATCATGACTCTCCCGGCTTGGGGGTCGGCTGCTGCAATATCGACGACGTCCGCCAGGAGCTCGCCTGCCGGCTGCAACTGGTGGCGTCCGTTCCGGAGCACGTAGGGGGCCACCCACACAATCCAGAGCGCAACAGCAATGACAAGGATCACAGAGCTGCTAAGAGGGAAGTCCACAATCAAAACGGTATGAGCAACACGGCTGGCGGGCCTGCATTGTCAGCGGTGTGTCGCGAGGCAACCGGCAAATGACTTGATTTACCTGCGTCGCGGCTGGTCAGAACGGTGCCCGGAGCTCAGGACGAGCGGGTCTTGAGCCACCGGGCAAGAAGGCCCTCGGGCACTTCCTCGGCGGTGAGGGCGAACGTCCGGTGATCGGCCCATTCGCCGTTGATGTGCAGGAACCGTGGGCGGTACCCCTCGTCCCGGAATCCGAGTTTCTGCACCACCCGCAGGCTGGGCGCGTTCTCCGGCCTGATGTTGATTTCCATCCGGTGCAGCCCCAGTGTGCCGAAGCAATGGTCCGTCGCCAGCGCCACGGCCGTGGGGGCGATGCCCTGGCCGGCCCGCGCCTGGTCCACCCAGTACCCGAGCGTGGCCATCATCGCCGAACCCCACACAATCGAGGACACCGTCAGCTGGCCGACGATCAGGGGCTCCCGGGCGCCGGGCGTCCATTCCGTGATGACGAACGGCAACGCGGAGGCCTGCGCCGCCTGGGCCTTGAGGGAGCGCACCATCTGCCGGTAGTCCGGCAGGCCGCCGCCTGGCGCCGGGTTGGACGCCTCCCAGGGGGCCAGCCAGTCGCTGTTGCGGGAACGGACCTCGGTCCACTCCTTGCGGTCACGGTAACGGATCGGGCGCAGCACGATGTCGCCGCACTCCAGCGTCACCGGCCAGTTGAAGCTGCCCCCCACGGGAGTTACTTGGTCAGGCTGGAGGTGAGGCTGGAAGCGAATTCGGGCAGCCATTCACGCAGGCCGGGGCCCAGGTCATCGCTGTCGCAGGCGAGCTGCACACAGGCCTTGAGGTAGCTCAGCTTGTCGCCGGTGTCATAGCGGCGGCCGCGGAAGACGACGCCGTACACGCCGTACCCTTCGCCGTCGCCGGACGCGAGTTCCTGGAGCGCGTCGGTGAGCTGGATTTCGCCGCCGCGGCCGGGCGCGGTGCGTTCCAGGACGTCAAAGACCTCCGGGTGGAGGACGTAACGGCCGATCACGGCGAGGTTGGACGGGGCGTCCTTGACGTCCGGCTTCTCCACGAGGTGGTTGATGCGGACGTACTCTTCGCCCTGGATCGCCTGCACGTCGGCGCAGCCGTAGGCGCTGATCTGGGACGGATCCACTTCGATCAGTGCGACGACCGAACCGCCGGTCTTGGCCTGGACTTCGATCATGGTGCTGAGGAGCTCGTCGCGGGCGTCGATCAGGTCATCGCCCAGCAGGACGGCGAAGGGCTCGTAGCCGACGTGCTGCTTTGCGCGCAGGACGGCGTGGCCCAGGCCCAGGGGATCGCCCTGGCGGACGTAGTGGATGTCGCCGAGGTTGCTCGCAGCCTGGATGGACTCCAGTTTGGCGGTGTCTCCCTTGGCTTCAAGAGTGGCTTCCAGCGTGGGAACCCGGTCGAAGTGGTCCTCGAGCGCACGCTTGTTGCGGCCGGTGATCATCAGGATGTCGCTCAGGCCGACGTTGACGGCTTCCTCGACGACATACTGGATGGCCGGCTTGTCGACGACGGGAAGCATTTCCTTCGGCATGGCCTTTGTGGCCGGAAGGAACCTCGTGCCGAGGCCCGCAGCGGGGATGACGGCTTTGCGGACGGAAGCGTTGGGAGTAGTCACTCGACTAATCTAACGGAGGTACCAAACATTAGGTAATTAGCTACAGCCGGCTATGAGCCCGGGCCGCCGCGGCTCCGGCCGAGACGGCAACAGGCGGAGGGCCCCGGCCATGAATGAATCCAAGGACAAAATCCGCGCCAGCCACCGGTCACAGCGCGCAACACTCGGGCAGGCGACGCTCGACGACGCCGGTGCAGCCATCGCCCGGCACGGCCTGGCGTGGGCCGGCCGAATCACCGGCGGCGCGCCGGGCACCTTCGCGGCCTACCTGGGCGTGGGCGCCGAGCCACCGACCCTTCCGCTGCTGACAGCGCTGCACGGAGCCGGACACCGCGTGCTGCTGCCGGTCTGCGAGCCGGAACTTGAACTGAGCTGGGTCTACTGGACTCCGGCGTCGCGCTTTGTCCGCAGCCGCTACGCCCCCATCCAGGAACCGGCCGGGGATCGCCACGGAACGGAAATCATGCAATCCGCCGTCGGCATCTTCCTGCCTGCCACCGCCGTCGACTTCGCCGGCAACCGGATCGGCCAGGGCGGGGGCTATTACGACAAGTTCCTCGCGGCGCTGGAGTTGGTCCTGCAGGACCGGAAACGGCCGGACGACGGCGGGACGCCACTTTCGCTGCCCACCGCCGCCGTCGTCTACGACGCCGAGGTCCTGCCCGCCGGCAGCATCCCTGCGGAGTCCTTCGACCGCAAGGTGGCGTCCGCCCTGACGCCGGGCGGCGTGATCCGCCTGCTCTGAAGCAACATTCCCGGGATGATAGAATTGGCACTCAGGCCCTGCGACTGCTAAGGAACTGATTCCGCCGATAGATATATCGGCAGTGATCACGACCGGACAGTACGGGACCTGCTCGTTTGTCCCTGAGGAGGATATCCAGTGCCCACGTATGCATACGCCTGCAAGGACTGCAGCCACGCCTTCGAGATTGTGCAGTCGTTTACCGACAACTCCCTGACGTCCTGCCCCGAGTGCCAGGGGACCCTGCGCAAGAAGTTCAACAGCGTCGGCGTGGTCTTCAAGGGCTCCGGGTTCTACCGGACCGACTCCCGCGACGCCAAGGGCAGCACCGTTTCCCCGGCCCCCGCCGCGACCCCGGCCCCGCCCCTGCTCCCGCCGCCGCTGCCGCGAGCTAAGCAACCGCTGTCCGCTCCGGACTGCAGCTTCTCCACATAGGACTGCCGGCCCCTGCCGACGCGTCACGCCTGCGGCTAGCGTGGCGGCATGGCCACCGCCGAGATCCCAGCACACCCGCGACGCATCCCCCTGCGGGACATTCCGCCGCGTGGTTTCCGCCCTGCGAATTTCCGTGACGCCGTCTTCCGCGCCGCATTCCTGCTCGGCGGCAGCCGTTCTCCGCACCGGCGGCCCGAGCCTCCGCGCTCCGGCCGTCCGCGCTCCGGAAGGCCGGCCGGGCCGGGAGGAACCAGGATTCCGGGCCGACCACCGAGGCGTCGCCGCCTGAAAGGCTGGCTGAACCGCAACCGGCGCCTGGCCGTAGCCCTGCTGCTGTGCGTCGCCGCCGGAATCGCCGTCCAGCAACTCACGCCGGCCCCCGCCGACACCGTCAGCGCGCTTGCCGCCGCCCGGGACCTTCCGGCCGGGAAGGTCCTCGACGCCGGTGATGTGGCGGTCCTCAACATCCCTCACGGTCTGGTCCCCGACGGCAGCTTCAGCCATCCCGCGGCAGTCCAGGGAAAGCAGCTGGCGGCCGCGCTGCGGCAGGGACAGCTCTTGTCCGATGCGCAACTGCTCGGTCCGGGCCTGCTGGCCGGCAGGCCACCGGGGTCCTCGGCCGTGCCGCTCCGGATGGCCGACCCGGCATCGATCCAGCTGCTCTCCCCCGGGCAGCTGGTCAACATCGTGATCTCCGGCGGCACCGGCTTCGACCAGCCGGCCGCGTCCGAGGTCCTGGCCGCCGCGGTGCCCGTGTTGTGGACCTCCGCACAGGGCGGCCAAACCGGCCAATGGCTCGCGACCGCAGAGACAGACGGCCTTATGGTTGTGGCGGCCGACGCAGACCAGTCGCGCCGGCTGGCGGGTGCCTCGACCCAGGGAAAGCTGTTCTTTGTCCTCGTCGCCGCGGCCCCCGGCTAGCCGCAGGGCCGGGCGGCGCACCGGACTAGCCCCAGTGCGGCGGTTTCTGCTCCTGCAGCCAGGCGTCGTGGTCGTAGTTGTCGGGCTGGTCGCCCCAGCGCCGCGGGTCGTCCTCGGCCGCCTTGTTCGGCAGAACGCCGGCGGCGTCCTCGGCGGCCGTTGCGCCCTCAGGCGCCTTGCCGCCGGACTCCTGGTCGGTGTCCGGGAGTCGTCCGACTTCGTGTCCCGGACACTGGTGTCCCGGGAACCTGGTGTCCTGGCTGTCGCCGTCTGCATTCATGCCGTCGGCCTCCTCACTGCTGCTTGCTGATGCCTGCTGCTGCCCACGGTCCGGCTGGCCGGACGCGGCGTGCGTCGAAACGAACTGAACTGCGGGGCTGTGCGCTGATTGTCCCTGCGCGGACGATGCCCTCGCCGCCGCGGCCCGTGCGTCATTGACGGCAAGGTTTTCCACGTCGTCGTCGAAGAACCCGGGCGAGGTCCGGTGCCGGCTGGGCGCCGCCGGTTTCTCCAGCCCCAGGTATCCGCCGATCCGGTCGGCGCAGGCCGAAGGATCCGTAAAGACCTCGATGGTCCACAGCGGCATGTAGCGCCAGCCGAGCCGCTCCAGCAGCTGCGGCCGGAGCCTGCTGCGTTCGCGCACGGTCATCCGCCGGTACTGTTCGGTGCCGTCGGACTCGATGGCCACCGGACGCGGGATCTCGGCGTCGTCCTGGCCGATCGTGTGCAGCGGGTCGGCCGCGGCCACCATGTTGAGCACGCCGTCGTACTGGTGCCAGACCCGCGCGCCGCGGGCCCGGAGCCGGTCGCCCAGATCGGCCACCAGCGGGTCGGCGCCAAGGGCCTGCTCGCTGGCGGCGGCCCGCGAGGCCGGGCTGCCCAGATCGGAGTTGCCGGCGATCTCACGGTCCAGCAGTTCGTAGAAGTCCACGGCGCCGTGGCTCAGCCGGGTGACGTCCAGGTCTTCGGGCCGGAAGCAGCTGAGCACGTGCAGGGAGCGGCGGGCGCGGGTCATGGCCAGGGCAAACTTCGCCCGCCCGCCGTCCGCCGAGAGCGGGCCGAGGTTGTGCAGGGCGCGCCCGTGCGGGGTCCGTCCGTAGCCCGGGGAGAAGATCACGTGGTCGCGGACCAGGCCCTGGGCGCGGTCCAGGTCCACCACGCGGAAGGACTCATCCCCCGCGGTGAAGAAGCCCGCCAGCATCGGATAGTTGGGCAGCTGGAGCCGGATGGATTCGCCGATCCGGGCGGCATGCCGGAGGCTGCCGGTGACAACAGCCAGCGACGTCCGGGGCCGGAGGCGGGCATGTTCGAAGACGAGTTCGACGGCACGGTTCACTTCGGCGACAACAGATTCGACGCCGTCCTGGTCTGCGCTGGGCAGTCCGGTACCGTCGGGCAGGTATTCCAGGGTCAGGGCGCGGTCCAGCCCGGTTGCTGACTGGCCCTCGGGCAGCCGGCGGAGCCCGCCGTCGTAGAATCCCTTGCTCAGCTGGCGCACGAGGTCTTCGTCGACCGCACGGTACACGGTCCGCAGCGTCCGGACCGGCAGCACGGCGGTGAGGGCCCGGTAGGCGCTCTCGATGCCCTGGTGCGAGGAGGTTTCGCCGGCGGCGAGCCGCTCCACCCCGACGGTGAAGGTCCGGGGGCTGGCGATCCTGTCGTCGCCGAAGGCCACAACCTGCTTGGAGCGCGCGATGGCGGGCAGAACGGCCTGCAGGGAGGTCGCCTCGGCGTCGAGGATGACGACGGCGTCGAACTTCTGCTCGATCGGCAGCAGCCCGGACATGAGGTAAGGGCTGACGGACCAGACCGGCACCAGGGTGGGCAGCAGTTCGAGGGCCTGCCCGGTCAGCGCGGCGAGGGTCACGCGGCCGTCCTTGAGCAGGCTGCGCAGCAGGTCCGCTTCCCGCGGGTGTTCCGCGATGGCGGCCCGCCAGCGCTCGGCGAGCTTCCAGCGCAGGCGCGCGGCGCCACTGGCGATGTGCGCGTTGTCGGCCAGCCGGTACTCCGCTTCCAGCTGGCGCAGCGCGTCGCCGTCGGACATGGCGAGGTAGTCGTCCCCGCTGATCATGGCCTCGAGGGCGGACTGCCACCAGGCGAGTTCGAGTTCCGCGGCGACGGATTCCGCCGGGACCTCGCGCTCCGCGAGGTCAGCGAGCAGTTCGCCCAGGCCGTGCTCGCGCATGTTCTCCACGAGGAGGGTGCGCTCGGGCAGGGTCTCGAGGGTGCCGGTATCGGCGACGAGCCGTTCCAGGCGCTCCATAAGTTCGTCGTACGGCGTGGTCAGCAGTTCGCCGCCGGCTGCGGTGTGCTGGACGGCCTGGCCGAGTTCGGCCAGTTCCGCCTCGAGCTCGCGGTAGAGGGCGGTCATCTCGACGAGCCCGGAGGGGACGGCCGGGTGGCGCTGGGTTGTGGCGTAGCCGGACCAGGCGGCCCGCTGGTCCTGGACGAGCACCAGCGAACTGTGCAGATCGGCGATGTGGACGCCGGGCCGGACGTATTCCTTGGCGACGCGGCGCAGGCGGGAGCGCTGCATCGACGGCATGTCGATGTTCCGTTCGCGCCGCCATGCGGAGGACGCTGTCGCGGAGATGAGGTCGTGCACGGGCCGGTCGAAGATGTCCGGGGTGAACTTGTCGAGGCTTTCGCGCACAGCGACGAGGAGTTCGATCTGCCCGCCCCACTCGGCAAACGTGCTGCCAAGGCGGATCTCGGCGTGCTCGGCGACCCCGTTCATGCGTTCGCGCAGCAGCGGCAGCTTGCCTGCCACCGAGACGGCCACCTGCTGGGCTTCCTGCGTTTCTTTGCGGGTCAGGAGCCGTGCCCCGTGCCAGGGGCTGGTGGTCGAATCCCGGCTGAAACTGCCCAGTTCCGCGGCCCGGTGGAGCCGTCCGGCCAGTTCCTCACGGTCCCGGATGCTGTCCAGCACGCTGCGCTTGAGCCGGACCGTCGTGGCGGGCGCCGGCTGGATCGACGTCAGCTCGGCGAGCGACTGCATGGCCTCGTAGGGCGAGCAGCCCCAGCGCTGGCGGACGTTGTGGAGCGACGCGACGTGGTCCATGAGGGCGTGGCGGTGCTCGGTGAGGGTGGCATGGAGGTTGCTCAGCTGCGGTTCGAGCGACTTCTCGTTGCGCACAATCGCGCGGACCAACTGCCCTTTAAGGGCCAGCGGGGTTGCGTTTCCGGACAGCTGGAACAGGACCGATTCGAGGCCGAGCGTCTCCAGCTGCGAGGAGATCTCGCCGAGGCTGGCGCGCCGGTCCCCCACCACCAGGACGGTCTTGCCCTCGTCGACCAGCGCACCGATGGTGTTGATGGCAGTCTGGGTCTGGCCGGTGCCCGGCGGGCTGCTCACGACGAGCGAGTCCCCCGCCCGGACGGCGTCCACAACATACTGCTGGTCGGCGTCGGCGTCCACCAGCAGCAGTTCCTCGGCCGGGTTGCGCTCATCGGTGCTCGGGAAGCGGCCGGCCTTGAACTCGGGCACGTCCACGGGACTGCCCGTGGCGGCGCGGGCCAAAGCCGAGACGAGGGTGTGGTTCTCGTTGATCCAGGGGTCTTCCAGGTTGCCGGACAGGTCCGAGAACGTCGAGACGAGGAGGTTGTGTTCCACCTCGGCGCCGTGGATGGGCTGGATGAGCGTGCCGAGCCGGTCCAGGACCGGCTGCGGATCGAACCGGGCGGTGCTGTAGGCCATCCGCGTCACGGCGTTCACGTCGAAGACGATCCCGTGGATGGTCTTCAGGTGGCGGATCAGGGCGGGGTTGATCCGGGCCTGTTCGGTGAGCTGCAGCTCGTAGTCGTCTTCGCCCGGGCGGACGGTCAGGGAGATGGCAGTGAGCATGACGGGGGCCGAGACGCGCTGCGGTTTGCCTCCGACTGCGGAGGTCCAGACCACTGTGCCGGCGGAGAAGTATCCGGCGTCGATGCCGCGGTCATTGGCCAGTTCGAAGATCTTGGAGCGCAGGTTCCGTGAGGCGCGCGCGGCAACAACGTACTGCTGGCGGTCGCGGATGAGGGTGGACAGCCGGGTCCGCCGGCCCGCCATCAGCTGGGCCAGGCCGGACGGGTGCGCGTGGGTCAGGTCGATGGAGCCTTCGGGCGTTTTGGTGAAGCGCAGCATCGTATCTGCTCCGGTGACGGGCTTGAGCCCCGACAGCCATTTCCTGAGCTCCTCGGAGCCCTCGGGGTGGCCTTGACCAACTGACACTGCTGCCTTCTTTTCTGTGCTCGCTTTTTCTGTGCCCCGGTTTACCGTGCTCGCGGTAACCGTGCTCGCGCGTGACGCCTTGGACCATACCGGCATGCCTTCGAGCGTAGCCCGAATCGGTCCCGAGCAAGAGCCCGCAACACTGGCGCCGGCTAAATTGGCCGCGAAATGACCGGATTAATTTACCGGCCGCTACGGCCCGGCAAAAACAGAAATGGCCGGCCCCGTCAGGAGGCCGGCCATTTCACGCCTGATATCGGCAGGCTATTCCCATTCGATGGTTCCCGGCGGCTTGCTGGTCACGTCCAGCACCACGCGGTTGACCCCGTCCACCTCGTTGGTGATCCGGTTGGAAATCCGGGCCAGCAGGTCGTACGGAAGCCGCGACCAGTCCGCGGTCATGGCGTCCTCGGAGGACACCGGGCGCAGGACGATCGGGTGGCCGTAGGTGCGGCCGTCACCCTGGACGCCGACGCAGCGGACGTCGGCCAGCAGCACGACCGGCATCTGCCAGACTTCGTTGTCCAGGCCGGCGGCGGTCAGCTCGGCGCGGGCGATCGCGTCGGCCTTGCGCAGCAGGTCCAGGCGTTCCTTGGTGACCTCGCCGATGATCCGGATGCCCAGGCCGGGGCCCGGGAAGGGCTGGCGGCCGACGATTTCCTGCGGCAGGCCGAGCTGCGCACCGACGGCACGGACCTCGTCCTTGAACAGGGCCGCGCAGCGGCTCCACGAGTTCGAACTGCAGGTCTTCCGGCAGGCCGCCCACGTTGTGGTGGCTCTTGATGTTGGCCGCACCTTCGCCGCCGCCGGATTCGACGACGTCCGGGTACAGGGTGCCCTGGACCAGGAACTTGATCTTCTCGCCGTGCGCGGCTGCCTCGGCGATGATCGCCAGTTCGGCTTCTTCGAAGGCGCGGATGAATTCGCGGCCGATGATCTTGCGCTTCGTCTCCGGGTCGCTGACGCCCGCGAGTGCGCTCAGGAAGCGCTCCTGCTCGTTGGCGACGTAGAGCTTGACGCCGGTGGCGGCGACGAAGTCGCGTTCAACCTGCTCGGCTTCGCCTTCGCGCAGCAGACCGTGGTCCACGAAGACGCAGGTCAGCTGGTCGCCGACGGCGCGCTGGACGAGGGCGGCAGCGACGGCGGAGTCGACGCCGCCGGACAGCCCGCAGATGACCCGGGCGTCGCCGACCTGTGCGCGGATGCGGTCGACCTGTTCCTCCAGGATGTTTGCCTGCGGTCCAGTTCGGTTCCAGCTTGGCGCCCTTGAACAGGAAGTTCTCCAGGACCTGCTGGCCGTAGGCCGAGTGCTTGACCTCGGGGTGCCACTGCACGCCGTAGAGGCACTTCTCCTCGTTGGCGAAGGCCGCCACTTCGGCGCCGGCCGTCGTCGCGAGGACTTCGAAGCCCTCGGGTGCCTCGTGGACGGAGTCGCCGTGGCTCATCCAGGTGCTCTGGTGCTGGGGCATGCCGGCCAGGATGGAGCGGCCCTCGCCGATCGCGGTGGTCTCGGTGGCGCCGTACTCGCGGAGTCCGGTCTGGGCCACCTTGCCGCCGAGGGCGTTGGCCATGGCCTGGAAGCCGTAGCAGATGCCGAATACCGGGATCCCGGCTTCGAAGAGGTCCGCGCCGACGCTCGGGGCGCCTTCGGCGTAGACGCTCGAGGGGCCGCCGGAGAGGATGATGGCGGCCGGGTTCTTGGCCAGCAGCTGCTCGGTGCTGTAGGTATGCGGAACCACTTCCGAATACACATTCGCTTCCCGGACGCGGCGGGCGATCAGCTGCGCGTACTGGGCACCGTAGTCAACAACCAGCACGGGCTTGTGGGACGTCTGGGATGCAGTGGGAGTAGTCACCGTACCAGCCTACTTTGCGGCGCCGCCCGGCCGCACATTGAGAAGCCGCCGCGGCCCTCGATTCGGCCGCCAGGTAAGGGATCTCACACCCGGGCACTGCCGGAACCTCCCGGGGGACGGAGCGGCCGCGGAGGCAGATCAGGGCGGACCGGGGGCCCGGATGCGCCCTGATCTGCCCTTTCGCGCCCGACGCCGGCCGGGCGTCAGCGTTGAAGGGCGCGGACAGCAGCGGTTCAGTAGCGCTGCGGCGCCTGCGGGTTCGCGGCGAGCTCGGCTTCAACCTCGGCGTGGAACTTCTTCTCGACGAAGAAGGACAGGAAGGGCACGACGCCGCCCAGCGCGAGGACGATGAGCCGGGCGAACGGCCAGCGCATGAGGGACCAGAGCCGGAAGTTGGACATCAGGTAGACGACGTACATCCAGCCGTGCACGATCAGGACCGCGACGGAGAGGTTCAGGCCGCCGACAACACCCTGCGGCTCGGCGTCGGCGAAGCCCAGGCCGAACGGCTGCCCGGTGACGGCGTTGGTGCCGCCGGCGAAGAGGTACTGACCGAAGGCGTACCGGGCGATCAGCTCCGCGCAGAGCAGCAGGAGCATGGCGCCGGTGAGGTAGGCAAGCACCTTGTAGAACTTCAGGGCGGAGCGGATCTGCGCCTCGGTTCCGCCGAAGCGGCGCTTCTTGCCGTTGGCGCTTCCCGTTCCGGTGGACTGCTGCGGCTGGATGGCCGGCTGGGGCTCGATCATGATTGCACTTTCGGTTCTGTGGGGCGGGGTTCTGTGGAGTGCGGTTCTTTGGGGTGCGGTTCGCCGGCGGAGGACTCGCGGCCGGCGTCGTTCCTCGTCGAGCTGGCGTCTTCGAGTTCGCGGCGGTAGTCGTCCTTCACCAGCCGCCACCAGATGAACAGCGCGAACCCGGCGAAAGACCACCCACTCGACGGAGTAGAAGAGGTTGAGCCAGTTGACCTTCTGGGCCGGGCGGCTGCGGCCCGATGTTCAGCGGCTTGACGTCGCCGCCGGCGGCTGCAGCGCCGACGGCCGTGGTGCCGGCCAGTTCGGTGGTCCGCGGCGATGAAGCCCGGGTAGCTGCTGACGTTCCAGTACGTTGATGAGTTCCGCGACGGAGACGGCGGTAGCCCGTCCTGGTCCGGGATCGGTGTTCGGCACCGGGGCTTCGGACGGCATGAGCCGTCCGGTCAGTTCGATAGTGCCCGACGGCGGTGCTGCGGCGTCCGCGGGATCGGCCACCCAGCCGCGCGCCACCGGGATCCAGGTCTGCGGGGAGGCGCCGCCGCCGACCAGGGCAGGGGCGTCCTTCGACGGCGAACGCGGAGACGATCCAGTAGCCCTTGGCGCCGTCGTGCAGCCGGCCCGGGACGAGGACCTGCTTCTGCGGGTCGTAGCTGCCGGTCGCGGTCACCATCTGGTCTGCGACGGATCCCGGGAAGAATTCGCCGGGCTGCAGGACCGAGACGAGCGGTTTGAGTTCTTCGGTGGTGGTCGCGACGGGGACTTCGGCCTGCGTCGAGCGGCCGAACTGCCACTGGCTCAACAGCACAAACACCCCGGAAATGACGATCGCAAACACGAGGCCTGCGATCCAGCGGGGCTTAAGGGCAGTTTTCAGCACCCCTTAACCGTACTTCGTCCCCGTGTAGAACAACGAAACGGGACGGATGGAGTGGGGCAGCCGGGTCCCTGCGTGGCGACGGAGTCGACACGAAAGGGCCTGCCCCAATCCTAGTGGTCGAAGAAGACCAGGCTGGAGTTGATGAGCTCGGCGATCACTTCGGGATCGTAGGCGCGGCGCAGCGACTCGCGGAACGATTCCTTGGACAGCGAGCGGGCCAGCGTGGCCAGCACCTCGAGGTGGTCCGAGAAGGAGCTGGCCGGCGTCGCAATGAGCAGGACCACGGTGGCCGGGCCGTCGGCGGCGCCGAAGTCGAGGGCCTTGCCGTATTTCGTGATGCCGACGGCGATGGAGGTCCGGGACACGAACTCGCTGCGGGCGTGGGGCAGTCCGATGCCGCCCGGCAGGCCGGTGGCGAGCTGATGCTCGCGGGCGTTGACGTGCTTGAGGAAGCCCTCCAGATCGGAGATCCGTCCGGCGGCATGCATCCGTTCCGCGAGCTGGGACGCCGCGTCGAGCTTGTCCGTCGCGTCCATCTCGAGGATCACCATTTCGGGGGTGGTGAGATCGGCGTCATACCTGTCCAGTGGTTCCGCCAAGAGGTGTCCCTTCGAAGTGGCGTGAGTGAGCGCCGCCCGGCGGCCCAAGTTTCGGGCCGCCGGCGGCGCTGCCGGTCAGCGCAGCGGAACGATGTCCTCGACACCCATCCGTGCGGCGTCGGCGGACTCATCGTCCGGCTGCTCCTGGCTAAGCCGTTCGGCGTCGACCCGGGCCAGGTAATGCTTGATTTCGCCCTCGCGCTGCGCATCGCTCCAGCCGAGAACGTCCGCCATCAGTTTAGCGACTACGGGAGCCGCGGACACACCCCGGTCCCAGGCTTCGATGGAAATGCGGGTGCGCCGGGTCAGGACGTCCTGCACGTGGCGGGCACCTTCATGGGTGGCGGCGTAGACGGCCTCGGCGGCGAGGTAGTCGTCCGCGCCCGGCAGCGGTTCGGCCAGTTCCGGGTGTTCGGCGATGAGGGCCAGTACTTCCGGGGCCATGGCGCCGTAGCGGTTGAGCAGGTGCTCGATCCGGGCCACGTGCACGCCGGTCTCCTCCGCCATCCGGTTCCGCTTGTTCCACGCGGCCTTGAAACCGCTCGCGCCGAGCAGCGGAATGGTCTCCGTGCAGCTTGGCGGGACGCGCTCGTCCATGCTGCGGGTGGCCTCGTCGACGGCGTCCTTGGCCATGACCCGGTACGTGGTCCACTTGCCGCCGGCCACCACCACGAGGCCCGGGACGGGATGCGCCACGACGTGTTCGCGGGAGAGCTTGGCGGTGGAGTCGTTCTCGCCGGCCAGCAGCGGACGCAATCCGGCGTACACGCCCTCGACGTCCTCCCGGGTGAGTGGGCGCTTGAGGACCTTGTTGACGTGCTCCAGGATGTAGTCGATGTCCTTGCTGGAGGCTGCCGGGTGGGCCTTGTCCAGGTGCCAGTCGGTGTCGGTGGTCCCGATGATCCAGTGCCTGCCCCACGGGATGACGAACAGCACGGATTTCTCGGTCCGCAGGATCAGCCCCACGGTGGACTGGAAGCGGTCCCGCGGGACCACGAGGTGGATGCCCTTGGAGGCGCGGACCTTGAGCTGGCCGCGGTCGGTCACCATGGCCTGGGTCTCGTCGGTCCAGACACCCGGTGGCGTTGATGACCTGCTTGGCACGGATGTTGAAGGTGGCGCCGTCCTCATGGTTGATCACCTTGGCGCCGACCACACGCTCGCCCTCGCGCAGGAAGTCCACGACGGACATCTGGTTCACCGCGTGCGCGCCGTAGTACGCGGCGGTGCGGACCAGGTTGGCGACGTACTTGGCGTCGTCGACCTGCCCGTCGTAGTAGCGGATGGACCCGACGAAGGCGTCGTCCTTGAGGCTGGGAGCCGCGCGCAGGGTCCCGCGCCGGGACAGGTGCTTGTGGAAGGGGACGCCGCGGCTGTGGCCGCCGGTGATGGACATCGCGTCGTACAGCGCGATTCCGGCGCCGATGTAGGGCCGTTCCAGGAACGGCTTGGTGAGCGGGTACAGGAACGGGACCGGCCGGGCCAGGTGCGGTGCCAGCACGGAGAGGATGAGGCCGCGTTCGTGCAGTGCCTCTTTGACCAGGCCGAAGTCGAGCATTTCCAGGTACCGGAGTCCGCCGTGGATGAGCTTGGAGGAACGCGACGACGTCCCCGCGGCCCAGTCGTTCGCCTCAACGATGCCGACGCTGAGCCCGCGGGTGACGGCGTCCAGTGCGGCGCCGGCGCCCACGATGCCTCCGCCCACGATCAGGATGTCGAGCTCCTGGCCCGGGGCGGTGCTGCCCCTGAGCACAGTGATTGAAGCCTCGCGTTCCGCAGGACCCAGGGCACCTCCGGCCACGGGAGAACCGCCGGGAAAACTGTTCATGTCACGCCTCCATCCGGGATCAAACCTCGTAGGGCACCAGACTACGTCCAAGTTTCCCGGATGGGCAGGGCCTATCGAACCGCCAGTCGTGGGGGTCAGTTGCCGGCGTAAGGCGAGACGACGACGTCGACGCGCTGGAATTCCTTCAGGTCCGAATAGCCGGTGGTCGCCATCGAACGGCGCAGGGCACCGATCAGGTTGGACGTCCCGTTGGTGTGGTGGCCCGGTCCGAAGAGGACTTCCTCGAGGGGTCCGACAGTGCCCACGTTGACCCTGTCGCCGCGGGGCAGCTCAAGGTGGTGCGCTTCCTGGCCCCAGTGCCAGCCCTTGCCGGGGGCTTCGTCGGCGCGGGCCAGGGCGCTGCCCAGCATCACGGCGTCGGCGCCCATGGCGATGGCCTTGACGATGTCGCCGGAGGAGCCCATGCCGCCGTCGGCGATCACGTGGACGTAGCGTCCGCCGGACTCGTCCATGTAGTCGCGGCGGGCCGCGGCGACGTCGGAGATGGCGGAGGCCATCGGCGAGTGGATGCCCAGGGCACGGCGGGTGGTGGTGGTGGCGCCGCCGCCGAAGCCGACCAGCACGCCGGCGGCGCCGGTGCGCATCAGGTGCAGGGCCGGGGTGTAGCCGGCGGCGCCGCCGACGATCACGGGGACGTCGAGTTCGTAGATGAACTGCTTGAGGTTCAGCGGCTCGTGGTCCTTGGAGACGTGCTCGGCCGAGACGGTGGTGCCGCGGATGACGAAGATGTCGACGCCGGCGGCCACCACGGTCTTGTAGTGTTCCTGGGTGCGCTGCGGGGTCAGGGAGCCGGCCACGGTGACGCCGGCGGCGCGGATTTCGGCGAGCCGGGAGGTGATCAGCTCGGGCTGGATCGGGGCCTGGTAGAGCTCCTGCATGCGGCGGGTGACGGCCGGGCTGTTGGTCTCGTCCTGCCAGCGCAGGCGATCTCGTCCAGCACGGCCTGCGGGTCTTCGTACCGGGTCCAGAGGCCCTCGAGGTCCAGCACGCCGAGCCCGCCGAGGCGGCCCAGGGCGATGACGGTTTCCGGCGACATGGCCGAATCCATCGGCGCGGCGATGACCGGCATGTCGAACTTGTAGGCATCGATCTGCCAGGAGACGGATACGTCCTTGGGGTCACGGGTGCGTCGGTTGGGGACGATCGCAATGTCATCCAGGGAGTAGGCACGACGCCCACGCTTGCCACGGCCAATCTCAATCTCGTAAGTCACTGCTCTAGGTTATCCCAGCGGACGCGGGGCGCCGCTTCGGCGTACTGTGGCGTCATGCTTTGGCATCACGGACAGCGCTGGATTTTCGACGGACACATCGCCGGGATCGGTACCGGCTCGGGCCTGCGCGCGGTGGTGGGGCTGTGGACGCAGTCCCCGTTCGGGCCCTTCACCGACGCGATGGTCCAGCTGCCGTCCGGCCACCGGATCCTGCTCGCCCCGACCGCCGAGGCCGGCGATTTCATCGGCGCGGTCTACAACTTCGACGAGACCCGCATCGTGGCCCTTGCCTCCGCCCATGGGGCCGGGCAGCTCGCCGTCGACGCCGGCCCGCTGCGGATCCGTGCCCGGCTCGGGTCCCGCACCCGGCTGGGCGCCGTGGCGCGGCTGGTCCCCCGGGCCCTGGCGGTGCATCCGCGCTGGCTGCGTGCGGTCAGCCCCGTTGCGGCCCGGATACTGCCCGGCGTCCGCACTGCCGGCACGGCCAAGGGCGGCCGGCGGGAGTACTACGGGGTCACTGACCTGCACCGGATCGATTCCGCCAGCGTCAGCTGGGACGGCGAGGACGCCGGCCCGCTCGCCGCCATCCGGCCCGCCGTCGGTTTCGGGTTCAGCAGTGTCCCGCCGGCACCGAGCCTGGCCCGCGTGCGGACCACCATCGAGGGCGCCCCGTTCACTCCCCGCTGACGTTCTCGGCGTCCGGGACACTCAGCTGGGATTCGAACATCCGGAAGTAGCGGCCGCGGCAGGGCCACGAGTTCCTTGTGGGTGCCCTGCTCCACGATGCGGCCGTCCTCGAGCATGTAGACGATGTCCGCCTTCTCGATGGTGGCGAGCCGGTGGCTGATGGCGATGATGGTGCTGCTGCGGTCGGCGAAGAGCCGCGTGAAGATGCGGTGCTCGGCCAGTGCGTCAATGGCCGAGGTGGGCTCGTCCATCACCATGAAGGACGCGTTGCGGTAGAAGTTCCGGGCCATGGCCAGCCGCTGCCACTGCCCGCCGGACAGTCCGCTGCCCTTGCGTCCGCGCGGGTCCTCCATCCAGTTGCTGACGTGGTTGTCCAGGCCGTTGGGGAGCTTGTTGATGAAGTCCAGCGCTTCGGCGTCCGCGGCGGAACGGCGGATGCGTCCGTCGTCGCGGGGCGAGTCGACGTCGCCGAAGAAGATGTTCTCCGCCGCGGTGGCGAACTCGTACTTCAGGAATTCCTGGCTCAGCACCGCCAGGTGCCGGTGCCAGGACGTGACGTCGACGGCGGCGAGGTCGACGCCGTCGAGCAGCACCTGCCCGGAGTCCGGGCGGTACAGCCCGGCCAGGATCCGGATCAGGGTGGACTTGCCGGCCCCGTTCTCCCCCACGATCGCGATGTGCTGGCCCTCCCTGATGGTCATGGAGATGCCCTTGATGACCTCCAGGTCGCTGCCCGTGTAGGTGAAGCGGATGTCCCGCAGCTCCACGGTGGTCGGCGCCTGCAGGAGGGGCGGGGCGTGGTCGGAGTGCACGGGCAGCGCCATGAACAGCTCATAGTCCTTGAGGTTCGCCAGGTCCTCATCGATCGAGCTGAGCGAGGACACGAGGCTGTTGGCGGTGGACAGGGCGCGGCTGACGATCTGCTGGACGTAGAGGAACTGCCCCACCGGCTGGGCGCGGGCGATGATCTGGCCCACCACCCAGATCAGGGACACCACCTCCGCGCCGTACTGCAGGGCGTCGGCCGCCAGCTGCTTGGGAATGTAGCGTTTCTGGAAGTCCAGCCGGCGTTTCTCGTCGGCGTCCCGGAGCCGGGAGCGCAGCCCCATCAGGTACCCGACGATCCCGTAGAGGCGCATCTCGGCGATGTGCTGCGGGCGCAGGAGGTTGGTTTCGATCATCCGGCGCTGGCGGCGGGAATCGACCTGGGTGTTCCAGTGCGCGATCTGTTCGCGGGAGAGTTTGAACTGCAGGTACACGCTGGGCACGATCGCGACGAGGACGATCACGGCGATCCACCAGCTGACCAGCAGCAGGGCCCCGATCGCCAGGATCACGGAGACCAGCTGGGTGAAGATGGCCGCGATCCGGTCCAGCACCCGGGCGTAGGAGTCGGAGAAGCGTTTGGCCCGGTCGTAGAGGTCGACCGTTTCCTTGTCGTCGTAGCGCCAGAACTCCAGCGCCAGGAAGCGCTCGTACATCAGGTCCCCCACGATCGCCCCCACCCGGAAGCTCATGAGCTGCTGGATGTAGCGGTCCACGCTGCTGAACGCCGCCCCAGAACAGGCCCAGGGCCGCGGTGATGATGACGTACACGACGGCCTGCTGGCCCGCCGCGGCGTTGCCCGCGTAGGCGGAGGCCAGCGCCGTCGTCGTCAGGGCGGCGAAGTACGTGGTGACCAGCGGCAGCACGGCGGAGACCAGCGATCCGATGATCTTCATGGCCACCGCGGCGGGCGAGGCCCGGAAGCTCACCCGGAGCACCTGCGCCACGGCACGGGCGTACGGCCTCAGCGCGAGCTTGCGCTTCGGCTCATGCGCGGGTACGAAGTTCGGACATGCCATCAGCCTAGGACACGCGCCCGCCCGACTAGCTGGCAGCAGGTGCCTGTATGAGCCTCGAAAACCGGCCCCTGCTGCGAGCTAGTTGGGTGGACCGGCCGGGGCGGCTTAGCGCGAACCGTAGTTCGGCGCCTCCACCGTCATCTGGATGTCGTGCGGGTGCGATTCCTTCAGCCCGGCCGGGGTGATCCGGACGAACTTGCCGCGGGCCTTGAGCTCGGCGATGGTGGGGGCACCGATGTAGAACATGGTCTGGCGCAGGCCGCCGACCAGCTGGTACGCCACCGAGGCCAGCGGGCCGCGGTAGGCGACCCGGCCCTCGATGCCTTCGGGGATGAGCTTGTCATCACCGGAGACGTCGGCCTGGAAGTAGCGGTCCTTGGAGTAGGAGGTGTTCTTGCCGCGGGTCTGCATCGCGCCGAGGGAACCCATGCCGCGGTAGAGCTTGAACTGCTTGCCGTTGACGAAGATCAGGTCGCCCGGGGACTCGTCGCAGCCGGCCAGCAGGGAGCCGAGCATCACGGTGTCGGCGCCGGCAACCAGCGCCTTGCCGATGTCGCCCGAGTACTGCAGGCCGCCGTCGGCGATCAGCGGGACGCCGGCCGGGATGGCCGCCTTGGCGGACTCGTAGATGGCGGTGATCTGCGGGACGCCCACGCCGGCCACCACGCGGGTGGTGCAGATGGATCCGGGACCCACGCCGACCTTGATGCCGTCGGCGCCGGCGTCGATCAGTGCCTGGGCGCCTTCGCGGGTGGCGGCCTGGCCGCCGATGATGTCCACGTGCGCCGCGACGGGATCCGACTTGAGGCGGCGGATCATGTCCAGCACGCCCTGGGAGTGGCCGTTGGCGGTGTCGACGAAGAGCGCGTCCACGCCGGCGTCGATCAGGGCCATGGCCCGCTCCCAGCCGTCGCCGAAGAAGCCGATGGCCGCGCCGACGCGCAGCCGGCCTTCCTCGTCCTTGGTGGCCAGCGGGTACTGCTCGGCCTTGGTGAAGTCCTTGGTGGTGATGAGGCCCTTGAGCCGGCCCTGCTCGTCGACGAGCGGGAGCTTCTCGATCTTGTTGGTGGCCAGCTTGTGCGAGGCCTCCTCGCGGCTGATGCCGACGTGCCCGGTGACGAGCGGCATCTTGGTCATGACGTCGCTGACCAGCCGGAGCGGGAAGTCCGATTCCGGCACGAAGCGGGTGTCGCGGTTGGTGACGATGCCCAGCAGCCGCATGCCCTCGTCCACAACGGGAAGTCCGGAGACGCGGTAGTGCGAGCAGATCTCGTCCAGTTCGGCCAGCGTGGCCTCGGGGCCGATGGTCAGCGGGTTGGTGATCATGCCGGACTCGCTGCGCTTGACCCGGTCCACCTGGTCGGCCTGGTCCTCGATGGAGAGGTTGCGGTGCACCACGCCGAGGCCGCCCTGGCGGGCCATGGCGATGGCCATCCGCGACTCCGTGACGGTGTCCATGGCCGCGGAGAGCAGCGGCGTCTGGACGGAGATCCGCTTGGAAATCCGCGAGGACGTGTCCGCCTCGGACGGGATGACGTCCGTGTGGCCGGGCAGCAGCAGGACGTCGTCGTAGGTCAGGCCGATGAAGCCGAAGGGGTTGTGTTCGGGCTGGGTCATGAGTGCGCCTCTTACCTTGAGTTTTGGGTTCACGGGTAGGGGTTGCAACAGATGACCAGCCCGTCATTACGGGCATGGCCTGTGCAGAAGTGTTGTATAAATACTAGAACCTTGGCGGCGATCCCCATATTCCGGGGCGGTAATGTGAGCAACGGCATCCGCTCCGGTGACGCGGTGCCGTCACTTCCAGCCGGTGGACTCCAGCAGCCGCCGTTCGAACATCGGGATCATGCTCTGGACGTAGGTCTTGGTCAGGTGGTTGTCGTCCTTGTAGACGTAAACGTTCCCGACGACGGCCGGGCACGTTCCGTCCGCGCAGATGAAATCGCTCAGGTCCATGAGGTGCAGTCCGGCGACCTTCCCGCGGTACGCGTCCAGGGGCGAGGACCCGGCGAGGGATTCCTGCAGCGGCGCGTTGCATTCCGGCGCTGTCGGGCCGTTCTTCTGCACGCATTCGGGCATGTTCATGCTGAAGCGGGGGTTGTCGCGGACCCCCACCACTTCCATGCCGGCGTCGGTGAAGGGCCTGATGCCCTCCAGGTACTGCGGGCACCTCGGTTTCGAACGGTGCGTCCTTGTGGGTCAGCGAGGCGACCGTGAAGACCGCGTCGGGCCGGTGTTCCTGCACGTACGCGGCGCTGGCCTTGTTGAAGGCGTTGCACTCGGCGTCGCGGTCCGGGGACTCCCCGCCGAAGCGGCAGTTGCCCTTGAGCAGGGCACGACTTCCCAGCCGTGGCTCCGGGCGATCGGGCCGAGGGCGGCCATGTACTGCTGGGCGTGCGAGTCACCGAGCACCACGATCCGTTTGGTGACCGTGTCCGGCCTGCTGTTCTGCAGGCAGCCGGCGAGCAGCGGGTCGCTCGGGACGTTCGCGTCGGTGCACAGCCCGTCGATGTCCGCCCACTCGTTCTTCATGGCCACCGGGGCGGGAATGATTTTGGCGTCCGGCGTCGGCTTGCCCGCGTTCTCCGGTGACAGGGCCGCGGCTCCCGGGGTCAGTTCGCGGCGGCTGCGCCGCTGCCGCGGCTTCGTCGGCCATCAGTTTGCTCTGCCATACGGACACCGGGCCCGGCCAGCAGGGCGCCGCACGCCACGATGACGGCGGCGGTCCGCCAGACCCGGCGCTGCGGCCAGTGCCATTCGCGCAGCGGCTTCTCCACGAACCGGGTGGTGAGCACGGCGAGCACGATGGACGTGGCCACGATCGCCAGGCCCTGCACCAGGTTCGGGGCGCTGATCCCCATCGCCGGCGAGGGCCAGCACCAGGAGCGGCCAGTGCCAGAGGTAGAGGGCGTAGGAGTTGTCGCCGAGGGCCACCAGCGGTTTCCAGGTGAGGAAGCGGTCCACGCCGAAGCGGCTGCCGCTTTGCCCGGCCACGATGATGGCCGCGGCGGCGAGGGTGGGCCACAGGGCAATGAAGCCGGGGAAGGAACGGTCCACGGTCAGGAGCAGCCCGCAGGACAGCATGGCGGCGAGGCCGGTCCAGCCCAGCACCACCCGCAGGATCTTTCCCGGCTTGAGGTACGGCAGGGCGAGTGCCAGGAGCGAGCCGAGGGCGAATTCCCAGAGCCGGGCCCGGGTGTCGAAGTAGGCGTAGGCCTGGTTTGTGGCGGTCTGCTCGATGGAATACAGCAGGGAGGCGACGAAGATCCCGCCGAAGGCCACGGCCAGGAGTGGCCGGGTAGCTGACCCTGTCATGCACGGGAGTCCAGCGGCGGAGCAGCCGGCGCAGCAGGGCGGCGCCGGCGAAAACGAGCGGCCACAGCAGGAAGACCTGGCCCTGGATGGACAGGGACCAGAAGTGCTGCAAAGGGCTGGCGCCGGCATGGTCCTGCGCGTAGTAGTCGACGGCGGTGTCGGCCAGGAGCCAGTTTTGCCGGTACAGGAGCGAGGCCCAGGCCTGGTCCAGCACGTCCGGCCAGCGGCTTTCCGGGAGGATGAAGCGGGTTCCGGCCAGGACCCCGAGGATCACCACGACGACGGCGGGCAGCAGCCGCTTGAGCAGGTGGAGCCAGTGGCTCACGAGCTTCAGGGGCTTCCCGCTTTCCACCTTCCGGGCGAAGCTGAGCGTCATCAGGAAGGCCGAGATCAGCAGGAAAATGTCCACCCCGCCGGAGACGCGGCCAAGCCACACATGGTAGGTGACCACCATCAGGACGGCGAGGGCGCGGAGGCCCTGGACTTCGGGGCGGTAGCTTGATTTCTGGCGCGCTGCAGAACCAGAGTCCGCGGCGTGCGGGCTGGCAATGGTTCGATCGTTCGACACAAAAACCCTTCAGGCCGGTTTCCCAAAGTGTCAATGTTACCGAAACGTAATTTGTCTGGCCAATCGCGGGGCGGGCCGGGACCCGCCCTTCCGCGGGGCCCGCGGCGCCGGCGGATACGCTGTTACGAGCCAGAGGAGGCCCCATTGTGATCGCGGACCTGCGAATTTGTGTGCCGGAGAAGCTGTCCGGCGTTGTGGTGGACTGCTGCTCCGGCGAGCTCGGCGTGGCGGAAGTCTCCGTGCATCCCGGGGCCTCGGTCCTGCCGCCGGGGGACGTCATCCACGTCCTGCTCGCGAGGGAGTCGGTGGAGGGGCTGGTGCAGAAGCTCCATGCCCTGGACGTCCAGGAACATGGCTCGATCTCGGTCAGCATGCCTGAGTTGGTGCTCTCGGACCGGGCCGACAAGGCCTCGGTGGACGCGCCGGGCGAAGGCGCGGACGCCGTGATCTGGGACGAGGTGTCCCGGCAGACGGGCGAGGACTCCCGGCTGACGTGGAGCTACCTTGCCTTCCTGGTCCTCGCGACCCAGCTCGTTGCCATCGGCATCGTGACGGACTCGACGATCCTGATCGTCGGCGCCATGGCGGTCGGCCCGGAGTTCGGCCCGCTGGCTGCGCTGGCGGTTGCCATCGTGCGCCGCCAATGGCCGCTGGGACGCTCCGCGGCGCTGGCCCTCGGCGTCGGCTTCCCGGTAGCCATGCTGGCCGCGGCTTTGGGCGCCTGGCTGTCGGTGCCCCTCGGGCTCTTCCCCGCCGATGTCCTGGACCGCGGCTCGGCCGCCGACTTCATCTACCACCCCGGGCCCTATTCACTGATAGTCGCGGTGCTGGCGGGCATCGCCGGAATGCTGTCCGTGATCAGCCGGCGCTCCGCCGCCCTGATCGGCGTGTTCATCTCAGTGACCACAGTGCCCGCGGCCGGATTCGTGGCCGTGGCCCTGGTGCTGGGCGAGTATGAGAAAGCGGCCGGTTCGGCCCTGCAGCTTGCCCTGAACCTGGTGGGAATCGTGGCGGCGGCCGTTGCGGTGCTGCTCTTCTACCGCCTCGTCACCAAACGGCTGCCTGACGCCGCGGCGCTGCGGCTGCGGCGCAAGGCCCTGCGTCCGGAGCGCTGAGCCCGGCACAAGTGCGGCCCGGCACCGGTGCGGCCCGGGCAGCAGCAGGCCGGCACAGAAGCCGGGCGGCACAGCAAAGGCCGGCCCGGCGGATGCCGGACCGGCCTTGACTGCAGCGGCTAAGGAACTAGTGCTGGTGGCCTGCGTGCTGTTCCTCGTCGGCCGGCTTCTCGACCACGAGGGTTTCGGTGGTGAGAACCAGTGCCGCGATGGAGGCTGCGTTGCGCAGGGCCGCACGCGTCACCTTGACGGGGTCGATCACACCGGCAGCGATCAGGTCTTCGTATTCGCCGGTCTTGGCGTTGAAGCCCTGGTTGTTGGCGGATTCGGCGACCTTGGCGACGACGACGTAGCCGTCGAAGCCGGCGTTCTGGGCGATCCAGCGCAGCGGCTGGGTCAGTGCCCGGCGGACGATGCCGACAGCGGCTGCTGCGTCACCTTCGAGTGCCTGGACGGAGGCGTCCTCGTCGAGCGCCTTGAGGGCGTGGATGAGGGCGGCGCCGCCGCCGGCCACGATGCCTTCTTCGAGGGCAGCGCGGGTGGACGAGACGGCATCTTCGATGCGGTGCTTCTTTTCCTTCAGCTCGACCTCGGTGGCTGCGCCGACCTTGATCACGCCGATGCCGCCGGCCAGCTTGGCCAGGCGTTCCTGGAGCTTTTCCTTGTCCCAGTCGGAGTCCGTGCGGGTCAGCTCGGCGCGCAGCTGGGCAACCCGTGCTGCGACGTCCTCGGCCGAACCGGCGCCGTCGACGATGGTGGTGTTGTCCTTCGTGACGGTGATGCGCCGGGCGGTACCCAGCACCTCGAGGCCGACGGTGTCCAGGCTGAGGCCCAGTTCCGGCGAGACAACCTGTGCGCCCGTGAGCGTGGCGATGTCCTGCAGCATGGCCTTGCGGCGGTCACCGAAGCCCGGAGCCTTGACGGCGACGACGTTCAGGGTGCCGCGGATGCGGTTGACGATGAGCGTGGAGAGGGCCTCGCCCTCGACGTCTTCGGCAATGATGAAGAGCGGCTTGGAGCTCTGCAGCGCCTTCTCCAGCAGCGGCAGGAAGTCCTGCACGGAGGAGATCTTGCCCTGGTTGATCAGGATGAGGGCGTCTTCGAGGACTGCTTCCTGGCGTTCCGCGTCAGTGACGAAGTACGGGGACAGGTAGCCCTTGTCGAACTGCATGCCCTCGGTGAGGACCAGCTCGGTCTGCGTGGTGGAGGATTCCTCGATGGTGATCACACCATCCTTGCCGACCTTGCCGAATGCCTCGGCCAGGAGCTCGCCGACCTCGTCGCTCTGCGCGGAGATGGAGGCCACGTTGGCGACCTGGGTTCCTTCGACCGGGCGGGCGTTCTCGAGCAGGCGGGCTGCAACGGCCTCGACGGAGACCTCGATGCCGCGCTTGATTTCGCCCGGTGCGGCGCCTGCCGCTACGTTGCGGAGGCCTTCCTTCACCAGGGCCTGGGCCAGCACCGTAGCGGTGGTGGTGCCGTCGCCGGCAACGTCGTTGGTCTTGGTGGCGACCTCCTTGGCAAGCTGCGCGCCAAGGTTTTCGTACGGGTCGTCCAGCTCGATTTCACGGGCGATGGTGACGCCGTCGTTGGTGATCGTGGGGGCGCCCCACTTCTTGTCCAGCACGACGTTGCGGCCGCGCGGGCCGAGCGTCACCTTGACCGTGTTGGCGAGCTTATCGATGCCGGCTTCAAGCGACCGGCGGGCAGCGTCGTTAAACGCGAGCTGCTTTGCCATGGTTTTGTCCTTTCAAGACAGAACCCCGCGCAACTGACCCGTCTGAGAAGGATCGGCGGCGCGGGGGTCCAAGTGAGTTACTTTACGACGATCGCCAGAACGTCGCGGGCGGACAGCACGAGGTACTCGGTGCCACCGGTCTTGACTTCAGTTCCGCCGTACTTGGAGTAGATAACGACGTCGCCGACGGCAACATCGATCGGAACGCGGTTGCCGTTGTCATCGAAGCGGCCGGGGCCTACAGCGACAACTTCGCCTTCCTGCGGCTTCTCCTGCGCGGAGTCCGGGATAACCAGGCCGGAGGCCGTGGTCTGCTCGGCTTCGAGCGGGCGGACAACAATACGATCCTCAAGAGGCTTAATAGAGACCGACAAGGACCTCTCCTATTCGTCAGCAAATTCGTGGACTTTGAAGCTGTGGTGCCAAGGCGTACAGACCGTCGTCGCGGTGCCGGCCGCAGCCTGGCTGTGAAGCTTCAGGTGTTAGCACCCTCCTAGGGAGAGTGCTAATGACGACTCTATGTAAATGGTTAGCACTCGGTCAAGGCGAGTGCCAGAAGTTCATCCACGGTGAACGCCCGGGAGGCCGGGCGGGACCCGCCGGGGGCAGGACTACTTTCCGCCGAGGTCCTCGAAGTCGACGTCCTCGCCGTCGTCGTCGCCGTTGTTCCAGCCCTCTTCATTGCGCCGGCGGTACAGCCCGAAGCCGCCCGCGGCGGCCAGCGCCAGGCCGATGACGAGGAAGATGATCCCGCCCACCCGGGCCGCGGCATAGTTCTCCCGGATGGACCGGGCCTCGTCGGTGGCGTCCTGGACGTCCTTGCCGCCGACCGAATACACGGTGGCGTTGAAGGAGTCGAGGAAGAAGATGATGACAAGCAGCGCCACGCAGACGACGGCGATGATGCAGCCCGCGACGAGCGCCGGCCGGGCGTATCTGGCCAGGCCCCGGTGGCCGCCGTCGGCATTTTTCGGTGCGGTCACGGCGTCCGTTGAGGCGTTGGTGGTCCCGCTGTCGTCCGTGCCGCTGTCATCCATGCCGTCCAGCCTACCGGCGCATGCGGGCACCGGCGCCTGAACTACGCTTGATTGCATGGCTGACGCACCGCAGGACCAGATTGCCCCGCTCCTGAACCCCGAGGGCTGGGAGCTGCTGGCGTCGCTGGGGCCCTACCGGGAGGATGAGGCGTTCCGGCTCAACGCCTCCCTCCGCAAGGCCGGCCACTCCCCCGAACTGGTCTCGGCGGCGCTGACCCAGTCCCGTCTCAGGACCAAGGCGGAGGCCAAGTTCGGCGAATTCGCCCGGCAGATGATCTTCACCCAGGCCGGGCTGGAGCAGGCCACCAGGCTCACCGTGGCGGCACGGCACGCGCAACGGTTCGCGGAGGCCGGCATCCGGCACGTCGCGGACCTGGGCTGCGGGCTGGGCGCTGACACGATGGCCCTGGCGTCGCTGGACATCCAGGTCACCGCGGTGGAAATGGATGAGACCACGGCCGCGTGCGCCACCATGAACCTGATCCCGTTCCGGAACGCCACGGTGGTCCACTCCGATGCCACGCAGGTGTCCCTTGAGGGCATCGACGGCGTCTGGATGGATCCGGCCCGCCGCACCACGTCCACGTCGGGGACCAAGCGGATCTGGGATCCGGAGGACTTCTCGCCGCCGCTGTCCTTCGTCGAGTCCCTCGCCGGCTCGGGGCTCGCTGTCGGGGTGAAGATGGGTCCCGGCATGCCGCACGACTCGGTGCCCGCGGATTGTGAGGCCCAATGGGTCTCGGTGGGCGGGGACGTCACCGAGGTGGCGCTCTGGTTCAACGCCGTCAGCCGTCCCGGGATCCGGCGCGCCGCCCTCCTGCTCGGCCCGCAGGGTGCCGCCGAGCTCACCAGCGCCGAGGACTTCGACGGCGGCCCGACCGCCCCGGTGGGTCCCGTCGAGGGATATCTTTACGAGCCCGACGGCGCCGTCATCCGCGCCGGGCTCGTGGCGGACGTCGCCCTCCAGCTGGGCGGGCACCTGCTGGACGAGCACATCGCCTACATCTGCGCGCCGGAACTGCAGGACACGCCCTTCGCCCGGGCGTACAAGGTCCTGGAGGTGATGCCCTACAACGTCAAAGCGCTCAAGGCCTGGGTCAAGGACCAGGGCGTCGGTGTACTGGACATCAAGAAGCGCGGCACCTCGGTGACGCCGGAGGAGCTGCGCAAGCAGCTGCTGCCCGGCGGCAAGTCCGCAGGAAAGAACGCAGGCAAGTCCGCAGGAAAGAACGCCGGAAGGGGCGCCGGCAAGAAAACGGCCACCCTGGTCCTCACCAGGATCGGCGAGGACCGGGTGGCCATCTCGGTGGAGCCGGTCCAGCCCTAGCCGGACCGGCCCCGCCGGGCTACTGCGCCCGGGTGAATTCCTCGGCGGCGCGGACCTGCTCGTCGCTCGGCCGGACGCCGGTGTACAGCACAAACTGTTCCAGGGCCTGGATGGTGGCGACCTCGGCCCCGGTGATCACGGTCTTGCCCGCGGCCCTGCCGGCCTTGATGAGCGGCGTTTCGGCCGGCAGCGCGACGACGTCGAACACCACCTCCGCGGCCTCCACCGCCTCCTGCGGGAAGGACAGCGAATCGGCGTCGCCCGCCATACTCCCTGCCATACCAATAGGCGTGACGTTGATGATCATGTCGGCCGTCCCGGCGCCGGACGATTCCACGTCGGCGCGCCAGGAGAAGCCGTACAGCTCCGCGAGCGCCCGTCCGGCCGCCTCGTTCCGCGCAATCACGGTGACGTCCCGGAAGCCGGCGTCGCGCAGCGCGGCCGCGGTGGCTTTGGCCATGCCGCCGGAGCCCTGCAGCCACACGGAGTAGTCCGTGGGGACCGCGTTGCGGGCCAGCAGCTGCTCAATCGCGGTGTAATCGGTGTTGTAGGCCGTGAGCCGGCCGCCGTCGTTGACGATCGTGTTCACCGAGTCGATCGCTTTCGCGGAGGGGTCCATCACGTCCACAAGGGCAATGACGTCCTCCTTGTACGGCATGGACACGGCGCAGCCGCGGATTCCCAGGCCCCGCACGCCGGCGATCGCCTGGGCCAGGTCTGTCGGTGCAAAGGCCTTGTAGATCCAGTTCAGGCCCAGCTGTTCATACAGGTGGTTGTGGAAGCGCGTCCCGTTGTTGCTCGGCCGGGCCGAGAGCGAGATGCACAGGGTCATGTCTTTGTTCAGGATGGGCACCCCCTCATTAAACGCCAGCCGGACCCGGATGGGTCAGTTTGTGTCAGCCGCAGCCGGTTCCCGTGTTGTGTGCCCCCACCGCGACGGGGAGTTTTCCGGGCGCGGCCGCCTTCCCTGCGAGCACTGCCGCTAGCGCATCGAAGGCGCCCTGGCTGCGGCCGTACAGGGCGATTTTGGCCGCTGCGCCGGAGTCGGCCAGCGGCCACGGGGCGTCGAGGGCCACGGCCACCGCCACGGTCTCGGGCGCTGCCGGCGTTTCCGTCTCCGCGGGGGTCTCCGGTGCTGCCCGAACGCCGCCGGGGCCGATGAGGGACACCAGCGGGCCCTCGCCGATGCTGATCCCGGCGTCCCGGGCCGCGGCGGCGAACCGGGCCCGGTCCTGGTCCGTGCCGCCGGTGACGCGCACGCTTGGCGGCACCATCGGCCCGCTGCAGGGACCGGCCAGCACGGTGATGGCCGCCGCGGAGACGCTTCGCGAAACGCCGGCGCCGCTGCCCGGTTCGCTTCCCCCGGGGGTGGCGGTGCGGCCGCGCCAGATCATCATGGTGGCTACCCGCTGCGCTGCCTCGGCGAGCCGTTCGGGTGCCAGCGCACCGCTTCTGGCGGCGTCGACGATCGCGGCGTGGGCTGCCCCGACGTCGGCCGGCATCAACAGCAGGTCGGCTCCCGCGGCGATTGCCAGCGGCGCGGCGGACTCGTTGGGGAACCGGTCCCGGACCGCGTCCATGTTGAGCGCGTCCGTCACGGCCACCCCGTGGAACCCCATCCCGCGCAGTTCCGCGTAGGCCGGTTTCGAGACGGACGCGGGCACGTCGGGCTCCAGGGCAGGTACCGCAATGTGCCCGGTCATGATCATCGGGAGCCCGGCGTCGATGGCCGCCTGGAAGGGTTTCAGGTCCCGGGACCGGAGCTGGTCGAGCGATGCGGCCTGGACGGGCAGGCCCGCATGGGAATCCGTGCTCACCGAGCCGTGCCCGGGGAAGTGCTTCGGGGCAGGCAGGAGCCCCGAGGCGAGCAGGCCCCTCGAGAAGGCGACACCGTAGTCCGCGGCAGCGGCGGCGTCGCCGGACATGGACCGGGCACCAATGGTCGGATCGGCGGGTCCCACGGTGACATCCGTGGCGGGCGCGAAGTCGACGTTGAAGCCGAGAGCGGCGAGTTCCGAGGCCATGGCCCGCCCGGCCTCGGTGGCCAGCGGCCCGTTCCCGGCGGCGCCGTAGCTCATCGGCGCGGGCCACTCGGTCAGCGGGGCGCGCAGCCGCGCCACCACCCCGCCTTCCTGATCCACACTGATCATGCCGGGCCAGCTGCGCCCGTCGGCCCGGGCTGCCGCCTGGAGCCGGCCGGTCACCGCGCCCATTGCGACGGTGTCCACCTGCCCGCCGGGGGTTCGCGGGACGTTGTCGCCCATGATGATGGAGCCGGCAAGATGCAGCCGCTCCACGTCCGCGGCGTGTGCCTCGTGGTCGAGCCCGGAGTAGAACGGCAGCAGGACCTGGCCCGCCAGTTGTTCGAGGCTCATCCCGCTGACGGCTTTGGCTGCCGCGTCGGCGTCCTGCTGTTCCGGGCCCCACCCGAGCGGCCGGGATCCGGGTTTCGCAGCGAAACCGGCGTCGCCAAGGGCCGGTCCGGTCACGCCGGGTGCGGACGGGGCCGGTGCCGGCGTCGGCGTTTCCGTGCCGACGGAGGCATCCCGGGACGGAGGTCCGGTACAGGAGCCCATTCCGAGGCCGAGCCCCAGGAATAGCGCCACCAGCGCCGCGGCCGGAGTCTTTTTGTGAAAACTTTCACGTCTTCGCTGCAATCTGGCCACCGTCTCGATGCTACCCCTGCACTAGACTTGGACCACCGTTGCCCCCTCGGCAAACCACCCTGTCAGTACCGCTGCCAGTTGGGTCACGGCAATGGACAGCAGAACAGTGAAGGGACCACATGAAGATTGATTTCGCTTCATCCAGGCAATCAACTCTTGGTGTGGAATGGGAGCTTGCCCTCGTCGACGCGGAAACCGGCGAGCTGGCCTCGGTCGCCAACGAGGTGCTCCGCGGCGTCGCCGCCCGGCATCCCGAACTGAACGAGGACGACGAACACCCCCACATCAAGCAGGAACTGCTGCTGAACACCGTGGAACTCGTCACCGGGATCTGCACCACCGTGGCCGAGGCGAAGGCGGACCTGGAAAGCTCCCTGGCCGCGGTCCGGGAAGTCACCGACCCCATGGGCGTCGAGATTTTCTGCGCCGGCAGCCACCCGTTCAGCCCGCCCCAGCTCCAGCGCGTGACCGACAAGGCACGCTATGCCAAGCTCATTGACCGTACCCAGTGGTGGGGCCGGCAGATGGTCATCTACGGCGTCCACGTGCACGTCGGACTCGACAGCCGGGACAAGGTCCTCCCCGTGCTGGACGGCCTGGTGAACTACTTCCCGCACTTCCAGGCCCTCTCCGCCTCCAGCCCCTTCTGGGGCGGCGAAGACACCGGCTACGCCTCACACCGTGCCCTGATGTTCCAGCAGCTGCCCACCGCCGGCCTGCCGTTCCAGTTCTCCAGCTGGGAGGACTACGAGTCCTACGTCCAGGACATGTTCACCACCGGTGTGATCGACACGCTGTCCGAGATCCGCTGGGATATCCGTCCGGTCCCCAACCTCGGCACCATCGAAATGCGCATCTGCGACGGCCTGGCCACGATCGAGGAAGTCGGCGCAATCGCCGCCCTCACCCAGTGCCTCGTCGACGAGTTCTCGACCACGCTGGACAACGGCGGCAGCATTCCGACCATGCCGCCGTGGCATGTGCAGGAAAACAAGTGGCGCGCCGCCCGCTACGGCCTGGACGCGATCATCATCCTCGACGCCGAAGGCAACGAACAGCTCGTCACGGAGCACCTCCGCGAGACGGTCAAGCGGCTGGAGCCGGTCGCTGCGAAGCTCGGCTGCAGCGCCGAACTGGCCGACGTCGAAAAGATCATCCAGCGCGGGGCAGGCTACCAGCGGCAGCGCCGCGTCGCGGCGGAGAGCCGCGGCGACCTGCGCGCCGTCGTCCTGGACCTCGTCAAGCAGATGCGCAAGGGCACCGCGGCGTAACCCGGGTCAGGCGGAAACGCTGGTGACCGGCATGGACGAATCCGGCGCGAAGCCGATGCCGCTCGGGGCAATTCCGGCCATCACCAGTTGCGCGCCGAGGGCCGCGACCATGGCGCCGTTGTCCGTGCACAGCTGCAACGGCGGCACCGTCAACCGGATCCCGGCCGCGCTGCAGCGCTGTTCGGTGAGCTGGCGCAGCCGGGAATTCGCGGCGACGCCCCCGCCCAGCAGCAGCTCGGTGATGCCGTTCTCGCGGCACGCCAGCACGGCCTTGGCCGTGATCACGTCCACGACCGCCTCCTGGAATGCCGCGGCGATGTCCGCCACCGGCACCGTTTCACCGCGCGCCTCGAACTGCTCCACGCAGCGGGCGACGGCGGTCTTGAGTCCGCTGAAAGACCAGTCGTAGCGGTGCGGGCCGGGTTCCTCCGCCGTTCCCATGTACTTGGGCTGGCTGAGGCCGCGCGGGAAGCGGATCGCCTTGGCGTTGCCGGTGCGCGCGAGTTTGTCGATCGCCGGGCCGCCCGGGTAGCCCAGGCCCAGCAGCCGCGCGACCTTGTCGTACGCTTCGCCGGCGGCGTCGTCGATCGTGGAACCCAGCAGCTCGACGTCGTCGGTAATGCTCCGGATCCGCAGGATTTCGGTGTGGCCGCCGGAGACCAGCAGCGCCCCCAGGTTGGCCGGCAGCGCGTTCTGCGTCCCATCCGCGAACGGGGGCCCGCTGCCGTCCCCGGTCTGGAGCAGGCCGACGCCGACGTGCGCCACGAGGTGGTTGATCGCGTACAGGGGCTTGCCGGTGGCGACGGCTAGGGCTTTCGCGGCGCAGACACCGACCATCAGGGCGCCCGCGAGTCCGGGACCGGAGGTGACGGCGATGGCGTCGATCTCGTCCAGCGTCACGCCGGCTTCCGCGAGCGATTCCCGCAACGTCGGCACGAAGGCGTCCAGATGGGCGCGGGAAGCAATCTCCGGGATGACGCCGCCGAAGCGGACATGTTCCTCCATCGAGGACGCGACGGTGTTGGTCAGGAGCCTGGTCCCGCGGACGATCCCGACGCCGGTCTCGTCGCAGGATGACTCGATGCCAAGGACCAAAGGCTCGCTGTGCTGGGTGCGGTTCATGGGCGGTCTGCTTCCCGTGGCTGGGGCGTGTCGGGCGTGTTGGCTGCGCCGGGTACGGGGGCTGCGCCGGGTTCGGGGGCTGCGCCGTCGAGCCGCAGTCGCATGATCAGGGCGTCGACGCCGTCGCGGTAGTACCGGGGGCGGACGTGGATCTGCTCGAAGCCGAACCGGAGGTACAGCTGCTGCGCCCGGGGGTTGTCCGCCCGGACTTCCAGGAGCACGTCGTCGGCGTGGCGGAGCCGGCTTTCCCGGATGAGTTCGGTCAGCAGGGCCGAGCCGATGCCCTTGCCTTCCTGCTCCGGTACGACGGCGATGGTCTGGACGTCCGCGATCGGTTCAATGCACATCAGCCCGGCGTAGCCCACAATGTGCCCGGCGCTTTCGGCCACCAGGTAGCGGCGCGTCTCCGCCTGGGCCAGTTCATCGAGGAACATCTGGAGCGGCCAGGCGTCCACCGGGAACAGCTGGCGTTCGAGTTCGTGGACCACCGGGATGTCCGCCGCGGTCATGTCCCGCAGCGCCACCCCGCCCGGCAGGGCAGCCTGCGCGGCGTCCGGGCCGCTCACAGCGCCCGCTTCCGGGGGCCGGGGACCTGGGCGTCGGATTCGCGCAGGTAGAGCGGGGTGGAGTCCAGCAGCTGCTCCCCCGCGGCGAGCCGGGCCAGCGCAAACTGGCCCAGGGAGAGCGCCTCGGGTTGCCGCGAGCTGAACTCGGGGACGGCCTTGACGACGTCGGCGTAGATCCCGGCCCCGGCACCGTAGACGGGGAGGTCCGGCAGGTCAGCGGCGAAACCGACGTGTGGGCCGTCGATGAGCTCGGGGAGCTGCCCGCTGGCCTGTGCATAGCGGGCCCAGTAGACCTCTTTGCGCCGGGCGTCGGTGGCCACGATGAACTCCGGGGCGGCGTCGACGGACTCGGCCACTTCGAGGGCGATCGCGTCGAGGCTCATGAGCCCGTACAGCGGCTTGCCCCAGACGAAGGCGAGGGTGCGGGCAGTGACGATGCCGGAGCGCAGCCCGGTGAAGGGGCCCGGACCCACCCCGGTGACTATCGCGTCGACGTCGTCCCCGCTGAGTCCCGCCTCGGCGAGGAGGGCATCGATGCCCGGGGCCAGGACTTCGGCGTGGCTCCGGGTGTCCTCGGTGGCGAAGCTGCTCACCACGGACTCCGGGGCGTCATCGGAGACCAGCGCGGCACTGGCCACGGCCGAGGTGTCGATTGCAAGGATCAGCATCAGGAGTTCCGTTCCGTTGACTCAGGCAGGGTCCCGGCGGCGGGCTCGGGCAGGGCCGGCGGGTTGGCCCAGCGCGGACCGTAGCCGCGGATCACCACGGTGCGGGGCTCGTCGCCGTCGTCGGTGTCGAAGTCGAGTGTGTCGGTGCCCGGTGTGTCGCTGCCGCTGTGTCGCTGCCCTGGCGTCGGCGGCGGCCGGGGCGGCGGTGGCCGGGGCGGCGCCGCCCAGGGTGCGGACCAGGTCTATCTCCAGCCGGCTGTCGCTCAGGTGCTCCACCCGGCCGCGGCCCCACTCCACCACGGTGACCGCGGTGTCGAGGGTGTTTTCCAGGTCGATGTCGTCGATTTCGGCGGCGGACCCCAGCCGGTAGGCGTCGACATGCACGAGGTCCGGGCCGCCCGGCCGGGTCCCGTGCGGCAGGTTCGGGTGGATGCGGACCAGCACGAACGTGGGCGAAATGATCCCGGCCCGGACGCCCAGGCCTTCCCCCAGCCCCTGCGTGAAAGTGGTTTTTCCCGCTCCGAGTTCGCCCGTGAGGACCAGCAGGTCCCCCGCCAGCAGCTGGGTGCCGAGGCCTGCTGCGAGGGCATGTGTCTCATCCGCGGTCCGGACTTCCAGCGTCCGCTCCCATGCCGGGGCGCTCACTGTGCCTGCTCCCCGTGGCCGGGCGAGGCCTCGCCGGACGGCTCCTCGTTGATGTAGCGCCGCGGCACCCGGGGGCTGATCCGGGTGACGATCTCGTAGTTGTTGGTGCCGGCGGCCCGCGCCCAGTCCTCTGCCGTGGGCCCGCCGTCGTCGCCGTTGCCGAACAGCATGGCCTCGGAGCCGAGCACGCTGTGGCCGCCGGTCGAGACGTTGCGGGGGCCGAGGTCGATCACCATCTGGTCCATGGCGATCCGGCCCACCACCGGGTAGTTCACGCCCTCGACCCGGACCGGCCCGCCGGTGGCGACGCGCGGGACGCCGTCCGCGTAGCCCAGCGGGATCAGCCCGAGCGTGCTGGTGCCGCCGGTCCGGTAGTTCAGTCCGTAGGAGACACCCTGGCCGGCGGGCACGTCTTTGCAGTGCGAGACGACGGTGCGGACCGTCATCGCGGGCCGCAGACCCAGTTCCGCGGAACTCTGCCCCTCGAACGGGGACAGGCCGTAGAGGCCCAGCCCCACGCGGACCAGGTCGAAATGCGTGTCGGGACGGGACAGCGTCGCCGGGGTGTTGGCCAGGTGCCGGACCTCGGGGTCCACGCCGGCGTCCTGGGCGATCGCCAGGACCTCGCGGAACGCCGCGAGCTGATCGTCGGTTTCGGGCCGCTCGGGTTCGTCGGCGACGGCGAGGTGGGAGAAGATGCCGACGACGCGCAGCAGGCCCTGGTCCTGGTACTCCATGGCCTCGCCGACGAGGCCGTCCCAGTCCGCCAAGGTTGCGCCGTTGCGGCCCAGTCCGGTGTCCACCTTCAGGTGCACGCGTGCCGGGCGTTCCTGTTCGCGGGCGGCCGCCACGATTTGTTCCAGCTCCCAGCCGGAGCACCCGATGTCGATCCCGGCGGCCACGGCGGCGGCGAAGTTGCTCTCGCGGGTGTGCAGCCAGGCGAGCAGCGGGGCTTCGATCCCGGCCGCGCGCAGGGCCAGGGCCTCGGAGATGTGGGCGACGCCCAACCAGCTGGCTCCGGCGCCGAGGGCCGCGCGGGCAACGGGGATGGCGCCATGGCCGTACGCGTCGGCCTTGACCACCGCCATGACCTGCGCCGGTGAGGCTACAGCCGCGATGCGCCGGACGTTGTGCCGGATGGCTTCGAGATCGATTACTGCCGAGCGTTCCTCGGGGAAGGCCGGCGCGGCCTCCGAAGCGGACCGGAAGTCGCCTGTTGCTGCTGGGTAAGTCACTTAACGATTCTAGGGGCGGCAGCGCATCGGGCTGAATTCCGGCCGGCGTGCCCCACTTGGGCGCCAGGAGTGGACATGCCCTCCCCTCACGGAGGACATGCCCATTCTTCACGCCAAGGACCGGGCACAACACCATCATGTCCACACCAAGGCCCCAGCGGGGAACATGTCCAGTCTTCAGGCCCAGGATCCCGGCCCGCCACGCACACCGTCACGCGCCAGCAACGGACATGCCCACCCGGCACGGAGGACATGCCCATTCCTCACGCCAAGGACCGGGCACAACACCATCATGTCCATGCCAAGGCCCGAGCGGGGAGCATGTCCAGTGGAGCGCAGCACGTCATGCGCAGCCTGCGGGCCCCGCGCCCGCCACCTACGCGTCGGAAAGGTGCGCGATGGTCGCCGTCGCCCGCCGCTGGGCCTCGGCCGGCACGTCGCGGACGATCTCGTCGAGGAAACAGTACCGGCGGAGCCATTGGCTGCTCTGCCGTTCCTTCCGCGCATTGGCCCGCTGCCACCAGTCGGCAATGTCGCCCCAGCCGGGCGCGGCGAGCGACCCGCCGACTTCCTGCACGGCCAGCGCGGCGCACAGGTTGGCGAACCGCAGCCTGTCGCCGAGGGGCCAGCCCGCGAGGCAGCCGACAATGAAGGCGGCGCCGAAGCAGTCCCCGGCGCCGGTCGGATCGTAGGCGGAGACCGGCAGGGACGGCACCCATTCCTCTTCGCCGGTTACGGAGTCGACCGCCATGGCGCCCTGCGCACCCAGTGTCACAACGGCCACGGGGACCCGGTCCGCCAGCGAATACAGGGCCGACCACGGGTTGTCCCGCCCGGTGAACGCCATCGCCTCGGCCTGGTTGGGCATAAAAGCGTGGAAATACTGCAGGTTCTCCAGCCGGGTCGGCGACCACGCCCCCGTGGGGTCCCAGCCGACGTCGCCGAACAGGCGGACGCCCGCCTTGTGGGCATCGAGGGCCCACGGCGCCAGCTCCTCGTCCAGTTCCGCGACGGCGGCGAGCGCGGGCGGCGGGCAGCCGATCAGCTGGCTGGAGGTCAGCGGCGCGGGGTGGCCGTGCGTGACCATCGAGCGGTCCTGTTCCACGCTCAGCGACACCGTCACGGGTGAATGCCAGCCGGGGATCCGCCGGGAGAGGGAAAGATCCACGTGCTCCTGCGCCGCGAGGATCTTCCAGTTGTAGTCGCCGTAGCCGTCATCGCCGAACGCGGCCGCAAGCCCGGTCCGCAGTCCCAGCCGTGCCGCGGCGATGGCCTGGTTGGCCACCCCGCCGGGGCAGCTGCCCATCCCGTCGCTCCAGATTTCGGTCCCGGCCACCGGCGCGTGGGGCAGCCCGGTGAAAATGATGTCCTGGAACACGGTCCCCGTGAGGAGCAGGTCGAAACCTTCCGCCGTCGGAGTTCGGACGGAGGCAAGCGGGTCGAAACGCCGCGTCGGAGTCGCGTCCATGTATGGCACATTACGCCGTCCCGGTGCGGCAGGAAAGACGGCCGCCCGCCCCGCGGCAGGGGTGTGGCCGGGCGGGTGTGAATAGACTGTCCGCATGCGGCTCATGATTGCCGGCGGCGGCGGATTCCGGGTACCCCTCGTCTACCGGGCGCTTCGTACCGGGCCTTTCGCGGGGCTGGTCCGGGAACTGGTGCTGTACGACGTCGACCCCGGCCGGCTCGCCGCCATCAGCGCCGTGCTGGCATCGCTGGCGGCGCGGGAAGGCCCGGCCGGCGACTCACCGGAGCGTGAACCAGGGGGCGCTCAACGGGCCATGCCCACGGTCCGGGCCACCACGTCCCTGCCGGAGGCCCTGGACGGAACCGACATGGTATTTGCCGCCATCCGCCCCGGCGGCACCGCGGGCCGGACCGCCGACGAGCGGATCGCCCTCGACCTGGGGCTGCTCGGCCAGGAGACGACTGGCGCCGGCGGCATCTCCTATGCCCTGCGGTCCATCCCCAAAATGCTCGAACTCGCCCGGGAGATGCGGGACCGCTGCCCGGAGGCGTGGCTGCTGAATTTCACGAACCCGGCCGGAATGGTCACCGAGGCCCTGGTCCCGGTGCTGGGCCGCAAGGTGGTCGGCATCTGCGACTCGGCCAGCGGGCTGGTGTACCGGGCGGCCCGGGCCGCGGGCGTCGTGCTGCCCGAGGGCCGGCTCGACGGCGTCGGCTACTACGGGCTGAACCATCTCGGCTGGCTCTACCGGCTCGAGTCCGGCGGCCGGGATTTCCTGCCCGGGCTGCTGGCGGACGCCGGCGCGCTGAACAGCTTCGAAGAGGGCCGGCTGTTCCGGCAGCCGTTCCTGGCGCAGCTGGGCTGCCTGCCGAACGAGTACCTGCATTACTACTACGAGGCCGGGCGCGCCCTGGCCGGCATCCGGTCCGGCCACGAGACCCGTGGTGAGTCCATCGACCGGCAGCAGGCGGAGCTCTATCCGCGGCTTGCTGCCGCGGGGGCCGGGGCGTATCCGCTCTGGGAGGCCGCCCGCAGGTCCCGCGAGGAAGGCTACCTTGCCGAGGCGCGCCCGGCCGGCGAGCGCCGGGAGGAGACCGACCTTGCCGGCGGCGGCTACGAACGGGTCGCCCTGTCGGTCATGCGTGCCCTGTCGGGCGCCGGCGCGGCGGAACTGATCCTCAACACGCCCAACGCCCTGCCGGGGACGGCCGTGCCGGGCACGGGCACCGCAGGCGCCGATGGCCCTGCGGAGGCCGCGATTCCGGGCCTGCCCCGGGACGCCGTCGTCGAGGTCCCGTGCCGGGTGACGCCCGACGGCGTGATGCCGCTCCCGCAGCAGCGTCCGGCCCCGGCGCAGCTGGCCCTCATGCAACGGGTCAAGGAGGTTGAACGGCTCGTCGTGCAGGCCGCGGGCCCCGTAACACAGGCCGCCGGCCAGACGCCGGGCAGGGGCCAAAGCCCGGGCCCGGCGCCCAGCCCGGCCCCGGGAACAGAATCCGGGCGCCGTGAGGCGGCTCTCGCGGCGTTTGCCCGGCACCCCCTCATCGACTCCGAGGTCCTCGCGGGGAAGCTGCTGGCCGGCTACGAAGCGGCGTTCCCGGAGCTGGACCGGCTCTGGCGCGGCGGAAGCTAGCGCGCCGGCTACAGCCTGCGGTACATCAGGTGCAGGCCCACGTAGCCGAGCCGGGGGTGGTTGAAGGCTTCCGGGATGGTGGCGAGCACTTCGAAGCCCATGGACTGCCAGGCAGCCACGGCGCGGACATTGCTCTCCACCACGGCGTTGAACTGCATCGCCCGGAACCCGGCGGCGCGGGCCGCCTCGAGCGAGTAGGCGCACAGGCCGCGGGCCACGCCCTTGCCGCCGTGATCCGGGTGGACCATGTACCCGGCATTGGCGACGTGGCTTCCGCCGCCGCCCTGGTTGGCGTGCAGTTCCCCGGTGCCGAGGACCACGCCGTCGAGGTCCCCGCGGCCGACCGCGACGAACGCCTGGCCCGGGGCCTGCTTGAACCACCGTTCGCGGGCCTGGTCCACGGTGGTGTCCCGGTCCCAGGTGAAGGTCTCCCCCGCCCTGACGACGGGTTCCAGGATTCCCCAGATGGCCGGCCAGTCCGATTCGGTTGCCGGGCGGATGTCCCAGTCGCGGGCCTGGGGTCCGGGTTCTGTGCTTGCGTTCACAGCCGCCACGTTAGCAGCCGCGCTGGTCCTGTGAACGTGCCCGCAGTTCAGGAGTAGTGTTTTATCGAATCCACGTTCAGGGGCCTTTTCGTTCAAGGCCGATCCAGGGAGGAGAGGAGAGGGATGTCGCTGATCCGCCGTGTCGCCTTCCTGTCCCTTCACACCTCGCCCATGGAGCAGCCAGGTTCCGGCGACGCCGGGGGCATGAACGTCTATATCCGGGCGCTGGCCGCGGCCCTCGCGGAGAACGGCGTCGAGGTGGAGATCTTCACCCGGTCCACGGCCGCCGGGCAGGCCGCCGTCGAGCATCCCTCCCCGGGCGTGTGTGTCCACAACGTCATGGCCGGGCCGCGGCGGAAGCTGCCCAAGGAGGAGCTGCCCGAACTGCTGCACAGCATGGTGGCCGAGATCGACCGGATCCGCCAGCTGCAGCCGCACGGCCGCTACGACGTAATCCATTCGCACTACTGGGTGTCCGGTGTGGCCGGCCTGGAACTCGCCACCTTGTGGGGCCTGCCGCTGGTCCACACCATGCACACCATGGCCAAGGTGAAGAACCTGCTGCTGGAATCCGGCGAGCAGCCCGAACCGCGCCGGCGCGAGGACGGCGAGCACCGGATCGTCGACGGCGCCACCCGGCTGATCGCCAACACCGGCACCGAGGCCGCGGAACTCGTCTCCCACTACAACGCGGACAACGACCGGATCGACGTCGCCCCGCCCGGCGTGGACCTGTCAGTGTTCACGCCGTCGTTCCGGAGCCGGTCCCGGGCGGAACACGGCATCCCGCAGGACCGCTTCCACCTGCTCTTCGCAGGACGCATCCAGCGGCTCAAGGGTCCGCAGATCCTGATCAAGGCAGCCGCCCTGCTCCGAAGCCGCCGCCCGGACATCGACCTGCAGCTCTCCATCGTGGGCGCCGTCAGCGGAGCCAAGGACTTTGACCTGAAAGCCCTGATCAAGTCCGCCGGAATGGACGACGTCGTCAGCCACCATCCGCCGGTCAACGCACCGGAGCTCGCCGGCTGGTACCGCTCGGCCGACGTCGTGGTGATGCCCTCCTACAGCGAATCGTTCGGCCTCGTGGCCCTCGAAGCGCAGGCCTGCGGGACGCCGGTGGTCGCCACAAAGGTCGGCGGGCTTTCCCGGGCGATCTTCGACGGGCGGACCGGCCTGCTGGTCGAGGGCCATAAGCCCGGCGACTGGGCCGACGCCCTCGAATCTCTTTACGACGACGCCGCCACCCGCCAGGACATGGGGCGGGCCGCTGCCCTGCACGCCCAGGGCTTCGGCTGGCAGCGCACCGCCGCAATCACGCTGGAGAGCTACCACACGGCGCTGAGCCAGTACTTTGGAAACCTGACCATCCCGGTGGGCCACGCGCCCGCAGCCGGGGCAACAGGCCGGTAACCCCGGGCCTGACACCACTGGCCGGCACACCCACCGCCGCCACGAGCCGAAGGACAATGATGTCTGAAACTACGATTCTGAGTGATCTGGAGATCGCCCAGCGGGCCACGATGCAGCCGATCGAGGAGATCGCCGCCGCGGCCGGAATCAACGCCGACGCCCTGGAATTCTACGGGCGCTACAAAGCGAAGATCGATCCCGCGAAGCTGCACGCCCCCGCCCGCGCGCCCGGCAAGGTGGTGCTGGTCTCCGCAATGTCGCCCACCCCGGCCGGCGAGGGCAAGTCGACAACCACCGTGGGACTGGCGGACTCCCTGGCCCGCGCGGGCCACAAGGTGATGATCGCGCTGCGCGAGCCCTCCCTCGGACCCATCCTGGGCATGAAGGGCGGCGCCACCGGCGGCGGCTACTCCCAGGTGCTGCCGATGGACGAGATCAACCTGCACTTCACCGGCGATTTCCACGCCATCACCTCGGCCAACAACGCCCTGATGGCCCTCGTGGACAACCACATCTTCCAGGGCAACGAGCTCAACATCGACCCGCGCAGGATGACGTTCAAGCGTGTGCTGGACATGAACGACCGTTCCCTCCGCGAAGTCGTGATCGGCCTCGGCGGGCCGGCGCAGGGCACCCCGCGGCAGGACGGCTTCGACATCACCGTGGCGTCCGAGATCATGGCGGTCTTCTGCCTCGCGACGGGCCTCGCCGACCTCCGCGAACGGCTCGGCCGGATCACGTTCGGCTACACCTACGACCGCCAGCCCGTCACCGTGGCCGACCTCGGGGTCCAGGGCGCCCTGACCATGCTGCTTAAGGACGCCGTCAAACCCAACCTCGTGCAGACCATCGCCGGCACGCCCGCCCTGGTCCACGGCGGCCCGTTCGCCAACATCGCCCACGGCTGCAACTCCCTGATCGCCACGCAGACCGCCCGCAGCCTCGCCGACATCGTCGTCACCGAGGCCGGCTTCGGCGCGGACCTGGGCGCCGAAAAGTACATGGACATCAAGGCGAGGGTGGCCGACGTCGCCCCGTCCGCCGTCGTCGTCGTCGCCACCATCCGGGCGCTCAAGATGCACGGCGGGATCGCGAAGGACCAGCTCAAGGAACCCAATGTCGAGGCGCTGGCCGCCGGCGTCGCGAACCTGCAGCGGCACGTCCGCAACGTCGAGAAGTTCGGCATCACGCCCGTGGTGGCGATCAACAAGTTCACCACCGACACCCAGGAGGAGCTCGACTGGCTGCTGGAGTGGTGCGCCGCGGAAGGCGTCCAGGCGGCCGTGGCGGATGTCTGGGGCCGCGGCGGCGGCGGTGACGGCGGTGACGAGCTCGCGGCGAAAGTTGCCGCGGCCATCGACGCGCCGCACACGTTCCGGCACCTCTACCCGCTGGAAATGTCGGTGGAGGACAAGATCCGGACCATCGTGCAGGAGGTGTACGGGGCCGACGGCGTGGACTTCTCGGTGCCTGCGCTCAAGCGGCTCGCGGAGATCGAGAAGAACGGCTGGTCGGGGTTCCCCGTCTGCATGGCGAAGACCCAGTATTCCTTCAGCGACGACGCCAGCCGGCTGGGGGCCCCGAAGGGTTTCACCGTCCATGTGCGCGACCTCATTCCCAAGACCGGGGCCGGCTTCATTGTGGCGCTGACCGGCGCGGTGATGACGATGCCGGGCCTGCCGAAGGTCCCGGCGGCCATGCGGATGGACGTCGACGCCGCCGGCAACCCGGTCGGCCTCTTCTAGACCCCCGTTGCGCTATCACTTTGGGTTGCCATTCCGGTCTTTTGACCGCTCCAAGTGATAGCGCAACCGGGGGCCTGTGGATAGCCGGAGCGGGGACACGGGGTTCGGACCAGAATGGTCCGCATGCACCCACCTGCGCCGCTGCCGGCCCACCTGTCCACGGCCCCGTTCACGGTCTATGAGGCCCGGGCCGCGAGCCTGGGCGGTGCCCGGCTCCGTTCCTCCGACCTCACCTCGGCGGGCCGGCTGATCCACGTTCCCGCGGGCTGGGAGTTTGAAGTCCGCGGCCTGGCCCGTGCCCTGTCCGCCGCGACGCCGGGCGCCTGGATCTCGCACCTCACGGCCGCGGTGCTGCTGGGGCTGTGGCTCCCGTCGTGGTACAGCGGCTGCCGCGAACTGCATCTGAGTAAGCGCAAGGCCCTGCCGCCGGTCCGGCGGGAGGGCGTCGTCGGGCATACCGTGCTGGCGTTCGACGACGAGGTGATGGTCTGGGATGGAATCCGGATTTCAACACCCGCCCGGACCTGGCTGGATCTTGCCCGCATCCTGCCGCTTGACGATCTCGTGGCCGTGGGCGACCAGCTGGTCCGGCAGCCCCGGCCCGGGCTGGAGGGCCGCTCGGACCCGTGGGCAACCCTTCCCCAGCTGACGGCGATGCTGTCGCGGCACCCGAAGCTCAAGGGCATCGTGAAGGCCCGCGGGGCCGCGGCCCTGATCCGGCCCGGCGCCGACTCGGCTCCGGAGACCTTCCTGCGCCTGGCGCTGGCTGCGGCCGGGCTGCCGGAGCCGGAGCTGCAGCTTCGGATTGTGCCGGACGACCCCTGCTCCCCCGCCGCGGACCTCGGCTACCGGAGGCAAAGAGTGGCCATCCAGTACGACGGCGGCCATCACCTGACGCGCGAGCAGCAGTCCCGGGACAACCGCCGCGACGAAACGTTCAACGCGGCCGGCTGGCGGTACTTCAAGTTCAACGCCGACGATCTGGCCGACGACTTCCGCGGCGCGGCCCAACGGGTCCGGTCCGCCCTGCGCCCCCGTTAAACGCCGGTTGCCCTATCACTTACAGCGGTCAAACCAGAGGTTTGGGGACCGTAAGTGATAGGGCAACCGGGGGAAGGAGAAGGCGTTTAGCGCTCCAGGTCTCCGCGGATGAAGGCCTCGACCTTTTCGCGGGCGAGGTCGTCGTTGAACTGCTCCGGCGGGGACTTCATGAAGTAGCTCGACGCCGAGAGCAGCGGGCCGCCGATGCCGCGGTCCAGGCCGATCTTGGCGGCGCGGATGGCGTCGATGATCACGCCGGCGGAGTTGGGTGAGTCCCAGACCTCGAGCTTGTATTCCAGCGAGACCGGGGCGTCACCGAAGTTGCGGCCCTCGAGGCGCACGAAGGCCCATTTGCGGTCGTCGAGCCACTGCACGTAGTCCGACGGGCCGATGTGGACGTCCTTGGCGGCGAGCTCGGCTTCGACGTTGGAGGTGACGGCCTGGGTCTTGGAGATCTTCTTGGACTCGAGGCGGTCGCGCTCGAGCATGTTCTTGAAGTCCATGTTGCCGCCGACGTTCAGCTGGTATGTGCGGTCCAGCGTGACGCCGCGGTCTTCGAAGAGTTTGGCCATCACGCGGTGTGTGATGGTGGCACCGATCTGGCTCTTGATGTCATCGCCCACGATCGGCACGCCGGCGGCAGTGAACTTGTCCGCCCATGCCTTGGTGCCCGCGATGAAGACCGGCAGGGCGTTGACGAAGCCCACGCCGGCGTCGATTGCGGCCTGGGCGTAGAACTCGGCGGCTTCCTGGGATCCGACCGGCAGGTAGCAGACCATAACGTCGACCTTGGCGTCCTTGAGCACCTGGACGACGTCGACCGGCTCCTCGGAGGACTGCTCGATGGTCTCGAGGTAGTACTTGCCGAGACCGTCGAGGGTCGGGCCGCGCTGGACGGTGACGCCGGTCGGCGGGACATCGGCGATCTTGATGGTGTTGTTCTCGCTGGCCCCGATGGCGTCGGCGAGGTCGATGCCGACCTTCTTGCCGTCGACGTCGAAGGCGGCCACGAACTGCACATCGTTGACGTGGTACTTGCCGAACTCCACGTGCATCAGACCCGGGATCGTGGCCTGGGGGTCGGCATCCTGGTAGTACTGGACACCCTGGACCAGCGAAGCGGCACAGTTACCTACGCCGACGATTGCAACACGAATCGGATTTGAAGACACGGAACTCCTTTGAGAACAAACTTCATGTGCCCGGCGCGGACGCACGCTGATGTGCGACGGCGGCTTGCGGGCACGGCGCCATACGGCGCCCTTAGCATTCTAAGTCAACAGTGCCGGGGCCGCGGTTGTTCCCCGACGGCCCCGGCACCTCTGTCAAGCGGCTCTGTTGCGTGCGGCCCGGGCTACTTCTGGGCCCACAGGTTGATGTCGGATTCGACGGCGAACTCATCGATCGCGTCGGTCTCCTCGGCCGTGAAATCCAGGTTGTTGACCGCGGACAGGGTGTCCTCGAGCTGGCGGACACTGGACGCGCCGACCAGTGCGGACGTCACGGACGTGCCCTTGCCCTGGGTGCGGAGGATCCAGGCGATGGCCATCTGCGCGAGCGTCTGCCCGCGGCCTTCGGCGATCCGGTTCAGCCCGCGCACCCGGTCCAGCTTGTCCGCGGTGATCATGCCTTCGTCCAGGGACTTGTCCTGGGCGGCGCGGGAGTCGGCCGGAATGCCCTTGAGGTACCGGTCGGTGAGCATGCCCTGCGCCAGCGGCGAGAACGCAATGGACCCGGCACCCACCTGCTCGAGGGCCTCGAAGAGGTTGGGGCTGCCGTTTTCGGTCCAGCGGTTCAGCATCGAGTAGCTGGGCTGGTGGATCAGCAGCGGCGTGCCGAGCTCCTTGAGGATCCCGGCCGCCTCGATGGTCTGCTCCGGGGTGTAGGACGAAATGCCGGCGTAGAGCGCCTTGCCGGAGCGCACGGCCTGGTCCAGGGCGCCCATGGTCTCTTCCATCGGCGTCTCGGGGTCCGGGCGGTGGCTGTAGAAGATGTCCACATAGTCCAGGCCCATCCGGCCCAGGGACTGGTCCAGGCTGGCCAGCAGGTACTTGCGGGAACCGAAGTTGCCGTACGGGCCCGGCCACATGTCGTAGCCGGCCTTGCTGGAGATGATCAGTTCGTCGCGGTACGGCCTGAAGTCGTCCTTGAAGTGACGGCCGAAGTTGGTCTCTGCGGCGCCATAGGGCGGGCCGTAGTTGTTGGCGAGGTCGAAGTGGGTGACACCAAGATCGAACGCGCGGCGCAGGATGGCCCGCTGCGTCTCGAAGGGCTTGTCATCGCCGAAGTTGTGCCACAGCCCCAGCGAGATGGCCGGGAGCTTCAGGCCGCTGCGTCCCACACGGCGGTAGGGCATGGAATCATATCGGCTATCAGCCGGAACATAAGTCATACGTACTATCCTGTCCTATTCGAACACTTATTCGGAAACAATCGCGGCACTGTGTCGCGGAAGCTCGAGCTGGCCGGCCGCTACGGACTCCGGCCGGACGGCGTCGTCCGTGGCCAGCAGCAGCGAGGTGCCGCGGACGGGAACCCGGCGCGGTCCGGCGGAGAAGTTCATCGCCACCTGGACCCGGCCGCGCCGCAGTACGAGCCAGCCGTCCGTCTCGCTGAAGTCCACCTCGGTGTCCTCGAAGCCGGGACCTGCCAGCTCCGGGGTCGAGCGGCGCAGCGCGATCAGGGCCCGGTAGAGCTCCAGCAGGCGGGCGTGGTCCCCTTCCGCGGGTTCGGACCAGTCGAGCTTGGACCGGGTGAACGTCTCCGGATCCTGCGGATCGGGCACGACGGCGGGATCCCAGCCCATCCGCTCGAATTCCTTGATCCGGCCCTCGGCGGTGGCCTTGCCGAGTTCCGGCTCGGGGTGCGAGGTGAAGAACTGCCACGGCGTCGTCGCGCCGTACTCCTCGCCCATAAACAGCATCGGCGTGAACGGCGAGGTCAGGGTGGCGACGGCGGCGAGCGCCAGCTGCCCGTAGCCAAGCGACTGGGACAACCTGTCACCGGTGGCCCGGTTTCCGATCTGGTCGTGGTTCTGGCTGCACACCACGAGGGCCGCGGGATGGACCAGGGCGCCGTCGATCGGCCGGCCGTGATGCCGCTCCCGGAAGCTTGAGTAGCTGCCGTCGTGGAAGAACCCGGAGCGCAGGACCTTGGCCAGCGCCTCCAGCGATTCGAAGTCCTCGTAGTAGCCCGTGGCCTCGCCGCTGACATTGACGTGGACGGCGTGGTGGAAGTCATCGCTCCACTGCCCGGCAAGGCCGTAGCCGTTGAGGTCCCGCGGGTAGAGCAGCCGCGGATTGTTCAGGTCGGATTCGGCCACCATGGTGGCCGGGCGTCCGGTCTCGGCGGCTATTTCGTCCGCGAGCGCGCCGAACTCCTCCAGCAGGTGGACTGCCCGCTCGTCCTTGAAGGCGTGCACGGCGTCGAGGCGCAGCCCGTCCACGTGGTAGTCCCGCAGCCACATGGCGGCGTTGTCCAGGATGTAGCGGCGCACCACGTCGGAGCCGGGGCCGTCCAGGTTGACGGAGTCGCCCCAGGTGTTGCCCTCCCCCGATTTGAGGTACGGGCCGAACCGCGGGAGGTAGTTCCCGCTGGGGCCGAGGTGGTTGTACACGACGTCCTGGATGACGCCCAGGCCGGCGGCGTGGGCGGCGTCGACGAAGCGCTGGTACGCGGCGGGCCCGCCGTAGCCCTCGTGGACGGCGTACCAGAGCACGCCGTCATAGCCCCAGTTGTGCGTGCCGTTGAAGCCGTTGACCGGGAGCAGCTCCACGAAGTCGACGCCGAGATCCGCGAGGTAGCCGAGCTTCCCGGCGGCCGCGTCCAGGGTGCCCTCGGGGTGAAGGTCCCCACGTGCAGCTCATAGATCACGGCGCCCTGCAGCCCGCGCCCCGCCCACGGCCCGTCCTGACCATTGGTGGCCGGCGGGGTCAAAGGTCCGCGAGAGGGCGTGGACTCCGTCGGGCTGGCGCCGCGACCGCGGGTCCGGCAGCGGGATGGTGTCCCCGTCGAGGAGATAGCCGTAGTCCACCTCGCCGGCGGCCGGGGCGGCGGCGGCTGTCCACCAGCCATCGCGCGCCCCGCCGCCGCGCTCCATCGGGTACTTCCGGCCGTCCGCGAGCAGCGTGACCGCCTGCGCTTCCGGCGCCCAGATATCGAAGCGTTCGCTTCCGTGTACAGGCAAGGTCATGGCATTGTTCCGTTCCCCATGTCGGTGTTCAAGGAGTGCTCAGGCGGTCGGCACCAGGAGGGCGACCGGGTAGTCGCGCAGGATGTCGGCCACGCGCACCGGGCCCGGGCCGAAGGCGCGGCCCGTCAGTTCGTCGGTCATGGTGGCGGCCAGGCTGATGGCGGTGTCCTGCCAGCCGCCTTTGTGCTCGAGTCCGCGGGGCAGCCGGGTCGCGAGCGTGAGCGCCCCCTGCTGGCCGTCGCCCCGGCTGAACGCCAGCAGGTGCACGGCCGAGGTGCCGGAGGCCGCAACCGGCGCGTAGCCGGTGAACAGTTCCGGCCGGTCCCTGCGCAGCCGCAGCGCCCGCGAGGTCACGAGCAACTTCGCCGAGTCGTCGAGGAACGACGCCGGCCGCTCGCCGGCGTCGAGCGCGGCCAGGGCGCGTTTCCGGGCGTCGAAGCTGAAGGGCCGGCGGTTGTCCGGATCGGTCAGCGACCGGTCCCAGAATTCCGTGCCCTGGTAGACGTCCGGAACCCCGGGCATGGTCAGCTGGACCAGCTTCGCGCCGAGCGAGTTGGCGGCGCCGTACGGTTCCAGCAGCGCCACGAGCGCTTCCAGCTCGGCCCGGACCGCGGCGTCGTCGAAGGCCGCGTCGACAGCGGCCGAGAGCTTGGCCTCGAAGTCCGCGTCCGGGTCGGTCCAGTCGGTCGAGTTTCCGGCCTCGCGGGCGGCCTTCTGCGCGTAGGACTGCAGCCGTTCACGGTCTGCGGGCCACGCTCCGGCAATGGCCTGCCACAGCAGATTCGCTAGCGGGCCATCCGGCAGCGGCGCGAGTTCCTGCAGCCGCGCCAGGACGGCTTTCCATTCCGGGGCCAGCTCCGCGAGCACCGAAATCCGGGCGCGGGTGTCCTCGCTGCGCTTTGTGTCGTGCGTGCTGAGGGTGGTCATGGACAGCGGCTGCGTGGCCTGGCGGCGGGCCATCCGGGCGTGGAATTCCTCCGCGGACACGGCGAACTCCGTGGGATCCGCGCCGACTTCGGTCAGGGTGCCCAGCCGGGTGTAGCGGAAGAACGCGGTGTCTTCCACGCCCTTGGCCATCACCATGCCGGACGTCTGCTGGAAGCGGCGCCCCAGCTCCGCTCCGGCTTCCGGACCAGCATCCAGCAGCAGCGGCAGGAGCACGCCCACCGCGCCTTCCAGTTCAGGGCGGCGGCGGACCGCGAGTTCGCAGGCTTCCTTGAGGACGTCTGCACCCTCCGGCAGGTAGCTGCGGTAAACGGGGAACGCGGCGATGATTTCGGACAGGGCGTCCGCGGCCGTGTCGATGGTGATTCCGGCGTCGGCCGGCACCAGCCGGGCCAGCCGGAGCATCTCGGAATGCAGGATCCCGTCCGTGATCCTCCGCTTGGTGCCGTGGATCATGTCCTCGTAGTCTGCGGGGCCGCCGCGCAGCTCGGTGTCCAGGGCGTCCAGTCCGTCCTGGCCGGCCGGGTCGATGAAGACCCGGTCCACGTCCGCGAGGGCGTCGTAGCCGGTGGTGCCCTCGCAGTCGAAGCCGGCCGGGAGCACTTCCCCGGGTTCGAGGATCTTCTCGATCAGCAGGTAGCTGCCGCCGGTGACGTCCCGGAGGCGGCGCAGGTAGCCCTCCGGATCGGCCAGGCCGTCGGGATGGTCGATCCGCAGACCGTCCACGAGCCCCTCGCGGAACCAGCGCACAATCTCCTCGTGGGCCTCGTCGAAGACCTCGGGGGTCTCGACCCGGATCCCGGCGAGGCTGTTGACCGCGAAGAACCGCCGGTAGTTCAGCTCGTTGTCTGCCCGGCGCCAGCCGATCAGCTCGTAGTGCTGCCGGTCATGGACCTCGCGGGGGTCGTCGGCAGTGGAGTCACCTGCGGTGTAGGTGCCCTCGGCGAGCGGGAAGCGGTGGTCGTAGTACCGCAGCTCCCCGTCCCGGATCTGAAGTGCGTCGAGGTCGGAGTCCTCGCCCAGCACGGGGATCCGGATGCGGCCGCCGCCAAAGGCCCAGTCGACGTCGAACGCCGGGGCGTAGCGGGACTGTTGCCCCTCCTTGAGGAGCGACCACCACCACGGGTTCTGGACGGGGGTGGCCACCCCGACGTGGTTGGGGACGATGTCCACCAGCACACCCATACCGGCCTCCCGGGCGGCCCGGGAGGCTGCGATGAGCCCCTCGGCGCCGCCCCGGTCGGGGTCGACGGCGGAGGGGTCGGTGACGTCGTAGCCGTGGTCCGAGCCCTTCTCCGCCGTCAGGATCGGTGAGAGGTAGATCCAGTCCACGCCCAGCGACTTCAGGTAAGGCACCGTCTCAGCGGCATCCTGAAGGGTGAAGCCGGACCGGACCTGCAGCCGGTAGGTGGACGCGGGGGTCCTCATGAGGCGGTCCCCTTCGAGTCCTTCGGCTTCCCGGCCGCCTTTTTCCGGTTGGTGCCCTTGGCGGCAGTGCCTTTGGCAGCGCGCTTCGCGGCGGCGTCCTTCGCGGCGGCAGCCGCGGCTTCCTCCTCGGCGGCGGCTGCCGCTGCCGTGCCCTCTTCCTCGTGCTCGGCCATCGCGGCCAGGGACGCGGCTGCGGAGTAGTCCACTTCCACCTCGGGCCCGGAGTGGGCCCGGAGTACCACCATCGACTTGGCCGCCAGCTTCACCACTGAGCCAGCCTTGAGCGGTTCCTCGGTGTCGGCCTGGTCCGCGGTGTCCACCAGGACGTCCCAGAACCGTGAGTACTCATCGGCGGGCAGCGCAAAGTCCACGTCGTCGTCGTGGGCGTTGAAGGCCAGCAGGAAACTGTCGTCGGTGATCCGGCGGCCGCGGGAATCCTGTTCCTGGATGCCGTGCCCGTTGTAGAACACGCCGATGGTCCGGCCAAAGCCGCTGCCCCAGTCCTCGGGCAGCATTTCGGTGCCGTCCGTCTTCAGCCACACGATGTCCGGCAGCTTCTCGCCCTCGCCACGGCGCACCGGGCGGCCGTCAAAGAAACGGCTGCGCCGGAAAGTCGGATGGTCGTGGCGGATCTTGTTGACGACGGCGGTGAACTCGACCAGCGGCTGGTCCATCGCGTCCCAGTGGATCCAGCTCAGCTCGGAGTCCTGGCAGTAGGTGTTGTTGTTGCCCTGCTGGGTGCGTCCGAGCTCGTCGCCGTGCAGCAGCATGGGCACGCCCTGCGAGAGCAGCAGGGTGGCGATGAAGTTGCGCTGCTGGCGGGCGCGGAGGGTCGCAACGTGGTCGTTGTCCGTGTCCCCTTCCTCGCCGCAGTTCCAGGAGCGGTTGTGCGATTCGCCGTCGTTGTTGCCCTCGCCGTTGGCGTCGTTGTGCTTCTCGTTGTAGGACACGAGGTCACGCATCGTGAAGCCGTCGTGGGCCGTGACGAAGTTGATCGACGCCACCGGGCGCCGCGCAGAGCTTTCATACAGGTCCGCGGAGCCGGTCAGACGGGAGGCGAATTCGCCCAGGGTCGAGGGTTCGCCGCGCCAGAAGTCGCGGACCGTGTCGCGGTACTTGCCGTTCCATTCGGTCCACTGCGGCGGGAAGTTGCCCACCTGGTAGCCGCCCGGGCCGATGTCCCACGGCTCGGCGATCAGCTTGACCTGCGAGACGATCGGGTCCTGTTGGATGAGTTCGAAGAAGGTGGAGAGCTTGTCCACATCGTAGAACTCGCGGGCCAGGGTGGAGGCGAGGTCAAAGCGGAAGCCGTCGACGTGCATTTCCGTCACCCAGTAGCGCAGGGAATCCATCAACAACTGCAGGGAGTGCGGGTGCCGGACGTTGAGCGAGTTTCCCGTGCCTGTGTAGTCCATGTAGTGCTTCAGGTCATCGTCCACCAGCCGGTAGTACGCCTGGTTGTCGATGCCCTTGAAGGACAGTGTGGGGCCGAGGTGGTTGCCTTCCGCGGTGTGGTTGTAAACCACGTCCAGGATAACCTCGATGCCGGCCTTGTGCAGCTCGCGGACCATGGCCTTGAACTCCTGGACCTGGTGCCCGACGTCGCCGGAGGAGCTGTAGGTGTTCTGCGGTGCGAAGAAGCCGATGGTGTTGTAGCCCCAGTAGTTGGTGAGGCCCTTCTCCTCAAGCGTGCCGTCGTTGACGAACTGGTGCACGGGCATAAGCTCGATCGCGGTGACGCCGAGCTTCTTGAGGTGCTCAATCACGGCCGGGTGCGAGACGCCGGCGTAGGTGCCGCGCTGTTCTTCGGGAATTTCCGGGTGGAGCTCGGTCAGGCCCTTGACGTGGGCCTCGTAAATGACGGACTCGTGGTAGGGGATCCGCAGCTGGCGGTCACCGTCCCACTCGAAGAACGGGTTGATGACCACGCCGTGCATGGTGTGCGGCGCCGAGTCGCTGTCATTGCGTGAGTCGGGGTCGCCGAATTCGTAGGTGAAGAGCGCCGGGTCCCAGTCGATCTGGCCCTGGACGGCCTTCGCGTACGGGTCCATCAGCAGTTTGTTGGCGTTGAAGCGGTTGCCGTTTTCGGGTTCGTACGGGCCGTGGACCCGGTAGCCGTACTTCTGTCCCGGCTGGATGTGCGGCAGGTAGCAGTGCCAGACGTAGCCGTCGACCTCGGAGAGCTCGATCCGGGTCTCGGTCAGGTCGTCAGCCAGCAGGCAAAGCTCCACCCGTTCGGCGCGTTCGCTGAACAGGGCAAAGTTGGTGCCGGTGCCGTCAAAAGTGGCTCCCAGCGGATAAGCCGTTCCGGGCCAGACTTCCATGTGTTCTCCTCGTGCGATGCGGGCAATCTCTAGTCAGACTACTGGTAAGTAGGGTTACTATCCCTGTTGGTGGCGGTTTGTGCGCGTTGGTTACAGCTCCCGCAGCACCCCCGGGAGGGCGCGGGAGATGGCGCTGGCGGTTACCGGTCCGCCGCCGGATGCGCGGCTTCCCGAGCGCCCGTGCAGGCTTGCGGCCATGGCGGCAATCGCCGCCCAGCGGTCCGGGGCTGCGATGCCGTGGGCGTCGAAGGCATCGTCCTGGCCGCTTAGCTGGGCCAGCAGGGCGCCGAGGACGCCGGCGAGGACGTCTCCGCTGCCTGCTGTCGCCATCCAGGGCGTGGCCTCGGCCTGGCTGAAGACTGTCCCGGCGGGTGACGCGACGAGGGTCGTGGCGCCTTTGAGCAGCACCGTGGCGCCCGTCAGGGAGGCGGCGCGGCGCGCCGCGCCGAGAGGGGCCTTCTCCACCCCGTCGCGGCCGGAATCCACGCCGTACCGTCCCAGCAGGGACGCCAGTTCGCCGGCGTGCGGCGTCAGGATGGTGTCCGCGGCGAGCCGCTGCGGCAGCGCCGGCAACGCCCCGGCGTCGGCCACGACAGGTAACCCGGTGTCCGCTGCCGCGCGGACCCGCTCCAGCTGTTCGTGGGCGCCGTCGTCGAGGCCGGGGCCCAGCAGCCAGGCCTGCACGTGGGTGTCGGCGGGGTCCTCCGCTGCGCACACCACTTCCGGGCAGGACTGCCGGACGAGGTCGGCGACCGCGGGCGGGCCCAGGTAGCGGACCATGCCGGCGCCGGCAGCCAGGGCGCCCTGGCAGGCGAGGACCGCGGCCCCGGGGTACCGTTCCGAGCCGGCCACCACGCCCAGGACGCCGCGGGAGTATTTGTGCGAACGCCGTCCGGGGCGGGGCAGCAGCCGGGCGAGGTCGTCGGCTTCCAGCCGGCGCAGGGCAGGGTGCGGAAGATGTGTCCCGATCCCGATCGGGATGAGCTGGACACGGCCGCAGTAGTCCGCGCCGGGGTCAGCCAGCAGGCCCGCTTTGGTGGCGCCGAAGGTCACGGTGACATCCGCGGTGAGCACGGGGGCGTGCGCTTCCCCGGTGTCCGCGTCGACTCCGCTGGGGATGTCGCAGGCCACTACCAAGGGGGAACGGGAGCCGGGCCGGGCACGTTCCAGTTCGCGGATGAGGCCGGCAGCGGGTCCCCTGAGCCCGCCCTGCGCGCCCGTCCCGAGGACCGCGTCAATCACGACGTCGGTGCGTGCGGCGGCCGCCGCGAGGTCGGCGGCGTTGTCCGCAGCCAGGCGCAGCGTCCGGCCGCCTGCCTGTTCGAAGGCCGCCAGTCCCCCGGCGTGGGCGCCGTCCGTGGTGAGCACCGCCGTCGTCCGCATGCCGCGGCCCGCCAGCAGCGCGGCGGCGTACAGCCCGTCGCCTCCGTTGTTGCCTTTGCCGGCGAGGACAGTCACGCTGGCGCCGTAGAGGCGCCGGCCGCGGTGCTGCAGTTCGCGGACCACGGCGTTGGCCAGCCCGTACGCGGCCCGCTGCATGAGAACAGCGCCTTCACCGGAGTCCAGCAGGGGCTTCTCGGCCTCGCGTACTTGGGTTCCGGTGTAGGCGCTGATCATATTTTCAGTCCGTTCGCCGTGCGGTCGCTGTTGGCAATGCGGGTTGTGCCCGGGCGGGTGGGCTCGTCAGGGCTGGTTCAGGCCGGCTTGCTCAGCCTTCGGCGAGGACCGTGGCGGTGGCGATCCCGCCGTCGTGGCTCATCGAGAGGTGCCAGCGCTTGACGCCTTTCGACTCCGCCACAGCCAGCACGGTGCCCTTGACCTGGATCGTGGGGCCGTTCTGGTCCAGTCCGATCCAGCAGTCCTGCCAGTTCATCCCTGCCGGGGCGCCGAGGACCTTGGCCACGGCCTCCTTGGCGGCGAACCGTGCGGCCAGGGACCGGGTGTTCAGCTCGCGCTCAGCGGGGACGAACAGCCTGTCGCGCAACCCAGGGGTGCGCTCCAGCTGCCGGCCGAACCGTTCAATGTCTACGACGTCTACGCCGATGCCAACAATCATGCGGCTATTCTACGGTCACGCTCTTGGCCAGGTTGCGTGGCTGGTCCACGTCGTAACCCTTGGCCGAGGCAAGTGCGAGGGCGAAAATCTGCAGCGGGACCGTGCTGAGCAGCGGGGCCAGCAGGGTGGGCGTCTCCGGAATGTAGAAGACGTGCTCGGCGTAGGCCTTGACCGCTTCGTCGCCTTCTTCCGCGATCACGATCGTCTTGGCGCCGCGCGCCCGGACTTCCTGGATGTTGGAGACGACCTTCGCGTGCAGCGAATCCCGGCCGCGCGGGGACGGGACGACGACGAAGACCGGCTGGCCCTCCTCGATCAGTGCGATCGGTCCGTGCTTCAGCTCGCCGGCGGCGAAGCCTTCGGCGTGGATGTAGGCGAGTTCCTTGAGCTTGAGCGCACCTTCCATGGCAACCGGGAATCCGACGTGGCGGCCAAGGAACAGAACGGACTTGGCATCGGCCATTGAGACGCCAAGTTCCTTGATCTGGTCCTCGTTGTCCAGGATCTGCTGGATCTTGTCCGGAATCTTGCCGAGGTCGGCCAGGATGTCCTTGATTTCGCCCTGGAACTTGTTGCCGCGCAACTGTGCCAAATACAGGCCCAGCAGGTACGCGGCGGTGATCTGCGCGAGGAAGGCCTTCGTCGAGGCCACCGCGATCTCCGGGCCCGCGTGGGTGTACAGCACGGCGTCCGATTCACGCGGGATGGTGGATCCGTTGGTGTTGCAGATGGAGACCGTCTTGGCGCCCTGCTCCTTGGCGTAGCGGACGGCCATCAGGGTGTCCATGGTCTCGCCGGACTGGGAGATCGAGACGATCAGCGTGTTCTGGTCCACAATCGGATCCCGGTAGCGGAATTCGTGTGAGAGCTCCACTTCGGTGGGGATCCGGCACCAGCGTTCGATCGCATATTTCGCGACCTGCCCGGCGTACGCGGAAGTGCCGCAGGCCAGGACGATGATCTTGTTGACGCTCTTGAGCAGCTGCGGGTCGATCCGGACTTCGTCCAGGGTCAGCTTGCCGTCGACGTCGGAGCGGCCGAGCAGGGTCTGCAGCACGGCGTCCGGCTGGTCGTGGATTTCCTTTTCCATGAAGGACGGGAAGCCGCCCTTCTCGGCGGAGGCCGGATCCCAGTCGACGTGGTATTCCTTGCCTTCTGCGGGGGCGCCGAAGAAGTCGGTGATCTCAACGGAGTCTGCCGTGATGGTGACGATCTGGTCCTGGCCCAGTTCGACGGCGCGCCGTGTGTAGTCGATGAAGCCGGAGACGTCGGAGCCGAGGAAGTTCTCGCCTTCGCCGAGGCCCACCACAAGGGGGGAGTTCCGGCGCGCTGCCACGACGACGTCGGGCTGGTCCGCATGCACGGCGAGCAGCGTGAAGGCGCCCTCGAGGCGCTGGCAGGCAAGCTCCATGGCCCTCGTCAGGCCGCCATTGGCGGCGCTGGACTCGACCTGGTTCCGGTAGATGTCGCCGAGGAGGGCGGCAGCTACTTCGGTGTCCGTCTCGGAGAGGAACGTCACTCCCTTGCCGGTCAGCTCAAGCCGGAGCTCGGCAAAGTTTTCAATGATGCCGTTGTGGATCAACGCCAGCTTCCCGCCGTCGGCGAGGTGCGGGTGCGCGTTCTGGTCCGTGGGTCCGCCGTGGGTGGCCCAGCGGGTGTGGCCGATGCCGGTCAGGGCTGCGGGCAGCGGGCTGGCCTCGAGCTCGGCGATCAGGTTGCTCAGTTTGCCCGACTTCTTGCGCGAGGAGATGGTTCCGTCCGAGACGACTGCGATGCCTGCCGAGTCGTAGCCTCTGTACTCCAGGCGGCGCAGTCCCTCGAGGACTACGTCCAGGGCATTGTGTCCAGTATTTGTCCGGCCAGCGGAGTGGCCTACATATCCAACGATTCCACACATGGACTCAAGCCTAGCGGGTTTCACCGAAAAGCCGACGTTGGATGAAGCGGTCCAGCCGGCGCCGCCCTGTCCGTGTGCGGTGTGGCACAGGGACCCCCATTTCGCTCTCAGGCCGCCGAAGGGCAGAATCTCTAGGGTGACTTTGCAACGCAATGAAGCGAACGGCGACGGCGTCTCCCCGTTCGTGGAGCTGGACCGGCAGACCTGGTCCCGGCTCGCTGCCCAGATGGAGCAGCCCCTCAATGAAGAGGACGTGCTGCGCCTGCGCGGCCTTGGCGATCCTCTCGACATGAAGGAAGTCCGCGAGGTCTATCTCCCGCTGTCCCGGCTCCTGCACCTCTATGTTGAGGCGGCCGGCCAGCTCCATTCGGCGACCACCACGTTCCTCGGCGAGAAGACCCAGCGCACGCCGTTCGTGATCGGCGTTGCCGGCTCGGTGGCGGTGGGCAAATCGACCATCGCCCGTGTGCTCCGGGAGATGCTCCGCCGCTGGCCCGGAACCCCCAACGTGGAGCTCATCACCACCGACGGTTTCCTCTACCCGCTGGCCGAACTCAAACGCCGCCAGCTGCTGGAACGCAAAGGGTTTCCCGAGTCCTATGACCGCCGCGCCCTGCTCCGTTTCGTGAGCGAGATCAAAGGCGGTGCCGAGGAAGTCCGGGCCCCCTGGTACTCCCACGTCACGTACGACATCGTGCCCGGCAAGGAAGTGGTGGTCCGGCGTCCCGACGTCCTGATCGTGGAGGGGCTCAATGTCCTGGCGCCTGCCCGGCCCCGGCATGACGGCCGGCAGGGCCTGGCGCTGAGTGACTTCTTCGACTTCTCGATCTACGTCGATGCCAAAACGAGCTACATCGAGGAGTGGTACGTGGACCGCTTCCGCAAGTTGCGGACCACGGCTTTTGCCCAGCCGGAGTCCTATTTCCACCGCTATGCCACACTCTCGGACGCCGAGGCGGAGCAGACCGCGCGGGAAATCTGGAAGCGCATCAACGAACCGAACCTCGAGGAGAACGTCCTCCCCACCCGCGGACGGGCCCAGCTGGTCCTCACCAAGGACGCCGACCATTCCATCCGCCGCATGCTTCTGAGGAAGGTGTAGCACAGGTGTGCCACGACGGCATCGGCATCCCTGAGCCCGGCGGGACAATGCCCGGCCGGTCACTAGCGAGCCGGCGGGCGTTCAGCCGCTTCCTCCTGGCCGGATCGGGCCTTGCCGCCCTCGCTGCCTGCTCCCCCGCAGCGCCGCAGGAGCCCGCTGCCGGGTCCGGTTCTGCGACCACGACGGCGGCGCCGCCGCCCAGCCCCTCCCCGTCCGCCACGGCAAGCGCCTCCGAGGCTCCGGTCCCGGACAGCACTCCGGCGGCAGTGCCGGGCGGAACGCCATCCGCCGGGCCGGCGCCGTCGGCTTCCGCCCCCGGGCCGCAGCACTCAAAGTCCGACCCCGCCAGCCAATGGGTGGTGGTCAACAAGCACCGGGCGCTCTCCCCCGCGGCCTTTGTCCCGGCCGATCTGGTCCGGCCGCGCATCCGGTTGGCGACCTCCGGCGAAGCTGCCCTGCTGAACAGCACAACGGCGGTGGCAGCGGAGACGATGTTCGCGGCTGCGGCGGCGGAAGGCGTCACCATGACCCTGGCCAGCGGGTACCGTTCGTTCACCACGCAGACCGCCACGTACGACAACTGGGTGCGCACCAAAGGCCAGGCGATGGCTGACACGGCCTCGGCCCGTCCCGGCTATTCGGAGCATCAGACCGGCTGGTCCTTCGACATCGGCGACGGCAGCGGTGCGCACAGTTTCCAGCCCTGAATTCGCCAATCTGCCGGCAGCCATCTGGGCGAAGGCCAACGCCCACCGCTTCGGCTTTGTGGTCCGCTACCCGTGGATGTTCCACGACATCACCGGCTACTGGTACGAGCCATGGCACCTGCGCTTCATCGGCGTCGAGGCGGCCACGGACATGACCACGCGGGGAATTGCCACCCTCGAGGAATACTTCGGGCTGGAAGCCGCGCCCGCTTACCTCTAGCGGCGAAGACGCGTACACGGGACGCCGAGCTTACCTGCCCGTCACACCGAGTTCACAGGACTGCGCTAGCTTGGAGTCCATGCTGACTGGATTCAAGAATTTCATCATGAAGGGCAACGTCATCGACCTTGCCGTCGCCGTCGTCATGGCTGCCGCTTTCGGGGCAGTCGTGACGTCCATCGTGGAAGGCCTGCTGACCCCGCTCATCGGGAAGCTCTTCAACGCCAAGGGGATCGAGGAGATGGCCTGGGAGGGCTTTAAGTACGGCTCCGTGATTTCAGCCGTGATTTCGTTCCTGCTGATCGGCGCATCAGTCTACTTCGTGGTGATCCTGCCCATGAACCACATGATCGAGCGCCGCAACCGCCGGCTCGGGATCAGCGAGGACGTCAAGGAAGAGGCCGCAGAGGACCCGCAGATCGCGCTGCTGACGGAGATCCGGGACGCCCTCCGGATAGAGAAAACTCATGTCTGACGCGAGCGCCAGGGCCAGTTCGGTCCGGACCACCTGTGCCAGGCGTTCGGCCACATCTGCGGGCGCCGTCTTCCTCGTCCGCGGCCTCGACCATAACGCGCACAACCGGCTCGGTGCCGGAAGGACGCAGCAGGACCCGTCCGGTGTCGCCGAGCTCGGCTTCGGCGAGGGCAACGGCCTCGGCCACGGCCACGTCGCCCTTCACCCGTGTGCGGTCGACGCCCTTGACGTTGATGAGGACCTGCGGGAGCTTGGTCATCACGGTGGCGAGGTCCTTCAGCGGACGTCCGGTCAGGGCCACCTGCGCGGCAATCTGCAGGCCGGTCAGGACGCCGTCGCCGGTTGTGGCGTGGTCAGCGAAGATCACATGCCCGGACTGTTCCCCGCCGAGGTTGAAGCCGCCCTCGCGCATTCCCTCGAGGACGTAGCGGTCACCCACCCCGGTTTCGCGCAGGCTGATGCCCGCCTCGCGCAGCGCGATCTTGAGACCGAGGTTGCTCATGACGGTAGCCACCAGGACGTCGTCCTTCAGCTTGCCTGAAGCCTTCAGCGCGACGGCGAGGATGGCCATGATTTCGTCCCCGTCGACAACGTTGCCTTCGTGGTCCACCGCAAGGCAGCGGTCCGCGTCGCCGTCGTGGGCGATGCCCAGATCCGCGCCGTGTTCCAGGACTGCGCTCCGCAGCGGGCCGAGGTGGGTGGAACCGACGCCCTCATTGATGTTGAGGCCGTCAGGCTCCGCGCCGATGACGATGACGTCCGCGCCGGCGTCCTTGAAGACCTGGGGGGAGCAACCGCTGGCGGCGCCGTGGGCGCAGTCCAGGACGACCTTGAGCCCGTCCAGGCGGTACGGGAGGGTGCCGAGCAGGTGCACGATGTAGCGGTCTTCGGCATCGGAGAAACGCTGGATGCGGCCGACTTCGCCGCCAAGCGGCCGGAACGGCTCCTTGCCCAGCTGCTCCTCGATGGCGTCCTCGACGTCGTCGGGAAGCTTCTGCCCGCCGCGGGCGAAGAACTTGATCCCGTTGTCAGGGGCGGGGTTGTGCGACGCGGAGATCATCACGCCGAAGTCCGCGTCCAGATCGGCCACCAGGTAGGCAGCTGCCGGGGTGGGGAGCACACCGGCGTCATAAACGTCGATGCCGGAACTTGAGAGCCCGGCTTCCACGGCGGCCGCGAGGAACTCGCCGCTGGCGCGCGGATCGCGGGCAACCACGGCGCGGGGCCGTGTTCCGTTGGTATTGCGGTCGTGGCCCAGCACGACGGCGGCGGCCTGGGCCAGCTGCAACGCCAGCTCGGCAGTCAGCAGGCCGTTCGCCAAGCCTCGGACACCATCTGTTCCAAATAATCTAGACATCGGGTCAAGTTTAGACGACGGTCGGAGCAAGTCCGGTACTCCTTGTCTCCGCGGATCCTGTTTCCAGGCAGGAACACAGGCCGATATGCGGGTTAAGCGCCGGCGCGGGCAGCCATCTGAGTCGGCAGTCGGTGGGACGGTGGGCGGTTCGGCGGGTGGCTTTCGATGCCGGCCTGGAACTTCCGGGAGGACCCTTCGGCGAGGCGCAGGCAATCCACGCACCAGCCGGCGCCAACAACCTAGGGACCGGGTACACGTTGCCGGGATTCAGCCAACGAATCAGCCCGGTCGCGGCCTGTCGGTCCTGGGATTGCGAGTCTGGGGATTGCCGCCAAGAGCGTTAGTGGGATGAGGCCGACGAGTACAGGAGAAGCCATGACCATTGCGGGGGCAATAAGCCACGGCCAATTCTTGCGCGCACCGAGTACTACTAAGACAACGGCCAGAGAACAACGCAAAATAAAGCTAATGGTGTTGTCCGGTGTCCCCTCCCTGTTGTGCAGCAAGAAGTGAATCCACGCTTGCCATTGAGCCGGCTCCAGAGCATAAGAAATGGCGACGATAAGGGCCACTGCGCCAGTACCGTGCAGCAAACGACGCCATTCCCCGCGTACGGCAAACCATAGAAGTCCGACACCGGTGGTTACCTTCGTCAGGATCGGAAACGACCATACGGCCGGACTCCGCATCCCAATTACCGCAGCACCCGCGAGGAACGCGTAGATGTTGCCGACTACGAGCTCCTGCAGGCACAGCAGGAAGATTGGGATTGCCCATCTTGCCTGCAGCGGCCGTACCAGCCAGATGAGGACCGCGGCCTCCAAGCCGATCCATACCGCCAGGAAAATTGGCCACGGCAACATAGCGAGGGGTCTGATCACGGAAAGGAAAACAGGGGAATAGAGGTAGGCATCTTTCTGCCCGGGCACCCGCGAATAAACCAGTTCGCCCTGCGCTGCGAACCAATAAGCATGGGCGTCCTGCCCCAGTACGCCGCTTACGGTTGCGGCCCGGAAGCTTATGTATGCCGTCAGTAAACCCAGAAACCAGAATAGGACGAGCGCCAACCGGGTCGCCAAAGGAAACTTTTCGCCGAAAGCACGTGCGCTTCTCACAGGCGTGCTCGAAAGGTTCGAATCAGGGCCAGCACTATTCGTCATGCTACATGCTGACACGGAGCGGGGCCGTTTGACATGAAATAGCAATATTATCCAGCAACCCGAATGCGCAGGTCATTGTTGATGGTTTCCCAAACCCCCGTCGCGCTGGCGGCCTGGGCATTTCCCTATCGCTTGTTCACAGACGCCGCGGCGCCACCTCGAGAGGCCGTTAAACGGCGGAAGCCCGCCCCGCAAAATGCGGGACGGGCTTCCGGAAGCGGAATTAACGCTTCGAGTACTGCTGAGCCTTACGGGCCTTCTTGAGACCAGCCTTCTTACGCTCGATGACGCGGGCGTCACGGCGCAGGTAACCGGCCTTCTTCAGGGTGGCGCGGTTGTTCTCGGTGTCGATCTCGTTCAGTGAACGGGCGATGCCGAGGCGCAGGGCGCCGGCCTGGCCGGAGATGCCACCACCGTGGATGCGGGCAATGACGTCGTATGCGCCATCAAGATCGAGGATCTTGAAGGGCTCGTTGACGTCCTGCTGGTGCAGCTTGTTCGGGAAGTAGTTGGCCAGTTCGCGGCCGTTGATGATCCACTTGCCGGAGCCGGGCACAACGCGAACGCGTGCAACGGCTTCCTTGCGGCGGCCAACTGCTGCGCCGGCGACGGTCAGTGCCGGGCGTTCCTTCTTGGGCGCTTCTGCTTCCGCAGGACCGCTTTCCGAGGTGTAGCTGGTCAGGTTTTCCTCAGCCACAACGGCCTCGGTGGTCTCTTCGTTCTGAGCCACGATTCTCCTTGTATAGATAAGTTGTTTGGTGGCCAGGACTACTGGGCGACCTGGGTGATTTCAAAAGTCTTGGGCTGCTGAGCGGCGTGCGGGTGCTCTGCACCGCGGTAGACCTTCAGCTTGCCCAGCTGCTGTGCAGCGAGGGAGTTCTTCGGGAGCATGCCCTTGATGGCCTTCTCCACAGCGCGGACCGGGTTGGATTCCAGCAGCTCTGCGTAGTTGACGGAGGTCAGGCCGCCCGGGTAACCGGAGTGGCGGTATGCGCGCTTCTGCTCCAGCTTGGCGCCGGTCAGGGCAACCTTTTCAGCGTTGATGATGATGACGAAGTCGCCCATGTCCATGTGGGACGCAAAGGTGGCCTTGTGCTTGCCGCGCAGCAGGATTGCGGTCTGGCTCGCGAGACGACCAAGGACAACGTCTGTGGCGTCAATGACATGCCACTGGCGGTTGATATCGCCGGGCTTCGGGGTGTACGTACGCACGGTGTTTGCCTCGTTCTTGTTCTGGCGTTCTTGTTTTAGGCGTCACGCTTAAGGTGCACCTACTATCTATGCGCTACCGGAACAGAGGTGAGGGCTCCATGTAACCAGTAGTCCTATGGTCCCGAATGTGCACGATGAGTAGCTATCCTGCAACCGGATTCTCATACGGGCACGCATCATCGAGAAAGGACACGCACAACGACTACCAAGAATAGCGGAAGACGGGCCGCTGGGTCAAAATGGGGTGTCCGGATGCATCCTGCCCGCCGCCGGCCCGCCGCGTCCCTGGAGGCACCGTGTCCGACCCCGCCGTTTCAGACTCCGTCGCCGCGCTCTTCGTGGCAGGAATCGGGGCCCTGGGGCTGGGACTGGGACTGCTGGCCGACTTCGCCGTCCGCCGCACACTGCCGGACCTTGCCGGCGCACCGTCCCTGCGGCCCAGAATCACGACGGCGGCCATCACCTTGGTTTTGTCGGCCCTGCTCGCGTGGCGCTTCGGCGCCACCCCGGAGCTGGCCGCCTACCTGGTGCTGGGAGTTGCCGGCGTGCAGCTGGGCCGGATCGATATCGTCCACCACCTGCTGCCCGACCGGCTCGTAGGCCCTCTACTGGGAGCCGGACTGATACTGCTGACCGCCGCCGCTGCAGCACATGGAGCTTCGGAAAACCTGCTGCGCGGCATCGCGGGCTCCGTAATATTGTTCGTTTTGTACCTGATTCTTGCCCTGACCAGCCGAAACGGCCTCGGAATGGGCGATGTGAAGCTCGCAGCGCCACTCGGGCTGTACTTAGGCTACCTAGGCTGGTCCCAGCTGTTCTACGGCGGGGCCCTGGGTTTCGTGGCCGGCGGCCTCTCCGCACTGGTTCTCGTGCTGAAGAACCGCGGGAACAAGCCGAAGGAAGTGGCCTACGGCCCGTCCATGCTGGCGGCAGTGCTCGCCGTCATCCTGCTGCTTTCCTAGGCCCTGCACGCGCCCGCCCGGGTGCCTAAATAGCAAGCTGTCTTAGCAAACCAAGTAGTGGCCCGCTCCAACACGCGTGAAACTGAGTACACCACCCTTTTGCGGGCAAGTAGTGGCCCAAATCCCCCCAAAAAAGTCGAGTATCCGTTGTCATTGCGCAGCTCTGAATGGCCGTGCAAATGTTTTACCAACGGAACTCCAGCGAATAAGCAAAGGGGATTTGCTGGAATTTCGTTCAATATTCGAAACTCTGGAAAAGGAAAATACAATGACTGGTCTCATGGTCTCAATGCTCACTTTCGTCTCTGGTATCAAGGCCCGCATCTCGGAAGAGGAAAAGGGCGCCACCGCCGTTGAATACGGCATCATGGTCGCCCTGATCGCAGTTGTAATCGTCGGAGCGGTCACCCTCCTTGGCGGCAACCTCCACACCTTGTTCACCAACGTCGCCGGAAAGGTCGACTAGCACCGCCCACCGCCTGCCACCCTGCCGGCTGTCCGCCACACCGGGGACAGCCGGCAGCGGCGTTATTACACAATCTGACGCAACCGCGTGCGTCCACGCATTGTTGAGGTGTACCAAAAAGGTGAGGAAGCAATCATGAAATCACGTTTGATCGGGGGCATAACGGCGCTTGTCCTGGCGATCGTAGGCACCCTGATGTTGGTGAATTACGTGTCGAATGCAGACCGCCGGGCCCAAGCTTCGCTCGAACCCGTCGACGTCATCGTCGTCGATACACCGGTTCCGGCCGGGACAAAAGTCGAAGAGCTGAGTTCCTACGTCCGGCTGCGCTCGATCCCAGGCGCCGCGAAAGCCGTCGGGGCCCTGTCTTCGCTGGACGGGTCCGGCGGACAAGTAACCACCGTGGGCCTGGAACCAGGGGAACAGCTGCTGGCCAGCCGGCTCGTGGACCCCTCGCAACTGACTACTCCGGGGGCGGTTGAAGTCCCAGATGGTATGCAGGAAGTCACCATCCTCTTGCCGCCGGAGAGTGTGGTTGGCGGCACGCTCCGGGCCGGCGACCTGGTGGGGCTCTTTGTCACCCAGGCAGATCCGTCGGCTCCTCAAATTTCCAGCACGCAGCTGGTGTTCGACAAGGTGCTGGTGACGGCTATCCAGCAGGCACCACCCAGCGCCGAAAACACGGCGGAGGGAACGTCGGCTGTTCCGGGTGGTTCCTCGTTCGTGACCCTGGCCCGGAATTCGACTGACGCCGCAAAAATCATCCTGAGTGCCCGCACGGGCAATATCTGGCTGACCAAGCAGACGCCACAAACCCCGCCCAGCGAGCGCACAGCCGTCACTACCAGCGGGATCTTCCAATGAGCCGGTATCTGGCGCTGACCTCATCAGCAGAGTTCGAGCGCCACCTCGCCACAGCACTGGGAGGCGCCCATGAGGTCCAGGTGCTGGCGGCCAGCACCGCGGGAGGCACCCCGGCCCACGTTCTGGCCCGAAACCTGGGCGGGCCCGTCGACGTAATGATCTTCGGCCCCGACGTCGACACGGAGCGGGCGCTCATCCTGGCGACCGGACTGGACCAGCTGTATCCGGACATCGTTGTGGTGCTCGCCGCTGTCTCGACGGCCGATCTGGCCCTTGCCGCCATGCGATCCGGCATCCGCGATGTCATTGCCCCGGAAACCGAGGCCGGGCGGCTGCGCCAGGCCCTGGAACGCGCGGCCATGACATCCACGACCCGGAAGCAGGCGACGTCCGAGGACGGCAACCAGCAACGAACCCGCGGGCGGGTGATCTCCGTGATGTCGCCCAAGGGCGGTGTGGGGAAGACCACCGTTGCTACGAATCTCGCCGTAGGCCTGGCCAAACACGCGCCGAGGGGCGCGGTCATTGTGGACCTCGACCTGCAGTTCGGCGATGTCGCTTCCGGCCTTGGGCTGCAGCCCGACTACACCATCAATGACGCTGTCACTGGAGCAGCGTCGACCGATGCCATGGTTTTGAAGGCTTTCCTCAGCCCGCATCCGTCCGGTGTGTACGCCATGTGCGCACCGCGTCGGCCGGCAGAGGCCGACCTCATCAAGCCCGTGCACGTGACGACGTTGATCAACCAGCTTTCCCTCGAGTTTCCGTACGTCATTCTGGACACGTCGCCCGGACTCGGGGAGGTGGTCCTGGCCGTGCTGGAACTGGCGACCGACGGAGTCTGGGTCTGCGGCATGGACATCCCCAGCATCCGCGGGCTCAATCACGGGTTGGAAGTGTTGAGGCAATTGGACCTCATGCCGCCGTCCAACACGATTGTGCTGAACTTTGCCGACCGGCGCAGCGGCCTGAGCGTCCAGGACGTTGAGGCCACGGTGGGGCTGCCGGTCGACATCCTGTTGCCGCGATCCCGGACGTTGCCGTTTTCCACGAACTCCGGCATCCCACTGCTCCAGGACAACCGGCGGGATCCCGCCATCAAGGGACTTCGGAGTCTCGTGGACCGGCTCGGTCCTAGCCCGTCGTCGACCGCCACCAAGCACCGGACCCGAAAGGGCGAAAAGTCATGAGTCTCGTTGAACGGCTTGGAACAGCACGCATCTCCCCCTCTGGTGTCGCAGCTGACGCCCAAGGGGCGTCAGCGGGGACACCTGAAGTCGAGGGCCGCCACCTGCTGGGTCAGTTCGCCAAGGCGGCACCATCCGCGACCCCGGATGCCCTCGCGGGCATCAAGAAGCGGGCAGCCGAAGAACTGACAGTCCGTCTGGGCAGCCGGATCACCGACAACAGCCTCGACGAGGAAGATCTGCGGCGGATGGTGCGTGAGGCTCTCGGCTCCTTCGTGGATGACGAACAAGTCCCCCTGACGCCCGAGGAACGGCGCCGCATGATCCGCGAAATCGTGGACGAAGTCCTTGGCCTGGGGCCACTCCAGCGGCTCCTCGACGATCCCCTGGTCTCCGAGATCATGGTCAACGGCCACGACCGGATCTATGTGGAGCGCGGCGGGCGGCTGCATTTGACCGGAACCTCTTTCAGTTCGGACGACCATCTGCGCAAGGTCATCGAGCGGATTGTTTCGCGCGTCGGGCGCAGGATCGACGAATCGTCACCGCTGGTTGACGCCAGGCTTCAGGACGGATCGCGCGTCAATGCCGTCATTCCGCCCCTCGCGGTCGACGGCCCGTCGTTGACCATCCGGAAGTTCGCTGCCGTACCCCTGACAGTGAATGACCTGATCAAATTCGACTCCCTCTCCCCCGCCATGGCGCAGCTGCTTGAAGCGTGTGTCCAGGCCCGGCTGAATATCATCGTCTCCGGTGGTACCGGCACCGGCAAAACCACCCTGCTGAATGTCCTCTCCTCGTTCATCCCTGACGACGAACGCATCGTCACCATCGAGGACGCGGTGGAACTGCAACTGCAGCAGGAGCACGTGGTCCGGCTGGAAAGCCGGCCGGAGAATGTCGAGGGCCGCGGTGCCGTTGGCATCCGCGAGCTCGTCCGGAACTCCCTGCGTATGCGGCCGGACAGAATCGTGGTCGGCGAAGTGCGCGGTGGCGAAGCGCTGGACATGCTCCAGGCGATGAACACCGGCCACGACGGGTCCATTTCCACAGTGCACTCGAACTCACCCAGGGATGCCATAGCCCGCATGGAGACATTGGTCCTGATGGCCGGGATGGATCTTCCTCTGCGGGCCATCCGCGAACAAATCGCAAGTGCAGTCCATCTGATCGTGCAACTCAGCCGGCTGAAAGATGGCACACGCCGGGTTACCCACATCACCGAAGTCCTCGGAATGGAAGGTGACATTGTGACGCTTCAGGACGCCTTCGTATTCGACTACGCAGCCGGCGTCGACCATGAAGGCCGTTTCATCGGAAAACCCGTTCCCACCGGTGTCCGCCCGCGCTTCGTCGAAAAATTCGCCGATATGGGGATCAGCCTCCCCCGTGAAATCTTCATGCCCGCTCCGCACGGGGGACGGTGAGCACCATGACCCACGACGTCGCGCTGCTCGCCGGGGCCGTGCTGATCCTGCTGGCCGTTGTTCTCGCCCTCTTCGTCGCGTTCCGCCCCCGCTTCAAGGACATCCACGTGGACCGGAGGAGGCCCTTCTCCACCACCGGAAACACGTCGGCCATGTCCAGGCTGAGCGGCGCCACCGTCGCAGCGGTCGAGCGTCGGGTGGGCCCCGGCGGCGGCGGCCCCTTCGGCCGTGACGCCCTCAACGGGGCCGGACTAAAGACTACCCCGGCCGATTTCATCGTCCTGCTGCTTGTGGCCAGCCTCCTGCTGGGAGTTGCCGGCTTTGTGCTGCAGGGCCTGCTGCTGGCCATGCTGCTGCCGGTCCTGGGACCCGTGGGCGCGTGGATACTCATCGCATCCAAGACCGGCCGGCGCCGCACCGCCTTTGAAGCACAACTGAGCGACATGCTGATGTCGCTTTCGGGAAGCCTGCGTGCCGGCCACAGCATCGCCCAGAGCATGCACAGTGCCAGTGTGGAAATGCCGGCTCCCATGTCGGACGAGCTCTCCCGGATCGTGAACGAGGACAGGGTCGGCCGGCCGCTTTCGGAGTCCATGGCCGAAGTTGGCCGGCGGATGCAATGCGAGGACTTCGAGTGGCTCAGCCAGGCGATCGACATCAACCGCGAAGTCGGCGGCGATCTGGCCGGTGTCCTGGACCATGTTGCCGAGACCGTTCGGGAGCGGGCGCAGATCAAAGGCCAAGTGCGTGCCCTTGCGGCCGAGGGGAAGTTTTCGGCGTACATCCTGATCGCCCTGCCGTTCTTTGTCGCGGCGTTCATCAACCTCGTCAACCCCGGATACATCTCAGTCCTGGCGACGACCACGTTGGGCTGGGTCCTCATCGGGGCCTGCGGGGTCATGATGTCCATCGGATCCTTCTGGATCAGCCGCATGGTCAAGATCGAATTCTAAGGAGCTGAATCCATGACCACCACCGTCTGGTTGCTGATTGCCAGTGTCGTCCTGCCCCTGTCGTACCTGGCCTGGTCCATTGTGGGTGTGGACCGGGCCTCCGGCCGGCTGATCCAGTCCCGGCTGTCCGCCGTCTCCAGCCGCCAGGCCGGCAGCGCTCCCGCAGGCCCGAACCGGATGGCACTCCTGGCCCGGAGGCTGACACCTGCCGCCTATGTATCCCGCCTGGACCGGCTGCTCGGGAATGCCGGCCGGCCGGCGTCCATGCCGTTGGACCGCCTACTCGCACTGAAACCGCTGGCAGCCTTCGGCGGGGCTCTCCTGGCGCTTCTGTTCGGTGCCACCAAGACCCCGCAGTCAGCCCTGCTGGGCATTTGCTTCACGGCAGTCTGCTATTTCCTTCCGGACTTGCTCGTGTACAACAACGGCACCAAGCGCCAGGCGAGGCTGCAGCTCGATCTGCCGAATGTCCTGGACCAGCTGCTGATCTCGGTTGAAGCCGGTCTCGGGTTCGAGGTCGCGATGGCCCGTGTCGGGGCCAGTGGCAACGGCCCGCTGGCGGAAGAGATGGTGCGCACCCTGCAGGATATCCAGGCCGGAAGTACCCGCCGGGATGCCTACCGGGCCATGGCCGCGCGGTCCAGCGTCCAGGACCTGAAGAGTTTCGTGAGCGCTGTCATCCAGGCCGACGTGCAAGGCCTTTCGGTGGCCCGGGTCCTGAAGCCCCAGGCCGACCAGATGCGCATCAAGCGGCGCCTCCGGGCTGAAGAGAAGGCCATGAAACTCCCCGTCGCCGTGGTATTTCCATTGCTGCTCTTCATTTTCCCACCGCTGTTTATCGTCATCCTAGGTCCGGCGGTCATCAATGCCATCGCCACATTCAATTGAGCACCGGCCCCTGGCCCGAAGGCAATTAATCCCGCAGCTCGTCGGAGCCGGCGGGAATTCACCCACCCGATTGAAGGAGCAGCAGATGTTCAGGCACAGGTCATCACATGGACCGGCTGGGGATCATCCGCAGCGCGGCGCGGCGGCCGTTGAATTCGCGCTGATTCTTCCGCTGCTTTTGTCGATGCTTCTCGGGGTCATTGATTTTGGCATGGCGTTCGGGCAAAGCGTCAGTCTCCAGGGTGCGGCGCGCGCAAGCGCCCGGCAGGGTGTGACGCAGGGAGACGTTATAGTTTCGGCCAATCAGGCCAGGGGCCTGCTGGACGACACGAAGCTGCAGGTGAAGTTCGCCGTGGATACCTCAGCAGGCGCTCCCGGTCTTATGGTCGTCTGCCTCCGCTACCCTCAGTCTTCCCTGACCGGTTTTTACGACTGGGTGCTTGATGGCGTTTTCGAGGCCAAAGCCGTCATGAAAATGGAAAGCGCGGCAGTTGTGACGGCGGGCTCCCAGCATTGGAGTGGCGGATCATGTACTCCCTGACACCCAAAACTTTCCGGAGCCAACCGCTTCCTGACCACCGAATCGAGGATTCAGTGAGCCACAAATCCCCGCATGACCAGTCCGCCCGGGAGCGCGGGGCTGCTACGGTCATCTTTGCCTTGCTGGTGCCTGTGCTGTTTGCCTCGCTGGCCATGGCCCTTGACGTCGGCAAACTGGTCTACGAGCGCCAGCATTTGAGCAACGCCCTGGATGCTGCTGCCCTGGCCGGGGCCGCCTCACTCCCGAGCGATCCCGTTGCCGCCCGGAATGCTGCTGTGTCCTTTGCCCGCGCCAACGACCCCGAGGCGGACCCGGCTGTCCACTTCTGGTGTGTGGTGGCTTCCACCGGGGCAGCGAAGACCATTGTGGCCGGCCAGGTTCCCAGCGTCTGCGACCCCGGGACGGTCACGGGGGCCAAGTGCAACGAATCAATCTGCGCCATTCCGTGTACGCCAGGGACCGGCATTTCGTGTAATTCGATCACCGTTTCCGACGACAAAGATGTGTTGTTCAACTTTGCCCCCGCGATCGGGATCGACGCCGGGAACACCGGCTCGCTCGCGTCCGACGCCTGCAAGGGATCGTGCGGCGCCCAGATACCGAACCCCATGGACATCGCCTTGGTGGCGGACCGGACCGGCAGCATGAGCACAGCGCATCGAGACCTGATGGTTGCCGGGATCAAGAGCACCCTGCAGACCATGACCCGGGAGCAGCAATACGTGTCACTGGGCACGATCCACCGAAGCAAGACGACGCCCGGGACCTGCATCACCACGCCGTCCACGGACAACACGGGTCCCTGGATTCCCGTTCCGTTCTCGAACGACTACACGCAGAACCCTGCCCTTCCCGGCGCCACGCCGCCCCTGAACACCGCCAGCACGCTGGTCAAGGGCCTGAACTGTCTCACGGCGTCGAGTGGAGGCACCCACCTCGCGGCCCCGCTGAAGTCCGCGGCCCGCTACGTGCTCGGCATGGATGCCAACAACCTGGGCAGCTTGCCGGCTCGCTCCACCCCGGCAAAGAAGGCCATCATCTTCGAGACCGATGGCCAGCCCAATGAGCAGAATTTCAGTGGGACCGCTGCATTGGCCGACGCCGTGGACATCGGCAGCAGCACCGGCACTGTCGCGTGCAGCAACTTCAAGGCGGTCGCAGACAACGCCAAGGCGGCGGGCCTCCTGATCGTCACGGTCGCGTTTGGGGACGCCACCTCGGCACGATGCAATACCAGTTCAGGCGACTATGTGCGGAACGTCCTGGCCAGTGCGGCGTCAAAGGATTCCCACGGCAACGCCAGCACGTCCAACAATGACTGTTCGACCACGGCGTTGAGGGCTGTCGAGAACTCTGACGGGGATTTCTTCTTCTGCGCAGCAAGCGGGTCGGAAATGGGTCCGATCTTTGTCTCGGCGGTCAATGCCATCAGTTCCAACTCCCGCCTGATCCGGCTCCCCGTATGAACTCTCACGCAACGCGGCCCGGCGGCCCGCGCGGGATGGCACAAGGAATGCCGAAGTGTTTCCGCAGGAAAGCCCCGGGCGTGAAAAATCATCCTGGCCAGGCAGTACCGTGGTCGCATGTCCTTCCTAGGTGCCCCAGATGACGGCGACGTGAGTGCGGCCCTCTCCCCCGATGGCCTCCCCGGCGGTGCCGGGCTGAGGGTGCCTTCACCGGAGCCGAGCACGCCACCGGCACGTCCCGTTGCCGCGCCACCGCTCGTGGATCCCGCGGCGCTTCAGGACCTCGGTGTCCAACTGGACAGCCCCGCCGTCGCCAAGGACTTTGCCCGCGACTACACGAAGATGTGGCAGCAGCGTTACCGTGCCCTTGCGGCTGCCCTCGCCGGCGGCGACCCGGCCACGGTCCTCGACGCCGTGCTCAGCCTGAAGACGTCCTCGATGATGGTGGGAGGCGTCCGTCTCGCTCAGTTGGCGGCGGAGCTTGAGCAGGCCGTCCGCGGCGGCGAGATGGACCGGGCCCGCGCCCTGCTGCGCGATGTGGCGGAACGCGGCAGCGAGACCATGGACGAACTCCAGTTCAGCTACGTCCTCTGGGAGAGCTGACCCCGCTCCGGCGCCAGACGGTAACCCACCCCGCGGACAGTCTGCAGCCAGCGTGGCTCCAGCGGATTCTCGCCCAGTTTGCGCCGGAGGTTCCCGATATGGACCTCCACCGCCCGTTCGTCCGACTCGCTGATGTAGGCGTCGGCGCGGTAATACTCGCCCCGCACCACCCTGACCAGTTCGGTCTTGGACCGGACCGCGCCGGCGCCCTTCAGCAGGGCATGCAGGAGGTCGAACTCGCTTCGGGTCAGGCTCGTGGCCGAACCATCGACCACTACCAAACGGGTTTCCGGGTTCAGGGCCAGACCGTTGTGGCGGAGCACAGAATTGTCGACCGGCGTGGCGCTGCCGGCGGCGTCGGGGCCGGCGGCCTCCGGGCGGCCGGCGTCCGGGCCGGAAACGAATGAACCCCCGGGCGGCGTGGCCCTGCTGTCCTGGCGGGGGCGGCGCATCATCGCCGCAACCCGGGCGCGTAATTCCCTGGGCCGGAAGGGTTTGCTGAGGAAATCGTCCGCACCGGTATGCAGCGCGGTCAGGGTGTCGAGTTCGTCGGTCCGGGCAGTCAGCATCACCACGTAGGCGTCGCTGAACTGCCGGATGCGGCGCAGCACTTCGTAGCCGTCGATGTCGGGCAGGCCCACGTCCAGGGTCACCACAGTGGCGTCCCGGAGCCGGACGACGTCGACCCCCTCCCGTCCGGCGGCCGCGGAATGGACTTCGAACCCCGCCTGGCTGAGCACGGCTTCAACAAGATTGCGCACGTCCTCGTCGTCTTCCACAACGACGGCGACTCCAAGGTCGGTCATGGCCCCCCTCACATCCGGTGCTGCTCCGCTGTCCGACGCCGGTGCGCCGTCCGCCACAGCAACAGAAGCCACATTACCCAGTTTTGTGTCAAGTATGTGTGACAAGGGTGTAAAACTGAATCAGAGAAGAAGGGGAACGGCTTCATTGGGTGAATTTCAGCTGGTCCAGGGCCCGGACAGTGTCCTGTCCGTCCTTCCCGTGGCCCTGGTGGCTGTCTCGCTCCTGCTGGTCGCGGTGACTGCGGCCGGGCTTCTGGTGCGGTCCCGGCTCCGGGCCCGGCTCGCCGAAAGCCGGGAACGCGAACGCGTTCTACGCACCATCCTGGACACTGTCGACGTCGGAATCGTGGCTCTCGACAAGACCGGCCACCGTCTGCTGACCAACCGCTGGCAGTCTGAACTGGAGGCCTCGGCGGCTCCCGCAGGCCTTTCGGCTCAAGAGTCGGAGCTCCGGCTCACCGGCCACACCCAGCATGCGCCCCTCCCGCCGGACCGGCGTCCCATCCGGCGCGCAGCCGCCGGCGAGACCTTTGCGGACTACCTCGTGTGCTTCGGCGAGTCCCCCGGGGCCCGGGTGGTGTCCACCGGGGCCCGCAGCTTAACGGACCACGACGGCGGATCCACCGGGGCCGTGGTTCTGTTCAACGAGGTGACGGGGCTGATGGAGGCGCTGGCCGCCAAGGACGAAGTTGTCTCCACTGTCTCCCACGAGTTCCGGAATCCCTTGACGTCCATCATCGGCAACCTGGATCTGGCCCTCAGCGACCCGGAACAGCTGCCGGCGCAGGCGGTCCGCCGGATCGAGGTCGCGCAACGTAACGCGGAGCGGCTGCTGGCCCTCGTCTCGGATCTGCTGATGTCCGCGAACTCGGCCGTCCACGTCCGCCCGCGGCGGACCGACCTTGCCAGCATCGTGGAGGCCAGCCTCGGCTCGGCGCACGCCCACGCCCGGTCCGCCAGTGTTGCCCTCTCCATGGATGTCCCGCGTCCGCTGTGGGCCAACCTGGATCCGCTGCGGATCAGCCAGGCGCTGGACAACCTCGTGTCCAACGCCATCAAGTACTCCCCCGACGGCGGCACTGTCCGGGTTTCCGCCAGTACCGAGGGCGGTACGGTGCGCCTGCTGGTCCAGGATGACGGGATCGGCATGACCGCGGCAGACGCCGAGAAGGTCTTTACCCGCTTCTACCGGAGTCCGGCGGTGCGGGAGGGATCCATTCCGGGGGCCGGACTCGGGCTCTCGATCACCAAGGCCATCGTGGAGCGCCACGGCGGAACAGTCTCCTGCAGCACCCGCCCCGGCCTCGGAAGCACTTTCACAGTGGAACTCCCCACCGCTGGGCCCTCAGCTTCCTAGCCGGCCTGCTCCTGGCGCAGCGCCCGGGTCAGTTCAGCCCGGGCCAGGAGACCGGCGTCCGAGGGGTAATCCACTTCCTCCAGCACCAGCGGATGCGGGGCGGCCAGCACGGACTTGGCGTCCCGCTGCCGGGCGAGCAGCCGGTCCAGCAGCCAGCCGGGCGACTCGACGCCCTCTCCCACGAACAGGGCCGAGCCCACGAGTGAACGCACCATGTTGTGGCAGAACGCGTCCGCCTGGACCGTGGCGACGATCACGCCGTCAAAACCACGGGCAAACTCGAAGCGTTGCAATTCCCGGATGGTGGTGGCGCCCTCGCGGGGCTTGCAGTAGGACCGGAAATCCTGGAGCCCCAACAGCTGCGAGGCGCCTTCGTTGAGCAGTCCGACGTCGAGCGGCTCCCTGTGCCACAGCGTTGAGGTCCGGCCCAGCGGATCCCAGAGGGCGGGACCGTCCGCGATCCGGTAGCTGTACCGGCGCCAGAGCGCGGAGAACCGTGCGTCGAACCCCTCGGGTGCAATGGAGACCTTGTGCACCTCGATGGACCCTGTCAGGTCCCCGAGCCCGCGGCTGAGGGCACCGCGGAGCCGGCGGAGCAGGGCGACGGCGGGATCCAGTTCAACGCCCCGGTTCAGGCCCAGCCACTCCTCCGCGCTGAGGTCCAGATGGACCACCTGGCCGCGGGCGTGCACGCCCGCGTCGGTCCGGCCGGCAACGGTGACCCGGATCGGACGCCGGATCAGCATGGCCAGGGCGTCTTCGAGAGTGCCCTGGACGGTTCGCCGGCCCGGCTGCACGGCCCACCCGCTGAACGGGCCGCCGTCGTAGGCAAGATCAAGGCGGATACGCAAAAACCCGCCGCCCCCCATGACGGGGGCAGCGGGTTTGAGCTCGTTCATAGACTTAAGTCTATGCGAAGAAATCAGCGAATTACTTCGCGTCCTTCTTGGAGTCAGCGTCTGCTTCCTCAGCGGCCGGAGCCTCTTCGGTTGCTGCAGCTTCAGTCTCAGCGACCTCAGCCTCGGGAGCCTCTTCGGTCTCGGCAACCGGAGCTGCTTCGGCCTTTTCGGCGTCCTTCTTGTCAGCATCGCGCTTGGCAGCGGAAGTAGCCTCGGCTACAACGGCCTGCTTTGCGGAAACCGGCTCAAGAACCAGTTCGATGACAGCCATGGGAGCGTTGTCGCCCTTGCGGTTGCCGATCTTGGTGATGCGGGTGTAGCCGCCGTTGCGGTTCTCCACTGCCTGTGCAATGTCGGTGAACAGCTCGTGGACGATGCCCTTGTCGCTGATCAAGCCGAGTACACGGCGGCGGGAAGACAGGTCGCCACGCTTGGCGAAAGTCACCAGGCGCTCGGCGTACGGCTTCAGTCGCTTGGCCTTGGTCACCGTGGTGGTGATCCGCTTGTGCTCGAACAGTGCTGCGGACAGGTTCGCGAGCATAAGACGCTCGTGAGCCGCTCCGCCTCCGAGGCGCGGACCCTTAGCGGGGGTAGGCATAATAGTTTCTCCTCATTTGGAAGCCAGTGGGCTGCGCACACCGTGGTGCATCCAGCCGGCCGGCCAAGATCTGTTTGTTAGAGTTCGTCGTCGCTGAACGCGGCGTCGTCCTCTTCAATTGCTGCGGCACGGGCTGCGAGGTCAAAACCGGGAGGCGAGTCCTTGAGGGACAGGCCCAGTTCAACCAGCTTTGCCTTGACCTCATCGATGGACTTCGCACCGAAGTTACGGATGTCCATGAGGTCAGCCTCGGAGCGGGCCACGAGTTCACCCACGGTGTGGATGCCCTCACGCTTGAGGCAGTTGTAGGAACGGACCGTGAGGTCCAGGTCCTCGATCGGCAGGGCCATGTCTGCTGCCAGGGCAGCATCCGTCGGCGACGGGCCAATCTCGATACCTTCAGCTGCGGTGTTCAGCTCGCGGGCCAGACCGAACAGTTCCACCAGGGTGGTACCTGCCGAAGCAACGGCATCGCGCGGGGCGATGGCCTGCTTGGTCTCGACGTCGACAATGAGCTTGTCGAAGTCAGTGCGCTGCTCAACACGGGTAGCTTCCACGCGGAAAGTAACCTTCAGGACCGGCGAGTAGATCGAGTCGACCGGAATGCGGCCAATCTCGGAATCGCCGGACTTGTTCTGAGCTGCCGAAACGTAGCCGCGGCCGCGCTCGATGGTCAGTTCGAGCTCGAACTTGCCCTTCGAGTTCAGCGTGGCAATGTGCAGATCCGGGTTGTGGAATTCGACGCCGGCCGGCGGAGCGATGTCCGCGGCGGTGACGACTCCCGGGCCCTGCTTGCGCAGGTAAGCAACAACCGGCTCGTCGTGCTCGGAGGAAACCGACAGGTTCTTGATGTTCAGGATGATCTCAGTGACATCTTCCTTGACACCCGGAACCGTGGTGAACTCGTGCAGCACGCCATCGATCCGGATGCTCGTGACAGAGGCACCGGGGATGGAGGAGAGCAGGGTACGGCGGAGGGAGTTTCCGAGGGTGTAACCAAAGCCCGGCTCCAGCGGTTCAATAATGAAACGGGAGCGGTTATCGGAGACGACCTCTTCGGAGAGGGTGGGGCGCTGTGCAATGAGCACTTAGGTTTCCTTTCGGCGAGCATCCGCTATATGACGCAACACAGGTGGTGGAAAGATCGGTCTGAAGACTTAACGCGGCTGGGCCTGCCCGGACCGGTAAGGGTCCGGGCAAGCTCCTGAGCGCTGGAAAGCCTTAGACGCGGCGGCGCTTCGGCGGACGGCAGCCGTTGTGGGCGCTGGGGGTTACATCCTGGATGGATCCAACCTCGAGGCCAGCGGCCTGCAGTGAACGGATAGCCGTTTCGCGTCCGGAACCCGGTCCCTTGACGAAAACGTCAACCTTGCGCATACCGTGCTCCTGTGCACGCTTTGCGGCGGCTTCGGCAGCCATCTGGGCGGCGAACGGGGTGGACTTACGTGAGCCCTTGAAGCCAACCTCACCGGACGAAGCCCAGGAGATGACAGCACCGTTCGGGTCCGTGATGGACACGATGGTGTTGTTAAAGGTGCTCTTGATGTGCGCCTGGCCCAGCGCGATATTCTTTTTGTCCTTCTTACGCGGCTTGCGAACCGCGCCACGAGTCTTCGGGGGCATTTTTTCTCCTACAGAAAGTTATTGGGGGAAGACGAGCTGATCCCGAAGGATTTAACGGGTCTTCTTCTTGCCTGCGACGGTGCGCTTCGGACCCTTGCGGGTACGTGCGTTCGTCTTCGTACGCTGTCCGCGCACTGGCAGGCCCTTGCGATGGCGAATACCTTCGTAGCTGCCGATTTCAACCTTGCGGCGGATATCTGCTGCTACTTCGCGGCGAAGGTCACCCTCAACCTTGTAGTTGCCTTCAATGTAATCACGCAGCTGGACGAGCTCGGCGTCGGACAGGTCCTTGACCCGAACGTCCGCGCTGATGCCGGTGGCAGCCAGGGTTTCGTGTGCACGGGTCTTGCCCACGCCGTAGATGTAAGTAAGCGCAATTTCCAGCCGCTTTTCGCGGGGAATGTCTACGCCAGCGAGACGAGCCATAGAGGCAGTGCTCCTTGAATAAACCGGAGGTCGTAGGCAGTACACCCGCACATTCTGTGCGGCCCCAGCCTCCGACCGGGGGTTAGCTGTACGGGCCCATATGTCCCAGATCAGCTTGTGCTGCCTTTTATTTACTTGCGTGGGTTAGCAACCCAGGATTTCCCGAAGAGGGAAATTAGCCCTGGCGCTGCTTGTGGCGCGGGTTCTCGCAGATCACCATGACCCGGCCATTACGGCGGATCACTTTGCACTTTTCGCAGATCTGCTTGACGCTCGGCTTGACCTTCATGGCGTTCCTTTGCGTGTTGCAGTTGGTCAGCTGGACCGGCCTTCGGCTGTTGCTCTGGCCGCCCAGTGTTTACTTGTAGCGGTAGACGATACGACCACGTGTCAGGTCGTACGGGCTCAGCTCCACCACTACCCGGTCCTCAGGGAGAATCCTGATGTAGTGCTGGCGCATCTTTCCAGAGATGTGTGCCAGAACGATGTGCTTGTTGGTGAGCTCAACGCGAAACATCGCGTTAGGCAGCGCCTCAGTCACAACGCCCTCGATCTCAATGACCCCGTCCTTCTTGGCCATACCCTCCGCTAACTGTTGTTGCCGCAGCCCTCCGGATTGCACCGGTCATGACCGCGGACGTTTTTTGATTGTTTGGCTGACGCCTCCCGGTCCCTAAAAGGGCACAACAGGGCAGACAACCAACAGACAACATTACGCCATTGCAGGCCGAATGTTAAATCCAGCAATGCTAGCGCACAAAGTCGCCGTATGCACGAAAATCGCCGCCCGGAGTGCTCACGGCCGCCGCGCTGGAGATGCCGTCCAGGATCGCGAGGCGCACGACGTCGGCTGCCGCACTCTGGAGTGTGACCAGGCTCAGCTGCCGCGCCGCTTCGCTGCTGCGGTCCAGCGCGATGCCCCCGGTGGCCAGGCAGAACACCGTGTCCCCGTCCGCGAGGGTGTGGCTGGGGTTCAGCGCACGGGCCAGGCCGGCGTGGGCGGCGGACGCCGTGCGCTTGCACTCGGCCTTGTCCAGGACGGCATTGGTGGCGACGACGACGAGAGTGGTGTTGAGCGGGGGTGGCGGCGGCAGGGGTGACTCCGGCGCAGACGCGCCGACCGGGCCGTCCCCGGCTTTCGCCGCAGCGGCCGCAACCCTCGGCGATGTGCCGAAGGGCAGTCCCAGCGCGTTGACCACCGCCAGGGCCCCGACGACGACCGGCCCGTCTGGGGAGATGTTGTCCAGGGTGATCGAGGCTGTACCCACTCCCCCTTTGAACTGTCCCCTGCCGATTGCCGCTCCGGTGCCGGCGCCTGCGTTGCCGCGTTCGACGTCGTGCCCGTCCTCCCGGGCCGCGGCATCCGCGGTGGCCGCATAGCCCATGGCGGCGTCCGGCCGGGCCGTGAAGTTTCCGCCGCGGCCCAGATCGAAGATCGCCGCGGCCGGCACGATGGGGACCACACCCCCGGTGACCGGGAAGCCGCGGCCATGCTCCTCGCACCAGCGCTGGGCGCCGTGGGCGGACACCAGTCCGTAGGCGCTGCCGCCGGTGAGCACCACGGCGTCCACGTGCGAGGTCAGGGTGGTGGGGTCCAGGGCGTCGGTCTCGTGGGTGCCGGGTCCGCCGCCCCGCACGTCGACCGAGCCGACGGTGCCGGGCGGCGGCAGGACCACGGTCACTCCGCACAACCAGCCGTCCCCGGATTTGCCCGCATGCCCCACCCGTACGCCCGGAATATCGGTAATCGCAGTCATGGCTCCATTGTGCGCCCCGGTCCCGCCGGCGCCGTCCTTCGGCGGGAGTTTTTCAAATCGCTGGGCCAAACCCCGGGACTGCAAACAAACGTTATGTAATACTGCAAGCAACACAGCGTTAACGGGCAAGGAAGCCTTGAACAACAATGCTCTATTGGGGTCTTGTGAGCGAGTCTGCCCACCAACCATGTGGTGAAGTGAAGCAGTTGCCTCCGCCCACCCGCCTGCCCTCGGCAGGCCCGGACCCGTTAGAGAACTGAATGACTCGACAACTGACTGACCGGCCGCCGGCCGCGCGCACCGAGGCCAGTCCGGCCAAGACGCCGCGCGCCCGCTGGTCCGGCAGAACCCGGCGGGACTTCTTTGTGTTCCTGGCCCTGGCGTTACCCAACCTCATCCTGATCGCGGTGTTCACGTATCTTCCGCTGTTCAACAACATCTACTACTCGACGCTGGACTGGACCCTCGGATCGGCGTCGGCGACGGTGGTGGGCTTCGACAACTACGTCACGTTCTTCACCAGCGCGGATGCCGCCAAGGTCCTCGGGACCACTGCCCTCTTCACGCTTGTCACTGTGGGCGGCTCCATGCTGCTGGGACTGCTGGTGGCCCTCGCGCTGAACTCCAAGGTCCGCGGCACCACCTTTGCGCGCTCCGCGGTCTTCGCCCCGTATGTCCTCAGCGGGGTCGGCGTCGGCCTGGTCTGGCTGTTCATCTTCGACCCCGGCTACGGGGTGCTGTCCTGGCTGCTGCGCGGCATCGGCCAGCAGAGCCCGCAGTGGATCAACGATCCCCAGCTCTCGCTGGTCATGGTCATCATTGTCTACATCTGGAAGAACCTGGGCTATTGCGCGGTGGTCTACCTCGCCGGGCTGCAGTCACTCCCCCAGGACGTCATGGAGGCCGCCTCCCTGGACGGCGCCAACGGGTTCCGCCGGTTCCTCAGCATGTCGGTGCCGCTGTTGTCCCCCACCACGTTCTTCCTGCTCATCACCACGATGCTCAGCTCGCTGCAGGCCTTTGACCTGATCCGGATCATGACGCCGCTGGGCAACGGCACCAGCACGCTGATCTATGAGGCCTACCTGCAGGCCTTCGGCGCCTTCAACCGGGCCGGCTACTCGGCGTCCATCTCCGTGGTGCTCTTCGCCATCCTGCTCATCATCACCGTGCTGCAATTGCGGTTCGTCGAACGGAAGGTGCACTACTCGTGAGCACGCTGTCGCCCGTCAGCCCCGACCCCGCCGCGAATGCCGGCTCCCGCCACCGCTTCCGGCGACGGACCGGAAATCCCGTTGCAGCGCCACAGGCCGTTTTCCCGCGCCAACCTCGTGCAGACGATCGCCGGCGGCTATGTCCCGCTGATCCTCGCCACGCTGGTGGTGTTCCTGCCGCTGCTATGGATGGTCCTGAGCTCCCTCAAGCAGCCGGGCGAGATCATCACGATGGACCTGAAGATCCTGCCGGAGGGCCTCAACTTCGAGAACTACAACATCGCCATGACCACAGTGCCGTTCGCCAGGTTCTTCCTGAACAGCCTGATTGTCACGACGGTGGGCGCGACCATCAAGGTGCTCCTGGCCATCCTGACGGCCTATGCGCTCGTTTTTGTCAGGTTCCCTTACAAGAACGTGATCTTCGTGCTGATCCTCGTGGCCCTGATGGTGCCGCCGCAGGTGTCGATCCTGCCGAACTACATCCTGATCGCCGGCATGGGCGGGAAGAACACACTTTGGGGCATCATCCTCCCCGGCCTGGGCACCGCGTTCGGGACCTTCCTGCTGCGCCAGCACTTCCTGACCCTTCCGGCCTCCATCCTCGAATCAGCCGAGATCGACGGCGCCGGCCATTGGCGCCGCCTCTGGCGGATCGTGGTTCCCGTCTCGGTGCCCTCCATCGCCACGGTGGCCCTGGTCACCGTGGTCAGCGAATGGAACGACTACATCTGGCCGCTGATCATCACCGACCGGCCGGAGACCATGACCCTTCCCGTGGGCCTGACCCTGCTGCAGAACTCGGAAGGCAACGGCTCCGGCTGGGGCATCCTGATGGCCGGTGCGGTCCTGGTGATCGTCCCCATCCTGCTGGTGTTCGCGGCCCTGCAGCGCTACATCGTGGCCGGCCTGACGCAAGGCAGCGTCACCGGCTGATTCCGCCCCCAAGACCCACCGCAATCCAGTCACCACAGCTAACCAGTCGCACCACCGAGAGGATCCACCATGGCATTGAATCTTGACCGCAGACATTTCCTGGGACTGGCCGGCGCCGGGGCAGGTGCCGCGGCGCTGGCCGCCTGCGGCGGTCCGTCCACCGGCGGCACCGCGGCGGCAACAGGTGCCGCCGATATCGATTTCAGCGGCGTCAAGCCGGCCGCGTCGATCGATTTCTGGACCAGCCACCCCGGCAAGTCCCAGGACGTTGAAAAATCCATCATCGAGAAGTTCCACGCGAAGTTCCCGGACATCAAGGTCAACCTCGTGACCGCCGGGGCCAACTACGAGGAGATCGCGCAGAAGTTCCAGACGTCGCAGGCTGCGAAATCGGCGCTGCCGGGCCTCGTGGTCCTCTCCGACGTGTGGTGGTTCCGCTACTACACCAACGGCAACATCATCCCGCTCAACGGGCTGATCAAGCAGCTGGACATCAAGGTGGACGATTTCCAGAAGTCCCTCATCGCGGACTACAAGTACGCGGACAAGCAGTGGGCACTGCCCTACGGCCGCTCCACCCCGCTGTTCTACTACAACAAGGACCACTTCCAGGCCGCCGGGCTTCCGGACCGTGCCCCGAAAACCTGGCAGGAGTTCGGCGAATGGGCGCCCAAACTCAAGGCCAGCTCCGGAGCGCAATACGCCTACATCTACCCCGCCCTGGCCGGGTACGCGGGCTGGACGCTGCAGAACAACCTCTGGGGCTGGGGCGGCAGCTGGTCCAATGAGTGGACCTTCAACTGCGACTCGCCGGAGTCGGTCGCAGCGCTGCAGTGGGCGCAGGACTCCATTTACAAGGACAAGTGGGCCGGCGTCTCCTCGAAGGAAGCCGCGGACGACTTCGCCGCCGGCATCACGTCCTCCACGATTTCCTCCACCGGTTCGCTGCTGGGTGTGCTGAAGTCCGCGAAGTTCAACGTCGGCGTCGGATTCCTGCCGGGCGGCCCCAAGATGGAGAGCGGCGTCTGCCCCACGGGCGGCGCCGGACTCGGCATCCCCAGCGGCGTCAGCAAGGAGGTGCAGCTCGCGGCCGCGACCTTCCTGAAGTTCATGACCGAGCCCGAGAGCACGGCGGAGTTCTCGGCGGCCACCGGCTACATGCCCACCCGTACGTCGGCGGACATGACCACCGTGCTCGCCAAGACGCCGCAGATCAAGACCGCCATGGACCAGCTCGCCGTCACCCGGGTCCAGGACAACGCCCGGGTGTTCCTGCCGGGCGCGGACCAGGAAATGGCCAAGGCCGCCGCGAAGGTCCTCACCCAGCAGGGGGACGTCAAAGCCACCATGACCGAGCTCAAGGCCACACTGGAAGGGATCTACACCAAGGACGTGAAGCCCAAGCTCAAGAGCTAGTTGCCCTCGCGATACGCAAAATCCCTGGCGCTACCGGAATTCCGGTAGCGCCAGGGATTTTCTGCGTCGCCGACAACTTTGCGTGTCGCGGTGCGCGTCCGGTCAGGGAATCGGGACGGGCACGACGCCGAGGGGTGCCAGCTTCGCCGCTCCCCCGTCCGGTGCCGAGAGGACCCAGATGCCGTTCTCGTGGACCGCGACGGAGTGCTCCCACTGGCAGGACCGCTTGCCGTCGGTGGTCACCACGGTCCAGTCATCGTCCAGGACAGCCGTGTCGATGCTTCCGCGGACCAGCATGGGTTCAATGGCGAGGCACAGCCCCGGCCGGATCTTCGGGCCGCGGTGGCTGGTCCGGAAGTTCGGCACGTCCGGGGCCATGTGCATCTCGGAGCCGATGCCGTGGCCCACGTAGTCCTCCAGGATTCCGAGCGGCTTGCCCGGGACGGATGAGACGTAGTCGTCCACCGCGCCGCCGATATCCCCGACGAACTTGCCGTTGGCGAGGGCGGCAATGCCGTGCCACATCGCCGCTTCCGTGACGTCGGAGAGCCGCTGGTCTTCCGGGTCGGCAGTCCCGACGATCACGGTCCGGGCCGAGTCGGAGTGCCAGCCTTCCAGGATCGCCCCGCCGTCGATCGAGATGATGTCCCCGTCACGCAGCATCCGGTCGCCCGGGATGCCGTGCACCACTTCCTCGTTGACCGACGTGCAGATGGTGGCCGGGAAGCCGTGGTATCCAAGGAAGTTGGACGTGGCGCCGGCCTCCTTGAGGACTGCCGCGAACACCGCGTCGAGGTCCCGGGTGGTCTTTCCCGGCGCGGCTGCCGCCACCGCAGCGTCGAGGGCACGGCTGAGCACCAGGCCGGCCTCGTGCATGGTGCGCATCTGGGCGTTGGTCTTGTATTCGATGCGGGGCTGGCCGAAGGCCATCTGCAGCTTCCTTTCGGTGGGACCGCGCTGTTCCCGGGGGTGGGCGCGGCCAAATGGCTGAGGCCCCTCCCGGTGTCCGGGAGGGGCCTCAATCGTCTACGGCCTGGTCAGGCCGACTGGGCCTCTTTGATGGCCTGCATGACGCGGTCGGTGACCTCGTCGATGCCGCCGATGCCGTCGACCTGGGTCAGGATGCCGCGCTCGGCGTACTTGGACACCACGGCTTCCGTCTGGTCGTGGTACAGGTCAAGGCGGTGCCGGATGACGCCTTCGTTGTCATCGCTGCGTCCGGTTTCCTTGGCGCGGCCCAGGAGGCGCGCGACGAGTTCCTCGTCGTCGGCCGTGAGCTGGAGGACGACGTCGAGCTTCTGGTCACCGTTGGCCAGGATCTCGTCGAGGTAGTCCACCTGCGCGGTGGTGCGGGGGTAGCCGTCGAGCAGGAAGCCGTTTTCGACGTCGTCCTCGCTGAGGCGGTCGCGGACCATCTTGTTCGTCACGCTGTCCGGAACGAAGTCCCCGGCGTCCATGAACGTCTTGGCTTCGAGGCCCAGCGGCGTCTCACCCTTGACGTTGGCACGGAAGATGTCGCCTGTGGAGATCGCAACGACGCCGAGGCGCTCCGAAATGCGTTCCGCCTGCGTTCCCTTGCCGGACCCGGGAGGTCCGATAATCAACATTCTCGTCATCGCAAAAGCCCTTCGTAGTGACGCTGCTGTAGCTGCGCGTCAATCTGCTTGACGGTCTCCAAACCGACGCCGACCATGATCAGGATCGAGGTGCCACCGAACGGGAAGTTCTGGTTGGCGTTGATCAGGACGAGTGCGATCAGCGGGATCAGTGCCACGAAGCCCAGGTAAATGGCACCGGGCAGGGTGATCCGGGAAAGCACGTACTGCAGGTAGTCCGCGGTCGGCTTGCCGGCACGGATACCCGGAATGAAGCCGCCGTACTTCTTCATGTTGTCAGAAACTTCTTCAGGGTTGAAAGTGATCGCAACATAGAAGTACGTGAAGAACACAATCATGGCGAAGTAGAGAGCCATGTAGATCGGGTGGTCGCCGCGGGTCAGGTTGTTGTTGATCCACTCGACCCAGGGTGCCACCGGCTGGCCTGCGGCGGGCTGGTTGAACTGCGAGATCAGGCCCGGCAGGTACAGCATCGAGGACGCAAAGATGACGGGAACGACGCCGGCCATGTTCACCTTGATGGGGATGTACGTGCTGGTGCCGCCCACGGTGCGGCGGCCGATCATGCGCTTGGCGTACTGCACCGGGATCCGGCGCTGGGACTGCTCCACGAAGACCACGAGGGCCACGGTGAGGAGACCGATGGCCAGGACCATGAAGAACGTGCCCGGGCCCTGCGCCTTCCAGATCGCGCCGAGCGATCCCGGGAAGCCAGCGGCGATGGACGTGAAGATGAGGAGCGACATACCGTTGCCGACACCCTTTTCGGTGACGAGCTCGCCCATCCACATGATCAGGCCGGTGCCGGCCGTGAGCGTGATGATGATGAGGATCGTGGTGACGATGCTCGTGTCCGGGATGATCGGCAGCTGGCAGTTCGGCAGCAGCTGGCCGGAACGGGCCAGCGACACGAGTGTGGTCGCGTTCAGGAGGCCCAGGGCGATCGTGAGGTAACGCGTGTACTGCGTCAGCTTCGACTGCCCGGAGGCGCCTTCCTCATACAGCTGACTGGAACCGGGGAATGACCACCCGGAGCAGCTGCACGATGATGCTCGCCGTGATGTACGGCATGATCCCGAGCGCGAAGATCGAGACCTGCAGCAATGCACCGCCGCTGAACAGGTTGACGAGCTGGTAGATCCCGCCCGAGGTCTGACCGTTCTGCAAGCATTGCTGGACATTCTGGTAGTTCACACCAGGCGAGGGGATGAAGGCACCCAAGCGGAAGATTGTGATGATTCCCAGCGTGAACAACAACTTGCGTCGCAGATCAGGCGTGCGAAAGGCCCGGCCAAATGCGCTAAGCAAGCGTCCTCCTGAGTAATAAGTAAAGTCGTGTGAGCCAGGTCAAATAAACCCAACAACCGAGTCTAACGGGTGAAGGCGCCCTGCGAACAATCGGCGGGGCCCTGAAATCAAGAAAAACTCCCGGTACCGGAGGCCTGGGCCCCGGTACCGGGAGTTCAACAACGGGCTGTTGCCCCGCCGCCTCGTTAGAGGGCGGTGGTGGTTCCGCCTGCTGCTTCGATCTTTTCTGCGGCACTGGCCGAGAATGCGTGGACGGTGACGTCAACCTTGACGGTGATGTCGCCGGTGCCCAGCACCTTGACGGGCTGGTTCTTGCGAACGGCACCCTTTTCGACCAGGTTCTCCACGGTGACAGCGCCACCTTCCGGGAACAGCTCGTTGAGCTTGTCCAGGTTTACAACCTGGAACTCAACCCGGAACGGGTTCTTGAAGCCGCGCAGCTTCGGGAGGCGCATGTGCAGCGGCAGCTGGCCGCCGGCAAAGCCAGCCTTGATCTGGTAGCGGGCCTTCGTACCCTTGGTACCACGACCAGCGGTCTTACCCTTGGAACCTTCACCACGACCAACACGGGTCTTGGCGGTCTTGGCACCCGGGGCGGGACGCAGGTGGTGAACCTTCAGGGCGTTCTGCTTCTCAGCGGTGCCCTGTGCCTTTTCGGCGGTTTTCTTCTCTGCCATTTACTTCGCCTCCTCTACCTTTATCAGGTGCGGAACCGTGTTGACCATTCCGACGGTTACGGCGTCGGCGGTGCGGACAACAGTGTGTCCGATCCGCTTCAGGCCGAGGGACCGCAGGGTGTCGCGCTGGTTCTGCTTGCCGCCAATGGCGGACTTAATCTGAGTGATCTCCAACTTTGCATCGGAGACAAGCACGTTCTTAGCCATGACTCAGACACCTGCCTTCTGGTTCAGGAGCGCCTTCACCATTGCCGGCGGAGCGATCTCGTCGAGCGGGAGGCCGCGGCGTGCTGCCACTGCTGCCGGCTCTTCGAGGCGCTTCAGCGCGTCAACGGTCGCGTGAACGATGTTGATGGCGTTGGAAGACCCGAGCGACTTGGAGAGGATGTCGTGGATGCCCACGCACTCCAGTACTGCACGGACCGGACCACCGGCGATAACACCGGTACCGGCGGAAGCCGGACGCAGCATGACGACGCCTGCGGCGGCTTCACCCTGAACGCGGTGCGGGATGGTGCTGCCGATGCGGGGAACGCGGAAGAAGGACTTCTTGGCCTCTTCAACGCCCTTCGCGATTGCGGCAGGAACTTCCTTAGCCTTGCCGTAGCCGACGCCGACCATACCGTTGCCGTCACCGACGACGACGAGGGCGGTGAAGCTGAAGCGACGACCACCCTTGACGACCTTGGAAACACGGTTGATGGTTACGACGCGCTCTACGAACTGGCTCTTTTCGGCTTCGCGGCCACCGTCGCGGCCACCACGGCCACCACGGTCGCCACGGCCCTGGCCGCGGTCGCCACGCTCGCCACGACGAGCGCCACCACGGGCGCCGTCAGTGGTAGCAGGCGCAGCGGTCTCAGTTGCCGGAGCAGCTACAGCTTCAGTCACCTGAATGTCCTTTTCGTTATTTTCGGTCACAGTGACAGCCCACCTTCACGTGCGCCGTCAGCGACGGCGGCGATCCGGCCGTGGTACTTGTTACCACCGCGGTCGAAGACAACTGCTTCGATACCGGCAGCCTTGGCACGCTCGGCGACGAGCTCGCCAACGCGCTTGGCCTTGGCAGTCTTGTCACCATCGAATGCACGAAGGTCGGCTTCCAGTGTGGAGGCGCTCGCTACGGTCAGGCCCTGGGTGTCATCGACAACCTGGACGAATACGTGGCGTGCGGAACGGTTGACGACCAGACGAGGACGTACAGCCGTGCCGGAGATGCGCTTGCGGATACGAAGCTGGCGGCGGCTGCGCTGGGCAGACTTGCTCTTGTTCGTACGCTTCTTGTTAATTGCGATCGCCATGGTTACTTACCAGCCTTTCCGACCTTGCGGCGGATGACTTCGCCTGCGTAACGGATGCCCTTGCCCTTGTAGGGGTCCGGCTTCCGCAGCTTGCGAATGTTGGCAGCAACCTCGCCGACCTGCTGCTTGGAGATACCTGAAACAGAGAGCTTGGTCGGGGTCTCTACTGCAAAGGTGATGCCGTTCGGTGCCGAGACATTTACCGGGTGGCTGTAGCCCAGAGCGAACTCCAGGTCAGAACCCTTTGCCTGAACGCGGTAACCAGTACCGACAATTTCAAGCTTCTTCTCGTAGCCTGCGGTGACACCCTGGATCATGTTGGCGATCAGGGTGCGGGTCAGGCCGTGCAGCGAACGTGAGGCGCGCTCGTCGTTCGGGCGGGCGACAGTCAGGGTGCCTTCTTCCAGGGATACCTCGATCGGGCTGGGCACAGTGTGGCTCAGCTCGCCTTTGGAACCCTTGACGCTGACGACAGAGCCGTCAACCTTGACCTCAACGCCGGCAGGAACGGTGATGGGGAGACGTCCAATACGTGACATTATTCTCTTCCTTTCCCGTTACCAGACGTAAGCGAGGACTTCGCCGCCCACGCCCTTCTTGCCGGCCTGCTTGTCAGTCAAGAGGCCGGAAGAGGTGGACAGGATTGCGACACCCAGGCCACCGAGCACGTGCGGCAGGTTGGTGGACTTTGCGTAAACGCGCAGTCCCGGCTTGGAAATACGACGAACACCAGCGATTGAACGCTCGCGGTTCGGACCGAACTTGAGCTCGAGGGTCAGCTTCTTGCCGACTTCAGCGTCTTCTTCTTTCCAGGAGGCGATGTAACCTTCGGCCTTCAGGATGTCGGCAACGCGTGCCTTGAGCTTGCTGTACGGCATAGACACGGAATCGTGGTATGCCGAGTTTGCGTTGCGCAGACGCGTAAGCATGTCTGCGACGGGATCTGTCATTGTCATGGTGGGCTCTTGCCCTTCCTCATAACGGTTTCCGCCGTGCTGTTTTCCCGAACAGAATTCGGAACCAGCGCGGACGGACCTTTTACGTAGCTAGATTAATCTTCGGTCTTGAACGGGAAGCCAAGCGCCTTGAGCAGCGCGCGGCCTTCGTCGTCGGTCTTGGCAGTGGTCACGACGGTGATGTCCATGCCGCGTACGCGGTCAATGGAATCCTGGTCGATCTCGTGGAACATAACCTGCTCGGTCAGACCGAAGGTGTAGTTGCCGTTGCCGTCGAACTGCTTGCCGCTGAGGCCCCGGAAGTCGCGGATACGCGGCAGAGCCAGCGTGACCAGACGGTCCAGGAATTCCCACATGCGGTCCCCACGCAGAGTTGCGTGTGCACCGATCGGCATGCCTTCGCGCAGCTTGAACTGTGCGATCGACTTGCGGGCCTTGGTTACCTGCGGCTTCTGGCCGGTGATCAGGGTCAGATCGCGGACAGCGCCGTCGATCAGCTTGGAGTCCTTGGCGGCATCTCCAACACCCATGTTCACAACGACCTTGACCAGACGGGGAACCTGGTTGACGTTCTCGTACTTGAATTCCTCAACGAGCGTGCTCTTGATGGAATCCGCGTACTTGGTCTTCAGACGAGGAACGATCTTGCTTGCCGGAGTCTCGAGAGTCTCAGTCATTAGATGTCCTTCCCTGAGCTCTTGGCCACGCGGACACGCACTTCGCGCTTCACGCCATCGCGCTCAACGGTCTCGGTGCGGAAACCGACGCGGGTGGGCTTCTTGGTGGACGGGTCAACCAGAGCCACGTTGGAGATGTGGATCGTAGCCTCGACGACTTCGATGCCACCGGTCTTGGTGCCGCGCTGCGACTGACCGACCTTGGTGTGCTTGGTTACGCGGTTAATGCCTTCGACCAACACGCGGTTGGTCTCCGGGAATACGCGCAGAACCTTGCCCTGCTTGCCCTTGTCGCCGCCGCGCTCAGCCTTGGCGCCAGTGATGACCTGAACCAGGTCACCCTTTTTGATCTTAGCCATGGACTAAAGCACCTCCGGAGCCAGAGAAACGATCTTCATGAACTTCTTATCGCGAAGTTCACGACCAACCGGTCCGAAGATGCGGGTACCGCGGGGGTCACCGTCAGCCTTCAGGATCACAGCTGCGTTCTCGTCAAACTTGATGTAGGAACCATCCGCACGGCGGCGTTCCTTCTTGGTACGGACGATGACAGCCTTGACGACGTCGCCCTTCTTTACGTTGCCGCCCGGAATTGCGTCCTTGACGGTAGCGACGATTACGTCGCCAATGCCTGCGTAGCGACGGCCAGATCCACCGAGAACGCGAATGGTAAGGATTTCCTTAGCACCCGTGTTGTCGGCGACCTTGAGTCGCGACTCCTGCTGAATCACTATTTACTCCTTGCGTCGCGCTGGTTCTCAGACCGAAATTCTTCCTACGGAATGAGCCTTGCGGAACGGTTGATCGGGGTGTCTCTTGACCTGCCTGGATTTTGCCAGACCAGGCCTAAACTCCCGTGCCAAAAACATTTGCTTCCCAAGCGGATCCCGACGGGTCGGGGCGTGAGGGGGCACTATGCCGTGGCACGATTGTTTACGAGGTTTACTGACGGCGCAGAAATAGCGCCATACAAACTCAAAATCTTAGCACGTTCCGGGCCTCAGCCAGAATCGGCCAATACCACAGACGACGCCGTCACGCAGGACAGTCTTTCGGCCGCCGCCGCCGACTCCCCGGAAACCCGGCCCGCCGGCGTCGTCGGCCCGTAAACCCTGCACAGCGTGACGCGGCCCGCCCCCGGCACCTACCGGCCCTGGCCGCGCTGCCCCGGAAACGCAGAAACCCCCGCTCCCACAAGGGGAACGGGGGTTTCTCAGTCAGTATCCCCTAGGTACAGCGAAGCTGCTGGTGTTACTTGGCCTTCTCGAGGATCTCCACCAGGCGCCACCGCTTGGTAGCGGAAAGCGGGCGGGTCTCGGCGAGGAGAACGAGGTCGCCGATGCCGGCGCTGTTCTCTTCGTCGTGAGCCTTGATCTTCGTGTTGCGGCGAAGGACCTTGCCATAGAGGGCGTGCTTCACACGGTCCTCGACCTGGACAGTGATGGTCTTTTCCATCTTGTCCGAGACGACGTAGCCGCGCTTCGTCTTACGGTAACCGCGCTCGTCAGCCTTGGCTGCGCCGGAAACAGTTTCCGTCACGTTCTCTTCCTTTTCACTCACTTGGCGTCCTCCTCAGTCTCAGCTCGGTCTGCAGCCTTCTCAGCCTTGGCTGCGGACTTCTTGGACTTCTTTTCTTCCTTGGCTTCCACAACCGGTGCGGCAACCTCGGCACGAATGCCCAGCTCGCGCTCACGGAGAACGGTGTAGATGCGTGCGATGTCCTTCTTTACCGCGCGCAGTCGACCGTGGTTCTCCAGCTGGCCGGTGGCGGACTGGAAACGCAGGTTGAACAGCTCTTCCTTGGCCTTGCGGAGTTCTTCAACGAGTCGCTCGTTGTCGAAACCGTCCAGCTGTGCGGATGCAAGTTCCTTGGATCCTACT
>CAVUHG010000009.1:0-421676 GCA_963741265.1 uncultured Actinomycetota bacterium | reverse complement strand
CCGGGCCGAGGTCCTCAAGGCCCAGTCGGCGAATGTGCAGACGATCAGTGGCGCCACGGTGACCAGCGCTGCCTACCTGGACTCGCTCCAGGCGGCCCTCGATGCAGCGAACCTCTGAGCACGGGAACGAGGGTGTGGAACACCCCGCCCTGAAGACCCGGACTTTCGGCTGCATGGGCACGGTCATCAGCCTGGCGATGCCGTCCGAGGCCGCCCGGACCGGGGCTTGCCCCCGGACGGACCGGACCGAACACCCCATCGAGGCGGCCGCCGGCGCCGTCGAACAGGTGTTTGCCGTGCTGGACGAAAGGTTCAGCCTCTACCGTCCGGAGTCAGAAGCCAGCAGGCTGGCGCGCGGCGAAATCACCCTTCGGGAAGCAGCGCAGGAGATGCGGGACCAATACGCGGAGGCCACCAACTGGCGGCTGCTGACGGCCGACGCCTTCACTCCGGAACGGCCGGACGGCGTGCTGGACCTTTCCGGGATCATCAAGGGCCACGCTATCCGGCAGGCAGGGGACACGCTCCGGGCCTTGGGGCTCCGGGACTGGTGCCTGAACGCCGGCGGCGACGTCCTGGTGAGCGGCTCCCCCGTACCGGGGTCCCGGGTGCCGTGGCTGTCCGGGATTGTCGACCCGACGGACCGGACGGCGCTCGTGTCGGCGTTTCCGCTGGCCGGGTGCAGCCGTTTCTCCGCGCTGGCGACGTCCGGCTCTGCCGAGCGCGGGGAGCACATCTGGACCGCCGGAGCGGGCCGGTCCGTGTTCCTCCAGGTGTCGGTGGCCGCCACGGACATTGTCACCGCGGATGTGCTGGCGACGGCGATCGTGGCCGGCGGGCACGCGATGCTGGACCGGGCAGCGCACGGGTGGGACGTGGAGATCCTCGCCGTGCTGGGCGGCGGCGGGCTGCTTGCGACCCCGGGGTTCCGGGCCTAGAGGTGGGCAGGCGTCGCGTACCGCGGCGCCAGGCCGTCGCCGGAGGACTTGCCCGTGACCCGGCGGACCACCCACGGTCCGGCGAATTCGCGGACCCAGCGGGCGTTGGCCCGGATTGTCTCGGCCCGGTTCAGTTCCGGCACCGGAGTCATGGGCGGGACGTCGATCGAGTGCTCGTGCTCGAGGACGGTGAGGAAGCGTTTGGCCATGTTCGCGTGGCCCGCCGGGGACATGTGCATCCGGTCCGTGGCCCACATGCCCCAGTCGTAGTACTCGCTGAAGCGCCAGTAGTCCACCAGCAGGGCGCCGTGGTCGCCGGCGATCCCGCGGACCAGTTCGTTGTAGATGGCGGTGCGGCCTCGCGTCGTGCCGAAGATCTTCGAACCGCGGGAGTCGAATCCGGTGAACATGACAATGGTGGCGCCGGTGGCCTTGAGCTTGCGGATGCCGGCGTCGTAGTCCACCAGAAGGTCGTCGATGTCGACCTTGGGCCGGAGGATGTCGTTGGCGCCGGCGTAGATGCTCACGAGGGTGGGTTTGAGCGCGACGGCGGCGTCGACCTGTTCGGCCATGATCTGCCGCAGTTTCCGGCCGCGGATGGCAAGGTTCGCGTAACCGAAGTCCGGATCGGCGGCACCGAGCTGCTCGGCCACCCGGTCCGCCCAGCCCCGGACGCCGTTGGGACGGGTGGGGTCGTCGTCGCCGACGCCTTCCGTAAAGGAGTCTCCAAGGGCTACATAGCGGGACGTGAAATCCATGGATCCAGTCTGCCAGCAGTTGCCCCAAGCAAACAAAGCGGGGGTGTCAACGCCAAGGGACGCCGCCGGCGGGCCAGCCTCTACTCGCGGATCCGCACCGCCGATTCGCGCAGGTACTGCTCCACCCGGGTGTAGGCGTCCCGGGTGAGCGCTTTCCAGAGGGTGATGGCCAGCCGCGGGTTGCTGGCTTCCAGTTCCGTGATCGCCTCGGCGCTGAGCACCATGACGCCCACCGGCCCGACCGCCCTGACAGTGGTTTCCTGCCGGCTGCCGCTGCCGAGCGCGAGCTCCCCGAAGGTCATGCCGGCGCTGAGGGTGTTGAGTTTGACCCGCTCGGCGGTGGGTCCCGGGGACGTACTGCTGACCTTGCCGGAGGTGATGAAGTAGACCCCGCCGAACCGCAGCCCGACGCGGCGGATGACGTCGCCGTCGTCGTACTGCTTTGCCGTCATGAGCGCGGCCAGGGCTTCGGCGTCCGCCGCGTCCAGCGGCGCGAGGGCGGGCGAGGCCGTCACGGGGACGTGGTCCGGCAGCAGCAGCCGGGTGCCGTAGCGCTCCAGCAGGCGGATTTCGCAGTATTCGACGGCGGCGCTCCGGGTGGCGAACGACGGAACCCCGGGCCCGTCGGCTTCCGCGGATTCCTGGAGCGATGCCGCCACCGAGCCGTCGGTTTCGACCAGCACCAGTTCGCGGCCGGCATCGGCCATCCCCTGCCGGGCCTGGCCCAGCATCCGAAGGGCGACTTCGCTGATCTGGTCCGTTCGGCGCAGGTCCAGGACGGCCAGTTCGACGTCGTCGTCGAGGTCGCTGAGTTCGCGCACCATGGATTCGGTCCCGGCAAAGAGCAGGTCGCCGTTGAGCTCGAGCACGCGGGCACGGCGGCCGTGTTCCCGGAGGACATCGGCGGCTTCGTCGTTGCGGCGGATCCCCGACGGCGTCTCGGTGACGTCGTACGCGGCGCGGATGGCGGAGCGGCCGGTCCGGGCGGCCCGGACAAAGTGCAGTTCCATGTCCCGGGACAGCCGCTGCGCCGTCGCGAGCCCGCGTACGCTGCTGCCGTGTTCATCCAGCGGCGGCGAGTAGACCGCCAGCCCGACCTGCCCGGGCAGGACCGCGATGATCCCGCCGGCCACCCCGCTCTTGCCGGGCATGCCGACGCTGCTGATCCAGGCACCGGCGTCGTCGTACATGCCCGAGGTCATCATCACTGACAGCACCCGCTCCACGGGGCCGATCTCCAGGACCCGCTTGCCGCTGAGCGGATTCCGGCCGGCGTTGGCGAGCGTCGCGGCCATGATCGAGAGGTCCATGCAGTTCACCAGCACCGAGCACTGGCGGAAATAGTCCTCGAGGACCGGCGTGGGGTCGTCCTCGATGATGTTGAAGGAGCGCAGCAAGTGGGCCAGGGCCGTGTTGCGGTGGCCGTGCTTGAGTTCGGATTCGTACACCCGCTCGCTCACCGAGAGCTGCCGGCCGGCGAAGGCAGAGTACGTGCTGAGGATCCGTTTGAAGCCGGACTGGCCGCCGGATCCCTTGATCAGGGAGGTTGCCGTCAAGGCGCCGGCGTTGATCATGGCGTTCGCCGGACGCCCGGTGCCCTCGGCCAGGGAGATCTCGTTGAAGGAATCACCGGACGGCTCAACGTCCACTTTGGCGTCGACGGCCTCGTTGCCCAGGTCCTCCAGGGCCAGTCCGTAGGTGAAGGGCTTGGAGATCGACTGGATGGTGAACTCCTCGCGGGTGTCCCCTACCTCGTACACCTTGCCGTCCACGGTGGCGAGGGCGATGCCGAAGTTGTCCGGATCGACATTCGCCATCGCCGGAATGGTGCTGTAAGGCTTGCCGTCCCTGAGCTGGGCTATCTCGGCGTGGATCTGGCGCAGGTAGCTCTGGATCGGCGATTCCATAGGACCAAGACTAGGCGACGCCGTACGCGGGCCCGCCGCTGACCTGCCGGTTTACTGCCCGTCCGGGCCGCTCTCGCGCAGGATCCAGTGGTCGTCGTCGAGGCGGGCGACGATTTTTTCGCCGATCCGGGCGAGGTCGGCGACGTCTTCATCGTTGAGGGCGTCGAGGAACAGCGACCGGACGGCCTCGACGTGGGCCGGGGCGAGTTGTTCGATCGTGGCCATACCGGCGTCGGTGAGGTGCGCCGTCGTGACCCTGGCGTCCCCCGGGTGCGGGCGGCGCTCCACCCAGCCGCGGTTCTGCAGCTTGGTGACCACATGCGAAAGCCGGGACAGGGAAGCGCTGGTGCGCGCCGCGAGTTCACTCATGGGCAGGAACCGGCCCTCGGTCTCGGAGAGCATCGCCAGCACGTTGTAGTCGAAGAGGGAGAGCTTCCCCGCGTGGTGCAGCTGCGTGTCCAGGGCGGCGGGAAGCAGCGTGTTGATGCTGAGCTGGGCCAGCCAGGCCCGGCGTTCGTCGGCATTGAGCCAGCGCGGTTCGGTCATGGCTCCATTCTAGGCGAAGCTTGACATTTCAAGTTCAGGGATCGGCGGCCGCGGCCCTGCCCGGAGGGGTGCTGCGGGCAGGCGGTAGGCTGACCGTATGTACGTAGTCTCCCTGACCTACAAGGTCCCCGAAGAGATCGTTGACTTCCATCTGCCGGCGCATGTGAAGTGGCTGCAGGACGCCTTCGACGAGGGTGTCTTTATGGTTGCGGGGCGCAAGATTCCCCGCACCGGCGGGCTGCTGCTCTCCAACGCCGACCGCTCCGCCCTGGATGCCTCGCTGGCCCGGGACCCGTTCTACATCAACGGGGTGGCCGACTTCGAGGTCATGGAGTTCCACGCCAACCGGGTGGCCCCGGGGTACGAGAACCTGCTGGACAGCTAGCCTCACCGCCGGCGCCCTTCCGGCGGTTCAGCCGCTTCAGCCGCTTCAGCCGCTGGCCAGTTTCTTGAGTCCCTTCCGCGGGACCCGGACCGGGTGCGGCCAGCGGGGAGCCAGTTGGTCCCCGAGGGTGACGCCGCGGAGTTTGCGCCCGAAGAGCGGAAGCACCCAGTCATGCACCCAGCGCCGCTGCCGGCGTTCCCAGTCCAGAAGCCCCTGCCGGGCGGGGGGATCCCATTCCTTGGGTGTGATTTTGTGCGGCACGCCAAGCTGGTCGAGGACCTGCCCGGCGAGGTACTTGTGGCCCGCCTTGGACATGTGCAGCCGGTCCGTGTCCCACATCCGCGGGTCATGGAAGGCGTCGAAGCACCAGTAGTCCACCAGCACGGCTTCGTAGCGGGCCGCCATATCCCGGACACGCTGGTTGTACACGGCGTTGCGCTTCTTCAGCGGTTCCAGCAGCGGCGAGACCTTGACGTCAAAACCTGTGAACAGCACCACCGTGGCCCCGCTCGCGGCCAGCGTGGCCACGACGGTTTCGTAGTCCTTCATGAGGGCGTCGACGTCGGTCCCGAAGTCGAGGATGTCGTTTCCGCCCGCATACAAAGTGACAAGCGTCGGGTCCATGGCCAGCGCCGGCTGCAGCTGCTCGGCGATGACGTGGCGCAATCGCTTGCTGCGGATAGCGAGGTTGGCGTACTCCCATCCCGGTTCCGCCTTGGCCAGCCTCTCCGCCACCCGGTCGGCCCAGCCGCGCACCCCGTTGGGCAGCCGGGGGTCGTAGTCCCCCACCCCCTCGGTAAAGGAGTCCCCGAGGGCAACAAAAACCCGCCGCCCACCCGCGCCGCGGGATAGAAAGTTCTCGGTCATGTCGCCACGCTAGCGAAGTCGGACGACGTCGGGATTAACTAACGGGGCACGGCAGGTGAGCTGATTAACCAGCGAATGGTGACCTGCCCACAAGACCGCCACCGGTGCTTTGCGAAGGAGCGCATCGCCGACCAGAGCCGAACGAGGCCGCCAGCGGCCGAAAGAGGCGGCGGGAGGTGTCTAAGCGACGGCAAAGCGGCGGTGGCGGGCGGAACCCGGCGAAGCGGTGGCGGGCGGAAGCCCGGAAGCACCCGAGCACCCAGTGCGCCCAACCCAGGTTAGAGCTCGGCTTTCCCCTGCCGCCAGTACCCCATGAACGCAACCTGCTTCCGGTCGATCCCCACATCCCGCACCAGGTACCGCCGCAGCTCCTTGATGGCCCCGGCCTCGCCGGCAATCCAGGCGTAGAACGGCATCGCCCCGGCCGGCTTGTCCGGGTTCTTGCTGGCTCCGAGTGCTGCGGAATCCATCCGGGCCGGGGTTTCCCACAGGATGTCCTGGTCCACGTTCACGTCCTCGGGTTCCGGTCCTGCGGCGTTGCCGGTGGCCTTGATGCCCACCCAGCCGGGTACGGGCACGGCGGCGCGGACGGCTTCGCCCAGGAGTTCGCCGTGCGGCCGCGAGCGGCCGATTGCCGCCCCGCGAGCCAGCCAGGTCACCTTGATGTCGGCGGCAGTGCTGAGGTCCTGGAAGTCTCCGGCCTCCGGGACTTCCAGGATGGCGTGCCCGCTCATGTAGGCCGGGAGGCTTTCGAGGATGGCGCTGATCGCGGGAACAGCGGTTTCGTCTCCGGCGAGCAGCACGCGCTGGGCCAGTCCGGGCTGCCATTCGATGCCGGAGTAAGTCTCCGCGGTGACGCAGTGGGCGGCCCGGTTGTTGGGTCCGATGAGCGTGAGGGAGTCTCCCGGCTTGGCCGTCAGGGCCCAGTTGGCGGCGGGGCCGCCGTTCCCGGAATCGTCGAAGTGCAGCACGAAGTCCACGTCGATTTCCGGGTAGACGGCGTCGAGCCGTTCCTGCCGCACGGTGTAGGTGCGCATCGATCCCCGGGTGGCCGGGTCCATCGCGAGCCACTCCCGGTACCAGCCGGACTCGGCCATCTGGAACTCGGGCAGCGGGATCTGCGAACCGTCCGCTGCCAGTGAGGGAATCATCAGCTTGACCCGCAGGTCCAGGGTGCTGCCGTGGACACCGAAACCGCGCAGCGAGTAACCGCCGAATGTGATCCGGCGGAAATTGGGGCTGAGCTCCTGGACGGCCGTGACCTGGACTTCGAACGCCAGCGTCATCGGTTCGGTTGCCGGCGAGGATTTCACCGACGCGGCCCCGCGGGCCGGGTTGTTGTTGACTGCGCTCATCGGATCAGCTCCAGAGTTGTGGGGACGGCGTTCGGGGTCTCGGCGTGGTGGCGGCCGAGCGGAATGATCAGTGGGGTTCCGGAGACCGGATCCGGGACGACGCGGGATTCGAGGCCGAACACGTCGCGGACCAGCCCCTCGGTGACCACCTCGAGGGAGGTGCCCTGGGCCACGATCCGTCCGGCCTTCATGGCGATGACGTGGTCCGCGTAGCGGGCGGCGAGGTTGAGGTCGTGCAGCACGATCGCGACGGTGGTGCCGCGCCGGCGGTTGAGGTCGGTGATCAGGTCCAGCACTTCCACCTGGTGGGCGAGGTCAAGGTACGTGGTGGGCTCATCCAGCAGCAGCACTTCGGTTTCCTGTGCCAGGGCCATCGCGATCCACACGCGCTGCCGTTGGCCGCCGGAGAGCTCATCGACGTTCCGGGCGGCGAGGTCCAGCGTTTCGGTGGCGGTGAGCGCGTCCTGCACGGCCCGCTCGTCGTCCGCCGAGCCGCCCGTCGACCCGGACCGGAAGAAGCTCTGGTGCGGGTAGCGGCCGCGGCTCACCAGATCCCGGACGGTGATGCCGTCCGGCGCGGTGGGATGCTGCGGAAGCAGGCCGAGGATCCGGGCGACCTCGCGCGCGGGGCGGCGGTGGATGTCCTTCCCGTCCAGGGTGACCATGCCGGCAGCGGGCTTGAGCAGCCTGGACAGGCCGCGGAGGAGCGTGGACTTTCCGCAGGCGTTGGCGCCGACAATCATGGTCACCTTGCCCTCCGGGATTTCGGCGGACAGCCCCTCGATCACGGTGCGTTGATCGTACTTGAGCGTCAGGGCTGAGGCGTGCAGAGCGGCCATCTCAGGCATCCTTTCGGTTGGACGTGACGAGGAGCCACAGCAGGAAGGGCGCGCCGAGTGCACCAGTGATAACGCCGACGGGCAGGGCGGTCCCGTCCAGCAGCATCGGGGCGATGTTCGCGGCGAAGTAGTCCGCGGCGAGGACGATCAGCGTCCCGGTCAGGGCCGCCGCCGGCAGGCTTGCCTTGCGGACGAACCGGCGCGCAATCGGCCCGGCGAGGAACGCGACGAACGCCACGGGCCCGGCAGCCGCCGTCGCCGCGGCGGCAAGTCCGACGGCGGTGATGACGATGCCCAGCCGGGCCGCCCGGACCCGGATACCGAGGCCAGCGGCGGTGTCGTCGCCCAGTTCGAGGATGCGCAGCGGGCCGGCGAGGAGCATGACGGCAGGAACCAGCACAAGCAGTGCGATGCCGAGGACTCCGGCCCGGTCCCAGCTTGCGGAATTGAGCGAGCCGTTGAGCCAGATCAGGACCTCGGCGGCGGTGCGGATGTCCGCCCGCGTCATCAGGAAGCTGACCACGGCGTGGAGGGCGGCGGCGATGCCCACTCCGGCGAGGATCAGCCGGCTGCCTGCGGCGTCGCCGCGCTGTCCGCCGGACCCGAGGGATCCGTTGCGGGAGATCGCGTAGATGAGGGCGGCCACCCCCAGGGCGCCGGCGAAGGCGGCGCCCGAGACGACGGCGCCGGTTGCGCCGAACACCACAATCGCCGTCACGGCCGAGGCGCTGGCCCCGTAGCTGATGCCGATCACGTCCGGGCTGGCCAGGGGGTTGCGGAGCATGGTCTGGAAGAGCGCACCGGAGAGCCCGAATGCGGCGCCGATCAGCGTTCCCACGACGGCGCGCGGCAGTTTGTGCTCCATCACGATGAAGCTTGCGCCGGGGATTTTCTCCCCGCCGGTGAGGTGCGCTGTGAGGATCTTGAAGAAGTCGGGGATGGTGACGGTGTAGCTGCCCAGGAGCACGCTCGCGGCGAAGAGCACCACGACGGCAAGGGCCAGCACGGCCGTCCGCCAGTGTTGCGCTATCAGTTTGCGGTCGCTTAGCCGCCGTTTTAGCGACTGGAAGTGATAGGTCAACGGGGGTTTTGGTTTCGGTGAGTGTCACAGTCCGGCCCCCTTGCTGCGCCGGACCAGCCAGACGAACACCGGAGCACCGACCAGGGCGGTCATGATCCCGGCGGGCACTTCACCCGGGAGCAGGATGACGCGGCCGATCACGTCCGCGCCCAGCAGCAGGGCCGGGGCCAGGACCAGCGAGAAGGGCAGAATCCAGCGGTAATCGGGGCCGGTGAGGAACCGGACGGCGTGCGGAATCACGAGGCCAACGAACCCGATGGGGCCGGCCAGCGCAGTGGCCGACCCGCAGAGCAGGACGATCCCGAGGGCGGTGATGCCGCGGGACAGCCCCACCCGCTGGCCCAGGCCCTTGGCGATGTCGTCGCCGAGCGCAAGGTTGTTGAGGATCCGGCCCGTGACGAGCACAATTGCGGCTCCCAGCAGCAGGAACGGCAGGCCCGGGAGGATCACTGACCAGTCGCGGCCGGCGATGCCGCCGACCTGCCAGAACCTGAAGCGGTCCAGGGTGTCCCGGCTGGAAACCAGGATGACGTTCATCAGGGAGAAGAGGCCCGCGCTCAAGGCGGCGCCCGCGAGGGCGAGCTTGACCGGCGTCGCGCCTTCCCGGCCGAGCGAGGCGATCAGGTAGACCACGACGGCGGCGGCCGCGGCGCCGAGGAACGCGAACCAGATGTATCCGGTCAGCGAGGTCACACCGAACACGTAGATTCCGGTGACGACGGCCAGCGCAGCCCCGGCGTTGATGCCGATGATGCCCGGGTCCGCGAGCGGGTTGCGGGTGACACCCTGCATCGCTGCGCCCGCGAGCCCGAGGGCGCCGCCGGCGAGCAGGCCCAGGACCGTGCGCGGGATGCGGGCATGGACTACGGCGTGGTCGCCGTTGGCCGGATCAAACTGGGTCAGCGCCTGCCACACGGTTTCCAGGGCCAGGCCCGCGGGCCCCGATGGCGAACGACGCCAGGGTTACAAGCGCAAGTACGACGACGGCGGCCAGCAGCCAGAGGAGGCGCGGCCCCCGGGCAGGGGCCGACGCAGCCTCGGCAGTGTCCGGGGCGGGCCGGGCGGCGGTGCGGGCCGCCGTCGTCGTAAGTGGGCTCATGGAACGGTGCTTACTTGACTTTGTCCGCTGCGCTGGCGAGCTGCGGCAGGAACGTGTCGAGGGCCCACGGCAGGCTCAGCGGCGAGGACGCGGAGATGGACAGCGTCAGGGCGTTGTCAGAGTCGGCGACGAGGGCACCGTTCTTGATGGCCGGGATCTGGCTGAGCAGCGGGTCGGTCTTGATCGCATCGGCGGTGGTTGCGTCCGGGACCCAGGTCACGAAGACGTCGGAGGCGAGTTCGTTGGCCTTCTCAGCGGACCACGGGATGAAGAATTCCTTGGAGCCCTTGGAATTGTCCTCGACGACGGGGGCCAGCTTCATGCCGATCTCGCTGAGGAAGCGGGGGCGGTTGTCATTTGCCGTGTAGACGTTCACGCCGTCGCCCTTGGCGGGCTCCAGGTTGCCGTAGATGAAGCTCTTGCCGGCCAGCTGCGGGTACTTCGAGACCTTGTCCTGGATGGTGGCTTCGGTGTCGGCGACCAGCTTGGTGGCTTCGGCTTCCTTGCCGAGGGCCTTGCCGATGATGGTGGTGGAATCCTGCCACGGGGTTCCGTAGGCGATCTCCGGGTGCGCGACCACGGGGGCGATTTCGCTGAGCTTCTTGTAGTCCTCCTCGGTGAGGCCCGAGTAGGCGCCCAGGATGACGTCCGGGTTGAGCTTGGCGATTTCGGTGAAGTTGACGCCGTCGGCCTCGGAGAACTGGACCGGGGCCTTCTCGGTGCCGAAGCCGGCGCCGAGCTTCTCGAGTGCGGCATCCTTCCACGGGGTGGATCCCTTGTCGTTGCCGCCCCATTCGTTCTTCGGGACACCTACCGGAACCACGCCGAGGGCCAGCGCCACGTCGTCATTGACCCAGGACACGGTGACGACCCGCTTGGGCTGTTCCTTGATGGTCGTCTCGCCGAACACGTGCTTGATGGTCACCGGGAAAGCGGAGCTGGCCGACTGGCTGGGGGCATCCGCTGCCGGCGAGTTGGCCGGGCCGGTGGAGCAGGCGGTCAGGGAGAGCGCGACGGCGGCCAGGGCAGCAGTTGCCTGTCCGGTGGCGCGGAGGAACCGGCGGCGGGGCAAGGCGCGGCTTGGGGTAGGGAGAGGCATGGGATTCCTTAGGTCAATGATGCGAACCTGAGTAAGGCTAGCCTATCCTTCTGGGAATTAAGCAAACGTTTCGTAACGTAATTGTTTCGATCCGGCGATCTGGGCGCCCTGACGGGGCGATTTCCGCGCTTTCTGCGCGCTAATCCGGGTTCTTCCGCGCGCGGGTCAGGCGTCGTCAGCGGTAGGAGATGCTCAGCAGCAGCGCCTTGAGCGACTGTCCCTCGACGCCCGCCAGCCACGACCTGGCGGCGGCGTCGCTCGCGAATGGCTTCTCGATGAACTTGACCTCGGCCACCAGGACGCCGGCGCCGACCCGAATGATCCCGTCGAGCGCGGTACCGTCCCCCGGCTGGGGCGCCCCGGCAGTCAGGTGCATGCGGTACGTCGGGCTGTCCCCCAGACGGTCCACGTAGAACGAATACCGGGCGGCCGGAGCGGGCTGCTGCCCGAGGCCCGGGACCGGTGCGGACTCGAACACCGTCCGCATCACCGGGTGGCTGACGCCGTCGGCGGCCTGCCCCGAGTAGATCGTGGCGTGCGCCGCGCCGGCGGCGTCGAAGACGGTGGCGGTGCCCGACGTCGCAGGTTTCTGCTCCCCGGTGAAGAGTTCGACCCGCCAGTCCGCCGGGTACTCGAAGGACAGGCGGCCGTCCGGGAACGTGTAGGTCTTGGATGCGGCAGCGGCAGGCGCGGGCGGAGTCGGCGCGGGAGCGGACGGTGCCGGTGCGGCGCTGGACGATGCGGGGGCGGCGCCGGACGCCGTTGCCGGGCTGGATGTGCCGCCCGAGGCCGGAGTCCCGCAGCCGCCCACGGCGAGGGCGGCGGCGGACGCGAGGGCGGCCATGAAGGGTACGCGATGTGCAGGGCGCATAGTGATGCCTTCCGTGAGGACGCCCTCAGGCTCGGCAGGGGTGGTGCGGCTGCGGTCCATCGCGGTTCGAGTGCTCCGCAACGGCCCTGGTGGAGCGCGGGCGAAGGGATGATGGACAACAGATTCGCACGCACCCGCAGACCCCACCAGAGTCCCGGCAATCAATCCACCGATTTGTTATATTTCGGCGCGGGCGGCCGAAGGGTCAGCGGAGGACGATGTCCACCGGGTTGGCCTCGGAACGCCAGGTGCCCTCGGAACCGGCACGCGCGCCGATCACGGGAGCCGTGAGCACACCGGAACGGTTGGTGCGCTTGTCCCGCAGGATCTCGGTGACGGAGCCAAGGTGCCGGGACAGGTCGATCACGTTTTCGGGGGCGGCCAGGAGCAGCTGGAACCCGAACTCGTGCAGGGCCTTGATGCCGGCGCCGGCGAACTCTTCCGAGGCGAGCACGAACGCCTCGTCCATCATCACGGTCCCGTAGGTGGTGAAGCCCTGTTCGGCGATGCCCAGCTGGTAGCTCAGGGCCGCGGCCATGATGAACGCGGTGAAGCGCTGCCGCTCGCCGCCGGACATGGAGCCGGTGTCCGCATGCATAAAGACGTCAGTCTTCTTGCGGGCGCCCCGGGATCCGGAACCCTGGACCTCGCGGTGTTCCTTGCACTGGATGAACAGGTGGCCGCGGACGTCAAGCACCTCGGAGCGCCAGCGCCGGTCCTCGGGGGTCTGCGAGCCCAGCCGCTTCACGAGCGTTTCGAGCGACTTGTACCGCGTGGTGAGCTCGGCGTCGTCATCCGAGTCCGCCCCGGACACCGCGGCGGACGCTGCAGCTGCTTTGCCGGGCCGGGTGTGCCGGACCTTCAGCGCGTTCTGGATGGCGTCCTTGAACTGCTTGGCCGTGGCGGGCAGGGTCTGCTTGATGTCGAGCTCCAGGAAGCTGCCCTCGTGGAAGTTGACCTCGGACAGGATCCCGTTGAGCGGCAGGATGCGGCTCGTGATGGAGCGGCGTTCCTCGTCCAGCAGGTGCAGCAGCGTGCTGAAGGACTCGTGCGTGCGCTGGTTGAAGAACTGCCGGAATTCGGCCTCCTGCGCGGGCAGCCCGTCGCTGACAATGGCGTGGTAGCGGCCCTCGAACTCGCCCGCGGCACCGATCGAGGTGCCGTGGTCCGCGGAGATCGCCGTGCCCCATTCGCGGACGAATCCTTCGAAGATGCGGGTGAGCCGCTCCGAGGTGCCCTGCCCGCGGGACTCCGCCGCGTGCAGTTCGGCGAGGAGCCGGGTCCGCACCTGGTTGGCCAGGTTGTCGAGTTCGTGCATCTCCAGGACGTCACCGAAATCGGCGAAGTACGGTTCCAGCGCAGTCACGGTGGCGTCCGACGGCGGCGACTGCGCCAGGCGCGCCCGCGCGGCGTCCAGCAGCGAATCGGCGGCCGTGAGCTGTGTGTCGAGGGCCTTGTATTCGCTTTGCAGGACGGCTGCGGCCTCGGTGCTGGACTGGTGCTTGTGCCGGGCCGCCTCGATGTTGGCGCGGAGCGGTTCGAGGTCCGCCTGGGCGGCCAGGGCGTCCTTGAGCCGCTGCTCGATCCGGGCGAGCTCGTCCGCGGCCACGGCGGCCGAAACCTGCTCCCACGGCCGGTGGTCGTCGGCGACGCGGCGCAGGGCCTCGAGCTGCCGGGTCATGCCCTGGTGGGATTCCTCCCGGCTCTGGGCCAGCTCGGCGGCCTTGGCCAGTTCCTGCTGGAGATCCTCGACCTGCGCCGCCACGAGTTCCAGCTTGGAGGCGTTGTCGAAGCCGAGGACATAGTCCTGCCGGCCGGTGAAGCGGTCATCCTTTTCCACCGTGTGGCGGTTGCGCTTGACCACGCCGCCCAGGCTCAGGCCCTTGTCCAGCCGGGCAAGCTCGTCCGGGTCCTCCACGCAGGGGTACGCGAAGTCGAGGGCGATCCGTTCGCGGATCCATTCGCCGGCTTCCCCGGCCGGTCCGGTGGTGAGGATATCCAGTTTGCCCAGCAGGTCGCCGTCGGCCGCGTCCTCCACGGCCAGCGCGCCGCCGGCGAGCGGCTTGGACACGTCCACGGCACGGAGCGCGCCGCGGACGGAGTGATCGTTGAGGTAGCGGGTCACGGCGGCGAAATGCTCGCCGGGCACCAGCAGCGTGGTCGCGAGGCTCCGCAGCGCCCGCTCGGCGGCCGGACGCCACTGTTCCTGGCCCTCGGCGAGGTCAATCAGCTCGCCGCCGAAAGGCATCTGCTCCTCGGCCACGCCCGTGGCGGCCGCGATGGCGCTCCGGTTTTCAATGCTCGACGGCGGCAGCAGCGACTTCCGCGACTTGAGTGAGACAAGCTCCTGCTGGGCCGCGGCCAGTTCCCGCTTCCGGGTGGCGTGGCCGTCGAAGGCCTCGAAGCGCAGCTCCTTGAGCGCCTCGGAATCGTCCTGCAGCTCGGCGGAGCGTGCGGCGGCGTGTTCGTGCGCCTGTTCCCAGCCGGCCGCGGTCCACTGAAGTTCCAGTCCGGCGTCGGACAGCGCCTTGCGGGCCGAATCCTCCACCTGCTGGCGGAGTTTGAGCCCCACCCGGGCGTTTTCGAGCGACTGCTCGATGGCGGAGATCGCGTTGCCGCCCTGGTTGTTGTAGTCCGCCTCGAGCTGGCGCAGCTCCTTCGCCAGGCCGTCGCGGACGCCGCGTTCGGCGCCGAGCTCCTTGGCCTTCGCCTGCGCCAGGTCCTTGAACCGGGCGAGCGTTTTCTCGTGCACGGTGACGGCCAGCTGCTGCTTGTAGGCCTCGAACTCCTCGCCCGAGAGGTCCCGCAACCGGTTCGCGTCGAGCAGGGACTGGGCGTATTCCTTGTTAAGGCCGGGAACGGGGGCCAGCTGGTCCCGCTGCTGCCGGACGTCCTCGAGGCGCTGTCTGATGGACATCAGGTTGCTGAATTCCTCGACGACGTCGTCCGCGGCGGACAGCGTGGCCGGGGCGTCCAGGACCTGGTCCCGGAAGAAGGTGTTGACGCTGCCGCCGAGGCCCTTGCCGGCCTGGATGACGCGCAGCAGCGGGAGTGCCTGGTCCGAGTTGATGCCGAGCAGGCGCCGGAAGCGTTCCGCGAAGGCCTTGTGGACGTCGAAGACCTGGGCGTCCGGGAAGATCGCGTCGAGGGCTGACTTGGTGAACCGCTTCTCTGCGATGCCTTCGATGGCCGTGAGGTCCAGCGGCTTGTTGTCGATCAGGTAATACCGGCCGACGCTGGACTCCGTGCCGTTCTTGGGCAGGTCGAACAGAGCCGACACCGTCACCCGGGTGCCCGCGGCGTTGTCGAAGGTCAGCGCGACGGCGGACCAGGTGGCGCCGGGGCGCTGGAAGGCACTCGCCGAGCCCTCGCCGACGGCCTTGTCGCCCACCTTGCCGCGCATGTACGTGAACGTGGTCCGTTTGTCCTCCACGGCGCCGCCGGCGCGCTGGGCCGCGGCCTCATTGGAGCGCGGCCGGGCGTCGAAGACCCGCAGCATCGCATCGAACAGCGTGGACTTGCCGACGCCGGAATTGCCCGTGAGCAGGGTGCCGTTGCGGTCCACGTGCATGGTGTGGGCGCCGTGGAATGTGCCCCAGTTGACCACCTGGACGAGGGCGAGGCGCATCTGGCCCGGGTTGGTGAGCTCGCCCATCGGCAGCATTGTCGCGATGCTCACTTGGCGTCCTCAGCTTCCGCGGTGTGGCTGGGTGACGACGACGGCGATGCCGGCTCCGACAGCGGGTCCGGACTTCCCAATGCTCGCAAGCTCGCATCGGGGCCCTCGTCCGGCCCCTTAGATGCCACTCCCGGGGCGGCATCGCCGTCGTCGTCTTCGCTGTTCAGGTCACCTTGGGCGCCCGTGTCGGCGTCACCGCCGTCCACTTCCGCAGAACCGTCGGCGTCGTCGTCCTCCGTGTCGTCCTCTGCGGGCTTATCGGCGTCGAACTCCAGTAGCGGTTCTGTTCCTGACTGGTCGGCGGCGGCCGCTATCAGGGCCTCGATCTGGGCCGGGATGTCGCCGATGTTTTCGAAGGGGAGGGCCAGCGGGAGGGCGTTGGAGATTGTGTAGACGTCGTCCAGGCCGGTGGTGAGGAGGAGCTGGCGGGCCAGGAGTTTGGTGATGGCGCGGTTGACGACGTCGGAATCGCGGAGGGCGTCCTGCTGGCCGGAGGGCTGGTAGTGGGCCACGAGCTCGGCGATTTCCTCGCGCGTGATCGTGGGGTCGGTCTGGGCGGTGACGTGGCGGTCCAGGAGCAGGCGGAGGCGGAGCAGCACGATGGTTTCGACCCGGCTCAGGGCGCGCTGCTGGCGCAGGATGCTGGAGCGGGTGCTACCGCCGATGGCCTCGGGATCCACCGGGCGGAGCACGGCCACCTTGCGTTCGTGGTCCAGCTGGAGGGTGAGGAAAAGTTCGGAGAGGCGGCTGCGCAGGATCAGCTGGTTGTCCAGCAGCGTGGTCCACAGTTTCTCGTCCCGGCCGCCGTCAATGTAGGGCCCTTTGAGGAGCTTGACGAGGGCCTGGCGGACCTTCATCGGCAGGACGCCCGTGTCGCCGGGGAACAGCGCGGCTCCGTCGACGAAGGTGTCCCGCGGGGTGACGGTGAAGGGGTCGGCGTGGACGTGCCGGGCCGGCTCAGCGGCCGGTGCCGCCGTCGTGATGTCTTCAGTCATCTTCAGTCCTTCTTGAGCGTGACGACCGGCAGGTACGCGGTGCGCGTGGAGCCGTCGATCTGTTCGAAGTCGAGGGTGTCCCAGGTTTCACGGTCAAAGCCGGCGCCCTCGTGCAGCGCATGGGACAACAGGGCGCGGATGGAGTTGATGTGGCGTTCCCCGGCCGGCAGCTGCGCCCAGGCCTCCGCCAGGGATGACGCGCCCGCAAACGCGTCCCGGATCGCGGCGGGGCTCGCCTTGCCCGTCCGCGGCGAACGCACCCGGTCCGAGTCGCTGAACGCGATGGGATCGGCCAGTTTAGGCGGCGCAGCGAACTCGTCCGGGTCGAAGAGCTTGACCATGGACAGGGACTCGAATCCTGCGTTGAACAGCACCGGGCCGCGGACCAGGCCGGGACGTTCGCGCTCGTACGGGAGCGAGCGGATGGCCTGCTCGGCCTCCCGCAGCACCTGCCGGAGCCGGACCGACTGGCGGAAATCGTCGCTCTGGACGTAGGTGTTGAGGCTCTCGCTGAGCTTGCCGTAAATCCTCTGGATCTGGCTGTGCTGGGTGCGGAGTTCGGCCACGAGGTTCTTCAGGGTCTCGCGTTCCTCGTGGCTGAGGTCGTCGGCGAACTGCCTGCTGAGCACCTCGCCGATCGCCGAGCGGAACCGGAGCTGCTGCTGCGGATCCTCCAGGAACGCCGTGAAGGAGCGGAAAGTCCTGCCCTCGGGACTCTGCCGGAGCCGTTTGTCCGCATCCAGCACCTGCGCCATGGTGGCGCCCTTGCTGAGCGACTCCTCGATGATCTGGTTGCGGAGCTCCCCCACCAGCTCCTCGATCCGGTCACGCATCTTCTTGTAGTCGGCGGGAAGGCTCGCGGCGAGGTCCAGGATGTTGCCGGCGGCCTCCACGGCCTCGTCGTCGTCGAGCAGGCCGTCAAAGTCCCCGGAGCTGATGTCCTCGATGAGCTGCCGGCGTTCGCCGATTTCCTCCTCAAGGGACTCCAGCCGCGCGCTCTGGTCCGGGTTCGTCTCGTTGGCGAGCTTTTCGACGTCGCCCAGCAGCGTCCCGAGCCGCGAACCGTTGAGCGTGGAGCGTTCGCTGGAGAGGCTGTCCAGGAACGCGAGGACGCGGGCGGCCGGCTCGGTGACTTCGTAGACGATCTGGCCCGACTGGTTGCGCCGGGTCAGGAAGTTCTTCCGGGTCCACTCGTCGCCGAACGACTTTCCGTTGGCGCTCCCGCCCAGCCCCGCGTCCTGGCGGCGCAGCTGTTCAAGGAAGGCGTCCACGTCGGCGTGGAACTGCTCGAGGGGCAGCTGCGGCCGGGTCCGTGTGAAGGAGGCCTGCAGCACGGCGATCACCCAGGGCGCGGAGCGCGTCAGCGCCCAGGCGGGACCCTTGGTGAGGAGTTCGAGGTCGCGAAGGCGGGCGCCGATGGCGTCGGCCGAGGACACGGCGGAGCGGGACACGCATTCTCCTTCAGCTGCCTTGGGGGTGGTGGTGGGCAGCGGATACGGAAAAACTGCCAGCTACAAGGTTAACGCAGGCCCCGTTTGGATTAATCGTTGTCTGCTTTCCGGTTCAGGAGCAGACTATGTACACGACATGAGAGGAGCTAATCATGCGCAAAAAATCGCTGGTGATCACCGGAGTGGCGGCGGCTGCCGTGGTTCTGGGCGGCGCGACGGTAGCGGCCGCGAGCGGCACCCTGGGCGCCGATGACCAGCCCTTGGGCGGGACGGAACTGCAGCGGGCCAGCGACGCCGCCCTTGCGAAAACCGGCGGCGGAACGGTGACCAAGGCGGAAGTCGAAAACGAAGGCGCCGCAGCCTACGAGGTGGACGTCCGGCTCCCGGACGGCAGCACGGTCGAGGTCAACCTCGACAGCTCGTTCCAGGTTGCGGGAGTTGAAGGCCCCGAGCGCGACGACGACGACAACGCGCCCGCCCTGAACTCTGCGGACTGGGACCGGGCCGCGAGCGCCGCACTCGCCAGGGTCGGCCAGGGCCGCGTCAGCGAAGTCGAACGCGAGAATGAGGGCGGCGCCGCCTACGAGGTGGAAGTACGCCTGGACAACGGTTCGGAAGTCGAAGTCCGGGTCGGCGCCGACTTCCAGGTTGTCGGCCAGGACGCCCCCGAGTTCGACGACGACTGACCGTCTCCGCCGGCATCAGGACACGGGCGGTGAGGCTTTCGCAACCGCTCCGTGACCTACGCCCGGGTAGCATTTCGATCCCATATCAAGAGTCCCGGCACACCCCCGGGACTCTGGTTGACCGCACCTCCTGCACCCTACGCTCAGCCTACTGATTCAGCCGAGGCAACGGTGCAGGAGGAAGAATGCAGTTCGACCTAAGCGCAGTGGAAACGGGAACCATGGTGTTCATTGGAACACTTGTGTTTGCCCTGCTGATCGCACTCTTCATGATGACGGCGGCGTTCGTGGCCCTGGTACTGGTCGGCATCGGACGCCTTGCCTGGTTCCTCGCGGCCTATCTGCTCCTCGGCCTCGTTCAAGGCCTCAACCACGGGTGGGACCGGCTGGTGCACCACGCGTCCACGGTGGAGATGCCGGCGGAGATTACCGGCGACTTTTTGGGCCAATCGGCCCCTAGTACAGGCACTTACCCGCGGGTAGTATTGCGGGACAGCTAAAGGGTCCTCCACCCACGGCGGATCCAGGGCTCGAGCCGGACACCCGGTTAGAGGAGATGCCCGATGAGCTCCGCCGTCGAAAATCCAGCCACCGAAAATCCTTCAACCGGCATTCCCGCCACTGACAGTTCCGCCGCGGAAGTTCCTGTTCCCTCGGACGCCATCGGACCGGGCGCCACGGCGGCCGACGCGCGGGCCATCACCGAAGCCGCCCGCGAGACCAGCTGGGACCGGCCCAGTTTCGCCAAGGGGCTGTACCTCGGCAGTTTCGACCTGAGCCTGATCCACCCGTGGCCGGAAGCCCCCGCGGACGACGTCGAACGCGGTGAAGCGTTCATGGCCCGCCTGACCGCCTTCTGCCGGACGATGTCCGGCCGGGCCATCGAGCGCGACGCGCTGATCCCGGACGAGTACCTCCGGGGCCTCGCGGAACTCGGCGTCTTCGGGATGAAGATCCCCCGCGACTATGGCGGGCTGGGCCTCTCCCTCGTCTACTACGGCCGGGCGCTGGCCTTGCTGGGTTCGGTGCATCCAAGCCTCGGCGCCCTGCTCTCCGCCCACCAGTCCATCGGCGTCCCGGAACCGGTGCGGGTGTTCGGCACGCCGGAACAGAAGCAGGAGTACTTGCCGCGCTGCGCCGCCGGCGCCATCACCGCGTTCCTGCTCACGGAGCCCGACGTCGGCAGCGACCCGGCCCGGATGGGCAGCACCGCGGTCCCCTCGGACGACGGCGGGTCCTACGTCCTGGACGGCGTGAAGCTCTGGACCACCAACGGCGTGATTGCCGAACTCGTCGTTGTGATGGCACTCGTCCCGGCCCACACCGACGCGGACGGCACAGCCCACAAGGGCGGGATCAGCGCCTTCGTGGTGGAGATGGACTCCCCCGGCATCACGGTGGAAAACCGGAACGCCTTTATGGGTCTGCGCGGCATCGAAAACGGCGTGACCCGCTTTCATCAGGTCAGGGTGCCGGCGGCCAACCGGCTCGGGCGCGAGGGCCAGGGCCTGAAAATCGCGCTCACCACGCTGAATACCGGCCGGCTCTCGATTCCCGCCCTGTGCGTCGCCTCCGGACGGTGGAGCCTGAAAATCGCCCGCGAGTGGTCCAACGCCCGCACTCAGTGGGGCCGGCCGGTCGGCAAGCATGAGGCCGTGGGCAAAAAGATCGCCTTCATCGCGGCCAGCGCCTTCGCACTGGACGCAGTGTTCGAGCTGTCGGCCGAGATGGCTGACGCCGGGCAGAAGGACGTCCGGATCGAAGCGGCCCTCGCCAAGCTGTGGTCCACGGAAATCAGCTGCCGGATCGCCGATGAGCTCGTGCAGATCCGCGGCGGCCGCGGCTTCGAGACCGCGGACTCGCTGGAGGCCCGTGGCGAGCGCGCCGTCCCGGCCGAACAGCAGCTGCGTGACCTCCGCATCAACCGGATTTTCGAGGGGTCATCGGAGATCATGAAGCTGCTGATCGCGAGGGAAGCCGTGGACGCGCACCTGGCGGCGGCCGGCGATCTCGCTTCGGAGGACGCCAGCCTGTCCGACAAAGCGAAGGCCGCAGTCGGCGCCTCGGGTTTCTACGCGAGATGGCTGCCTAAGCTCGTGGCCGGCGCGGGCATGGATCCGCGGTCCTACAACGATTTCGGCCGGCTCGCGAAGCAGCTGCGCTTCGTCGAGCGGTCCTCGCGGCGGCTGGCCCGGCAGACCTTTTATGGGATGGGCCGCTGGCAGGCCAGGCTCGAGCACAAGCAGGCGTTCCTGGGCCGGATCGTGGACATCGGCGCCGAGCTGTACGCGATGGCGGCGTGCTGTTCCCGGGCGGAGATGCTGTTGCGTACCGCGCCGGAACGGGGCGCGTCCGCCTTCGAGCTGGCCGAGGCCTACTGCGAGCAGGCCCGGGTGCGCGTGGACGAATACTTTGACCAGCTGTGGAGGAATACGGACGACGGCGACCACGTGCTGGCCCGCAAGGTCCTCGGCGGCGAGTTCACCTGGCTCGAGGCCGGTGTCCTGGACCAGTCCGAGGGCACCGGGCCGTGGATTGCCGACGCCAGCCCGCGCGCCTCGACGAAGGAGAACCTGCACCGGAAATACCGCTGAGACCGGGCCCTAGACATGGAGGTCCCCTACGTCTACGGTATTCGCACGAAGTGGAACCAAACAATTGGGGGTCTGAAATGGGCAATTTAGAATCATCCAACAACGGCGCCGCGGAAAAATCGGCTGAACTCAAATTCATACGTGAAAAGGCCGAATTCGATGAGTGGGCTGCACCCGCAGCCAGGGCGCAACGCGTTGCTGCTGCGTTGGAGGCGACAGCGAAATCCAAGCAAGCGGAGCTAGAAGCCCGCGCCAAGCCCTTATTGGACTTGAAAGACTCTGATCGACGGCATCGACACTGGCAAGAGTTCCATGTCCGGCCCGGGTGCCACACGCGGCACTGAGGTCTACGCCAAGGCGCTGGATAGCGCCAGCAAGAAAGTCTCGGACAGAATATGCGAGGTTGTTCCGGACCAGGGCCGAAACAACTCGCCGGGCCCGGGCACTGCGGTCAGCAGCCCTGTCACCATTGAAAAAACACGAATCTTGGTCACTGCAGATCGGGACCTGTTATCAAAATCAATAGGGCTTCTGGAAGTCCGCGCCGCTTTAGAACAAATAAATATCGCGACGGTCGCCTTACAAAGCGAAGTCGATCTGTTTAGGGGCAAGGGCCGGGATCTTGCCCCTGACCCATTGTCTGCGGTGCTTTCGATCGGGCAAGTTGCTGGCCTCATCTTTTCGCTGTTCAAAACGGACAGGACATTGACCACGTATGCCGGCAGTTCGGACGTGAATTCCACGCATGCAAGCGTCATGTCTGCGCTGCTGAGCCACACAGACCGGCCATTCGTCACATCCAGTGATCAGTTCCGGCCCATTCCGGAGAGTGGGGTCGTTGCGGCCGCTGTCGCGGCCAAAGCAGCTTTGGAAAAGCTCGCATCTGACGCATCCAAGCTGGGCGTTGGGGAAGATAAACCGACGGAATCCAAGGCAGCGGCCACGACGGAGCTCATAGCAAAAGTGATGCTCGTCGTCGGCAAGGCGAAGGAGGCGCTGATGTCGATGTCGACTGCCCCTGATGCCAGTTCCAATTCCCCTCTCGTTGTGGCGGCCCTGGCCGAGGAGATTAGCCCCACCGGAGCTTCTATCGCCGGCTCGGGCTACCACTATGTCTTGTTTGTTCCTGCATCCATTGGGTCCATTGAAAACATGAACGTGGACAGGAAGGTCGGACAGGACTGGGAAGCGATATCTGCCTCGGCGCAGGTGACCTTCATGCTTTTGGAAGTGTCGACAGGGTTGGTCGTGGCTGCCGGCGTGGAAACCGGAACTGCCTCACTTCGGGTCGGCTTAGGCAGCGAACTGGAATTCGGAGACGTGCGCGTCGGCGTTTGAGTGGATTGCCGACGCCAGCCCGCGCGCCTCGACGAAGGAGAACCTGCACCGGAAATACCGCTGAGACCGGGCGTCGGGCGCACGGCTGCCAAACCCGCTGAATGATAAGCATCCTTGCTAACCGGCTTTTAAGCGTGGTTAGGTTTAGCTGAGACCCTCACACCGGTCTCCGCAGTGCGGTGCCCGGTCCAAACAATGGATCCGGGTCAATCAGTGAAAGCGAGCAGTTCCCATGAGCAGCACAGCAGGCCCCGAAGATCCCACGCCCCGTCGCGCCGCGGACGGGACCCCCACGCAGGAGGCCCGGATTCACGACGCACGCCAGGACGCAACCCAGAGCCACCCGGTCAGCAGCGAACCCATCCGGGATGAGCCCGTCCGCAGCGCCCCGGCCGACGACACCCGGGCCTTCCCTGCCACCCCGGCAGCCGGACCGGCAACGTCCCGGATGGACACCCCCGTCGCCGGGGAGCCTGTGACGGCGGTCCGGTCCAACGACGACTCCCGCAGGGCGGCCCGGGCTGAGGCGGTCCGCGAAGAGGTCCCCACCCGCGAGACCGTGGTTGCCCGCGAAAAGGAGCAGTTCGGCGGGATCCAGATCGGCTCGGCGTTCTTCGGCTGGCTGGCCGCTACCGGCACCGCCGTCCTGCTGACCGCTTTGGTCGCTGCCGCCGGAACCGCCGTCGGCCTCGCCACCAACACCGACGTCAACGTTGCCGTGACCAGCGGCAACGAGACGATGGGGCTCGTCGGCGTGATCGTGCTGCTCGTGATCCTGTTCGTGGCGTACTACTGCGGCGGCTACGTGGCCGGCCGGATGGCCCGTTTCAACGGCGCCAAGCAGGGCTTCATGGTGTGGGTCTGGGCCATCATCGCCGCGGTCGTCGTGGCAATTCTCGGCCTCGTGGCCGGTCAGAAATACAACATCCTGGCCAACCTGAACAGCTTCCCGCGGATCCCGGTCAATGAAGGCCAGCTCAACACCATGAGCATCATCGCCGCCGTCGTGATTGCCGCGGTTGCCTTGGTCGGCGCCGTGCTGGGCGGCCTTGCCGGGATGCACTTCCACCGTAAAGTGGACCGCGCCGGCTTCACCCCGGCGGACACTGTCGAGGAGCGCTAAGCAGGCGGTCTGGTGCGTCCGGATCTTGCCGGGTGCCGGGCAACAGTGCCCGGCACCCGGCAGTCCTATACCCCCAGTCCCTTAACGCCGGTCCGCTGACCCCGTCAGGCTGACCAGAGGGCGTCCAGGTAGTACCACCGGCGGTCCACCCGCAGGAAACGGCTTGTTTCGTGGTGCACGCCGCGTTCGCCGTCGTGCCGGAAATGGGCCTTGAACTCGACCGTCCCTTCGGTGTCGAGCGGGCCGCCGCGGCCGGTCGAGACGATATCCAGGCGGCGCCACTGCATCTGAGGGTCCAGTTCCAGCCCGGCCGGCCGGGTGTCCGGATGCCAGGTCCGCAGCAGGTACGCGGCGTCCAGGAGGACGAAGGCGCTGTACCGGGAACGCATCAGCTGCTCCGCGGTCGGGGCCTCGGCGTCGCCTCGGTGGAAGCGGCCGCAGCAGTCGCCGTACTGCTCCCCCGAGAGGCACGGGCAGTTCCGGTCAACGTTCCGGTCAATCGCGGCGTGGTCCCGGGCGTTCGACCCGGGAGGGTTGGAAGCGGGGTGGGTCACAGGCTGTCCTTTGGGAGGCCGGACGACGCCGGCGGGGCTTATTCCGACTATAGATGCAGGTTTCTGCGGCACTCCCGAATAACAGCTTTGACACGTCTTGGCGGACACCGGTGATCCCTGCGTGTCCGGGGAAAAAAGTCCGTATGGTTAAGAGGTGCTGTTGCCCGCCCACGAACTTTGCGGCGGGCGCGTCGCTGCGGGCCGGATTGGAGAGGTGAAATGGGAGATCCCACAACCATCGCCATAAACCTGACCTTCTTGGGAACTCTCGCAGTGGCGTTCGTCATGTTCCTTGGCCTGTTCGCCGTATTCGTCACCACACTGGTGATCGCCGGAATGGGCCGGCTGGCCGCCGTCATCGTTATGGCCTTCGCGGTCGGCGTTGGCAGGGCCGTCCGGGCTCCCGCCGAAAGCAAGTCCCGCAAGCTTCCGAAGCCGGCCAAGGCCGCCCGGAAGGAAGCCCCCCAGCTGTCGCCCGAGTGGGCCGCCGCCGTCGCGCGGGCCGATGCACGTGCCGCCGCACGGGCCAAAGCGGAAGCGCCCCCGCCCATCAAGGTTTCAGTCCGCGACCTCCCCAGCCCGACGGCCCCGGTGCAGGACATCAGCAAAGTGGCGCCGCTCGTGGCGTCGGCAACGGACCGGAACGGCGAGCTTAACGCCGTCCCGCGCTCCTTCAAGAAGCCGCCGATGCCCGCCGCAAAGTCACTGCTGGACACCGGCTCGCTGGTGTCGCTCGGCCGGCTGCCGCTCGGACCGGACAAGCGTCCCGTGCAGGAGCGCAAAGCCGGCTGAACCCTTACCGGCCGCCGGCAAGTCGGCTACGGTGAAACCCATGGAATTCAGATACCTCGGGAACAGCGGCTTCAAGATTTCGGAAATCACCTTCGGCAACTGGCTCACGCACGGTTCCCAGGTGGAGAACGATGTCGCCACCCAGTGCGTCCGGGCAGCGCTCGACGCCGGTATCAGCACCTTTGACACGGCGGACGTCTACGCCAACACGGCGGCCGAGACCGTGCTGGGCAAGGCCCTCAAAGACGAACGCCGCCAGTCGCTGGAAATCTTCACCAAGGTATTCGGCCCCACCGGGCCCAAGGGCCACAACGATCTGGGTTTGTCCCGCAAACACATCATGGAGTCCATCAACGGCTCGCTGACCAGGCTCCAGACGGACTATGTGGACCTGTACCAGGCGCACCGCTACGACTACGAGACCCCGCTGGAAGAAACCATGCAGGCCTTCGCGGACATCGTGCGGCAGGGCAAAGCGCTCTACATCGGCGTCAGCGAGTGGACGGCCAGCCAGCTCCGGGACGGCCACGCCCTCGCCAGGGAGCTCGGGTTCCAGCTGATCTCAAACCAGCCGCAGTACTCGATGCTCTGGCGGGTCATCGAGGCGGACGTGATTCCCACGTCCGAGGAGCTGGGCATCTCCCAGATCGTCTGGTCCCCGATTGCGCAGGGCGTACTCAGCGGCAAATACCACCCGGGCAAGCCGGCTCCGGAGGGCAGCCGGGCCACGGATGCCAAGGGCGGTTCCAAAATGATCGAACGCTGGATGTCCGACGAAGTCCTCACCGGCGTGCAGCAGCTCAAGCCGATCGCCGAGGAAGCCGGGCTGACCATGGCCCAGCTGAGTATCGCCTGGGTGCTGCAGAACCCGAACGTCTCCTCCGCGATCATGGGCGCGTCCCGGCCGGAGCAAGTTGAGAAGAACGTAGCCGCCGCCGGGGTGAAGCTGGATCCGGCCATCATGGACAAGATTGATGCCGCCATCGGTTCCCTCGCCGAACGGGATCCGGCCCAGACCAAGTCGCCCGCCTCGCGGGAGGGCTAGGACCATGGCCGGCGCAGCCGAGCTCGCCATCACGGGGTCCACCGGACAGCTGGGCGGGCTGGTGGCGCGGCAGCTGGCCGACGCCGGCTCCCGCCAACGGCTGCTGGTTCGCGACGCCGGGCGGGCTCCCGAGCTGGACGGTGCCGTGCCGGTGGTGTTCACCTACGCAGATCCGGTTTCGGCGAAGGCTGCGCTGGAAGGCGTGCAGACGCTCTTCATGGTCTCCGCCGCCGAGGCCGAGGACCGGCTGGTGCAGCATTACACCTTCGTTGACGCCGCGGCCGCCGCCGGGGTGGAACACATTGTCTACACCTCGTTCTTCGGCGCCGCGCCGGACGCCACGTTCACACTCGGGCGGGACCACTACGCCACGGAGGAGCGGATCAGGGCCTCCGGAATGAACTTCACCTTCCTGCGGGACAACTTCTATCTGGACTTCCTGCCCCTCCTGGCCGGGGACGACGGCGTGATCCGCGGCCCGGCCGGGGACGGCGTCATGGCGGCCGTCGCCCGGGCCGACATTGCCCGCTCGGCCGTCACCGTCCTCCGCGACCCGGCCCTGCACGTGGGCAAAACCTACAGCCTCACCGGGCCGGAGGACATTTCCCTGGCCACTGCCGCGGATCTGCTGACGGCGGGAACCGGCCGGACCATCACCTTCCGCAACGAATCCCTCGACGAGGCCTACGCCTCCCGCGCGTCCTACGGTGCCCCGCCGTGGCAGGTGGACGCCTGGGTCAGCACCTACACCGCGATCGCAGCCGGGGAACTGGCCGGGCCGACGTCTGCAGTGCACGAACTCACCGGCCGCGAACCTCTGGGGCTGGCCCGGTTCCTGGCCGAGGCGCACTCGCTCTAGGCCCGTTCCGGGCGGCCCGCGCGCAACCTGCAAGGGGCCGCGGGCGCAGGACTGGCCCGGTATTGACGGCATCGGGGCTGCGGCGTAGACCTGAAACCGGGTGACACCGGCCAAAACCGGGCTGGTCCGGAGCAGAATCGCAAGCACGCCATGCCGAAGCAGATGTCCAGGCGCTCATCCATCCTGAAGGCCCCCCGCCGCCAGGCCAGGAAGCTGACACCCCATCCCGGCGAGCCGAGCCACGGGCCGCTGACGGCTGAGGAACTCCAGCTCGCCGTGCGGAACCATTCGATGCCGCTCGAGGCCCTGCGGAGTGACACCACACCGGCCGGGCTGCACTACCTGCTGAACCATTTCGACATCCCGTTCATCGATACGGACCACTGGCACCTGCGGATCGGCGGCGCGGTTCAGCGGGCCGTCGAACTGAGTATCCGGGCACTCCGCCGGGCGCCAAGCATCACCATCCCGGTGACCCTGGAATGCGCCGGCAACGGCCGCTCCCTGCTGCGGCCCCGCCCGCTGAGCCAGCCCTGGACGCTCGAGGCAGTCGGCACCGCTTCCTGGACGGGCGTCCCGCTGGCCTACCTGCTGACCCAGGCGGGGGTGGACGATGACGCCGTGGAGGTGGTGTTCACCGGGGCGGACGCCGGAATCCAGGGCGGTGTCAGCCAGCAGTACGCCCGGAGCCTGCCGATCGCCGAGGCCCTGCGGCCCGACGTCGTCCTGGCCTACGGGATGAACGGCGCCGACCTGCCGCCGCAGCACGGGTACCCGCTCCGGCTGGTGGTCCCGGGCTGGTACGGCATGGCGAGCGTCAAGTGGCTCTCCTCGATCCAGGTGCTGACCCATCCCTTCGACGGATTCCAGCAGCAGGTCGCGTACCGCTACCAGCAGGACGCGGACGATACCGGCACGCCGGTCTCGTGGATCAACGTCCGCTCGCTGATGGTCCCGCCGGGGGTTCCGGACTTCTTCACCCGGCGCCGTTTCCTGCCCGCGGGCCCGGTGATGCTCAGCGGCCGGGCCTGGTCCGGACATGGCGCCGTGCAGCGTGTGGAAGTGGGGATCGACGGAAAGTGGGCACCGGCGCAGCTCGAGCACCCGGCAGCGCCGTTCGCCTGGTGCGCGTGGTCGATGCCGTGGGTGGCCGACGCCGGCGATCACGAACTGTCCTGCCGGGCCACCGATGCCAGCGGCGCCACGCAGCCGCTCGAGCAGCAGTGGAACTACCAGGGCATGGGCAACAACGTGGTGCAGCGGATCAAGGTCACGGTCGAGTAGCCCGGTCCGGCCGCGTCAGTAGTCGACAATCGCGCCGGCGGAGATATTGACCGTCGCATCGGTGATCGCCCCGGCCCTGTCCGAGGCGATGAAACACGCCACGCTGCCGACGTCGGCGAGGGTGGCGGTACGGTTCAGATGGGCGGCCCTGGCAATCTCCGCCACGATCTCCTCGCGCCCCTCGGCCTGCCAGGGAATCGTCTCGATGATGCCGCCGGAGACCATGGTGACCACGCGGATGCCGTGTGGTCCGAGTTCCAGCGCCCATTGCCGGCGCAGCCCCTCCATGGCGTCCAGGGCAATCTTGAATCCGCCCAGGCCGGGCAGGGTCTGCGGACCGGAACCGCCGAACATCAGCACCACGCCGGAGCCCTGCTTGATCATGTGGGTGGCCGCGGCCCGGGTGGTGAGGAAATGGGTGCGGGTCGCGAGGGTCACGGGCTGCGTGAAGTCGTCCACGTCGATTTCCATCAGCGGCGCCTGGACGTCGCCGAACGAGATGACGTTCAAGGAAATGTCGATCCGCCTGCTCTTCTTCGCCACCCGGGCCACGAAGGCGTCCACCTGTTCCTCGTTGAGGGCATCGACGACGGCGGTCTCGGCTTTGCCGCCGCCCTCAAGGATGTCCCGGGCCACCTTTTCCAGCCTGGACTCGGTGCGCCCCGCGAGGTGGACGAATGCGCCCTCCGCGGCGAAGGCCCGGGCCACGGCTCCGCCGATCGCGCCGCCCGCACCGTAGATCACGGCCGTCTTGCCCTGCAACAACCCGTTTCCCGGCGCCTCGTCGTTCAGCATCGTCGCCTGCCTCCTGCCACGGAGTGGTAAATTCCCTCAACTATGTTCTTGCCGGGGGCGCGGTGGCAAGGGGCGGGAGACGCTAGGGGCGGGGCGGGTCAGCCGGCGGCGTGTTCGGCGGGGTGGCGGATTGGGTTGCCGGGGGCGCTGCCGGCGGGGTGCCGGACGGTGTTGCCGGCTCCGTGCCTGGCGGTGTTGCCGGCGGCGTTCCGTCGGGGAGCCCGGTCAGGGGAACCACCTGGGTCCCCTCCGGTTCCGCCGGCCCCATGTCCAGGCGGAACGGCGGGTATTCGTCCCGCATCAAGGCAACGTAGGCGACCACCCGGTAGATCCAGCGGTTCAGGCCCAGCAGCAGGTCGAACAGGCCCGGCCAGTACTTCCCGGTGAACAGCAGGATGACCCCGGCGATGAATACCAGCAAGCCAAGGAGGGAGATACCGACGCTTTGCTGCACCCATTCACCGTTGCGCACGGTCCACGTCTGTACCGTGCCGGTCAGCACGGCGACGATGAGCAGGTGGGGAATGGCCAGCAGCCAGGACTTCACCAGCACCAGACCCCGGGAGAGCCGTTCGGGATAGTCGACGTCGAAGTCGGCCGGGTAGTCGGTGCGGGCGAGGGTGAAGGGCGGGTAGCGGTCCGTGCCCAGCGCGCCGTAGGCGTAGAAGGACACCCGCCAGCTCCAGCGGATCACGCCGACGCTGAAGTTGAACAGCGAGCGCGGATAGCGCCCGGTGAAGAGGATCGCGAACCACGCCACGATCGTGACCACCATAACGGCGAACCAGAGGAAAAACAGGACGATGAAATGTGGGACCGCCAGCAGCCACTTGACGAGCCACAGCCAGCGGGACACGTTGGGGTCCAGGTAGCCGCTGAGCCGCGCCGGGTACGGCTGAACCGCGGCGGACTGGGCTGCAAGGGACGTTCCGGCAAGCGGCTGGCCGGCATAAAGCGGACCGGCCGGCGTGTGGGCGGCAGTGGACTGGCTGGCCGCGGAATGGCCCACGAAGGGCTGGCCTCCGGGCCCGTGCCCTTGCCCTTGCCCTTGCCCTTGTGGACTTTGCGCACCATAGGCCGTACCCGGGGTTGGCCCGGGACGCCCGGGTCCGGACGGCGGCCCGGCTCGTCCCAGCCCCGCGGCTCCTGCCACGATCAACGGCACACCGACGAGGAGGAACAAGATCCCGGCAGTGAGCAGCCCGATGAAGATCGGCCACAGCAGGTCGGTGCGGGCCCCGGCCTGAAGGTCGACGGCAACCGGTGTGGCGGCGTCGGCGTTCATGATGACGACGGCCCAGTTCCCCGATCGCAGGTCCCATTTCAGCTCTTGGGTTCCCGGCCCGGAGGCCGACGCCGTCCAGAAACTCTGGCCGGCCGGCCGGGGCGGCGCCCTGACGCCGGTGACCTCGCGGTACAGGGCACGGAACGGGGCAAATCTCACTTCCACGATCTCGGTGTGCCTGACGCCCGCCAGGTACGCCGACACGTCAGCCTGCGGGGCAATCCCGATGAAGATCGCGTTGGCCGCATCGGCCGCGGAACCCCGGATCACGATGCTGCCCGGCACGGTGACGGAACGCGTCCCGGAATAGCGGCCGTCGGCCATGACATCGAGGGGTGGACTGCTGAGGGCGTAGGAGTTCGCCGCGAAGCGTTCCGTGGGCGTGGTGAAGTACCCGTTGTTGCGCTGCACGGAATTGGCCCATCCGGCACCGGCGGCGCCGGCCAGGAGCCCCAGTCCCAGGAGCGCGCTGAGCGTGCCCAACACCAGCATGACAATCCGGCCTGGTTTCATGGCCGCCGTCCTTTCACAAGGTCCTGTCCGGACTACCGGTTCTGCGGGGACGCAGCTTCATCCTCCCGAAGGGCTGGAGGCGTTCATGCGGTGATCACTACCTTGAGCGCTTTCGTTTCAGCGGCGCGGGCGAAGGTGTCGTAGGCCTCCAGGAACTGATCGAAACGGAACCGGTGCGTGGCGAATTTCTCCGCCGGCACTTTCTTCTGCGCGACGAGTTTGAGCAGCATGGGGGTGGTGTTGGCGTTGACCAGGCCCATGCTGATGTTGATGTTCTGGATCCAGAGGTCTTCCACATGGAGTTGGACGGGTTTGCCGTGCACCCCGATATTGGCCACGCTGCCGCCGGGCCGGACGATGTCCGTGCACATGCTGAACGTCGACGGGATGCCGACGGCTTCGATGGCGACGTCCACGCCTTGTCCGTCGGTCAGGGCCAGCACCTGCGCTTTCCAGCCGGTGTCGCCGGAGAGGACGACGTCGGTGGCGCCGAATTCGCGGGATTTCTCCAGCCGGTTCGCGTCGAGGTCGATGGCGATGATGGTGGCGGCACCGTAGAGGCCCGCGGTGGCGATCGCGGCGAGTCCGACGGGGCCGGCCCCCACGACGGCGACCGTGTCACCGGGCTTCACCCTGCCGTACTGCACGCCGATCTCGAAGCCGGTGGGAAGGATGTCCGAGAGCATCACTGCCTCCTCGTCGCTGACGCCCTCCGGCAGCAGGTGCAGGGAGTTCTCGGCGTACGGGACGCGGACGAACTCGGCCTGGGTGCCGTCGATCAGGTGCCCAAAGATCCAGCCGATGCCTGACTGCCCCTCGTCGCCCAGGCAGTGGGAGTACAGCCCTGCCTTGCAGTTGGCGCAATGCCCGCAGGACTTGATGCAGGAAATAATGACGCGGTCACCCACCTTCAGGCTGGTCACGGACGAGCCGGTTTCGGTGATGGTGCCCACGCCCTCGTGGCCCAGGATCCTGCCCTTCGCCACGGCGGGGACGTCGCCCTTCAGAATGTGGAGATCCGTTCCGCAAATGGTGGTGGTGTCCACTTTGACGATTACGTCGCTGGGGTTCCGGATGGTGGGATCGGGAACATCAGTCCAGGATTTTTCCCCCGGACCGCCGTAGACGAGCGCTTTCATGCGTTGGCCTTGACCCGGAGGATGACCGGCGGATCCACGATCCGCAGCCGGCACGGGGTCACCGAGGCGTCGATGCCGGAGGACAGGATGGACTGGCGGGCATGGTCCCGGAGTTCCTCAAAGGCAGCGGCGGTCACCCGGGCGTGGCTGAGATCGACGACGATTTCGTACCCCGGCAGTTTGGAGACCACGCGTCGGCAGACCACGTAGAGGGCACGGATGTTCGCTGGCGTCACGACTCCCCGCACCTCAACCTTCGCGGACTCCGCAGCGGCGTCGATCCGGATGAGTACTTTAATGCGCGGATCCCCATGTGACGGGTGGGCGTGGTACGCGCTGGCGCGGTTAGCGTGATGGCTGTGAGTCACGGGGCCTCAGCGCTCCCGACCAGAAAATGAGTCCCGAAGGACTCGAAGTGAATTGTTCATGTGGCTGTGGTCTCCTGCCATTTCCTGCCGAAGCCGGAAAGTGCAAAGCGCCGTTTCCTTCCCCAAGGTTCTAGCGAGACCTGTACTGCGTATCCGCAAAGCGGTTCATCCCCAATGACCGTGCAGGAACCGCCCAAATCCAGAATGGCCCCCGGGCTGGCCGCGGGCAAGGGGGCGAAAGTCCCTTGTGCGCTGGGCCGTCCCGGCCGGGCGGTGCGGGAGCGCCGGACAGGGACAGGGCGGCGTGGAATTGCCGGAGTCAGGAACTGCACCGATAGCCTGTTGCCATGCCTCAACCCGCCGATGACGCCTTCCGGCCCGATCTCATCCTCGCTTCGGCCCGCCTCCCCGGGGAAGCGGGATCCTGCGACCTTCACATCGCCGACGGGGCTGTCTGGCACATCTCCGACGCCGGGTCCCGGCCCGCAGGTGTGCCCGTGGTGGAGCTCGACGGCCGGTACGTCATCCCGGGCCTCTGGGATGAACATGTCCATATGACGCAGTGGGCCCTACACGCGAACCGGATCGACCTGTCCGGCGCCGGCAGCGCCCGCGAGGCGGCCGACGTCGTCCGTTCCCATCTTGCCGCCCGGGCCCCGGCGGGTGAAGAAGGCAGCGACCGGACGCTGGTGGGCGTCGGGTTCCGGGATGCCGTCTGGGCTGACGCTCCGAGTTTGGAGCTGCTCGACGGCGTGACGCAAGGCCTGCCGACGGCCCTGATCAGCCATGATCTGCACTGCGTCTGGCTCAACAGCGCGGCAGCGCAGCGCTACGGCGTGGAGGTGGACGCGGGCGGGCTGCTGCGCGAAGAACCGGCGTTTGATTTGACCCGCGAGCTGGGCAAACTGCCCGACGCCGTGGTGGATCAGTGGGTCCGGGAATCAGCGGAGGCCGCTGCAGCGCGCGGGATTGTGGGGATCGTCGACTTCGAAATGACCTGGAACCGTGATGTCTGGCTGCGCCGCGTGGCCGGGGGGTTCGATTCCCTCCGCGTGGAGGCCGGGGTCTATCCGCAGGACCTGGACCGGGCCATCGCGGCGGGCCTGCGGACGGGGGAACCGCTCGCCGGCGGAGCGGGGCTGCTGCAGGTGGGCCCGCTCAAGGTGCTCATCGACGGCTCCCTCAACACCCGCACGGCATACTGCGTGGACCCGTATCCGCACGGCGGCCGCGGCCTGCTTACCGTGAGCGGGCCGGAACTGCAGGCTCTGCTGGTCCGGGCACGGGACGCCGGCTTTGTTCCCGCCGTCCATGCGATCGGCGACGGCGCCAACGAGGTGGCGTTGAACGCGTTCGCCGCCGCCGGGATCCGCGGCAGGATTGAGCATGCCCAGTTTGTCCGGAGCCAGGACTTCGCGCGCTTCGGCGCACTGGGCCTGACCGCGAGCGTCCAGCCCGCCCATGCCCTTGACGACAGGGACGCTGCCGACGCCAACTGGCCGGGCCGCACCGACCGGGCCTTCCCGCTGCGGTCTCTGCTGGCTGCCGGGGCGACGCTGGCGCTCGGCTCCGACGCCCCGGTGGCACCGCTGGAGCCGTGGACCGCGATGTCGGCGGCCGCCACCCGGGCGCGCCAGGACGGGCGCGGGCCGTGGCATCCGGAACAGGCACTCACCCGGCAGGAGGCACTGATGGCGTCGACGCGCGGCCGGGGCAACGTCCGGGTCGGCAGTCCGGCGGATCTTGCCGTGCTCGACGGCGACCCGCTGGGGGTGTCCGACGCCGTGTTCGCGGCGATGCCGGTGGCCGCGACTCTGCTGGCGGGCCGGTTCACGCACCGCAGCGGTCTCTAGGGCCCTGACTGGCGGCTGCGGCTACCCGCCGTTGACTATCCGCCTTGATATCCGCCTTTGACCCGGGCCTGCACCAGGTTGGCGAACGGCAGCCGGCCGAATTCCTGCCGGAACCCGGAGTGGTACCCGGCTTCGGCGGTGGCCAGCTGATCGGCGGGGAGCTCTTTCCACGCGACGATCAGGGATCCCGCGCCGGCGAGCTGCCAGATCAGCCGCCCGTCCCAGTGCCCCGGCGGCTTGCCCTTGCCGAAGTCGACGAACTCCTGGATCTGCCGGCGCAGCCCGCGGTTGCCCTTGCTGCCGGGGCCGGCCTTCCCGATGTAGAGGACGTCGGCGTCGTCCACCCATTCGGCGGCGAGCGGTTCCGCCTGCACGGTGGGGTCCTTCTTCTTGAAGATGCCTGCCGTGCTTCTGGCCAGGTACTGCGGGCGGTATCCCTCGGGCCGGAGTATCGCGAAGATCCCGGGTTTCTGCGGGATCCGGTTGATGTCGAGGTCGGCAAGCGTCCGGAATCCGGTGAACCCGTCGGCCTTGAGGGTCTGTCTGTTGGTGGGCAATGGATTCCTTGGATCGGGCGCGGGCGTTCCTTCGAAGCATACGGAGACGCAGGTTGGACGGCGGGCAGGGCCCGAGGTGGCTTCGACGGCGGCGGCTGGTGTTGCGGTCACGGAGATGCTCCGCAGCCTCGGAACTGGTCGGGTCAACTAAAAGTTGCCGCCGCAACGCCTTAAAAACGTAAGGCCTGCAGGAACCTTCGCGATCTCGCTATGGAGATGGCCCGGACACTGAATGTCCTGAACGACCCCTAAATCTGATGGCTACCTGCAGGCGCTTTAAGCCTACGCCCGGACCGACTGCGCCGGTAGGGCAGAGGTCCCGGAAGTTGGGACCTCTGCCCGATGGGCGGCGCCTGCCGGTCCGTCTCCGGACCCGGGCTGTTTAGGGTGTGGCCCGCCGCAGGGTGAGATACGAGCCGATGCCCAGGACTGCGCAGAAGAGCGCCGTCCAACCGGACACGCTCAGCGGCGTCTGGGCGACAAACCAGGCTCCCACCTGCGCCCACCAGCCCTGCGCGGTAACGAGGCCGATCAGCCCCACCAGCGCGACGGCAATCGAGCTCCACACCACCAGCATCCCGGTGACGCGCCACCGCTTGTACACAGTGGCGAACCAGAACCCGGTCATGTACAGGGCCAACATCACGACGAAATTGAACAGGATCTGCACGATTGCCGGACTGTCCGCCGCCCAGCCCAGGAAGTACAGCTGGCCGTTGAGCCCCCAGCCGTTTGTTGCGACCTCCACCCTGCCGAGCACGAAGTACAACAGGCTGACCGCCAGGGCCACCACAGCGAACAGCCCTGTGGTGCCGATATAGAAGGTGCGCCGGCTGACGCTCATGGCCTGCGAGAAAGGGAACGTGTAGGTGAGGGATTGGATGCCCAGGGCCAAGAAGTACCAGACGACCGCCTGCGAGGCACCCGAGTAGCGTGTGCCGACGTCGTCCGGGATCATGAGCCAGATGGCATAGGTGAGGGCAAAACTGCCGGAAATGATCAGCGCCGGGATGCCCAGGAACGTCCATTTGTTGATCAGCTGCATCCGGGCGACGTTGAGGGCGCGGTTCATGGCGCCACCTCCAGTTCTGTCAGATTGTCGACGCCGGTATCCCCGGACGGGGCCGCCATCGTCTTGCGGACCACCAGTTGCTGCAGCGAAACCGGGGTCAGTTCCAGTCCGAGTTCCGTTGCCCGGGCGCGGTCGGCGCCGCCGAGCCGGGATTCGATCGTGACCGACGCCAGCGAGCCGAGCGCTTCCCGGTGCAGGATCTTGTGGCCGGCGGCGAATCCGGCGACCTTCGTCTCTTCGCCGGTGACGACGACGGCGGAACCGCGGATGTTCTCGGCGTCGTCGTCGAGGATGATCCGTCCCCGGTCGATGAGGAGGACATGTTCAAGCAGGTTCGCCACCTCGTCGATCAGGTGCGATGAGAGGACGATGGTGCGCGGATGCCGGGAGTAGTCCTCGACGAGCCGGTCGTAGAAGATCTGCCGGGCGACGGCGTCGAGCCCCAGGTACGGTTCGTCGAAAAAAGTGAGTTCGGCGCGTGAGGCCAGTCCGATGACCACCCCGACGGCGGACAGCTGGCCGCGCGAAAGCTTCTTGATCCGGCGCTTGAGCGGCAGCCCGAACTCCTCTACGAGGCGGTCCGCGAACTGCTGGTCCCAGTTCTCGAAGAACATCGCCGCCGACCGGAAGGCCTGGGCGGGCGAGAAGTCCTCCGGGTACTTCTGGGACTCCCGGATGAAGCACATCCGCGACAGGACGGCGTCGTTCTCATAGGGATGCTGGCCGAAGACCTTCACGTCCCCGGAGGTCTCGGGATCCTGGGCCGTGAGGATGGACATCAGGGTGGTCTTGCCGGCCCCGTTGCGTCCGAGCAGGCCGTAGATCTTGCCGCCGTCGATGCGGAGGGTCACCCCGTCCACAGCCTTCGTGTCTTTGTACCGCTTGATGACGTTGGTCAGTTCGATCACCGGCGCCTGGATGTGGGTATTCACCGTCCCGCGCTCCTTTCAATTAGTACGGGATCTGAATTGCTGCGGTGGATCATCTGGGTCAGCGAATCGACGCTGATGCCGAGTTTGCGCGCCTCGCGGGTGAGCGGCTGGACGTAGTCGTGGAAGAACTCCTCGCGGCGCCGCTCCAGCAACCGTGCCCGCGCACCGGTGGCAACGAACATGCCGATCCCCCTTTTCTTGTAGAGAATTCCCTCGTCGACGAGCTTGTTGATGCCCTTGGCTGCGGTGGCGGGATTGATCCGGTAGAACGCGGCGAACTCGTTGGTGGACGGCGCCTGCGCCTCTTCCGCGAGGGCGCCGGCCACGATGTCGCCCTCGATCAGTTCGGCGATCTGCAGGAAGATCGGGCGGGAATCGTCAAGCATGGCCGGCCGTCCTTTCCAAGGGTCCAGAAGAAGTGGTCTGTTGGTTCATTACTCATGTAGCTAACCACATAAGCCTGCAGTCCACAAGGGTCCGGGGACAGCTGCCGGCAGCGCCTCAAAGCGACGTCCAAGAACACGCCCCCGGCCAAAAGCGTAGAGTGGGAGCAGACGCCTGATTCTGGACGCCGAGCGCTGAGGGAGAAATCGTGACGATTGACTGGGACGAAAAGAAGACCCTGCTGCAGGAACCGAACATCGCCGCCGTAACGCAGCTTTGCGACGAACTCATGGAAAAGAAGCCGGGGTCGGTTGTCCCCTACATCGATCCCGTCCATGACGAGGACGAATGCAGGATCGTCAGCCTCCATATCGCGCCCGGCAAGGGCACCGAGTCGGGCTTCGTCTCCCACTTCAACGACGACGAAGCCGCCCGCCGCGCCACCTCCATCTACGATGCCGTCGAGCTGGACCCCCGCTACGTGATGCCGTGGAACGCCTACCCCTGGGTCCGCGACCCCGAGCTCCCTTCCGCCCTGAACGTCCAGGAGAAGACGGACGGGCTGCGGCCCTTCCGCCAGTTCCTGAAGATCAACAAGCGCGTCTCGGCCGTCATCGCCCACGGCGCCGACGCCCACGCCTTCCTGACCCTGTTCGAGAAGACGTACCATTCGTCGCTGAAGAACCGTGGCGTCAAGATCTACAAGGCAACGGCCCTTGGCGGCCGCGCCTTCGCCGTCTCGGCGGCCAAGCAGGAAGAACTCCTGAGCAAGAACGTCGAGGTCTACAAGGACGCCATGCAGCGGGCAGGCATCCAGCACCTCTAGGTTCTACCGGAACTGCGGCACCACCGTCACTGATCCCAAGTGCGGCAGCGCCTTCCGTGCACCTTCTTCCAGGCTGGCGGTGAGCGCGGCAAGCTCGGCCATGCTGGCATCTCCGACCGGCACCGTGATCTCGGCGTGCAGCCGGTGGCCGGACCAGCGCAGCCGCGACGTGCCGCCGCAGCTCGAATGCTCGTCGACGACGGCGGCGAGCCGGTCCGCCAGTCCGGCGTCGACCCCGTCCATCAGCCGGCGCCCGACGTCGCGCACCGTGCCCCACAGCAGGACCACGATGGCGGCCGAAATCAGCAGCCCCACGATGGGGTCCGCGAGCGGGAAGCCAAGCCAGATGCCAACGACGCCGGCGACGACGGCGAGCGAGGTGAAGCCGTCCGTCCGGGCGTGCACGCCGTCGGCCACGAGGGCAGCGGAGCCGATCCGCCGCCCGACGCGGATCCGGTAGACCGCCACGAGTTCATTGCCCGCGAAACCCACGAGGCCCGCGGCGAGCACCCAGCCGAGATTCAGCACCGGCTGGGGCTCGAAGAACCGGCGGACGGACTCGACGGCGGCCACCACAGCCGAGAGCGCAATCATCGCCACGATGAACAATCCGGCGAGATCCTCGGCCCGGCCGAAGCCATAGGTGTAGGTCCGCGTGGCTTTCCGCCGGCCCAGGAGGAACGCGACCCAGAGCGGCACCGCGGTCAGCGCGTCCGAGAAATTGTGCACCGTGTCCGCCAGCAGCGCGACGGAGCCGCTGACCAGCACAATGGCCAGCTGGAAGACCGCGGTGGTGCCCAGCCCCAGCAGCGAGAGCTTGACCGCCCGGATGCCCTGCGCACTGGATTCGAGGGCTTCGTCGATGGAGTCGGCGGCGTCGTGGGAATGCGGGACGAAGACCGACCGCAGCCAGCCCTTCAGCCCTGTGGCGTGTGTGTGCCCGTGCGGGTCTTCATGCCTGTGGTCGTGGCTGTGGTGGTGGCTGTGGCTGTGGCCGGGGTCGTGACCAGGGGTGCGTCCGTCCACGGCACCCGCCTGGCGGCTCATGCCCCGTGCCGCGGAGCCGTGCCAAGCGCGTGCTCGGCCTGGTGCACGGCGTCCATCACCAGCTGGCGGGCGTGGTGGTTCTGCAGCCGGTAGAACACCTTGGTGCCCTCCTGCCGCGTGGCGACCATGCCGCCGAGACGCATTTTCGCCAGGTGCTGTGAGACGGCGGGAGCCGGCTTCCCCACCCGCTCAGCCAGGGCGTTGACCGGCATCTCACCCTCCCCCAAGGCGAGGATGAGCCGGACGCGGGTGGCGTCGGCCAGCATGGAAAAGACTTCGACGGCCAGCTCCACGTGCGGACTGTCCACATCGACTTGCATATCTGCATTCATACGCAGATACTTTCATGACTATCAGACCGTGACAACACCCCGGACACCGCGCGGAGGAACCCAATGTCCCGCGCTGACGCTGGACGCGGGTAGCCTGAAGACCGCCTAGAGAGCCCGAAAGAGGGGAATGCCATGACCGCCGGAAGCGCACTGGTCCCTGCCTCCGCGCTCCGCCGCGTCGTGCTGCTGGCCGGGATCCTCGCCGTCATCGCGGGCTTCCTTGGCATGCACATCCTCGCCACTTCCCACGGCATGCACGTGCAGGCGCCGGCAGGCAGCCACGGCCACTCCGCGGCGAATCACGCCGGAGCACCGGCGACGGCCGCAGTCCCGGCACTGGCCGGGGACACCCAGGCGCCGCCGTCGTGCGGCCAGGGCGGGTGCGCCGGGAAGTCCGCCGTCCACATCGACTGCACACCGTCGGTGGCAGGCATTTCCCTGTCCGCACCGCCGCCAGGGGCCACCGTGCTGGAAGTGCAATCGCGGACCGCTGCCCTGGCGGGACCGGCAGCGGGCTACACCTTCGTGCCACGGTCACCTTCGCCCAGCGATCTGTCCATCAGCCGCACGTAGAGGGGCACATGTGCCGTGGACACTCCGGCCAGTTCTGCCCTCACGACGCGCACCGCCAGGATGCCCTGGCCCGCCGCGCGCCCCAGACCCCCGGCGTCCCCGCCGGATCCCCGAAGGACACGAATTCCCATGAAGAAGAAGACCCTCACAGTCCCGGCAACCACCCTCGCCGCCGTCATCGCCCTGGCCGGCTGCTCCGCAAGCCCCGGCGGCAGCAACGCGCCCGGCATGGACCACAGCACGGGCCATGAAACCCCGCAGGCGGGCTCCGCACCCGGGTCGGCCGCGGACCACAACGGTGCGGACACGATGTTCGTCCAGGGCATGATCCCGCATCACGCCCAGGCAGTGGAAATGAGTGCGGTGATGCTCCAGAAGCAGGGACTCGACGCCAAGGTGGCGGACCTGGCCAACCGGATCACGGCCGCGCAGGGCCCCGAGATCGACAAGATGACCGCGTGGCTCGGGGACTGGAACGAGCCCACCCGGATGCCCGGCGGCCATGCCATGACCGGCATGATGGGCGAGGGCGACCTCAAGGAACTCGACGCAGCCCAGGGGACCGCGGCCGCCCGGCTGTTCCTGACCCAGATGGTCGCCCACCATGAGGGCGCCGTCGAGATGGCTGAGGCCCAGGTGCGGTCCGGCGCGAATCCCGAAGCGGTCCGGCTGGCCAGGGACATCGTCACCTCCCAGCAGGCGGAGATCTCCGAAATGAAGGACTTGCTGGCGGCGTTGTAGCGGAGCGGCGACGCCGGCCAGGAAGCGGGCCTGGCCGGCGTAACGCAACGTCCCCGCAACGTTTCGTGCACCCCGTTCGCATATGCTCAGCGGACAGGCTCAACATGGCTCAACGACGAACCACCCGGGAGACAGCTCATGACCAACTGGCGGATCAGGGATTTCCACTCGGCCGATCTTGACGGGATCCTGCACCTCTGGGAGTCCCTCAAGGCCACCAACGTCGAGCCGGTCTATGCCCTCTCCGAGGTGCTCGCCTCCTGCGAAAAGGACCACGCCGTCGTCGCGGTGCAGGGCGATCAGGTGGTGGGTGCCGCCGTCGGCCGGGCCGCGCACGACCAGGGCTGGATCGTCTTCCTGGCCACGCTTCCCGAATACCGCGGCCGGGGAATCGGCACCTCACTGCTCGCCGCCGTCGAAAACCGGATGGCCCCGCACGGGCTGAACAAGCTCTCCGCGCTGATGCCGGAATCCGAGACCCGGGTGGAGGCATTCCTGAGCCGCGGCTTCGCCCTGAAGAAGAACCTGCGCTACTTCGAGCGGAAAATCCCGGTCCAGCGCCAGGAACTCGAGCCGCTCAGCCAGCTCGGCGGCCGGATCCTGGCCCGCGACCTCTGGGAAAACGTCGCGGGCATGCGCAACGAGAAGGAACTGCTGGAACGCCGGCTCGTCCTGCCGCTCGCCGAGGCCGACCTCGCTGACGAATACGGCGTGGTGCCGCCGCGCGCCGTGGTCCTCTTCGGCCCGCCCGGGACGGGCAAGACCACCTTCGCGAAGGCCATCGCGTCCCGGCTGGAGTGGCCGTTCGTGGAGGTTTTCCCGTCCCGGCTGGCGTCCGACCCCAAGGGGCTCGCCGGCGCCCTGCGCGAGACTTTCCTGGAGATCGCCGAACTCGAGCACGCCGTCGTGTTCATCGACGAGGTGGAGGAGATCGCCTCCCAGCGTTCGGGCGAACCGCCGTCGCCGCTGCAGGGCGTCACCAACGAGCTGCTCAAGATCATCCCGGCGTTCCGCGAACAGCCCGGCCGCCTGCTGGTCTGCGCCACCAACTTCATCCGCGCCCTGGACTCGGCATTCCTGCGCCACGGCCGCTTCGACTACGTGATCCCGATCGGCCTGCCGGACCGCCAGGCCCGCGAGGCCATGTGGCAGCGATTCATCCCCGCCACCGTGGTGGACGACGTCGACGTCGAGCTGCTGGTGGACCGCACCGAGGGGTTCTCCCCCGCAGACATCGAGTACGCGGCCCGCAGCGCCTCCCAGCGGGCCCTGGAAAAGGCGGTGTACGACGACGGCGGCGCGGCGTCCGGCGGCAGTGCCTCAGTCCGCGAGGCCGTCCGGAAGGGCCCGGCCACCCAGGACTACCTCGACGCGATCGCCGACACCAGGACCACCGTCAGCGTCGAAGTGCACCAGCAGTTCCTCGAGGACATCGACGCCCTCGGGCGGGTGTAGCCGCCGGCCTGCGCGTTCACTGGCCGAACTGGCCGAACTCGCCGGAAGCGCGCGAATTCGCCGTACCGTTCCGGCGACTCCGCACGCTTCCGGCGAACTGGCCGCACGCCGGCACCGGCACCGGCAGAGCGGTAAGGAGTAGAGCGTGATCCTGTTCTTGACGATTGTGAGCGGCCTGGCCTGGACCGTGGTCTATGCCGATGCCATCCGGGTCGGTTTCAAGGACCGGAGCTACGCGATCCCGGCCGCCGCGCTCGGACTCAACTTCGCCTGGGAGGCCATCTACGCGACCCGGTCCGTCCTGACCGGGATTACCGCCCAGGGGGTCTTCAACATCGCGTGGGGGCTGGCCGACGTCGTGATTGTGTACACCTTCCTGAAGTTCGGCCGCTCCGAGCTGCCGGTCTGGGTGACGCGCCGGCTCTTCCTCGGCTGGGCGCTCCTGCTGGGCATCATGTCCTTCGCGGTGCAGCTGCTGTTCGTGGCCGAGTTCGGCTGGGAGGACGCGGCCCGGTATGCGGCCTTCCTGCAGAACCTGCTGATGTCGGGGCTGTTCATCGCCATGTTCGTCGCCCGCGGCGGCTCCCGGGGCCAGACCCTGCTGATTGCCGTGGCGAAATGGCTCGGGACGCTTGCGCCCACCATCGTGTTCGGCTGGTACGGTAACTCCCCGCTGATCCTCGGCGTGGGGATTCTCTGCAGCATCTTTGACCTGGTGTACATCGGCCTGCTGTGGCGGAGCCGGTCACAACGGCCTTAGAGGGTGACGACGATCTTGCCCTTGGCGCGGCCCTGCTCGAGCGCCGCGAAGGCCGCCGCGATCTCCGCGAACGGGTAGGTGCGGTCCACGACCGGCTGCACGTGGCCGCCGTCGACGAGTCCCGCCAGGGTGCGCAGATCATCGCCGCTTGGGTGCATGAACAGGTACCGGTAGCTGGCCTGCGCCTTGCGGGCGCGGCGGCGGATGCCCATGCTCATCAGCCGGAACGCGGCAGTGATCCATGGCGGCGAGTCCAGGTCCTTCGTGGCGGTGAGGGGCTCCGGGACGCCGGCGATGGAAACCACCCGGCCGCCGGGCCTGAGGATGCGGAAGGAGTCCTTGAGCGTCCTGCCGCCGACCAAGTCCAGCACCGCGTCGAACTCGTGCAGAACCTCGGCGAAGTCCTCCCTGGTGTAGTCGATGACGCGGTCCGCCCCCAGCCGCCGCACCAGGGCCTCGCCGCGGGCCGATGCCGTGGTGGTGACCTCGGCCCCGAAGTACTTGGCGAGCTGGATGGCGAGTGTTCCCACGCCGCCTGCCCCGCCGGAGATGAAAAGCCGCGTGCCACGGCCCACCTCGAGTTCATCACGGAGGGCCTGCAGAGCCGTGAGTCCGGCCAGCGGCAGTCCCGCGGCGTCGGCGAATCCGAGCGACGCAGGCATGGCGGCCACGAATTCCTGCTGCACGCACACCAGCTCGGCGAACGCTCCGAGCCTGGCCTTGTCCACGCGGGCGAAGACGCGGTCCCCGACGGCGAAGCGGCTGGGCCCGGGCCCGAGAGCCTCCACCGTCCCGGCGACTTCACAGCCGGCCACGACCGGCAGACGGATCCGGCTGATGGGACGGAGCGCGCCCTGGCGGAACTTGAAGTCCACCGGGTTCAGCCCGGCCGCGGCAATCTTGATCCGGACATCGCCCGGACCGGGCTGGGGTACCGGAACATCCCGGAGTTCCATGGCGTCCGGTCCGCCGTAGCGCGTGAGGACGTAGGCGCGCATGCTTAGTCGCGGGCCGGCCCGGTCTCGTCGGCAGGAGCCCCGCCGGGCGCAACGGCCGCCGCGGGTGCATCGGCCGCAGCGCCCGCCGGCGCGGAGTCGTAGGCGAGGTTCTCGTAGTCGGTGTCGTCCGCCTCGTCGAGCAGGTCGTCCAGTTCGGCGAGGAGCCACGGGTTGATCCGGGCCAGGATCTTCCGCGTCTCCTCGACCGGGACGGCCGCGTACAGCACCGGGCGGGCGTCGTTGTAGCGCGTGACCGGGGGCTTGTCCGGCCATTTTTCCGCCAGCGCCTTGACCCGTTCGGGCAGCGAATTGTGGGCGTTGTCCGCGATCTTCACGAGCGTGGCGTCGTGGTCCTCGGCGATGTACCGGATGCCTGCCTGGTAGTCGTCCGGGTTCTCGTGCAGTCGTTTCGTGACCCGTTCGATGATGTCCGCGGCGCGTTCGGAGACGCCCATGTCCAGCAGCGCCTGCCGGGTCATCGGAGTGTCTTCGGCGATGTCATGCAGGTACCCGGCGATCCGGATGTCGTCGTCGAAATCCGCCAGCGCATCACCGACAGCGATGACGTGGTCGCGGTACGGGCGCTTGAGCTTGTCCTTCTGCCGGTTGTGCGCGACCTCGGCGAGGATCTTCGCCGTCTCCACGGTGAAACTGGGGTGGGGGGCGCGTGCTTCCGTGAATTCTTGTTCTGACATGATTCCAGCCTACGCGCCGGATCCGGCGAGCCCCGGCCACACCCACGGCTCCATCGGCAGCGCGGAAGGATCGAACGCGGCCAGCACGTTCTCCAGCGGCCCGGGAGGCAGTCCGAGCGAGGCCAGCACCGCGTCCCGCACCCGGCCGACCGGCACCCCCGCGGCCGCGAGGTCCGCCAGCGTGACGGCGCCGTCGCGCTTCGCCAGCCGGGCGCCGTCGGCGTTCAGCACAAGCGGCACGTGCGCATATTCCGGAACAGGCATATTCAGGAGGCCGGCGAGATATGCCTGCCTGGGCGTGGACGGCAGGAGGTCGTCGCCGCGCACCACCTGGTCGATGCCCTGGGCCGCGTCATCGACCACGACGGCCAGGTTGTACGCGGTGACCCCGTCGTTGCGCCGGAGCACGAAGTCATCCACCACACCGGTGTAGCTGCCGTGCAGCAGGTCTTTGACTGTTTCTTCAGTGACGGCGGACCGGAGCCGGAGCGCCGCCGGCCGGACCGTCCGCTTCTCCTCGCGCTCGGCGGCCGTCAGGTTCCGGCAAGTTCCGGGATAGGCACCTTGCGGGGCATGCGGCGCGGACGGGGCCTCCTGGATCTCCCGCCGTGTGCAGAAGCATTCGTATGTCAGGCCCGCCGCGGTAAGCCCAGCGATTGCGGCCGCGTAGTGTGCGCCGCGTTCCGTCTGGCGGACGACGCCGCCGTCCCAGGTCACGCCGATGGCCGCCAGGTCATGGAGTTGTCGCGGCTCGGCGCCGGCCCGGGACCGGTCCAGGTCTTCCACGCGCATCAGGAACCGCCGGCCGGTGGAGCGGGCGAACAGCCATGCCAGAACCGCTGTCCGCAGGTTGCCTACGTGCAGTTCGCCGGAGGGACTGGGGGCAAAGCGGCCGGCAGAGGTCATGGGACCAGCCTATGCGGAGCAGCACGAGAGCCCCTCAGCTACCGATGACTTCGGGAAATCCGGCGTCGGTAGCTCAGGGGCTCTTGCCTGTGGAATGCGGTAAATACTGTGCGGACGGACGATGCGTGAACAAGAGTCAATCAGCGGCGGGTTCCTTGCGGGAAGCCTCGTCCAGGGGACCGGGTGGTGTGCCGGGGTGCCTGTAGCCTTTCGGGATTCCGGCGGTGGCCTTGTCCCTTTGTTGTCACCATTTCAACAGAAGTCCTACAGTTGGTGCAACGGACCTTACTTGGACTGGTCATACTGACCAATTACTGCCGCAACGATGAACAGGAAGTGGTCATTTTGCAGGAACTCGATACGACGGACCGGCGGATCCTTGTGGCCCTCGATGAGGATCCCCGCGTGCCGATCATGGTGCTGGCCCAGAAGCTGGGCCTGGCGCGCGGAACGGTGCAGTCGCGCCTGGAGCGGATGACGGCGTCGGGCGCCCTCCGTCCGAACAGCAGCCGGGTGCTGCCGTCCTCCCTGGGGCGGGGCGTCGCGGCGTCGGTGAGCGCCGAACTGGACCAGAGCCACCTCAACGAGGCGATCGCCGCGTTGCGGAACATCCCCGAGGTGCTGGAGTGCCACGCCCCTGCCGGCGACACCGACCTGCTGATCCGGGTGGTGGCGCGGAGCCCGGACGACCTCTACCGGGTGTCCGAGGAGATCCGGCTGTGCCCCGGGATCGTGCGGACCTCCACCAGCATGTTCCTGCGCGAGGTCATCCCGTACCGGACCACCGGGCTGCTGGCCGCCGGCGTTCCCGCGCCCTGACTGCGCAGCGGGCGGGGGCCCGCCCCCCGTACCGCCGCCCGGGGATGCGCAGGGATCAGACGGGCGGCCCGGCGTTGGATTTCAGGTTCTTCATGACCAGCGTCGACGTGAGCCGTTCGACGCCGGGCAGCGAGGTCAGCTCGCTGTCGTAGAAGCGCTGGTAGGCGGGGAGGTCCTCGGCGATGACCTTGAGCAGGTAGTCGGGCGAGCCGAACAGCCGCTGGGCCTCGACGATATTCGGGTTGTCCGCCACCCGGTTCTCGAAGATCTCCATCGTGGCGCGGTCCACCTGCCGCAGGGTGACAAACACGATCGCCTCGAACCCCAGCCCGACGGCGGCCGGATCAATGTCCGCCCGGTAGCCGCGGATGACGCCCGAGGCCTCCAGGTCACGGAGCCTCCGGTGGCACGGCGCCACCGTCAGCCCGACCCTGGCGGCGAGCGCCGTGGCCGTCATGCGGCCGTCCTCCTTGAGGTGGCGCAAAATATTCCTGTCAATGTGGTCAATCACGCAATAATCTTACCTTCCAACGGTGTTTTGAGGCGAAAAGAGGGAACACTTATGGCCAGGATTTGCCTAGAGTTTCTCCTGTAACCACACGTCAGGAGTTCCGGATGAATCCCCAGCTATTTCTTGCCTTTATGGTTGTCGCCGGCGCCCTGGCCTGCACCCCCGGCGTGGACTGGGCGTATTCGATCACCGCGGGGCTGCGGCAGCGCAGTTTTGTGCCTGCCGTTGCGGGGCTCTGCGGCGGCTATGTGCTGCACACTGTCCTGCTGGTGGCCGGGCTGGCTGCCTTGCTGACCGGCATCCCCGGCGTGTTGGGGTGGCTTACCGTGGCCGGCGCGGCCTATCTGCTCTGGCTCGGCGCCACCACCATCAAGTCCTGGCGCGGGGCAAGCTTCGGCGCCGGCGCCGCTGACCTCCCGGCGCCGGCGAACCAGTTCCGGACGTTCCTCCAGGGCATGGGGACCAGCGGCATCAACCCGAAGGGCCTGCTGTTCTATGTGGCCCTCGTACCGCAGTTTGTCAGTCCAGAGGCCTCCCTGCCGGTGCCCGTGCAGTCCGGGCTGCTGGGACTGACGTTCGTCCTGCTGGTCGCCGTGGTCTACACCTGCGTGGCGCTGCTGGCCCGGAAGCTGCTGCAGTCCCGGCCCGGGGCGGCCCGGCGGGTGACGCTCGCGAGCGGGATCATCATGGTGGCGCTGGGCGCGGTGCTGCTGTCGGAACAGCTGATGCCGCTGCTGGGCCAGGTCCTGTCCCGCTAATTGAACCGCGGCCGGCTGCTCAGGATGCCTTGCCGGCACGTCACTTGCGCGCCATGTACCACTCGGTGAAGGACGATGCGCGGCCGTCCGCGGAGAGCTGGATGATCCAGAGGTTGTCGTAGATGCGGTGATCCCCGAAATACGTGGTGAGGCCCTGGACAAAGGCCCGGCCGCCGTCGACCCCCAGCACCTTCCATTCGAAGGTCCAGTCGCCGGGCTTGTCGCGCTCGGCACGCCAGCGCTCCACGATCGACTCCCGCCCCTGCCACGGCTCCGGCTCGTGCGGGCTGGTGAAGTACACGGCGTCTTCGGTGAACAGACGCCCGGATGTCCTCCGGTTCGTTTGAGCTCCAGGCCGTAATGTAATGCTGCACCCAGCGGGCTGCGGCGTCTCTCATGCCACGTTTGTACTACCTGTTCCGGGGGCCCGCAAGCGTAGCGGATACGTGGATTTGCCCGGTGGACTGGGGGCGGCAGCCCGCGTCAGCCGTCGTCGCCGTCGGCCGCGCGGCCGTATTCGCGATCCCAGAGTTCGTGCATCTCGGCATCCTTCCGGATCGCTTTCACGGTCTCCAGCTCGGCGGGTTTCCGGTGCTGCCAGTCCCGCGGGTGCAGTGACTTCCGGCCGGCGTCCAGCAGCAGCAGGGCGCGGTCAGTGAGGGCGTCGCTGCGCAGCGTGAAGTCGGTCTTCCGGCGCCGCAGGACTTCCTGCAGCGCGGCCCCGGCGGCCCGGTATTCGCCGAGCCTGCGGAGGGAGCGGGCCCGCACCAGCAGCAGTGCTGCCGAAAGGTCGTCGCCGTTGAGCAGCCCCTCGGTGTCCGCCGCTACTTCCGCGTGCCGTCCCAGGGCGGCTTTGAGGGAGCAGCGGGCCACGGCCATGGGCAGCGACGGCGGCAGCCCGGCTAGCGCTGCCAGCGCCGCCTCCGTCTGGCCCGTCTCCCGCAGCGAGTGGGACATTGCGAGGAAGACGGCCTCCTCGCTGAACAGGACCGGAACCTCGACGCGCTCGGCAACCTCCACCCGGGTCAGCACACCGGGCAGGTACTCCGCGGCGTACCGGTTCGCGTCGTCGTCGTTCCTCACGGAGAGGCCGCGCTGGAGCAGCTCGGAAGCCCGCAGATACCCGCCGTGCGAGTACGCCAGCAGCCCGGCCATGAGGTAGCAGAGCCCGGACCAGCCCGGGTACAGACGGGCCAGACCGATCAGCCGGTCCGGGTCGGTGCTGTTGAAGATGGCCGCATGGACTGCTTTGGCCGCCTTCCCGGGCGTCCTGCCGGAGACCTTGCCCAGCCGCGGAACCCCGCCCTCGACGGGCAGCGTGCCAGGAACCCGCCCGGCCATGGCATCGGCGGCGAGGCGGCGCACCCCGCCGGTGAGACCGCGGACCGACGTGCGGATCAGCGCCCGGCGGAAGGGCGTCAGGTCGCGTGTGTCGCGGTACAGAACGGGATACTGGGGGGCGGATTCTGCGGGTCCAGCGCTCATGAACCCATGCTAGTAGGCTCTGGGAATGGCTGAACTCAATGACGACTCTTCCGCTTCCGGCGCTGCCGGTCCTGCCGCCAAAACACCCGAGGTGAGCGACGACTTCATCCACCGGCGCCACACGCTGCCGTCCGGGCTGGGATACACGACGACGACCGGCCGGCTGGTGCTCCGCCGCGAGGAAGTGAAGGACGGCAAAGCCGATGGCTTCAAGGCCAAAGCGGAGATCTTTGTGGTCAGCTACGTGGCGGACCCGGCGCCGGGAGCCTCCGCGGCGAACCCCCGCCCCGTGCTGTTCGCGTTCAACGGCGGGCCCGGTTCCTCCAGCGTCTGGCTGCACATGGGACTGCTGGGCCCGCGGCTGGTGGACAGCGGGGACGTCGGCACCCTGACCCCGGCGCCCTACGGCGTGGTGGACAATCCCGGGACCATCCTCGAACACGCGGACCTCGTGATGATCGATCCGGTCAACACCGGATTCTCCCGGGTGGTGGAGGGCGGCCCGGCCGAGGAATTCCACGCCTTCGTCGAGGACCGCGATCTTGTGGCGGAGGTTATCCGGCTCTGGACCACCCGCAACAACCGCTGGCTCTCCCCCAAATACCTCGTGGGCGAGTCCTACGGGACACTCCGGGCAGTGGCGGTGGCCAAGCGGCTCTTCGACGCCTACGGCATGTCCGTCAACGGGCTGGGCCTCATCTCCACGGTGCTGAACCTGTCCACGCTGTACTTCCAGCCCGGCAACGACACCCCCTACGCCCTGCACATCCCCACCTACGCCGCGATTGCGCACTACCACGGCCGCCATCCGGGCCGGGAGCTCCGCGACGTGGTTGCGGAGGCGGAGGCGTTCGCGGGCAGGGAGTTCGGCTACGCGCTCAGCCAGGGGTCCCGGCTCACTGCCGAGGAGCTCGACGGCGTCGTGGCCCGCCTCAGCGCGGTGACCACGCTGGGCGAGGACTTCATCCGGCGGACCAACCTGCGCTGGACCTACGGCGAGTTCGCGGCGGAGCTGCTGCGCGGGCAGGGGCTGACGGTGGGCCGGATCGACGGACGCTTCACCCAGCGCCCGGACAACCGCCAGCTCTCCGAGAACTGGGATGATCCCTCGCTGCGCGCCATCAACGGGCCCTACGCGGCGGCCATCAACCATTACCTCCGCGCCGAACTCGGCTATGAGAACGATCTCCCCTACGAGATCCTGACCGGCCGGGTCCAGCCCTGGAGCTACAAGACTTTCGAAGGCGCGCCGGTGGACGTCAGCGCGGACCTGGAGCGGCTGCTCGCCTACAACCCGGAGCTCCGTGTGCACGTGGACTACGGCTACCACGACGGCGCCACCCCGCACTTCGCGGCGGAGTACGTCTGGGCGCACATGGACCTGCCGCCGGAGGCCCTGGCCCGCTTCACGCACCACTATCACGAGGCCGGGCACATGATGTATCTCAACCCGGAGGCCAGGCGCGCCCAGCTGGCGGCGCTGGCGGAGTTTGTGGGCGCCTGACCCCCGGCGGGCCCGGCGTCCGGGAGCCTAGGCCGCGGCGCTCACCCAGAGGCCGATCAGCCAGGTGCTCGCGGCGAGGCAGGCCAGGCCGAACTCGACAATCATGCCGAGGCCGGTGGCCTTCAGCGCAGCCCAGCTCGAGGCCACGGCGGTGCCGAAGACGCGGGTGCGGTGCAGCTCGCTCAGCAGGAGCCCGGCTGCGAAGCCCACGAACAGCCCCACGACGGGGATGATGAACATGCCCACGACGCCCAGGACCAGCCCGGCGATGACCGAGCGGCCGGGAATGCTGTGCTGCTTGAGTTTGCGTCCGGTCAGGACCGCGCTGGCGGCCATGCCGGCCAGGACGAACACGAGTCCGACGCCGAACACCACCCAGCCGGTGGTGCCGGCGCCGCCCCAGATGGCCCAGGCGAGCAGGCTGAGGCCGATCAGGATGCTGCCCGGAAGCACCGGGATGATGGTTCCTGCCACGCCCACCAGGATGGCCAGGCCGCAGAGGATCGTCACAACAGTCTCGGGGTTCATCGCCCCAGTCTATGGCCGGGCCCGGCACCGCGGTTGGCGGCCCCGGGCCCGGCTGTCGGGCCCTAGCTTCCGGAAGGCTCGCCGTACAGGACGGAGTAATGCGAGATGTCCTTGCCCGAGTAGTGCGAGATCGTCACGGACAACTGGCTGGAGTAGAAGTAGTCGATCTGCGCGCCGAGGCCCTGTTTGGCCGAGCCGGCCTTGACGCAGACGGCGATGATCTCCACACCGTCCGGGGCGGTGATTTCCAGCGACTTGATGCCGTCGGCCACATTGATTTTGCCGGTGTCCCAGTCCGGGCAGAGCTGGCCCGCCGGCGGGGCCGCGTTCGCTGGCGCCACACCCCCGGCCAAGAGAACAAGCCCTGCGATGGCCCCGGCAGCTAGCAACTTCTTCATGTCCTGCTCCTTCTCACGAATCGGAAACGGTCCGGTGCCGTGAGCTGCTCGGGGCACCGGTGTTTGGGCCGCGGAAAGTCCACAGCCGCGATCCGGAGCTTCCGGATGCCTGGTGTGAAAATGAGACTTCGATTCCCCGCCCAGCCGGCAGACCTCCGCAGCAGGCCGTGGGCCCGCTGCGGCTGGAATGCTGGGCCCAGCGTAGGGCGGCGCGGCGGCGCACAGCCCGAGTAGTGGATACTCGACTTTCCCGGATCCCGGACGGAGGGCTGGTTGTCCTTCCGGGATCCGGCGTGGGCGGTGGGGCGCCAGGGGAACGACGGCGACGGCGACGGTTCCCCCAAGGGAAGCGTCGCCGTCGTGGTCCGGGTTTCAGGTGCCCGCTGGTGCGGTCCGGTTACTCGGCTTCCACCGCGGCGGCGACGGCGGCCGAGACGGCAGGTGCCACGCGCGGGTCCAGCGGGCTGGGCACGATGTAGTCCGCGGAGAGCTCATCCTCTGCCAGCGCGGCGATGGCCCGGGCCGCGGCCAGCTTCATGGCCGGGGTGATCCGACGGGCTCCGGCGTCGAGGGCGCCGCGGAAAATCCCGGGGAACGCGAGGACGTTGTTGATCTGGTTCGGGAAATCGCTGCGCCCGGTGGCGACGACGGCCGCGTACTTGCTGGCGACCTCCGGCAGGACTTCGGGATCCGGGTTGGACAGGGCGAAGACGATGGAGCTGTGGTTCATGAGCTTCAGGTGCTCTTCGGCCAGCTTGGACGAGGAGACGCCGATGAACACGTCCGCGCCCAGCAGGGCCTCGCCGGGGCCGCCGGAGATACCGCGCGGGTTGCTGCGCGCGGCGAGCTGGGCCTTCTTGCTGGCCGGGTCCGCGGCGATGTCGGCGCGGACCTCGTTGATGACACCGCGCGAGTCCAGCAGCACCACGTCGCCGATCCCGGCGGTGAGCAGGATCTCGGCGACGGCGATGCCGGCAGCGCCGGCGCCGGAGATCACCACCCGCAGGCTTTCCAGTGTCCGTCCGGTCACCTTCGCGGCGCCGGTCAGGGCGGCGAGGACCACGACGGCGGTGCCGTGCTGGTCATCGTGCATAACGGGGCAATCCAGGGCCTCGATGAGCTTTTCCTCGAGCTCGAAGCAGCGCGGCGCCGAGACGTCCTCGAGGTTGACGGCGCCGAAGCTCGGGCGCAGCCGGACCAGCGTCTCGACAATCTCGTCGACGTCGGTGGTGTTGAGCACCAGCGGAATGGAGTCGAGCTCACCGAAGGCCTTGAACAGGGCGGACTTGCCCTCCATCACGGGCAGTGAGGCGCTGGCCCCGATGTCGCCAAGGCCCAGGACGGCCGTGCCGTCGCTGACCACCACCACAAGGCGCTGGGCCCAGGTGAGGGTCTTGGCCAGCTCCGGATTGGCAGCGATGGCGCGGCTGACCTGGGCGACGCCCGGGGTGTAGGCGATTGAAAGGTCGCGCTTGTTTGCCAGCGGGACGGTGCTGGAAATTGAAAGCTTGCCGCCCTGGTGGGATGCGAAGATCTCCTCGTCGCTGAGCGTGGTGGCCGGCTCAGCCGGGGAAGTGGACTCGGCGGGATTGATCGTTTCTGTGGACACGTCGTTGTCTCCTGGGGGCTCACCGTGGGCGCACGGCTCATGGAACTCAAGCACCGGGGTGCTCAAGACGGGCTGGCGGAACGTCGGCAGGGCCCAAGGTTGGCGGGCCGCCGTGAAGCTCCGGGAAATTGCTGGCGGCGGGGCCGCTCCGGTTCTGCAATGGTAAACAACGCCGGGGGCCTCCGGGGTGCCGCGCGACACACCCTCACCTCGGGTGAAACGTTTCCCCAGCCCGGCGCGTGAGCCACGTCACCGAAAAGTGAGACTTTTTGCCGTTACTGGTCTAGACCTGTTACGCCGGCGTGCGGCAGCGCGACAGGAGCGAGCAGGCCTTCTTCAGGTCCTCTTCAGCCTCGAACAGGGACAGGCGGCGGCAGCGGACGGACTGCACCAGGCCGGTGACCGTCAACAGCACCACACGGGAGACGGCGGAGTCCCCGCTGGCCGCGGTGACGGCCTTCTCCGCAAAGGTGTCGATCTCGCGCAGCAGGCGGGTGGTGTCCGTGTTCTTCACGTAGACCGCCTTGCTCAGGCACTGTTCGACGGCGGGCTGCATGAGGCGCATATGGAAGATCTCCATGGCCACCCCGACGAGTGCCTGGGCGGGGACGTTGCCTGCCGCAGCGGTGCCGGAGCGTGTTTCGGACCGGACATCCGGCGCCGGGTCCGGCTCGGGCCCCTCGGCGGCGGCGAGCAGTTCCGCGAGCTGCTTGCGGTACAGGGCGAGGACCAGCTGGGTAGCGGAGGGAAAGTAGCGGTAGAGGGTGCCCAGCGGGACATCGGCCTTGGCCGCGACCTCGGAAAGGACTACGGAGTCGAGTCCCTTACGGGCGAATCCGGCGGCCACTTCAAGGATCCGGGTGTAGCGGAGCCGCTGCCGGGGCAGGGTGGGCGTAGGTGCCATCGGTGGAAGATCTGAGTGATTTTCAGGCATCAGCACCGTTCCGGGGGTCGGTTATTCTCGGCAGCCGGAGGGCGTTTGTCGACAGGCCTGCCGCGGCAATTCCCGTCCACTATACGGCACCACCCCGTGCCCGGGGCCAGCCGGACCGGGGGCCGCACGGCACCGCGCAGAGGCGCCAGCGTTCAGTCGACGCCCTTGATCTTGACCACAAAGACGGCCCCCAGGAGACCGATCACGGCGGCCGCCACGTAGAGCGAAACGTAGCCTCCCCAGAGCGTCACGAACGGAAAGGCAATGAGCGGGGCGAGGACCTGGGGCAGTGAATTGGCGATGTTGATGACTCCCAGGTCCTTGCCCCGGCTCAACGCCGTCGGCAGCACCTGGGTGATCAGCGCGAAGTCCACGGCCAGGTAGCAGCCGAAGCCGACCCCCAGCACGGAGGCCCCGATCAGGGCGCCGGCCCAGGTGGGCGCGAAGGCCAGGATGAGGGAGGCCACCGCGATGATGACCGAGGAGATGATGACCAGGGGCTTGCGCTTGCCCATCCGGTCGCTCAGCGGGCCGCCGATCACGCTCGTGACTATGACCATGACCGCGTACAGGCCGGTGAGGATCAGGACGCCGAACTCCGGTTCGATCCCCTGGGTTTCCTTGATGTGGACGGCGTCCTTGAGGAAGAACAGCAGGTAGAGCGTCACCATGTGGTTCCCGATGTTCACCAGCAGCCGCGTCAGCCAGGCCCAGGCGAAGTCCGGGTAGAGCGCCGGGGAAATCCAGAAACCCTTGGCGAACCCGGCCAGGCTGAACGGGGGACGGGCCTGCGCGGGCAGCGGGACGTCGTCGTTCTTGAAGAAATACAGCACGACGCCGGCGAGCAGCGCCACCGCGCAGACCAGGTATCCGGCGGCGAAGTTTCCCGTGACGGCGGCAGCGATCACCGCGCCGATGAGGATCCCGACCGTCTGGCCCATGGCGGCGAGCCCGCCCACCGTGCCGCGCTGCGGGACCGGCACGCGGTCCGGGATGGCGGCGGTGATGGCGGCGTAGGCGCCGTTGCAGCCGGCCTGCACGAGGCACCAGAGCAGCGTCATGACGGCGACGTTCGGCGCCCCGGCCAGCGCGATGAGGGCCGCGGCGCCCAGGACCGCGCCGGCCAGCACCCACGGCACACGGCGGCCCAGCCGGGAGGTGGTGCGGTCGCTGAAGGCGCCGAACAGGGGGTTGGCCACGAGCGATACTGCGGCGCCGGCCCCGGTCACGAGGGCGAGGATGGCTTCCTTGTCCCCTTCACTGAATGCCGCCGCCTGTTGCCCGAGCAGCACCTGGATGGGGCCGAAGAACGCCGCATTGATGCCGAGGTTGACCAGGACCACGCCCGCGGTCCAGACGGGACGGACACGCCGCTCCGGCTCGGCGAGCGCCGCCGACGTCGGAGCCGGGCTCGGTAGGTCGGACAAGCTCATGTGGTTCCCCCCGGAACTGGCGACGACTCAGTCTGATGATCTGTGTGGGGCCAGACTATCGTGGGGATCACGATCCGCACGCCTACGTTCAGCCAGGGAGCCACCAGTGACCGCATCCGCCGTCAACACCGCAGACCTTTACGATGACCGGGGCGAGGAGCTCAGCTCCTTGGCCGTGCAGTTCCAGTCCCTCGGCGGCAAGTCGCACTTCAGCGGACCGGTCCGGACCATCCGCTGCTTCGAGGACAACGCCCTCGTGAAATCCACCCTGGCAACCCCGGGCGGCGGCGCCGTCCTCGTGGTCGACGGCGCCGGCTCGCTGCGCACCGCGCTGATGGGGGACCTGATCGCGGCGAGCGCCGTCGCCAACGGCTGGGCCGGCGTCGTCATCAACGGCGCCATCCGCGACCGGACCGCCATCGCGGAACTCCCGCTGGGCGTCAAGGCGCTCGGCAGCAACCCGCGCAAGAGCGCCAAGGCCGGCGCCGGGGAGCTCGACGTGGAACTGGAGATCGACGGCGTGACGATCCGGCCCGGTGCCCTGATCTGGTGCGACCCGGACGGCATCCTGATCGAACGCTGACCGTACCGGGGGGAATCGGCGGAAGCCGGGGCCGCCGTCATCTTGGGTGAAACGGTGGTCGCGGGAACAAAGCAGCACATAAGATAGTTACTGAAAGCAACTTTCATGCTTGAACCCAAAACCCTTCCCCTTGGAGCAGTTATGTCCAAAACCAGCTCTGCGCGCGCGGCCGGAGAGGTGCTGACCCACCGTCAGACCATCACAGTCATGGTGGGCCTCATGCTCGGCATGTTCCTGTCCTCGCTGGACCAGACCATCGTGTCCACCTCGATCTACACCATCGCCAACGACCTCGACGGGCTCTCCCTGCAGGCCTGGGCGACGACGGCGTACCTCATCACGTCCACGGTGAGCACCCCGCTCTACGGCAAGCTGAGCGACATCTTCGGCCGGCGCCCGCTGTACCTCGCCGCGATCGTGATCTTCCTGGCCGGTTCGCTGTACGCCGGTTCGGTCCACTCGATGACCGAACTCGCGATCGCCCGCGGCATCCAGGGCATGGGGGCCGGCGGGCTCCTGGCCCTCGCCCTGACCATCATCGGCGACATCGTTGCGCTGAAGGACCGGGCCAAATACCAGGGCTACTTCATGTCCGTGTTCGGCATCTCCTCGGTGCTGGGCCCGGTGGTGGGCGGTGCCTTCGCCGGTTCCGCCAACATCCTGGGCTTCGACGGCTGGCGCTGGGTGTTTTTCATCAACATCCCCATCGGCCTCGCCGCCCTCGCGGTTGTGTTCCTGTACCTGCACCTGCCGGCCAAGCACGTGAAGCAGAAGATCGACTACTGGGGCGCCGCGGCCATCACCCTGGCGATTGTGCCGCTGCTGCTCGTGGCTGAACAGGGCCGCAGCTGGGGCTGGACGTCCCCGAGCTCCCTGCTGTGCATCGGACTCGGCCTGGTGGGGATCGTGGCGTTCCTGCTGGCGGAGAAGCGTGCCGGCGACTACGCCCTGATCCCGCTCCGCCTCTTCCAGAACCTGACCTTCGGCCTGTCCTCGCTGCTGAACTTCATCATCGGCATCGGGATGTTCGGGGCCATCGCGATGCTGCCGATGTACCTGCAGCTGGTCAAGGGCCTCACTCCCACCGAGGCCGGGCTCATGATGATCACCTTCACCGTGGGCATCCTGACCGGTTCCATCACCGCGGGCCGGACCATCTCGGCGTCGGGCACGTACCGGATCTTCCCGATCCTGGGCACCGCCGTCCTGACCGCCGCCGCCGTCGTCATGGGCCTCTCCCTCGGGGTGGACACCCCGCTGTGGGTCCCGGGCGCCATCGCCGTGTTCTTCGGCCTGGGCCTGGGTTTCTGCATGCAGCCGCTCACCCTCGCCATGCAGGTCTCGGTGCCCGCCAAGGACATGGGGGTGGGGACGTCCTCCGCGGCGTTCTTCCGCTCCATGGGCGGCGCCGTGGGCACGGCCGTGTTCATCTCGCTGCTGTTCAGCATGGCCGCGGACAAGGTGGCCACCGGGATGAAGGACGCGATGCAGAACGCCGACTTCCTCGCGGTCCTGAAGGACCCCGCCGTGGCCGCCGACCCCGCCAACGCCACCGCTCTACGCCTTCTTCAAGAACGGCGCGAGCAACGACTCGCTCAATGACACGAGCTGGCTGCACCAGGCGAACCCGGTCCTGACGCGCCCCATCACCGAGGGTTTCGCCCAGTCGATCGACGCCGTGATGCTCACCGCCGCGGTCCTGACCGGCATCGCGTTCCTGGTCAGCTTCGCCCTGCCGAACAAGAAGCTCACGGATCCGAAGGCTGCCGCCAGGGAAGGCGCCGCGGCCGCCGCCCACTAGGCGGGAGGGACGGGAACACGTCACGGCAGGCAGTCTTTTGGACTGCCTGCCGTTGCTGTCTGCCGCCAGACCGGGCTCCCCGGACCGGCCCGACGTCGAAAGTCTGCTCCGCGTGACGCCTCCGGTTCCCGGACCGGCCGGCACTGCCGCCGGCGGCGGCAAAGTGTATGTTTCGTCTCACTTTCGGGTGCTTGTGATTCGCGGCACCCCGGGGCGGGTGTAAGACTGGGTAGTTGCGGCGAGGGCCGTGGACCGCGAACTGCCAAGGGAGCCGTATGACCATCACCCAGGACCAGACCGCCGCCAAGATCCCGAAACGGGTGATTTGGCTTGCCGTTGCGGGCGCCGTCGGCGGCTTCCTCTTCGGCTTTGACTCCTCGGTGGTCAACGGCGCCGTCGACGCGATCAAGGACGAGTTCGCGCTGAGCGAGGCCGTGACCGGCTTCGCCGTCGCCGTGGCCCTCCTCGGCTGCGCGGCAGGCGCCTACCTGGCCGGAAAGGTCGCCGACCGCTACGGGCGTATCCCCGCGATGAAGATCGGCGCGGTGCTGTTCCTGGTCAGCGCCATCGGCACCGGCTTCGCGTTCGGCGTCTGGGACCTGATCTTCTGGCGCCTGGTGGGCGGGCTCGGCATCGGCCTGGCCTCGGTCATCGCCCCGGCCTACATCTCCGAGATCTCGCCGCGCCACGTCCGTGGCCGCCTGGCCTCGTTGCAGCAGCTGGCAATCACCACCGGCATCTTCGCCGCCCTGCTCTCCGACGCCCTGTTCGCGACCTCCGCAGGCGGCGCGGACCAGGCCCTGTGGTTCGGTCTGGAGGCCTGGCGCTGGATGTTCATGGCCGCCGCCCTTCCCGCCGTGGTCTACGGCTGGATCGCCTTCACCCTGCCCGAGTCGCCCCGGTTCCTGGTGTTCCAGGGCAAGGACGAGGAGGCCCTGAAGGTCTTCAAGTCGATCGCGCCGGACGATGACTCGGACCGGCACCTGCGCGACATCAAGAAGGCCATCGACGAGGACAAGCTCGCGGGCCAGAAGGGCTCCCTGCGCGGCAAGGCCTTCGGCCTGCAGCCGGTGGTCTGGATCGGCATCATCCTCTCCGTGCTGCAGCAGTTCGTCGGCATCAACGTGATCTTCTACTACTCCACGACCCTGTGGAAGGCCGTGGGCTTCCAGGAAAAGGATTCGCTCACGATCTCCGTGGCCACGGCCATCACCAACATCCTGGTGACGCTTGTGGCGATCGCCCTGGTGGACCGGATCGGGCGCCGTCCGATCATGCTGGCAGGCTCCATCGGCATGGCCGTCTCGCTCGGCACCATGGCCCTGGCCTTCGGCTCGGCCACCGGCTCCGGCGACACGATCTCGCTGCCCGGCGCCTGGGGTCCGGCCGCGCTGGTCGCCGCCAACGTCTTCGTGATCAGCTTCGGCGCGTCCTGGGGCCCGCTGGTCTGGGTGCTGCTCGGCGAAATCTTCCCGTCCCGCATCCGGGCCCGCGCCCTTGGCCTTGCCGCGGCCGCGCAGTGGATCGCGAACTTCGCCATCACCCTGAGCTTCCCGGTGATGGCCGCCGCCTCCCTGCCGCTCACGTACGCCATGTACGCGCTGTTCGCGGCGGCGTCGTTCTTCTTCGTGATGTTCAAGGTGCCGGAGACCAACGGCATGTCCCTGGAGCAGGCCGACACCCTCTTCGTGCCCAAGGGCTCCGCGAAGGAGTCTGCAAAGGCGTCCGCCAAGTCCTGACCCGTTCCACGTCACCGAGGTGACAGTTAACGCCCATGTTCCCGCGGAGCATGGGCGTTTTCTGTCACCTCGGCGGGATGGTCTGCGGGGTACCCGGCAGCGCCGGCGGAAGGATCCCCGGGGCCTGCAGCGTCTCGTTGATCCTCCCGATCACCGGCAGGGCCGCCGCGAGGGCCGCCCGGTCTCCCGCGGGGAGGGACCCGAGGATGGCGGCCATGATGGCGTTGCGGCGGGCGTTGGCGGACGCGACGGCGGCGGCGCCCGGCTCCGTGAGCCGCACCCGGACCCCGCGGGAATCGTCCGGGTCAGGGTCCCGCCGGACCAGGCCGGCGCGTTCGAGTTTGATGATCTGCTCGGTGGCGCTCGGGACCTTCACTCCGAGGTTCCGGGCGATCTCACCCACCCGGGCGCCGTCGGCCTCGAGCATCTTGAGCGTGCTGAGCTGGGCGGCGCTGAGTTCTCCGTCGGCGTCAAGGCGCCGGACCAGGTAGATGCTGTGGCGGAGCGCCTCGCGGAAATCCTGCGCGAGGGCCAGCAGCCCGGCGTCGTCCGTTTCATCTGGGTCCATGCCTCGGTAGCCTAGTGGCCGCGCCGCCACGGTCCAAGGGCAGCAGCCCTCAGAGGACCAGCTTCATCCCCTCATGGCTCGCCGCGAAGCCCAGCCGCTCGTAGAACCGGTGGGCGCCGGTGCGGGATTTGTCCGTGGTGAGCTGCATGAGGGAACAGCCCCGGCGCCGGGATTCGTCGATGGCCCACTGCACCATCGCCGCGCCCACGCCGTGGCTCCGCAGCCCGGCCGCGACCCGGACGGCCTCCAGCTGGGCGCGCCACGAGCCCCGCCGCGAGAGTCCCGGCAGGAAGCTGAGCTGGAACGTGGCGGCCACGCGGCTTCCGCTTCCGTCGCCGGGGGTCCACTCCCCCACCATCAGCAGGTGGGCGGGATCGGCGTCGATCGCGTCGAACGCAGCCAGGTACGGGGTGGGATCGGACAGGTCCTCGCGGCCCGTCCCCAGGCGGTCGTCGGCCAGCAGCCGGAGAATGGCGGGCAGGTCCCCGCGTTCGGCGATGCGGAGCCGGAACGTCCCGCCGCCGGCGTCCACGAGCGGGCCGAATGCTAGCAGGGCAGGCCGGTCACTTGAATTTGAAGTCACCCCACCAGCCTGCCATGACGGACAGGGCGCCGCCGGCACCGCACAACGATTTCCGAGCCTGTACTTTGGAGAGGCTGATTTGTAACCGCCGTCACCCTCGGCGGACCAAACGAAGGATTGTTGATATGCCCGAACAGACAACTACGGGGCAGCGGATTGCCCCCAGCCGGGACACCGAGCCCCACCTCGCACGCTCGCTGAGCAACCGGCACATCCAGCTCCTGGCCATCGGCGGCGCCATCGGCACCGGCCTCTTCATGGGCTCGGGCAAGACGATTTCGGTGGCCGGACCGTCCGTGATCTTCGTGTACATGATCATCGGCTTCATGCTGTTCTTCGTCATGCGGGCCATGGGCCAGCTGCTGCTGTCCAACCTGGACTACAAGTCCTTCAGCGACTTCGCCGGCGACCTCCTCGGCCCCTGGGCGGGATTCTTCACCGGCTGGACCTACTGGTTCTGCTGGGTGGTCACCGGCGTGGCCGACGTGATCGCGATCGCCGGTTACGCCGAACAGCTCTGGCCGGGCATCCAGCTGTGGGTTCCGGGCATCGCCACCATCATCATCCTGCTCCTGCTGAACCTGCCCACCGTGAAGGCCTTCGGCGAGACCGAGTTCTGGTTCGCGCTCATCAAGATCGTGGCCATCGTGGCGCTGATCGTTGTGGGCCTGGTGATGATCTTCACCGGGTTCCAGTCCAACGCCGGCACGGCCACCTTCACCAATCTGTGGAGCCACGGCGGCTTCTTCCCCAAGGAATTCATGGGCTTTGTGGCCGGTTTCCAGATCGCCGTCTTCGCATTTGTGGGCATTGAACTCGTGGGAACCGCTGCGGCCGAGACCAAGAACCCGGAGCACAACCTGCCCCGCGCCATCAACGCCATCCCGCTGCGCGTCATGCTGTTCTACGTCGGCGCCCTGATCATCCTGATGTCAGTGACCCCGTGGACCGAGTTCAAGGCCGGCCAGAGCCCGTTCATCGCAATGTTCTCGCTTGCCGGGCTGGGCATCGCGGCCACCGTGGTGAACCTTGTGGTGCTGACCTCGGCGATGTCGTCGGCGAACTCCGGCATCTATTCCACGTCGCGGATGGTGTTCGGCCTGGCCAACGACGGCGACGCCCCCAAGCTCTTCGGCCGCCTCTCCCGCCGCAAGGTCCCGCAGAACGCCCTGTTCCTCTCCTGCGTGCTGCTGCTGGCCGGCGTCGCGCTGCTCTACGCCGGCAAGGACGTCGGCGTGGCGTTCGACATGGTCACCACCGTCTCCGCCGTCTGCTTCATGTTCGTCTGGAGCATCATCCTGGCCAGCTACCTCGTGTTCCGGAAACGCCGTCCGGAACTGCACGCTGCGTCGCCGTTCAAGATGCCCGGCGGCATCCCGATGGTGTGGGTGGTCTTCGCGTTCTTCGCGTTCCTGGTCTGGGCCCTGACCACACAGCCGGACACGCTGACGGCACTGCTGGTCACCCCGGCCTGGTTTGCGGTCCTGGGCGTCGCGTACGCCGTCGTCCGCCGTTCCCCGGTGCACCAGGCGCGCGTTGCCGAATGGAAGGCAATGTCCGACGCCGAAACCGCTTCGGTCGGCTAGCACAAGCGCTGCTGCCGGCAGGAGACACAAAGACGCCGACGCCGGGACCCGTGAGGGTTCCGGCGTCGGCGTCTGCTCCGTTAATCCGGGCGGGTTAGGCGTTTGCCTTGGCTTCCTCCACCACGGCTGCCACGGCCGGGAACAGCGGATGGTCCGGGGAGAGTCCGGTGACCTGCTTGGTCGCTTCCTCCGGAGTGGAGGCCGCGAGGATCTTCGCGAGCTCCACGGCCTCGGCGTCGGCGGGGTCGTTGAAGCGCAGGGCCGCGGCGATCGCGCCGAGCAGGGCCTCGGGGACAATCCCGCGTTCGGCCAGCTCCGCGGCGGGTCCGATGAAGCGTTCGTGCCGGCTGAGCTTGCGCAACGGCGCCCGGCCCACCCGGTTCACGGTGTCCGGCAGGTGCGGGTTGGTGAAGCGGCCCAGGATCTTCTGGACGTAGGCTTCCTGCTCCTCGCGGTTGAAGCCGTGCTTGGCCACCAGCAGTTCCTTGGTCTCGTCCAGGACAGCGCGGACATCCGCCGCCACGTCCTGATCGGCCATGGCCTCGGAAATCTTCTCCACCCCGGCTTCGAAACCGAAGTACGCTGCCGAGGCGTGCCCGGTGTTCACGGTGAACAGCTTCCGTTCGATGTACGGCTCCAGGTTGTCCACGAAGGTCGCGCCCGGAATCACCGGCTCGTTGCCCGTGAACGGGGTCCGGTCGATGACCCATTCGTAGAACGTCTCCACCGTGACGTCCAGGCCCTGTCCGGCCTCCTGGTTGGGCACGATCCGGTCCACCGCCGTGTTCGCGAACACGGCGGCCGCGTCCAGGGAGCCGGCAGCCGCATCCCACTGCTGGGCGATCTCGGATTTGAGGATGTCCGTGGCGTTGATGGCGTTTTCACACGCCATCACCTGCAGCGGAGCCAGTCCTGCCGGCCGGGCGGCGAGTCCCTTGGCGATCACGGGTGCCACGAACTTGAGGATGTGCGGCCCCACCGCCGTGGTGACAATGTCCGCCGTCGCGATTTCGGCGATGACGTCCGCTTCCTCGCTGCCGGAGTTCAGGGCGCGGAAGTTGTCCACGGTGCGGACGGTGGGGTGTTCCCCCACCTCGTGGACCTGGTAGCTGTCCGCGGCGGCCAGCTGGGTGATCAGGGCGTCCGCGACATCCGCAAACACCACCTCATACCCCGCCTCGTGCAGCAGCAGGCCCACGAATCCGCGCCCGATGTTTCCGGCTCCGAAATGAACAGCCTTCACTAGGAGTTGACCTTTCCGAACAGGTCCAGGACTTCCTCGACCGTGGTGGCAGCCTCAAGCTGCGCCACCTGCGCCTTGTTGGTGAAGACCTTCGCGATCGAGGACAGGATGTGCAGGTGCTCGTTGTTGATGCCTGCGACGCCGACGACGAACTTCACCTCTTTGCCGTTCCAGTCGATGCCGTCCGGGTAGCGGACGACGGAGACCGCGGACTTCAGGATGTGGTCCTTGGCGGCGTTGGTGCCGTGCGGGATGGCGAGGTAGCTGCCCATGTACGTGGACACGGATTCCTCGCGTTCGTGCATGGCGTCCACGTAGCCGGTATCGACGGCGCCGCGGGCCAGCAGGAGCCGGCCGGCCTCGTCGATGGCGGCGTCGCGCGTGGTTGCCGTGCCGTTGAGCACAACGCTCTCGGCCACCAGGATGCCGGCGGGACCGGCGCCCTCGTCGGTGTCAGCGGTGGTGTCAGCTACGGCGCCGGCAGCGGGGGCTGCCGCGGCGGGCGCACCCTGGTCCGTGGCGTCCGAGTTGCTGCTCCGGACCAGCTCAACGATTTCGTCGTAGCGCGGGCTGTTCATGAAGTTGTCCACGGACACGTGCACGGCGCTGGCGGTCACGGGCTGGGCCCGCTCGGTCAGGTCCTGGTGCGTGATGACGATGTCGTAGGTGTCGCTGAGGTTGGCGATGGCGGAGTTGGTGACCTTGACCTCCGGGAAGCCGGCAGCCCTGATCTTGTTCCGCAGCACCGAGGCGCCCATCGCGCTGGAGCCCATGCCGGCGTCGCAGGCAAAGACGATGTTGTTGACCGGACCGGAGAGCACGGCAACGCCGCCGCCGGCCGCTCCCCCACCGGTGAGGTGGGAGGAGACCGAGCTCTTCTTGCCCTTCATGGCCTCCATCTTCGAGGTGGCGGCGCTGAGGCCGTCTTCGGTTTCACCCTCGGGGGTCTTGCTGGACTTCAGGATTACCGAAGCGATCAGGAAGGAGACCGTGGTGGCGAGCACCACCGAGAGGATCACGCCGAAGTAGCTGTCGCGGGCTGTCTGGGCGATCACCGCGATGATGGATCCCGGGGCCGCCGGGGCCACGAGGCCGGAGTTGGTGATGGCCAGCGTCGCGATGCCGGTCATGCCGCCGCCGATCGCGGCGAGGATGAGGATCGGCTTCATCAGCACGTACGGGAAGTAGATCTCGTGGATGCCGCCGAAGAAGTGGATGATTGCGGCGCCGGGCGCCGATGCCTTGGCCAGGCCCTTGCCGAAGAACATGTAGGCGAGCAGGATGCCGAGGCCCGGGCCGGGGTTGGCCTCAAGCAGGAACAGGATGGACTTGCCCTGCTCCAGCGACTGCTGGATGCCCAGCGGGGTCAGCACACCATGGTTGATGGCGTTGTTGAGGAACAGTACCTTGGCCGGTTCGATGAAGATGCTGGTCAGGGGCAGCAGGCCGTTGTTGACCAGGAACTGGACGCCGTTGCCGGCAGCCGTGCTGAAGGCGGTGACCAGCGGGGAGATCCCGTAGAAGCCGAGCATGGCCAGCAGCGCACCCCAGATACCGGCGGAGAAGTTGTTCACCAGCATCTCGAAGCCGGGCCGGATCTTCCCGTCCCAGATCGAGTCGATCTTCTTCATGGTCCAGCCGCCGAGGGGGCCCATGATCATGGCACCGATGAACATCGGGATGCCGGCGCCGACGATCACGCCCATGGTGCCGATGGCGCCAACCACGCCGCCGCGGACGTCATAGACCATCCGGCCGCCGGTGTAGGCGATCAGGAGAGGCAGCAGGTAGGTGATCATGGGGCCGACCAGGCCCGTGTTCGGCACTCCCTCCGCGTCCGTGCCGAAGCCGCCGAGCTGCGGGACCGGAATCCAGCCCTTCTCGATGAAGAGCGCCGTGATGAGGCCCCAGGCGATGAATGCGCCGATGTTGGGCATGATCATTCCGGACAGGAACGTCCCGAACTTCTGGACGCCAACCCGCACGCTGGTGCGGGGTTTTGCAACTGTCTCTGTTGCCATGTGATTTCCTAACCGTGATTCCTGCTGCACCGCAGGATGGTCCGATAATTTCGACGAGCTAGCTGGTGGAGCTGGTGGAGATTCTGTGGAGCCATTCGAGGAACAGCTTGAGTTCAGAGCTGGAGAGCTGGTCCGAGTGCGACGCCTGGAGTGCTGCGTTCAATGCGATGGCCGCCACGACCACTGAGGATTTTCCGGAATCTTCAGTCCCGGAGGTCCTGGCCTGGTCCGTGGAAACGGCAAAGATCATGGCGTCGCGGGTCATGGTGGAAAGCTCGAGATTCCGCTCGGGTACCTTTTCGGCGATCAACATGAGCGTCACACCCACGTTGGCCGCCAGGATGCTCCGGGCCGCTTCCCGGGGCGGGACATTGAGCTGGCCCGTGACGGCGGCCTTGTTCAGCAGCTCCTCCATCAGGGCCTCCGCATCGGCGACGATGGCCGGACGGCTCTCAGGGCGGATATTGCCGAACATGACCAAGTACAGTTCCGGCTGCTTGAGCCCGAACGCCACGTGCTTGTCCCACATCCGCCGGATATCTTCCAGCGGATGGCCGGACGGCGCGAAATCGCGTTCGTCCGCCACGTACTCTTCAAAACCGGCCGCGACGACGGCGTCGAACAGCCCTTCCTTGTCACCGAAGTGGTGATAAAGGGTAGGGGCCGTCACTCCCGCCAGCTTGGTGATCTGGCGGGTGGAGACCGCCCCTCCGGCTGAGTTGGCCAGCAGCTCGGCGGCTGCACGGAGCAGTCGCGTTTTTGGCGGAAGCTGGCCATCTAAACTCATAACCGCTACCCTAGCACCTATAGCAACGCTATATGAAGTGCATCACATACAATTTTTTCAGGTACCGCGATCCGCCTGTTGACGTAGCCGTCAGCCGGCCGTACGAAGGATCTACCGGATCAGCGGCGGCACCTGATACCGGCTTCCGGCCACGGCAGAGAATGAGGACCTTCAGTGCAGAACTTCCCAGGAGTAGGCGTCAGCCCCGGCCGCATCATCGGTACCGTCCGTCAGATGCCCAAACCGATCAGCGAACCCCCGGCCGGCGAGCAACTGCCGGCGGGTGTCACGGCCGAGGAGGCCTCGGCGGCGCTCAAAACAGCCGCCAAGGCGGTCCACGACGAGCTCAAGGCCCGGTCCGAGACGGTCAGCGGCGACGGGAAGGCGGTCCTGGAGGCCACCGCGCTGATGGCCACGGACACCATGCTCCTGAAGAGCGCCACCAAGCTGATCGGCCGCGGCACGTCCGGGCAGCGGGCCATCTGGGAGGCCGGCGCCTCGGTTTCCGAAATGCTGCACAACCTGGGCGGCTACATGGCCGAACGCGCCACCGACGTCCTGGACGTCCGCGCCCGGATCGTGGCCGAACTCCGCGGCGTGCCCGCCCCCGGGATCCCCACGTCCCCCACTCCGTTCATCCTCATCGCCGAGGACCTGGCGCCGGCCGACACCGCCACCCTGGATCCCGAGAAGGTCCTGGCACTGCTCACCGCCGGCGGCGGTCCGCAGTCCCACACGGCCATCATTGCCCGCTCGCTCGGCCTGCCGGCCGTTGTGGCCGCCGCCGGGGTCGACCAGCTCGCCGACGGCACCGAAGTCTACGTGGACGGCGCCGCCGGCCTCATCACGCGCGGACCCGGACGAATCCCTGCGCGCCGCCGCGGCCAGCTGGGCCGCCACCGCATCGCTGCTGGCCGACTTCGACGGTACGGGCGCGACGGCGGACGGCCACCTGGTGCCGCTGCTGGCCAACGTCGGCGGCGCCAAGGACGCCGTGGCCGCCGCCAAGCTCAACGCGCAGGGCGTGGGCCTGTTCCGGACCGAGTTCTGCTTCCTGGAACGCGACACGGAGCCCACCGTGGACGAGCAGGCCGCCGCCTACAAGGGCGTGTTCGACGCCTTCCCGGGCAAGAAAGTGGTGCTGCGGACACTCGACGCCGGCGCGGACAAGCCCCTGCCGTTCCTGACCGACGCCACCGAGCCCAACCCGGCCCTGGGGGTCCGCGGCTACCGGACCGACTTCACCACGCCCGGCGTGCTGGAACGCCAGCTGCAGGCAATCGCCCGGGCCGAACAGGAATCCGAGGCGGACGTCTGGGTCATGGCGCCGATGATTTCCACGGCCGAGGAGGCCGCCCGGTTCGCCGGCATGTGCGCCGCGGCCGGGATCAAGACCCCCGGCGTCATGGTGGAGGTCCCCTCCGCGGCCCTCACCGCCGAGGCGATCCTCCGCGAGGTGGGCTTCGCGAGCCTGGGCACCAACGACCTCACCCAGTACGCCATGGCCGCGGACCGCCAGCTCGGCCCGCTGGCAGCGCTGAACACCCCGTGGCAGCCCGCCGTGCTCCGGCTCGTGGGCCTGACGGTCGAGGGCTCCGCCGCCGAGGGCCACAACAAGCCGGTCGGCGTCTGCGGCGAGGCCGCTGCGGATCCGGCCCTCGCCGTCGTGCTGACCGGGCTCGGCGTCACCACGCTGTCCATGACGGCACGCTCGCTCGCCGCCGTGGCAGCCGTGCTCAAGACCGTCACGCTCGCCGAAGCGCAGGAGCTGGCCAAGCTGGCCCTGTCCGCGCCGAGCGCCACCGAGGCGCGCGCGTGGGTCCGGGAGAAGCTGCCGGTGCTGGAGGAGCTCGGGCTGTAGCACCGTAGTCCGGCCGAGGCAGTGTGCGCCTCAACCCGGGGCGCTAGGATGCAGTCCATGGCACTGATAGCTCCCCGGGTAACGGCCGGCCTTCCGGCCGAGGACGCGCAGAAACTCAAGTACGCCCTGAACGGCAGCCACGACATCACGGTGTTCGTGGACGGCACCGTGCACCGGCTGCCGCCGGCGGCGCGGGACGCCGTCGTCGACCTGCTGGGCAGGTTCAGCCGGGGCGAGGCCGTCACGGTCAGCAGCGTCGAGGAGATGCTCACGACGTCGAGGGCCGCGGAGCTGGCCGGCATCTCGCACACGTATCTGCGGAACATGACGGACCGGGGCGAAATCCCGGTGGAGTACCGGGGCACGCACCGGCGGATCAGGCTTGCGGACATCATGGCCTGGCTCGAAACGCAGAAGAAGAACAGTACGTCCGACGGAGCGTCGGCGCCCGAGCATGACGGCGCCGCTGATGCTTCGTGAAGGCGTGATAAGGATCAAGCAACGATCTCGGCCCTGCGCGGGAACGCGGAGAAGGCCGGGGTTACGCTTGAAACGTGGGTAAGTTCAGAGGGTGGCACATCGTGGCTGGCATAGCCGCCATGGTGCTCACCGGCATCCTCGGAACCGCGATGGGGCTGAACAACACAGCCACTTTCATGTCCAGCTGTGTCGCGTTTGTGGCCGTCTCGATGTGGATGGACAGCAGGATTTCCCGCCGCAAGCGGGACGCCGCACGTGAATCAGCCCAGGAGGCTGCCCGCGAACCAGCCCAGGAGGCCGAAGACGGCGTCCGCCGGTCCGGGCCGGGCCTGGCCTTCGACGCCGACAGCCCCAAACGGGACGGCCACGGCAGCTAGCCTCCCGGTCTTCGCGAAGGGCTAGATCCTGGGGCGCGCAGCCCAGCGCCGCGCCTTGAGCGCCGCATGGAGTTCCAGCCGGACCATCCCCTTGAGCGGGTCGACCCCCAGGAGCTGGCGGATCCGGCCGAGCCGGTTGTAGATGCTGCTGCGGTGCAGATGCAGCTTGTCCGCCACTTCCTGGACCGAGCCGTCGTTGTCGTAGAACAGCTCCAGCACGGGCAACAGTTCATTGTTCCGGTCGTGGTCCTCCAGGATCCGGAAATAGACCGAGCCGGAATCCGCCCAGGCCCCGGCGCCGCCGCCGGCGGAGGCCAGCAGCTGGTAGGGGCCGGTGGCGCGGGAGTCAACCAGTTCGCCCAGCTGCGGGTCCACCGCCGCAGCCTGCGCCGCCTGCCGGGACTGCCGGTAGGCTTCCGCGAGTTCCCGCGGTTTCGCGAAGCCCTCGGACGTGCCGAGGATGATCCGCCGGACCGGCCGGCCGGAGCGTTTGGCCAGTTCCAGCTGGTAGTGGACCAGCACCTGGGCGTGGTTCGCCCGGCCGGTGGATTCCCGGAAGAGCACCACGGCGTGGGTCTCGGTGCCGGCGCTGAACAACGCGGCGTCCACGCCGATGGTCGCCTGCAGCGCGGCGGAGCGGTGGATCAGGGTGGCGGCGATCGGGTCCGAGTCCTCAGCCCAGCCGTCGGCGTCGAGTACGGTCACCAGCTGCCAGGGCCCGCGCCCCTGCACTTCCTTCCAGCCGGCCACGGCCGCCACGGCATTGGCCTCGCCGCGGCAGGCGGCCAGGAATTCCTGCTCGCGGCGGCGGCGGAACTCCGATTCGGCGGTGTTCGAATCCAGCAACAGCGTGGAGAGCTGTTCCAGCTCGCCGGCCACCTCCGGCAACTGCGCGAGCACCGACGTCGCGCCGGGCTCCCCGGCGTCCAGCTGCACCCACAGGTACCCCACCCGGAACCCGCGCACCATCAACGGCACGCAGACCCGGCCCAGCATGCCCAGCTCCTCGTTCGCCGGCACGACGACCGGACGCACCGCCGTCGCGATCCCGTGCGAGAGCTGCCAGGCGCTGACGTCCACCGGGACCCTCTTGCTGAGCAGGAAGTTCACCCGGACCCGGTCCGCGTGCGACTGGTTGGAGCTGTAGGCGAGCAGGAGCCCGTCCAGGTCTTCGAGCGAGAGGCCCCGGCCCAGTTTCAGCGCCACCCGCTCCACGAGCTGTTCCACGTCCTGCTGCTGCATGCTGCCAGACTACTGCCGGACGGACACGAGGCGACACCTGACGCTCCGCGGGTCGACAAATGTCTATCCAGTGTTTTCAAGTTCCGCGGAATTCCGGGGGACGGCCCCGCGGGCGGCAGCCCGGCCCTGTCGCCTGCCTCACAGCGGGATTTATTCTGGAATTACGACATCCCACACACCCCGGCCCACAAGGCCACCAGCACTGGAGCCCAAAAAATGATCATCGGTGTACCCAAAGAGATCAAGAACAACGAATTCCGCGTCGCCATCACCGCTGCTGGCGTGCACGAGTTCCGCACCCACGGCCACTCGGTCCTGGTGGAGCGCGGCGCAGGCCTGGGCTCGGGCATCACGGACGAGGAATACGCGATCGCCGGCGCCGAGATCGTGGCCGACGCCGATGACGTGTGGGCACGCGCCGACATGGTCATGAAGGTCAAGGAACCGGTCAAGGCGGAGTACCACCGCTTCCGCAAGGGCCTGATCCTCTTCACCTACCTGCACCTGGCCGCCGAGCCGGAACTGACGCAGCAGCTCATCAACAGCGGCGTCACCGCCATCGCCTACGAGACCGTCCAGGAAGGCCGCACCCTGCCGCTGCTGGCCCCGATGTCCGAGGTTGCCGGCCGGCTGTCCGTCCAGGTGGGCGCCACCTCGCTGATGGCTCCGGCCGGCGGCAAGGGTGTGCTGCTCGGCGGCGTTCCGGGCGTCCGCCCGGCCAAGGTGGTTGTCCTGGGTGCCGGTGTCGCCGGAACCAACGCCGCAGCAATGGCCCTGGGCCTCGGCGCGGACGTCACCATCCTGGACATCAACATCAACCGCCTGCGCGAACTGGATGCCCAGTACCAGGGCCGGCTCAAGACGGTTGCCTCCAACGCCTACGAGATCGAGAAGTCCGTGGTCGACGCCGACCTCGTCATCGGCTCCGTGCTGATCCCCGGCGCCAAGGCACCCAAGCTGGTCACCAACGAGCTCGTCTCCCGGATGAAGCCCGGCTCCGTGCTGGTCGACATCGCCGTGGACCAGGGCGGCTGCTTCGAGGACACGCACCCCACCACGCACCAGGAACCGACGTACAAGGTCCACAACACGATCTTCTACTGCGTTGCCAACATGCCGGGCGCCGTCCCGAACACCTCCACGTACGCGCTGACCAACGTCACCCTGCGCTACGCCGTCGCGCTGGCAAACCTCGGCGTCAAGGCCGCGTTCGAGCGTGACGCCTCCCTGGCGGCCGGCCTGAACATCGCCGGCGGCAAGGTTGCGCACCGCTCCGTCTCCGAGGCGCACAACCTGCCCCTCGTCGCCGACTGGCACGAGCTGGTCTCCGCGTAACCGGTCAGCCTCCGCGCCACCGTTTGAGCATCGATTGCTCCGTAGACGCCCTTCTGAACCCTCAGAACGGCATCTACGGAGCAGTCGATTGCTTTTTAAGCCAGCGCCCGGGCCTGTTCGATCAGCCGCAGCACTTCCACCGGGCCCGCGGGGTCGACCGGGAGGGGCAGCGCCGAGGCCGCACCGCCGTCGCTGATCTTCTCGGCCAGGAGCCGGTAGAACTCCGGGTAGGCGCCGCGCTCGGTGGGCAGCCGGTCCAGGTGGCCGTCGCGGCCGAGCATGCCCGCCCAGTCGCTGTCCTCGACGCCGTAGTCCGGATCCGACGGGCTCCCGCCGGCGACGATGAAGGGCTCCTGCGGGTCCACGCCGTGCTTCGTGAAACCGCCCTCGCTGCCCAGCAGCCGGTAGCGCGGCCCCTGCTGGGCGCAGAGCATGTTCATCCACAGGTGGCTGGTGACCCCGGAATCATGCCGGAGGGCCAGGAACACGTCGTCGTCGACCTTCTCTCCCGGCCGGCGCGCCTGCAGTTCCGCGTGGGTCACCGTGGCCGGGCCGAAGAGCTCGAGGGCCTGGTCCAGCAGATGCGTGCCGAGGTCGAACAGCACCCCGCCGCCGTCGTCCGCCGTCGCGGAGGCCTTCCAGGCCTTGGCGACCCCGGGTGACCAGCGCTCGAAGCGTGATTCAAACCGCGAGACCGTGCCGAGTGCGCCGCTGTCCAGCAGGGCCTGGACGGTGAGGAAGTCCCCGTCCCAGCGCCGGTTCTGGAAGACCGTGAGGACGCGCCCCAGCCGGCCGGCGAGGGCGATCAGTTCCTCGCCCTCGGCGCTGTGCACCGCGAAGGGTTTGTCCACGACGACGTCGAGTCCGGCTTCCAGTGCGGCCTTCGCGAGCGGGTAGTGGGTGGCCGGGGGCGTGCCCAGCACCAGCAGGTCCAGCTCGCCGGCAAGCCCGAGGATGGCCGCGGGGGCGTCCACAATCCGGGCCCCCGGGTACGCGGCGGAGGCCGCGGCCTGCCGGCCGGCGTCGGAAGTGGAAATGACATTGAGGGAGAAGGCGGGGTTCGCGGCGATCAGCGGCGCGTGGAAGACGCTGCCGGAAAGACCGAAGCCCGCGACGGCGGTGCGGATGGGCCGGTTGGTGTCTGTTGTCATGGCACCTACGCTACCCCCGCGGATCCCGTTGAATCCCCGGGGAGGACGGCGAAGGCCGGCGCCCCCGAGTTCCGGGAGACGCCGGCCTTAGCCGACCTGGCTTGGTTCTATCTGCTGGGGACTACTTCTTTTCCCAGCCGAGGGTGGTCCAGTCCGGAACCTGGGACAGGCTCTTGAACAGGGACGGGCCGTAGTTGGCCAGGCCGGTGCGCACGAAGGAGATCTGCGGACCGTTCATCACAACACCCATGGAGAAGAACTTCTCCATGTGCTTCTTCTCAACTTCCATCGCTGCCTTGTTGCGCTCGGTGTTGTCGGCGATGGTCGAGAGCTTCTTGATGTCGGCGTCCAGTTCGGCGTCGCCGAGTTCGTTCTCGTTCGTCTTGGAATCGTAGAACTGCTTGACGGCGTCGGTGGCGTCGGCGCCGACGGTGTAGCCGGACACGCTCAGGAAGAAGTCGCGGCTGCCCAGGACCTTGCCGAAGTCGGCGGAGGCGCGCTGGTCGATTCCGACGTCCATGCCGCCGGCCTTGAGCTGGTTCTGCAGGGTCTGCGCGAAGGCCAGGGTGGTGGGATCGTCACCGAAGTTGCTGATCTTGAAGGCCGCGGGAACGCCGTCCTTCTCCATGATGCCCGCCGCGTTGGCCGTGTAGCCGGCCTCGGTCAGGACCTTCTTGGCGGCTTCGGCGCCGGTCTCCTTAACGGGGTAGTTGTCCTGGTAGTACTTGGAGAACGGCAGCAGCATCATCGATCCGGAGCTGGTTTCTTCCCAGTTCAGGCCGTTGAAGCGGACCTTGCGCAGCGCTTCGCGGTCGACGGCGGTGAAGATCGCCTTGCGGATCGCGACGTCGGTCAGCGGGGCCTTCTGGGCGTTGAGGTTCAGGCCGCCGGCGAACAGGCGCTGGCCACGGCGGATCTCGGAGTTCTTGGTGCCGTCGAGCTGCTTGTACGGGGTGATGGTGTTGGCGGAGACGCCGTCGATCTCACCGTTCTTGAAGGCAGCGATCGCGGCGCTGCTCTCCAGCTGGCGGAAGACAACCTTCTCCAGGACCGGCTTGGCGCCCCACCACTTGTCGTTCTGGGCGAGGGTGACAGTCTTGGCTGCGCTGTCGTACTGGTCCAGCTTGAACGGACCGGCCATCCACTCCGGGTGCATGTCGCCGGTGAAGCCGGTGTTGAAGATCTCCGGGGTGTTCACGGCCGGGTGGATCAGGCCGGTGAAGAGGGAGTCCAGCGGGTAGACGGGCTGGGTGGTGGTGACAACAACTTCCTTGTTGCTGGCACCGGCCTTGACGGAATCCACGAACTCGTACGCGCCGGAGCTGACGATGTCGATGTCCTTGTTTTCGCCCTTGAGCATGTTCCAGGTGTTTTCGAAGGCCTTGACGTCGATCGGCGTGCCGTCGTTGTAGGTGGCTTTCTCGTTCACCTTGATGGTGATGGTCTGCTTGCCGTCCTTGACCTCGCTCTTGACGTCTTCGCAGAAGTCCTTGTTGACGGAGGCGGTGCCGTCAAAGTCGAAGTTCCAGCAGCCCCACGTGCCGGCCTGGTCGATCGGGCGGTGCAGTGCGGTGTTGTCCGCGCTGTTGCCGTTGTTGGAGAACCCGTTGAAGTCCGGCCCGATGTTGCCCAGCGGCAGCGTGACAGTACCGCCCGGCTGAAGGTCCTTGGCGTCCTTCGCGTTGATGCTGACGAGCTTCGCCAGATCGCTGCCGGCGTCCTGGCCCTTGCCAGCCTCGGGACCGGTGGCTCCGCCGCCGCCCCCTCCGCCGCAAGCGGTCAGCGCGAGCGCTGCCACGACGGCGGTAACCCCGCCGATCTTGGTCAGATTCTTCATGGTGTTCCCTTCATTTTTGGTGCGAGTTGTGATGCGTGTGACTGGTAGGTCAGTTGGTTTCGTGGACCACGAGCATGTCCGCGTCCAGTTCGCCGTCCGGGTAGAAGCAGGCGAATTGCTGGTCTGTGGGGGCCGCGGGCACTGCCGCTGCCGGATCCGCGCCGTGGTCAGGCCGCGGCGCCGCGGCCGTTTCCAGGCGCGGCTCGATGGTGAGGCACTTCTCCTGCTTCGCGGCAGGCAGCGCGGCAAATACCGGGCAGCGCGAGGCGAAGTTGCAGCCCTTGGGCGCATCCAGCGGCGAGGGCAGGTCGCCCTGCAGGATGATGCGTTCGCGGGTGCGCTCCAGCTGCGGGTCCGGGACCGGGATCGCGGACAGCAGCGCGCGGGTGTACGGGTGGCGCGGGTTGTCGAAGACGCTGTCCACGTCGCCGATCTCCACGATCTTGCCCAGGTACATGACGGCCACGCGGTTCGAGATGTGGCGCACCACCGAGAGATCGTGGGCCACCATCAGGTAGCTCAGCCCGAGTTCGGCGCGGAGCTGGTCCAGGAGGTTGATCACGCCGGCCTGCACGGACACGTCGAGGGCGGAGACTGGCTCGTCCAGGACCACCAGCTTGGGGTTCACGGCGAGGGCTCGGGCAATCCCGACGCGCTGCCGCTGGCCGCCGGAGAACTGGTTCGGGAAGCGGTTCACGTGGTCCGGCTGGAGCCCAACGAGCTCCATCAGCTCCAGGATCCGCTTCCGGATGTCCTGCTTGGCCATCCCGGCGTTGACCAGGGGTTCGGCCAGGACCTCGTAGACGGTGAAGCGCGGGTCGAGGGCGCCGGTGGGGTCCTGGAACACCATCTGGAGTTCCTTGCGCATGGCGCTCTTGGTGCTGGCGTCCGAGGCGGCCTTGTTGCTCAGTCCGCCGATGGTCACCTCGCCGTCCTGGTTCTTGTGGAATTCCATGATTTCCAGGAGCGTGGTGGTCTTGCCGCAGCCTGATTCGCCGACGATCGAGAAGCACTCGCCTTCGCGGATGTCGAAGCTCAGCCCGTCGACGGCCTTCACAGTGCCGATGCGCCGCTTGATCAGCGCGCCCTTCATCAGCGGGAAGTGCTTTTTGACGTCCTTGAGTTCCAGGACGGTCTTGCGGTCCTCCCGCGGGATTGCGTCAAAGCGCGAGACCGGGACTGCCGGGGCTTTGAAGATCTCGTGGACGTCCACTTCGGTGCCGAGGGAGTCGGTCTTGATGCAGGCGGCCCGGTGCTCCATGTCGCCTCTCCCGCCGCTTCCGGCGACCGGCCAGAGCGCCGGCTCGCCGTGCAGGCAGGCGTCGCTGACGAGGGGGCAGCGCGGCGCGAAGGAGCAGCCGGTGGGGGTGTGGATCAGGTTCGGCGGGATGCCCTCGATCGGCACCAGCGAGGACTTTTCCGCCGTATCCACCCGCGGCACGGCGCCGAGCAGGCCCATGGTGTACGGCATCCGCGGGTTGTAGTAGATGTCGTCCACGGTGCCGGTCTCCACCGGTTTGCCCGCGTACATCACCATGATGTCGTCCGCCATGCCGGCGACCACCCCGAGGTCGTGTGTGATCATGACGACGGCGGCGCCGGTCTCCTCCTGCGCGGTGTGGAGCACCTCCAGCACCTGGGCCTGGATGGTGACGTCGAGCGCCGTCGTCGGTTCATCGGCGATCAGCACGCGCGGGTTGTTGGCGATCGCGATGGCGATCATAACGCGCTGGCGCATGCCGCCGGAGAACTCGTGCGGGAAGGCCTTGAGCCGGTCCTTCGGGCTGGGGATGCCCACCATGGCGAGGAGTTCGACGGCGCGGGCCTCCTTGGCCTGCTTGCTCATGGTGGGGTTGTGGACCGTGAGGGCCTCGATGATCTGGTTGCCCACGGTGTAGACCGGGGTCAGGGAGGACAGCGGATCCTGGAAGACCATGGCAATGTCGTTGCCGCGGTAGTGGCACATGGCCTTGTCGCTGAGCCCCAGCAGTTCCTTGCCCTTGAGCCGGACGGAGCCGGTGATCTCCGCCGTCGGGGGCAGCAGGCCCATGATCGCCATCGAGGTGACGGACTTGCCGGACCCGGATTCGCCCACGATCCCGAGCGTCTTTCCCGGCAGGAGGTCGAAGTCGATGCCGCGGACGGCGTGCACCACACCGTTCTCCGTGTTGAAGCGGACGTTCAGGTCCCGGACGGAGAGCACCGCATCCGTGGGGGCGTGCAGCCCCGCCACGTGCAGCCGTTCGACGGTATCCATCGCGGCGGATTCGGTGTTGGCGGTGATTTCGCGGCTCATTTGGTCATCTTCTTCGCGGTCTTCAGTGAACTGCTGCGCCTGGCGTTGCCCGGCCTTGCGCTCTTCTTGGCGCTGCCAATGGAACTGGAGCTGGGGTCGAAGGCGTCGCGCAGGCCGTCGTTCATCATGGCCAGCGAACCGGTCAGGAGGAACATGACCGTCAGCGGGACCCAGAACATCCACGGGAACGTGGACACCTGCGAGGTGGCCTGGCCGATCAGGACGCCCAGGCTGACGTCCGGGACCTTGATGCCGATGCCGATGAACGAAAACGCGACCTCCGCCAGGATGGCGCCGGTCACGCCGCGGGTGATGTCCAGGACCAGCAGCGATCCGATGTTGGGGACGAGGTGGCGCCAGACGATGCGGCGCGGCGGGACCCCCATGTACTGGGCCGCCTTGACGAAGTCGCGCTGCATGAGCGACATCGAGAGGGAGCGGATGAGGCGGGCGGTGCCCATCCAGCTGAACACCAGGAGCACGATGATCAGCAGCAGCCAGCTTGGAAGGTTCTGCTGCAGGCCGTTGCCGCCGCCGCTGGTGGCCACGGCGACCACCAGGAGGGCCGGCATCATGATCAGGGCCTCCAGGACGAACAGCATGACCTTGTCCACCTTGCCGCCGAAGTACGCCATGCTGCAGCCGTAGATCGCGGCGATCAGCACGGACACGAGGCCGACGACGAGGCCGATCAGGATCGAGATCCGGGTGCCTTCGACGGTCAGGGCGTAGAGGTCGATCCCGGCCTGGGAGGTGCCGAGCCAGTGCTCCGCGGACGGCGGCATGCCGATGTTGAAGGGGTCGATGGTCTCCTTGTCCCAGCTGGTGAAGAAGCCGCCGACAAAGGAGAAGATCGTCAGGGCCAGGAAGATGGCCAGACCCGCGACGGCCGTCCGGTTGCGCAGGAAGCGCCGCAGGATGATCGTGGACTTGCCGATCACGACGTCGTTGTTCTCGATTTTTGCCTCGACGGCGACCGCGGCGGGATCGATGGCGTTCAGGTTGGTCATGGTTACTGCACCCGCACTCTCGGGTCGACAAGCGTGGTGGCAAAGTCAGCCAGGATGGCGCCGATCGCGAAGATCACGGAGCCGTAGGCGAGGGTCGCGGTGGCGGCGTTGACATCCTGCAGGGCGATCGCGTCGATGGACCAGGAGCCGACGCCGTGCCAGGCGAAGATCTTCTCCGCGAAGAAACCGCCGGCGAAGATGGCCGGGATGGTGAAGGCGATGCTCTGCGCCACCGGGATGAAGGAGACGCGCAAGGCGTGCCGGGAGATGGCCTGGTTGCGGGTGAGGCCCTTCGCCCGGGCGGTGCGGACAAAGTCGGCGTTGACGTTGTCCAGCAGGTACTGGCGCTGGGCGATCTGGTAGGTGCCCCAGCCCACGATCGTGATGGCGAAGGTCGGCACCGCGTAGTGGGCGAGCATGTCAATGAACTGTGCCCAGCCGTCGCCGTCGAGGCCCGGGGTGGAGATGCCGGTGACGAAGAAGATCCGTTCGCCCACCGTTTCGTTGATGTTGATGGCGCCCAGCTGGACGAGGAAGTAGGCGATGGGTGCCGGCACGATGTACACGAGGTAGCTGTAGGACGTGATGACCCGGTCCGAGGCCTTGTATTGCCGTGCGGCGGTGTAGACACCGAGGGCGACGCCGATGATGAGGGTCAGGACGATCGAGGCCAGGAAGAGCCGGGTGGAGATCCACACACGGTCGCCGAACTCGGCGTTGATGAAGGCGCCGTTGGGGCTGCGTCCCCAGTCCCAGCGGGTGACGATGGCCGTGAGCCAGTCGACGTAGCGTTCCCAGGGGCTCAGGGTCGGGTCGAGGCCCTTCAGCCGGAAGGAGTTGACCACCTGTTCCGGCGTGGGGCGCGGGATGCGTTCCTGTTCCAGCAGCGCCGGCTTCAGGGTGCTGACCGCCAGGAAGTACCCGGCCGTCGTGGTCAGGAAGATCATGAAGACGTACGTGACGGCGCGTTTGGCGAGATATCGGAGCATGGGACGTCTAGTTCTGAATCGCCGTTGTCTGTGCAGGACCGGAGGTTGCGGGGCGGGCCGCAAGGGCCAGCCTGTGCGCCGGATTCTTGACAAGATTCACAACGATGATCCTTCCGTAGTCCCCCTCCAGCAGGGGGTTTCCGCTGCCGATCCGGGATCATGGCCAGCGGGTGCCTGGCCGGCCCGCGTGCCTCTCGGCTGAGTCCTTGTGGACTATGTTGCGGGTCACATTCCAGAGGAAACTACCACATGGAGATCGCCGCCACGGGCGCGTCGGAGGCAGAACCGCAGGTCTACTACCAGATCGTTATGAATTATTCACTGCAATGGATTTGACTGGCCGCGCAGGGAAATTTGGGCTATTTTACGCCCTGCCGGCGACGCGCGATACCAGCTCGCGCCAGGACCCGGTGAGGCGCTCGGGAGATATGCCGTGCACCCTTACGGCGTGCAGGATGCGCTCCGGTTCCACGGTGGCGCTCAGGGAGGTGGCCATGAGCCAGGGGTCCGCCGTCCCGCCGGCTTCGCGGAGCAGCATTTCGAGGTGCCGGTGCCAGAGCATGGCCGCCGGCACGTCGAACCGGTTGCGGGCAGAGACATCCGCGGCCCGGGCCAGCTCACCGAATTCCAGCACCCAGGCGATGCGTTCGACGCCGGCCGCCACGAGCCGCTCCAGCGGCGGGGCCCCGGGGCCAAGCGGTGGCGGCCCGAACATGAACCGGCCCTGGAAGCCGGCCTCGGCGTCGCTGAGCAGTGTCATCATGAGTCCGGCCCGGCTGCCGAAGCGCCGGAACACCGTGCCCTTGCCGACGCCGGCGCGCTGGGCCAGCGTCGCCATCGTGAGGGCGTCCACGCCGCACTCCTCGATGAGGTCGCGGGCGGCGTGCAGCAGCAGTCCGCGGTTCCGGGCGGCATCGCTGCGTTCGGATCCTGCGCCGGCGGCGGCGCCGTTCCCTGCGCCGGGCCGCAGTGGGATTGAGCTCACAGGGCTAATTGTAGCCCCGGGGAATAATAACCGGACCGCAGTCCGTTTAGGCCTATGAAGGCACCGAAGCCTCCATACTCGACAGCCGCAGAACCACCGCGGCATGACACCAGGAGTTCACATGTCCAAGAACACCGTTCTTACCCTCGTCGGCAGCCTCCGCGCCGGTTCCACCAACCAGCAGCTCGCCGAGGCCATCCAGCTGAACGCGCCGGAGCAGGTTGAGGTCCGCATCCACGAGAGCCTCGGCAACATCCCGTTCTACAACGAGGACCTCGACGTCGAAGGCCAGGTCCCCGCCGCGGCAGCCGCCCTGCGCGCCGCCGCCAACGAGGCCGACACCCTGCTCCTGGTCACCCCCGAGCACAACGGCACCGTTCCCGCCTCGCTCAAGAACGCCATCGACTGGCTGTCCCGCCCGTTCGGCGCCGGCGCCCTCAACGGCAAGCCGACCGCCGTCGTCGGAACCGCCTTCGGCCAGTACGGCGGCGTGTGGGCCCAGGACGAGGCCCGCAAGGCCGTCGGCATCGCCGGCGCGCAGGTCCTCGAGGACGTCAAGCTTGCCGTACCGGGTTCGATGGTCCGCTTCGCCGAGGTCCACCCGAAGGACGACGCCGAGGTTGTTGAACTGATCAAGGGCGTCTTCGACGCACTGGAAGTCTCCCGCACGGCCTCCGCAGCCTGACCAGCAACCCCCGATTCACCGTTCGGCGCCCCCGTCCAGCCTCAGGCTGCGGGGGCGTCCTGCGTCCGGCCACCGGGCGGCGTCTGGCGCCGGCCGCCGGGGCCCTTGTGAACAAAAGTTTTCCCCGCAACAACAAGGGCTGTATTGTGGGGAATGTGACCCACGAAACACTTGATACCGCCGCCGAAGTACTTCCGGCCGAGGCAATTGACGCAATCGAACGAGCGGCTACGTCCGCCCACCGCCACGAGCAGCTTTTCTCGGAGCGCGCAGCAAACATCAAGCAGTCGGCAGTCCGTGACGTCTTCGATATCTCGATGCGGCCCGGGCTCGTCTCCCTCGCCGGCGGAAGCCCCTACCTGCAGTCGTTGCCGCTGGAACGGCTCGGCCAGACCGCCGCGAAAATCATCGCCGAACAGGGCATGAAGGCCCTGCAGTACGGCGGCGGACAGGGCACGGAAGAACTCCGGATCCAGATCTGCGAGGTCATGGCCGCCGAGGGCATCCTCGACGCCAAACCGGAGAATGTTGTGATCACCGCGGGGTCGCAGTCCGCCCAGGACGTCGCGACCAAGGTGTTCTGCAACCCCGGTGACGTGGTCCTCGTCGAGGATCCCACCTACGTGGGTGCCCTGAACACCTTCGAGGCCTACCAGGTGGAGGTGGCCACGGTCCCGATGGATGAGGACGGCATCATCCCGGACCTGCTGGAGGCCAAGATCGCCGCGCTGCAGACCGCCGGCAAAAACGTCAAGTTCCTCTACACGATCCCGAGCTTCAACAACCCCTCCGGGATCACCCTCGCCCAGGAACGCAGGCAGCAGGTCATCGATACATGCCGCAATGCGAATATCTTGGTGCTGGAGGACAACCCGTACGGCCTGCTCCGTTTCGACGGCCGGCCGCTGACCCCGTTGCGCGCCGGCAACCCGGACGACGTCATCTACATGGGATCCTTCTCGAAGATCTTTGCCCCCGGCCTCCGGATCGGCTGGGCCCTCGTGCCCGCCCACCTCCAGCGCCGCTACTATCTGGCCTCGGAGGCAGTCACCCTGTGCCCGCCGACGCTGAACCAGATGCTGGTCTCCGCGTATCTGCGGGACTACGACTGGCGCGGCCAGATCGCAACGTACCGCGGACTCTACAAGGAACGCTGCGACGCGATGCTTGCGGCCCTGACGGAGTACATGCCCGAGGGGCTGACCTGGACACAGCCCGAGGGCGGCTTCTTTGTCTGGGTGACCCTGCCTGCCGGCATCGACACCTATCCCGCTGCTGAAGAAGGCAATCGACGCGGGCGTCGTATTCATTCCCGGAGCGGCATTTACGCCGTCCGATGAACCATCCAACAAGATCCGCCTGGCGTTCAGTGCCGTCCCGCCGGAATCCATCCGCGAGGGTGTCCGCCGGCTGGCGCCGGTCCTGCGGGAAGCCGTCGAGGCGTTGTAGCCTGAAACAGCACCGTGCCTGACCGAAGACGATCGTTGACCTCAAGGAGCACTTCATGACCGGAATTATTGTTGTCGGCGTCGACGGCAGTGAGACAGCCCTGAAGGCTGCCCACACCGCCAAAGACCTGGCCGCCACGCTCGGGGCCACCCTCCACGTGGTCAGCGCGTTCGACAGCGACCGGACCGAGGTCTTCGGCAGCGGCAGCGACAAGTGGATTGTCTCCGATGCCGGCGAAGCGGAAAAGGTCGCTAAGGGCATCGCGGACAGCCTCCGCACGCCGGCCGTCAACGTCACCTATGCCGCCGCCCGGGGCAAGCCCGCCGAAGCCCTGATCAAAGAGGCTGAGCGTGCCGGTGCCCGGATGATCGTGGTCGGCAACAAGCGCATGCGCGGAATCGGCCGCGTGCTCGGGAGCGTTGCGAACAGCGTGGCCCACAACGCCCCCTGCGACGTCTACATCGCCAAGACCGACTCGGTCGACTAGGCAGGACCGGCAAGAACGCGTCAGGCCGTCCCGGTACCCGCCGGGGCGGCCGTTTTTAACATCCGGCGCAGGATCTTGCCTGAGGCGGACTTCGGCACGGCGTCGATGAATTCCACCCGGCGGACCTTCTTGAACGGCGCCACGCGGGCTGCCACGAAGTCCATCACGGCGGCCTCGTCCAGCCGGTCACCCTGCTCCCCGGGCTGCCTGACCACAAACGCCATCGGCATCTCCTGGCCGTCCGCGTCGGCGGTCCCGATCACGGCGGCGTCGGCGATGCCGGGGTTCGTCAGCAGCAGCGCCTCCAGCTCGGCCGGGGCGATCTGGTAGCCCTTGTACTTGATGAGCTCCTTGAGCCGGTCCACGATCGTCACCACGCCGTCCGCCCGCACCGTCGCGACGTCACCGGTGCGCAGGAAACCGTCGGCGTCGAGAGTGTCCGCCGTTTCCTCCGGCCGGTTGAGATAGCCGAGCATCACGTTCGGACCGCGGCACAACAGGTGCCCCGGCGCGCTGGTTCCCTCGGCGGGGACCTCGATCTCCTCGCCTGTGGCCGGGTCCACGAGGCGGCAGTCCATGTTCGGGACCGTGTAGCCGACAGAACTGACCGGGACCCCGGCCGCATCCACCGGAATCAGGTGCGAGACAGGGCTCAACTCGGTCATGCCGTAGCCCTGCAGCACCCGGCAGCCCAGCCGCCCGGCCAGGCTGGCGCCGAGCTCGCCGTCGAGCGGCGCGGCTCCGGACAGGGTGGTGTGCACCGAGCTGAGGTCGTAGTCGGCGACGAGCGGATGCTTGGACAGGGCGACGGCGACCGGCGGGGCGATGAAGAGGTAGCTGCACCTGTGGTCCTGGATGATCCGCAGGAATTCGGACAGCTCGAATTTCGGCATGGTGACCAGCCGCGCGCGCTGCCGCAGGGCCAGGTTGAGCAGCACGGTCAGCCCATAGATGTGGAAGAAGGGCAGGAGTGCCAGGAGCCGGTCATCGGCGGTGACGTTGAGCAGCCCGCGGGACTGCTCCGCGTTGGCCACGAGGTTGCGGTGGCTGAGCATCACGCCTTTGGGCCGGCCGGTGGTCCCGGAGGAATACGGCAGCACGGCCACGTGCGTGGCGGGATCGAAGCTGACCTCGGGGGCCGGAACGCCCGCGCCGAGCAGGTCGCTGAGCGAGGGGTGGCCCTCGGCGCCGTCGAGCACCACCAGCCGATCGGCCGGGATCCCGGCCTGCGCGGCCGCTTCCCGGGCGCCTGGCAGCAGCGCGGAGACGGTGAAGAGCCACTCCGCGCCGGCGTCGGCGAGCTGCAGGGCGATCTCATCGGCGGTGTAGAGCGAGTTGACCGTGGTCACCGTGGCGCCGGCCCGCAGCAGCCCGTGGAACACGGCGGCGAAGGCCGGGACGTTGGGGCACAGGAGCGCCGCGACGCCCTCGACGCCGAGTCCCCGGGCCGCGACGGCTCCGGCCACGGCGTCGATCTGCCCCAGCAGCACCCGGTACGTGGTTTCCGCTCCGCTTGTACCGTCAACGACGGCGATCCGGTCCAGGTCCTCCTCCCGGAGGCCGCCAAAAAGGTAGTCGTAAATGCTGACGTTGGGAATATCGACGTCGGGGAAAGGGCTCGAAAACACGCAACATCTCCTTTGATCCGCGTCCGCCCGGCCGGCGGCGGCTGGTGCCACTCTAGTGCCGTCGGCGGGTCCGGGACAGGAAAGCGGACTATTGACCCACGATCACCCCCGCTGGTGGGCAGCCTCACCCGTATTGTGGGCCGCCCGGAACATGCCCGCCGGTAAAATTGGAGACGGCCCCGATGGTGCGGACACCCCAATAACCAGCGATCCGGGAGACCCCCATGCGTACGTATCAGCGCCGCCAGCTCGTAGGCCACGACATCCTCCTGGCCCGCCACGGAAACCACATCAGCGCCATGCGCGTGGACCGCAGCGCCGGCCGGGTGGTCGCACTCCTGGATGACGGATCCACGGACAGCGCGCCCAACATGATCTCCCCCGGGCTCCGGATGCCCGACACCGTGCGCAGTGTCCTGCGCGAGGACTGGAAGTTCCTTGCCGTTGTGGCCGCGTGCGGAACCGGCCTCGCCGGCGCCATGGTGGCGGCCGCCGTCTCCGTTGCCGGCCTGGTGGGCGACGACCCTGCCCTGGCGCAGCTGCTGACCTACGCCGGCAGCTGAGTCGCGGGGGCCGGCCAGCGCCGGGCCCGCCCCGAAATCGGGGCCGCCCGGCGCGGCACGGCGCCGCCGCGCGCGTCAGTCCAGCAGCAGCGCCGGCTCTTCCAGGATGGACGCGACGTCGGCCATGAAGCGGGCCGAGAGGTCCCCGTCGACCACGCGGTGGTCGAAGGAGCCGCCCAGCGTGGTGATCCAGCGCGGAATGACTTCACCGTCGAGGACCCAGGGCTTCTGCTTGATGGTGCCGAAGGCAACGATCGCGACTTCGCCCGGGTTGATGATCGGCGTGCCGGTGTCGATCCCCAGGGCGCCGATGTTGGTGACCGTGAGCGTGCCGCCCTGCATCTGGGCGGCTGGGTCTTGCCCGCGCGGGCGGTGGTGGCCAGCTCGTTCAGGGCCAGGGCCAGCTCCTTGAGCGAGAGGTCCTGGGCGTTCTTGATGTTCGGCACCATCAGGCCGCGGGGGGTGGCGGCGGCGATGCCCAGGTTCATGAAGTGCTTGATCTGGATCTCGGCCGATTCGCTGCCGTCCGGCGTTGTCCACCCAGGTGGCGTTGACGCTGGGGTTGCGGGCGGCGGCCCAGATGACGGCCTTGGCCAGGATCAGCAGCGGCGAGACCTTGATGCCCTCGAAGTCGCGGGAGGCCTTGAGCCGCTTCACGAACTCCATGGTGCGGCTGGCGTCGACGTCCACGAAGATGCTGACGTGCGGGGCGGAGAAGGCCGATTCGACCATGGCCTTGGCCGTGGCCTTGCGGACGCCCTTGACCGGGATCCGCTCGATCCGCTGGTCCTGCGGGCGGCCGGACTTGCCCCAGAACGTGTCCGCCTTGTCCAGCTCGGCGTCGCGCTGGGCCTGGTAGCTGACCAGGTCCTCGCGGGTCACTTCGCCGCGGGCGCCGGTGGGGACGACGTCGGCCAGGTCGATGCCGAGGTCCCGGGCGATCTTGCGGACCGGGGGCTTGGCCAGCACCCTGTTGACGAGGCCGCTGATGGCCCCGCCGAGCGTGGGCCGCAGGTCGGGCGTCTGCCGCGCGGGCGGTCCGCTCCGGGGCGGCGACGGGCTGCGGGCTGGCCCGCGTGGCCGGAGGCCCGGCCCGGTTCGGCGGCCGCGACGGATGCCGGTGGCGCCTGCGTCGGCCCCGCTGGTGCGGACCGAAATCCGCCGGCGGCGCTTCACGGCGTCGGCCTTGGGTCCGGAACCCACCAGCGGACCGCCGGCCGGGCGCCCGGCGGCCTCGCCGGCGTCGGGAGACGGTGGCGTCGGAGACCGGCGGCGTGCCGTCTCATCAGCTTCCCGTACAGGGGCTGGTCAATGACCGGCGCGGCGGCTGCAGGCGCCGGCAGCGGCCGGCGCGGCCTCGGCGGCTGCCGTGTCGCTGACGCTGATGATGGGCGTCCCGACGTCGACCGTCACGCCCTCGGGGACCAGCAGTTCGGTCACGGTCCCGGCAAACGGGGAGGGCAGCTCCACGAGGGACTTGGCGGTCTCGATCTCGCAGATGACGTCGTTGATGGCCACGGTGTCGCCGGGCTTGACCTTCCAGGAGACGATTTCGGCCTCGGTCAGCCCTTCGCCGACGTCGGGGAGGTTGAACTTGTTAAGCGTCATGGTGTCCTCGGTTTCGAAGAGGCGACATCAGTAGGCAAAGGGCCCGGTCCAGCGCCTCGAGGATGCGGTCGATGTCCGGCAGGTAGTCTTCCTCGACCTTGGCCACGGGGTACGGCATGTGGAAACCGCCGACGCGGATGACCGGCGCCTCCAGGGAATGGAAGGCCCGTTCGCTGATCCGGGCGGCGATTTCGCCGCCGATGCCGCCGAAGGTCGGGGCCTCGTGGGCCACGATCAGCCGGCCGGTCTTCTTGACCGACGCGGTGACGGTGTCGAAGTCGATCGGCGAGATGGAGCGCAGGTCGATCACCTCGACGCTGTGGCCGTCCTCGGCGGCGGCGTTCGCCGCGGCGAGGGCCACGGGGACCAGCGGGCCGTAAACCACCACGGTGGCATCCGTGCCTTCGCGGAGCACGTGGGCCTTGAACGGATCCGCGGACGGTCCGGGGTTCTCGGTGTCCACCTCGCCCTTGAGCCAGTAGCGGCGCTTGGGTTCGAAGACGATCACGGGGTCCTGGCAGTCGACGGCCTGCTGGATCATCCAGTAGGCGTCGTGCGGGTTGGACGGGGTGATGATGCGCAGGCCGGCGGTGTGCGCGAAGAGCGCCTCGGGCGATTCGGAGTGGTGCTCGATCGAGCCGATGCCGCCGCCGTAGGGGATCCGGATGACGACGGGGACGGTCAGGTTGCCGTTGCTGCGGGAGTGCATCTTGGCCAGCTGCGTGGTGATCTGGTTGAAGCCGGGGAAGACGAAACCGTCGAACTGGATTTCGCAGACCGGCAGGTAGCCGCGCAGGGACAGGCCGATCGCGGTGCCGATGATGCCGGACTCCGCCAGCGGGGTGTCCACGACGCGGTCCGCGCCGAATTCGGCGATGAGCCCGTCGGTGACGCGGTAGACGCCGCCGAGCGGCCCGATGTCCTCGCCCATGAGCAGGGATCGCGGGTTGTTGTTCAGCGTCGCGCGCAGGCCCTCGTTGATGGCCTTGGCAATGGTCATGGTGGTCATCAGCGGCTCGCCCCTGTTTCTGCCTCGGCCTGTTCCGCCTGGTCGGCGAAGCCTGCGCTGTACTCCTCGAACCAGGCCAGCTCCTCGGCCACCAGCGGGTGCGCCTCCACGTAGGTGTTGGCGAAGGCGGTCCTGATGTCCGGGGTTTCCAGGTCATGGGTGGTCTTGCGGACGTAGGCGGCCAGCTCGTCGCCGTCGGCCCTGACCTGCTCGAAGAAGGCGTCGTCGGCCAGGCCTTCGGCGCGGAGGTACTTTTCCAGCCGTTCCAGCGGATCCTTGGCCCGCCACAGCGTCTCCTCGGCGGATTCCCGGTACTTGGTGGGGTCATCGGCCGTGGTGTGCGCGCCGACGCGGTAGGTGAAGGCCTCGATCAGCACCGGGCCGTGGCCCTCGCGGGCCCGCTCCAGAGCCCACTCCGTGACCGCGTGCACGGCGATGACGTCGTTGCCGTCCACCCGGATGCCCGGGGAAGCCGTAGCCCTTGGCGCGGTTGGCCAGCGGGATGCGCGTCTGCACCGAGCTGGGCACGGAGATGGCCCAGTGGTTGTTCTGGCAGAAGAACACCACCGGGGCGTTGTAGGAGGAGGCGAACACCATGGATTCGTGGACGTCGCCTTCGGAGCTGGCCCCGTCGCCGAAGTAGACCATGACGGCGGCTTTCGGCTCCGCCGTGCCGGCCTCCGGTCGCGCGGCCGCGGCCGCGAGCTTCTGGTCCCGCTGGATGCCCATCGCGTACCCGACGGCGTGCGGGGTCTGGGCCGCCAGCACCAGGGTGTAGAGGTGGAAGTTGGTGTCCTTGGGGTTCCAGCCGCCGTTGGAGACGCCGCGGAACTGCCGCAGCAGCTCGGCGAGGTCCACGTTGCGGGTCAGCGCCACACCGTGCTCGCGGTAGGTGGGGAAGATGTAGTCCTGCGGCTGGCTGGCGCGGCCGGAGCCGATCTGCGCGGCTTCCTGGCCGGTGAGCGGGACCCACAGGGCCAGCTGGCCCTGGCGCTGCAGGGCGGTGGCCTCCTGACGTCGAAGCGGCGGATCTTTGCCATGTCGGCATAGAAACCGCGCAGCTTCTCCGCGTCCAGCCGCTCGGCGTACTCCGAGAAGACCGGGTCCGTGCCCAGGGTCCCGTCGGGGGCCAGCAGCTGCACCATCGGCTCGGCCGGGTCGCCCAGCCTGGCCTCAGCCGCGGCCTCGCGCTGGTCATCGATCTCGGTACCGTCGAACTCGGTAGAGGGCAGATGTGTGGCGCCCATACCGTCTCCTTGCTTGCCGCATCCGAATGCGCCGCAATCGCTGGGATATATGCCGGACCGGTTATACATTCCCGGTCCGGCATATATTTTGGCTTACTGGTCCCTACTTTATCCGCAGGCCGTTACCTGCGGGCGTTATGTTAAGCGCTAGGAACGCCGTGGCGGTTTTGTATAGATCGCACAGAGTTCGAGGAAGCGCGTGTTGGCCTCGGCCTCGCCGATGCTGACCCGCACGCCCTCGTCCCCGAAGGCACGGACCGACAACGCCCGTTCCCCCGCGAGGGCGGCGAATTCCGCGCTGTTGGCGCCCAGGTTGAGCCAGACGAAGTTGCCCTGCGCCTCCGGGACGAACCAGCCAAGCTCATGGAGACCGGCCGTGACCCGGTCACGTTCGTCCACCAGGCTTTGTACCCTTTCTACAACCTCGCCGAAATGCTGCAGGGACGTGACGGCGGCGATCTCGGCAATCTGGGACACCGCGAAGGGCGTGGCCGTGACGCGCAGGTGCTGGGTGAGGTCCGGGTTGGACACGCTGTAGCCGACCCGCAGCCCCGCCAGGCCGTGGGCCTTCGAGAACGTGCGGAGCACCACGACGTTGGGGTATTTGCGGTACATCTCGATGCCGTCCACGGCGTCCTCGGCGCGGACGAACTCCTGGTAGGCCTCATCGATGACAACGACGACGTCGGCGGGCACCGCCTTGATGAAGCGCTCGGTTTCCGCCGTGGTGAGGATCGGCCCGGTGGGGTTGTTGGGCGTGCACAGCAGGATCATCCGGGTGCGTGCGGTCACCGCGGCGGCCATGGCGTCCAGGTCGTGGCGGCCGTCGGCGGTCAGCGGGATCCGGACGCTTTCCGCGCCGGCGACGCCGACGCAGATCGGGTACGCCTCGAAGGAGCGCCAGGCATAGATGACCTCGTCCGGCTTGCCGTCATCGTTCTGCCCGGCGAAGGTGGAAAGCAGCTGGTTCAGCGCCCCGAGGCTGCCGGCGCCGGTGACAATGTCCTCGGCGGGAACGTCCAGGAACTCGGCGAGCGCGCCGCGGAGCTTGCTGCTCAGCGGGTCCGGGTAGCGGTTGAAGTCGGTCTGCGCCGCGATGGCCTGCTGCACTGCAGGGATCGGGGGCAGCGGGTTTTCGTTGGAGGAAAGTTTGTAGCTGACCAGGCCCTCGACGGGGACCGGCGGCTTGCCGGCCGCGTAGCGGGGAAGGAGGTCTACCACCGGGCGGGGCCGGATGCCCCCGGCCGTGTTCTCTGATGAAGTCATGCAAACTAGCCTACTTCGCGTCCCTGCCGCTCCCGGTGGGGATATGACAGCATGGGGCCATGCGCTCAATAATCGTTCGGGTCATCATCAACGGCCTGGCCCTGGGAATCGCCGCCTGGATCCTCCCCGGCCTGGATGTCACCACCTCGGCCACCACCGCCGCGGTGGGCAACAGCGGCCTCACACAGGGTACGGACACCATCGGCATCATCCTGGCTTACCTGTTCATCGGCCTGATCTTCGGTGTGGTCAATGCCTTCGTCAAGCCGATTGTCAGCCTGCTGTCGCTGCCGATCACCATCCTCACCCTGGGCCTGTTCACGATTGTCATCAACGCGGCGATGCTCTACCTGACGTCCTGGCTGAGCAGCTACACGCCCGTGCACTTCACCATCGACTCGTTCTTCTGGACCGCGGTGTTCGCTGCCATCATCACCACCGTGGTGTCGCTGGTGGCCGGCCGGCTCGCGGGTGCCGGCCGGGGCTGAGCCCTCCGGTCAGGCAGCGTCCGGTCAGGCAGCGGCGTTCCGCGGCCCGGCACGGCGGGCATCTGCCCTCCGGTCCGCCTTCTGCGCAGGCATCGCTTCGCGGCGGAGTGAGAAACGGGTGACGGTTGCGGCGCCGCCACCGCCCACCACGGCAGCGAGCGCCGCCGTGGACGCCTGCAGGGACGGGTCCCTGCTCACGGCGACGGCTTCCGCCCCGTACGCATAGTTGCCGAGCCGGTGTCCCGGGCCGAGTCCGAAGTCCGCCAGCGGCGGGACGTCCAGCGGATTGGTCAGCGTCACCGTCACCCGGTCCCTGGTATCGGCGTTGGCCTGCCCGTCGGCCCCCGGCACCCAATCCTGTTCGTGCTCCAGATGCAGGCTGCTGATTCCCGGCTCCGCGGTGATGCCGCCCACGGGAGAACCTGCGGTCAGCACGAATTGCAGGTCGTATTCGGCCAGGAAGGCCTTGTCCTGGCTCAGGTTCATGGCATGGATGCCGCCCTGGCTGTAGCCCACGGCTGTCAGCGGCTCCCCTGCCTTCGCCCCGGCCTCCCGCAGGGCCTCCCGGATGGCCGTCGTCGTCTCCGCCGATCCATATGCCAGTCCCTCAGCGATGCCGCCGGTATCGAACGGGTTGGTGCCGGCGGGCAGCCCGTCCGTCTGGGTACCCGGGATGACGACGACCCAGGCGCGCCCGCTTCCGCCGTCGAGCTGCAGGACCTCAATCTCGCCGCTTCTGCCGCCGAGGGCCCCGGCCCGGCGCAACAGCCCCGCCGGCGAGGCATCGACGTCTTCCGTGCCCGTCTCCGCCCCGGCTATCCGCACTGGGCGCGGCCGGAGGAATTCGAGACCCGGGGCCGCGGCCAGTCCGCGGATCGCGGCGCCGACGCCGGGCGGACCGCCGGACCCGCCGAGCGCGCCGGCGAGGGCGCCCGGCACTCCCAGCAGGATCGCCAGCCGCCCGGATGCCACGTCAGCCTGATCTTCTGCGGCGTCGCGGACTGTGAGCGCCGGCATACCGACCCAGCCCCACAGCGGCCCGACAGCGGGCCCGAGCCGGCCGAGCCGCAGCAGCAGGCTGTTCCGCGCTTCGGTGAACTCGTATTCCCGGTGGCTTGCCATGACGTCGCGGCGGAGCCTGCCGAGGTCCGCCCGGACCCGGCCCACGGCCCGGGCACCGTCGCCGGCCGCGATGATGGCGTTACTGCCGCTGGTGTACGAATCGGCCTGGTAGGCGAACAGGGCCCGGCGTACCTCGTCGGCCTCCGATTCCAGGGACCACAGCCGGTCCACCACCGTCTCGAGCGCCGCGGCCCCTTCCAGCAGCTCCTCGAACTGGAAGGTGAGACCGCCCACCCCGCCGCGGATCCGCAGCATCCCGTCGGCGGCCGGCGCCGTGGGCCGGGGAACCCCGCCGGCACCGGCCGGGGACGACTCGGCCATCAGGGACCCGGCCGGCCGGAGGACAGCACCACCTTCTGGGCGTGCCGCAGCACAACCGTGACTGCGTCCTGCAGGGCATCGCGGCTGCGGCGCAGCGAAGCAGCCTGCAGCGACAGCGCCGTCCGGTAGGCCCGCCCGGCCGGTGACTGCCAGCCCTGGAGTTCCAGCCGGGCCAGCTGGTGGAGCACGGCATCCGCCTGGTCCGCGCAGGCCGCAAGCCGCGCGGCGAGCTGCTGGACTTCGTGGCTGCGCGAGGCGCACGCCTCGGCGTCGGCCGCTGTGAGGTTGCCGGCGGCCAGTCCACCGGTTACTGTCCCGGGGACTTGTCCGGTCACTTGTCCGGTGATTGTGCCGGCCATTCCCGTGGTCATGGCACCGACGTTATGGCCTCCGGACGGTTCAGTGAAGCTGCCCGCGCGGCTATGTGGACAACCCACACCCAAGCCCCGGCCGGCCTCCCGCAAGTCACACGGAACAGCGCGCTTAAGGCACAGTGCCACTTCGTGAAAGAATCGGGGCATGCCTGAAACTGCCGCCACAGCTGATATCCGCACGCCGTCCGGACGCCTGGCCCTCGCCGCGTCCTCACAACAGATCGCGCTCGGCCCGCTGGACGGCCGCTACCAGTCCGCCGTCGCGCCGCTGGTCGACTACCTCTCCGAAGCCGCCCTGAACCGCGACCGCGTGGCCGTGGAAGTGGAATGGCTCATCCACCTGACCAGCAACAACGTGGTGCCGGGCGCCGGCCCGCTGACTCCGGAACAGCAGGAGAAGCTGCGCGCCGTCGTGACCGAATTCGACGCCGACTCGGTCCGCGAACTCGCCGACATCGAGGCCGTCACGGTGCATGACGTCAAGGCCGTGGAGTACTACATCGGCCGCCGGCTGGCCGGGATCGGCATCGAACACCTGACCGCCCTGGTGCACTTCGGCTGCACCTCGGAGGACATCAACAACCTCTCCTACGCCCTGGGCATCAAGGGCGCCGTCGAGGACGTGTGGCTGCCGGCCGCCCGCAAACTCGTCGCGCAGATCAGCGCCATGGCCGAGGAAAACCGGGCCGTCCCGATGCTGTCCCGCACGCACGGCCAGCCCGCGACGCCCACCACCCTGGGCAAGGAACTGGCGGTTATCGCGCACCGGCTGACCCGCCAGCTGGACCGCGTTGCCCGGACCGAATACCTCGGCAAGATCAACGGCGCCACCGGCACCTACGCGGCCCACGTGGCCTCCGTTCCGGGCGCCGACTGGCAGCAGGTGGCGAAGTCCTTCGTCGAAGGACTGGGACTGGCCTGGAACCCGCTGACCACGCAGATCGAAAGCCACGACTGGCAGGCGGAGCTGTACGCCGACGTCGCGCGGTTCAACCGGATCCTGCACAACGTCTGCACGGACATCTGGAGCTACATCTCCATCGGCTACTTCGCGCAGATCCCGGTCGCGGGCGCCACGGGCTCCTCCACCATGCCGCACAAGGTCAACCCGATCCGCTTCGAGAACGCCGAGGCCAACCTGGAGATCTCCTCCGGACTCCTCGACGTGCTCGGCTCCACGCTGGTCACATCCCGCTGGCAGCGCGACCTCACCGACTCCTCGTCACAGCGGAACATCGGCGTCGCCTTCGGGCACTCGCTCCTGGCCATCTCCAACGTGGCCAAGGGCCTGGACCGGCTCGACGTGGCCGAGGATGTGCTGGCCGCAGACCTGGACACCAACTGGGAAGTCCTGGGCGAGGCCATCCAGATGGTCATGCGCGCCGAGGCAATCGCCGGCGTCGAAGGTATGGAAAACCCCTACGAGCGGCTCAAGGACCTCACCCGCGGCCAGCGCGTCGACGCCGCCCGCATGCAGGAGTTCGTCCAGAGCCTGGGACTCTCGGCCGACGCCGAGGCCCGGCTGCTGGCGCTCACGCCCGGGAAGTACACGGGCATCGCGGACCAGCTGGTGGACCACCTCAAGTGAGGCTCCTGCTCATCCGCCACGGCCAGACGCCCGGGAATGTCCTCGGCCAGCTGGATACCGCTTCTCCGGGGCCGGGGCTGACCGAACTCGGTGAGCGGCAGGCCGCCGCCCTGCCGCGGTCCCTGGCGAATGAGCAGATCGGCCTCCTCTTCGCGTCGACGCTGATCCGCACGCAGATCACCGCGGCGCCGCTGGCAGCCGCGCGGGGGCTCGACGTCGAGGTCCTGGCGGGTCTCCGGGAGATTGAAGCCGGCTCGCTGGAAAAGCACACCGACCGGGAATCGCACCTGCGGTACCTCGGGACCGTGTTCGCCTGGGCCGACGGCGAACTGGACCGGCGGATGCCGGCCGGTCCCAGCGGGCACGAATTCTTTGAGCGCTACGACGCCTCCATTGAGCGGATTGCGGCCGCGGCCGCGAAAGCGGGGGACGCCGGGACGGTGGCCGTGGTCAGCCACGGCGCGGCGATCCGCGTCTGGGCGGGCCTGCGGGCCACGAATATGGAACCGGGTTTCGCGGCCCGGCATGTGCTGGCCAACACCGGGATCGTGGCCCTGGAAGGGGACCCCGGCGCAGGCTGGCGGCTGATCCACTGGGACGACAGTCCGGTGGGCGGGCTGGTCCTCGCGGACCCGACGGCGGAGGATCCCACCGGCCGCCCGGTGTAGCGGAGTTCTCCGAAGCATTACGCGCAGGAAACACGGCCGAAACCGGCGCTGCATAGCCTTGATCTGCATAACCCTTCGGCGAATCGAGGCAGTCATGCAGACCAACCCGCGGCTCAACATCAGGCAGGTCACTTGGGCCAACCCCGTGGGCGCCGATCTGCGTGCGGCCCAGCAGGCCGAGCTGGACGCCCGTTTCGGCACCAGCGACCACGAACCCGGCCCGCCGCCGTCGGAGGCGGACACCGCCGTCTTCCTCGTCGCCCACGACAAAGCCTCCGGCCAGCCCGTCGGCTGCGGCGGACTGCGGATCCTGGACGAGCACACGGCCGAGATCAAGCGGCTCTATGTGCTGCCGTACACGCGCGGTTCCGGGGTGGCCAGCTCCATCCTGGCGGCACTGGAAGCCCATGCCCACGCCCTCGGCATCACCTCCATCACGGCGGAGGCAGGTTCCGCGCAACCCGACGGCCGGCATTTCTACGAGACGTCCGGTTTTGAGCCGGTGCCGAACTTCGGACCGTACGTCGGCGTCGAGCACTCGTACTGCTACGCCAAGGCCATTGACTCGCACAGCGCCGCGCACACCGCCATGGCCTAGGCTCTCAGCGCCCGACGCCGGCGGCGTGGCAGTTGCAGTTGGGGCACCCGGCAACCGGCCTGATGCCAATTGCGCACGGCGTCTCTGATGTGCGAACATTCCCGTACTCGTGATTCATCGGCAGGAGGTGAGACCCATGTACGCAGTATCCGCAATGGGTGCTCCCCCGCAGTCCGCGATCGCGCGACGCACATAATCGCAGCTGGGAGCCCCCGCCAGGCTTTTCGCGAAAGGCGACTCCCATGCACACAACACCTTCTTCAAACCTGCATTTCACCTCGGCGACGGCCTCCGGCCGGCCCGGGCCCCGCCAGGATCAGCCGCAGGTTGATGCCACAAGGCGGGTGCGAGCCGCGGGCGGGCGGGCGTTGGTCCTCGGCGGCGGCGGATCGACAGGCAACGCGTGGCTGATCGGCGTCATCGCCGGCCTGTTCGATGCCGGGCTGGATGTCACCGAGGCCGACCTGGTCATCGGGACGTCGGCCGGATCGACCGCTGCGGCCCAGATATCTGGCGCGACGCCCACCGAACTGCTCGCCGCCATCCTTGCCGCGGCGCCCCAGCAACGGACCGGCCCGGCCGGATCCGACGGTGGACGCGCTCCGGTCAGGCGGGCGGCGGACCACATGGAGAGAACGAGCAGGATCATCGCCGCCGCTGAGGATGCGGCCGACATGCGCCGCAGAATGGGCGCGGCGGCACTCGCCTTGGATGCGTCTTCGGACGGTGCCGGGCAAACGCGGTGGCGCGCGACCGTCGCCGCGCGGCTGCCCAGTCAGGGCTGGCCACAACGGACGATGCTCGTCACGGCGGTCGATGCCGATACCGGCGAACCGGTCGTGTTCGACCGCGATAGCGGAGTCGACCTGGTGGACGCCGTCGCCGCCAGTTGTGCCAGCGGCTTCGCTTACGGGATCGGGGACAACCGGTATATCGACGGCGGCTACCGACGCAACGAGAATGCCGATCTGGCGGCCGGATGCGGGCGCGTGCTGGTGCTGTCGCCATTCGGCGGAAGGACACGGACGCCGCTGGAGTGGGGCCTGCATCTTGCAGCACAGCTCGACGAGCTACGCGCACGCGGCAGCAGAGTCGAGACGATCTTCCCGGACAGCAACTCCGAGCACATGTTCGGCGCCAATGCGATGGATCTGTCGCTGCGTCCGCCCGCTGCCCGGGCGGGCTGCAGCCAAGGCAGAGCCCTTGCCGGGCACCTGACCGAATTCTGGCGCTGACGCTCCCGATTGGTCGCCTGGGCTCGTGACCTCGCTAATAAATTGGCCGATTCCCCAATTGGACGGAAATGCCCCAAAAACGGACGGTCGTGCAAGCCAGAATGCCGATGTCCCGCCGCCAGTCCAGGATTAAATGGTCGCTGCGCATCAACTTTGGGATGACGGCATCACAACAAAAAATCGTGCAGTTGGCCACCGAATCCGAGGATAGGCTCTAGCCATGGCCAAAACCTTTGATTCCATTGACGACAACCTGAAGGCGTGGATCGAGGAACAGCCCATGTGGTTCGTCGCAACCGCACCCCTCGGAGCGGAGGGGCATGTGAACATGTCTCCTCGCGGCCACGACTCGTTCTCAATCCTGGGTCCTCACCGTGTCGCCTGGGTCGACTACACGGGCAGCGGTATCGAAACTATTGCGCACATCCGAGAGAACGGTCGAGTGTGCCTTATGTTCAACTCTTTCGGCAGCCGGCCCCGTATCGTCCGCTTACACGGTCGCGGCTCGGTGTTTCTTCCGGGAGATGCAGTATTTGAGCAAGTGGTGGCCCTTCACCCTGACCACCCGAGCACCAGAGCAGTCATTGCGGTGGACGTGACCCGCATCAGCGACTCGTGTGGCTGGGGAGTCCCTGTGATGGAAGTGACCGGCGAGAGGGACCTTCTCCGCCTGCAGGCGGAGAAGAAGGGCGCGGGCGGCATGTCCGAGTACCGTGCGGAGAGAAACGCACAAAGCATCGACGGTCTGCCCGGGTTCCCCCTTCGAGATGTGCTTTACGATCTTGCGGCGCCGGCCGCCGCGCCAGTCGTTTCCTGACAGTGCCCAAGAGCTGGCGATATCGTTGAGCATTATTCGCCGCACTATCCTGGGGGAAAAATGATGCTGGCGCTCTCTACATCGGAAGTAGATCCACTGGTGCCGTCCTGGGGCCTCATGGGATTCCTGCTGGTCCTGAACGCAATCCTGTTCATCGCAGCGCTCGTGAGCATTGCGCGCAACAGGACTCATACCACTGGCGGTACTGTCGTTTGGGCCCTCATCGTTCTTGCGGTACCGGTACTTGGCTCGGTTCTGTGGTTCTTGGTCGGGCGCAGAGAAACATCAAGTTTTCGTCTTCGCAATCAAGCGAGCTAGCGGGCAGGCGGCACGCAAGTCTTTCCCGCTCAAGGGACCCGGGCGTTGTTCCGTTCATTCAGCTCGACCCGGTGACCACCGGCCTGCGTGCGGCGGGCGGAAGAGCCCACCCTGTCCGGCATGATCGGGGGGATCTTGAGCAGCACGGGACGATGACCACGGCGATAATCGACGTATGACTGAACACTTGCCGTCCTGGCCCACCACACCACCGACCTGCGGTTCAGTTGTTTTGCGCGAGTTCACCGACGCCGACATACATCTCGCCTTCGAGTTGGGGGACGATCCTTACATCCCTCTCATTGGCAGCCTTCCCGCACTCCCAACGGCACAGCAGGCCCTGGAGTGGATCTACCGGCAACGCGGCCGGTTAGCCGAAGGGAAAGGGCTGTCCTTCGCCATCGCCGATGCCGAGTCCGGCAGCGCCGTCGGCGCCATCGGACTGTGGCTTCAGAACATGTCGGCCGGCCGCGCGACGGTCGGCTACTCGGTTGCCCCAGCGCACCGCGGCCGCGGGATCGCCAGCAGCGCGTTGAAGGCGCTGACCGCGTTCACTTGGACCATCCCCGCCCTGCACCGGATCGAGCTGTACATCGAGCCGTGGAACAGCAACTCGAGCCGTGTTGCCGAGGCGTCTGGTTTCCAGCGTGAGGGCCTGCTCCGCAGCCACCAGGAGATTGGGGGCACCCGGCGCGACATGCTGCTCTACGCGACAACGCGACCTTGACAGCACTTAGCCGGGTGCCGGCCCGGTTCCGCCTGCTTCCGGGCGCGCAGAAGAGCGCAGGGGATTCCCTACCGATCGTTAGGCCCGACGCCGCCGGGTCAAGTCCATTTACGTGGTGTAGCGGGGTTGTTGCGTGATTCTTGGGGTTGTTTAGGCGCTGAGCGCCAGTTCGGGGTCGGTGTCCTCCTGTTCGGTGGTGGCCGCGGGTGTGGTCCCGACGGTCTGTGATTGTTGGATGAGTTCGCGCCCCGCCCTGCCGGCCAGCCGCAGCACCCCATCCCGCAGCGGCTGGGCCCTTTCCGCAAGTGCCAGCCGGGCCATCGCGGACGACGCCACGCGCAAAGCCTGGCTCCGCAGCAACCGCCGCCTGTTGTACGCCCGCAGCGCCTCCGGGATCGGGCTGGAGTTGAGCAGTTCCGCGAGGGTGACGGCGTCGATCAGCGCCTCGCAGGCGCCGCGCCCCAGGTTGGGGGTCATGCCGTGCGCCGCATCCCCCACCAGCACCGCGCCGTCCCGGTGGTAACGGCCCGGATACGGCACGGTCCAGACCCGCTGCGCCAGGGTCTCCCCCGGTGTTGCCGCCGCCAGGACACGGTCCATTCCGGCGTCGCGGCCTGAAAAGTGCGCTCGGGTGAGGGCCAGGGCCTCGCCGACGTCGACGCCGGCGGGCCCCAGCGCTGAACGGTAGGAGGCGTACCAGTAGGTCCGGCCGCGGGAGGCGGGCGCGATGCCGAACAACTGCCCGCGGCCCCAGTATTCCCCGCCCCCGCCGGGCGGCACCGGCTGGTCGATGATGCCGCGCAGCGCCAGGTAGGGGCTCAGCCGGGCCGCGGCGCCGTCGCCCCAGACACTCCGGCGGACAATGCTGTGCACCCCGTCGGCGCCGACCACCAGCTCCGCAGGCGGCAGCGATGCCACGGTGCCATGGACCCTGGCCACCGAGTCGGGCACGGCGGCATCCAGCAGCCGGAGCAGCTCCGATCGCGACACTCCGATCACGCCGGCTGCCCGGGCCCGCAGCAGGAGGTTCCCGGAGCCGTCCCGGAGCGCCATGCCCCCGAACCCTGAGCCGGCCGCGCGGACCGCCGGGAGGATGCCCACCGCGTCAAGGGCGCGCTGGGCTTCCGGCCACATGGCCAGGGACGTCTCCACGGACGCCGGCTCTTCCCGCCGCTCGTGGACGGTGACCTGGAAGCGGTGCGGGTCGAGGCGTGCGGCCAGCGCCAGCCCGGCGATACCGCCGCCGACGACAGATAGGGCGTCCATGCCCAGAGTCTACGGCCGGCCCCCGGCCCGGCGGGATCCCGTCACACTCCCGGCGGTGCTCCGGCGTCGGCTAACCTCGCACTATGGAACCGGCAGACATCACCTTCCGTACCCGCAAATGGGTGCGGCCCGAAGACCTCAACGCGAACGGCACGCTGTTCGGCGGAAGTCTGCTGAAGTGGATTGACGAGGAAGCGGCGATCTACGCCATCCTGCAGCTCGGCAACGGCCGCGCGGTCACCAAATACATCTCCGAAATCAACTTCGTCAGCTCCGCCGTCCAGGGCGACCTGATCGAGATGGGCCTGACCGCCACCCGGTTCGGCCGGACCTCGCTGACCATGCGCGCCGAGGTGCGCAACATGATCACCCGGCAGAGCATCCTCACCATCGAGGAGATCGTGTTCGTGAACCTCAGCCACAACGGCACGCCCGAGCCGCACGGGTACACGGAGATCACCTACGACCGGGACCGGATCCCGACGCACCACCTGACGGAGACGCTGGACCAGGACTAGCACCGGGACCTGAGACCCGGGACGCGGCGCCTCCGGCTGATGTTCACGGCCGGTTAACGCGATGGATCCGTTCCGTTCCGCCGGACGCACCAGACTCAATGGCACTGGCCAGATTATTTCATCGAATCGATAGCAATAATTGGTCAGATCCGGCATGTGCCGCTATAGGCTGGCCGAACAACGCCCTCCGGTCCCGTTCAGAAATGAGTCCCACCCGTGCGCAGATTGAAATCCCTGGTTGCCGCCGCCGTCGCCGTCACCCTGCTTTCTGGCTGCGGAGGGGGTTCGGCCGCCCCGGCAGCCTCGTCCGGGGCGGCTCCCGGGCCAGCCGCCGTCGCCCCCTCGGGACCGCCCTCCGGCGAGACCCTCGTCGTCTATACCAACTCCAACGGTGAAGGCCGCGGCGAGTGGCTCACCCAGAAGGCCGCTGCCGCCGGGTTCAAGATCGAAATCGTGGGCGCCGGCGGCGCCGATGCCACCAACAAGCTGATCGCGGAGAAGAACAACGCGATCGCGGACGTCGCCTTCGGCTTGAACAACATGTACTTCGAGCAGATCAAAGCCGCCGGCGCGATCGAGCCGTACACGCCGTCGTGGTCCGGGGAAGTCGACACCGCCAAGGGCGACAAGTCTGACAGCAAGGCCTACTGGCCGCTGGTGCAGCAGGCGATCCTGCTCGGCTACAACTCCGAGAAGTTCAGCAAGGACGAGGCCCCCAAGGACTGGACCGACCTGTGGGCCCAGGACAAGTTCAAGTCCCGCTACGAGCGCGTCACCGGCGTCGGCACGGCCACCGCGCAGCTGGTCTTCGCCAGCATCCTGACACGGTACAAGGACGACGGCGGCGACCTGGGGGTTTCGGACGAGGGCTGGAAGCAGATCGAAGGCTACTTCAAGAACGGCACCCCCGCGGTGGCGAAGACCGACCTCTTCGCCCGCATCGCCTCGGGCGAGACGGACATGGGCCAGATGCCGTCCTCGATCATTACCGAACGCGAGAAGTCGTTCAAGGTCAACGTCGAGACCGTCGTTCCCTCCGTCGGCGTTCCGCTGGCCATCGAGCAGGTGGCCCTGGTCAAGGGCACGGATAAGAAGGACGAGGCCCTGAAGTTCATCAACTGGTTCGGCAGCGCCCAGACCCAGGGCGAATGGGCCCAGCAGTTCAACTCGATGCCGGTCAACAAGGCGGCGGCCGCGCAGGCCAAGCCCGAGGTGGTCGAGTTCTTCAACACGCTCAAGCAGCAGGACATCGACTGGAACTTCGTGCAGGAAAACATGGGCAAGTGGGTTGAGAAGATCGAGCTGGAATACATGAGCTGACCGCCCGACGCCGACTGCCGCCCGAGAAGACAGGTTCCCATGATCCGTTTCGAGAACATCGAGGTCACGTTCGGTGATTTCACCGCCATCCCCGAGCTGAACCTGCAGGTGGAGCCGGGCGAGTTCTTCACCCTGCTGGGCCCGTCGGGCTGCGGGAAGACGACGGCCCTGCGCACCCTGGCCGGGTTCATCGAACCGTCCGCGGGCGAGGTCTACGTCGACGGCAGGGCAGTCACCCGGCTCCCGAGCGACAAACGCGAGGTGGGCATGGTGTTCCAGAACTATGCCCTGTTCCCCAGCATGAGCGTCTGGGAGAACATCGCCTTCGGCCTGCGGGTCCGCAAGGAGAAGCCGGCCGAGAGCGACCGGCTGGTCCGCGACATCGCCAGGCGCGTTGACCTCACCGACGACCAGCTGCGCAAGAACGTGGCGGAGCTGTCCGGCGGGCAGCAGCAGCGCGTCGCCGTCGCCCGGGCGCTGGTGCTGCAGCCCAAGATCCTGCTGCTCGATGAGCCGCTGTCCAACCTGGACGCCAAGCTCCGGCACCAGCTCCGGCAGCAGCTCAAGGATCTCCAGAGCGAGTTCGGCATCACCACCGTCTACGTCACCCACGACCAGGACGAGGCGCTGGCGATGAGCGACCGGGTCGCGGTCTTCAACAACGGGGTGGTGGAACAGGTCGGCACACCGCAGAGCATCTACGACGAATCGGCCACCGAATTCGTGTGCAACTTCATCGGGGACAGCTCACGGCTCACCGCCGCGTTCGTCGCGGAACTGAACCGGCAGTCCAGGCATGCCCTCGATCCCGCGGCCAACTCCTACCTGCGGGTGGAGAAGGTGTCCCTGGACGCGGCCGGCGGGGACGGCCGGGCCGTGCCGGTGGACGGGACCGTGGTCTCGAAGACCTATCACGGCCTGCACAGCAGGTATGTTGTCCGGTGCCACGGCGCGGACATCCGGCTGCTGGTCAAGGAAGACGGCGGGACACACCCCGCGACGGGCAGCCAGGCCACGGTGTACGTGCAGCCGTCCCACGTCCTGCAGTACCACCCGGAAACCGGCGCCGCCCTCGGCAGCCGGCTGCCGGAAGCCGCCCGCCCGTGAGCAGGGCGGGCCGGCGGGGCAACTCCAACGGCGCCAGCACCCGCAGCATGCTCCGCTCCCCCGCCGTCCTGGTGGTCGGGGTCGCGCTGACGTGGTTCATCGCGGCGTTCCTGGTCTGGCCCAATGCGAACGTGCTGATCCAGACGTTTTTCCCGGACGGGAGCTTTTCCGGCCGGGCCGCCGAGAAGCTCTTCTCCTCCCAGCGGGCGATGAAATCGCTGGGCAACAGCTTCCTGCTGGCCGTGGCCCTGTCCATCACCGTCAATGTGGTGGGGATCTTCATCGTGCTGGTCACGCAGTACTTCAAGATCCGCGGCTCGCGGATCCTGTTCCTCGGCTACGCCACCACCTTCATCTACGGCGGCATCGTGCTGGCGGCCGGCTACAAGTTCATCTACGGCGACAAGGGCATCGTCACCGGCTTCCTGCTGGGACTTTTTCCCGGCATGGACCCCGGCTGGTTCTCCGGTTTCTTCGCCGTCCTGGCCGTCATGACGTTCGCCACCACGACCAACCACATGCTGTTCCTCACCAACGCGCTGAAGGGCGTGGACTACCAGACCATCGAGGCGGCCAGGAACATGGGAGCCTCGACCTGGACCATCCTGCGGCGGGTGGTGCTGCCGATGCTCAAGCCCACCCTTTTTGCGGTGACCGTGCTGTCCTTCCTGACGGGCCTGGGCGCGCTGTCCGCACCGCAGGTCCTCGGCGGCCGGGACTTCCAGACCATCACGCCGATGATCCTCACCTTCACCAACAGCCCGACGTCGCGTGACCTCGCCGCGCTGCTCGCCGTCATCCTCGGCGTGGCCACCATGCTGATGCTGGCTGTCATGACCCGGCTGGAAAAGGGCGGGACCTACTTCTCGGTGTCCAAGGTCTCCTCCGGGCTGCAGAAACAGCAGATCCGCAACCCCGTCGCGAATGCGGCGGTCCACGCCGTCGCGTACGTGCTGTTTGCGGTGTACACGCTCCCGGTGGTGCTGATTGTGCTGTATTCCTTCGCCGACGGCGCCGCGATCCAGACCGGACAGCTCTCACCGGGCAGCCTCACTTTCGACAACTATGTCCGGGTGCTGACCCAACCCTCGGGACTGCGGCCTTTCATCATCAGCATCGTCTACAGCGCCGTGGCCGCGGTCATCGCCGTCGGCGGGCTGCTGTTCGTCGCCCGGCTCCTGCAGAAATACCGCAACTGGGTGACCAGCGTCTTCGAGTACCTGCTCCACATCCCGTGGATCCTCCCGTCGGCCCTGCTCGCCCTGGGCCTGATCCTCAGCTACGACCACCCGAATCCGCTGGTGGGCGGCGCCGTGCTGACCGGGACCACGGTGATCCTGCTGATCGCGTTCGTGACCGTCAAGATCCCGTTCACCCTGCGGATGCTCAAGGCGTCCTTCGCCTCGGTCAATTCCTCGCTCGAGGAGGCCGCCAGCATCATGGGCGCCAGGACCCTGTACGTGTTCCGCCGGATCCTGCTGCCGATCGTGCTGCCCGCGGCGGCCGCAATCACGGCCCTGAACTTCAACAGCATGCTCGACGACTACGACACCGCGATCTTCCTGGCCCATCCGCTGTTCCAGCCCCTCGGCCTGGTGATCAAGGCCAACACGGACGGCGCCGAGGGCGTCGACGGCGTATCCAACACCTTCGTCTACACGGTGCTGCTGATGGTCATCACGGGAGTGACCATGTACCTCGTCTACGGCCGGTCCGGCCGGAAGCCGGCCAAAAAGGCGACGGCGGAGGCCGGAGACATGGCAGCCGGCGACAAGGAACGCGCGACGCCGGTTGCGGCGGGAGCCGGTTCATAAGGGGAGGCCTAACGGGAGCCTGCGCCCAACCCGGGCCGGGCCCGCAGCCGGCGCCATACCGTGGGGGCCAGCACCACACCGATGCCGACGGCGGCGCCGATGACGGTCTCCAGGATCCGGTCCCGCAGCAGCAGCCCGGGAGCCGATGGCGCCACCAGCAGGGTCGAGATCAGGGCCAGCGGCGTCACGAAAATCTGGGCGAGCACATACTGCCGGGCGATGAACATCTCGGCGCCGAACTGGCAGGCGGCGATCACCAGCACGGTCTGCCACGGCGCCGGCTGCAGCAGCAGGATCCCGGCCAGCAGGACCAGCCCCACCGCCGTACCGATGATGCGCTGCACGCCGCGGCTCACGCGGTGGCGGGTGGAGTGCCCCACGAGCGGGACCACGGCTGCCACCATGGCCCAGTAGTTGTGGCCGAAGCCCAGCCTCTGGCCGGCCAGGGTCGCGATGGTTCCGGCAAGTCCGGCAGCCACGAGGTAGCCGAGGCTTTCGAGCCATGCGGCCCGCTTCCCGGCCGGTGACAGGGGTGCTGCCTGCGGCCTGGCCCACGGCGTCCGCCGGCTCCTGGCCACCCGCGCGGACATGCCGATCAGCAGGGACAGCGCGATGGTGAGGACCGCCACGAGCATCCCCTGCCAGAGCGGCGGCTGGCCGGGAATGGAGGCAATGGCGGCGAACGCGAAGATGTGGAACAGCGAACCGGCCGGTCGGAGCCGCCAGCGGGCAACCAGGAGGGAACAGCCGCCGGCCACCAGGGTGGTGGCCCCGACCTGCATCCAACTGGCCTCCGTCGCGGAAAGCCCCAGGGCCACGCCGGCGCGGGCTGTCAGGGCGGCCAGCAGCATGATCAGCAACATCAGCATCCCGGCCCGGAGCTGGGTCGCGAAGCGTTGGGCGTGTGGCTCGTGCCGGCCATAGATCCCGGTAAAGGCGCCGAAGGAGGCGAAGACCGCCAGGTCCAGGCGGCCCAGCAGCACCAGGGTGATCAGCGGGACAAAGAGGCCCACGGCGCAGCGGAGGGCGACCTGGTGGTCCTTGTTGCCGGGTGCCATGGTGAACATCTCGGCCAGCAGCTTCACGGGGAGGAACGCCTTCCTTTGCGGTCGAATAATTGCGACGGCGGCACTGGCATCCGGAGTCGATTCTACGCCGGAACGGTGCGTATCCAGCATCGCGTTCCGTTCAGCGGAACCCTTCCGGTCCGCGGAAACAGGTACGGAAGTGATAGCGTCTAGCGGTTGATTCCCGCTCGGCGGAGTCACGACTGGACGACGCACTTCAAGGCACCCGGAGGCCCCCATGCTCAAAGGATTCAAGGATTTCATCCTGCGCGGCAACGTGATCGAACTGTCCATCGCGGTGGTGGTCGGTACCGCCTTCACAGCCCTGGTCAGCGCGTTCACCTCGAATATCGTCAACCCCATCATCGCCGCGGCCGGCGGCGTCGAGACCGAGGGGCTGGGCTTCCCCATCTGGCCGGGCAACCCGAAAACCTTCGTCAATTACGGCGCGGTCATCACGGCCTTCATCACCTTCCTGATCACCGCGGCAGTGGTGTACTTCATCTTCGTGGCGCCCATGAACCGGATCAACACGATCGTGAAGCGGCGCCTCGTGACGGCGGAACCCGAAGAAGAGCCCCTGCCGGCGGACACCGCCCTGCTCGCCGAAATCCGCGACCTGCTGGCCCAGCTCGCGGCCCCGGAGCGGACCGGCGAGCACGCTGCCGAACGTCCGGCCGACTACCCCGGTGAGCACGCGCCTGAGCAGGCCGGGGAGCACACGCCCGAACATGCGGGCGGACGTGGCCGCTGGACCGACTGAAAAAGTCACCGGCCGGCAATAGGGCCGTAACAGCGGCCGGACATCATGGAGCCATGAAGCCCACAGCCCATGCAACCTCCGAGCTGAGCTGCGACGTCTGCGGCCAGCTGCCCGAACCGACCAAGGCCCGGCTGACGCTGGCCAATATCGCCGTGATGCTGCCGATTGAGCTGCTGGTGCACGCCGCGGTGGTGGAAACCCATCTGCCCTATGTGGCCAAGGTCCTGGTCCTCACCATGACCGCCACGATCCTGGTGATCTGGGTCGCGGAGCCGTCCGCGACACGGGTCCTGCGGAGCTGGCTGCACGCGCCCGCCCTGCGTCACCGCAAGAAGCTGGGCGCGGCGCCGTCGCTGTGGCGGGCCCGGACGGTGCTGAAGGACAGGCCCGGTGCCCTGCAGAAGGTGACGCATGCCCTGGCCCGGCTGGACACCAATATCCTGAGCATCCATGTCCACCCCGTGGCCGGCGGGGTGCTCGACGAGTTCGTGCTCTCGGCGCCCGGCGACTTGCGTGAGGGCGAACTGCTGCGGGCACTGCGCGACGGCGGCGGCAGTGACGCGCAGGTGTGGCCCACCACCGCCCTGGCCATGGCCGACGGGCAGACTGGCGCGCTGAGCCTGGCGGCCCGGATCGCGGCAAACCCCGAGGAACTGCCGCTGGCCGTGGCGGAACTGCTGCGCGCACGGATCGACCCGGCGCCGGACGCCGATGCGGGCCCCGCCCGCGACGGGACCGTCCTGCGGATCCCGACCGCCTGGCACGGACCGATCACGTTTTCCCGGCCGGGCGAGCCGTTCACACCGGCGGAGTCCGCACGCGCCCACCGGCTGGCCGAGCTCGCCGAGATCCTCGCGCACCGACCGGCCGCGCCGGCGGAACCTGCCTAGGCCTACATCCGGATCTTGAGCGCCTTGTGCTCCACGGTGACCTTGAGGTGCTTGGCCTTGCCGAGGTGGTCGCCGTCGAGCTGGAACTCCTGCTCATGGTCCAGGCTGATCTCCGCCGTCTTGCCCGTGAAGTACTCCACGGAGGTGTTCTTGCTGTTCTTCCGGCCGAACACTCCGGCGAGGACGGGCAGCCAGCCCAGCTTCCCTGCGGGGGCCAGGATCACGACGTCGAGGATGCCGTCATCCACCTTGGCGTCGGGGAAGATCTCCACACCGCCCATGATCTTGCCGCAGTTTCCCACCATCACGCTGCGGATCCGGCGGCGGACCGCGTGCTGGCCGTCGATGCTGATCTTCGCCTTCACGGGCTTGCCCGGCAGGTGCCGGATGCCGGCCTCCACGTAGGCGAGCCAGCCAACGCGGTCCTTGAGCTCGTCCACCGTGTTGGCCATGATCGCGGCGTCGTACCCGAGCCCGGCCATGACCAGAAAGAGCTGTTCGTCCTCCGCGTGGTCCAGGCTCGCCTTGACCACGTCCACGGCGGTGTCCGCGCCGTTCAGGATGTCGTGGCTGGCGGCGACGGGATCGGTGATGTCCATCCCGAGGTTGCGGGCCAGCAGGTTGCCGGTTCCCAGCGGAACGAGTCCCATCGGCGTCCCGGTGCCGGCCAGGACCTCCGCCACACAGCGGACGGTGCCGTCGCCGCCGGCGGCGATGACGACGTCGACCCCGGCCTCCAAAGCCTCGCGGGCCTGGCCCAGGCCGGTGTCCTCCGCGGTGGTCTCGAGCCAGAGCGGCTCCGCCCAGTCCTGCGTCTCGCACAGCCGGTGGAAGGCTGCTTTGAAGTCTTCGCCCGAGGACTTCATGGGGTTGATGATCACGGCGGCGCGCCTGGCAGGCGCGGTGTTGTTCTCTGTCATGGCGTCCTTCAGGGGCGGGTAGGCGGGAAGTGTCCCGCAGTGAAATCCTAGCGGGAGTTCCGCACGTAACTTTGGCGGCTCGGCCGCCGATCATGGACGTTCCCGCTCCCGCGTCACTAAACTGGCCATGCTTATGTACTGGGGCGGGCCGGGCTAGTCGGGACAGCCGGCCGGATGCTTGACCGGATCAGCCGGACAGGCCGCGCCCCGGGCGCTGGAAGCGGGGGCACATGACCGAACCACAGGAAAACTACTCAGCCGAGGCTGAAGCATCAAGCATGGATCCGCACGACTGGGGACGCGCGATGGCGCTGGCCGTCACACGGCTGGCTGAGCAGCTCGCGCCGGAGGACAGCGAGGACATCCACGCGTCGCTGGTGGGCAGGGACCTGCACCTCAAAATCCTCGATGATTCCTCCGGGGTCACCATCACCGTGTCCACGGCTCCCATCAGGGCCACCGAGGGCTGAGGACTACCGGCCGCCGGAAAGGTCCGCGGAGATGAGTTCGGCAGTGGCTACGGCCCCGCGCCGCACCGACTCCAGGTAGGCTTCCGGGTCCGGCTGCGAGGCCACGGACTGGGCCTGCAGGGAGACATTGATCGCGGCGACCACCTTGGGTCCGTCATGGACCGGGGCCGCGACGGACATCAGCCCCACTTCGAGTTCCTGGTTCAACAGGCACCAGCCCTGCGCGCGCACCGCGTCCAGCTCGGCAATCAGCGCCTCCCGGGTGCCGATCGCCCGTGGCGTCAGGGCTCGGATGTCCGCGCCCGCGAGGTAGCGGCCCAGCTCGGCGGGCGGGAGCGCCGCGAGCAGGACCCGGCCCATCGACGTCGCGTAGGCGGGGAACCGCGTGCCCACCGTGATGCCGACGGTCATGATCCGGCGGGTGGCCACGCGGGCGATGTAGGCGATGTCCGTCCCGTCCAGCACGGCCGCCGATGTGGATTCGCCCAGCTGGTGCGACAACTCCTCAAGATGCGGCTGCGCGAGCTGCGGCAGGGACAGCCCGGACAGATAGGCGTAGCCCAGCTGCAGCACTTTGGCGGTCAGCGCGAAGATCTTGCCGTCGGTGCGGACGTAGCCCAGCTCCACCAGGGTGTGCAGGAACCGCCGGGCGGTGGCCCGGGTCAGGTCGGTCCGGGCGGCCACCTCGCTCAGCGTCATCTTCGGGTGGTCCGTGTCGAAGGCCCGGATCACGGCCAGCCCGCGGGCCAGCGACTGGACGTACTGGTCGCTGGCCGCGGGCGCGCCGCTGCCCCGGGCGCTGTCTGCTGCCTCAATCATTTCTGCCCCTCATGTTCTGCCAACACTTTATACGCGGGACAGCCGTGCGCTCAGCTTCCGGTGGAGCGTTCGACGGCGGTGGCTGCCTTGAGCGGCACGGGCACCATCGCCTGCAGTTCGGCCAGGGTGCAGCCGAACGTCTCGCGCACCTCGACGCCGCCGGGTCCGGTCAGGAAGACGGCCTTGTCGGTGTAGACCCGGGTCACGCAGCCGATCCCGGTCAGCGGGTAGGTGCAGGCCTCGACGATCTTGGAGACGCCCTCGCGGGTCAGCAGGGTCATCATCACGAAGACGTCCTTGGCGCCGGTGGCGAGGTCCATGGCGCCGCCGACGGCGGGGATTGCGTCGGGGGCTCCGGTGTGCCAGTTGGCGAGATCGCCGGTGGCAGAGACCTGGAAGGCACCGAGGACGCAGATGTCCAGGTGCCCGCCGCGCATGATCGCGAACGAATCGGCGTGGTGGAAGTAGGACGCGCCGGGCAGTTCGGTGACCGGGATCTTGCCGGCGTTGATGAGGTCGCCGTCGATCTGGTCCCCGGTGGCCTCCGGGCCCATGCCGAGCATGCCGTTCTCGGTGTGGAGCGTGATGTTCTGCTCCGGCTCAAGGTAGTTGGAGACCAGGGTGGGCTGGCCGATGCCGAGGTTCACGAAGGAGCCGGGCTTGATGTCCCGGGCCACGAGACGGGCGAGGTCATCGCGGCCCAGGGGCGTCCCGCTGGTCTGGATGGATGCTGTCTGGATGCTCATCTCAGGCCACGCTTTCAGTCTTGCCTGCGGCTGCGGCTCCGCCGGAATCAATACGGACGATGCTGTTGACGTAGATTCCGGGGGTCACGATGGTCTCCGGGTCCAGGCCGCCCGTCGGGACGATCCCGGACACCTGGACCACGGTGTGTTTGGCGGCCGCGGCCATGATGGGTCCGAAGTTCCGGGCGGTCTTGCGGTAGACGAGGTTGCCCTTGCCGTCGGCCGTGAGCGCCTTGATGAGGGCGACGTCGGCGTGGATGGCGGTCTCGAACACCTGGCCGCGGCCGTCCAGGATCCGGGTTTCCTTGCCCTCGGCGAGCATGGTGCCGTAGCCGGTGGGCGTGAAGAAGCCGCCGATCCCGGCGCCGGCGGCGCGGATCCGCTCGGCCAGGTTGCCCTGCGGGACGAGTTCGAGCTCGATCTGGCCGGCCCGGAACCTGGCATCGAAGTGCCAGGAGTCGGACTGCCGCGGGAAGGAGCAGATCATCTTCCGCACCCGGCCCTCCTTGATCAGGAGCGCGAGGCCCTGGTCGCCCTGGCCGGCGTTGTTGTTGACCACGGTCAGGTCGGTGGCGCCGCCGTCCAGCAGGGCGTCGATGAGCTCGAACGGCTGGCCGGCGTTGCCGAAGCCGCCGATCATCACCGTGGAGCCGTCCTTGATGCCGGCGACGGCCTCGCCGACGCTTTCTACGAAGTTCAGCATGTCCTATCCCTTCACTGTGGCTGGTTGCGCCGGCGCACCGGCACGTGCGGTGACGTTTTCGAGGACGACGGCCAGGCCCTGGCCGACGCCGATGCAGATCGCGGCGACGCCCCAGCGCTCACCGGAGGCCTGCAGGGACCGGGCCAGGGTGCCGAGGATGCGGCCGCCGGAGGCGCCGAGCGGGTGGCCCATGGCGATCGCGCCGCCGTGCCGGTTCACGATTGTCGGGTCGATGCCCCAGGCGTTGATGCAGGCCAGGGACTGCGCGGCGAAGGCTTCGTTGAGTTCGACGGCGCCCACCTGGTCCCAGCCGATGCCGGCTTTCGCGAGGGCCTTGTTCGCGGCTTCCACCGGGGCGTAGCCGAAATACTGGGGGTCGTTGGCGTGCGCGCCGCGGCCGGCGATGCGGGCCAAAGGTTCCAGGCCGAGGATCCCGGCGGCGTTCTCGGAGCCGAGCCAGGCCGCGGACGCGCCGTCGGAAAGCGGGGAGGCGTTCCCGGCCGTCACGGTGCCGTTCCCGGTCCGGAACACGGTCTTAAGCCCGGCGAGTTTCTCGGCCGAGGATCCGGCGCGGATGCCCTCGTCCCGGACCAGGTCCGTGCCCGGGACCGGTGCGACGAGGTTGTCGTAGAAGCCCTCGTCCCAGGCCGCGGCGGCGAGGTTGTGGGAGCCGGCGGCGAATTCGTCCTGTTCCTCGCGGGTCACGCCGTACTTTTCGCGCAGCCGCTCGGTCGCCTCGCCGAGGGAGATGGTCCACTCGGCGGGCATCGCCTTGTTCACGAGCCGCCAGCCCAGCGTGGTGGAGGCCAGGCTCAGGTCCCCGGCCGGGTAGGGCTTCTCGGTCTTGGGCAGCACCCAGGGGGCCCGGGACATCGATTCGGTGCCGCCGACCAGCATGAGTTCGGCGTCGCCGGTGTTGATCTGCCGGGAGGCGATCATCGCCGCGTCGAGGGAGGACCCGCACAGCCGGTTGACCGTGGTGCCCGGGATCGAGACCGGCAGCCCCGCCAGCAGGGTGCCCATCCGGGCGATGTTGCGGTTCTCCTCGCCGGCGCCGTTGGCGTTGCCGAACACCACTTCGTCGATGCGTTCGACGTCGAGCGCCGGGGCGCGCTTGACGATCTCGCCGATCACGTGCGCGGCGAGGTCATCCGGGCGGACGGCGGCGAGGCTGCCGCCGAATTTGCCGAACGGCGTCCTGACGGCGTCGTAAATAAAAGCCTGGTTCATGACTGTTTCTAATTTCCGTCTGGGAATCCCAACTAGCTACCAGTTAAGGCCGTTCTGGACGTCCAGAACGGCCCCTGCTGCCAGCTAGTTGGGCGGGGTGGCTGCGCCAAGCGTTGTGCTGTCCATCGCATGGAACACCTGCTGGGCGGTCTTGAAAGCGGTGTTGGCGGAGGGGACCCCGCAGTAGATGGCGGTCTGGAGCAGGATTTCCTTGATCTCGTCCCGGCTCAGCCCGTTGGTGATGGCAGCGCGGATATGCATGGCCAGTTCTTCCCAGTGCCCGTGCGCCACCATGGCGGTGAGGGTGACCGCTGAGCGCATCTGGCGGCTGATGCCCGGCCGGGTCCAGATGCCGCCCCAGGCGATGCGGGTGATCATGTCCTGGAAGTCCTCGGTGAAGGCATCCTTGTTGGCGTTGGCGCGGTCCACGTGCGCGGCGCCGAGCACCTCGCGGCGGACCAGCATGCCGCCGTCGTAGATTTCCTGGCTCGTGGCGTCCGGGCTGGACGACCCCGTTCCGCTCCGGGCCGGTGCGCTCGGGGCCGGTCATTCGCCCGCTCCCTGCGGTCTCGGTCCAGGCGATGAGGCTCTTCAGCAGTTCGGCAATGTGGCCGGCGCCTCGAAGGGCGCCAGATGGGCTACGCCCTCCAGTGTCAGTGCCGTTGGCGGTGCCGCCGCCGGCGGTGATTCCTTCGGCCATCTTCCTCGGCCATAGACGGCGGGGCCGCGGAGTCCAGGGCGCCGGCGATGGCCTGGGTGGGGACGCGGATGGTGCCGAGCTCGTCCCGCACGTCGAAGCCTGCGAGGGCCTCGCAGCAGAGGGCGTAGCTGAAGCGGTCGGCGTCCCGGAGGGTGTGCAGGAGGCGGCTGCTGAGTTCCGGCTGGCGGTCCATGAATCCCGGGGCGAACCAGCGCTGCGCGGAGCCCTGGATCATCACCGGGGTTCCCTGGGTCCGCACGGTTTCGGCGCGTTCCCGCCAGCCCTCGGGGGTACCGATCTTGGCCCCGGAGCACTGCACGGAGAGGCTCTTGAGCCGGTCGCCGTGCTTGATGCCCAGTTGCAGCCCGACGGCCCCGCCGAGGGATACACCGGCGTAGTGGAACCGGGCACCCGGGGCGATCGAGTCGACCAGTCCGATCACGGCATCGGCGAGTTCAGCGATCGCTGAAGGGATCCTGGGCCGCGGGCGAGACGCCGTGTCCCGGCAGGTCCCAGGCCACGACGTCGAGGTCGTCCCCAAGCAGGGTGCCAGCCTGGGCCCACAGCAGCGAGGACGTCCCGATCGAGGGCCCCACGATGAGGAGGGGCTTGTCGCCGAGCGGGCGCTGGGGTGAGAGAAGGACTGCTTTGACGGTGGGTCTAGCCACGGGAGGCTCCGTTCTGGAGTTGATGGGCGGTGGCGCGGTCATATTCAGGTGAGGCCGGGCCGGCGGCGTATTCCGGGTAGGCCGCAAGGATGCGGCGGGAGATGTCAACGGCCTGGCCGAGGTAGTTGGCCGGGTCCAACAGCTCCTCAAGCCGGGCTGCAGTGAGCAGTTCTTCAGGGACGGCCGCGCGGAGCAGTGTCCGGTAGGCGGCCGCCTGCTCCGCGGCCGGGACCCGGAGCGTCTGTGTCGACGACGGCCTGAAGACGCTGTTTCCCGGTCCGGCCCGATCCCGTCTCGGCGCTGTGCGCGTCCAAAAGCGGCGCGACGGCCGAGTTGACGGCTTCGGAGAGCAGCAGCGGGCCGGCGAGGTCCAGGTTGCGGCGCATCGCCGCGGGGAAGACTTCCAGGCCTTCGGCCAATTCGCGCAGCTGCGCCGCGGCGCCGAGGGCCAGGCGGAGCAGCTGGCGGAGGGCTGCCCATTCGCTTTGCCAGGCCCCGTCGGGGCGTTCATCGTTGAAATTGGCGGCCGCGACGTGCAGCTGCGCCGCCAGGGCCGGGGTCTGCAGGGCGGCACTGCGGATCAGCACGGACAGCACGGGGTTCTGCTTCTGCGGCATGGCCGAGGACACGCCCCGCCCCGCGGCGCGCGGTTCCGCGAGCTCGGCCACTTCCGGCCGGCTCAGGAACAGGACGTCTGCGGCCATCTTTCCGGCCGCGTCCGTCACGGCCGCCAGCGCGTCGCCGAGGGTCGTCACGGCCAGCCGGTTGGTGTGCCAGGGGGCAGCAACGGTGGCGAGACCTAGGCGGGTGGCCAGCCGGTCCGCGAGGTCAAAGGGAGTCAGCACACTGCCGGCGGTCAATACGGTGCCGGCGGCAAGGGTCCCAGCGGCGCCGCCGGTCTGCACCGGCAGTTCGACGGCTTCCAGCCGGCGGGCGGCGGCGGCCAGCCCGTTGAACCACTGTGCCGCACGCAGCCCGAAGCTGTAGGGCAGCGAGTGCTGAGCCAGGCTGCGGGCCACACACAGCGTGTGCGCATGCGCTTCGGCAAGACCGGCGAGAGCGGTCGTTGCCGTCTTGAGCTCGGCCAGCAGTTCGCGCACGGCCCCGGCAGCCAGCACCATCAGGGCCGAGTCGAGCACGTCCTGGCTGGTGAGCGACGCGTGAACTGCCTGGACCGCGCCGAGCCGGGCACCGTCCAAATCCTTGACTTGTTCACGGAGGTCGGCGAGCAGCGGGATGACGGGGTTGCCGCCGCCCTGGGCGCGGACGGCGATGCCCGCGACGTCGTAGCGCCGCACGTCCGCAGCGGCGGCCACCACTGCGGCGGACCCGGCCGGGACGAGGCCGGCGTCGTCCAGGACCGCCGCCCAGGCAGCCTCCACCTTGAGGATGGCCGCGAGCACCGCGCGATCCCCGGTGAACGCTGCCACCAGGGGCGACGCCGACACGGGACTCAGCAGGCCAAAGTCACCATGCACACCAAAGACACCGTGCAGGCCGGCGTCGCCGTCGGTCTCGAAGGACGTCACGTCGAGGCACCCGCGGCTCGCTCGAAATCCAGGAACACGGTCTCGCCGTCGCCCTGGAGGCGGATGTCCCAGCTCAGGCCGCCGTCAGGATCCCGCCGCGCGATCAGGGTCCGGCGCCGGTCCGGTTCCAGCGAGCTGAGCAGCGGGTCCGGGCCAGGGCGGCCTCGTCCTCCGGCAGGTAGACCCTGGTGAACAGGCGGTTCATGAGGCCGCGGGCAAACACGGCCACCGCAATGAACGGCGCGGCCCCGGCTTCGGTGGGGCCGGGGTTGACGGTGGTGAACGTGAACCTGCCGGTGTTCCCCACGGCTGCTGCGTCCGAAGCCCGTGAAGGTGTAGCCGTCCCGGACCAGGGAGCCCGCGTGCGTGCGGGACGTTGCCGTCAGCGTCCGCCTGCCAGATCTCCAGGATCGCGTCCGGGATGGGGTGGCCCGCCGCCGTCGTACACGGTGCCCTGGAGCCGGATGGATCCCGGGGACCCGGGGGCCAGCAGCTCGCGGTCCTTGGCGTAGGGCAGGGCGTAGCCGTAGAACGGCCCGACGGTCTGCCCGGGCGTCGGAATCAGTTTCGTGGGGTTACTCATGGCGTTCCTATTCACTCTCGTCGCCTCCTGCGCCCAAGGCCTCGTTTTCGGTCCACGTCCGCTTGGACCCGGTCAGGACGATGTCCCAGTTGTAGGCGAGGGCCCATTCGGGTTTGGTGTGCTCGTGGTTGTAGGTGGCCACGAGCCGGTCGCGGGCGTCCTGGTCCACGATCGACTGGTAGATCGGGTCCAGCGGGAACAGTTGGTCACCGGGGAAGTACATCTGGGTGATGATCCGCTGGGTGAATTCGGGCCGAACAGGGAGAAATGGATGTGGGCCGGCCGCCAGGCGTTGAGGTGGTTCTTCCACGGGTACGCACCGGGCTTGATGGTGGTGAAGCTGTAGTAGCCGTCCGGTCCCGTGATGCAGCGGCCGACGCCGGTGAAGTTGGGGTCGATCGGTGCCGGGTGCTGGTCGCGCTTGTGGATGTAGCGGCCGGAGGAGTTGGCCTGCCAGATCTCGACGAGCTGGCCGGCGACGGGACGGCCGTCGCCGTCGAGCACGCGGCCGGAGACCACGATGCGTTCGCCGAGCGGTTCGCCGTTGTGCACGATGGTGAGGTCGGATTCGAGCGCGTGGACGTCCATGTGCCCGAACGCCGGCGAGTACAGTTCGATCGTTTCCGGGTCCGCGTGGTGCAGGCTCTTCGTGGGGTGGCGCAGGACACTGCTGCGGTACGGCGCGTAGTCGAGCCGCGGCTGGGTCTCGGCCGGGGCACCGTTGCCTTGAGGGCCTGCGCGTAGGCCTCGCCGATCGCCTTCATCTCGGCGCTGAGGTCCGCCTGCGACTCTGCGGCGGCATCCCCGGCAGGGACAGCATTGGCGTACGTCTTTGGTGCGGCCTCCGTGGCCTTCGTCGGACACGTCCTCGGTGACGCGGGTCCGCATTGAATATCTCGAGGTTGATTTCTTCAGGCACAGCAGCCTCCTTTCGTTGGTGTGGTTGTGTTCGAGTGGGTTCTTTCAGCGTCGGCGGGTTTCAGCTCGTGCACGTGGTCGTATTGGACGGCGTGCCGGACCGGGGCGTTTGGAGCGCCGTAGCCGTCGTAGGCGCCGCGGCGTTCCACCATTTCGAAGAACACGCTGCCCACGGTGGCGGTGTAGAAATGCAGGAATTCGCCGTCGGCGTCGCGGTCGTAGAGCAGGTTGAGCTCGCGGAGCGTCGCCAGGAATTCCGGCTCCAGGTCGAACCGCGCATCGAGGTCCTCGTAGTAGTTCGCCGGGATCGCGCAGGAAGTCCAGGCCGCGGTCCTGCGCTGCGCGGGCCGTCGCAACGAGGTCATCCACTGCGAACGCGATGTGTTCCTGGTAGCCCGTGCGGCGGCCGGCCCGCCTCCTGGCGTGCCCCGGCAGGGGCCCCTTCCTGCTGCATCAGCGGGGCCAGGTTCAGCACCAGCCGGACGCCCCGGTCCCGGGTCAGCATGACCTGGGACCGGACCAGCCCGCTGGGGCTGGCCACCTCGGCGATAGGGCTGCGGTTCCAGGGCGAGGGCGCTGGTGTAGAACAGCACGGCCTCGTCGAAGTGCTGCCAGGGCTGGGCGAGGTTGACGTGGTCGATCACGGCGCCCGGCCCCGCCCCGGTCCGCCGCGGGGACGTCCAGGCCGTCACCGAATTCCCGGGTCCATGCGGCGGTGCCGTCGGGGTTGCCCTGGCACAGGAAGATCTCGGTGGAGTCCGGGGCGGCGAAGCCCTGGAAAATCTCCTCGTTGGCCTGGCTCTTGCGCGGCACGGCCGGGGCCTTGAGCTGCTGGGCGCGGGCGGCGGCGATCACTGGGGAATCGACGTCGAAGCCCAAAAAGCGCGGAAATGGCGGGCGCGCTGGCGGCGCTGGCCGTGGCGGCGCCGTCCGGTTCTTCGTTGATGATGACGCGGGCGTGGCCCATGGACCACAATTGCACGTTCTTGGTCCGGTGCCGGCCGTTGGACGTGAAGCCGAGCTGGCCGAGCAGGGTCTCGAGCGCCGCGGTGTCCGCCGCCCTGACCTCGGCGAAGTTGAAGCCGGCGGGCTCGGCCACGCGCGGGAGGCGTGGCCAGTTCCATCGGGTAGCGGCGGCGGGCGGCGGCGGCCGTTTTGCCGTCGCGGCACCGCCCTGCGGCCGGGTTGGCGTCGAGCCACTGGGCGCTCTGTTCCTCCAGCCAGATCAGCGAACGCATGGCGTCGACGGCGGTGCGTTCGACGTCGGACTGGCGGAAGACGTCGTTGAAGACCTCCAGGGAGACCGGACCGGTGTATCCGGCCCGGACCACGTGGCCCATGAATTTGGCGAGTTCGAACTGGCCCTCGCCCGGGAACACGCGGTAGTGCCGGCTCCAGGAGAGCACGTCCATGGACAGCTTGGGCGCGTCGGCGACCTGGACGAAGAAGATCTTGCCGGCGTCGAAGGATTCGATCGGCGCGGTGTCCCAGTCGCGGGAGAGGATGTGGAACGAGTCCAGGCACGTGCCCAGGTTGGGGTGGTCCACCGTCTGCACCAGCCGGTGGGCGTGCTCGTAGTCGTTGACGTATTTGCCCCACGCCAGCGCCTCGTATGCCACCTTGACGCCGTGGTCCGCGGCGAGCCCGGCCAGCCGGGACAGCTGCGCGGCGCGGAGGTCGTCGTCGTCGATGCTCGCGGTGCCCACATTGGAGCAGACCAGGACGGTGTCCATGCCGAGCCGGGACATCAGCCGGAATTTGGCGTCCGCGCGGCGGAGATTGGCGGCGAGCAGCTCCTCCGGGACGCTGTCGAAGTCGCGGAACGGCTGGTAGAGGTCCAGGCCCAGGCCCAGGTCGGCGGCCATCTTGCGGATGTCCTCCGGGCTCAGCGGGGACGTGACCAGGTCCTGCTCGAAGATCTCGATCCCGTCGAAGCCGGCGATGGCGCAGGCCTGCATCTTCTCCCGCAGCGTGCCGGAGAGGCAGACCGTGGCGATTCCCGTACGCATCAGGCGGCCACCTCTTCCGCGGCGACAAGCTCCAGGAAGTGGGCCCGCATGCGCTCGGCATCGGGCTCGAGGCCGGTGAAGATCCGGAAGGCGTCGGCGGCCTGGCCGACGGCCATCCGTCCGCCGTCCAGCACGGAGCAGCCCTTGGCCCGGGCCTCGCGGACCAGTTCGGTCTCGATCGGCCGGTAGACGATGTCCGCGACCCAGTGCCGGGCCGCCACGAGGGACATGTCCAGCGGGACGCCGGGGTGCGCGGCCATTCCCACCGGGGTGCAGTGCACCAGGCCGTCGGCCTGCGGCATGAGCCGCGGCAGCTCCGCCGTCGTCCGGGCCGTGACTTTCTGGTCCGGGAAGAATCCGGCGAGTTCGGCCGCGCGGGCCGTGCAGCGTCCGGCGTCGGTGTCCACGAGGTCGAGTTCCCGGACCCCCGCGGTCAGCAGGGCGTAGGCGACGGCGGACCCGGCGCCGCCGGCCCCCAGCTGCACCACGCGGTCCAGCTTGGCGCCGGGCAGGCCTGACGCGAGGGCCGCGGCGAAGCCGGAAAAGTCCGTGTTGTGGCCGATGAACCGGCCGTCACGGATGGTCACCGTGTTCACCGCGCCGAGGCGCCGGGCGTCGGGCGTGATCTCATCCAGGTACTCCAGGACCAGCTGCTTGCACGGGTGGGTGATGTTCAGCCCGTTGAAGCCGAGCCGCCGCGCGCCCGTGAGGAGCTCGCCCACGGCAGCGCCGGGGAGTTCCAGCTCCAGGAGGTCGATGGGGCGGTACAGGTACCGGAGGCCCTGGCGGTCGCCTTCGCGTTCGTGCATGTGAGGGGTCAGCGACGGCATCACGCCATCACCCACCAGTCCCACGAGGAAGGACTCTGCTCGACTGCTCATCCGTGTAGCTCCTTTGACAACGGCACTCGGCGGGCGGCGGCGCGCGGGGCGCCGGCGGCGGGCCGGGTGATGGGAATTACTGTAACGCAAATGTTCACATCTTGCACGGTTGTTCTACTAGCGAACAATTTCATAAAGACCACGGGTGTGCCTACTGCTGCGGAAGCCGGGCGGACAGCTCGGCAGCGGCGGACTGCAGCAGGGGCACGAGGGCCACCAGGGCCTCCATGCTCATCCGGAAAACGGGGACGGCCGTCGCCAGGGACGCGAAGGCGTTGCCCTGGGAGTTGAAGACCGGGACGGCGACGGCGCGCATGCCGAGCTCGTTTTCCTCGTCCATGGTGGCGTAGCCGCGGCGCCGGACCAGCTCGATCTCCTCGCGGAAGACCCCGCGGTCCGTGATCGAGAGCCTCGTCAGCGGTTCAAGCTCGAGGCCCTCCACCAGCTCGGCCCGGGCGTCGTCGTCGGCGAAGGCCACCAGCGCCTTGCCCACCGACGTGGTGTGCAGGGCTCCGAGATGGCCGGGGTCGCTGGTGACCCGGAAGGTCTGCGGGCCGTCCACCTTGTTGACGGTGAGGTGGTGGATGCCGTCGCGGACCGAGAGGATGGTGGCCTCGCCCGTCTCCTCCGTGACCCGGCGCAGGATGGGCAGCGCCGTGCCGGCAAAGCCGTGGTGGTTGGAGACCCGCTGCCCGAGCTGGAAGACCCGCAGGCCCAGGTGATAGCGGCGGCCGTCCGGCTCGTAGTCGACGAATCCGTCCCGGGTCAGGGAGCCCAGCAGGCGGTAGGTGGTGCTGAACGGCAGTTCGGCCCGGCGGGACAGCTCCGCCGCACTGGCCCCGCGCGGCTCGTCACCCAGCAGGACCAGCAGGCCCAGCGCCTTGCCCACCATGTCCGTCCGGGCATCTTCCTTGGCCGGCTTTGCGGGCTTGGCGGGCTTCCGCGGCGCCCGTCCGGAAGTCGGCGTCCGGCTCGGCCAGTTCTGTGTCTTGGTTCACACTCATGCATTGATGTTCTCACATCGTGAGAGCTATTTCTAGATGGTGATTATTTTCCTTGACAAGTGACCGCGCTCACAGCCATCATTGCTGTATCGCACAAGTAGCTCCCACCATGTGGCTACTAGTCCGGGTCTTTCCACGAACCTCCGGCTGCCGCACACTTAAAGCCATCGGCGACTGAGACCTTCCTGATCCATCCGCGACAATGTCGTCACACAAAGGAACACCATGAGCCAGACACTCCCGTCCACGACGCCGGGCACTGACGCACCGGCCGGGACACCGAAGAAAGCGGCCCTCGCCAGCTTCCTGGGCAGCGCCGTCGAGTATTACGACTTTTTCATTTTCGGTTCCGCCGCCGCACTGATCTTCCCGAAGGTCTTCTTCCCGGACGCCGACGCGAATGCGGCCATCATGTCCTTCGCGACCTTCGGTTTCGCCTACGTCGCCCGGCCCGTCGGCGCGGTCATCCTGGGCCACTTCGGTGACCGGGTGGGACGCCGGAAGGTCCTGATGTTCACGCTGCTGCTTATGGGCGCCTCCACCTTCCTGATCGGCTGCCTGCCGGACTTCAACACCGTCGGCTGGTGGGCTCCGGCCCTCCTGGTGCTCGCACGCCTCTGCCAGGGCCTCTCCGCGGCCGGCGAGCAGGCCGGCGCCTCCTCCATGACCCTGGAACACGCACCGGACAACCGCCGCTCCTTCTTCACCTCCTGGACCCTGACCGGCACCCAGGGCGGACAGATCCTCGCCGCCCTCGTCTTCATCCCGGTCCTGGCCCTGCCCGATGACATCAAGTACGGCATCGGCTGGCGCATCCCGTTCTGGCTCAGCGCCGTCGTCGTTATGGTCGCGTTCTTCATCCGCCGGACCCTGCACGAGCCGCCGGCTTTCGAGGAAGCCCAGAAGAGCGCCCAGATCTCCAAGCTCCCCGTCGCCGACCTGCTCAAGCACCACTGGCGCGACGTCCTCCGCGTCGTGGCCTGCGCCTTCATCGCCGCAGTCTCCACCGTGTTCGGCACGCTGGCCATCAGCTACGCCAAGAACGTCGCCGGCGTGGACGGCACCACCACGCTCTGGCTCGTCGTCGGCGCCAACCTGGTGGCCCTGGGCACCCAGCCGCTCTTCGGCATGCTGGCGGACCGGATCGGCCGCAAGCCGGTCTTCATCTACGGCGCACTCTCCAGCGCGGTGCTGACCCCGGTGTTCCTGCTGAGCCTGGAGTCCGGCAGCGTCCCGCTGATGTTCCTGGCCGCCATCGGGTTCTTCTCCTTCGGCTACGCGGCCTCCAACGCCGTCTGGCCCTCCTTCTACGCCGAGATGTTCAGCACCAGGGTCCGCTTCTCCGGCCTGGCGATCGGCACCCAGCTCGGCTTCCTGATGGCCGGCTTCGCCCCGGCGATCGTGGCGGCCATGGGCGGCATCAAGCCCGGCGGCTGGGTCCAGATCACCATCTTCACCGGCATCATCTGCGTCATCGCGGCTGCCTCGGCCCTGACCGCCAAGGAAACCTTCAAGGTCCCCACCAAGGAGCTCGGCCTGCGCTGAGGTCCCGCGTACGCCGGGGTTCGACGTACGACGGCGGTCCGCCCCTTCCCGGGGCGGGCCGCCGTCGGCGTTCGCGGGCTTTTTCGCGGGGGTTAACCGCGGCCGGTCTCCAGGACCTCGGCGAGGTCGTAGGAGACGGGCTCCTCGAGCTGTCCATAGGTGCAGGAGCGTGGATCCCGGTCCTGGCGCCAGCGCACGAACTGCGTTGTGTGGCGGAACCTGGCGCCCTCCATGTGGTCGTATTTCACTTCCACGACGCGTTCGGGGCGGAGCGGGGTAAAGGACAGGTCCTTGCCCCCGCTCCACCGGCTGCCCTCGGCGTTCCGCGGCGTCCGGGTGCCGTCCTCCTGCCTGGCCGGGGTCCAGGGGTGCGCCTCGGCGTCGGTCACCAGGGGCTGGAGCTCCTCGAAGAGGTCCTTGCGGCGCTGCATGGGAAAGGCGCCCACCACGCCGACGTTGGCGAGCACGCCGTCGTCGTCGTAGAGTCCCAGCAGCAGGGACCCGATCCGGTCCGGCCCGGACGTGTGCACCCGGTATCCGGCGAGGACGCAGTCCGCGGTGCGCTCGTGCTTGATCTTGAACATCACGCGTTTGTCCGGCTGGTACGTGCTGTCCAGGGCTTTGGCCACGATCCCGTCCAGCCCCGCCCCCTCGAACTGGCTGAACCACCGGCCGGCCGTCTCCCGGTCCCGGGTGGCAGGCGTCAGGTGGACGGGTGCCGCACAGCCGGCAAGCGCCTTCTCCAGCGCAGCACGGCGCTCGGAAAACTGCCGCGCGGTGAGGTCCTCGTCGGCCAGTGCCAGCAGATCGAACGCAACAAAGCTTGCCGGCGTCTGGTCCGCGAGCAGCCGGACCCGGCTGGCGGCCGGATGGATACGCTGCTGCAGGGCGTCGAAGTCGAGCCGGTCCCCGGAGCCGCCCACCAGGATGATCTCGCCGTCGACCACACAGCGCGGCGGCAGGTTCGCCTTGAGCGCCTCAACCAGTTCGGGGAAGTAGCGGGTCAGCGGCTTGCCGTTGCGGCTGCCGATCTCCACGTCCTCGCCGTCACGGAAGATGATGGACCGGAAACCGTCCCACTTCGGTTCGAAGCTCCACTCCGGCCCGGAGTTCCCGGCCCCGGCGCCTATCCCGGTTCCGGGGAGCGCACTCACGGACTTGGCCAGCATCGGCGCGATCGGGGGCATCAGGGGCAGTCGCATAGGGCCCATTCTTACCCGGCGGTCCGCCGGCCGCCAGCCCCGCAGCCCGGTTTTCCTCGACACGCGCCGCCGACGACGGTAGACATTAACGATGGCTGCCATCGGTTTCCACGCGTCGCACGAACAGATCAGTCCCGGCCAGCTCCTCAAGGACGTCCAGCTGGCCGAACAGGCCGGTTTCGATGCCGCCATGTGCTCGGACCACATCGAGCCCTGGTCCGCCCGGCAGGGCCACTCCGGTTTCGCCTGGTCCTGGCTGGGCGCCGCCCTGGCCACCACCGGACTCCGCTTCGGCGTTGTGACGGCTCCCGGCCAGCGCTACCACCCGGCCATCATCGCCCACGCCTCGGCCACCCTCGCGGACATGTTTCCGGGCCGGTTCTGGATGGCGACCGGCAGCGGCGAATACATGAACGAGCACGTCACCGGCGAGGCCTGGCCGGACAAGGAGACCCGGCAGCGGCGCCTCGAGGAGTCCGTCCAGATCATCCGCGACCTGCACGCCGGCAAGGAGGTCACCCGCAGCGGCCTGGTCACCGTCCAGCAGGCCCGCATCTGGGACGTTCCGCAGGTCAAGCCCCTCCTGGTCGCCCCCGCCGTGAGTGTGGAGACTGCGCGGCGCTCCGCGGCCTGGGCGGACGGGCTGGTCACCGTGAACCAGCCGCACGCGAAGCTCAAGGACATGCTCGCCGCGTACCGCGACGCCGGCGGCCGCGGCAAGGCCGCATTGCAGGTCCATCTGTCCTGGGCCCCCACGGAGGACACCGCCGTCGCGATCGCCCTGGACCAGTGGCGCAGCAACGTGTTTCCCCCGCCGATCCCCTGGGACCTCCCCACCGCGGCCCACTTCGACCACGTCAGCGCCGAGGTGGGCGAGAACCAGGTCCGCGGCGCCGTCAACATCTCCGCCGACACCGCGCGGCACGCCCAGTGGCTTGCCGAATACGTCGAGCTCGGCTTCGAGGAGCTCTACCTGCACTTCGTCGGCCAGGAGCAGGCCCCGTTCATCGAGGCCTTCGCGGAACATGTCCTCCCCCAGCTGCGCGGAACCGGCAGCCTGGCCACCGAAGGGAAACTACAGCCGTGAGGATCGCCGAAACCTCTGATCTCTGGTGGAAGAACGCCGTGATCTACTGCCTGGATCCGGAAACCTTTTTCGACGACGACGGCGACGGCACCGGGGACTTCGGCGGCCTGATCCAGCGCGTCGACTACCTCGCCGCGCTGGGCGTCACCTGCATCTGGCTGATGCCGTTCTACCCGTCCCCGGACCGGGACGACGGCTACGACGTCACCGACATGTACGGGGTGGACCGCAGGCTCGGCACCCTCGGCGACGTCGTCGAGTTCATCCGGACCGCCAAGGACCGCGGCATGCGGGTGATCGCGGACTTCGTCATCAACCACACCTCGGACAAGCACCCGTGGTTCGTCCAGGCCCGCAAATCCGTGGACAACCCGTACCGCGACTACTACGTCTGGCGGAAGGACACACCCCCGGACACCTCCGACCAGGTGGTGTTCCCCGGCGAGGAAACTTCCATCTGGACCCAGGACAAGGCCACCGGCGAGTGGTACCTGCACATGTTCGCCAAGCACCAGCCGGACCTGAACGTGATGAACCCCAAAGTCCGGGACGAGATCGCCAAGTCGATGGGCTTCTGGCTGCAGCTGGGCCTCGACGGCTTCCGGCTGGACGCTGTCCCGTTTTTCCTGGAACTGCGCGGCGAGCCCAAGGATGCCGCGGCGCGGATCGACCCGCACAGCTATCTGGGCGCCCTGCGCAGTTTCCTCGGCAGGCGCAGCGGCAGCGCCGTCCTGCTGGGCGAGGTCAACCTGCCCTACAAGGACCAGCTGAAGTACTTCGGCGGCCCGGAAGGCAACGAGCTGAACATGCAGTTCGACTTCCTTTCGATGCAGTACATGTACCTCGCGCTGGCCCGGGAGGATGCCCGGCCGCTGGCCACGAGCCTCGGCAGCCGTCCGAAGATCCATCCGGACAACCAGTGGGCCATGTTCGTCCGGAACCATGATGAACTGACGCTGGACAAGCTCAGCGACGCCGAGCGGGACGAGGTCTTCGCCGCGTTCGGGCCGGACAAGGACATGCAGATGTACGGCCGGGGCCTGCGCCGGCGGCTGCCGACCATGCTCAACGGAGACCCCGCGCGGATCCGGATGGTCTACTCACTGATGTTCTCGCTGCCCGGCACGCCGGTGCTGTTCTACGGCGAGGAGATCGGCATGGGCGAGAACCTGGCGGCGAAGGGCCGTTCCGCCGTCCGGACCCCGATGCAGTGGGACGACGCCGAGAACGGCGGGTTCTCCACCGCCGCGGCCAAGGACCTGGTGGCTCCCGTGGTGGAGGGCTATTTCGGGCCCAAGAACATCAACGCCGCTGCCGCAAAGCGGGATCCGGAGTCGCTCTGGAACTTCATCGCCACCCTTATCCAGCGCTACCGGGAAAGCCCCGAGCTTGGCTGGGGCGAGTTCGAGTTGATCAAACACCCTGCGGCGAAGGTACTGCTGCACCGCTGCAGCCGGGCCGGGTCCACGCTGGTTCTGGCACACAATTTCGGGGCCGAGCCGGCCTCCGTGGCAGCGAACGCCGCCTCCGCGGCGGACCCCGGGGAAGACTTCGCCGGCGCCGTGCTGCGGGACCTCCTCGACGGCGAGGACGTCCCACTCGCCGAGGACGGCAGCTTCGAACTGGAACTGGGCCGCTACGGCTACCGCTGGTTCCGGATCCAGCGGCCGACGGACCGCCGCATCCCCTGACGCCCTCGCACCCGGACCGCCGCATCCCCTGACGCCGGGTAACCGGGCGGGCATCGAAAGCTTACGCGCCGCTTACCGGGCCGAAACGCCGCCGCAACATGGCCGCGGCACACTGGAAGTGCCGGCAAATGCAGGCACCAGCTCCAGTCCGGGAGGCCCGCCATGTTGAAGGAAGCCAAAAGCCATGTAATCCGTATCCGCGCCGTGGACCAGCTGCATCGGGGCGACGAGATCGAGGCCCGCCTGCGCGTCGGCCCGAACTACGACGACGTTGTGATCCGCCGCGGCAGCGTCCAGGAAACCGCGCCCGGGATTGGCGTCGTCTGGATCCTGGACCGGCAGTCAGGCACCCGCAAGGCCATCAACACGGACGAGTGCAGCCTCTGGCGGGTCGCCTGAATCCCCTATCCTCCCGCGACCGACTGGATGATCAGGAGTTCCTGGCCCGGCGAAACTTCGGTGGCCAGGCCCTGCAGCCGGCGGATTTCATTCCCGTTGACGTATATATTCACGTAGCGGCGGACCGCCCCCGTTTCATCCCGCAGCCGTCGCGACAGCGCCGGGTAGCCCCCGGTTACCGAGTCGAGCACCCCGGCCACAGTCACCGCCTCGTCGGCGGGCGCAGTCAGGATGGACTGCCCGCCGGCGAGCGGCTGGAGCACGCTGGGGAGCAGGACGCTGATGTCGGTCATGGCGCTCAGGCATTCACGCCGACGCCGGGCCCGGCCGCGGGCACGGGTGCGGAAGTCACGACGGCCGCCCGGACGCACAGCACGTCCGGCAGGTGCGAGGCCACCTCGGTGAAGTGTTCGCCCTCATCGGCGCTGGCGTAGACGCTGCCGCCGCGTGTCCCGAAGTAGACCCCGGCCGGCTCCGCGGCGTCGACGCCCGCGGCGTCCCGGAGCACGGCGTTGTACTCGGCCGCCGGAAGTCCTGAGTCGAGCCGCTTCCAGCTTGCCCCGGCGTCCTCGGTCCGGTGGACGGCGAGTTTGCCGTCCGGCGGGATCCTTTCGCCATCGGCCTTCAGCGGGATCACCCAGGCCGTGCCAGCCCGGCGGGGATGCGTGAGCATCACAAAGCCGAAGTCCGCCGGCAGCCCTTCCGCAATGGATTCCCAGTGCTCGGCGTCATCGTCGCTGCGGTAGACCCCATGGTGGTTCTGCGCATAGAGGCGGCCGTCGACGGCGGCGTCGGCGGCTATCTTGTGGACGCACTGGCCGAATTCCGGGTTCGGATCGGGCATGAAGTACGCCGAAATCCCCTGGTTGCGCGGCTCCCAGGACGTGCCGCCGTCGAGCGAGCGGTAGACGCCGCCGGTGCTCATGGCGACATGGACCTTCTCACCCGTGGGGTCCAGGACGATCGAGTGCGCCGCGGCGCCGCCGTACCCGGCGCCCCATTCGGTGCGGTGCGGGTGGTCCCAGAGTCCGCGGTTCAGCTCGAAGTGTTCGCCGCCGTCGGTGGATTTCCACACGGAGATCGGTTCGCAGCCGGCCCAGACCACACCGGGACGGGACTCGGCATCCGGGTGGATCTGCCAGACACGTTCGAGCGCGGCCTCGGTGCCTTCCGGGAACCGGATCGCGCCCAGCTCGGGTTCGTTCCACGTGCCGCCCAGGTCATCGGAGTGGAAAACGGTGGGCCCCCAGTGCTCGGACCTGAGGCCGACCAGGATCCGGGTCCGGCCCTCGCGGGTGTCAATGGCGATGCTGGGGATCTCGCTCATCAGGAAATGCGGGCCGGAAAGGGACCAGTCTTTGCGGTCACTGCTGGTTGCCAGCCAGAGCCCTTTTTTGGTGCCGATTGCCAGGAGGTAACGTTCTTCGGTAGCCATGACCCCCATGCAACCACTCCTGCCCGATGGCCGCAATGGTTTTCCCGCCGGCAGCGGACGTCATGCCGGGGCCGTACTGGGTTCGCGCGCCCGTCAGTCCACGAATTCGGATTGCGTCTCGACGAAGTCCCAGTCTGCATCGCTCAGCACACCGGCCACGTCGTCGGGGTGGGGGCCGCCGGCCTCCGCGATGCCCTGCAGTACCAGCAGGGGAAGCTCGGTGGCGCGCAGGTTTTCCCGCAGCCACTCCTTGCTTGCCAGATCCAGGTCCAGCCACCACATGTAGATTTCCACGGCGGTCACCCTTTCCTTAGGTCTCCAACGTTATGCCCCGCACCGGAGGCGATCAAGAGCCCGCCGCGGCGCCGGCCGCCCGTGCCTCAGAGGCCGGTGAGGACGGCGGCCGTGCGCTCCAGTGCGCCCGGAACGAGCGAGTAGTAAGCCCAGGTGCCCCGCTTTTCCCGGTGCAGCAGTCCTGCATCGACCAGGATCTTCAGGTGGTGCGAGACCGTGGGCTGACCGAGTTCGAGCGGTTCGGTCAGGTCGCAGACACAGGCCTCGCCGCCGTCGGCTGCTTTGACGATGGAGAGCAGCCGCAGCCTGTTCGGGTCCGCGAGGGCCTTGAAGAGCTGGGCCTTGCCCTGCGCCTCTTCACTGCCGAGGGCGGTGGCGCCGGACGGCGTGCAGCAAGCGTCCGGGGCCTCACGGCCCGTGACTTCGCTGATCTGGAGGACTGTCATGCCTCCATTATGCACATATATTGACAAGCATCGATATAGCTGGAAATCTTTGGTGCATCGACAACCATCAATCTAGGCCAGACCTCCCGGGAGCACCGTGAACACCCAGATCCAGCCGGCACCAGCCCGGCCGCACACCGCTGCGGCGGTCCCTGCAGCGCCGCCACGGCTTTCAGTCCTGGACCGCTTCCTGCCGGCCTGGATCATCGCCGCCATGGCGGCGGGACTGCTGCTGGGCCGCCTGGTACCGGGTCTGGGCGCCGCCCTGGACTCGGCCCGGATCGGCGACGTGTCACTGCCGATCGCCGTGGGCCTGCTCGTGATGATGTATCCCGTGCTGGCCAAGGTCCGCTACGACCGCGCCCACCACGTCCTCGGCGACCGGAAGCTCCTGGCCACCTCGCTGGTCCTGAACTGGGTCCTCGCCCCCGCCTTTATGTTCGCCCTCGCCTGGATCTTCCTGCCGGACCTGCCGGACTACCGGACGGGGCTCATCATTGTGGGCCTGGCCCGGTGCATTGCCATGGTGATGATCTGGAACGACCTCGCCTGCGGTGACCGCGAGGCCGCCGCAATGCTCGTGGCCATCAACTCCGTCTTCCAGGTTGTTGCCTTCGGCGCCCTGGGCTGGTTCTACCTGCAGCTGCTGCCGGCCTGGCTGGGCCTGCCCACCACGAGCGCGGACTTCTCCTTCTGGGCCATCACCTCCTCCGTCCTGGTGTTCCTCGGGATACCGCTGCTCGCAGGGTTTATGACGCGCACCATCGGCGAGAAGGCCCGGGGCCGCGACTGGTATGAAGCCACGGTGCTGCCGAAGCTCGGTCCGTGGGCGCTCTACGGCTTGCTGTTCACCATCACCCTCCTGTTCGCCCTCCAGGGCGGCACCATCGCGGCCCGCCCGCTCGATGTGGCCCGGATCGCGCTTCCGCTGCTGGTCTACTTCATCGTCGTCTTCGGCGCCGGGATGCTGATCGGCCGCCGGCTGGGCCTCGGCTATGCCAGGAGCACCACCCTGGCCTTCACCGCCGCCGGCAACAACTTCGAACTCGCCATTGCCGTGGCGATCGGCACCTTCGGTGTCACGTCCGGGCAGGCGCTGGCCGGCGTCGTCGGGCCCTTGATTGAAGTCCCCGTCCTTGTTGCACTGGTCTATATAGCCCTTCGCACCCGCAACCGGCTCTTCGGACCCGCCAACCGCCCAGCCACCGTCCCCCATCAGGATTCCCAGGAGAACCAATGAGCACTCAAGCCACCAAGAAGCCGTCCGTCCTGTTCGTCTGCGTCCACAACGCCGGCCGCTCCCAGATGGCCGCCGCCTTCCTCACCACCCTCGGGGAAGGCCGGATCGAGGTCCGCTCCGCCGGCTCCCAGCCCGCGGACAAGGTCAACCCCGCAGCCGTCGAGGCCATGGCGGAACTCGGCATCGACATGTCCGCCGAAATCCCCAAGATCCTCACCACCGAAGCCGTCAAGGAATCCGACGTCGTGATCACCATGGGCTGCGGCGACGAATGCCCCTACTTCCCCGGCAAGCGCTACGAGGACTGGGTCCTCGAGGACCCCGCCGGGCAGGGCGTGGACGCCGTCAGGCCGATCCGCGACGAAATCAGGACCCGCATCGAGGGACTCATCGCATCCCTCACCCCCGTCGGCAAGTAGCCGGCAGCCCAGCAGCCAGAACCGAGCACGAGGAGACCTTCGTGAGCACCGACACCCCCACCACCGAACAGCTGATCATCATCGGATCCGGCCCCGCCGGCTACACCGCCGCCATCTATGCGGCGCGCGCCGGCCTCGAGCCCCTGGTCCTCGCCGGGTCAGTCACCGCCGGCGGCGCGCTGATGAACACCACCGACGTGGAGAACTTCCCCGGATTCCCCGGCGGCATCCAGGGACCCGAACTGATGGACGGCCTGCAGCAGCAGGCCGAAAGGTTCGGCGCCAAGGTGGTCTTCGACGACGTCACCGAAGCCACGCTGACCGGGCACCTCAAGCGCGTCGTCACCGGCAGCGGGACAACCCATGAAGCCCCCGCGGTCATCCTCGCCACCGGTTCCGCCTACAAGGAACTCGGCCTGCCGGAAGAGAAGAAGTTCAGCGGCCACGGCGTGTCCTGGTGCGCCACGTGCGACGGCTTTTTCTTCCGCGAGCAGGACATCATCGTCGTGGGCGGCGGGGACTCCGCGATGGAGGAGGCCACCTTCCTGACCCGCTTCGGGAAGTCCGTGACCGTCGTCGTCCGCAAGGGCCAGCTGCGGGCCTCCCGGATCATGGCCCAGCGCGCCAAGGACAACCCCAAGATCAGCTTCGCCTGGAACTCCGCCGTCAGCAGGATCCACGGCGACGGCAAGGTCACCGGCGTGACCCTGACCGACACCGTCACCGGCGAAACCCGGAAGCAGGCCGCCACGGGGATCTTCGTGGCGATCGGCCACCTGCCGCGCACCGAACTCGTGGCCGGGCAGGTGGAGCTCGATGACGAGGGCTACATCAAGGTCGACGCGCCCACCACGGTCACCAACCTGACCGGAGTGTTCGCCTGCGGGGACGCCGTGGACCACCGGTACCGCCAGGCCATCACCGCCGCCGGCACCGGCTGCGCCGCCGCCCTCGACGCCGAGCGTTACCTGGCCGCATTAGGGGACGCGGACAGCATCGCCACGGCGCTCGTGGAGGAACCCACCCACTCCTGAGATCCACCGCGGCCTTCAGGCAGCGGCCTTCAGACAGCACCGCCACCCTGCGGAAGAACAGAGGACACCAATGGATTCGACGAAAAACCTTCCCGTCGCGGTGATCGGAGCCGGCCCCACCGGCCTCGCCGCGGCGGCGCACCTGCTGGAACGCGGCCTCGAACCACTGATCCTGGAAGCCGGCCCCGCGGCCGGCGCCGCCATCGAGCAGTGGCGCCACGTCCGGCTGTTCTCCCCCTGGCGGTTCAACCTCGACGCCGCCGCGGTCCGCCTGCTCACGGCGTCGGGCTGGACGCCACCGCGCCCCACGGCCCTCCCGTACGGCGGCGAACTCATCGATGACTACCTCGCCCCGCTCGCCGCCCTGCCCGCGGTCTCGTCCCGCCTGCACACCGGCGCCCGCGTGGTGGCCGTGACCCGTCTGGGCATGGACAAGACCCACCGCCGCAGCCGCGACACGACCCCGTTCATGGTCCGGGTGGAGCACGCCGACGGTATCCGCGACTACCGGGCGGCCGCCGTCATCGACGCCTCCGGCACCTGGTCCACGCGCAACCCGCTCGGAACCTCGGGCCTGGCCGCCACCGGCGAGGCGGCCGCGGCGGACCGGATTTCCCCGGCGCTGCCCGATGTCCTGGGCAGGGAGCGTGGGGCCTTCGCGGGCCGCCGCGTCCTGGTGGTCGGGGCGGGGCACTCGGCGGCCAACACGCTCATCAGCCTCACGGAGCTGGCCCGGCAGGAGCCGGGCACCCGCATCCTGTGGGCCGTCCGGGGAGCCTCAGCCGCCAAGGTGTACGGCGGCGGCGAGGCCGACGGCCTGCCCGCACGCGGCCAGCTCGGCAGCCGCCTCCGCCGCCTCGTCGACGCCGGAACCGTGGAATTGCACACCGCTTTCGGCATCGCGGCCCTCGAGGCTTCGGAGGCAGGCGTCACCGTGACCTCCACCGACGGCCGGACCCTGGCAGCCGACGTCGTTGTTCCCTGCACCGGATTCCGCCCTGACCTGGACATGCTCCGCGAACTCCGGCTGGACCTGGACCCAGCCGTCGAGGCCCCGAGCGGGCTCGCCCCGCTGATCGACCCCGAATTCCACTCCTGCGGCACTGTTGCGCCGCACGGCGCCCGGCTGCTGGCACACCCGGACAAGGATTTCTACATCGTGGGCATGAAGTCGTACGGCCGGGCTCCGACGTTCCTGCTGGCCACCGGCTACGAACAGGTCCGGTCCGTCGCCGCAGCCCTCGCCGGGGACCGCGAGTCCGCCGACACCGTCCAGCTCGAACTCCCCGAGACCGGCGTCTGCTCATCCGACGCCGGCAGCAGCTGCGACGTCCCGGCGGCCGGCGACCCCGCCGTCGTTGCGGAGACCTCCGGCGGCTGCTGCGGGACCCCGGAGCCCGTGCTGGTCGGGTTTCCCACCGGCCTGGCCCACGGCCGCTCGCGCGGGAACTAGTCCGCCGGGGCGGGGCCCCGCCGCGGCTGTCCCTCTCGGTGGCCCGCTTTGTGTCCCGCTCGGTGGCCCGCTCGCCGGCCGGACGGGGAAGAAGTCCCTGTTCAAGCCGGGGGGCGGGGGCAACAATTGAGTATGTCGGGAGAAGAAAAGGACGATGCGCCGCCCCTCGTGGTCGGCGTCCTGCCGGGGCAGCATCCGGAGGTGCTGAAGACCGCCGCGGCGCTGGCGGCCAGCCTCGAGGTTCCGCTGGTCTGCGGCTACGTGGACGAGGCAAGTTACCTGGTGGAGTGGGACCCGGCCCGGTCCGCGCACCGGCTTTCGCTGCACCCGGACACGGATGATGCCGACATCCTGGCGGTCAATACGGAGCTGCGGACCGTCATCGCGGCAGCCTGTGACGGGCTGGGGGTCCAATGGACGCTGCGGAGCCTGGCCGGGGACCCTGCCCGTGCCTTGGGGCGGCTGGCGGCGGAAGCGGGCGCCGCCATGATCATCGTGGGGACTCCCGAACGCGGGCTGGGGCACCGGATCTCCGAGGCTCTGAACGGATCGGTCGCCGCGTGGCTGAGCCACCATCAGCACCATCCCATCCTGATCGTCCCTGCCGAGGCTCCCCGCCCGGGCCGGGGCCACCGTGGCCCCTGACCCGCCGTCGGTCGCCCGGGGCCACGCGGCCCGGTCGCCCTTTGACCCCGGCACGGTGCTGGCCGGCTACCGGCGCAATTGCGCCGGTCTGGACGCCACGCTTGCCGCTGCCGCTCTCCCGGAGCTCCGCCGGCGGAGCTCCGGGACGCGGTGGACCAACGAGGAACTGCTCTTCCACATGGTGTTCGGCTACCTCGTGGTCCTTGCCCTGCTCCCGCTGGTGAGATTCTTCGGCCGGCTCCCGCGTCCGGTCAGCCGCGGCTTCGCCTGGCTCCTGGACGCCGCAACGGGGCCGTTCGACGTCGTGAACTACTGGGGCTCCAGGGCAGCCGCCCGGGTCTACAACCGGCGTCGGATGGCTGCCAAGCTGCACCGCATCACCTCTCGGCTGGAGCGCCGGCTCGGCCGTGAAACCGCGGCGACGCTGGCGCTCAGCATGTCTTTCCCGGCCCGCTGGGACCCGTTCTTCAGGGCCACGATGACGCTCGCGGACGTGTACGCCTACCCCGTGGACCACTTCGATTTCCATGCCGCCCAGCTCTCGCTGCGGTTCAGCGGGGACAGCTGGACTCCCCCGGAAATACCGGAAAAATGACCCGAGAAAGTAAAGCGAAAGTACTTATTCGCGGTGCTGGCTTTCTTTGACTACTGCCGAGTAAGCTGGATTCCGTAGCCCAATGGAGGGTCTACCCAAAAGCTGCTCCGGAGTGCGTATCCCCCAATAACGCACTCCGGAGCTCTTAACGTCCGGGCCAGTTTTCGGGACACGTCGAAGCCGCCCCCGCCCCCGCCCGCCGCGGATACCCCCACCGGGTACTTGTGCAATACCCCTAGGGGGTATATGTTGGGTGCATGACCGAGCCTCCAGTTCCTGTCACTGCTCCCGACGATGCGGACCCGCATCCGCAGCACGGCTACACCGCCAACAAGGACGCCTACCTGCGCCGGCTCAAGCGGATCGAGGGCCAGGTGCGCGGCATCGCCCGGATGGTCGACGAGGACAAGTACTGCATCGACATCCTGACCCAGGTCGCCGCCGTCAATAAGGCCCTGCACGCCGTCAGCCTCGGACTCGTCGAGGAACACATCGGCCACTGCGTCGTCGGCGCGGCGTCCGAGCCGGATCCGGCGCTGCGGGCAGAAGCCATCGACTTCAAGGTCAAGGAGGCCACCGATGCCATCGGACGCCTGCTGCGGTAGCGGCACCACCACCCGGCACACGATCGGGCAGCCGGACCGGCAGCCCGCCAACAAGGAGCAAGCAATGAGCACCGTTTCCACCACCGTCAGCGTTTCCGGCATGACCTGCGGCCACTGCGTCTCCTCCGTCAGCGAAGAGCTGGAGTCCCTGGCCGGCGTCGAAAAGGTCGACGTCGACCTCAACGCGGGCGGCGTCTCCACCGTCACCATCACCTCCAGCGGGTCGCTGTCCTCATCCGAGATCGGCGAAGCCGTCGCCGAGGCCGGCTACTTCGTGGTGGCCAACCGAGCCTGAGCACCACCCGCCGACAGCCCGCACCGGGTACGCCACCATGACAGGGAAGACCGTGACGAACGAGCAACTGCTGGACCGCACCGGAATCCGCGTGCTTGAACTCGATATCGAGGGCATGACCTGCGCGTCCTGCGTCAACCGGGTCGAACGCAAGCTCGGCAAGCTCGACGGCGTCGAGGCCACGGTCAACCTTCCGCTCGAATCAGCCCATGTCACGGTCCCCGCAGGCATCAGCGACGCCCAAATCACGGCCACCGTCGCGGCAGCCGGCTACACGGCGACCATCCGGGCACCCAAATACCCAGCCGGGGCCCCCGAGCCGCGCGCCGCTGGTGGGCCGGCCGGCATCCCCGGCGGGCACCCGGCAGCGCAATCCGCCGGAGCCCTCCGCCCGCGCCTGATCACCGCCGCCGTCCTGACCCTGCCGGTTTTCCTGATTTCGATGTTCCCTGCCTTCCAGTTCGCCAACTGGGGCTGGGTGGCCGGAGCCCTGGCCCTGCCGGTGGTGAGCTGGGCGGCATGGCCGTTCCACCGTGCCGCCGCCGTCAACGCGCGGCATTTTGCCTCCACCATGGACACGCTCGTCTCGATCGGCGTGAGCGCCGCGTACGTCTTCTCGGCCTGGCAACTACTGGCGGATCCCCGGATGACCGAGCACGCCGGCATGGAGGGAATGGGCGGCGGGCTCTACTTCGAGGTGGCCTCCGTCGTCACCACGTTCCTGCTGCTGGGCCGCTACCTCGAGGCCCGCGCCAAACGGAAAGCCGGCGACGCCCTCAAGGCCCTGCTGGACCTGGGCGCGAAAGACGCCACGGTCCTGCGCGATGGCACCGAGCACAAGATCCCGGCCGACCAGCTGGCCGTCGGGGACGTGATCGTGGTCCGTCCCGGCGAGAAGATCGCCACCGACGGCGTCGTCATCGACGGTTCCTCCGCCGTCGACGCCTCCCTCGTGACCGGCGAATCCGTGCCCGTGGAGGTCGGCCCGGACAGCCCCGTCACGGGCGCCACCCTCAACACCTCCGGCCGGCTCCTGGTCCGCGCCACCCGCGTCGGCTCGGAGACAACCCTCGCCCAGATGGGCCGGCTCGTCTCCGAGGCCCAGACCGGGAAGGCGCCGATCGCCCGCCTCGCCGACCGCATCAGCGCCGTATTCGTACCCGTCGTCCTGGCCATCGCCGGCATCACCTTCGCCGCCTGGCTGCTCAGCGCCGGCCCTTCCATCAGCGCTGTTGAACTCCGCGCCGCCTTCACCGCAGCGGTCGCCGTCCTGGTCATTGCCTGCCCCTGCGCCCTGGGGCTCGCCACCCCGGTGGGGCTCCTCACCGGCACGGGGCGGGGAGCCCAGCTGGGGATCCTCATCAAGGGCCCGCAGGTCCTCGAAGACACCCGGACCGTGGACACCATCCTCCTGGACAAGACCGGAACGGTCACCACCGGCCAGCTCGCGGTGGAGTCGACGAACGCCTTCGCCCCGTTCCACCCGGCCGAGGTCCTGCGCCTCGCCGGCGCCGTCGAGGCCGCCTCGGAACACCCCATCGCCCATGCCATCGCCGCAGCCGCGGCGTCGGCAGAATGCCTGGACCGGGACGCCGACGGCGGACGCCTCCCGGCCGTCGCCGGGTTCCGGTCCGCCCCCGGCGGCGGTGTCCGGGGCATGGTCGGCGGACGGCTCGTGGCCGCGGGCCGGACCGGCTGGCTGCGGGAAAACGGCATCGAGCCGGGCCCCGCACAGCTGGAGACCCTCCGCGCGGCCGAGGCATCCGGTGCCACCGCGATCTGGGTCGCCGTCGACGGGGAGGCCGCCGGCATCATCAGCCTGCGCGACACCCTCAAGCCCGGCTCCGCCGCGGCGGTCGCCCGGCTCCGTGACCTTGGGCTCCGGCCGATCCTGCTGACCGGCGACAACGCCACCGTGGCCGCGCAGGTGGCAGCCGCCGTCGGGATCAGCCCGGACGACGTCTTCGCGGGTGTGCTCCCGGAGGGCAAGGTCGAGGCCGTGCGGAAGCTGCAGGCGGCGGGCGCCACCGTGGCCATGGCCGGGGATGGCGTCAACGACGCCGCGGCGCTGGCACAGGCGGACCTGGGCATCGCCATGGGCTCCGGCACGGACGTCGCGATCGAGGCCGCCGACCTGACGGTGATGGGCAACGACCTCGGGCAGGTGGCGCAGGCGATCGAGCTCTCCCGCCGGACGCTCGCCACCATCAAGGCCAACCTCTTCTGGGCGTTCTTCTACAACGCCATCGGCATCCCGGTGGCGGCCCTGGGCCTGCTCAACCCGATGATCGCGGGTGCCGCTATGGCCGCCAGCTCCGTGCTGGTGGTGGCCAACTCGCTGCGGCTGCGCAGCTTCGGGAAGTAGCGGCGGCCTTCGCCGGCGCCTGCCTCAGGCCGCGCCGAAGCGGACCGCAGCCCTGGCCTTCGCCTTGGCGGCTTCCTCGGCGCGGTCCTTGGCCGGGGCGTGCGTCACCAGGGCCTCGAGCAGGTGCTGCGTGGCGTGGGCGATCTCGTGCACAGCGCGGTTGAAGGCCTCTTCGTTGGCCTTCGACGGCGTGGTGCTGCCGCTGATCTTGCGCACATACTGCAGCGCGGCAGCTTCCACCTCGGCGCTCGTGGCGTGGGGCTCAAAGTTGTGGAGGGTCCGGATGTTTCGGCACATATCTCCATGCTAGGTGCCTTCGCGCCCGGGATCGAGGCCCCAGCCCCCGTTGCCCTATCAGTTGTGGTTGCTTCCGGGGCCTTTTGGGGACTGTAGGTGATAGGGCAACAGGGGTGGGGCGGGGGATGGGGAGGGGTGCCCATCGACAGGTTTTCGCGGCGCAGGGTAGCTTGGGGGCAATGGATCTTCCGGAGCAGCCGGGGGCCGCTGGGGATGCCGAGAGTGTTCGGGTCCGTTGAACTAAGGAGTTTTTTCGAATGGCTATTTGGGGTGCAGACATTGCTCAGCTCAAGACTCTTGGGACGAAGCTGCAGGCTGGTTCGTCGGAGATCGACAAGCAGAAGTCGACGCTGACCAAGGTGCTCGAGGGCACCGACTGGAAGGGCCCGGACGCCGATAAGTTCCGCAGCGAATGGAACGGCCAGCACGTGGCCGCGCTGGCGAAGGTTTCCCAGGCGCTGCAGGAGGCCGGCAAGCAGGCCAGCCGCAACGCCACCGAGCAGGAGAGCGCTTCCCGCTAGGCAGCCCCCGCACACGAGACCGGCCCGGACGCATATGCATCCGGGCCGGTCCGTTTAAGCCGCTGGTGTGCCTTGGTCGGGCGCCCCGCCTACGGCACGGGTTCGACGTCGTTCGCGTGGTCCAGCGGGGCCTGGCGGGCGGCGGCGCGGGAGGGCGTCCGGAGTTCGTCCAGCCGGACCAGCACCACCCCGCCGACAATCAGCAGGCCGCCGAGGAGCTGGATGGGGCCGGGCAGTTCGCCCAGCAACAACCACGCCCAGATGACGGCGAACAGCACTTCGGTGAGCGAAACAAAGGACGCGACCTTCGAGCCGAGCGCCCGCGCGGCCATGATGCCGGAGACGTACGCCAGCACGGTGGCCAGGACCACCAGGCCGCCCAGCGCCACCCACCACGGGGTGACCCAGGGGCCAAGGCGGGTGTCGGCGGTGCTGAAGGCCATCGGCAGCAGCCCGGTTGCCGCGGCAAGCCACATGACGACGGCACCGACCATCAGGCCGCCGGAGGCCAGGACGATGGGCGGCAGGGTGTCGTTCTCCTTGGCCGTGATGAAGAAGTAGATGGCGAGGCAGACGGCGGCCGCGATCCCCCACAGCACGCCGATGACGTCGATCTTCACGGCGCCTGTGAGGTCCAGGACCAGGACCAGCCCGCCGAGGGACAGGAGCGTCCCGGCAATGGTCAGCGGCCGCGGCCGTTTCCGGCTGGCGGCCCAGAGCCACAGCACAATGATGACCGGGGCCAGGTATTCCAGGAGCAGGGCGACGCCGACCGAGAGCCGGGACACGGCGTTGAAGTAGAACAGCTGGCAGGCGGCGACGCCGATGAATCCGAACAGCACAATGGTCAGCCAGTTGTCCCGGAGCTGGTGCCAGCGCCCGTGCAGGGCAGGGATGGCGGGGACGGCCAGGATCAGTGCGGCGCCGGTGAGCCGGGCGGTGACGGCCGCGCCGGGTGTCCAGCCCGTTTCCAGGAGCGCCTTGGCGAACGACCCGGAGAGCCCGAACACCGCGGACGAAAACAGTGCGATGCCCAGTCCCGAGGCCATAAAGCCCGCTGCCGCGCCGGACGCCGGCGCGCCCCGTTTCCGGGGGGCGTGCTTACCAGCGTCTTCGACTCCGAGCGGAATCTGGACCGGGGCATCGGCGGGGTGGCGTGCGGCAGACACGGGCTGCCTCCTGTCAGGAGTAAAGTAGGGTTATGGTCATGACAGTACGCCAGGAAGACGTAAGGAGTCAAGATGGTTTTTGCCCCTGACACAGAGGTAGCACTGCGGTCCGTGGTCAACCTCATCAACACCGCCGCCAACGGGGACGAGGAGCTGGCCACCCCGGCGGACCTGGACCGCTTCCTGGCCGCCGAAGGCTTCACCGGTTCCCGGACCCGGGACGCGGCCGAGCTCGCCAGCGTGCACCGCCTCCGCGCGCGAACTCGCCGGGCTCTGGACCGCCGATGAGTCCGCAGCCGTAGACACCCTGAACCGGCTGCTGCGGCAGGCCCGGGCGCTCCCCCAGCTGGTCAAACATGATGAATGGGACTGGCATCTGCATGCCACGACGCCCGAAGCGCCGCTGGCGGACCGGATGAGCACCGAGGCAGCGATGGCACTGGTCGACGTGATCCGCAGCAAGGAGATGGACCGGATGCTGGTCTGCGCCGCGGAGGACTGCGACGCGGTGGTGCTGGACCTCAGCCGCAACCGCTCCAAGCGGTACTGCGACACCGGGAACTGCGCCAACCGGGCGCACGTGGCGGCCTACCGGGCGCGCAAGGCGGCATCCTGAAACGCGGCATCCTGACTACTGCGGACGTCCCGGACCTGACGGCCCGGTTCGGGGCCGGCCCGGGCGTTAAGGCGTGCCGGCGGACCTAGCGGAGGTCGTCGCGGGGGGTGCCGTCGGGGTTGCTGCCGGGGGCTTCGGAACGCGGCTGGGACGGGTGCCCGCCGTGGCCGGAGGATTTTTTGGAGCTCAGGTTCACGCCGGATCCCTTGCCCAGGTGCTCGGCGTTGTCCTTGTAGCTCATGGACAGCATGGCGGCCACCACCAGGGTGACAATGAAGGCGATGCCGGCGCCCGTGAACGCCAGGTCAATCCGGGGCGTTTTGGCGCTGCCGCCGGAGGCGAAGATGAGGACGGCGAAGAAGGCCAGCACTGCCCAGAACGCGGAGAACATCAGGGGTCCCTTGACCGAGGTCCGCAGGCTGCGCGGTTCTCCAGATTTCTGCTGTGCCAAGGTGCTTTCCTCCTGCAGCCGACGCCCGGCAGGCGTGGCAGTTTTGTACCGCAATTGTTCTACGCAGGGTAGAACCTGTCCGTACTAGTTTACGGCCTCCGCGGAATCGCGCCGCGCATCGTGCTTGAGCGTCAGGCCGGCCAGCATCCACAGCACGCCGCTGATGATGGCACCGCCGCCGGCGACGCCGAGGAGGGCGTGCGGCCCCAGGTCGATGAAGAAGGGCAGGGCGGCCGCGGTGCCGAGCCCGATCACGCCGGAGGCGATCCAGTCCCTGGCCAGTACCGACCGGCCCCGGACCGTGACCCCGAGGTACAGTTCCGCGGCGCCGGCCACTCCCAGCCCGACGGCCGCGAGGACGCCGAACACGAGGCTGCCGGAGATCAGCCCGACGGCGGCCCCGGTCCCGGCCAGCGCGGACCCCGCGGCGGACAGGATCTTGCCCGGCCGGGAGCCGCCGGGGAAGCCGGTTTTCTTGACGCTCCAGATGAGGACCACTCCCGTAGCCAGCAGGTACACCCCGCCGGCCCAGCCCATTCCGGTGACCGGGGGGGCAGCCCAGAACACGGTCAGCGCACCGAAGCAGAGCGCGACGGCGGACCGGACCAGCACGGGCTTCCAGAGGTCCGCGGCGGCGGGCATGGCGGTGGACGCGTCGGGGCTTGCGGGGAGAGTCACGCGTCCAGTTTAGTGTGAAGCGGCTCCGTTGCGTGCCGGGCTGCCCCGGAGCCGCACGGCCGACGGCTCAGTGCGCGCCGAGCACCATCCAGCGGTCCGTCCGCGCCCGGAGGCCCAGCGTGATTGCCCGGGCCAGCATGTAGCCGAGCGAAAAGGCCGCCCACAGCCAGAGCAGCCCCGCACCGCCGTCGGCCCCGGACAGGCTGACGGCGAACAGCAGCGGCAGGTACACGGCCAGGTTGACGACCCCGGCGATCGCGAGGTACTTCGCGTCACCCGCCCCGATGAGCACGCCGTCGAGGACAAAGACGTACCCGGCGAGCGGCTGGCCTGCCGCGAGCACCCACAGGGCGAGCGTGAGGGCCGCCTGGACCTCCGGATCGGAGGTGAAGAGGTACCCGGCCCAGGGCGCGGCCACGGCCAGCAGCACGCCGGTGAGCACCCCGAAGCCGAGTCCCCAGCGGACCATGGTGCCGGTGAGTTCGCGCACGGCTGCCGGGTGGCCGGCGCCGAGTTCCTTCCCGATCAGGGCCTGCGCCGCAATGGCGAGGGCGTCGAGGGCGAAGGCCAGGAAGGTGAAAACGGTCATGGCGAGCTGGTGGGCGGCGAGATTGACCGGACCCTGGGCCGTGACCACCACCACCGTGGCCAGGATCGCGATGCGCAGGCTCAATGTGCGCAGCATCAGCCAGGAGCCCACCCGGGTCAGGGCCCGGACGCCGCGCCAGTCCGGCAGCAGGGGAACGCCGTGGCTGCGGGCGTTGCGCCGGACCATCTCCACATAGACCAGCGCCATGGCCCACTGCGCGATGCTGGTGCCGATGGCCGAGCCGGCGACGGAGAGCTGGAGCCCGTAGACCAGGACCAGGTTCAGCACGACGTTCAGCGTGAAGCCGGCCGCGGCGACGATCAGCGGGGTCCGGGTGTCCTGCAGCCCCCGCAGCACACCGGTGCCCGCGAAGATCAGCAGCATCGCGACGAGCCCGGGCATCGACCAGCGCAGGTAGTCCGCAGCGAATGCCAGGACCTCGCCGCGGGCGCCCATCAGTTCCAGGAGCGGCCCGGCGGCGAGGAACCCGGCCGCGGCCAGGACGGTCCCGAGCAGCAGGGCCAGCCAGACGCCGTCACGGCCGGCCGCGAGGGCCTTGGGCAGCTGGCCGTTGCCGATCGCCCGCGCCACCGCCGGGGTGGTGGAGTAGGCGAGGAAGACCATCAGGCCCACCGCCGTGTGCAGCACTGCAGAGGCCAGCCCGACGCCGGCGAGCTGGGCCACGCCGAGGTGGCCGACGATGGCCGAATCGGCAAGCAGGAACAGCGGTTCGGCGATCAGGGCGCCGAAGGCGGGGACGGCAAGGCGGAGGATTTCCCGCCTGCGGTCCGCCGCGGCGGGCAGGGTGGCGGGAGGCGGGGTCGAGGCTGGCACGGAACCACCCTAGCGGCACACCCGGCGTCGCACATTTCGTTATTAGTTGACATTTCAACTAATTCTCGGGAAGACTTGATCCTGAACGCAACCGAAGCCGCGGCGCACACAGCCGCAGCTCCTCCCCTTTACGAAACGGTATTTCCCATGAACCAGCCCGCCCTGACCACCTCGGCCCGCACGATCCTGCGCATCGTGACCGGATTCCTCTTCGCCGCCCACGGCTGGCAGAAGTTCTACGAGTTCACCATCCCCGGCACGCAGGCCGCCTTCACACAAATGGGTGTCCCCGCGGCCCAGGTTGCCGCCCCGCTGGTCGCGACCCTGGAACTGGCCGGCGGTATCGCCCTGATCCTGGGCGTCCTGACCCGCGTGTTCGCCGTCCTCCTCGCCGTGGACATGCTCGGCGCCCTGTTCCTGGTCCACGCCTCCGCCGGAGTGTTCGCCGCTACCGGTGGCTACGAACTGGTGCTGCTGCTGGCCGCCGCCGCCCTGGCCGTTGCCCTCGTCGGCGCAGGCAAAGTCTCCGTGGACAAGGTGCTGTTCGGCCGCGCCAACTCAAAGCTCAGCGTCCTGGCCTAGCAGCCATTCCCGGAACAGCGCGCGACGGCGGGCGGTCATCTTCTGGTGGCCGCCCGCCGTCGTCCCCGCCCGCATGTGGCGGCCGGCGCCGCGTTTGTGTCGTTCGGCACGGGACCGTCCGGAGCAGTGTCAGTAAACTCACAGCATGAGTGAGACTGCCGCCAATTCCGTGACCCTGCGCTTCCTGGCGGCCCCCACCGACGTCGGCCACAGCGGGTCCGTCGACGCCGGCACGGTCCTGGAGTGGGTGGACAAGGCGGCCTACGCCGCCGCCGTCGGCTGGGCGAAGTCGTATTGCGTCACCGCCTATGTCGGGAACATCCACTTCGCGGATCCCGTCAACAGCGGCGACATGGTGGAAGTAGAGGCCACCATCGTCTACACCGGCCGCTCGTCCATGCATATCCGCACGGTCGTTTCCTCGGGCGATCCGAAAGGCGGCCCGGCCACGATGCGCAGCCAGTGCATGGTGATTTTCGTAGCGGTCGGCGCGGACGGGAAGCCGATCCCCGTGCCGCAGTTCGAACCGGTGACGGCGGACGAGATCGAACAGCGCGACCATGCACTCGCACGGATCAAGGTCCGCGAGGACATCGTCCAGGCCATGAGTGGCCAGGAGTACACCGACGCCGGCACCGCCGAAAGCGTGGTCCTGCGGTTCATGGCCGCCCCCACCGATGTGAACTGGGGCGGCAAGGTGCACGGCGGGATCGTGATGAAGTGGATCGACGAGGCGGCCTACGTCTGCGCCTCGCGCTACTGCGGGCGGGACACGGTGGCCGTGTTCTCGGGCGGCGTGCGCTTCTACCGGCCGCTGCTGATCGGGCATGTCGTGGAGGTGGAGGCCCGGCTGGTCTACACCGGCACCAAGGGCATGCACATCGCCGTCCATGTCCGCTCGGGGGACCCGAAGGGGCGCGAACTGAACCTCACCACCTACTGCCTGACGGTGATGGTGGCCCGCGACGAGGGCGGCACGTCCGTCCCGATCCCGCAATGGGTGCCGGTCTCCGGGGAGGACAAGCGGCTCCACGCCCACGCCCGCGAGCTGCTGGAAATCCGCGGGCACGCCCCCGGCAACCGGCTGCCCAACCACCTGCTCCCGGCCGGCGGGACGGAGCCCCGGGCAGGGGCCGGCCCGTCCGGAACGTCGCCCTAGAAGCCGCCGCCGCCCGTCGCGTCGGCGGCCATGTTGGCAAAGCGCGAGTAGTGGCCCTGGAAGGCCACCACGATGTCCTTGGTCGGGCCGTTGCGGTGCTTGGCGATGAGGATGTCCGCCTCGCCGGCGCGCGGGGACTCCTTGTCATAGACGTCCTCGCGGTGCAACAGGATGACCATGTCGGCGTCCTGCTCGATGGAACCGGATTCGCGGAGGTCGGAGACCATCGGCCGCTTGTCCTGGCGCTGCTCGGAACCACGGTTCAGCTGCGAGAGCGCGATCACCGGGACCTGGAGTTCCTTGGCGAGCAGTTTCAGCGCACGCGAGAATTCGGAGACTTCCTGCTGGCGCGATTCCACCTTCTTGCCCGAGCTCATGAGCTGCAGGTAGTCCAGGATCACCAGCTTGAGGTCGTGCTGCTGCTTGAGGCGGCGGCACTTGGCCCGGATCTCCATCAGCGACATGTTGGGGCTGTCGTCGATGAACAGCGGGGCATCATTCATCCGGCCCATGGTGGTGGCGATCTTGGACCACTGCTCGTCCTTGATGGTTCCCTTGCGCAGGTCCTGGAGGCCGATGGTCGCCTCGGCGGACAGCAGGCGCATGGCGATTTCGTTCCGGCCCATTTCGAGGGAAAACATGACGGTGGCGAGGTTGTTCTTGATCGCGGCGGAGCGGGCGAAGTCCAGGGCGAACGTCGACTTACCGACGGCGGGGCGGGCGGCGATGACGATCATCTGTCCCGGGTGCAGGCCGTGGGTCAGCTCGTCTAGCTCGTAGAAGCCGGTGGGCACGCCGGTCATTCCCTCGTCGCGGTGGCCCGAGGCCTCGATCTCGTCCACGGTGGATTCCATGACGTCCTTGAGGACCACGTAGTCCTCGGCGGTGCGGCGCTCCGCCACGGCGTAGATCTCGGCCTGCGCCTGGTTGACGAGGTCCTCGACCTCGCCGTCCGCGCCGTACCCGAGCTGGACGATCTTGGTGCCGGCATTCACGAGGCGGCGCAGGACCGCCCGCTCACCGACAATTTCGGCGTAATAGCCGGCGTTGGCGGCGGTCGGGACGGTCTGGATCAGCTCGTGCAGGTAGGCGGGGCCGCCGATGCGGTTGATCTCGCCGCGTTTGGTCAGTTCGTCCGAGACGGTGACGGCGTCGGCGGGCTCGCCGCGGCCGTAGAGGTCGATGATGGCTTCATAAATCGTCTCGTGGGCGGGACGGTAGAAGTCCTGGCCACGGAGGATTTCGACGACGTCGGCAATGGCGTCCTTGGACAGCATCATGCCGCCCAGGACCGACTGCTCCGCCGGAATGTCCTGCGGCGGCTTGCGGCTGCCTTCGGATCCGCGCGTGCCCTCGACTGAGTCCAGATGCGTAACTGACAAAACTGCCGTCCTCCATTGTGTGCCGCGGCGGAAATCCTCGCCGGCGGCGCGTGAGCCATGTGCCTTGGTGCCCATGGCGTGAAACCCGACCTGTACCGACCGGTTAAGTCGTATCAGCCAGCTCCGACAGTCTTGCCTGCCCGTCCGTAATGCCGTTATCCACAGCATCGGTTCCTGTGTCGATCCATGCGGTGCGCGGTCCGGAATTGTGTTGGGCATCGATGGGCGATCATCGGATTTCCGCATCCAAGGCTCGATATCCAGCAACGTTATCGCCCCATTGGACCGTCACCAACCCGGCCGCACACCACCCCTGTGGATAACCTGTGCACTACTGCCCCCTGCTTGTGCACAGCCTGTGGGAACAGCTGTGGATAGAAAAATTGTTCCGCCCGAAATACCCTGCTGACCTGCGGAAACAATGGGTTTACCGTGTGGACACAAAACTATTTTCAGCAAGTTTCATCCACAGCTTGCACGTTGGGGCTGGGGATACATCACAGAGCGGAGTGCCACATTCGTCGTGAAATATTCGCATTTCGTGATGGGCCTCACAGGATCGCGGGCGAATTGACGAGTTCGGCGGCGGGCTGTATGCGTGGCGCCGAATATGCTGTGGATAAGTGCAATCTGGCATAAGCTCTAGGCATGGGCGATGTATTGCTAGTTATACTGCCTGCCCTCCTTCTGGCGGCAGTCCTCTGGGCGTTCGTCACGGCCCTCAAACCCCGTGATTTCGGCATGTCGGATGCGGAGCGCTATCAGCAGGAGCTGGCGGTCCGTTCGCAGGCGCACTACGCGGCGCAGGTGCAGGCCGCCACGGCTGCGCGGGCGCGGGTAGACGCCGTGACCCGTCCCAGCCAGAACGAGCAACAGCAGTCACAGCAGGAAGACCACGCCCGGGCGGCGCTGCGCCGGCAAAGCGGCGCGGCACCCGCCGTCGGACAGCCCGGCTACCAGGGTTCGGTGCTGCCGGGCGGACAACTGAATCCCCAGTTCGCCCTCCAGCTGCAGTCGCTGGCCCGGGACGGCAAGAAGATCCAGGCCATCAGGCTGCTGCGGCAGGCGACCCATTCAGATCTCTTGACCGCAAAGAATTATGTAGATCGGCTGTAGTACATGGAATCCCTGCTCATCCCCATTCTGATCCTGGCACTCGTCGCAGCCGGCGTTCTGCTGGCCGCCCGTGCCCTGGGCCGCCGCGAGGCCAAGGACCGGCCCGGGTCCACGCCGCCGCCCAGCCGCGATCCCGTCGAACTGGCCCGCACCGCCGCGGCCAAGCTCAACCAGGAACAGCACCGCCGGCTCTACGCGCTGATCGCGCAGGGCCAGGCCATGGCCGCCATCAAGCTCTACTTCGAGAGCCACCGGAGAAGGACTGCGGGCCTCACGCGACGCCGTCGGGGCCCTCGCGGCACACCCCCAGCCCTTCCGGCCGGCAGCGCCCGAGCAGGCCCCTGTCGACGAGGACGACGACACCCCGCAGCGCTTCCCCTACCGCTACCGTGCGATCGCCAGCAAGGGAGACGTCACGCGCGAGGTCAGCAGCAACATGCTCAACGACGAGATCTACGGCAGGATCCGCACGCTCGCCAGAAGCGGCGACACCGAGGCCGCGGCGACCGCCCTGACCCGCCACTCGGATATCTCCATGAAGCAGGCCCGCGAATTCATCGCCCTCGCTGGACGACTGACTTCTCGGCCGGCTGAGGGTTCCGGCCGGAATCAGTCGGGCTGTAGAAGTCGAACAGCTCGCCGAGCCAGCCTTCCTTCTTTTTGGGGCGGCGCCGGTCGTCATACCGCGGCTGGTCATACCCCGGCTTGTCACCGCGGCGGTCCCGGCGTATCTCCTGCGGTCGTCGTACCGGCGGTCGTCCGGGCGGCGGGCATCCCGGCGCGGGTCCAGATTATATAGCGGCGGCGGAATATGGCCGGGCGACGTGGGCAGCGGCGGCAGGTGGAAGCACCGGGGCGGCCGGAGCCGCAGGAGCCAGGGACTCCGCCGCACGGTCGAGGATCTTGTCCAGCTCGCCGCGGTCCAGCCACACCCCGCGGCATTGGGGGCAGTAGTCGATCTCCACGCCGCTTCGTTCGCTCATGACAGGTCAATAGAATCCACAGGACACTTCATGTCCCGACAACGAGCGGGCCGCCGGAATCGTTCGGGACGCCCGGCGGGAATTTTCCGTGCTAGCGGCCGGCCGAGATGCCGGCGAGCAGCTGTTCGAACGGCAGCGACTCCAACGCCGCCGGCTGCTGCGGCCCAGGGGCGCCCTGCAGCAGGCGGCGAACTCCCCCGCCGCACGGTCGATCCGCGCCGAGAGCGGCGAGCCGCCGTCGTCGTTGTTGCCCCAGTCCTGCGGGCCCGGCGAACACGGCAGTGGCCGCGATCGCGGGTGCGCAGGTACGTGAACAGCGGCCGCATCGCGAAGTCCAGCACCATCTGGTGGCGGTCCGTGCCGGCGGTGGCACCGAGCAGGACGGCCTTGCCCTCCAGCGACTTGGGGTCCAGGACGTCGATGAAGGATTTGAAAAGTCCGCTGTAGGAGGCGCTGAAGACCGGGCTGACGGCGATGATGCCGTCGGAGGCCTCGACGCCGGCGATCACCTCGGCCAGCCGCGGCGCCGCATAGCCGGTCACGAAGTTGTTGGCGATATCGACCGCAAGGTCCCGGAGTTCCACGACCTCGACGGTCGACGGCGTAGCCGGCCGCCGCGAGCTGGCGTTCCGCCGAGGCTGCCAGCTGGTCGGCCAGCAGGCGGCTCGACGACGGAACGCCGAGTCCGGCGGAGAGAACGGTGATGCGGCGGGTTTCCACGGGTGCTCCTTGGGTGGGTCTAGGCCTTACCGGCCCTACTACATGCGTTTGCATCTACCTGTAGAAGGAGGTGCCCGCGCCGTTTATTCCCGCCCACCCCGTTGCGCTATCACTTCTGGTCCCTAACAGGGCGGAATGGCAACTGGAACTGATAGGGCAACGGGTCTTGGGGGCGGGTCAGAGCAGGACGAAGCCCTCGATGCAGCTCACGGAGTCCCCGCCGACCCAGATGTCGTCGCCCACGGCATCGATGTGGACGCGGCCGGCCCGGCCCAGCACGGTTCCCTGCGCCGCGAGGTAGGACTCCGGCGCCCGGCCGCTGCGGATCAGCCACTGGGCGGCTCCGGCATTGAAGCTGCCGGTCACCGGGTCTTCGGCCGCGGCGTCGCCCGGGATGAAGGTGCGGACCTCGTAGTCGACGGCGGATCCGGCCGCGTGCGGGGCAATCACGCCGACCTTGAGTCCGGCCATCGCCGCGTAGTCGGGCCTGATGGCGAGCACCTGCGCGGCCGACTCCAGGAGCACCCCGATCCAGTCGGGCCCGTTGACCAGCCAGGAGGAGTCCACGAGCGCCTCCCGCGGCATCCCCAGGCCGGCGGCGATCCGCGTGAGGTCCTCCCCTGCCACCGCGCCGGAGCGGGTCAGCGGCGGCGCTGCAAAGGCCAGCCGGCCGCCGTCGCGCTTCACCCTGACAAGGCCCGCCCCGCACTCCTGGACCAGCATGCCGTCCTGCTTGGGGATGCCGCCGGCCTCCAGCCAGGCATGCGCCGAGCCAAGCGTCGGGTGTCCGGCAAAGGGGAACTCCTCGCTGCCGGTGAAGATCCGGACCCGGTAGTCAGCGTCGGGGTGCGTGGGCGGCAGCAGGAAGGTGGTCTCCGAGAGGTTGGTCCAGTTGGCGAAGTGCTGCATCCGGTCCGGCGCGAGGCCCTCGGCATCGACGACGACGGCGAGCGGGTTCCCGAGGTACTGCTCGGCGGAGAACACGTCCACCTGCGTGAAGGGGCGGAGGCGCGGTTCGGGGGCTGGATTCGGGGTCACCGCAGCAGGCTATCACCGGCGCGCGCCGAGGCTGACATGGCGGCCGGCGTCTGCCAGACTGCCGTCATGGCGGAAAACAAGACCCAGAACAAGACGCAGGCCACCGGCGCTTCGGTCGATGAGTTCCTTGCCGCCGTCGAGCATCCGGTCCGGCGTCAGGATGGTTTCCGGCTGCTGGAACTGATGACGGCCGTCACGGGCGAGGCGGCGGAAATGTGGGGCCCGACGATTGTCGGATTCGGCCGCTACCACTACAAGTACGCCAGCGGACGGGAGGGCGATGCCGCGGCCGTCGGCTTCTCGCCCCGCAAGGCCAGCCTCTCGCTCTACGGGCTGACGTACGGTCCGGAAGCGGCCGCACTGCTGGGCAGGCTGGGCAAGCACAAGACCGGCGCCGGCTGCCTCTACGTCAACAAACTCGCCGACGTCGACGAAAGTGTCCTCACCGAACTGATCCGGCTTGGCTACCGGCATGTGACCACGGTGCTGCACCAGGGCTGAGCGGCGGCTAGCCCCAGCGGCCGCGGCGACGTCCCCGCTGGAAGCCCGCCGCGTCCTGCGGCGGCTTAAACAGAAGGCCCCCGCCTCCGGTTTCCGAAGCGGAATCCGAAGGCGGGGGCCTTCCAGCAGTTCAGGACTGCATAGCCGGTGAAGGCTACTTGCCTGCGACTACGTCGAGTTCGATCACAGCGGCAACGTCGGCGTGAAGGCGGACGTTGGCCTGGTAGGAACCGACCGACTTGATGTGCGTCGGCAGTTCAACCTTGCGCTTGTCGATGCGGCCAAGGCCAGCGGCCTCAACAGCGTCGGCTACGTCGCCCTGCTTGACGGTGCCGAACAGGCGTCCGGTCTCGCCAGCCTTGACGACGAGCTTGACCGGCTTGGCGGAGAGTGCAGCGGCCTGCTTCTGAGCGTCTTCCAGGGAAGCGTGCTCGCGGGCAGCGCGGGCAGTCTTGATGGACTCAACCTGCTTCTCGCCGCCCTTGGACCAGGTCAGGGCGAAGTTGCGGGGCAGCAGGTAGTTACGTGCGTAACCGTCCTTGACCTCGACAACATCGCCAGCAGCACCGAGACCGGTTACTTCGTGGGTCAGAATGAGCTTTGCCATGTTAGTTAATCCCTTCCTTAGCCGCGGCCAGCGCCGGAGTAAGGCAGCAGAGCAACTTCGCGGGCGTTCTTGATTGCCTGGGCGATCTTGCGCTGTTCCTGCACCGTGACGCCAGTGACGCGACGGGCGCGGATCTTTCCGCGGTCGGAGATGAACTTGCGCAGCAATGCTACGTCCTTGTAGTCGATGACAGTGATGTCAGCGGCCTTCAAGGGGTTGGACTTTGGTTTGGGCTTACGGAGTTCAGCCTTAGCCATCGTGGAGCTCCTATTCGATGGAGCCCGTGGATATTGATCCACGGGATGGTGGTGATCCGGCGCCGGGGTGCGAAGGTCCGCCTTGCGGCGGCCCGTCAGGGTCGGCGTCGAACCTTAGATGTTGTTTAGAAGGGAGGTTCGGAATCCGGGCCGTTGCCCCAGCCGCCGCCTGCATTGCTGACACCGGGCGTAGCCCAGGGGTCATCCTGCTGTGCGGGCTGGTTGCCGCCCCAGGTTCCGCCGGAGTTGCCGCCCTGGTTTCCACCAGAGCCGCCACCGAAGCCACCGCCGCTGTTGCCGCCGCCGAAGCCACCCTGGGCGCCGCTGGCGGCGCCCCCACCGCCGGAGCGCTGGGTACGGTTGACCTTGGCGTTGGCGTAGCGCAGGCTGGGGCCGATCTCGTCGACCTCAAGCTCGATGACGGTGCGCTTTTCGCCTTCTTTAGTTTCGTAGGAACGGCTCTTCAGGCGGCCGGAAACGATCACGCGCATGCCCTTTGTCAGGGATTCGGCGACGTTCTCGGCTGCTTCACGCCATACCGACGCGCGGAGGAACAGGGTTTCCCCGTCCTTCCACTCGTTGGACTGGCGGTCGAAGGTGCGGGGAGTAGAAGCGATGGTGAAATTCGCTACGGCCGAACCTGACGGTGTGAACCTCAGTTCGGGGTCATTGGTGAGATTACCGATGACCGTAATAGTGGTTTCGCCTGCCATCTACTGCCTCCTTGTTCGTTCCTGCGGGGGTGAAGAGTGAAAATCGGGAGCTGAATTACTCAGCAACGACCTTCTGCACTTCGGGGCGGGTGATCTTGGTGCGCATGATGGTCTCATTGAGACTCAGCTGGCGGTCAAGTTCCTTGGCGGTAGCCGGCTCAGCGGTGAAGTTCACCACGGCGTAGATACCTTCAGACTTCTTCTGGATTTCGTAAGCCAGGCGACGACGGCCCCAGATGTCAACCTTTTCGATGGTTCCACCATCGTTGGTGATGACACTCAGGAACTTCTGAAGCGTTGGCTCAACGGTACGCTCTTCGACCTCGGGGTCGATGATTACCATCAATTCATAAGGACGCATATGTGAACCCACCTCCTTTGGGCTAAGCGGTTACGGCATTTCCGTAACAGGAGGTTCATTTGCGGTGCCATGCGCCTCGCATAGCCCCCGGAACGGAGGCAGGGCGCAGCACAGACTTCAATAGCTTAGTGCATCCGGGCCGGTTTCCGCGATTCCGTGCCCCCACGGTAAGGGCCGCCGCGGCCGGCACCGGAAGAGCAGGGCCCGGCATGTGGACAACCGCCGCGGCGGGGACGGGCGGCCGGCGGCATGCCATGATCAGGGAATGAACACCGGATCCCCGTCCCGAGGTACCGCGCGCATCCGGCGGAGCCGCCTGCGTTTCGCCGTCATGCTGCTGGCCGGGATCACTGTCCGCAGCCGCCGCTGGGCTGGCCGGGCACTGGGTCCAGGCTCCCACGTTCGGCTGGTGCGGGACCGCCCTGACCTACATCGCCTGGGTCTGGCTGGTCATCGGGCGCCTGGATCCGGCGGACACCCGGCGGCACGCCACCGCGGAGGACCCGTCCCGGAGCACCACCGACCTGCTCATCCTGGCCGCAAACATCGCCAGCCTCGTCGCGGTGGCCGCGGTCATCGTGGACTCCCACAACAACACCGACACCGCGTCCCGGATCGGCGGCGGCCTGCTCGCGCTGGCCTCCGTGGCCCTGTCCTGGACGCTGGTCCAGACGCTCTTCACCCTGCGGTACGCCCAGCTGTACTACGGCACCGGCGCCAAGGCCGGCGGCGGCGTGGGCGGCATCGACTTCAACCAGAGCCGGCCGCCGCAGTACACCGACTTCGCGTACCTGGCCACCAGCCTCGGCATGACGTACCAGGTCTCGGACACCGCCCTGCAGAACCACGGCATCCGTGCCGAGGCGCTCAAGCACAGCCTGCTGTCCTACCTCTTCGGCACCATCATCCTGGCCGCCACCATCAACCTCGTGGTCGGGGTCGGCTCGGCTCCTAGGCCGGGGTGCGGAAGAACAGCTCCGTCACCCGCGCCAGCCGGTAGGGGTCCTCGACGCCGCACAGCTCACGGGCGGAGTGCATCGAGAGCAGGGGCACGCCGACGTCGACGGTCCGGATCCCGAGCCGGGTGGCCGTCAGGGGGCCGATCGTGGAGCCGCACGGCATCACGTTGTTGGACACGAACTCCTGGTACGGGATGTCCGGCACCGGTGCACAGCCGAGCCCAGAGGGCGGCGCCCGGGGCGTCCGTGGCGTAACGCTGGTTGGCGTTGATCTTCAGCAGCGGGCCGCCGTTGAGGGCCGGGCGGTTGGCGGGATCGTGCCGCTCGGGGTAGTTCGGGTGCACGGCGTGGCCGGCGTCGGCGGAGACGCAGAACGACGCCGCAAACGCCTGCCGCCGCTGGCTCGCCGAGGCGCCGAGGCCGTCGGAGATCCGGACCAGGACGTCCTCGAGGACGGGTCCGCAGGCGCCGGAACGCGACGCGGAGCCGATTTCCTCGTGGTCGAAGGCCGCCAGGACGGCGATCGGCGCACCCTCCGGCAGGGTCGAGCCGGCGTGCGCGATCAGCGCCTCGAGCCCGGCATGCGTCGCGGAGAGGTTATCCAGCCGGCCGGAGGCGAAGAACTCACCCTTCGCCCCGAAGACTGCGGGCGCCTGCGTGTCCGCAATGACGACGTCGTAGCCGCCGATCTGCGCGGGATCGACGTCCGCGTCCGGGACCCTGCCGGCGAGCAGGGCCAGCAGGTCCCCGTCCGCGGGGTCGCCGAGCCCGTACACCGGGTTCATGTGCTGCTGCTTGTCCAGGGCCAGGCCCTCGTTCACGGCGCGGTCCAGGTGGATGGCCAGCTGCGGGAAGCGCAGCAGCGGCCCGGTGGCGGTGAGGTGCTGGGTGCCGTCGAGCATCACGAGGCGGCCGGCCAGCTGGAGTTCGCGGTCCAGCCAGGAGTTGAGCAGGGGGCCGCCGTAGACCTCGACGCCGGCCTGCAGCCAGCCGAACTTGCCGGTGGTGGGTTTGGGCTTGAGTTTGAACGACGGCGAATCGGTGTGCGCGCCGAGGATGTTGAACCCGGTGGTGGGGCCGGCCGTCGCGGGCCGCACCCAGGCGATGAGGGCGCCGTCGCGGACCACGTAGTGCTTCCCGGCCTGGCCTGCCGCACCGTCCCAGGACTGCAGTTCCTCGAGGCGGGTGAACCCGGCCCGGTCCAGCCGGCGGGCGGCCTCCTGGACGGCGTGGAAGCTGGAGGGAGACGCGGTGACGTACGCGCCGAGGTCCTGGATGTGGGCGGCGGCAGTGGCGTGTGAAGGCATGGCACCGAGTCTAGCGCCGGGCCCGGGGCGGGCCGCGACGGCGGCGGGACGCGGCGACGCGGCGCCGGCGCGCGCGGCGGGCCGCGAGGCGCAGGCGGGACGGCGGCGCGGAACTAGACCGTGACGTTGAGCCCGGCCGTGTAGCCTGCCGACACGGAGCCTGCCATGGTGGCCAGCTGGTAGATCCCGCCGTCGTTGCCGAAGACGTTGTCCGACTTCAGTGTGGTCCGCGGGAAATTCGCCGCGCTGGACTCGTAGCCGGCCGAGGCGTAGACCTCCTTGCAGGCCGCCTCCGTCAGCGCGATCTGCGAGACGGCAAGGACCTGCCCGGCCGCCGTGGCGTTGTTCATGGATTCAAAGACTTCAAAGTGGATGTGCGGCCAGCGCCCGCTGTAGGCGCCGGGATAGATGGTCTTGAAAGTGACCTGGCCGTTGGCATCGGCCTCCTGGACGCCGCGGAGGTAGTTCTCGTTCTTAAGGCCGGAATCGTACATGGAGTACTTGCCGTCCTTGTCGCAGTGCCAGGCGTAGACGGCGGCCCCGGCCAGCGGTGTGCAGCCGTTGGCGTTGTCCAGGAGGGTCAGCGTGACGGTCAGGGGCACGCCGCCGGCCGTGCTGGTGGAGGTGCCGAAGCTGGAGGTGATGTCCTGCCGCACGACGCCGGACGCCTCCAGCACGTTGGGGCCGTTGGAACCGTCGCCGGGAAACGGTCCGGCGGTTTCCTTCGGGATTTCGACGCTGCACTCGGCGATTGCGCGGGTCAGCGTGGGCGAGGCGGAGGGTGTGGCGGTGGCCGTCGATGCAGCGGTGCCGGCGGCCGCCGTCGTCGATCCCGGCGTGGCCGACGATGTGGCCGCGGATCCTGAGGGGCCCGGCGTGCAGGCCGCGAGTGCCGCCGCGGCCCCGGCCCCCAGGAACACGCCCAGGGAGCGGCGCCGGCTCAGGAGGGTCGAGAGATCGAATTCCAGGCCGCGGTCATGATTGGGGTGCGGCTCGTGCGGGGACTGGGTTGGCGTGGTCATGCACCCATGTAACCCCAGCGGACTATGCCGGGACTAGGGCCTTCCTGTGAGGAAGCTGTGCCCGGGACATGCCCACCCCTGGCCGGCACCGCTGGACATATAGGCACTCTGTCCATCCCTGGAACCCGGGACTGGACATGTCCCCTCGGTGCCGCGGCACACCCCCGATCCGCCCACCGGACATGCCCTCCCCTGGCCGACAGGACTGGACATAAAGGCACTATGTCCATCCCTGGAACCCGGGACTGGGCATGTCCCCGTGGGTGCGGAGGGCATGTCCCCGTGGGTGCGGCGGGGTTGGGGGCCTAGGAACCCGTGCCGGCTCCGACGCTGGCTTCCTCGGCAGCCACTTCTTCGCCGGGGCGGACAGCGGACTTGCCGCCGCCCGTCCGGTAACGCCAGACGCCGATGCCGACCACGACCGCCGCGAGGGCGAGCGAGAGCAGGAGCGACTCCCGGGTCGTTTCCAGGATCACCATGCCGATCAGCAGCGCGACGATGCTGACGATGGACACCCAGGTCAGGTACGGGAACAGCCACATCTTCAGCTGGAGGTCCTTGGCGGCCTCGCCCATCCGGCGGCGCAGGATCAGCTGTGAGCTGGCAATGACAAGCCAGACGAACAAGGCGATGGCGCCGGAGGTGTTGACCAGGAACAGGAACACCGTGTCCGGGGCGATGTAGTTCAGGCCGACGGTGACGAAGCCGACCACCGTGGAGGCCAGGACGGCGGCTGCCGGGACGCCGCGCTTGGAGATGCGCATCCAGGACTTGGGGGCGTCGCCGCGGCGGGAGAGCGAGAAGAGCATGCGGCTGGCCGTGTACAGGCCGGAGTTCAGGCAGGAGAGCACCGAGGTCAGCACCACAATGTCCATGATGGTGCCGGCGCCGGGGATGCCGAAGAGTTCGATCACTGCGACGTACGGGCTCTTGGCCACGGAGGCGGAGTTCCAGGGCAGCAGGGTGACCACGATGGCGATGGAGCCGATGTAGAAGACCAGGATGCGCCAGACGGTGGACTTCACGGCCTTCTTCACGGCATCGACCGGGTTCTCGGATTCACCGGCGGCGATGGTGGCGATTTCGGCGCCGAAGAAGGAGAACACCACGACCAGGATGCCGGCCAGGACGGCACCCGGACCGTTGGGCAGGAATCCGCCGTTTTCGATCAGGTTGCTCAGTCCCGGGGCGGGGACCCCGGGGACCAGGCCGAGGATTGCCGCGGCGCCGAAGAGCAGGAACAGCACGATCGCGGCGACCTTGATGGAGGCGAACCAGAACTCGAATTCGCCGTAGGACTTCACTGAACCCAGGTTCGTGAGCGTCAGCAGCACCATCAGGATGAGGGCCCAGACCCACTGGTCGATGCCCGGCACCCAGCGGTGCATGATGGCCGCCCCGGCCGTGGCCTCGATGCCGAGCACGATGATCCAGAACCAGGCGTAGAGCCAGCCGATGCTGAAGCCCGCCCAGCGGCCCAATGCCTTGTCCGCGTAGGTCGAGAAGGAGCCGGTCTCCGGGTTGGCCGCGGCCATTTCACCGAGCATCCGCATGACCAGGATGACCACGAGTCCCGCCGCCGTGTAGGCAAGGAGGATGCCGGGACCGGCCTGCTGGATGGCGGCGCCGGAACCCACAAACAGGCCCGCGCCGATCACGCCGGCGATGGCGATCATGGACAGATGCCTGGGTTTCAGGGATTTCGAGAGTTGCTGGTCAGCCTGCATTAAGCGCCGTCCTTCGTGGGGGGTGTCGGCCCGTAAGTCATGCCAGGCATGATGTGCGGCGGGCCACAGTGTCGTTTCACCCTAGACCGGGCCGAGACCCTGCCGTTCTGTGCAATCCCACAGTCGACGCCGGGCCGGACCGGGCGGGACTCCAACAGGAAGGCTTAAAAGGCAATAAAAGTTGCCCTATAGGCAATTCGGTCGTGTGCCTGAAACCACTGCTTCAGGCTCTCGGCATCAGTAGTCCGGGTTGCTCGGCACCACGAGGCCGGTCTCATAGGCGTAGACCACGGCCTGCACCCTGTCGCGGAGGTGGAGCTTGGTCAGGATCCGCCGCACATGGGTCTTGACGGTCGCCTCGGAAAGGAAATACCGGTGCGCGATCTCGGAGTTCGAGAGTCCCTCGGCCATCGCCCCGAGCATTTCCGTCTCCCGCGGCGTGAGGTCATCCAGCAGCGGGTCCTTCGCCGGACGCGCGCCGGCTCCCGCCGCGGCCCCGCTGCCCGGCCCGCCGGACGCCCCGCCGTCGTTGCCCGGCCCGCCGTCCCCGGCGCTGCTCACGCCGGCCGCCCAACCCGCACCGGAACCGTCGCCGCCGCCCCGGACGTACGTCTCCAGGAGCCGCTGGGTGATCCGCGGGGCCACGACGGCGTCGCCGCTCGCCACGACGCGGACGGCGCTGACCAGCTCGGCCGGCGCCACGTCCTTGAGCAGGAAGGCCGAAGCGCCCGCCTGCAGCCCGGCAAAGGCGTATTCATCGAGGTCGAAGGTGGTCAGGATGATGATCTTCGCGCCCGCCCCGGAGGCGGTGATAGCGCGTGTCGCCTCGATTCCGTCCAGCACCGGCATCCGGACGTCCATCAGGACGACGTCGGGATTGAGCTCCCGGACCCGGCGCACCGCTTCGGCGCCGTCCGAGGCCTCGCCCACGATGCGCAGCTCGGCCTCGCCTTCCAGGATCAGCCGGAAGCCCATCCGGAGCAGCGGCTGGTCGTCCACCAGCAGGATGCGGATCGGTGCGGTTTCGCTCATCAGGTCCCCTTGTGTCATTTCCCGGTGCCGCCGCTGCAGTTCAGGACGGCGCGCACGCGCCAGCCGCCGTCGACGGTGTGCCCGGCCTCCACGCTGCCCGCGTAGATGCGGGCCCGTTCCCGCATCCCGGCAAGGCCCTGGCCGGTGCCCACGGACCCGCCGCGGTCCAGGGTGCCCCGGCCGTCGTCGAACACGTCAATGGTGACGATGCCGCCGTCGCGCACAATATCCACCACGACGCGCCCCAGCGAGCGGCCGTAGCGCAGCACGTTCGTCAGTGATTCCTGCACGATCCGGTACACGGTCAGCTGGAACGCGGCGTCCTCCGGCAGCGACGGACCGGTGTGCGTGTAGTGCAGCGGCAGCCCCGCGGTGCGGAATCCCTCGAGCAGCTTGGCGAGGTTGCCGCCGGCGACAAGCGGCTCGCGGGGGGCATGTCCAGCGGCCGAGTCGTCCCGCAGCACCCCGAGCACGCGCCGCATGTCCGCCAGCGCCGTGCGCCCGGTGCGTGAGAGTTCGCCGAGCACTTCGGCCGCCCGCTCCGGATTCTTCCGGACCACGACGGCGGCCCCGTCGGAGAGGCTGACCATCACCGTGAGCGAGTGCGCCACGACGTCGTGCATTTCCCGGGCAATGCGGTTCCGTTCGTTGACCGAGCCCAGCCGCGCGGTCCGCGCGGCCCAGGCCGCGATCTCGTGCTCATGCTCGCGGCGCTGGCGGACCGAGATGCCGAGGCCGGTGGCGATGACGTTGGAGAGTGTGATGCCGATCCCGGCCGCGATGCTGGTCATAAGCTGGAAGTTCTCCGGCGAGCTGACGGCGGTGTCCGGGAGGCGGCCGTCCAGCGGGCCCACCGCCATCAGGAAGTACAGCAGCGCCAGCGGCGCGGTGGCCGCGGCCAGGCTGATGAGGGCCGTACGCCGGGACCGGAGCACGCCCACGGCGTACAGCGAGAACCAGAGTCCGGCCGAGACGTTGGAGCCCCAGGGGTGCAGCAACGTGACTGCCACCTCCAGTACCGCCACGGCCGCCACCACCGTCACCGGGCGGATCCGCCGGTAGGCCAGGGCCGCGCCCGCCGCCGCGAGGAACACGGCGGCCGGCCACGCGCCGTCGGCCACCGATTCGACCGCGGTGGGGGTGACGAGGAGCAGGTAGCAGAGGACCACAAGGGCGTCCATGACCCGCGGGCGCTGGAAGAGGTAGCGCCGGAGCCGGCCCCGCCGCCGGGCGGTGATTTCAGCGAAGGACGCGTCAGCCTGGCCGGCTGGCGCGTCCTTCACGGGGGCTTCGATCATGCTCTGAGCCTAGACGGTGCCGCCCGCGGGCCTAGACGTCCCGCTTCTTCAGCAGGACGGCGGCGAGGAGCACCGGGACGACCACCCAGGCGCCGAGGACCAGGGCGGCCTGCCAGGCCTCGAGGGTGTCCGGGACGTGCTGCAGGGCCGTCAGCGGCTCCACCGTGTTGCCGGGCAGGTACTTCCGGGCCTCCACGAAGAAGTCGCCCGGAATCAGCTGGAACGCGATCGGGGCCACAAAGAAGAGGCCCACGAGGCTCATGATGCCGCCCGCGGAGTTGCGGACCAGCGCACCCAGGGACATGCCGATCGCTGCGACGGCTGCGACGTAGAGGCTGTTGACCAGCAGCAGCTTGACCGACTGCGAACTGCCGAGGTCCAGCTTGAGGTTGTAGTTGTCCAGGATCGGCAGGGACACCAGGCCGGCCAGGAACACGGAGGCGGCGGTCAGGACGAACGCGATCACCATCACCACAAGCAGCTTGGCGGCGAATGCGGGCGTCCGCCGGGGCACGGCCGCGAAGGTGGAACGCGCCATGCCGGTGGTGAACTCCGAGCTCATCAGCAGCACGCCGAGCGAGCCCAGGATCAGCTGGGCGAAGGCGATGCCGGAGGTCGGGACGCCGACGGCGAGGTCCCCGCCCTGCGCGGCAAACGCGGCCGCCGCCTGCGGATCCGCGGACGCGGCCTCGGCGAACTGTCCCGTTCCCCACGCGGACAGGGCGCCGAAGCCGACCACCACGAGCACGGTGGAGCCGAGCAGGATCAGGGTGGAGAGCAGGGTGCGGAACTTGATGAATTCGGAGTTCAGCACACGGAAGAAGGACGGGCCGTGGCCGGCACTGATGCCGTCGCCGGACAGCTGGCCGGCAGGGACGCCGCTCGGTCCGGCGTGGGCGCCGCGGCGGGAGGGGGTGGGTTCGAGCGTGGTGGAACTCATGGCTAGTTGCCTCCGGACTGGACGGGGGCGGGCGCGCCCGTGGTGATCAGCGAGTGGTATTCGACCTCATCCTTGGTCAGCTCCATGTAGGCCTCCTCGAGGCTGGCCTGGAGCGGGGTGAGTTCGTAGATCATGACGTGGCTCTCGAGCGCGGCCCGCGCAATCTGCCGCGGATCCAGGCCCTTGACCTCCAGGAGTTCGTTTTCCTGCAGCTCGACGGACACGCCGGTGCCGGCCAGCAGGTTCATCAGCTGTTCCGGCTGGTCGGTGCGGACGCGGGTGCGGCTCTGTCCCTTGCCGGTGATGATTTCCTGGATGGGCGCGTCGGCGATGATCCGGCCGCGGCCGATCACGATCAGGTGGTCCGCGGTGACGGCCATTTCGCTCATGAGGTGGCTGGAGAGGAAGACCGTGCGGCCTTCGGAGGCCAGGTACTTGACGAGGTTGCGGACCCAGACCACACCTTCCGGGTCCAGGCCGTTGACCGGCTCGTCGAGGATGATGGTCTGCGGGTCGCCCAGCAGTGCCGCGGCGATCCCGAGGCGCTGGCCCATGCCGAGCGAGAAGCCGCCGACCTTCTTCTTCGCGACGTCGGCCAGGCCGGTCATCTCGATGACGTCGTGGACGCGCTTCTTGGCGATGCTGTGCGTCGCTGCCATGGCCAGCAGGTGGTTGTACGCCGAGCGGCTGGTGTGCACGGCCTTCGCGTCGAGCAGCGCGCCGACGTCGCGCAGCGGCGCGGCGTGCCGGGCGAACGGGGCGCCGTTGACGGTGACCGTGCCCGACGTCGGCCGGTCCAGTCCCATGATCATGCGCATGGTGGTCGATTTGCCGGCCCCGTTCGGGCCCAGGAAACCGGTGACCCGGCCGGCTTCGACTGTGAAATTGACACCGGCGACGGCAGTCTTTTCGCCGTAAACCTTGGTCAGGCCTCGTGCTTCGATCATGGAAGCGATCCTTTGGTAGCGGTGGGTGGTCGGGACCCGGCGTTGGTTCCAGGTCCGGGTGCACACCCCACGCTACCGAGCCGCGCGCCGGATTTCGCCGGTCTCAGGGATGATTCAGGGTCGAATCAGGGTAGTCCGGGAGGATGACGGCAGGTCAGCGTGCCGGGGAGTAGTACGTCAGGGCCGCCGGCTGCACCGAGAATTCGACCGCACGGACGGCGGGCATGACCTCGCCGTCGACCGCCAGGACCATGGTCGCGTCCGCCGGTTCCACCCGGATCCGGGTGCTTTCGCTCAGGTGGGTGATCCGGGAGGAGGCCACGGTCCCCGTCAGCACCGCCCACAGGAGGCGCAGCCGCGCGAAGGATTCGTCGGCCGTGATCATCCGCAGGTCGAAGACGCCGTCGTCCAGCACGGGCCGCACGAGCGGGGCGTGGTCTCGGGGGTAGTAGCGGCCCCGGCCGATGTAGAGGATCCAGAGCTTGTGCCGCACGCCGTCCACGATCAGCGTGGTGGGCGTCCCGGCGGCGAAGGTGCGCAGCATGGCGACCATGCCGGCGAGGGGTTTGCCGAGGGCCGGCTGGAGCTGTTCCCGGCGGCGGACCAGGTTCGGGTAGAGCCCGATGCTGGCCGTGTTGAGCATGCTGAGCCGGAGCCGCTCGGGGCTGCCGGGGAGCCCGCGCTCGACGGCGACGAAGCCGATGTCGGCCGCTGCGGCCTCACCCTGCCCGGCTGCCCTGACGGCGTCATCCAGTGTGGGGGTGCCGGCATCGCGGGCGAAGTGGTTGAGCGTGCCGCCGGGCAGGACCAGGAGCGGGAGGGAGTGCTCGACGGCGACCGCCGCGGCGGTGCCGACGGTCCCGTCGCCGCCCCAGACGCCCAGTGCCACGGTCCCGGGGCGGGTGGCGACGGCGGTGATCTCGCCGGCCACGTCGTCGTTGCCCGCGATTTCCTGTATATACGCCTCAGGGAATACTTTTTGGAGGGCCGCTGCGGTCTCGGCGGCGTACGAGCCGCCGAGCGTGTTGACGGCGATCCCGAGGCCGCGCCCGCCGGGCAGTTCCGCGGCCTTCACGGCGGTGCGCCGGGTTTCGGGGAACGGCGGGCGGACGGGCCACCACTTCCTCGTCACGAGGGCTGCCCCGGCGCCGATGGCCGAGCCGAACACAACGTCGGAGGGCCAGTGCGCTCCGGTGTGCACCCGGGAGTAGGCGACGCCCGCCGCGACCGGCGCCAGCACGGCGCCGAGCGCTGGGCGGACCAGCCCCACGCCGAGCGCGAAGGCCACCGCGGAGGCGGAGTGTCCCGAGGGCATGGAGGAGCTCGTGGGCTGGGGATGGACAAACCGGAAGGCGGGGAGGTGCTCGGGAAGCGGCCTGGCCCGCGGCAGCAGGGTCTTGAACCCCAGGTTCGTGATGCCGGACGCGACGCCCTGCGCCAGCAGGCCGTGTACGGCGGCACGCCGGGTTTTACCGGGAACCAGTGCCATCACGGCGGCGATGCCGAACCACAGTTTTCCCTTGTTCGCCGCTGCGGAAAGCTGCCGGAAGAACTCGTCGTGGCCGCCGCCCGGGAAGGCCGAGACGGCCCGCACCAGTTTCCGGTCGAATCTGGCGAGCCGCCCCGGCGCTTTCCTCAGTGTGCTTCGCATCTGACCACCCTACTGCTCAGCTGGTGCGCAGGGGCTTCGCGGCGCCGGCGAGCAGGAGCGCACCCAGAATCGGAATTCCGATCGCCAGCAGGGCCATCCGGATGCCGATCACGTCGCCGAGGTAGCCCAGCAGCGGGGGCCCGGCGAGGAAGGCGATGTAGCCCAGGGTGGACACCACCGAGACCCGGGCGGCGGCGTGCTTGGGATCATCGGCCGCGGCGGACATTCCGACCGGGAACGCGAGGGCCGCCCCGGTGCCCCACAGCGCGGCACCGGCCGTGGCGAGCCAGATGTCGCCGGCAAACACAAAGAGCCCCAGGCCCAGGGCTGCCGCGGCCATGCTGGCCCGCAGCACGGCCACCCGGCCGTAGGCATCGATCGCCCGGCCGCCGAAGAAGCGCATGGCGGTCATGGCCAGGACAAACGCGGCAAACAGCAGGGCACCTGTGGACTCGGTGGCGTCGAGCCCGTCCACGGCGGCTTTGGCGATCCAGTCGTTTCCGGCCCCTTCGGTGAGCGTGGCGCCGAGCACCACGACGCCGATCAGCAGGGTGCGGCCGTCCCGCCAGGCACTCGCGGCCCGGGGCTTCCTGGCTTCCCCGGCCGGCGGTTCGGCCGCCGGAATGTGCTCCAGGAAGTATTTCGGCGCCAGCAGGGTTGCCGCGGCCACCACCGCGGCGATCACGAGCAGGTGGGCCGGAAGCCCGATGCCGAGGCTGGACAGCCCGGCGCCGATCAGGGCGCCGATGAAGGCGCCGCCGCTGAAGGCGGCGTGGAACTGCGGCATGATGGTGCGGCCCAGCTTGTGCTCGACGTCTGCCCCTTCGATGTTCTGGGACACATCCCACAGGCCGATGCCGATGCCGAAGAAGAACAGCGAGATCGCGGTCCCCGGAACTGCCTCGGCTGCCAGTGAGAGGGCAATACCGACTCCGGCGGCTGCGGCCAGGAGCCCGGCGGCGCGGACGGTGTTGGCCGTCCCGATCCTGCCGACCACGTGGCCTGCGGTGGGCAGGGCGATCAGCGAACCGACTGCCACGCACAGCAGCAGCGTCCCCATCTGCCCGGAGGTGATGTGCAGGATCTCCGTGACCGCCGGGATGCGGGCGGCCCAGCTGGCGAACACGAGCCCGTTGATGCCGAAAATCAGGAATGTGGCGGCGGCCGCGGCCTTGAGCTGCGGGCGGGTTGCGGTCTGGGTCATACGATCACTGCTTCCACAGAGTGTTGGGCAAGTCGGGCGAGTTCTTCGGGGCTGAATGCCCTGTCCGTGACGATGGCGTCCACGGTGTCGAGCGGCGCGACGAGGGCCACGGCGCTGGCGTTCCATTTGGAGCCTGCACAGGCGACGATCACCCGGGCCGCGGATTCGAGGCCGGCGCGTTTCACGGCGGCGTCGTCGAGGTCGTGGGCCAGCAGCCCGTCCTGGAAGTTCACCGCGCAGGGGGTGACCACGGCGGTGTCGAAGCGCAGCGAGCGGATGTTGGCTTCCGCCATGGGTCCGCGGAAGGACTGCTCGCCGGGGACCAGGCTTCCGCCCGGCAGCAGCAGTTCCGGGCGGCGTCCGGCGGGGGGACCCGCCGTCAGCGCGCCGACCGCCCGCAAGGACATCGGCATGATCGTCATCTCGCGCTGCTGCAGCTGGCGGGCGATTTCCGTGGCGGTGGTGCCGCTGTCCAGCCAGAGGTGGCCGCGGTCCTTGAGCAGCGCCGCGACCCCGGCGGCAATCCGCACCTTGACGGCGTGCTCTTCCAGCTCGCGCTGCCCGTACTCCGGGTTTTCGCCGCCGGACAGCAGGCTCCTGGCTCCGCCGTGGACCCTGCGCAGCACCCCGTGCAGCGCCAGGACGTCGAGGTCGCGCCGGATGGTGGCGCCGGAGGCGCCGCAGGCGGCCGCCAGTTCGTCCACCGTCACGTGCTCCCGGCCGCGCAGCAGTTCGCCGATCAGGCGGTGCCGCTCGTCAGTATTCATGATCAAATGCTAACGCGTTGTGATCATTTAATCATCCCGTGCGCATTCAAAGTCAAAGACCGGCCGCCGGCGCGGGTGGCTAGCGGGCCCGCACGACCCGCTTTTCGTCCCAGACCGGCTCGGCGGACTCGTAGACCTTGCCGTCGGAGCCGAAGACCAGGAAGCGGTCGAAGGTCCGGGCAAACCAGCGGTCGTGTGTGACCGCCAGGACGGTGCCCTCGAAGTGGTCGATCGCCCGTTCCAGGGCCTCCGCGGAGTGCAGGTCCAGGTTGTCCGTGGGCTCGTCCAGCAGCAGCAGGGTGGCGCCGGAGAGCTGGAGCAGCAGGATCTGGAACCGCGCCTGCTGGCCGCCGGAGAGGGATTCGTACTTCTGCTCCGACTGCGGCGCCAGACCATACCCGTCCAGCGCGCCGGCGGCGGCTTCGCGGCCCATCCCGGAGCGGTGTTCGTCGCCCCGGTGCAGGATTTCCAGCAGGGTCTTGCCCAGCAGGTCGGGGCGGACGTGGGTCTGCGCGAAGAAGCCGGGCCGGATCCGGGCGCCGAGTTTCACGGTGCCCTCGTGCGGGACTTCGGCGATCTCGACGTCGGACACCGGCAGGTGCTCGCGCTCCGGATCGGTGCCGCCGGTGGCGAGCAGGCGCAGGAAGTGGCTCTTGCCGGAGCCGTTGGAGCCGAGCACGCCCACACGGTCGCCGAACCAGATTTCGGTGGAGAACGGCTGCATGAGTCCGGTCAGCTCCAGCTTTTCGGCCACGATGGCGCGCTTGGCGGTGCGCCCGCCCTTGAGCCGCATCTGCACGTTCTGCTCGATCGGCAGGGCCTCGGGCGGACCGGCCTCGAGGAATTTCGCCAGCCGGGTCTGCGCGGCGTGGTAGCGGTTGGCCATGTCGGAGCGGAACGCGGCCTTGTTCTTGTACATGTTGACGAGTTCCTTGAGCTTGACGTGCTCCTCGTCCCAGCGCTTGCGCAGCTCCTCGAAGCGCGCGTTCCGGTCGGCCCGGGCATCGACGTACGAGCCGAAGCCGCCGCCGTGGATCCAGGCGCCGGCGCCGTTGATGCCGGGTTCGAGAGTGACGATCCGGCCCGCAGCGTTGTTGAGCAGTTCGCGGTCGTGGCTGATGAAGAAGACGGTCTTTTTCGACTCGTTGAGCTTGGCCTCGAGCCAGCGCTTGCCCGGGACGTCAAGGTAGTTGTCCGGCTCGTCGAGGAGCAGCAGCTGATCGGGGCCGGCGAAGAGCGCTTCGAGGACCAGCCGCTTCTGCTCGCCGCCGGAGAGGCTCGACGCCGGGCGGTGCTGCGCGCGGTCGAACGGCAGTCCCAGCGCGGCCATGCAGACCTCGTCCCAGACGGTCTCGACGTCGTACCCGCCGGCGTCTCCCCAGTCCACGATCGCCTGGGCGTAGGCCATCTGGGTGGGCTCGTCGTCGTGCTCCACCATGGCCAGCTCGGCATCGTCCACGGCGCGGGCGGCGGCGGCCAGTGCCGGCGGCGCGGCGGAAACCAGCAGGTCGCGGACGGTGGAGTCGTCCCGGACCTGGCCGACGAACTGGCGCATGATGCCCATGTTGCCGGAGCGCCCGATCACGCCTTCGTCCGGGACGAGGTCGCCGGAGATGATCCGGAACAACGTCGTCTTCCCGGTCCCGTTGGGCCCGATCAGCGCCGTCTTGGTGCCGTCCGGGACCTTGAAGGTCACGCCGTTGAGCAGCTGCGTGCCGTCGGAGAGGAAGTAATCGATGTTGGAAACGTCAATATGAGCCACGCAATCAATCTTCCCACGGACGGGCGCCCCGGCCGGGGCCGGGGCGCCTAGCTGGTCACGAGGAGGTCCGGTCGGCGGCCTGCCCAGGGGCGCACGGCCTCCACGGCGGCGCCAACGGTGAACACTGTCGCGTCATCGAACGGATGGCCCACGATCTGCACACCCGTGGGGATGCCGCAGTCGGCCATGCCGCTCGGCACGGCAAGGACGGGGCAGCGGTTGTTGATGTTGAAGGGCGCCGTCATGTGCCCCTGCCAGTAGTGCCCGAGCCGCACGCCACCGGCGTCGATGCCGTCCAGGTACATGCCGTCCGCATCCAGCGCGGCCACGGCCGAGGCCGGGCAGAGCAGGGCGTCGAAGCCGGCCATCGCCGCGGCCAGCTCGGCCTGGATGCGGGTTTCTGCCCGGATGCCGTCGATGAACCGGTTTTCCGCCGCCGCTGCCCGCGCGTCCGCCATGAACTGCCGCGTGTAGGGGGCCAGCAGCTCGGTCGAGCCTGCGGTCTCGTCCTCCATGGCCGGACCGAGCAGGTAGCCGAAATGGGTGAACATGGTCCGGCTGATGTCCTCGGTGGTCCAGGGCAGCTCGATCTCTTCCACCACTGCGCCGGCGCCGCGCAGGGCGGCCGCCACGGCGCGGGTGTTCGCCTCGATGTCGGCGGCTACGGGATAGTTCCCCAGCCGGATGCAGAGCGCGATGCGCTTGCCGGCCACGGCCGAGGCGGCGTCGGCGCCCGGCGGACAGGCCACCGCCGGGCTCCCGGCGAGGGACGTGTGGTCGCCCGGATGGCGGCCGGCCATGACGTTCGCCAGCAAGGCCGCGTCCGCGACAGTCCGTGCCATCGGGCCGTCGCCGCGGTAGTGGTCCGCGGAGAGCGGGGCCAGGCCGGGGACCCTTCCGTAGGGTGCCTTGTAGCCGACGGTCCCGGTGAACGACGCCGGCAGGCGGGTCGAGCCGGCGATGTCGGAGGCGGTGGCGAGCGGCGCCAGTCCGGCGGCGAGTGCCGCGCCGGAACCGCCGGAGGAGCCGCCCGGGGAATACTGCCGGTTCCAGGGATTGCGGGTCACACCCCAGAGCGGACTGTGGGTGACGGTGGCACAGCTGTATTCGGGCGTGGTGGTGCGGGCATGGATGATGCCGCCGGCCCGCCGGATCCGGTCGACGACGGGATGGTCCGCCTGCGCGAGCTCCCCCTTGCGGGCCACGAGCCCCTGCGAAAGGGTGCGTCCCCTGAGCCCGTGCTTTTCCTTGGCCGCCACCGGCAGTCCGAGCAGGGGCGTGAGGTCCCTGCCCCGCGCATACCGGGCGGCGGCCTGCCGTGCGGCCGGCAGCGCCTCCTCGAACAGGGTCTCCGTCAGGGCGTTGATTCCGCCGTTGACGGCCTCTGTCCGGGTGATCACCGCCTCCATGAGCTCCACGGGCGAGAGTTCCCGGGAGCGGAAGAGCCGCAGCGCGGTGCCGGCGTCGAGGTAGTGCAGCTCGGTCATGCCAGGTCCGCCGCCGGCCGGGACGTGGCTTCGGCGAGGGCCCCGGCCACCAGCTCCCGGGCTACCCCGGTGAGCATGTCCACCCCGGCCACCATGTCCTCGTCGGTGCTGAATTCCCGTTCGCAGTGCGAGACGCCGTCCACGCTGGGGATGAAGAGCATGACCGACGGCGCCACCGTGTTCATGGCGACGGAATCGTGGCCGGCCATGGTCTGGATCCGCCGCGCGGAAAGCCCCAGGTTGGACGCCACCTTGTCCGCGAGTTCGAGTCCGGCTTCGGGGAAGCGGCGGATCGGCCGGATGTCGAAGTCCTTCACGTTGACTTTGATGTCGTGCTCGCGGGCCAGCACATCGATGTCCGCGATGAGTTTGGCGCGGGCCGCCTTGACGATGTCCGGATCGCCGGAGCGGAGGTCCGCGACGAGGTGCACCCTCCGGGCCACCACGATGGGCGAGTTCGGTTCGAGGGTCAGCTGCCCCACGGACGAGACGAGGGCCTCCTCGGCGAACTCCGCCGTGACGTCGTGCACCATCAGGATGATCTTGGATGCTGCTACCAGGGCGTCGTGCCGGTCGGCCATGGCGGTCGCGCCGGTGTGCGACTGTTCGCCGAGCACTTCGATGTCCAGTTTCTGGGTGTACCAGCTGCTGTCCACCAAACCGATGGAGATGCCCTCGCGTTCCAGGATCCGGCCCTGCTCGATGTGGATCTCGGCGTAGCCGGCGGCCTCGGGCCCTTCGGACGTGCCGAGGTACCCGATGCCGTCCAGCGCCTCACGGACCGTGATGCCCTGCAGGTCCGCCACATCCAGCATCTGTTCGCGCTGCAGGAGTCCGGCAAACACCGAACTGCCCATGATGCTCGGTGCGAACCGGCCGCCCTCCTCGTTGAACCAGTTCACCACCGCCAGGTTGAACCGCGGCGCGGCCCCGCCCTCCGCGACCTCGGCGTCCAGCCGCCGCGCGGCGTGCAGGGCGGCGACCACCCCGTACGCGCCGTCGAACCGGCCGCCGAGCGGCTGGCTGTCCAGATGGGATCCGATCAGCACGTACGGCGCCCCCGGCGTCCACTCCAGCAGCCCGAACATGTTGCCGATCCCGTCCACCCGGAGTTCCCAGCCGGCGTCGCGCACCCGCCCGGCGAACCAATGGCGTGTCTGCGCGTCCTCCGGGGTCGCCGCCTGGCGGTCGACGCCGTTGTCCGGGGTGGCGCCGATGGTGGCCACGTGGTGGAAGTCTTCGAGGAAAGCTGCTGAGGTCATGGGAAATCCTTAGAATGTCGCGGTGGAGAGGGTGGGGCGGCGGGCTCAGCCCATGCGTCCGCGCGTCTCGGGGACCTTGGTGAACAGCACCAGGAGGAGCACGACGGCGGCTGCGGCGGCCATGTAGAAGCCCGGCGCGTGCGGCACTCCGGTGCCGCCGACGAGGGCGGTCCCGATGAACGGTGCGGTGCCGCCGAAGAGCGCGTAGGCGCCGTTGTAGCTGATGGCCGCGGACGTGAAGCGGGTGCGGGTGGTGAAGATTTCAACGAAGAAGGTGTAGCAGCCTCCGCCGTAGATGCAGAGCGCCACCACGAAGAGGGACTGGCCCAGGAGCGCGAGGGGGAGGCTTCCGCTGGTCACCAGCATGAAGCTCGGCACCGACAGCAGGGCCAGCGCGGCCGAACCGGCAATGAGCATTGGTTTGCGGCCGAAGCGGTCGCCCAGCCGGCCGCCGATCGGAAGCAGGACGGCGTAGAGGGCGAGGGCGGCGGCGTTGACCAGGAGGGACTGCTCGCGGCTCAGGTGGCCCGTGGTCTGGACATAGGAGACGAAATAGGCCGAGAGGAAGTAGAAGCCCATGGCGGTGAGGCCCATAACGAAGATGACCTGGACCATCCGGAGCCGGTTTTCGCGGAAGGCTTCGCGGACCGGGCTGAATTCCTTGGTCCGGGCGGCCTTGGCCTCATTGAACGCGTCGGATTCGACGGTCCGGCTGCGGATCCAGACGCCGAACAGGGCGAGCGGCAGGGCCAGCAGGAACGGCAGGCGCCAGCCCCACGCCATAAAGGCTTCGTTGGGCATCGACTGGCTCAGGATCAGGATCATTGAACCGGCGACGACGGAGGGCAGCGCCGTGGCGGCGATGGTGATGTTGAGCCAGAACCCGCGGCGGCTGACCGGGGCGTGCTCGAAGACAAACGACGGCGCGCCCACGGATTCGCCGCCGGCGGAGAAGCCCTGGATCAGCCGGCAGAGAACCAGCAGCACCGGTGCCCAGGCGCCGATCTGGCCGTAGGTCGGCAGCAGCCCCATCAGGGCGGTGGCCCCGCCGATGGCGACGAGCGTGATGGTCAGGACCCTGCGGCGGCCGATCCGGTCACCGAGCGCGCCGAAGAACAGGCCGCCGACCGGCCGGACCACAAAGGCGACGCCGAAGGTGGCGAACGTCGCCAGCATGGCCGTGACCGGGTTGCTGCCGGGGAAGAACAGCTGCGAGAAGATGACGGCAGTGAGGCCGTAGAGCGTGAAATCGTAGAACTCGATGAACTGCCCGATGCTGCCGCCCGCGAGGACCCGCTTCTGCATCTTGGTGATGCCGAGCGGTCCGGACGGCACAGAATCCTTGTCCAGCGCCGGGGCGGACGGTGTGGCCTGGGAACCGGTCGGGGAAGCGGACACCGGCTGGTCCTTGATGTCGTTGATCGTCATGACAGCCACGCTAGAGGCGCCGTGTTTCCGAAATCCCCTGCCGTGTTACGGGCCCGGGAATTGAATTCTGCTGATGTTGCCGCCGTGTTGCCGGCAAGCCACGGTCCGGACATAAGTCGGACACCTGGGGCGTGAATCGGAACCATTGAATCTCCTTTGATCAACATGGTTGTCGCGCTTCGGGACTCGGCCGAGGGCCGTCATTGCGCGGGACTTGCCGTTGGACTCCCGTCGGCACCACCGCACTGCACCAACTGTGTGTGATCCGGTTCACATCTGTCCAATTGATTGTTTTGGCCGGATCAATAGATTTTGTCAATGCGGAATACTCCGGATCCGCGGCCCGGCGGTGGGCGTCGGCCGGTCCGTCGCTTACTGCCGGGCGGCACCGTAGAGCCGGATGCAGGTCTCCTCAAAGGCGAGTGCCCTGCGGGTGGGTTGCACACCCTCGGGACGGACCAGCATCACCTCGATCGGCGGGAAGTCATCCGTCAGCGTCAACGCCACCACCCGGCCGCCGGAATACGTCAGGTCGCTGTGGAGGCGCTGGTTCAGCATGGCGTAGCCGTGCCCCTTCGCCACAAACGAGCGCACCGTCTCGTACCCGGCAAAGCGGTGCCGGACGTTGGGAACCACCCCCGCGATCGTGTACAGCTGCTCGTAGTAGTCCCGGCTGTGCGGCAGATCCAGCACCACCGCGGGTTCGCCGTCGAGGTCCTTCAGCGCGATGCTCCGCTCGGGCCGGGACGCCGCGGGGTGTTCGGCGTGGACCAGCACATGCGGGGGTACCCGCTCGAGCACGGTGTGGGTGAAGCCCCGGCCCAGGCCGAGGCCGTACATCAGCGCGACGTCGCACTGCCCTTCGAGGAGGGCTGTCTGCAGGCTCGCCAGATCGGCCTCCAGGAAGGAGACCTCGACGCCCGGATGCTGGACTTCGAAGGTCTGCAGGATGGCGGGAAGCCGGAACGGCGCCAGCGGCGCAAACACGCCCACCTTGAGTTCCCCGACCAGGCTCGTCGCGAGCCCCCGGGCGGACTCGTACAGCGAATCCGCGTGCTCCAGCAGCACCTTGATGTCCTGGGCAAGCTGCCGGCCGGACGGCGTCAGCCGCAGGCCGCGCGTCCTGAGCCGGACAAACAGCTGGGTCGACAAGCTGGCTTCGAGCTGGGCCATCGCCGTGGACAGCGTGGACTGGGTCACGAGGAGCCGTTCCGCCGCCGCCGTCATGTTTTCGAGCTCGGCCACCACCGCGAAATACCGCAGCTGGGTCAAGGTAAAGGGCTTCGCCATTCGTCAATGCTCGCATTCTGCGCGGATCCGCGCGGTCACAGGCCCCGGAGCCGGTGCAGGAGGAGCGCGACGTGCAGCGACGTCCGGGATTCCGCGTCCTCGAGGTCGACGCCGAGGAGCTCTTCAAGGCGGGCCAGCCGCGCGTACAGCGTCGGGCGGCTGAGGTACCCGGTGCGGGCCAGGGCCGCTTTGTTGCCGCCGGACTCGAGGTACTGGCCCAGCAGCTCCAGGTGTCCGCCGCCGTCCCGGGCATCGGTCTGCAGGACACCCTCCAGTTCCGACTCCGCGAACTGCTGCACACGCGGATCCTTGCGGAGCAGCGCCAGCAGCCCGCGAAGCCGGACGTCCGTCGCCCGGTAGAACGGCTTCCGGTCACCGCGCAGCGTCGCCGCGGTTTCGGCAACGTGGGCGGCTTCGTCAATCCCCGCGGCCGCTTCGAGCAAGGAGCCCCGCAGGTGCCCGACGCCGATGCTCCACGACGCGCCCGGCGCGCCGGGTAGACCATTGCCGGGCAGGCCTCCGCCGGGCGGCACGTCGCTGCCCGCGAGGGCATCGGCGAGACGCCGGAGCGTCGGGTCCTCCAGCTGCTTCGCGGGAACGGCCAGGATCACGCCGACCGATCCGGACCGGATGCTCGCGGTCAACGCACTGCCCGAGACGGCTTTGAGGGCGCGGGCGAGCTGCTCCAGCAGCGCACGTTCCTCCTGTTGCCCGGCCAGCGGATCGACGCCGCCGCCCGTTGCCCCGGCGGAATGGCCATAGGCTGCTCCGCCGCTGCGGAACACAATCGGCAGGTAGTACGGCGACCGCCTGAGTCCCAGCGCCGCGGCGCGGGCCTGCGCCTCGTCCTCGCCCAGCCCGCGGGGCTGGCGCAGGGCATTGAGGAGTCCGGCCTGCGCCTGGTGGCTCAGCTCGCGCCGGTCCCGTTCGGCGAGCCGGTTGATCGCCAGGGTCTGGGCCGCGCGTTCGAGCACCATGGCCGCCGCGCCGTCGTCGTCGAGGGGGACCGGCACCACCAGGCGCCCCCAGACGTTCCCGCGCACGCCAACCGGCGTCTGCAGCCAGGCCTCGGGCCCGGTGCGGCCCGTCCCCGGCGGCGCCGGGGTGGTCCGCGACCGGCGCTCCCAGTCCGCCAGCAGTTCGGTGGTCCGGAGCTGCCGGGCCGAGTAGGCGAGGACGAGGTGCGAGAGGTCCTCCAGGACCACCGGGGCTCCGATCATGGCGGCTGCCTGCTCCACCACCTGTCCTGTCCCGGCGCTTTCCAGGCTCAGCACCGTGAAGGCCTCGTGGACGTCGCGGGCGCGCTCCACCCGTTCCAGCTGCTCCGCGACGATGATCCGGTGCACAATTTCGGTGACCTGCACGAACCGCACCCGGCGTTCCACCACGATCACCGGCAGGGCCGTGGCCGGAGCGGCCGCGCGCAGCGCATCCATGCTGCGGTCCCTGTCGCCGACGAGTTCAACGATCAGGCCGGACGCTGCCGCCTGCTCCAGGGACCTGATGAACGACGCCGTCAGCCCCGGCTCCTTTTCCAGCTCCAGTCCGGTGGTAAGCACCAGCTCCCCGCCGGACAGCAGCCCGGAAATGTCGAGCAGTTCGCTCACATGGACCCAGCGGACGGGATTGTCGAGGGCCGCGGCGCCGCCGAGCAGGACCGGCGCGGCCTCGCGGAGGACGGGAAGGGCAAGGATCGAGCCGACGGTGGGCAACATTTACACAGTGTAAACCAGACTGTGATTCTCCTTACACCCTGGCACTTATGGCGCCGCGTGCCGGTAGGGACACTGGATTCAACCCCCGAACACCGCATGAGGAGAAACCTTGAACATCATCGAGCACTGGATCAACGGCAGCTACGTCCCCGCCGGCGCGCGCACGGCCCCGGTGACGAACCCCGCGACCGGCAAGGTCACCGGCCAGGTGTCGCTGGCGAGCCAGGACGAAAGCCACGCCGCCATTGCCGCGGCCAAGGCCGCGTTCCCGGCCTGGCGGGACACCTCGATTGCCCGCCGCACCCAGATCCTCTTCGCCTTCCGCGAACTGCTCAACTCCCGCAAGGGCGAACTCGCCGCGATCATCACCTCCGAGCACGGAAAAGTCCTGGACGACGCCCTCGGCGAAGTCACCCGCGGCCAGGAAGTTGTCGAGTTCGCCTGCGGCATCCCCCACCTGCTCAAGGGCAGCTACACGGAGAACGCGTCCACCAACGTGGACGTCCACTCCATCCGCCAGGCGCTGGGCCCGGTGGCGGTCATCAGCCCGTTCAATTTCCCGGCCATGGTGCCCATGTGGTTCTTCCCGCTCGCCATCGCCGCCGGCAACACCGTTGTCATCAAACCCAGCGAAAAGGACCCCACGGCCGTGAACTGGATGGCCGAGCTCTGGAAGGAAGCCGGCCTGCCGGACGGCGTCTTCAACGTCCTGCACGGCGACAAGGTGGCCGTCGACGCCCTGCTCAACCACCCGGACATTAAGGCCGTCTCCTTCGTCGGCTCCACCCCGATCGCCAAGTACGTCTACCAGACCGCGACGGCCAACGGGAAGCGCGTCCAGGCCCTGGGCGGGGCCAAGAACCACATGATCGTGCTGCCCGACGCCGATCTCGACCTCGCCGCCGACGCCGCCATCAACGCCGGCTTCGGATCGGCGGGCGAACGCTGCATGGCCATCTCCGCCCTGCTCGCCGTCGGCGAGATCGCCGACGAACTGGTGGACAAGATTGCCCGGCGCGCCGCATCCCTGCGCACCGGCGACGGGCTGCGCGGCTGCGACATGGGCCCGCTGGTGACCGCCCAGCACCGGGACAAGGTTGCCGGCTACATCGACGCCGGCGAAGCTGACGGCGCCACCCTGGTGGTGGACGGGCGCGGCATCGCGGCGGACGCGGAAGGTGACGGCTTCTTCGTCGGACCCACCCTGTTCGACAAGGTGACTCCGGACATGTCCATCTACCAGGATGAGATCTTCGGCCCGGTCCTGTCCGTGCTCCGGGTGGACAGCTACGACGAGGCGCTCGAGCTGATCAACGGCAACCCGTACGGTAACGGCACCGCCATCTTCACCAACGACGGCGGCGCGGCGCGGCGCTTCGAGAACGAGGTGGAGGTCGGCATGGTGGGCATCAACGTCCCCGTCCCGGTCCCCATGGCCTACTACTCCTTCGGCGGCTGGAAGAACTCGCTGTTCGGGGACACCCACGCCCACGGCACCGAGGGGGTCGGCTTCTTCACCCGCGGCAAGGCGGTCACCTCCCGCTGGCTGGATCCCAGCCACGGCGGCATCAACCTCGGCTTCCCGCAGAACGCCTGAGCCACCCGTATCCGAAAGGCAGCTGACATGACTTCGACCGTTGAAAACGAAACCCGCCCGCAGCAGCTGGCGTCCGACGGCGCCCGGCGCGCCTACGAACTGGACCGCAAGCACGTCTTCCACTCCTGGTCCGCCCAGGACCTCCTGGACCCCATGGTGATCACCGCGGCCGAGGGATCGCACGTCTGGGACGGTGAGGGAAACAAGTATCTGGACTTCTCCTCCCAGCTGGTCAACACCAACATCGGCCACCAGCACCCCGCCGTCGTCTCCGCCATCGCGGCCCAGGCCACCAAACTGTGCACGATCGCCCCGAGCTACGTCAACGACGCCCGCTCGGAGGCCGCGCGCCTGATTGCCGAACGGACACCCGGCGAACTGGACAAGATCTTCTTCACCAACGGCGGCGCCGACGCCAATGAGCACGCCGTCCGGATGGCGCGGCTGCACACCGGCCGGCACAAAGTCCTTTCGGCCTACCGCTCGCTACCATGGCGGGACCCAGCTGGCCGTCAACCTCACGGGCGACCCGCGCCGCTGGGCCAGCGACAACGGCAGCGCCGGGACGGTCCACTTCTTCCCGCCGTACCTGTACCGCACAGCCTTCCACTCCACGACGCAGGAGGAGGAGAGCCAGCGGGCCCTCGAGCACCTGGAGCAGCTGGTCAGCTTCGAGGGTCCCGCCACCATCGCGGCACTGATCCTGGAATCCATTCCCGGGACCGCGGGCATCTACATGCCGCCGCCGGGATACCTGCAGGGCGTGCGGGAACTGTGCACGCGGCACGGCATCGTCCTGATCGCCGACGAGGTGATGGCGGGCTTCGGCCGGACCGGCAAGTGGTTCGCCGTCGAGCACTTCGACGTTGTCCCGGACCTGCTGACCTTCGCCAAGGGCGTGAACTCCGGATACGTCCCGCTGGGGGGCGTGGCCATCAGCCCCGAGATCGCGGCAACCTTCGGACAACGGGTCTACCCGGGCGGGCTGACCTACTCCGGCCACCCGCTGGCGACCGCCGCGGCCGTGGCTACCATCAACGCCATGGCGGACGAGAAGATCGTGGAACACGCCGCGTTCCTCGGGGACACCGTGATCGGGCCGGCCCTGGCCGGCTTCGCAGCGGACCACGCCTCGGTCGGCGAAGTGCGCGGCACGGGCGTCTTCTGGGCGATCGAACTGGTCAAGGACCGTACAACGCGCGAACCGCTGGCTCCCTACGGAAGCTCCAGCCCGGAGATGAACCAGCTCGTGGCCGCCTGCAAGTCCCGCGGCCTCCTGCCGTTCGCCAACTTCAACCGCATCCACGTGGTCCCGCCCTGCAACACCAAGGTGGAGGATGCCCGGGCCGGGCTCGCCATCCTGGACGAGGTACTCACCATCGCCGACGGTTTGGTGGCCTGAGCCGGCCCACCCGCCGCACAAACGAAACGGACGCCCCCTCTCCGGTGAGAGGGGGCGTCCGTTCGTTTCAGGAACCGCCGGCATCAGCCCGCGGCAGCAGCATCGTCAGCCCGCGGCGGTAAGGAATTCCTTCAGCAGCGGCCCGGAGGTGGTGGCGCCGAGCCCGCCGTCCTCAACGAACACGGCAACAGCGAGGTCGCCGTGCACTGCCACGATCCAGGCATGGGTCTTGGGCGGATCGTCTTTGCCGAATTCGGCCGTCCCGGTCTTGGCGCCGACCGGGGCGCCGGGCACCGCGGCGAGGAAGCCGGCATGGCCGGAGGTCACGACGGCGCGCATCATGTCCCCGAGCGCCCCCGCCTCCGCTGCGGTGACCGGTGCTCCGGAGGACTTCGCGGGCGGCTCGGCCGAGACGCTCGGTGTGGTCCCGGCCGCCGTCGGCGCCGGCGTGGCTGCCGGGTCCGTGCCGCCGGCGTTCGGGTTCAGCACCAGCTGCGGGGAGACGGGGGCGCCCTTGGCGACCGAGCCGGCCATGACTGCCGCCGACAGCGGGGACAAAAGCACCTTGCCCTGGCCGATCATCGAGGCCGCATGTTCGGTGCCCGCGGCCTCGCCGGGGACGGAACCGAGGAACGCCGCGGCGCCCAGGGCGGGCGCTTCGACAGCGACGCCCAGCGACGTGGCGGCGCTTTCGAGCTGCGCCTGGCTGACGGAGTCCCGGGCGTTGATGAACGCGGTGTTGCAGGAGTGCGCAAAGGCGTCGCGGAGGCTCACCGAACCCAGCGAGGACGCCGGGTAGCCTTCGGCGTTCTTGAACGTCCTGCCGTCCACGGTGAGCGTCTCGGGGCAATCGACCATGGATTCCGGGGTCAGGTCGTTGCGGATCATGGCCAGTGAGTCCACGATCTTGAAGATCGAGCCGGGGGCGTACTGTCCCAGCATGGCCGTGTCGTAGCCGTTGCTGCCGGGACCGGACGCGGCCGCGAGGACGGCGCCGGTGGAGGGCCGGAGGGCGACGATCGCCGATGCCGGACCCACCTTGGCCAGGACGTCCTCGGCCAGCTGCTGGAGGTTCACATCCAGTGTGGTCTGCAGGGGCGTCCCGGGTTTGCCCTGGACCTGGAACAGGATCCGGCGCGACTCGGGGGTGGCCGCCCTGAGTTCTTCGGCGGTGAGCCCCGCCTTCTGGGCGCGGATCACGGTCGAATCGGTGCCCCGGAGCTGGGCATCGTATTGCTGCTGGAGGCCGCCCGTGCCGGTGGTGTCTCCGGGTTTCAGCTCGCCATCGGACTTTTCGATCTGCTCGGCGCTGGCAGCGGCCGCCGTGCCCAGCAGGGCACGCGCAAAAGTGCGGGTGGGTGCCAGCGGGAGCGAGTCCGCGATGGCCCGGCCGCCGGGAATCGCGGCAATCTGCTCATCGGTGATGGTGCGGCCGTCCGCGCGCAGGGTGATGGCGGCAACGAACGCCTGCGGCCCGGATGCCTCCACCTGCTGCGCGTAGGCGGCCGGGTCCACCCCCACCAGCTCGGCCATCCTGGTGGCCGCATCGGCGGCGTCGCCGGCGCCCAGCAGGGGCTTGTCGATGCCGACGTTCACCACGGGCCGGTACGTCACCAGCGGGACGTCCCCGGCGCCCAGGATTCGCCGCGCGCTGCGGCGATTCGGCCGCCATGCTGAGCACTTCCCCTTCGGCCAGTTCGGGCACCAGCATCGCGGGGTTCCAGACGGTCAGCCACTTGTCGCCCGACTTCTTGAACTGGGCGTACACGGTGTACTTCCACTCTTCCGGGCCCACGGTCCAGCGGTAGTTCAGCGGCACCGTCGCCGTACCCGAGTCCAGCTGGAGCTCGCCCGCCTCCACCGACGGCTTATCCGGTGCCATGGCCTTGAACACCTCCTGGAGCTGCTCGTTCGCGGCACCGGAGTCCTTGCCGTCGAAGGCGACCGAGCCGACGTCGAGCGCCGAAACGGCGGACGCGAGCTGTTTCGCGGCATCCTGCGCGCCGGCGCGGCCGTCGTCGCACCCCACCAGGGCGGCGCCGAGAATCAGACCAACAAGGACAAGTGAAAGTTTCGAAGAGTTCCCCACCGCGCCATTATGCCCCGAGCCGCCGACATTGCCCGAGTCACACGGGGCCGCGGGCGACACGATGTGCACCTGGCCGGCTCAGAAGCGCCGGATGATCCGGCGCTGCGCCGCCACGGAGATGGCGGCGGTGCGGTTGTCCACTCCGAGCTTGCCGTAGATGTGCACCAGATGGGTCTTGACCGTTGCCTCGGAGATGAAGAGCTGTTTGGCGATGGCCCGGTTGCCCAGACCGGTGGCGAGCAGTTCCAGCAACTGGATCTCGCGGGCGGAGAGGGCGGGTCCGGGATTGCGGATCCGGCCCATCAGCCGGGCGGCCACCTCGGGTGCCAGCGCCGTCTGGCCCGCCGCGGCGGAGAACACGGCCTGGCGGATCTGTTCCGGCGGCGCGTCCTTGAGCATGTAGCCGCTGGCTCCGGCTTCCACCGCGGCGAGGATATCGGCATCGGAGTCATAGGTGGTGAGAATGAGCACCGGCGGGGCGGGCTGGCCGGCCCCGCCGGCCTTGATCCTGCCGGTCGCGGTGACGCCGTCCATGCCGGCGCCCATCTGCAGGTCCATAAGTACGACGTCGACCGGCTCGCCGAGGGTATGGAGCCGGGCGAGCTCGGCCAGGGCCGCACCGCCGTCGGCCGCCTCGGCGACGACGGTGATGCCCTCGAATTCGCTCAGCATGGCCCTCAGCCCGGCCCGCACCACCGGGTGGTCGTCGACCAGCAGTACCCGGACGTCGCTCACGGCTCCGTCCTGGCCGGGGAATCCCCGAGCGGGAGCCGGATGGCCACCACCGTTCCTTCGCCGGGCGCCGACTCGATGTCGAGGCTGCCGGCCAGCGCAGCCACCCGTTCCTGGAGCGACGTCAGCCCGTAGCCCGAGCCGTCGGGGCGGGCGGCCGGGTCCGTGGCCGCAGAGGGGTCGAAGCCCGCGCCGTCGTCGTAAATATCCATCGCGACTTCGCTGCCCAGAAAGGACAGGGTCACGACGGCGGTGCCCGCCCGGGCGTGCACCCACACGTTCGCGAGGCTTGCCTGCGCGGCCCGCAGCAAGGTGGTCCGGTACGGGTTGGGCAGTTCCACCGGGACTCCTTCAAGGTCGAAGCGGCAGCGCAGGCGGGCGCCGCGGGCGGCAGCCTCCGTTTCCGTCTTCTCGCACAGCCGGCGGAGGCTGCCCACCAGGGCGTCCTCCGGCGGGTTCTCGGCAGAGTACTCCGCAGAGTCCTCCGTTGTGTTTTCTGAAAGGGCGGGGGGCTGCAGGCCGCGGACAAAGTTTCGGGCCTCGGCCAGGTTGGCCGAGGCCGTCTCCTGGACTGTCCGGAGCCGGTCCCGGGCCTTGGCGGTGTCCGCGTCGTCAAGGGCCTTCTCCGCCGAGCGGCCCATCAGCACGATGCTGGAAAAGCCCTGGGCCAGCGTGTCGTGGATTTCCCGGGCCAGCCGTGCCCGCTCGGCCAGCGTCCCGGCGTCGTGCTGGCTGCGGGCAAGTTCGGCGCGGGTGCGGCGCAGTTCCTCGGCTGCGAGCCGCTGGTTTTCGGCTTCCAGGAAGAGCGCCCGGTAGGCCAGGCCGGTGACCACGGCAAAGGCGGCCCCGAAGGCCGGCCCCAGCACCATCGGAAGCTGCAGGGCGCCGCCGTCCGCTCCGGCGTTGTGGAACCACAGCGCCACGATGACCAGCAGGGTGCTCAGCGCGATCGCCGGCAGCGCCAGCCGCAGCGGCAGCACGTGCAGCTGCAGGAAGAAAAGCGGGAACGCCAGCCACACGAAGTCGGCGCTGGCCCAGATCAGCAGCAGCCAGAGCAGGCAGACACAGCCCAGCCACCAGGCCGAATAGGGCCTCGGATCGAACCGGGACGGATCCGCGGAATGGCGTTTTTCCAGGACGGTGCCCAGCAGATAGACGGCGGCGAGGACCGGCGCGAGGCCCAGGGCCACCCAGTCCTCACCCCGGAGCCCCGCACCGAGCAGCCGCACCACGGCGACCAGCAGCAGCACCGCGAACCCGCTGTGGAGGCACACGCGGAGGACACGCAGAATCACGGCAGCCCCCGTCGTACCTGCCGCGGCCGTCCCTGCCGGTGTGCCGTGAGCCGTGTCATCCATGCTTTCAGCGTAGTGCCGGCCCGGGCCGGCACCGGTCGAATTGTGTGCCGCCGGGCCACGATCAACCATTTGGTTGACGGTCGGATCAACCACTCCGCCCGGCGGGCCCAACCAGGCAGGCGATGCCGGTTCCGCGCCGCGCCGCGGAGGCTTGATTCAAGGCCACAACCCGTTGAAAGGGACCCCATGTATCTCGCCCTCCGCGATCTCCGCTTCGCCAAAGGCCGCTTCGCCCTGATGGGCGGAGTCGTCGCGCTCATCACCCTGCTGCTGGTGCTGCTCTCCGGCCTGACCGCCGGTCTCGGCAACCAGTCCACATCGGCCCTCGCCGCCCTTCCCGCGGACCAGATCGTCTTCGGAGCGCCGGCCGGGGAAGCACCCCAAGGCGTCGTTCACCGAGTCCGAGGTCACCCGCGCGCAGCTCTCGGAGTGGGCCGCCCGTGACGGTGTCGCGAACGCAGAGCTGCTGGGCATCAGCCAAAGCCGCTTCCAGTCCATTGGTTCCGCCGGCACTCCTTCCGGGACAGCCAGTGTGGCCGTCTTCGGGACGGAGGCGTCCGGAGCCGCAGGCCTGGCGCCCGGTCCCGTCGCCGAAGGAAACGTGGTGATCGGCGCCAGCCTCGCCCGGGAACTCGATTTGCGAGCCGGAAGCCGCGCCGCGGTGGGCGGCACCGAACTGACAGTCTCCGCCGTCGTCCCGGACCAGTGGTATTCCCATACCGGCGTCGTCTGGACCACCCTCGGCGACTGGAGGACGCTCGCCCACATCAGCGGCAGCGAGGCCGCCGCGACTGTCATCGCGGTGACCTCCGACGACGGGCACACGCTCGACGTCGACGCCGCCAACGCAGCGGCCGGGACGGTCAGCGCCAGCCGCGACGGCTCCTTCCAGGCGCTCGGCTCCTACAAAAGCGAAAACGGCTCCCTGCTGCTGATGCAGGCCTTCCTGTACGGAATCTCGGCCCTGGTCATCGTGGCCTTCCTGACGGTGTGGACCGTGCAGCGCACCCGGGACATCGCGGTCCTCAAGGCCCTCGGCGGCTCCTCCCGCTACGTCCTCCGGACGCGATGGTCCAGGCCCCTGGTCGTGCTCCTCGCCGGCGCCGTGGCCGGCGGCGCGGCCGGGGCCGCCGGCGGGCTACTCGCTGCCAGGGCCGCCCCGTTCCTGCTGACCCCGGCCACCACGCTCCTGCCCGTTGCGGGGATCGTCGTGCTCGGACCTGGCCGGGGCTGCCTCTGGCCGTCCGCAGGCATCACCCGGGTGGATCCCCTCCTGGCCCTCGGCGGCAACTGATCTCCGCCCCATATCACTGAAAGGCATTCCCTGAATGCCGCATACATTCTCGCCCTGAAAATCCGCCCTCAACCTTGTCAATGTCACCCTCGAGTACGCTGGACGGCGGCGGCACCCTCAAGGCGCTCGACGACGTCACCCTGAAACTCGGCCCGGGGGAGTTCCTGTCCCTATTGGTCCGTCCGGATCAGGAAAGTCGTCCCTGCTGGCCGTCGCCGCCACCCTCGTCCGGCCCACGGCGGGCCTCGTCCTGGTCGACGGGACCGACGCCGGGGGGCTCCCGGCGCCGACCGGACGTCCCTGCGCCGGGACAAGATCGGCATCATCTTCCAGCAGCCCAATCTGCTTGCCTTCCCTGACGGCCCTGGAGCAGCTGGTGATCGGGGAGCACCTGCGGGGGAAGCCGGTGCGGGAGGCCGCCCGCCGAGCCGGCGCGCTGCTGGACCTCGTCGGGCTTTCCCCGGCCGCCGGCAAACGGCCGCACCAGCTTTCCGGCGGGCAGCGGCAGCGGGTCAACATTGCCCGTGCCCTGATGGGGGACCCGGCCGTGCTGCTCGTGGACGAACCGACGGCCGCCCTCGACCAGGAACGGAGTGAGGCAATCGTGCGGCTGCTGCGCCGGGTCACGGACGAATTCGCCGTGGCGACGGTGATGGTCACGCATGACACCGGCTTCGTCCCGCTGACGGACATTGTCGCCAGCATGGTCGACGGGCGGCTCTCCGCACTGCGGCCCGTCAGCTCCGGTTCCGGCCTGAACCCCGGCCAACCCCGGACCCTAAAGGCCGAGGGGCGGCACCGCAAGGCCGAATATGTCGCTCAAGGCATATCTTGCGGCGTGGAACCCGGGCATGCCGGTCACGCCGGGGCCCGGCGGTGTGGAGGAGGAGCAGAGGTACACGCCGGGCAGCGGCGTCCGCCACGGCACGGGACCCAGGACGGGACGCCGGAGAAGCCCGCGGAGGTCCATACAGTCCGGCACCGAAGTCACCGCCGACGTAGTTCTCGTTGTATTCGGCCAGACCGGCAGCGGTCGTCACCCGGTACTGGACCACGAGGTCCCGGAATCCGGGGGCAAAGCGCTCCAGCTGGGCCATCACGGCCTCACCCATGTCCACGGTGGAGCCGGCGGGCACGTGGCAGTAGCTCCACAGGATGTGCCGGCCGGCCGGGGCGCGGCCGGCGTCGAAGCGTGAGGGCTGGGAGACCAGCACGTAGGGCCGCTCCGGGTGCAGGCCCGCCGCCACGAGATTCTCCGCCTCGGCCATTTCGGCCCGGGTGCCACCCACGTGCACGGTACCGGCGTCTGCGAGCCCCGGCGGCGGCCCACGGCACCGGTCCGGACAGGATGAAGTCGACCTTGCAGGCCGCGTTCCCGAACCGGAAAGACGCCAGCGCGTTGCGGTACTTGTCGGGAGCCGTCCCTCCGCCAGCCGGAGCAGGCCGGGCGGGGCCACGTCCAGCAGCGTGGCCCGGACGGGCGGGAGGTCCGCCAGGGAGCGATCCGGGCCTCCGTTTCCACCACCCCGCCGTGTGCTTCGATGTCGGCCACCAGGGCGCCGGCGATGGCCGCGGACCCGCCGACCGGTACCGGCCAGCCGTCGGCATGCGCCAGGGCGCCCAGCATTAGCCCGGCACCCGCCGCAGCGAGTGCGGGCAGCGGAGAGACGGCGTGGGCCGCAACACCGGTCAGCAGTGCGGGCGCCAGGTCCTCGCGGAACCTTGCCCCCCACAGCCGGGTGCCCTGCTCGAGGGTGCGCAGGCCGAACAGTCCGCGGCCGCAACCGGATCCCGCGGCACCCGCAGCAGCTGGTTCAGGGTGAGGTCGGCGATGCCGTCCACCCGGTCGCACAAGCGGGCGCCATCAGGCTGCGGTAACGCGGCGCCGTCCCGCCCCAGCCCGGCCGCGGTCCGGTCAAGGGAACGGTACGCCAGGGCCGCTCGGCCGCCGTCGAGCGGGGATCCGTATGAAACGTCCGGTACCTCCAGGCGGCACCCGCCGGGCCAGCCCGAACTGCCGGAAGAAGGGGGAGGCCAGCACCATCGGGTGGACGGCGGAACAGACGTCGTGGAAGTGCCCCTGTTCCATCAGTTCCGCCGTGCGGAGGCCGCCGCCGGGGGTAGTCGGCCGCCTCATAGACGTGCACCTTGAGCCCGGCCCGGGCCATGGTCACGGCAGCGGCGAGTCCGTTGGGACCGGAGCCGACGACGGCGACGTCAGGCATCCGCCGTGGCTTTCCGCCAGGGCAGGACGGACGCCGTGGGCCGGAGGGGATCCAGCCGCAGCCAGTCCGGCGCGCGGTCGAAGGGGCCGCCGTGCGGGTCGTCCATGTCGTGCCGCCGGATGATGTCATAGCCGGGGTCCCAGATATCCCAGGCGACCCGCGCCATCAGGTACGCGGTGGCGAGCATGTGGGACACCACGGCGAGGACGTAGTAGGGCATGTCGATGTTGTGCTGGGACACTCCGCCGCTCGTCACCTGGCCAAGATACATCCAGATGGCAGCCCAGTGCAGCCCCTCGATGGTCTGCCAGATCAGGAAGTCCCGCCACCGCGGGCGGGCGAGGGCCAGCAGCGGAATGAGCCACAGGACGAACTGCGGGGAGTAGACCTTGTTGGTCAGGATGAAGGCCGCGACGATCAGGAATGCCAGTTGGGCGATGCGGGGCCGCCGCGGGGCGGTCAGGGCCAGTACCCCGATCAGGACGCAGGCCAGGACAAACAGGTTCAGGGCCAGGGTGTTGATGGCTTCGGCTTCCAGCGGCAGCCAGCCCAGCCGCCCGGCCACGAGGTTATAGGCAAACCACGGCGAGCTGTACCCGGCGGGCCGCTCCTGGGTGAACTGGTAGAAGTACTTCCAGCCTTCCGGGTTCAGGGCTGCCACCGGCATGTTGACGGCCAGCCACGCTGCCGCGGCGGACACCGTGGTGACCAGCAGGGCACGGAAGCGTCCCGTGCGCAGGGCGAGCAGCAGGATGGCGCCGAGGATCAGCAGGGGGTAGAGCTTGGTTGCGGTGCCGAGGCCGATGAAGATTCCCGCGAGCACCAGCTTGTTGCGGGAGAAGAAGTACATGCCGAGGGCCAGCAGTGCCACAGCCCACATGTCCCAGTTGATGGTGCCGGCCAGGATGATGCCCGGCGCGACTGCCACCATGGCCGCGTCCCAGGGCCGGCGCCGGGTCATCCGGGCGGTGGCCAGCACCGTGACCATCCAGGCGACCACGATCAGGGCCGCGTTGATGTCGAAGTACGCCAGGACGCGGTCGCCGGTGATGCCCGTACCGGGCACCAGGAGCGCCGTGGCGCCGGCGACGAGTCCCATCAGCACGGGGTATTCGAAGAACGTTTCCTTGGTCAGGAACGGGAAGGCGCCGTCGCCGAGGCCGCGGTTCCTGAACAGTTCGGGGAAGTCCGAGTAGCACGTGGAGTAGAACTGCCCCGGTGTGTCCCAGCCGTTGCCGCGGCAGTAGGACTTGAGCAGGATTCCCAGCAGCGCCGCCAGCACGGTGAGCATGATCAGGACGCGTTCAACGGTGAAGAATCCGGGCGAGACCACTCCGGGGGCCGCCCGGTGACCCATGGGGCCTCCGATGAGCTCCGTGAAGTTTCTCAGCAACAGGTCGCTGCGGCTCGGGATGACCAGTCGGACCCGCTTGCGGTGCTCCGGCGGCTTTGTCTCGTGCATGCCCTCGAGCTTACCGGGGCCGCGGCCTGATGACGCCGGGCCTTGGTGCCGCCCCGTACCGGGAATATACGCGGCCCGTCGCTGTCACCGGCCGTTAAAGGGGAAGCCCACGCGTCGCCGCGTGGGCTTCCAGGGGATCAGTTCCGATGTCGCACATCAGTTCCTCCTTCGGCTGGCCTGGTCCTTCGTGTCCGTGGTCCGGCGTCCTTGCGGGCGGCGGACCGGAAGTGCCTGGCGTCAGCGGAGGTTGCCCATCCGGTGCATAGCGACGAATACGTCTTCGCGCTTCTGGTCAAGGAGTGCGCCGTTGAACGGCGTCGTCTGCCGCGGAGCCGGCTTCCGGCTGGAGAACAGGAGTGCTTGGAGCTTTTGCCTCATGGTGGTCACCTCCCTTCGGTGCCTGGTGTTGCGCTGGCTGGTGGTCCGTGGCTCGGCGCCATGGGTCGGAGCAGGGGTGGAGCTGGCAATAGTCACGATGGACCTTTCATAGGTATTTCTGTGGAATGGAAAGGAATTGGGCACGCCAATTAAGGCCTCTGTGAATTGAGGAAGAAAAGGCCTCATTGGGCATGGAAATGCCCGAAGCAATTCATTGGATTCGCAAAGCGAAGAATGGCCCCTGAACGCGAGAGCGCCGCAGCCCCAACAAGAAGCTGGGTTCCGAACTATGGGGAGGCTGCGCAAACCGCGTGGTTCCGCCTGCTCAGCCGGCTGTCAGAGGACCTCCGGTGATCGGAGGTCCGGTATCGTCTCGGCTCCGGATCCTAGGTCGGGGACACTAGGCCGGGAGCGGAGGGGTCAGGAGACAGTCAGGCCGAAATTTGGGCGCGGTTCAGCGACAGAGGCCGGGGTGGCGGTGCCAAAAGACATCCATCCGCTAGTCAAAGTAATCATTTTCCCAACCTCCTTTTCTGTTCTGCCGTGGCTCCGGCTGACTGGCCGGGCGACGCGCGCCGTAACCCCGGCAAATCGCCCTGGGGTCAAAAATAAAAATACACTATGAATGCAGCAGTTGACTACTGAATTCATAAACTTTCCTGAACTTCTTTCCTAAACCATGTTTATAGTCCCCAGCGGACCACGGCTGGAGTCTTTTTGTCCCAGCCCAAAGTGCAGACTTTCGCTGTCCCCAGCACGAAGTGCCGCCCTTCGTGGGCATCCAGTCCGAGCCACCGGGCCGTCAGGATCCGGGAGAAGTGGCCGTGCGCCACGATCAGCACGTTGTCCAGGCCGGATTCGAGTACGCGGGCCACAATTTTGTCCGCGCGGGCAGCGACGTCGTCGAGCGATTCGCCGTTGGGTACGCCGTCAGTCCAGATCAGGTACGCCGGGTTGTCCTTGCGGATGAGATCCGAGCTGATCCCCTCGTAGTCGCCGTAGTCCCACTCCACGGCCAGCGGTTCCTGTTCGGCGTTCGGGAAGCCGGCCAGTTCCGCCGTCCGGCGTGCCCGGCGCAGGGGGGAGGTCAGCACCAGGTCGAAGTCGACCGGGTCCAGCACTTTGCGTGCCTCGACCGCCTGCTGTTCGCCTTCGACCGTGAGGGGAAGGTCGGTCAGGCCGGTGTACTGCCCGCTCTTGGACCACTCGGTTTCACCGTGCCGCAGGATCCACAACTGGGGGCGCGGGCCGTTCGAAGGTGCAATCACTTAGGACTCCTCAGTTGTGGACGGTTCGGCGCCGGGACCGTTGCCGGCGTCGTCTTGGGTGGACTCCGGCTGCCCCGCCCACCACTCGCGGAGTTTGGCCTCGGCCACAGCCGGATCGAGGGGGCCGTGGTCCATCCGTTCCTCGAGCAGGAACTTGTAGGCCCGGCCCACGACGGGGCCGGGTTTGAGTCCCAGCAGCGCCATGATCTGGCCACCGTCCAGGTCGGGACGGACGGCCTCGAGCGATTCCTGCTCGCGCAGGGCAGCGATCCGGGCTTCCAGGTCGTCGTAAGCGAAGGACAACCGCTCCGCCTTGCGCTGGTTGCGGGTGGTCACGTCGGAACGGGTGAGCCGGTGCAGGCGCTCCAGGAGGGGCCCCGCGTCGGTGACATAGCGGCGGACGGCAGAGTCGCTCCAGCCGGCCTCGCCGTAGCCGTAGAACCGCATATGCAGCTCCACCAGGCGGGCCACGGCCTTGGTCGTGTCGTTGTCGAAGCGGAGCGCCTTCATGCGTTTTGACGTCAGCTTCGAGCCCACCATGTCGTGGTGCCGGAAGCTCACGGCGCCGCCCGGTTCGAAGCGCCGCGTCGCCGGTTTCCCGACGTCGTGCATCAGGGCCGCGAACCGCAGGACAAAATCAGGGCCGGGTACGGCGCCGTCGGCGTCGGTTTCCTGCGCGGCAGCCTGCTCCAGGACCTGCAGCGAGTGCTGGTAGACATCCTTGTGCCGGTGGTGCTCATCCGATTCCAGGCGCAGGGCGGAGACTTCGGGCAGCACGAATTCGGCCAGTCCGGTGTCCACCAGCAGATCCACGCCGGCCCGGGGGTGCGCGGCGCAGATGAGTTTGACCAGTTCCTCCCGGACCCGTTCGGCGGAGATCATGGTGATCCGTTCGGCCATCCGGGTCATGGCCGCGCGGACGTCCTCGTGGACGGCCACGCCCAGCTGGGCTGCGAAGCGGGCGGCGCGCATCATCCGGAGCGGGTCATCGGAAAAGGAGGTCTCCGGTGTTCCGGGGGTGGCGAGGAGAGAGGCATGCAGGTCACGGACGCCGCCGAACGGGTCAACCAGCTCCAGGTCCGGCAGGCGGAGGGCCATCGCGTTGATGGTGAAGTCGCGGCGCAGGAGATCGTCGGTCAGGGAATTTCCGAACGCGACCACCGGCTTGCGCGAGTCCGGGTCGTAGGCTTCGGCGCGGTAGGTGGTGATTTCGATCTGGAAGCCGGCCTTGCGCATCCCGATGGTGCCGAAGGCCCGGCCGATCTCCCAGTAGTTATCGGCCCACTTTTTGATCAGCGCCACCGTCTGGTCCGGGGTGGCGTCCGTGGTGAAGTCCAGGTCGGGGGACACCCGGCCGAGGAAGAGGTCACGCACGGGTCCGCCCACGAGCGACAGCTCGTGGCCGGCGTCGACGAACCGCTGTCCGAGCTCCAGGACCACCGGGTCCACCTGGAAGTCGACGGTGTGCGGGTCAGTCTTGTGATGTGCGTGCGCCATAGTTTCTTAAGCATAGTTTCTCGGACCCTTCAGAAAACCGCGCTGCCGGTTCAACCGACCGTCGCGAAGTCCCACGGGGCCGCGATCACCCGGGCGGCGACGGCGATCCACTTTCCGGGCCGTCCACTTTCCTGTCATGTTGAGGTCATCAACAGCGGAGAAGAGTCGTTAGAGTGGACTTCATGGCCCATCCCGTACCCAGCGCTCCCGGCAGGAGGACAAACCCACCGTTGCCATCGGCAATCGGTGCCAATGTCGCGCCTGTCCAGCACTCGGGACAGGCCTCGCTGCCGACCGTGGAGGAGATCTCCGCCGGCGGCGTTGTTGTGGACACGTCCGACGCCGAACTGCGGGTTGCGATCATCGCGCGCCTCAACCGCGGCGGCCGGCTGGAGTGGTGCCTGCCGAAGGGCCACCCGGAAGGCCAGGAAAGCAACGAGGAAGCCGCCGTGCGTGAAATCGCGGAGGAGACCGGGATCGAAGGCAAGATCCTCGCCCCGCTGGGCAGCATCGATTACTGGTTTACCGTCAGCGGGCACCGCGTCCATAAGACCGTGCACCATTACCTGCTGCAGGCCACGGGCGGGGAACTCACCATCGAGAACGATCCCGACAAGGAAGCTGTGGACGTCGCCTGGATTCCCATCCATGAGCTGGCGCGCAAGCTTTCCTTTCCGAATGAGCGCCGCATTGCGGACCTTGCCAAGGAAGTCCTCCCGGAGCAGCGCTGAGGGCGCAGTTGCGGCCGGGACCAGCCCCTGAAAGCGCATAAAGCCGCGCCCGGGTGAGACGATGAAGACGATGTCATCTGCCAAATCCACTCCCTCGCCCTCCGGATCCGCCAATTCCCAGGCCGTCCAGGCCGGAGAAGCCCGTTCCAGCGCCATCATGGCCGCGGGAACCCTCGTCTCGCGTTTCCTCGGTTTCGGCAAGACCTGGATGCTGGCGGCGGCCCTGGGCCTCGGCTCCACGGTCAATGACACTTTCATCAACGCGAACAACCTGCCGAACCTGATCTTCCTGCTCGTGGCAGGCGGTGTCTTCAACGCCGTCCTGGTTCCGCAGATCATCAAGGCCAGCAAGGCCCCCGACCGGGGAGCGGACTATGTCAGCCGGCTGCTGACGCTGGCGGTCCTGGTCCTGCTCTCCCTCACGCTGCTCGTCACCCTGCTGGCCCCCTGGGTCATCGAATTGACCACGCAGGGCTATTCGCCACAGCAGAAGGCCCTGGCGGTGTCCTTCGCGTTCTGGTGTCTTCCGCAGATCTTCTTCTACGGCCTGTATGCCTTGCTCACCCAGGTCCTCAATGCCAACGGGGCGTTCGGACCCGCGATGTGGGCGCCGATCCTGAACAATGTCGTGGCGATTGCCGGGCTCGGCATGTTCATCGGCATCATGGGTACCAACGCTGCCAACCCCCACACGATCGACAACTGGGACTCCTTCCAGACCTTCCTCGTGGCCGGTTTCTCCACGATCGGTGTGGTGGCCCAGACCGCCATCCTGCTGATCCCGGTCTTCCGGCTCCGGCTGGGCCTGCGCCCGCGCTTCGGCTGGCGCGGGGTAGGGCTGGGCCAGGCCGCCAGGCTGAGCGTCTGGACCCTGGCCACGGCCGCCGTCGGGCAGCTGGCTTTCCTCTACGTCATGCGCATCGCCACCATCCCCGGCGCGGAACGCCTCCGCCTGGAAGAAGCAGGGGACCCTGCCGCCAACACACTGCCGGGAAACGCCGTCCTCGAGGTCGCCAGCCAGCTGTACCTGCTGCCGCACTCGATCATCGCCCTTTCACTCGCCACGGTGTTGTTCAACCGGATGACCCGGGCGTCCCAGGACGGCGACCGGGCCGCACTGCGCAACGCGCTTTCCCACGGGCTGCGGACCATGGCGGTGGCGACCGTCTTCGGCGCGCTGGCGCTGTTCGCCCTGGCCGGACCGCTGGGCATGTTCTTCTCCGGCGGCGACCGCCAGGACGGCGTCATGCTGGCCCAGACACTGACGATCCTTGCCCTCAGCACGCCGTTCATGAGCGCCAACTTCATGATGTCCCGGGTGTTCTACGCCAACGAGGATGCGCGGACGCCGTTCCTGATCCAGCTGGTGCTGGCCCTGGTCAATGTGGTGGCTGCCTTCCTGATCCAGTTCCTTCCGTTCGACCAGATCATCTTCGCCATCGCGCTCCTCTACACCGGCGGCAATATCCTTTCCGTGCTGGTCAGCGCGCTCTTCCTGCGCCGGCTTCTGGGCCACCTGGATGGCCCGCGGATCGCCAACTCGTACATCCGGATGGGCTATGCGGCGCTGGGATCGGCCCTCGCTGGCGCCCTGGCCCTGTGGCTGCTGGGCAGCTACCATCCCGACGGTTTCGCGTGGAGCAGCACGGTTGCCGCCCTGGTGACGATCGTCGTCGTCGGGCCCGTCATGCTGGCGGTGTACTTCGTCCTGCTGAAGCTCTTCCGCGTGACTGAACTGCGGGACCTGATGGAACCGTTGCTGGGCCGGCTGCGGCGCGGCAAGGCTGCCGCGGACAGTGACGGCGGCGACGACGGCGAGACCGGGCCTGGAGACGGTGCCGACGCGGCGCGGCCCAGGCCGGAACGCGCCACCGTCTCGGTCGATACGGGCCTGATTCCCAGGATCTCGGGGGAATTCGACGCAACGTCGTTCCGTGCCGGTCCGGACATCCGGGAACGCGACGAACGCTCCGCCTGGCCCGCCGGGCCCGAAGGCGGCTACCTGCCGGCCGAAGACCAGCCCAGCTCAGCCGAGGGTGGACTGGGCAAGGGCGACGTTCCCCTGCCGGGGCGCCGGACGTACCAGGGCCCGGCCGGCCACAATCCGTATTTCCCATTCGGCCGTAAGAAGAAAAAATAGCCCGTGACGGTGTCACAGGGCCGTGCTTCCGCGGCGCGGACACTGGATCGGCTAGGATCGAAGACTAAGAAGGGGAGTTGCAGACCAGGGGTCATCCGGCTTTACCGGAGGACTTGCGGTCACTGATGCAGTGGTCAGGCCGGCAGTTCCCGGACAGTCTAGGAGGAGCCCGTGTCCCACCCGATCGATGTCGGATCAGTACTAGGTGGCCGCTACAAGGTCACTGCCACCGTACTGACCTCACATGACCAGGATCTGGTGCTGGACGGTGTCGACCAGGTTCTGAACCGTGCCGTGAGCATCCTCGTGGCCGGCCCGGACAACGCCGACCAAGTGGCCAAGAGTGCCCGGGAAGTCGCCACGGGCGAGCGTCCCGGCCACGTGCAGATCCTCGATCTGGGTGTCAGCGATCTCACGACGTACCTCATCACCAACCACACTTCGGCGGCCGACCTCCTGGATCTGGTGGTCTCCGCCAACCCGCCCTACGTCGAACCGTTCTTCACGGACACGCTGGGCAGCGAGATTTTCGGCCAGGCCCGCTCCAAGGAACCCGAGACCTACGACGGACTCTACGACGACGAGGAAGTCGACGCGGGGTACATCGACTACGGGCAGAAGCCTGCCCAGCAGGCCTCCCCGCCGGCCCGGCCCGCCCAGGCCCCGTCGCGTCCGACGTCGTCCCCGGCAGCCGGCGCCGCAGCCGCTGGTGCGGCCGCTGGTGCAGCCGGAATGGCTGCGGGCGCCGCCGGCGCTGCGAAGTCCCCGAAGACCGCGCCCCAGCAGGCAACCCCGCATGTGACTGCGCCCCAGCCCGTCCAGGGCGGCGCCGGCCGGCCGGCTGACACCACTCCGGCCGCCGCCGCCGCGGCAAGCCCAAAGTTTCCTTGTGGTCGGACGACGACTACGGCCAGACCGGTGCGCCGGAGCACGACGACACTTCGAAGCAGGGTTACGCGGCGGTCCCGGCGAATGCCGCGGGCGCCGCGCAGCTGCCCCCGGAGCAGGACCGCGGCCCGCGGACTTTCCCGGCCGCGGCCCGGAACACCGAGAACGATGAGGATTACTACGAAGAGGACGAGGGGCCGCGCCGCGAACCCCGGTCCATGCGCTGGCTCGTTGGCGGTCTCCTGGCCGCCGTCCTGGTAGTAGGACTGATCTTTGCCGTGACCAATCTGGGCAGCCTCTTCAAGAGCAGCCCACCGCCCGCCGCGGGTGGCAGCACCTCGCCGGCGACCACCCCGGCCACCGGCTCCGGCAAGCCGTCCTCGAGCGCAAGCACTGCAGCGGCGGCCGGTCCGCCGGCCATCGAAGGCGTCACGCGGATCGGCAACTTTGACTTCGCCGGAACGTATGACGTTGACCTGGGCAAGACCTTCGACGGAAACGGCGCAAGCTACTGGTCTGACATGGAATTCGCCACTGACAACTGGGGTGGCCTCGCCAGTGAGGTCCCGCTGGTGGTCAAGCTGAAGGACAAGTCCGAGGTGTCCTCGGTGACACTGAGCCAGCTGGGAGCATCCGGCGGAAACATCAGTGTTTTCACCAATGACAGCCCGTCCCTGGATGGAGCCAAGCAGGTGGGCAGCAACAGCTTCACGTCCCCGGACCTGACCATTTCCCTGCAGGAACCCGTCGCGGCAGAGTACGTGATCGTGTCCATCAAGACGCTTCCCAAGCTCGCGGCGCCCAAGACCCGTTACGGATTCGGCCTGCGCCTGGCGGAGATCAAGGTCAACTAGCACCGTCCCGTCATCCGGCCCCGGCACCAGCCGGTCCCAGGGGCCGGACGGTACCCTGAATGGTGGCGTCCTGTTGTGATGCCCGGATTCATCATCGGAATATTCAGCACGTAGTAGTAGTTGTGCCATGTGGCCGGCCACCCCAGGCGGGCGCATCGACAAAGGAAGAGGTTCACCGTTTAGTGAGCAACGCAGAAAACACCGCGTCCGATGTACGTGATGTCATCATCGTAGGCTCCGGCCCCGCAGGCTACACGGCCGCGGTGTACACGGCACGCGCTAACCTGAAGCCGCTGCTCCTGGCCGGATCCGTTACCGCCGGCGGCGAGCTGATGAACACCACCGACGTCGAGAACTACCCCGGATTCCCCGAGGGCATCATGGGCCCGGACCTGATGGAAAACTTCGAGAAGCAGGCTGCCCGATTCGGCACTGAAATCCAGTTTGAGGACGTCACCAAACTGGACCTCGACGGCGACATCAAGACCGTGACGATCGGAACGGGGGAGACCTTCCGGGCCAGGACCATCATCCTGTCCATGGGATCGGCCTACCGCGAGCTCGGATTGCCGAACGAAAAGCGGCTCTCGGGCCACGGCGTAAGCTGGTGCGCAACCTGCGACGGTTTCTTCTTCAAGGACCAGGACATCGCCGTCGTCGGCGGCGGGGACTCTGCAATGGAGGAAGCCCTCTTCCTCACCAAGTTCGCGAAGTCCGTCACAGTAGTGCACCGCCGCGACACGCTGCGGGCGTCCAAGATCATGGCCGACCGTGCGCTGGCCCACGAGAAGATCAAGTTTGTCTGGAACGCCGGCGTCGAAGACGTGCTGGGCCAGGACAAAGTCACCGGTCTGCGGTTGAAGGACCTCGTTGACGGTACCGAGACAGAACTGGCCGTCACCGGCGTGTTCGTGGCGATCGGCAACGACCCCCGCACGGATCTCGTCAAGGACACGGTGGATCTGACCGCTGAGGGCACCATCGCAGTCGAGGGTCGTACCTCGAAGACCAGCCTCAAGGGTGTCTTCGCCGCGGGCGATGTCATCGATCCCACGTACCGCCAGGCCATCACGGCCTCGGGTTCGGGCTGTGTGGCAGCCCTCGACGTCGAGCACTACCTCGCCGACTTCCACGCCTAAACGGCGCGCAGCAACCAACCGAAGAGAAAGACAGGGTTATGAGCAACGCAAAAGATGTAACAGACGCAAGCTTCAGCACTGATGTATTGGCCGCAGACAAGCCGGTCATCGTCGATTTCTGGGCCGAATGGTGCGGGCCCTGTCGCAAACTGGGACCCATCCTCGATGAGATCTCCGTTGAGTACAGCGACAAGGTAAACGTCGTCAAGGTCAACGTGGATGACAACCCGGCTATCGCTGCCGAATACGGCATCACGTCCATCCCGGCCGTCTACCTGTTCCACGGCGGCGAGGTGAAGAGCACCGTCATCGGTGCCCGGCCCAAGCAGTTCTTCGAGAAGGAATTCGCGGACGTCCTGTCCTAGCATCATCCGTGCCGGTATCCCGGCATGCGTCGGAGGCCCCACTTCCTGGAAGTGGGGCCTCCCGTCGTTGGTGGCCAGAAGACGCTTCGGGGGGCGATGGCGAGAGTGCCCGGCGTTGGTCGAGGGCGGGGGATGGCGGTGTGCGGTTGGGTTTCAGCAGTAGCACCTGGACGCCTACTCGCTTTTCCGCTGCCGGAGATCCCAGGTCAACATATTCCGGTTAGATTCACAGGTGTATTTTCCCTGCCGGGCCTGAATTTCCCTTCGCTTTTGGCCCCCTACCTGGGGTAGGCGGACCCACCGGGTTCATTGGTCGGCGTTCGTCGGAAATCCCGGTTTCACGTGAAACACGATCTTCCCGGTCGGCTCGACTCCGAGCGGCAGCCGGACGAGTGCATCCCGCCCTGGAAATACTTCGACACTGCAATGTTTCACGTGAAACATCCATCTCTGTCTTGGAACGTGCCATGCTCGGATGCCGCAAAGCAGCGAACTACGTTTACACCACGCTACGCCACCGCGCCACATGTTTCACGTGAAACAAAAGCGGACCTTCGTTCGCCCGGTATGGCCTAGAACTACAACAGAGGGGCCGACGCCCCCTTAGGCGCGGCGAACGACCCGATGTTTCACGTGAAACACTAAAGCGTAGGCAAATGTGATTCGGCGTCATGATCTCCGGACCAGGAACGCAGCTGGTGCCCTTTTCGAGCACAACACCTTGCGGTATCTCAGAGGCAGAGAACTCGAAGGGCCATTTGCCGCATTGTGCCCGGAGCTGACCCGGCGGCACGGGGTGTGCTGGGATGGACTAGTAGAACACGGCGGCAACCAGCCGGCCCGTCCTTGACCTTGTCTTATGCCCAATCGGCGCATCGCCAGACCACAGTCCGGAAAAGCCGGTGTTTCACGTGAAACAGCGGCCACCGCTTTGGCACGTTTTCGCAGGTGGCTATGGGCAAGCCCTGGCGGAAGAACCAGCCTCTGCTAGCGGGGAGTACCCCGGCGCGGCCCGCTTCGCCGGCCCAGTAAGCGGCCTGAGCGCTGTTTCACGTGAAACACGCCCACACATCACAGTCTTCGAATAGCAGGATTCCAGAGCGACAGGCCAGACATTCAGATATTCAGATATTCAACATTCTGGGTGTGTTCTGAGCAACCGGGTTCTAGTTGATACTTAACTCTCAGATTTGTCCTGTGTGATTTTCCGGGATCGCCGTTGATCAAGACCAGACCCCAACCGATCCCGGTGCGCTGCCCTCTAATACCGACAGCCCTTGGGGTAGTCGACCAAGTCAGGGGTGTGACCTCAGCAGCCAGCGCAAAAGTACATCTTTTCGCGGCCACCGGTGACGAATACAACGCCGGGGGACCCGAGCACGCAGCCAACCAGCTGACAGACGATACGCCACCCATGCTGGCAGGCTTTGGCGACCCGACGCCCCGCAAACAGGCGCGGATGGTTTCACGTGAAACATCCGCGACCCGGAGAACCCCAGCCTCACCTGAGGCGCCGACACCGTACCTGGCCGCCGCCACCCTGCTGCACCACGCCGGATGCACCCCAGGTGGCCGGCAAGAACTCGACCGCAGCAGAACGTCGTCCCGTTCTGGGCGGCCGTCAACCTCTTGCACTTATCAGCGCGAACCCCTGGTGGACGGCGAGAACCTGCCTGCTCGCTCCGAGCAAGTCAGCGCCCCCGACACCAGTCTGGTTCCCTCCCGCCGGACTACGCTTGGTCGGGGTCTCCAGGCTCGCAGGGCGGTCGCGACAGTGCTGGCCGGCAGTCCCGGCTGCCCCATGGACGAAGTGCTGAATGATTCCAGGGGTGACCTGCGGGTCTACTTGTCCCGTGAAGCTTCCCAGGAACCGCGCACGCCGGGGCCCCTAGAACCAGCAGCCATTGGAGTAGCCTGGTGCGCTGGCTTCACACAGGGATGCGCCTACACACCCACACGACACCACCAAGGGACGCCACCGCCCGGGCTGCCAAGTCCTCACAGCGGCCTCCCTCCGTTGCTCCAGCGGCCGTGGGGCTCCCTAACCACCGGACATGACCATTGGCCAGCCGTCCTGCCGGCGGGGGCATCTACCCCCTCAGGGCCAACCGGGTCCAGGCCACGTTGTTGGTGGATCCGCATGCGCTCTGGGCGCCGACAGCTCGACCCCAATCCAGCTCCACCGGCGCTCCACGACAACCCGCAACGGAACCTACAGCAATCACGGGGGGACACAGGCCGGACCACCCTCACGACACTCACCCCAGGGGGCCCAGGTACGATTCCAAGATCTCTGTGCTCTTGCCTGGTTCTCCGCGGTGATGGACGCCGGCCACAACTGGGCAGGCTGCCGCCCCTTCGTTCGATCCCGTGCCGTGTGGGCGGCAACGCGTCGGCCTCCGACCTGTGCGATCAGACCGTGTGTGCGACTGCGGTCGGCAGAGGTTCTCCACAGAAGTTATACACACAGTTATCCACAGGCAGTGAGTGATTACTCACAGGCTCTGGATTGGTCCGAGCATCACCTCGGCGGACCGCGGAATGAAGCAGGGGCCGGACGCCGCGGAACGATTGGTGGCGATCACGACGCCGATGCAGTCGACGCTCACGGTGCCGATAAGCGAACCGCCCAATCGAAACCGCGAAATCAGCAAAAAATTAACCGGATTCTAGGGATTTAGAAAGCACAAGCGAGTGTGAACCTGTTCACCCGATATGGAGACCGGAATGTTTCACGTGAAACAGCGATGACCCGGAATCCAGGGTCCTTCAGCCGGGCGGACGCGGCAACGCCGTCTGCCGCCGACAGCGACCCATACCGCGCTGAGCGCCAGGAGTAATCCACAAAGTTATCCACAGGAATATCCACCGGCTTATCCACGGGCACACCGGCTGTTGATAGCCGCCTCGGAGCCGGCCACCTCACCATGCCGGACGGCAGGGCGACTCCCGGATCCATGGCCGTCGCCAGGACAGCTGGCATCCGGGGGAGCACCTTGGTCCCTCCGCTACCATTCAGGACAACGCACCGCACCGACCAGCAGGCGTCGCCGATCCGACAGCAGCACGTTATGGATCTTCCGAATCGAGGATAATCCGGCCACGTGAGATCCCCTTCGGGGACGCTGGTTCCGTCAAAGCGCAGCCCGCATCAGTACCTCGCGAAAGTCACATGGCACCCAAGCGGCGGCCACGGGATGCCCCGGCCGGCTCACCCTCCGACGTGCAATTCTCCACGGGCTGGTGGGCAGGCAACCTGAGTGACCTTTGCGCCACCACCGTCTGAATGCCGGCTGCCCCTCCAGGTCCGTTGATAGGGGAGCCGACCCGTGGGTCGGCTACACCAGCTGCGGGAAAGCACCCGGCCGGGAGGCAAGACGCACCCAGGCAGTATCCAGCCCGCACCAGTGTCCAGCCCCCAGCGCCGGACTCACCCGCTCCCGGACCCACGCAGGACGGATCCTGCGCCCGCAGGCACGTGCCCATGAGCGCGGGGCAACCCGCTTCAGCGCGGCGACACTCCCAGGGCGCCACAACTGCCTCCCACCGGGTCGCGCTCCAAGCCCTCAGGGGACCGGGATCAGCTTCGCCATTGAACCCCATCCCAACAGCTGACGCCGAGAGCTCACCGCGGCCACCGGACACGGGTCCGCTCTTCACCGTCCTTGGAACAGCTCTAATGCCGGACGTGCGGCCCCGCGAGCTGTCGGTGGGCGCCCGCCCCACCAATGTCTCCTCTTCTATCCGGTGCCGATGACACGGTGGATCCATGAGCAACCCAGCGTTGATGCCTCGCCTCGCCAGATCGTCCCCCGACGATGGCCGGGCCGCACAATCCGGGTGTCGGGGGTGGGGGACCCCGGGGTTGGGAGTGGGAGACCCTGGGGTTGGGGGTGGGGGACCCCGGGGTTGGGGGTGGGGGACCAAATCCCGGCTGTTTGGTCAGTACACCGTCACCCAGCTCCTCTCTTCGAGAGTGGGACGCCCAGCACCAACTGGACAGCTACGCCGGGCACCTTCCCGACCTGCGGCCGGTGAAGCCACCTCCCACCTGCCGGCGGGGTCGATCGCTAATGCGCCGTAGTCCATCTCCCGCCGCCCTGCGGTCACTCCTTCATCGCAGAGCCCGGGGGGTCGCAGCAGGACACTCGGGGGCTACCTGTGTCCCGGGGCGGCTGTGGTTGCCGGCTAGCGCCTGAAGCTTCATGGACGACGATGCCCTGGCCCAGCAGTTTCACGTGGAACTCTTCCGCGCTGAGTATTTGAACTTCAACAAGAGAGGCCACTCAAGCTGCCGGCCTGCCGGGCTCCACGCGCCCGGACCAGGAAGTCGCAGTAGATCCGGTTGGGGCCTGTAGGGTCGAGTGATCAAGCAGCAGCCGTCGACCAACGACGCTATTCGAGCCACCGTCGGCGGCCCGCAAGGTGGCAGATGGAGATCGTTCCCGTCGTTTGGGGAGAGTGGCGTGGGCGCTCGAAGGAACCACATCGGTCTGGGAGCCGGGCCACGGATGCGCCTGCTCCACCGGATCAGCCGGATCCCGAAGGCGGAGCCGGACTCATGTTGTCTATTCGAAACCGGCACGCTTTGACGGCACTGTCGCACTGCAATCCCATGCTCCGTTTCACGTGAAACACTGCGGGCCGGACCGGCGTATGAGTCCGCCGCGAGGACCACGGGAGAGGATGCAGTGGACCTCCGTTCGAACCACGTCCACACCGAAAGCACGACGAACGCCCTTTCACCGTTTGCCGTATGGACCGTCGCGTGGCCGCGAACGTCAAAGCCAGACGGCAGGACTCATCGCGTTCGGAATTGCTCGTGGAAGTTCCGACAGTCAGCCGTACCCCTTAGGGGATTGAGTGCACGTCTAAACGGCGCAGGTGCTACTGCCCGCCAGCTGCTCTGTTTCACGTGAAACCAATCTCGAACGCAGCAAATCCAAGAGTTGTAGCACTCTGGCCGGGAAGCAACGCCAGCGGCTGCGGATCCGTTGCTGCCTATGCTGTCGCCAGGGAGGCCCCGGAGGTTTCCCTGCTGCTGGCAGATTCTGATCTGCCGCAGATTCCTGCCGCGGATAGTGCGTGTGATCGTGATAATCGATGGTCCATCACAGCTCAACTGTCCGTATCGCTCCATGTCGCCGACCCAAGTTCAGCCTCTACGGTCCTATCGGGCTGCGCCGGTCCCGCCATTATGGGGGGCAACCGGACGCCCCAACCTTGGGCGCACAGGCCCGGAAGCCAGCGACGGAAGGCTCCAGTGTGCCGGGCCGGAGCCCACGGCGGGCTGCAGTCACCCTGCGACCCTTGTTTTTCGGGCACTGGAAACGGTTCGGCGGGTGCCAGCCGCGGATCCGTTTGCAGGGGGAGGCCAGGAACATCAAGGATCAATAGCGTCCGGGTCCGGGCCCAAACTCCCGGAACATCCCATGCCCGCATCCGTCCCCTTAAAACAGAACGGACAGCAAAGGGGCCCTGTTTCACGTGAAACAGGGCCCCTCAGGTATGCGCAGTGGCGTCGTGCTAGCCGGATTCACCCGGGCTGAGGACGTCCATGATCCGGTTCAGATCCTCCACGCTTGCAAACTCGATGCTGACGCGGCCCTTCCGTGCGCCAAGGGAAATCTTGACGTTGGTGTCCAGCCGGTCGGAAAGGGATGACGCCAGGTAGTCCAGGCGCTCGTGCCGGGCGCCGGGCCGGGGAATGTTGTTCTTCGTGTTGGCCGCAGGGCTCTGATACAGCGTCACGGCTTCCTCCGTGGCGCGGACGGACATGCCCTCGGACACGATTTTCTGTGCGAGGCGCTCCATGGCGGCTGCATCGGGGAGGGCCAGCAGGGCGCGGGCGTGGCCGGCCGAGATGACGCTGGCGGCCACCCGGCGCTGGACCAGCGGCGGCAGCTTCAGCAGGCGGAGCGTGTTGGAGACCTGCGGGCGCGAGCGGCCGATGCGGTCGGCCAGCTGCTCGTGGGTGGTGCCGAAATCCTCGAGGAGCTGCTGGTAGGCGGCAGCCTCTTCCAGCGGGTTCAGCTGGCTGCGGTGGAGGTTCTCCAGCAGGGCGTCACGGAGAAGGTCATCATCGGTCGTATCACGGACAATCGCGGGGATGGTTTCGAGTCCCGCGGCCTGTACTGCACGCCAGCGACGCTCGCCCATAACGAGTTCGTAGGGCTCTCCACCCTTTTCGGTTGAAGTGCGGACCACAATTGGCTGAAGCACGCCGATTTCCCGGACGGAGTGAACCAGCTCCGCCATGTCGTCCTCATCGAAGACAGAACGCGGCTGTTTGCGGTTGGGGTGGATGTCGGTGACGGGGATTTCCGCGAAGCGGACACCGGGCACCTCAACCAGGTCAACGCCTGTGTCCTCGCCGTCCCGTTCGTCCACAGGTACAGGGGACTCTTCAACGGCAGCCGTATCGACGGACTCCTTCGAGGGTGCCTTGTTTGCGGCGGGCTTGCGTGCCGGCGACTTCTTGGCCGGAGTCTCGGAAGTATCCGTGCCCGGGACGGAGTCGGCCGGGGATGTCACGGCCTGTGACTCAGCTGCTTCGTCAGCCGGAAGGCCGGCACCGGCGCCGGTCGTCTCCGGCGGAGCGTTCCTCTTCCTGGGTTCGGGAAAAAAGAGATCCACGGGACGAGACGGCGCTGAACCGTTTCCGGAACCGTTAACCGAGGCGGAACTGGGAATGAGTGCCCCAAGTCCACGGCCAAGGCCGCGTCGCTTATCGCTCATGGCTACATCCCTCCATTGGAAGAGCCGGGCGTCGCCGGGCTCTAGTTAGTGCAATTCTTGAACAGAGTCTAACGTTCAGCGATTTCCGCTGCGGCTTCCAGGTAGGACAGCGCGCCGCTCGACGACGGGTCGTACGTCATCACGGTCTGCTGGTAGCTGGGTGCTTCAGAAATGCGGACGGAGCGGGGGACGACTGCTCCGAGGACCTGTTCCGGGAAGTGCTCACGCACTTCGGCGGCGACTTGGGCCGCGAGGTTGGTGCGGCCGTCGTACATGGTCAGAAGAATGGTGGAAACAACGAGATCAGCGTTCAGGTGCTTCTGGATCATTTCGATGTTTTTCAGGAGCTGGCTCAGGCCCTCCAGCGCGTAGTACTCGCACTGAATGGGAATGAGGACCTCGTTGGCAGCGCAGAAGGCGTTGACGGTCAGCAGGCCAAGGCTCGGCGGGCAGTCGATGAAGATGTAGTCGAGGCGTTCCTCGCCGTTCTTCGCGCGCGCCTTGGCGTATACGTCAATCGCGCGGCGAAGGCGCTGTTCCCGGGCCACCAGGCTCACGAGTTCGATTTCGGCGCCGGCCAGGTGGATGGTGGCGGGGGCGCAGATCAGTTTGGCGATATCCGGGCACGGTGCCACGACGTCCTGCAGCGGCAGATCGTTGATCAGCACGTCGTAGATGCTGTCGACGTCGGCGTGGTGTTCGATGCCGAGGGCGGTGGAGGCGTTGCCCTGCGGATCGATGTCGATCACCAGGACGTTCAGGCCCGCGGCGGCCAGGGCGGCGGCAATATTGACGGTCGTGGTGGTCTTGCCCACGCCGCCCTTCTGGTTCGAGACGGTGAAGATCCGGGTCTTCTCCGGCTTGGGCAGCTCACGGCCCAGGAGGCGTTCGCGGCGCTTGTTCTCGTGCGCGAGCTCACGGGCAATGGGGCTGGAATCATCGATGGAATCGAGCACGTTGCCGCTGGAGGCAACGGCCGTTTCACGTGAAACGCTGGCCATCCCGGTGCCCTTCACAACCGAAGCGGTGTGATTTCCGGAAAATCCGAAGCCGGTGGTGGGCGCAACAAAGGACCGTGCGGACCCCAGGGACACAAACGGGGGGATCCGTTGTGTGGAGGCTTCGCTACTTGTCACTGTGACACACTCACTCTCATTCGGCTTTTGCTGCCGGTTACTAGCCTAACCTCTTGCCCTTGAACTCCGACGGCACCGGGCTGATGCTAGGAAATCTTTTGAGGCTTATTCACAACGATTCGAACCACGGTTGTGGGTTCCTCGAGGACATCCTCGCCAACCACCACAACCGAGGTCTGGGTGCCGCCAAGTTTGCGGATCACCTTCGCTGCCTTCTCAATTTCCTCGCCGGCACTGCGTCCCTTGATGGCGACGACTTCGCCCTTGCCGGCCAGCAGCGGAATGGTCAGTCCGGCCAGATTCGTCAGCGCGGAAACGGCCCGGGCCGTGACGACGTCGGCATCCACCATACCCACCGCAAGTTCAGCGCGGGTACGCATGATCGTGACATTTTCGAGGCCAAGGTCGTCCACGACTTCCTGTAGCCAGATCACCCGCCGCTCGAGCGGCTCGATCAGGGTCAGTTCAAGGTCCGGCCGGGCGATCGCCAGGCAGAGGCCGGGCAACCCGGCACCGCTTCCGACGTCGGCCACGTGGCTTCCCTGGGCAATCTGGCTTTCGATGACAGCGCAGTTCAGGACGTGCCGGCTCCACAGCCGGGGCACTTCGCGGGGCCCGATCAGGCCCCGCTCGGTTCCCGAGGTGGCCAGGTGTTCCACGTAGCGCTTCGCCAGGTCCAGCCGGTCACCGAAAATGGATTCTGCGGCCTTGAGTTCGGCCGCGGTAATTTCAACCATCAAGCTATCCGGCGGATTCAGTCTGCGGACACGACGATGTGCCGGTCGGCACCTTCGCCTTCGGATTCGCTGACGAAACCGAGCTCAGCCACGGCGTCGTGCACGATCTTGCGCTCATAGGCGCTCATCGGGGCGAGGGCCACGGCCTCTCCGGAGTCCTTGACGGACGAGACGGCGTCGTCGGCGATCTTCTGCAGCTCGCCGGCGCGCTCCGAACGGTAGCCGTTGATGTCCAGCACCAGGCGGGAGCGGTTCTCCGTTGCGGACAGGACGGCCAGCCGCGTCAGCTCCTGGAGGGCTTCGAGGACCTCTCCGTCGGGGCCCACGAGACTGTCAAGCCCGGCCGACTCTTCCTCGGCAACGATGGAGATGTAGGTGCGGCCGTTGCGCACCTCGATGTCAATGTCGCCGTCGATGTCGGCGATGTCCAGGAGTTCTTCGAGGTAGTCCGCCGCAACGTCGCCTTCTTCTTCCAGACGGCTCGCGGAAGCGCCCTTCTCCGGGTTGCCCTCGGAGTCCAGCACTTCCTGCTGGGACTCGTCCTGGTCCTCGATGGCCTCGGCGGAAATAGCGTGTTCGGTGCTCTCGGCGGACATTACTTCCTCTTCCTGTTTTTACGTTGCGGCTGGACGCGCTGGGTCTTGGCCTCGGCAACAGCGGCGGCGGCAGCTGCTGCCTCCGCGGCCTCGGCGTCGGCCTTCTTCGCACCCAACAGGGGCAGGGACGGCAGGCCCTTGGCAGCGCGCCGCTCAGCAAGGGCCTTGGCGGCGGGGGAACCCGGCGTCGGCATGCGGCGGATCACGAAGAACTGCTGCGCCATGGTCCAGAGGTTGGTGGTGGTCCAGTAGATCAGGACACCGATGGGGAAGTTGATGCCACCCACGCCGAAGACGATCGGCAGGACGTAGAGCATCATCTTCTGCTGCTTCATGAACGGGCTGGCCATGGCCTCTTCGGACATGTTCTTGGCCATGATCTGCTTCTGCGTGATGAACTGCGAGGCCGTCATGGCCAGGATCATCACGATCGTCAGGATGGTGACCGCGACCTGGTTGGTACCGGGAATGCCGCCGTGCAGCAGCGATGCGGAGAGCGGGGCGCCGAAGATGCTGGACTGGTCGAACTGCACCACCTGTTCGTGGCTCATGGCGCCGATGCCCTTGCCCGCCAAGGCACTCGTGGTGATTCCGGACAGCACCTGGAACAGTGCGAAGAAGAACGGCATCTGGATCAGCATCGGAAGGCATGCGGAGAACGGGTTGGTGCCGTGCTTCTTGTACATCGCCATCTGTTCCTGCGCCATGGCCTGGCGGGACAGCTGGTCGGTCTTGCCTTTGTACTTGTCCTGCAGCTTCTTCAGGTCGGGCTGCAGGAGCTGCATGCCCCGCTGGGCCTTGATCTGCTTGACGAATACGGGAATCAGGGCGGCACGGATAACCAGCACCAGCCCGATGATGGACAGCGTCCACGTCCAGCCGTTGGCAGGCGGCATGCCGATGGCGCTCAGGCCATCGTGGAAGCCCACCATAATGGCGGACACAAGCCACTTGAACGGAAACATGATTGTTTCAAAGAAGTCCATACGATATCCCTATTCGTTAGGCCGCTGAGCGGCCTGCTCCATCAGTCTGAGCAGCCAGGTACTTGTCCGGATTGTTCAGCACAACAATTGTGGGGGTGCGGTCCGCGGGCCACTCGCATGTACCGGCGGGGACATGGTCCACTCCGCCGGCGTTCCAGGGATGGCAGCGCAACAGACGCTTGGCCGCAAGCCAGCTTCCTTTGACCGCGCCGTGCACCGTGATCGCTTCGAGGGCGTAGGCCGAGCAGCTGGGAAAGAAGCGGCAGACCTGGCCGTACAGCGGTGAGATCACCTTGCGGTAGGCCAGGAGCAGCAGAATGAGGACATTGCGGGGCAGGTTCCAGATGCGTCCGGCCCAGCCATGCTGCTGCCGATTTCAGGGCAGGCTCAGGGTGAGGGACGACGGCGGCAGCTGAGTTATGCACGCGGTGTCCCTTCCTGTGTTGTCTCGTTAGAAACTGAAGAACCAGCCTGTGGAAGGCGGCTGCCCAGCCGTTTCATAGTTGCCTCCAAAGCGGCGTCATAGTCCAAGAGCAACTGATCCCAGCTGGCACCGGCCGCAGCGGGCAGGGCCCGGACTACGATGGCGAACCCACTGTCGTATTTGCTGCAACGACAATGCGCCGGCTTCTCTCAGTCTCCTCTTAACGAGATTCCTGGCAACAGCGTTCCCGACACTCTTGGAAACGATGAATCCGATCCGGCTTGGTTCATCGGCAGCGAGAGCTGCCGTATATAACACTAAGTTCCGGCGTCCATTTCGGACGCCGGAACGTACAGTTGTTGAAAAATCGGTTGATGTCCGCAGACGGTTCCGGGTGGCTAGCACCGTTCAACTCGCACAGGGATGTGGACCGACGAGTCAGTATTTAGGCCGACAGTTCGGTGCGACCCTTGCCACGACGGGCTGCCAGGATGGCGCGGCCGGCACGGGTACGCATACGAAGGCGGAAGCCGTGCTTCTTGGCTCGACGGCGGTTATTCGGCTGAAAAGTCCGCTTGCTCACGTTAGTTACTCCAGTGGATCAAAGGTGCGCCCACCCGATCAAGGGGGAAGAACTGGTCGACGCTAAGTTTTGTATGTTCCGCTTCCCTCGGACTCGCAAGACGCGGGGCGTCGGGAGAGATTCAGATGAGGCGAAAAGCGTACACATGGGACTTCACAACGTTAGGGGTTAGTGCCCTCCAGAGTCAAACCGGGGGACGCTTCGCAGAGCTTTCCCCAGCTGTGGCTAACCTGCGTCCGAGCCTGTGGATGAAGTGCGTCACGGCCCCCGATTTCGAACTACAGCCGTGTGATTATCCACAGGACAGACCCTAGCTATCTTCTGGCGTTTTTCATCCCCTAGAGTGTCCCAGTAGCCAATTATCCACGTGCTGTGCATAACCCTGTGGATTGAGCCGGCGCCAGCGCACTGGTTCGGGCCCTCTGGCTGCAGGTAATGCAGGCAAGCAAGTTTGAGGAACTGATTGATGACAGTAGACGAAGCCAACCAAGCCAACACTGTCGGAAGTTCCTGGCGGCGGGTAGTGAGCCTTCTCGAGAACGACCACCGTGTAACACCCCGGCAGCGCGGCTTCGTCATCCTCGCCCAGGCGCAGGGACTCATCGGTTCGACCCTCCTGGTGGCCGTTCCCAATGAGCTGACCCGCGAGGTCCTGCAGACCCAGGTCAAGGAAGCCCTCGACGACGCCCTCCGCAACGTCTTCTCCGACGAGATCCGCTGCGCCATCGACGTCGACACCGATCTGGTGCCGCTGCACACCGAGCCGGAACCCGCCGTCGAGCTCTCCCTGGCGGCCGATCCCACCGTGGAACTGAAGCCGCAGCCGATGCTGCCGAGCACCTCCCACGAGTTCGGCCGACTCAACCCGAAGTATGTCTTCGACACCTTCGTCATCGGATCCTCCAACCGCTTCGCCCACGCGGCCGCGGTCGCCGTGGCTGAAGCTCCGGCCAAGGCCTACAACCCGCTGTTCATCTACGGTGACTCGGGGCTGGGCAAGACCCACCTGCTGCACGCGATCGGCCACTACGCCCGCCGGCTCTACAGCGGCATCCGGGTCCGGTACGTGAACTCCGAGGAATTCACCAACGACTTCATCAACTCCATCCGTGACGATGAAGGCACCAGCTTCAAGACCACGTACCGCAACGTCGACGTCCTGCTCATCGACGACATCCAGTTCCTGGCCGGCAAGGACCGCACGCTGGAGGAGTTCTTCCACACCTTCAACGCCCTGCACAACAACAACAAGCAGGTTGTCATCACCTCCGACCAGCCGCCGAAGCTCCTCGCGGGCTTCGAGGACCGGATGAAGTCACGGTTCGAGTGGGGCCTGCTGACCGACATCCAGCCGCCGGAACTCGAAACCCGTATCGCCATCCTCCGGAAGAAGGCGCTCAGCGAGGGGCTCTCCGCCCCGGACGATGCCCTGGAGTACATCGCATCCAAGATTTCCAGCAACATCCGCGAACTCGAGGGTGCCCTGATCCGTGTGACCGCCTTCGCCAGCCTGAACCGCCAGCCGGTGGATGTGGCGCTGGCCGAGATGGTCCTCAAGGACCTCATCACCGATGACGGAGCCCAGGAGATCACTTCGGCGCAGATCCTCACGCAGACGGCCGACTACTTCAAGCTCAGCATGGAAGAGCTCTGCAGCAAGTCGCGGACCAGGACCCTGGTGACCGCCCGGCAGATCGCGATGTACCTGTGCCGGGAGCTCACGGATATGTCCCTGCCCAAGATCGGCCAGGAGCTCGGCGGCCGGGACCACACCACAGTGATCCACGCCGACCGGAAGATCCGTGAACTGATGGCCGAGCGGCGCGTGATCTACAACCAGGTGACCGAGCTGACCAACCGGATCAAGCAGCAGCAGCGCAATTCCTGACCTGATTCCTGACCCGGCCGAAGGCGCACTCCTACCTTATTAACAGGGGGCTGTGGACAACCCTGTGGATAGTTAAGGGGACAACCGCGCTTAATGGGCTTAAACCCTTAAGGCACCTGTGGATCAGCGGAACGGCCAAAAATGTTATCCCCATCCACACCCTGTTTAAAACCTGCTCCACCCACAGTCCATGAACAGGGCTTAACCCCGGAACGGCACCGCGAAACGGGGTTATCCACAGTTTCCACAGCAGTTATTAACACTACTAATCCCAAGAAAATGAAATCCCCTCAAATAACAGTTTCGATCCGACCGACCCAGACTGCCCAGGACCGTTCCGGACCAGGCCTGGAACCAAGCGGCGGGCCACCGGGTCGAACCACACGGATGTAACCCGGGGATGGGAGAAACCCGCTTCTTGGGGCTAAGCTGTCTGCAGTGCGTCCGTCCCGGACTTCTTTTGTGGTTCCCAGCTGGGCCATGGGGCCCGGGATGCAGGCACCTCCCTTGTTGACGGAGTCCGGCGTCCCTGCCTGAACCCGCGGCAACCCGGCGATTCAGCGATAACAGCAGTAATGAAAGGCGGCACCCTTCCGTGAAGTTCAGAGTCGAACGGGACGTCCTGGCAGAAGCCGTGACATGGACCGCCCGGTCGTTGTCTCCGCGGCCGCCAGTACCCGTACTTTCCGGGCTGCTCCTCAAGGCGGAAGCCGGTACGGTGAGCCTCTCGAGCTTCGACTACGAAACTTCGGCCAGGCTGGAAATCGGCGCTGACATCACCACCGAAGGCACCATCCTGGTCTCGGGACGCCTTCTTGCAGATATTTGCCGCAGCCTTCCCTCGGCCCCCGTGGATGTTGAGACTGACGGCAACAAAGTCACCCTCACCTGCCGCCGGAGCAGCTTCCACCTCGCCACGATGCCGGAAGCCGAGTACCCGCCGCTGCCGGCGCTGCCGCCCATCAGCGGAACCGTCCCGGGCGATTCCTTCGCCCAGGCGGTGTCCCAGGTGATCATCGCCGCGAGCAAGGATGACACCCTGCCGATCCTCACCGGCGTGCGGATGGAGATCGAGGACGATCTCATCACCCTGCTGGCCACGGACCGCTACCGGCTCGCCATGCGCGAGGTCCCGTGGAAGCCCGTGACCCCCGGAATTTCCACGAGTGCGCTGGTCAAGGCCAAAACGCTCAGCGAAGTAGCCAAGACCCTCGGCGGGAGCGGCGACATCAACCTCGCCCTTGCCGACGACGACAGCCGCCTGATCGGCTTCGAAAGTGGCGGACGCACCACCACATCCCTCCTGGTCGACGGCGATTACCCCAAGATCCGCTCGTTGTTCCCGGATTCCACACCGATCCACGCCACGGTGCAGACCCAGGAACTCGTCGAGGCCGTGCGCCGTGTCTCGCTGGTCGCCGAACGCAACACCCCGGTGCGCCTCGCCTTCACGCAGGGCCAGCTGCACCTCGATGCCGGCACCGGCGAGGACGCCCAGGCCTCCGAGGAACTCGAAGCCCAGCTCAGCGGCGACGACATCACGGTCGCCTTCAACCCGCACTATCTGGTCGAGGGCCTGAGCGTGATCGAAACCAAGTACGTACGGTTCTCCTTCACCTCGGCACCGAAGCCCGCCATGATCACGGCCCAGCATGACGCCGACGGCGAGGATCAGGGCGACTACCGCTACCTCGTTATGCCGGTCCGCCTGCCCAACTAGCTGACAGTTGAGGCCGTTTTGAAGCCTCAAAACGGCCTCAACTGCCAGTCAGTTGGGTTGGCGCCGCCACCCGAAAAACCCAGCGCAGAAAAGAGTTACCACCGTGCATATCGGACTGATCGGCCTTGGAAAAATGGGTTTCAACATGCGCGAACGGCTGCGCAAGGGTGGAATCGAAGTCACCGGCTTTGACCGGAATCCGGACATCACGGATGTGGCGAGCGTGGACGAACTCATTGCCGCCGTCCCCGCGCCGCGCCTGATCTGGGTCATGGTTCCGTCCGGGGCCATCACGGACGCCGTGATCACCGAACTGGGCGCGAAGCTCGACGCCGGGGACCTGGTGATCGATGGCGGGAACTCCCGGTTCACCGAAGACCAGAAGCACGCGGCGGCCCTGGCCGAAAAGGGCATCCGCTTTGCCGATTGCGGTGTTTCCGGCGGTGTCTGGGGCCTCCAGAACGGCTACGGCCTGATGGCCGGCGGCGATGCCGCCGACATCGAGCAGGCCCTGCCCGTTTTCGACGCGCTGCGTCCGGAAGGTGACCGCGCCGACAGCTTCGTCCACGTCGGTGCCGTTGGCGCCGGGCACTACGCGAAGATGGTCCACAACGGGATCGAGTACGGCCTGATGCAGGCCTACGCCGAAGGCTACGAACTCCTGGCGGCCAAGGACATCATCACCGATCTTCCCGGCACCTTCCGGGCCTGGCAGAAGGGCACGGTGGTCCGGTCCTGGCTGCTGGACCTTATGGTCAAGGCCCTGGACGAGGATCCCGGACTGGAATCGATCGACGACTACGTCGAGGATTCCGGTGAGGGCCGCTGGACCGTGGAGGAAGCGATCGCCAACGCCGTCCCCGCCCCGGCCATCACGGCAGCACTGTTTGCCCGATTCTCCTCCCGCGAGGACAACTCGCCGGCCATGAAGATGGTGTCCGCGCTGCGCCACCAGTTCGGCGGGCATGCCACCCGCCCGGCAAAATAGTCCTGCCCTGAAAAACTGAACCCGGCGTGTACCTAGAACACCTTTCGCTGACCGATTTCCGCAGCTACGCCCAGGTGGACCTCAGCCTGGAACCCGGCGTCACGGTCCTTGTCGGATCCAACGGCATCGGCAAGACCAACCTGATGGAAGCCATCGGATATTTGGCGACACTCAGCTCGCACCGGGTCAGCACGGACGCGCCGCTGCTGCGCTTCGGCACGGAACGGGCACTCATCCGGGCCCGGCTGGTCCGCGGGGAACAGACGACGGTCCTGGAATTCGAAATCAACGCGGGACGTGCCAACCGTGCCCGCATCAACCGCAGCAATCCGGTTCGTGCCCGGGACATCCTCGGCATCTGCCAGACCGTGCTCTTTGCACCGGAGGACCTGGCCCTCGTGAAGGGCGATCCCGCCAACCGCCGCCGGTTCCTCGACGAGCTGCTGGTCAGCCTCATTCCCCACCACGCAGCGACCCGCAGCGACTACGACCGCGTGCTCAAACAGCGCAATGCGCTGCTCAAATCCGCCCGGGCCGGAAAGTTCACCTCCGGGCACGAGGCGACGCTGGATGTCTGGGACCAGCACATGGCGCGGGCCGGTGCCGCGTTGCTGCACGCCCGGCTGGAACTCGTGGAACGGCTGCGGCCACACCTCAACAGCGCCTACGCCCAGCTCACCGACGGATCCAAGGAAGCCGGGGCCTTCTACCGGTCCACGCTGCAGGACATGATTGAGGACGACGGCGCCGCGATAGCGGCACCGGTTGGCGCGGCCGGCCTCGCGGCACAGGACGGCGCGGCGGCAGCGGAGGATCTGCGCCCGCTCTCCGTCGACGAACTGACAGATCGTTACATCCAGGCCTTCGCGGCATCCCGCCGCAAAGAGCTGGAACGAGGGATTTCCCTCGTCGGGCCGCACCGCGACGAGCTGGAACTCGTGCTGGGACAGGCGCCGGCCAAGGGATATGCCTCACACGGCGAAACCTGGTCCATGTGCCTATCCCTGCGGCTGGCCTCGTACTACGTGATGCTGGACGATGCCCGGACCGGTGGATCGGCGCCGATCCTGATCCTGGACGACGTCTTCGCCGAGCTGGACGTCCAGCGGCGGCGTAAACTGGCGGCAATAGTATCCGGTGCCGAACAGGTGCTCGTGACGGCCGCCGTCGAGGACGATATCCCGGTGGAACTGACCGGACGGCGGGTGAAGGTCATCCCGGGAGGAATCGATGAACCGGAATACCGATGAATAAGGACACCGACGGCGGACTGCAGCCGGGCCGCGACCCCGACGACATCGACGCTGCCCAGTCCGCGCTGAACAGAATGCGCGATGCCGCCGCGGCACGCGGGGAAATCCGTCGCAAAGCACCGCCGCGCCCCGGCACCACCCCGCAGAAACCCGCCCGGAGCACCGGGGGAACCCGTGGATTCGGGCAATTCCATGGCACCGGCCGCGACCCGCTCGGACTGGGAAAGGTCGTGGGTCGCCTCGTCGCGGAACGCGGCTGGAGCTCACCGGTCGCCGTGGGTTCGGTGATGGCACAGTGGGGAGCCCTGGTGGGCCCCGAAATCTCGGCGCACTGCACGCCCGAGAGCTTCGAGAACACCACCCTGCACGTGCGCTGTGATTCCACCGCCTGGGCCACGCAGCTCCGGCTCCTGAGCATCAGCCTGCTGGACAAGTTCCGCACCGAACTCGGCGACGGCGTCGTGACCAAAATCCAGGTACTCGGCCCCGCGGCTCCGAGCTGGCGGAAGGGCGCGCGCACGGTCAACGGACGCGGCCCCCGGGACACGTACGGATAGCACCCGGACCCTGCCGCGGCCGCCGGATCTGAAGCACTCCTTGCAAAACTCTTGAAAAATCAGCAAACGGCGTGTAGGGCGCTCCGACGCCCCGGGGCCGTATAGGAACCCTAGGACGGTACCCCGGGACGCTTGCAGGCAGAGCCAACGGCCTCCCAGCGGCATATTCCTCCCCGTTTGGGCCCCCAGAATGCGGGTTTGCGCACCCCGACACGGTAGAATCGGGGTAGATAACTGGGCGCCGGTGAAACGTTGACTGAGTCCGTTTCCGACGCAATGTCTGCGTGCGGCAGGCGGCTCCTCGGCTCAGCGGATTCACCGGCGATCAGTGACGTGCCTGTTGGCAGAAGCCATCCTTCCGGATCGGCTACAGCCGGCCTTCAACGAACATAGAGGAGTCGAAAGCGCCTGTGGCTAACGACAATGCAGAGATCCCGGTAACGGAACCCGAAGCGGAAGAAGCCGTGACGGCCCAGACCCCGCCGGAAGCCGTTACCCCCCGCGAATATGGCGCCAGCGACATCACGGTGCTCGAGGGCCTGGAAGCTGTCCGGAAACGCCCCGGTATGTACATCGGCTCCACCGGCCCCCGCGGTTTGCATCACCTGGTCTACGAGGTCGTGGACAACTCCGTGGACGAGGCCCTGGCCGGCTACTGCACGCACATCGAAATCGTCCTGCAGGCCGACGGCGGGGTCAAGGTGGTCGACAACGGCCGCGGCATCCCCGTGGACATGCACCCCACGGAGCACAAACCCACCGTGGAAGTCGTTATGACGATCCTCCACGCCGGCGGCAAGTTCGGCGGCGGCGGCTACGCCGTCTCCGGCGGACTGCACGGCGTCGGCATTTCCGTGGTCAACGCACTCTCGAGCCGCGTCGACACCGAGGTCCGCCGCCAGGGCCACGTCTGGCGGATGTCCTTCGCCGACGGCGGCAAGCCGCAAGGCGGCCTGGTCCAGGGTGAAGAGGCCGCCGAGACCGGCACCACGCAGACGTTCTACCCCGACGCCAGCATTTTCGAGAGCACGGACTTCGACTTCGAAACCCTGCGCGCCCGCTTCCAGCAGATGGCCTTCCTCAACAAGGGGCTGCGCATCACGCTGACCGACGAGCGCCGGCCGCCGGTGGAACCGTCCGAGGACGACGACCTCGACCTGGACACCGTGCCCACCGAGGGCGAAGTCCAGGCCGAATTCCACACCGTGGTCTACCAGTACGACGACGGCCTGCTGGACTACGTCAAGCACCTCAACTCCGGCAAGAAGGTCGATGTGGTCCACGAGGACGTCATCGCTTTCGAAACGGAGGACACGGAACGGCACATCGCGCTGGAAATGGCGATGCAGTGGACCAACGCTTACTCCGAGAGTGTCCACACCTACGCCAACACGATCAACACCCATGAGGGCGGCACCCACGAAGAGGGCTTCCGCGCCGCGATGACCTCGCTCATCAACCGCTACGCGCGGGAGAAGAGCATCATCAAGGAAAAGGACGACAACCTCACCGGCGACGACATCCGCGAAGGCCTGACGGCGGTCATTTCGGTCAAGCTGGCCGAGCCGCAGTTCGAGGGCCAGACCAAGACCAAGCTCGGCAACTCCGAGGTCAAGGGCTTCGTCCAGCGCGTTGTCACCGACGGCCTCGGCGACTGGCTGGAACGCAACCCCGGCCCCGCCCGCGATGTCATCCGGAAGGCCATTTCCGCGGCCCAGGCCCGGATGGCCGCCCGCAAGGCCCGCGACAACGCCCGCCGCAAGAGCCCGCTGGAGTCATTCGGCATGCCGGGCAAGCTCTCGGACTGCTCCTCGAAGGATCCGGCCAAGTGCGAGGTCTACATCGTGGAGGGCGACTCCGCCGGCGGTTCCGCCAAGCGCGGGCGCAACCCCGAAACCCAGGCCATCCTGCCGCTGCGCGGCAAGATCCTGAACGTGGAGCGGGCCCGGCTGGACAAGGCCCTCGGCAACGCCGAAGTCCAGTCCATGATCACGGCCTTCGGCACGGGAATCGGCGAGGACTTCGACATCGCCAAGCTCCGTTATCACAAGATCGTCCTGATGGCCGATGCCGACGTGGACGGCCAGCACATTACGACGCTGCTGATGACGCTGCTGTTCCGCTACATGCGGCCGCTGATTGAAAACGGCTACGTCTACCTCGCGCAGCCGCCGCTGTACCGGATCAAGTGGTCCAACGCCGCGCACGACTACGTCTACAGCGACCGCGAACGCGACGCCAAGCTGCTCTCCGGCCAGGCCGCGGGCCGCCGTATTCCGAAGGACAACGGCATCCAGCGCTACAAGGGTCTCGGCGAGATGGACTACACCGAGCTCTGGGATACCACCATGGACCCGGACCACCGGACCCTCCTGCAGGTCACCATGGACGATGCCCTCGCCGCGGACCAGACCTTCTCCACCCTGATGGGCGAGGACGTCGAATCCCGCAGAAACTTCATTCAGCAGAACGCCAAGGACGTTCGGTTCCTCGATATCTAGCGGCCCACCGCCCTGAATATTCCCGAACTGATATATACCTGAAACGGAAAATATAGACTATGAGTGACGAAACACCCGAGGTCCCGGCTGGCTCGGCCGCCGGCGAGCCCGTACTGGAAGGCACTGTCCTGGACAGCGATGTGCTGACGGACCGCGTGGAACAGGTGGATCTGCAGACGGAAATGCAGCGCTCCTACCTCGACTACGCCATGGCCGTGATCGTCGGACGCGCCCTGCCGGACGTCCGTGACGGGCTCAAGCCGGTCCACCGCCGCGTGCTGTACGCCATGTTCGACGGCGGCTACCGCCCCGAGCGCTCCTTCAACAAGTGCGCCCGTGTGGTGGGCGAAGTCATGGGCCAGTACCACCCGCACGGCGACACGGCCATCTACGATGCGCTGGTCCGCCTGATCCAGGACTGGACCATGCGGTACCCGCTGGCGTTGGGCCAGGGCAACTTCGGTTCGCCCGGCAACGACGGCGCGGCCGCTCCGCGGTACACCGAAACCAAGATGGCCCAGTTGGCCATGGAAATGGTCCGGGACATCGACGAGGAAACCGTCGACTTCCAGGACAACTACGACGGCAAGAACCAGGAACCGACCATCCTGCCGGCGCGGTTCCCGAACCTCCTGGTGAACGGTTCCTCCGGCATCGCCGTCGGCATGGCAACCAACATCCCGCCGCACAACCTCCGCGAGGTCGCCGATGGTGTGCAGTGGTACTTGGCCAACCCGACCGCCAGCCGCGAAGAGCTGCTCGAAGAGCTGATCCAGCGCGTCAAGGGACCGGACTTCCCGACCGGCGCCACGATCCTGGGCCACAAGGGCATCGAGGACGCCTACCGCACGGGCCGCGGCTCCATCACGATGCGGGCCGTGGTCAACGTCGAGGAACTCCAGGGCCGCACCTGCCTCGTGGTCACCGAGCTGCCGTACCAGGCCAACCCGGACAACCTGGCGATCAAGATCGCCGAACTCGTCAAGGACGGCAAGATCTCCGGCATCGCCGACCTCCGCGATGAAACCTCGGGACGCACCGGCCAGCGCCTGGTGATCGTGCTCAAGCGCGATGCCGTCGCCAAGGTGGTGCTGAACAACCTCTACAAGCACACCCAGCTGCAGGACAATTTCGCCGCGAACATGCTGGCGATCGTCGACGGCGTTCCCCGCACGCTGAGCCTGGATGCGTTCATCCGCCACTGGGTGACGCACCAGATGGACGTCATTGCGCGCCGGACCCGCTACCGCCTCCGCAAGGCCGAGGAGGAAGCGCACATCCTGCGGGCCCTGCTCAAGGCACTCGATGCACTCGATGAGGTCATCGCCCTGATCCGGGCCTCGAACACCACCCAAGCCGCCCGCGACGGCCTGATGCAGCTGCTGGAGATCGATGAGATCCAGGCCGTTGCCATCCTGGACATGCAGCTGCGCCGGCTCGCCGCCCTGGAACGCCAGAAAATCCAGGACAAGCATGCCGAACTCGAGGCACTGATCACCGAGTACAACTCGATCCTGGCCTCCGAGGAACGCCAGCGCTCGATCATCAGCACCGAGCTGGGCGAGATCGTGGCCAAGCACGGCGATGACCGCCGCACCAAGGTCCTGCTGGGCTTCGACGGCGATATGTCGATGGAAGACCTGATTCCCGAAGAGGAAATGGTCGTCACCATCACCCGCGGCGGCTACGTCAAGCGCACCCGCAGCGACAACTACCGTTCGCAGCAGCGCGGCGGCAAGGGCATCAAGGGAGCGCAGCTGCGCGGCGACGACGTCGTCGAGCACTTCTTCGTCACCACGACGCACCACTGGCTGCTGTTCTTCACGAACCTGGGCCGGGTCTACCGGGCCAAGGCCTACGAACTGGTCGAAGCCGGGCGTGACGCCAAGGGCCAGCACGTGGCCAACCTGCTGGCCTTCCAGCCGGACGAACACATCGCCCAGGTGCTGGACCTGAGGGACTACCAGCACGCGCCGTACCTCGTACTGGCCACCAAGCGCGGCCTCGTCAAGAAGACCCGGCTGGAGGACTACGACACCAACCGGTCCGCCGGCGTCATCGCCATCAACCTCCGCGACGGCGACGAGCTCGTCTCCGCCCAGCTGGTCTCCGAGACCGATGACCTCATGCTGGTGTCCCGCAAGGGGCAGTCCATCCGCTTCACCGCGACGGATGAAGCCCTGCGCCCGATGGGCCGGGCAACCTCCGGCGTCACCGGGATGAAGTTCCGCGAGGATGACGAGCTGCTCGCGGCCGACGTCGTCACTGACGGATCCTTCGTGTTCATCGTGACGGAGGGCGGCTTCGCCAAGCGCACCGCCGTGGAGGAATACCGGCTCCAGGGCCGCGGTGGCCTCGGCATCAAGGTCGGCAAGTACCAGGAGGAGCGCGGACACCTCGTCGGCGCCTTGATCGTCCAGGCCGAAGACGAGGTCCTCGTCGTGATGGAAGGCGGCAAGGTTGTCCGTTCCTCGGTGGCCGGTGTTCCGGCCAAGGGACGCGACACGATGGGTGTGATCTTTGCCAAGCCGGACAAGAATGACCGCATCATCGAGGTCGCCCGCAACAGCGAACGTGGCCTCGAAACTGACGAGGAAAGTCAGGCATCCGCCCCGGATGACGTAACGTTGGCTGAAGATACCGGATCGCACGACGGGTCCGTAGAGGCAGAATCAGTACCGGCCCCGGAGTCAGATGAGTCATCAGGCAATGCCGAGCTGGACGAAGACAACACCGGAGGTAACGAGTGAGTAATCCCGACTCATATCCCACGCCGAACAGCGGCGGAACGCGGCAGCCAGCAGCCGCGCCGCGCGTGAGCGCGCCGTCACGCCCCCAGCAGCGCCCCGGCGTGCAGGCCGGAGCCGCCGGCACAGCACAGCGCCCGCCCGCGCCCGGACAGCGCCCCGCGCAGGGCCGTCCGACGGGGGCCGGGCAGAACACCGCCGGCCTGATCAAGCCCGCCCCCAAGGCCAAAGTACGGCGCGCCCGGCTGCTGGTCAGCAAGGTGGAGCCCTGGTCCGTGCTGAAGATGGCATTCCTGCTGTCCGTGGCGCTGGGCATAGTGACTGTCGTGGCAGCGATCGTGCTCTGGACCGTCCTTGACCTGACCGGCATCTTTGATCAGGTCGACAGCCTCCTGGGCACCCTGGCCGGTTCCGAGGGCGGCGGGTTCGAACTGAAGAAGGTGGCCTCGCTGGGCCAGGTGGCGTCCTTCGCCACCATCATCGCCGTGATCAACGTCGTGCTGCTGACGGCCCTGTCGATGCTCTCGGCCGTGCTGTACAACATCTCCGCCACCCTCGTGGGCGGCATCGGCGTCACGCTGACGGACGACTAAATCCCGCATTTTTCCCGGATATTTTCCCGGGAAATGCCTCGATTTGAGATCGGGCCGGGATGTGCTGTAAAGTCGTATCTCGGCCCGATGAGGCATCGGGGCGTATAGCTCAGGCGGTTAGAGCGCTTCGCTGATAACGAAGAGGTCCCAGGTTCAAGTCCTGGTACGCCCACGGAACCTGTACAGGTTTCGGTAGAAGTTTAGTGATGGTCCGGGTTTTGCCGGGACTGGAACGGGGTGCATGTGAAGAAGTTGCTGGTTGTTGCAGCTACGATCGCAGGCGTCTTGCTCTACCGGAAGGTGCAGGAGTCTGAAGCCCGGAAAACGGTCTGGAGCGAGTCAACCGATACGGTTGATTAGCGCAGGCACCAGGTACGGGAGCTGGAAATCAGCTCCTCGCACTGGGGTATGATTGACGGGTTGCTTCTTATGGGGGCATGGCGCAATTGGTAGCGCACCTGCTTTGCAAGCAGGGGGTTCGGGGTTCGAGTCCCCGTGCCTCCACCATAAGAAAAGGCCCCGGCCCGCGGAAACGCGGTCCGGGGCCTTTTGCATGCCCGGCCGGGATGCTGAATGGAATTACCTCACTCTTTGGGCTTCGCGTACTCGTCCATGCCCTGCCAGTCGATGTAGACGTAGGGCTCGTCGCCGACCACCCACGCGTCGTGGCCCGGCGGGATGATGCCGAAGTCGCCCGGCCCGAATTCGTTCTCTTCGCCGTCGTCCATCACAACCTTGAGGTGCCCGGAGACGGTATAGCCCTTGTGGGCAACCATGCAGCTGTCCGTCTGCGCGATCGGCTTGACGTGCTGGGACCATTTCCATCCCGGCAGGAAGGTCGCTCGTGCGACGGCACCAGCGTCGAGGTTGACGAGCTCCACCTGGCCCTTCCCGTCTTTGACCGGTCGGGTTTCCTCCGGCTTATCCAGGCTCTTGCGGATGATTGACGCCATCGTGGTCTCCTTTATGGATGGTGTGAGACCGGATTTAAGAGTGGCACCGCCACCTGCCGCGGTCAAGGACACACGCGCCGTCCGCGGCCACCCTCCCTGCCCTACTAGTGTTGGACCGTGAACTTCTTCCTTGCCGCCCTCGGAGTGCTGGGTGTGGCCTCTTCCGGGCCCCTCATCGCCGCCACCCTGGGGGCCACGTCCGTCAGCGCCCTGGCCATCGCCTTCTGGCGCAACGCGATCGGCGCGGCCGTGATGGCGGGTCCCGTCCTGGTCCGGGAACCGCGCCAGTTCTCCCGCGTGACAGGAAACGAGTTCCGCTGGTCCCTCGCCGCCGCCGTCGCGCTGGCACTGCACTTCGCCTGCTTCATCACCTCCCTGCAACTGACGTCCGTGGCGGCGGCCACGGCCCTCGTCTGCCTCCAGTCCGGGTGGATCGCCGTGTTCCAGCTGTTCCGGGGCGTACGGCACCGCTGGCAGGTGCTGGCGGGCCTCGGGCATCGCCTTCGGCGGGGTCGTCGCGATTACCGGGTTCGACATGGGCACGTCCCCGGATGCGCTCCTGGGTGACCTCCTGGCCCTCGCTGGCGGCGCCCTCGCCGGGATCTACACCCTCGCCGGCGGCAAGGCCCGCCAGACGATGGGCACCGGGGTCTACACGACCCTCTGCTACGGCATGTGCGCGGCCGTCGTCGCGGTCCTGGCACTGGTGTCCCAGCAGCCGCTGGCCGGCTTCGAGGCCGCCGGCTGGCTCGGCATCCTGGCCATCACCGTGTGCGCCCAGCTGATCGGCCACACCGCGTTCAACCATCTGCTGGCCACGATGAGCCCGCTGCTGGTCTCGATGATCATCCTGCTGGAGATCCCGGGAGCCGCGCTGCTGGCTGCGGCGTTCCTGGCGGAGAAATTGCCCGCCGGGACCTACGCCGGGCTGGGCCTGATCCTTGTGGGTCTCGCCGTCGTGGTCCTGGGGCAGCGGAGCTCGCGCTCCATGCGCCGGGACGCCGCCCGGGTTGCCGAGCTCGGGACAGACTAGGCCGGAGGCTACTGACCGCCGCGGCGGGCCGGCTGGGCGGTGTTGACCGTGTGGATGGCGCGCAGGAGCTTCGCCGGGAAGTACACCGAGAAGAACACCACCATGGGTGCCTTCAGTGCCATCTTCTTCACGTTGTGTGCCTTGTACGTGCGGTCGAACCGGGTCACGTAGTAGCGGTAGTCGCGGGGGGAATCCTCCAGCCTCCGTGCCGACATCCCGGAAACCATCTGGGGCCAGTACTGGATCCGGAGTTCATGGTCGGCCAGATGCAGCGAGAGATCGATGTCCTCGTGCATCTCGTCCTTCTCATCCCGGCAGGTCTCCTCACGGATGGCCTCCCAGGCGGAGCGGCGCAGCGCCATATTGGAGCCGAAGAGGAAGTGGTATTGGTGCTTGGCGAGCCTGAGCATCAGCTGGCGCATTTTGTCGTCGGCCTTGAGGCCGAAGCGGCGCATCGGCATGTCGTAATAGACCACCGGGCCGGTGGCGGCGTGGACGGAATGGTCTGCGAACGCCTTCTGAACCTGCTCAACCCAGTCCGGCTCGAGCACGGAGTCGGCGTCGATCCGGCCGAGGACATCACCGGTGGCGCGGTCCAGGCCGAAGTTCCGGGTGGGAATGAGCCCCTGGTCCTTGTCCTGGCTGAGCAGGATGATGGGGCTTTCCGGGTACTCGAGCTGCATCTGCTGCACTATCCCGGCGGTGCGGTCCTTGGACATGTTGTCCACCACGATGATCTCGTGGGCGGGAACGGACTGGTAAACCGCTGCGATCAGGCACTGCCTGATGACGCTTTCCTCGTTATACGCGGGGATGACAATGGATACGGCCGGTAGCGGCACGGCATCGCGTAAAGCATCCTCAGAGGATCTATCGGGTGACATCCCCTCAAATTTAGCACCCATGCCACATAATCCTTCCGGCGGCGGGCGTTCCGGCGGCGGGATTCCACGCCCGTCCGGAAAAGAACAAGGGAGGGATCCCGCCTGTGGCGGAATCCCTCCCTCAGTGGCTGCCGTCAGGCGGCCCGGTTACTGACTATTTGCCGCTGTTCTTGTCCGCGCCGTTGTTCAGGCTGGCGGCGATGTTACGCACTGCGGTCTTCGCATCGGTTGCCACCGTGGCGGCGGCATCCTTGACGTTTTCGGCAGCGTTCTCTGCGACGTGCTTGGCAGTGTCGGTGGCGTCGGAGACGGCTGAAGACACGGAGCCTGCAGCGTCGCCGGAGGCATCCGCTGCCTTGTCGGCTGCGGCAACAGTTGCCGCGCCGGCCGCCGCGGCGGTGTCCCCGACGTCATTGACGGTGGTGGCCGGAACCGGAGCCGGCGTTACGGGAGCCGGGGTCTTCCACGGGTCCTCGGCGGGCTTGGAAGCCTTCCAGGCCGCCACACCTGCGGCGAAGGCCGCGGCGATCACGCCGAAGATGAGCAGCCCGCGGTGCTTGGGCTTCTTCGGCTGTGCCAACTGGCCGCTGACAGCCTTGCTGGCCTCGTTGGCGGCCACCTTGATGTGGCTGCCGGCAGTCTTCGCCTGCTCCTGGACGCTGTGGATGATCCCCACCTCGCCAAGCTTCTGGGCGACGGCATCAACGTGCGCCGGTGCGCTTTCCAGCGTGCGGTGCACGGCTTCGGAGGCATAGCCGATCTGGTCCGACAGCTTGGGCAGGTACTCGACGACCACCCGGTCGCGTGCGTTGGCGATCACCGGCGTCGCCTTGTCCAGCGCCTCGTGGAGTCGCGGAGTGGCGCCTTCAACGGCGTCGTGGATCCTCGGGGCGAGTTGAGCCAGGCCGTCCTGGAGGCGCGGGGTCACGGTTGCGACGCCGTCGGCCAGATTGTGGGCTGCCGACTTGAGCCCCTCCTGGATCTTGGGAGAAGCGGTATCCAGGCCCTGCTGGAGACGCGGAACGGCCCAGTTGACGGCTGCTTCCACTCGCGGGGTGGCCCAGTCTTTGGCGGTCTCTACCCCGGTGCTGACTGACTGCTCCAGGTCACGGGCAATACGATCCGTTTTTTTCACAACTACCTCCCGATTAATGTGACGGTTCTGGAGTTAGCCTACGTGTCCCAGACCTCACCGGCTATTCTTCGGGCTGATTTCGGGCTGATTTCACCCAGCGCGGAACTCGCTGGCAGGCCCTGTGTGGACGGGCCTGCCATGGAAGAATAGGCCCATGACTGCCATCGCAACCGCAAAAGCAACCATCCACACGAGCCAGGGCGACATCGTCGTTAACCTCTTCGGCAACCACGCCCCCAAGACCGTCGAAAACTTCGTCGGCCTGGCGACCGGCGAGAAGGCCTGGACACACCCCGAATCGGGCGAGGACAAGACCGGCACGCCGCTGTATGACGGCACGATCTTCCACCGCATCATCAAAGACTTCATGATCCAGGCCGGCGACCCCCTGGGCCGCGGCGTCGGCGGACCGGGCTACAAGTTCGACGACGAGATCCACCCGGAACTCACCTTCAACGAGCCGTACAAGCTGGCCATGGCCAACGCCGGCATCCAGATGGGCCGTGGCACCAACGGGTCACAGTTCTTCATCACCACCATCCCCACCGGCTGGCTGCAGGGCAAGCACTCCATCTTCGGTGAAGTTGCCGACGAGGAATCCAAGAAGGTTGTTGACGCCATCGAGGGTGTCCGCACCGGCATGGGCGACCGCCCCGTCGAGGACGTCGTCATCAACAGCATTGACGTAGAAAAGCTCTAAGCTCCAGCCATGAGCTACGGAATTCCGGCGGCAGAGCCGTCCGCGCAGATCCCGGTGTGCCCACGGCACCCGGACCGGCCCGCCTATGTGCGCTGCCAGCGGTGCGGGCGCCCTGCGTGCCCCGACTGCCAGCGGGCGGCCGCCGTCGGATTCCAGTGCGTTGACTGTGTCAACGAAACAAAACGTACGACGCCGGACGTCAAGACGGTCTACGGCGGCGCCGTGGCCAACGGCAAACCCGTAGTGACCTACGCCATCATCGCGGTGTGTGCCGTGGTCTTTGTACTCCAGTGGCTGGTCCCCAATGACGGGATCTATCAGGACTTCGCGTTCGCCACCGTCTACGCATCCCCGGAGTTCGGCGTTTTCGAACCCTGGCGCATGGTGACCTCGGCTTTCCTTCATTCCCAGGGCTTCATCCTCCACATCGTGCTCAATATGTACATGCTGTGGATGTTCGGGCAGGCCCTGGAACCCCTTCTGGGCCGCATCCGTTTCCTGGCGGTCTATCTTCTCTCCGCGTTCGGCGGATCGGTCGGATACCTCCTGCTGACGCCCGGCTACGTCCCGGGCCAGCCGCTCAGCGGCGTCGTTGGCGCCTCCGGCGCCATCTTCGGCCTCTTCGGCGCCATGCTGGTGGTCCAGCGCCACCGCGGCGGAGATACCAGGCAGCTGTGGGTATTGATCGCCATCAACGGCGTGATCGGATTCCTGGTCCCCCAGATTGCCTGGCAGGCCCACCTCGGCGGAGCCATCACCGGCGCCCTCTGTGCCGCCGTCATCGCGTACACCCCCCGCGGGCCGCGGCAGGGCCTCCTGCAGGCCACCGGCCTGGTGCTGGTGTTCGCTTTGCTGCTCGCCGCCTCCGCCCTGCGCGTGGCAAGCTCCTAAGACCCGCACTCCCTGTTCTCTGCGCCCGTCGTGGGGCCCCTCCTTCTTCGCGCCCGGCCCCGGCCATTGCTGCGCTCCGGCCGGCCCTCTGTTTCGCTGAGCCCCTTGCTCGCGCCCGATCCTGCCCGCGCCGGATCCTGCCGCGCCCTGCGGGCGCCTGAACGTGCCCCCTTCCCTGCCGTGACCGGGCCTGAGCTCCACTCTGCGCCCCTATATACGGCCGTCCCCCGCGCCTTAGGGGCTGCACGGCCGGGCTCGCGGCTTGTTGGCCGGCCCGGGCGACCTGGGGATCAGCCCCATTGCCCCGCCTGCCAGAAGTTGTCCACAGGGGTTATCCACACTGTTGGTAACTTACACGGCTGTAGTTCAGCACGCCGATCCCAATCTGTCCGCCCGTGCTGGCGATTTTCCCCTCAAGGCTTCGCAGATCTCCACAATTGTGGATAACTCCTGTGGGTTCCCCTGTGGTTAAGTGGACAACTCCGTGTCCAGCGCATGGCGGAAAACGGTCTTCCGCATCACTGCGGGGAGACCGGGCGGACCTGGCATTGCAGCCCCCGGACGGCACCAAGAAGTTACATCTGATTTCAACAGCCTTATGCACACTGTTAATAACTTGATGCTCTGAGTATCCGGAACCTGAAGTCCCGACTCGGGCGCTCAGATCGCCAGTGAGGTGCGTTCGGGGCCAAGGTTATCCCCACCTGTGGATAACGTGTGGGTAGTCGCTTGTTATTAAGTGGATAACTCCCGCGTGCCCGGCGAAACCCGTCCAATCCCTCCCAAACCCTGCCCGTACCCGCCCCGGCCCGCCCGTTTTCGCCGAGTTCGCCGGAAACGGCCGAATTCGCCGTAATTTTCCGGCGAAATCGCAGCGGTACGGCGATTTCGAGGGCGACGGCGGCCGACGGGCGGCACGACGGCGGTGCAGCGGGGCCAGCCGGATCACTTATCCACAGACAATCCACACTGTTAATAACTTACAAGCCTGTAATTCACAGTCCCGGAATGTCGGATCGGGTCCGTGGCGGCGCCGTGCGGCCGGATTTTACGGGTTTCGGGCAGGTCGAGCACCTAAGTTATCCACACTGTGGATAACTTAGGTGCAGTTGTCCACAGCCGCTCAGTGCGGCCACACGCCCGAGCTGCCGCGCCGGTGGCTGTCGAGCAGGTGGGTGTCCACCATCCCGATGGCTTCCATCAGGGCGTACATGGTGGTGGGGCCGACAAAGGCGAAGCCGCGCTTGCGGAGCGCCTTGGAGAGCGCAACCGACTCCGGGGACGTTGTGGGGATGTGCTCGTGCATGGTGGGCACCGGGGTGGTCACCGGCTGGAACTGCCAGACGAAGTCCACCAGGCCGCCGTCGTCCCGGAGTGCGATCGTGGCCTGCGCGTTCGTGATCGCGGCCTGGATCTTGAGCCGGTTGCGGACGATGCCCGCATCCTGCATGAGGCGTTCGACGTCGGCCGGGCCGAAGGCGGCGACCGTCTCGGGGTGGAAGTCGTGGAACGCGGCCCGGAAGGCGGGCCTTTTCCGGAGGATCGTGGCCCAGGACAGACCCGCCTGGAAGGCCTCGAGGCTGATGCGCTCGTACAGGCCCTGCTCATCGCGGACAGGCAGACCCCACTCCGTGTCGTAGTACTCGCGCAACAGGGGGTCGACGGCCGCCCACGGCGGGCGCGCCAATCCGTCGTCGCCAATGATCGAGCCGGTGACAGCCGGGGTCATCTGGAGTCCTCTCCTGTGGGTTGTGCCCTTCCCAGCATTATCTGTCACCGGGAGGGGTCCGCTGACACCCGACGGCAAGCACAGCCCCGCCGCGCCGACCCGAGGGCATCCGCCTGAACTGGCTCGATGAATGAAACATCTGGCTTTTAGGTTGAGATTGCCCTGTCGCGGAGGGTCCGCGGGAATGCCGTGGATATGGTGACTTGCATGGAACCAGTTCTGAAATTTGCGCGGCGTTGGGGCGCCCCTGTGGCAGCCGCCATCTTCTTCGCACTGTGGTGCGTGGCCGAGGCGGGCCGGATGGGCGGCTCCTGGCTGGCATGGCCGGGAAACTGGGCGCTGGTCCTGATGACACTCGCGGTTGCCGCCGCGTCGTGGAAACCGCTCGTGTCCCTCGGGTTCACGGCGGCACTCCTCGCCGGTCAGCTGAGCAATGCCCTGCCGCCCATGGCAGCCAACCACTGGGCCATCTATCTGGGATCCTTCGTAGCCCTTGGCTTCATCCTTTGGACCGCCCCGGCGCGAATGCGGTACATCGCAACGGCCGCCAATCTGGCGTTCATGGCGCTCATGACCTTCCTTATGCTCTCGTGGAGATACGGTGACGGCGTCGGCTGGTTCATGCCCATGTATTTCGGTGACCGGCCGATGATCATGAGGTACGGCCCGCAGCTCTTCGCGCTCCTGCTGGTGATCGCCGGAGCCTGCGCCGCCGTCGGACTCCTGCTGGCGCTGTACCAGGAACGGGGCAGCCTGTTCCGCGCCCGCGAACTGGCCCAGAGCAGCCTGAAGGAAACCGAGATCGACCTGATCGTGGAGCAGGAACGGACGCGCATCGCCCGGGACCTCCACGACGTCCTCGCCCACTCCCTGGCCGTCATCGCCGCGCAGGCCGACGGAACCCGCTACCTGAGCAAGGACCAGCCCAAGGCCGTCCTCAACGCACTGGACACGATCGCCCGCTCGGCCCGCAGCGCACTGGTGGATGCCCAACGCGTGATCGAGGGGGTCCGCGACGACGGCATGGTGACGCCCCAGCCGAGGCTCAGCGACATCAAGGCGCTCATTGAGGGGATGCAGCGCGGCAGTTTGACGATCCATGCCAGCGAATCCGGGCCGCCCGCGGAGCTCTCCACGGGACAGCAGATGGCGGTGTTCCGGATCGTCCAGGAATGCCTGACCAATGCCCTCAAACACGGCGGCCGCGGCACTGAAGTGCGGCTCCACGTTGACTGGAGCGGGCCGGGCCTGACCCTGCACGTGGCCTCGGTGCTGGCCGGAACCGACCAGTCCGGTGCCGAGAACCCGGCGCTGGCCAGAACCGGCCGTGGAATTCCCGGCATGCGCGAGCGTGCCCACATGGCCGGCGGCTGGATGACGGCAGGACCTGACGGGGACCACTTCCGGGTGACGGTCTTTGTCCCGTACGGAAGCCGGGAAGCCGGCCCTGGCGACCCCACCGCTGAGGCTGCCACCGAGGACTTCGCCGCAGCGGCCGAAAAGCTTCAGGTCCAGCCGATTCTGGCCGGCATCAGCCTGCCGAGGGCGGCCATGCTGGAACAGGATGCGGGCAACCGTGGCTGATGCCGGCTCCCGGATCACCGTGGCCCTCGTGGATGACCAGCCCCTGTTCCGTGCAGGTCTCCGGATGCTCATTGAAAGCCAGACGGACATGGAACTGTCCGGAGAGGCCGGCGACGGGGAACAGGCAATTGCATTGGCGAGCGAACGGCGGCCGGACGTTATGCTGATGGACCTTCGGATGCCAGTCATGGACGGGGTCACGGCCACCCGGAAAATCGTCCAGCACGCCGATGCTGCCGGCGCTGACAAGCCCAAGATCATTGCGCTGACCACCTTCAACCGGGATCAGGCGGTTGTCGAGGCAGTACAGGCAGGGGCCAGCGGGTATCTCCTTAAGAGCGCCGAGCCGGAATTCCTGCTCGCCGCCATCCGCACCGTCCACTCCGGATACTCCGTGATCGCACCGGGGTCTGTGCACTCCCTTTTCGAACATGCCGCGCGGAACGGGCGCGCAACAGGGCCGGACCTGGCCATCCTGGACGTGCTTTCCCCACGGGAACGCGACGTTTTCCTGCTCGCGGCGAAAGGACTCAGCAACGGCGAAATGGCGGAGAGCCTGTTCGTCTCCGAAGCCACCGTCAAGACCCACCTGCGGAGCGTGCTGGACAAGCTGAAACTGCGCACCCGGCTGCAGCTGATTGCCTTTGCCCACGAAAGGCGCCTCCTCGGCGACTGACGCTCCCGGACGCAACGTGCCCGTGCCCGGGAACCGGCCGCCAGCCCCGCCAGCCCCGGCTGCCCCGCGGTGGTGAAGCGCTGTGTGCAGTGGCCGCGAGTGTTAAACGGGAAAGGCCCCCGTCCAGTGAACCTGGATGGGGGCCTTTCGCTGGTGGATCAGGAACGCCAGCGGGTTGTCATCAGGAATCCCACAATGGCAATGCCGAAGCCCGCCACGATGTTCCACGAGCCCCATGCGCCGACCGGCATGGTGGCTTCGCTGATGTAGAACGTGATGATCCACAGCAGGCCGATGATCATCAGGCCGAACATTACAGGCTTGAACCACACCGCATTCGGCTTGTCGGCCGACGCGGCCGATGCCTGCTGCGACGCGCGGGCTGTCCTTTTTCGCGGTTTCGACTCGGGCACGGGTCCTCCTTGGCGGGCGGGACCAGGAGCGGCACCTTGGCTTGATATCCTGCAAGAAGGACAACGCCAGTGGTCAACACGCTCTTGGTCAACTGTGAATTCTTGCTCGCAGCCAATTCTAGCTGTAATTCAGGCCACGCAGGCGTCCGCCGCGAACGACCATGAGGAGAAGCCACAGTGCTGCCGCAGCAGGACAGAGCCGATCCGGGGACGGTCGGCAACGCCGGCCGGGTCGCCCGCACGATCGGGGTCCTGGGCGAGCTGTTCATCACCGCCGGTGTGGTCTTGCTCCTGTTTATTGCCTGGCAGCTGTGGTGGACCAACATCGAGTCCGACGCGAGCCAGCGCGGCGTCGTCAAGGACTTTGCCCGGCAGTTCAACGGCCCCCTGGAACCGGACAGCACGGTGCCGCAGGCAACCCCCGCCACGCCGTCGGAAGCCCCCGGCGTGGGCTACGGAACTCCGGTCACCTCCGCGGAGCCGGCCGCCGGCGCTACCATCGGCATCCTGTACGTTCCCAGGTTCGGCGCGGAATATTCGCGGCCCATCGTCCAGGGGACCAGCCCCGCGGTGCTCGACAGCCTGGGCATCGGCCACTACGAGGGCACATCCATGCCCGGCGCGATCGGGAACTTTGCTGTTGCCGGCCACCGGCAGACCCACGGCGCAGTCCTGGACAACATCGACGCGCTGGTTCCCGGCGACCGGATCTACGTCCAGACCCGGGACGGGTACTACACCTACGTCTTCCGGAACAGCGAGGTTGTCCTGCCCGGCCGCACGGACGTGCTGCTGCCGGTCCCCACCCAACCGTCGGCAACCCCCACGGAAAGCTACCTCACCATGACCAGTTGCAATCCGCGCTTCGGCTCGCAGGAACGCTTCGTCGCCTACGCGCTGCTGGAACAGTGGCGGCCGGCTTCGGCGGGCCCGCCGGCCGAAATTGCCGCCCAGGTCCAGCTCGCCGTCGGGAAGGCCTGAACCGTGTACGCATGGATCTTCCGGCATCTCCCGGGCCCACTGTGGCTCCGCGTTGCCACCGCGCTGGTGCTTGTCACCGGCGGGCTGGTATTGATGGTTCAGTTCCTTTTTCCCTGGATGGCACAATTCACCCAGTTCACTGATTCAACGATTGGTTCAGCAAGGCACCCATGAGCACAACCAAGATCCTCGTCGTCGACAACTACGACAGCTTTGTGTACACCCTGGTGGGATACCTCCAGGAGCTTGGCGCGGAGACCACAGTGGTCCGCAATGACGACGTCACGCTCGCCGAGGCGATCGAAATGGCCGAAGCGCGCGACGGCGTCCTTATCTCCCCCGGCCCGGGAACCCCGGCAGGAGCGGGCGTCTGCATCGAGCTGATCAAATGGTGCGGCGGCCACACCAAGCCGATGCTCGGAGTGTGCCTGGGACACCAGGCCCTGGCCGAAGCCTATGGCGGAACGGTCACCCACGCCCCGGAACTGATGCACGGCAAGACCTCGCTCGTGGAGCACCACGGAACCGGGGTGTTCGCCGGGATCCCGTCCCCGTTCACCGCTACCCGCTACCACTCCCTGGCCGCCGTCCGCGAAAGCATCCCGGAGATCCTGGAGATCACCGCGGAGACCGGAACCGGCGTCGTGATGGGTCTGCAGCACCGCGGCGCCCCGCTGCACGGGGTCCAGTTCCACCCGGAGTCCGTCCTGACGGAAGGCGGCTACCAGATGCTCGGAAACTGGCTGGAGTCGCTCGGCATGGCCGGCGCAGCCCAGCGTGCCGCGGCGCTGAGCCCGCTCATCAAACACTGACCGGACGCCGGACCGGCGCCCGGTCCCGGACATCTGGACCCGTTAAGGGATAAGCCCGGAGGTCCCGCTCTCCTTGGACCCCTTCGTGGAGGTCGGTTTCGGGCTCGGGGTGGTGGGCGGCGGCGGCGGAGCCTTGGCCACGACGACGGGAATGGTCTTCCCCTGCTCCACCAGGGCATCCGCCGCGTCACTCTGCGCGGTGACCCGGCCCGGTTCCACCTGGGAGTTCTCGGCCTCCGTCACGCTGATGAGCAGGCCCAGGGCCTTCAGGGCCGCCTCGGCCTCGGCCTGCGGGAGCCCGATCAGCTGGGGCATGGCGACCTTGCCGGTGGAGACGACGAGTTCGACCGCGCTTCCGACCGCAACGGCCTGTCCCGGCGCCGGCTTGGTGGTGATGACAATGCCGGCCGGCACGGTGGGGCTGTTGTTCATGATGGTGGCCGGCGCCCCGGTCAGGCCCTTTTGCCGCAGGACGTCCCGGGCGGCAGCCTCGGTCCGGCCGGGCAGGTCCGCGGGGATCACCACGACGCTCGGTCCCTCCGAAATGTTGAGCGTGATCTCCGAATTGGGGTCCAGGGCAGTCCCCGGGTCGGGTGCCGTGCCGATGGCGATGCCCTTGGCCACGGTCTCGTGCTGCAACCGGGTGATGCGGGGTCTGAGGCCTGCGCCGTAGAGCTTCTGCAGCGCCTCGGACTCCGTCAGGGACGCCACGGGCGGAACGTCGACCTTGACCACCGGCGGCGGGGGCTGGTTGGTCATGTTGTAGAGCCAGAGGCCGCCGCCGCCGAGCACCAGCAATGTGAGCACCACGAGGGTGGCGATCCAGGTCCGGCGGCGGGACTTCTGCCGAGTGGTGGCTTCCCGTTCGGCAGGCAGGGCGAACGGAAGGCTGCCCGTGTCCGGGTCGTCATAGGCGGCGGACTGGGCCGTCAGGGCGTCGTCCTGGCCGGGAGATTCCTGGGTCGGCCGCAGCCGGCCGCCGGGCACATCATCGAGGAACTTGGCGCCGGTCATCGGGAACGCGGCGGTCGGAGTGTCATCACGCGCGGGCACTGTGTCGTTCGGGTCGGTCGGGGCCTCACTGGCCGCCAGCGGTGCCACTCCCACCCCGCTGCGGGCCGCGCGGAGGGCACGCCGGAAAGCCGCCGCGTCCTGGAAACGGTCTGCGCGGTTCTTCTGCAGGGCCTTCATCAGCACACTGTCGAGGGCCTCGGAAATCTCCGGGTTCAGGCTGCTGGCGAGTTCCGGGATCTCCCGGACATGCTGGTAAGCCACGGAAACGGGGCTGTCGCCGACGAACGGCGGACGTCCGGTCAGCATCTCGTAGAGCAGGCACCCCGCCGAGTAGAGGTCGCTGCGGGCGTCCACGGTCTCGCCGCGGGCCTGCTCCGGGGAGAGGTACTGGGCGGTCCCCACGACGGCCTGGGTCTGCGTCATGGTCGCGGAAGAATCCGCCATGGCGCGGGCGATGCCGAAGTCCATGACCTTGATGCTGTTCGAGTCCGGGCAGAACATCACGTTCGCCGGTTTGATGTCGCGGTGGACGATGCCGGCCTTGTGGCTGTAGTCGAGGGCCGCGAGGACGCCCAGGGTGAAGTCGATCGCCTGGTCGATGCTGACTTCCTTGGCCCGGGCAAGGTCGCGGATCGTCTTTCCGGAAACGAACTCCATCACGATGTACGGCACCCTGACGGTGTCGTCGTGGTCACCCGGGACGGCGTGGTCCCCGGTGTCATAGACGGCAACGATCGACGGATGGTTCAGCGCGGCCACGGCCTGCGCCTCGCGCTTGAAGCGGGCCTGGAACTGGGGGTCCCTGGCAAGGTCCGGGCGGAGCAGCTTGACGGCCACGGTACGGCCCAGCCTCGTGTCCGTTCCGCGGAACACATCAGCCATGCCGCCGCGCCCGATCAGCTCACCCAGCTCGTAACGCCCACTGAGGACGCGCTGCGTGTTCACGGGCCCGCGGTCCTCCCTGTGCGACGGTGTGCGGGGTGAATTAGACACGGTGACCTACGGTCCCTTTGACGCGGAGTTGCTCGGGGAGGCCGTTTTGGCCGCCAGGTGATAGGTCACCACGGAGCCGGCGGCCACGTTCTGACCCTGGCCGGGTTCCGAGCTCACGAACGTGCCGGCATCCTCTTTCTTGTTACGTGGGTGCGACGTCGGCGCCCTTGACCCAGCGGAGCCCGGCGGCCTGGATGGCCTGCTGCACTTCTGCCTCCGAGGATCCGGACGGGATCGCGGGAACCGAGACCATTTCCGGGCCCTTGGAGTAGCTCACGGTGATGGTGCTGCCGGGCTGGACGGGACCGGACGGATCGATGTCGAGGACCGTCCCGGGCGCCGCGGCGTTGGCAACCTCGAGGCCCTTGACCTGGAGGTTCATGCCGATCAGTTTGTTGCGGACATCGTTGTACTGCTGCCCGCGGTATGCGTCCGGGATCAGGTTGATGGCCGCCGGCGTCGACTCGGTGGGAGTCGCCGAGCTGGTGGTGGGGGTGGCGCTCGTGGACGTGGGCGAATTGCTGGGGCTCGAGCTGACGGGGGCGCTCGTGGTTGCCGCGTTGCTGCTGGCCGGGGCCTGCGGCGGGAACAGAATGCCGGCCTGGGTCAGGATCACGCCCACCAGGGAGAACAGCACCAGCAGGATCAAGGCAATGAGCGGCCACGTCCACGGGCTCCGGCCGCGGCGGGCAGGCTCATCCGTCGGCTCGTCGAACTCGTCGTCGTCCTCCTGCACCCACTGGCGTTCCACCGCGAGGGCATCGGCGCGGGAGAGGGTGTTGCGTGCACCGTACGCGCTGGCCGCAGCTGCCCCGGCAGCCAGTCCGGCAGCGGCGCCGGCGCCCGCGGCGCCGACAACCGGCAGTGCCGAGGTAGCCGACGTCGACCGGTCCTCAGCGGCGCTGGCGCCGATCACGCCGGTCGCAGCCGTCGGGACGTCGACGGGTGCCGTGATGGGCCCGGTGGTGGCCTCGAAAAGCAGCATGCCGGGCACCGCGGCGTGGGCCGCGGAGATATCGCCGTTGCGGATGGCCTCGGCGGCTTCGGACAGCTTGATGGCATCGGCCGGACGGTTCTTCGGGTCCTTGGCCAGCATTGACATCAACAGGGCCCGCACCGGCTTGGGCAGCGTATCCGGCAGCGGCGGCGGAGCATCGTTGACCTGGGCCAGCGCGATGGCGATCTGGGATTCGCCCGAGAACGGGCGGTGCCCGGTGAGGCACTCGTAGCCGATCACGCCGAGCGAATAGATGTCCGAGGCGCCCGTCGCGGTCTGCCCGGTGGCCTGCTCCGGCGCCAGGTACTGGGCGGTGCCCATGACCTGCCCGGTCTGGGTCAGCGGAACCTGGTCGGCGAGGCGGGCGATGCCGAAGTCGGTGACCTTGACCCGTCCGTCAGGAGTGATCAGCAGGTTGCCGGGCTTGATGTCACGGTGCACCAGACCCTGCGCGTGGGCGATCGAGAGGGCCCGTGCGGTCTGCGCGATCATGGACAGGGTGCGGTCCGGGGAGAGCACCTGCTCGTGTTCGATGATGCTGCTCAGCGGCTGGCCGGGCACCAGTTCCATCACGAGGTACGCGGAGCCGTCCTCTTCGCCGTAGTCAAAGACATTGGCGATGCCCACATGGTTCAGGAGCGCGGTGTGGCGGGCCTCTGCCCGGAACCGCTGGAGGAACCCCGGATCGCCGGTGTACTCCTCTTTGAGCACCTTGATGGCGACGATGCGGCCAAGGATCAGGTCTTTGGCTTTCCAGACTTCTCCCATGCCGCCGATCGCAATGCGCGTAGTCAGCTGGAATCTGCCGCCGAGGGTGATTCCTGATGTAGGCCTCACTTATTCAACACCGCCTCAAAAATCTTCTTCGCGTTCGGACTGGTTAGCTTTGCGCCGGTGGTGATGTCTACGCCTTGCATGACGATCGTGACAGCCACCTGCGGGTCATTCGCCGGGGCAAACCCGGTAAACCATGAGTTGTTCAGGCCGTCCCCGAGCTCCGCGGTGCCGGTCTTGCCGGCCACCTGGACGCCGGGAACAGCCGCGCCGCGCCCGATGCCCTGGCTGACAACGCTGGTCATCCACTCGGTGATCTGCCGGGAAATCTCCGGGGTGGTGGAGGTCCGCAGGGCCTGCGGTTTCGGCTCGCTGATGGGCCTCAGGTCCGGGGAACGGACGGCCTTGATCAGGTTCGGCTGCATCTGCACCCCGCCGTTGGCGATCGCAGCGGTCATCGTGTTGATCTGGAGCGGGGTGGCCCGGACGTCGCGCTGGCCGATCGAGGACTGCGCCAGGGACGCGTCGTCCAGCGGCTCGGTCGGGAAGAGACTCGGAGCGGAGTCGAGCTTCAGCTGGTCGCCGAAGTCCTGCCCGAAGCCGAATTTCTCCGCCTGGTCCGCAATGGCCTCCTGCCCCAGGTCGAGGGCGATGCTGGCAAACGGCGTGTTGCAGGACTGCTGCAGGGCGAACGCGAACGACGCCGTGTCCCGGGTGTAGCAGTTGCCGCCCGCGTAGTTGGGGAGCTTGTACTGGATGCCGGGGAAGGACATCTCCGCCGGGTTGGGCAGCTCGCTGTCCTTGTTGTATTTGCCCGAGTTGAGTGCCGCCGCCGTGTCAACGAGTTTGAAGACCGATCCGGGCGCCAGCAATGCGCCCGTGGGCCCGCTGACGTTCTGGTTCAGGTTGATTCCGGGAATCTTGTTCAACTCGGCGAAGTTGGCGGCCTCGGCCACCGGATCCTGGGTGGCAATCAGGTTGGGATCGTAGGACGGCTTGGAGACCATGGCCAGGATGGCTCCGGTCTTCGGGTTCGTCACGACGATCGAGCCGCGCTGGCCGTCCGGGATGAGGTCGTAGGCGAGCTTCTGGATCTTGGGGTCCAGCGTCAGTTCCACCGAGGCGCCCTTGGGCTGGTTGCCCAGGAACAGCTGGCCGATCCGGTCCAGGAACTGCTGGTCAGAGCTGCCCTCGAGCTCCTTGTTCATCGCCTTCTCCAGCCCGGTCACACCGAAGCTCCTGGAGAAGTAGCCGGTGATCCCGGCGTATTGCTCGCGGCTGGGTGTAGGTGCGCTGGAACTTGCAGCTCTCCGTGGCGGCCACGGACTCTGCTATCGGCGTGCCGCCGACGATGATCGCACCGCGGTCGTTGCAGTAATTCTGCAGGAGCGTGCGTTTGTTCCAGGGATTGTCTTTGAGCTCGTCCGCGCCAACCACCTGCACGTAGCTGAGCGCGCCGAAGATCAGCGCGAACATCGCGATCGCGGCGATCCATGAATTCCGGATGGCCTGGTTCACAGCTGTTTCACCGCCTCGGTGGGTGCGTCGGGACTGGTACGGGGGCCGGGCGTCGGGGCCGGCTTCGAGGGCATCGCGGGGAGTTTCCTTCCGGGCGCTCGGTTCCTGGCCGGGCAGCAGCGGCGTTGTGTCCACCGGACCGCGCGCCGTGTGCGAAATCATCAGCAGCAGGCCGACGATGATCCAGTTGGCCAGGAGCGAGGAGCCGCCGGCGGCGAGGAACGGCGTCGTGAGGCCGGTCAGCGGGATCAGCCGGGTAACGCCGCCGATCACCACAAAGCACTGCAGCGCGATCGCGAAGGAAAGGCCGCAGGCCAGCAGCTTGCCGAACGCGTCCCGGGTGCCGAGCGCGGCGCGGAAGCCCCGGGTGAACAGCAGCAGGTACATCAGGACGATGGCGAAGAGCGCCGATCAGCCCCAGTTCCTCGCCGAAGGAGGCGATGATCATGTCGCTGTTGGCGAACGGCACCAGGTTCGGACGGCCCTGGCCGAGGCCGGTGCCGACGAGCCCGCCGTTGGCCATGCCGAACAGGCCCTCGACGATCTGCAGGCTGCCGCCGAATTGCCGGCCGTAGACCTCGTCCGTGAAGGCATTGATCCAGCCGTCGATCCGCAGCGCCACGTGCGAGAAGACGCGGGACGCGACGAACCCGCCGACGGAAATCAGGACGAGGCCGATGATCACCCAGCTGATGCGGCTCGTGGCGACGTAGATCATGACCAGGAACAGGCCGAAGAACAGGATCGAGGAGCCGAGGTCGCGCTGGAAGATCAGCACGCCGATGCTCACGAGCCAGGCCGCGATCATGGGTCCCATGTCCTTGAACCGCGGGAACTGCAGCGGACCCATCTTGCGGCCGGCCAGCAGGATGAGGTCCCGGTTCGAGGAAAGGTACCCGGCGAAGAATATGGCCAGGGTGATCTTGGCGATCTCACCGGGCTGGAAGGTCATGGAACCGATCCTGATCCACACCTTGGCGCCCAGGATCTCTCCGGCGGAGATGCCGGGAACCAGGGGCAGGATCAGCAGTACCGCGCTGACGGCCAGCGAGATGTAGGTGAAGCGGCGGAGGATCCGGTGGTCCTTGAGGAACCAGATCACGGCGATCGCCACGGCCATGGCCACGAGCGTCCAGCGCAGCTGGTTGTTGCCGGTGTCTTCCCCGACCCGGTCCAGGCGGTGGATCATGGCCAGGCCAAGCCCGTTGAGCGCCACCACGAGCGGAAGTATTACCGGATCGGCATATTTGGCGCGGATGCGCAGCACAAGGTGGAATGCCAGGGCAGCGGCCGTCAGGAGGCCGGACTGGAACCAGAAGTCGGTATCGAAGGCCTTTTCGCGGTCCACGCCGACGAGGGCGTTGGCGCCGATGCCCACGCCGAGGGCGAGAATAAGCAGGACCAGTTCCACGTTTCGACGCGGCTTGGGCGTCGACTCGATCTGTGTCATTTGCCCCCCTCACATGTTGGTGCTGTCTGCGTGGGCGAGGCGGACGGCTGGGCTGTGCCGCTTTCCCCGGGGGTGGGTGTGGCGGCCGCGGCGCTGGCTGTTGCCGAGGGCGACGGCGAGGGCGTGAGGCACTCGTCCGCAGGGGCGGTGGTGCCGGTGCGCTCGAGGTTCTTGACGATCCGCTGGGCATCGTAGAGATCCCGGGCAGGCACCGTCTGGCGGACACGCTGCTGGGAGAATTCGGGCAGGTCTGACATCCGGATTTCGGTCTCCGCTTCGAGGGTGGAAAGCTGGATGGGCCCCAGGCGCTGGGAGACCCCGTTGAAGATGGCCACGTGCTGGTTATGCTCCCCGATGTAGTACCGCGTCTGGGTCCAGGCATAGCCGAGCCAGAGACCCACCGTCAGAAGAGCCACGATGGCCGCGGCGATCGAGATCGTCAGCCAGCGCCGGGGCCGGACGGGCGGCCGGTATTCCTCGACGTCATCGCGGGCCTGCTCGGACTTGTGCGTCAGGACCGTCGCTGCCCGGCGGGCCACGGTGCGGCCGGCGATGGAGGGAATGGAACCTGATTCGGCGGCAGACAAGGCGGCGCCGACGAGCTCGTGGGGCCGGCTGGAGAGTTCTTCCTGCAACACTTCGGCCGAGAGGTGTTCGCCGAGGTGCGGGTCGGTGGTCGGCTCGGGTTCCGACTTGTTCCCGTTGCCGCCCGCAGACTTGCCGTTGCCGGCTGCAGATCCGGCGGGGGAGGGCTTCACCGCGGCGCCGGATGGTGCCCCGCCGCCGGCCTTGGTGCTGTCCGCTGCCTCCGCGGACTTGCCGGCGTCCTCCGGGCCCTGCGCCGCCGGGGCGCCGTACGTGCTCCCGGAGTGCGGCCGGGCGCGGTGGCGGCGGCGGTGACCGCGGCGGCCGTCGCGGTGCCGGGACGATGTCGACGGCGGCGGTGCGCACATCGTCCGTCGTCTGTTCGGCGATATCCACCATCACAACGGTGACGTTGTCCGGTGAGCCGGCTTCGAGGGTGAGGTCAACCAGGCGTTCGACGCACTCGCGCAGGTCCTTGGTCTCGCGCACGGTGCGTTCGACGACGTGCCCGGCTACGTAGTTCAGGCCGTCGGAACACAGCAGCCACCGTTCACCTGCCTGGACCTCAAGGGTGGCCAGGTCCAGCTCGGGACTCGCATCGACGTCGCCCAGGACGCGCATAAGGACGTTCTTGTGCGGATGCGTTTCCGCCTCTTCCGGACGGAGCCGGCCTTCATCAATGAGGCGCTGGACGAAGGTGTGGTCGATGCTGACCTGTTCGTATTCGCCGTTACGCAGGCGGTAGGCGCGGGAGTCGCCGATATGGGCGAAATGGAGTTTGCCCTCCGCCAGCAGCAGTGCCGTGACCGTGGTGCCCATGCCCGCGAGCTTGGGATTGATATGGACCAGTTCGGAGAGCAGCGAGTTGGCGGTCTGGATCTCGTCAGCGAGGACGGTGCCGGCGTCGCCGTCGTAGTTGTCGTGATCGAGGTGGATCATGTCCAGCACGGTGGCCGCGGACGCGACGTCACCGCCGGCGTGGCCGCCCATACCGTCGGCTACGACGGCGAGGTGCCGGCCGACGTAGGCCGAGTCGTCATTCTTTGCCCGCACGCGGCCGACGTCGGAACGCGCGGCGTAGCGCATGATGAGGGGCCGCTTCGGGGCTGTGGAATTGCCTTCGGCCTTGTCTGCGGGACTATCGGGGGCAGCCATGGCTACGGCCTCAATTCGATGACCGTCTTGCCGATTCTCACGGGGACACCAAGCTCGACAGGCAGGGCCCGGGTCAGCTGCTGGTCTGCCAGATAGGTGCCGTTGGTGGAGCCAAGGTCCTCGATGAACCAGCGGCTGCCTTGCGGGAACAGGCGGGCATGCCGGCCGGAGGCGTAGTCATCCTCCAGGACAAGGGTTGCTTCCTGGGCCCGGCCGAGCAGGATGGGGCTTGCCGCCAGGGCGATGGTGGTGCCCTTGAGCGGGCCCTCGGTCACCACGAGCTGGCGGGCCTGCTGCTTCACCGGGGCGGCGGTGGGCTCGGCCAGGGCCGGGTTCTTGCGGACCTGCCGGGCGGTGGGGGCGCCGGCTGCTGCCTTGCGCCCGATCATCAGGTCGCGGCGCATGGCAGAGACGATGCTGAAGATCAGCACCCACAGCAGAAGCAGGAAACCGAAGCGCAGGGCGGTGATTGTCAGTTCACTCACTGGCGGCCGCCTGGGTTGGCGGGCAGAAGGCGGAAGATGATTTTGGTCCGTCCCATCGTGATCGTGGAGCCGTCCGTGAGTTCCGAGCTGCCCACGATCTTGTGGCCGTTTACGTAGCTGCCGTTGGTGGAACCCAGGTCGACGGCCTGTGCCGTGCCCGGGCCGGTGCGGATTTCCAGGTGCCGGCGCGAGACGCCCGTGTCGTCGACGAGAATGTCCGCCTCGGACGACCGCCCGAGCACCACAGAGGGGGCATTGAGCGAGTACCGCTGGCCGTCGATGTCCAGCACCGGCTGGAGCCGGGACGGCTGCCGGGTCGGAGCGGCCGGCATGGCGCCGTGGGTTCCGGGCTGCACCGGGGCGGACGGGGCGGAGGCCTTCTCGGTCCGGGAGGTGATCTCGAAATCCCCGGCCCGGCGTTCATCGTCCCGCCGGAAACTGATCCGGACCGGTCCCTGCAGGGTGTAGCCCTGGCTGCGGACGTGGTTGATCACCACATCACACAGTTCCTCCGCGAGCGGGGTTCCCCATTCCTGGGCCCGCTGGAAGTCGTCATCGCTGAGGAGGACATCAAAAACATTGGGGGCCAGGGTGCGTCCCGCGGCGATGGTGAGGGCCTTGTTGTCCACTTCCCGGCGGAGCCGGCTCGCGATCTCGACAGGCTCAACCTGGGCGCGGGAACCGGTGGAGAAGACCCCGCGGACGGCCTTTTCGATGCCGCGCTCGACTTTGTCCAGCAATCCCATGGTCCTTCTCCTTTCCTGACGGCTGCAGGGCAGCATTCGTTCCGGAACTCGGTTTCCAACATTTGTGGAGCCCGCCGTAGACGGGCACTCATACATCAGATACTACTGGGCAAGGCTGGGAATGGCCTTAATGAGCGCCGCCAGCGCGCACGGGAAAGTTGCCGCGGACCGGTCCTGACGTGCGGTGATGCCGCCGCTGTAGGGGTGGCGGCGGAAGGGGCGGCGGAACCCGGCCCGGCCCGGATCGGGGTTCCCGCGGGCCTGCCGAAAGACCCCTGAAGTGCGGCCGGACCGGAGCCGCAGACCCCGATTGGTGTTTTCCGGCGGTTGTCCGTTATGCTTGATCTCGCTGCTTTTACGAGGTTGGCGGTCCGGAAATCGGGCCTCTTCCGGGTAGAAGAAGTTGCGCGCGAGTGGCGGAACGGCAGACGCGCTGGCTTCAGGTGCCAGTGTCCGAAAGGGCGTGGGGGTTCAAATCCCCCCTCGCGCACGCAATTGAAAGAACCCCGGTCTTCGGACCGGGGTTCTTTTTTGTTTAACCGCGGACCGTGTTTTTCCGGCGGTTTTGCCTGGCCGCGCACCGGCGGATTTTCTTCGCAGTTTCCTTCACCCGTGCATCTTCGGAGAGATCTGGCCTGGCCTATTGCCCGGGACCGCCCAGACCCATATCATGTGCCTACTCGGGGGCATGACCCGACGCTCCGGCCGGCCTGCAAAGGGGGTCAGTTGTGAAAAAACGAACGAAACGAATGGCGCTGGCCGCCACTGCGTTTGGCCTGTTGCTGGTGCCTTTGAGCGCCGCGCCGGCGACCGCCGCACCAACCGGCTGCTGGGCGAATGATGGCGTCTGGATCCCCTACGCCACGGCATACTGTTCCGGCGGGACGGGCTCCTACCAGGCCTGGGCGGCGTGCAAGCAGAATTTCTGGCCGTATGACGGGACGTTCGTCGAGAGTGACTGGAAGCCCGCCGGCAGCCAGCAGACAGCATGGGTCTGGTGCCCGGTCGGCTACCGGGTGGTCAACTACGGCGTTGGGGTCCGAAGCTGAACCGGCATTCCACCATCCGCTGAACCGGCAACCGCCGGCCGGCGCTACTTCCGCAGCGCGCCGAATCCCGCGATCAGCGCCTCAAGCCCCAGGCTGAAGGCGACGTCGGCGGGTTTCTCGTACCCCTTCTCCGCCAGCCGGTCGACCGCGGAGCTGAAGTTCGGCGTCGACTCCGCCATAGTGCCGGAATCGAAGATGTCCGCCGGTGCCGTGACGTCGTAGGCGGAGCCGAAGATGAACGACTCGAGCGCCACGATCGCGGAGATGATCCGCTCCTGCGGGAAGTCGGCCCGGCTGAATCCTGCACTGACGGCCTCGTACATGGCCAGGGTCTTCGGCGCGTCGGTCACCGGGAGCACGGCGATGACGGGAATCAGCGGTGTGTGTTTGGAGAACACATCGCGGTAACTCCAGGCCCAGTCCCGCACGGCCTGGTCCCAGGGCTCCGACTCGAACGCCGAGACATCCACGAGGGAGGTCAGATGGTCCTGGACCAGGACCAGGACCTCCCGTTTCGAGGAGACGTGGTTGTACAGCGCCGACGGCGCCACGTTCAGCGTCCGGGCGAGTGCGGCCATGGTGAATCCGTCGTAGCCGCTTTTGCGGATGAGCCCGAGGGCAGCTTCGGTGATGCCATCCTGGTCCAGGACTGCGGCGGGCGGCCTGCCCACCCGCCGGCGCGGTTTGGCGTCGGGACGGTGCGGATCCGCGGGGGCACTTGTGGCTGCCGGCATTCCTGGCCTTTCTGCTGCGGTGTGCAGGGGTGACTCCATTGTGCACTCCCGGCGCCGCCATTTCCGCCAGCAAAATTCTTTGCCCCGCACTCTTCCCCGGCGCGGCGGAAAGGGCTATAGTCACTACTAAATGAATGGCATTCATTTAGTGGTCGACATCACTCCTGCGGCCACAGAGAGGACATCATGCTGGAACTTGACCGCGACGTCGTCATCGTCGGAGCCGGCCCCGCCGGGCTCACCGCAGCCCGCGAGCTGAAGCAGGCCGGCCTGAGCGTGGCCGTGCTGGAAGCGCGGGACCGCGTGGGCGGCCGGACCTGGACGGACACCATCGACGGCGCCATGCTGGAAATCGGCGGCCAGTGGGTTTCCCCGGACCAGACAGAACTGCTTGCGCTGCTTGAGGAACTCGGCCTCAAGACCTACTCCCGCTTCCGCGAAGGCCAGTCCGTCTACATCGGCGCCGACGGCAATCGCACCCTATACACAGGGGACACCTTCCCGGTCAGCGGCACCACCGCCGCGGAAATGGACAAGCTGACCGCCCTGCTGGATTCGCTCGCCGCGGAAATCGGTCCCACCGAGCCCTGGGCGCACCCGAAGGCCCGTGAACTGGACACCATCTCCTTCCACCACTGGCTGCGGCAGAACTCCTCCGACGAGGAAGCCTGCAACAACATCGGCCTCTTCATCGCCGGCGGCATGCTGACCAAGCCCGCCCACGCTTTCTCCGCCCTGCAGGCGGTGCTGATGGCGGCCTCCGCCGGCTCCTTCACACACCTCACGGACGAGGACTTCATCCTCGACAAGCGGGTCATCGGCGGGATGCAGCAGGTCTCCCTGCTGCAGGCCGCCGAACTGGGTGACGACGTCATCCTCGACAGCCCGGTCCGCACGATCAACTGGGGCCCGGCTTCCGCCGGCAGCAGCAGCGGCGCCAATGCCGGTGAAAACAGCGCAGGCTACCGCGTGACCGCTGTCTCGGACCGCGCCACCGTCAACGCACGGTTCGTGATCATGGCGGTGCCGCCGAACCTGTATTCCCGCGTTTCCTTCAACCCGCCGCTGCCGCGCCGCCAGCACCAGATGCACCAGCACCAGTCCCTCGGCCTGGTCATCAAAGTGCACGCTGTCTACAGCACACCGTTCTGGCGGGAGGACGGCCTGTCCGGAACCGGCTTCGGTGCCAACGCGCTGGTCCAGGAGGTCTATGACAACACAAACCATGAGGATCCCCGCGGCACCCTCGTGGGCTTCGTCTCGGATGAGAAAGCGGACGCTGTGTTCGAACTCAGTGCCGAGGACCGCCGCCGCGCCATCCTGGAATCAATCGCCGGGTTCCTCGGCCCGAAGGCCCTCGAACCCGAGGTCTACTACGAGTCGGACTGGGGATCCGAGGAGTGGACGCGCGGCGCATACGCCTCCAGCTACGACCTCGGCGGCCTGCACCGTTATGGCAAGGACCAGCACGCACCTGTCGGGCCGATCTACTGGTCCTCCTCCGACCTCGCCGCCGAGGGCTACCAGCATGTCGACGGCGCGGTGCGGATGGGACGCCTGACGGCGGCCCGGATCGTCACGGCGGCGGACCGCGCGTCCGTCACCCCCTAGGAATCCAGCCAACAGCTCAGAAGGGACAGGCCAGATGCGTTACGTAGTGGGGTATTCCGCCAATGCCAGAGGCCGCGATGCGGTCAACCTGGCCGTCTCGCTCGCCCGCGGACGGGGCGCCGGCCTGGATCTTGTGCTGGTGGTTCCGGAAGTGTCGCAGTTCGGGGCCGCCCACGCGCCGAGTGCCGGATTCGAGACACTGCTCCACGAGCAGGCCCGGCAATGGCTCGACGAAGCGCTGGCGCTGGTGCCGCCGGATGTCCCGGCGCAGGCGCACATCCGCAGCGGTGACTCCGACGCCCAGGCGCTCATCGAGGCGGCCGAGGAGCTGGAGGCGGACATGCTCATCATCGGTGCCACCAGCAACGGGTTGTTCAAACGGTTCACCATCGGTTCGGTGGCCAGCGCACTGCTGCACGCGGCCACGGTTCCGGTGGCCCTCGCCCCGCACGGCTACCACCGCCAGGAGGCCCTGACCCGGATCAGCTGCGGGCTCGGCACCCGGGCAGGCGCCGAGAAACTCCTCGGCTTTGCCCTCGGAATGGCCACGAACAGGGATGTTCCGCTCCGTGTGGTGTCGCTCCTGACGCTCGACGCCGGCGATTCGGACGGGGCAGCCGAAGCGGCCCGCGACTACGCGGCGAAACACGTCGACGCCGCCCTGCCCGCCGCCGAGACGGGAGTGCGGGTGGCCGCAAAGACGGAAGTCGTCGTCGCCCAGGGCCGGAGCGTCGAGGAGGCTGTGGACCGGCTGGACTGGGAAGACGGCGAGGTCCTGCTGATCGGATCCAGCCGGCTCGCCAGGAGCCGGTCCATCTTCCTCGGGAGCACGGCCAACCGCATCCTCCGCGCCCTGCCGGTGCCCATGGTTGTTGTCCCCAGCGACTACGAACTCAAGCAGCCCGGCGATTTGCCGTCGAAGACACTGTCGAATTCATCCCCCGGAGAGGCACAGAAATGAGCACTGATCACGCGATGGACCAGGCCTCGCAACACGAACAGCACAAGGGACTGAGCGCCAAGGGCCTGAAGGCCGGATCTGTGGGGCTGATCGGCGCCGTCGTCATCGGCGTATCCTGCATCGCTCCCGCCTACACCCTGACGGCCGCCCTCGGCCCCACGGTCTCCGAGGTGGGGGTCCAGCTCCCGGCGATCTTCCTGGTCGGGTTCATCCCCATGCTGCTGGTGGCGTTCGGCTACCGCGAACTGAACAACGCCATGCCCGACGCCGGGACCTCCTTTACCTGGGCCTCCCGGGCCTTCGGCCCGTGGATCGGGTGGATGGGCGGCTGGGGGCTGATCGCCGCGACCATCATCGTGCTCTCCAACCTCGCGGCCGTGGCGGTGGACTTCTTCTACCTCATGCTGGCCCAGTTGTTCGGGAACCCTGAACTGGCCGACTTGACCACCAACCTCCCGCTGAATATCGCCACGACCCTCGTGTTCATCGCGCTGGCCTGCTGGATCTCCTACCGCGGTATGGAGACCACCAAGGGCGTGCAGTACGTCCTGGTCGCCTTCCAGCTCCTGGTGCTCGGCTGGTTCGCGGTGGCAGCGTTCAGCCACGTCGCCAACGGCACGGCCTTCGACGCAACCGCCATCACGCCGGACTGGTTCAACCCGTTCGCGGTCAGTTCCTTCTCCTCCTTCGCCGCCGGCGTCTCGCTGTCCATCTTCATTTACTGGGGCTGGGACGTCACCCTGACCATGAACGAGGAAACCCGGAACCCGGAAAAGACCCCCGGCCGCGCCGCCACCGTCACGGTGCTGGTCATCGTCGTCATCTACATGACCGTGGCACTGTCCACCCTGGCTTTCGCGGGCATCGGGGAAGAGGGGCTCGGGGCAGGAAACCCGGAGAACCAGGGCAGCATCTTCGCCGTCCTCGCCGGGCCTGTCATGGGACCCTTCGCCATCCTGATGTCCCTCGCCATCCTCAGCAGCTCGGCCGCGTCGCTGCAGTCCACCTTCGTTTCACCGGCCAGGACGCTCCTCTCCATGGGCCACTACAAGGCGCTCCCGGAAAAGTTCGGCAAGATCAGCCCGACGTTCAAGTCCCCGAGCTACGCGACCATTGCGGCTGCGGTTGCCGCCGCAGCGTTCTACGTGATCACCCGGAGCACCTCGGAAAATGCCCTGTGGGACACCATCACCGCCCTCGGCATGATGATCTGCTTCTATTACGGGATCACCGCCCTGGCCTGCGTCTGGTTCTTCCGGGCCGAGGCCTTCAGCGGCGCGCGGGCGTTCTTCTTCAAGTTCCTGGCCCCGCTGCTGGGCGGCGTCATCCTGCTGGTGATGTTCTTCAAGACCGCCTACGACTCGATGGATCCGGAGTACGGTTCGGGATCGTCCATTGGCGGGGTGGGCCTGGTCTTCATCCTGGGCATGGGAGTGATCCTGCTGGGCGTGGTCCTCATGCTGGTCATGTACAAGATCCGTCCCGAGTTCTTCAAGGGGCAGGTCATCGCCAAGGGAAACTGAGCCCGGCAGGGCACCGCAGTCCGCGGCCACGCCCGACAAGGAAGGTCCGTCACCCGGGAGCCGGGGGAAGTGCGCACTGGAAAGTAAGCACACTTACCAATAGGCTTGCGGGAGGGGGACCTTCCTCCGTTGCAATGAGAATGAGGTGGCAGCATGTCGGACGCCGGAAACATCAGCAAAGTAACGGACATCATTAACGATTCGCACATCGGCATGTTCACCACAGTCAATGAACACGGCGCGCTCGTCAGCCGGCCCCTGGCCGTCCAGGACGTCAAGGACGACGGCGACATGTGGTTCTTCACCTCGGCGAACACCTCGCAGGTGGCCCACATCCGGGCCAACCCGGCGGTGAACGTCTCCTTCGGCCAGCGCACCGAATGGGTTTCCGTGGCCGGGACCGCCGAAGTCGTGACGGACCGCCAGCTGATCCACAAGATGTGGAACCAGGTGGTGGAGGCCTGGTTCCCGGACGGACCGGACACCCCGGAGGTCGTGCTGATCCATGTCGATTCCGACTCCGCCGAGTACTGGACCAGCCCGGGCGGGACCGCGGCAACGGTGCTGCAGTGGATCAAGTCGAAAGTCACCCACAGCCGGATGAGCGTGGGCGAGAGCGGGACGGTCGAACTCTAAGGCTGCCGGGCCCTCCGGACGGCCTCAGTCGATGATCTTCAATCCCGTGCCCCAGTTGAAGTTCTCGTAGGCGGGGTTGAGTTGCAGCCCCATAACGAGGAGCTGGAAGCCTTCGAGTTCCCGGGCATGGTGCAGTCCGCCGACCTGGAGCGGCCGCAGGCCAGCCGCCGAGGCGAATGCCGCCACCTCATTGCGGGCGTCCTCGGAATCGGAAGCGATGAAGACGTCCACCGGCATGCCGCCCGTGGTTCCCTGGGCCAACGTCCCGGCGAAGGTCGTGTTGAATGCCTTCACCACAATGGCGCCGGGCAGCAGCGCGGCGATTTCCTCGGCGGCGGAGGACCCGGGCGCGACGACGAGTGAATCGAAGGTTTCCGTGTTGACCGGGTTGCTGATCTCGATCACGGTCTTGCCGCTCAGCGTGTCGCCGTAGTGGGTGGCCACTTCCCGCGCCGGACCGAACCAGAGGGCCAGCACCACCAGGTCTCCGTCGGGTATTTCGTTCAGCCCGCCGGAGGTAGTACCGCCGCCAAGTTCAGCAGCGAGCTTGGCGGCGTTCTCCGGCGTACGGTCCAGGACCTGGACCGTACGGCCGGCGGCCACCGCGCGGGCGCCGATGGCCCCTGCCATGTTGCCGCTGCCGATGATCGTGATGTCTGTCATGGTGGTTTCCTCCGCTCACCGGTGCCGCGCGGCCGGCGAGAGCACGGGAGTGCAGGGGGCGCCGGCAGCGCGCTCCGCGTCCGCCAGTGCCTGTTCCAGCCGGTCGACGGCCGGTCCGTAGCCGGCATCGCGACCGCCGCTCAGCAGCTCGGCGGCCTTTATGGCGCGGATCAGCGCCGCAGTCTCCGGCCGGGCGGGGTCGCTCATGGCGGGGTAGTCGATGCAGTATCCGGGGTCCAGTTCATAGCGCTGCCACCGGGCCAGGGCGCTCCGGTGCCTGATAAGGGCAGCGTCATTGGCGGCGAGGGTCTCCCGGGACGAGCGCCGTGCTTCCTGCCAGCGGAACAGCCCGGGGGTCCACCGGTAGGCGGCCCCGGCGGTGCCCGCGGCGAGCAGGCCGAGCATCAGCCCGGCCCACGGCGCGACGAGGGACGGCAGAATCACGGCGGGCACCACTACGGCGAGCCCGGCGAAACCGTCCCAGAACACCGCATCCGGCAAACCGGCGTCGGAGGCCAGATGCTTCCGGGCCAGATAGACAGACCCTGCCACCGCAGCGACGACGACGGCGGCCAGGGCAAGAAGCTGCCACGCCGTGAGGGGGGCTGGTTCGAAAAGAGCCGGCATTTCAAACACCTCCAGGGAAGCCGCCCGGGGCGGGCGCAGTTCCGCTGATTCCATTGGAATCCCTGCCGGGCGGCCCGTCAATGCCCTGCAGGGGCGCGCCGCGGTGCTGGTTCACACCCGGGCCGTCCCGGCGTAGCCTAGGGCCCATGCGACTGAAAATGTGCAGTATCCACGTCAAGGACCCAGCAGCAGCCAACGAGTTTTACACGGGGATCCTGGGTTTCGAGAGCCTCATGGCCTTGCCCGAGCACAATCTGTACATCGTCAAGGACCCGGCCGGCAGTGGCGGCGGAACGGCGGGACTGCTGCTAGAACCCAGCGACAATCCGTTGGGTGCGGCGTACATGAACGGCCTGCACGACGCCGGCATCCCCGCGATCGTCTTCGGGGTCAGCGATGTCCGCGCCGAATACGAGCGGCTCACCGCCAAGGGCGTGATGTTCCAGGGCGAACCGAGCGACGGCCCAGGTGGCACGTCGGCCGTGATGGACGACGGCTGCGGAAACTTCGTCCAGCTGCACCAGGACTGAATCCGGCAACACCGGCCGGGCCGCCGCCGCGGAAATCCGGTCCAGGGGGACCAGGCGGCTACTCGGCCTGGGTGCGGGCCTTCTTGGCGTCCTTCTTCACGGCGTCGTCCTTGACCCGCTGGGCCTCGGCACGGACTGCGGCGTGGGTGGAGCGCTCGGCGACGAGCCAGGCGGGGGGAGCCTGGAGGAGCGCGGTGATTTCCGCAGACGTCAGCGCTTCCTCGACGCCGCCGCGGGCCAGGCCGCTGATCGAGACGTTCAGCTTCTGGGCCACCACCGGGCGGGGGTGCGGGCCGTTGCGGCGCAGTTCCGCCAGCCACTCCGGCGGGTTGGCCTGGAGCTCGGCGAAATCGGCGCGGCTGATAACCGAATCCTGGAACTCCTGGGGTGTTGCGGGCAGGTAGATGCCAAGCTTCTTGGCAACGGTGGCCGGCTTCATGGACTGGGAGTTTGCAGAGGTCATGCTTCAAGGGTATCCGGCGCCCGGCCCGCAGGGCACCAGAGAAGCACCAGAGCAGTACCAGTGCAGCCTCCGGATAGCCTCCGGGCGGGACCTTACGCCGGCCCGGCGGTACTGTGAACGTGTGTCCGCTGCTGAAGAAATCCCCGAAACCTCCCAGACCCCCGACGAACCCGCCGAAGCTCCGCCGCGGGAGCTGCGGTTCGCCTACGTCCCCGGAGTCACCCCCGGCAAATGGATCCGGCGCTGGGAAGAACGGATGCCGGACGTTCCGCTGCACTCCTTTATGTCCGACGACGGCGCCCAGGTCGCCGTGCTGCGCGAAGGCGCCGCGGACCTGAGTTTCGTGCGTCTTCCGGTGGAGCGCGAGGGCCTGAACGTCATCCCGCTCTATGAGGAACAGCCCGTCATCGTGGCGCCCAAGGGGCATGAGATCTCGGTTTTCGAGGAAGTTGCGCTGGCGGACCTGTCCGAGGAGACCTTCCTGGACGTGGCCGAACTCGGCGGCCCGGAAATGGCGCTGCAGGTGGTGGCCTCCGGTGCCGGCCTGGTGATCCTGCCGATGTCCGTGGCACGCCACTTCAACGTCAAGGACACCGTGGCGCGGAAACTCACGGGTGCGTCCACTACGGAGATCGCACTGGCGTGGCCGAGCGATTCCACGGACGAGGTGATCGAGGAGTTCATCGGGATCGTCCGCGGCCGTACCGCGGCGAGCTCGCGGCAGCCCTCGGCCCAGCAGGAAAAACCCAAACGCGAGCCGAAGCCGGACCGGCGCGGCCCCGCGGTCAAAAAGCCGAAGGTGGCCCAGCGGTACGCACCGAACCCGGACAAGGGCCGCGGCAAGGGCTCACGCAAAAAGGGCAAACGCTAAGGCGCAGCCGGCAGGGCTAGGCGGCGCACGCGTCCTTGAGGGCCGTCACGGACTCGGCCGGCACCTGGTCGCCGGATTCGGCAATCTGCCGCAGCGGTGTGGTGATGTCCGAGGGAACGCCGGCGCTCTCCGCCCCGGCGACCAGTCCGCCGAGAAGTTCCTTGTCCTTGACGCTGACCAGGCCGTCCTCGACGAGGGCGCACGCCTGCTTTTTCACTTCACTGCCGGCGGCCGTGGCCACCTGGGAGGCGCCGTCGTTGACGGCCTTGTTGGCGGCGTCCTGCACCTGGCCGCATCCCGTCAGGGCGAGCATGAGGGCGGCGGCGGACAGGGCGGCAAGACGAAGTTTCATGCATCCAGCCTAACAAGCGGTTCCCCGACGGCCTTGCGCGGAGCCGGGGCCCGGGAAGAGGCGGGCCTGCTGCGGACCGGCGGAATCAGGTCGATTCGCGGATGACCAGCTCGGTCGGAATCGTGATGGCCGCGGGGCGTTCGCCTTTGATGACGCCGAGGAGCAGACGGACCATCTCTTCGCTGATCCGTTCAAAGGGCTGCCGGACGGTGGTCAGCGGCGGGCTGGCCGTGCGCGAGACGGTGATGTCGTCGAATCCGGCCACGGACACGTCTTCCGGGACCCTCAGCCCTGCCTCCTTGAGGACTTCCATCGCCCCGAGGGCCATCAGGTCGTTGCCTGCGAAGACGGCGTCGAGGTCCGGTGCCCGGTCCAGGAGCTCCCGCATGCCCTTGGCTCCGCTTTCCCGGCTGTAATCTCCGTAGGCCACGAGGCCTTCGTCCAGGTCCTGGCCTTGGTCGGCTCGGTAGGCCTCCAGGCGGCGGATGCCGCCGGAGGTGTCTTGGGGGCCGGTGATGGTCGCGATGCGTTTCCGGCCTTTTTCCCGGAGATACGCCAGGACATCGCGTGCCCCCTCGTAGTCATCGGCGGCGACGTATCCCATCTTCTTTTCGAACCCCAGAGGCACACCACAGGCGATCGCCGGCACCCCGGCGGCGATGATCTCCGCGATGATGCCCTTCCGGCTGCCGTGGGAGGAGACCAGCAGGACGCCGTCGACGTGCCCGGAGGTCAGGAAGTCGGTGGCGCGGCGCTGTTCGTCGTCCGTTCCGGCCATGATCAGGACCAGCGGAATATCGTGCACAGCCAGGGCGTCGGCGGCGCCGCGCATCAGGACGGCGAAGTTCGGGTCCTCGAACAGCCGGTCGTGCGACTCGGTGAGGAGGAAGGCAACGGAGTTGGCCCGGTTGGTGGCCAGGCTGCGGGCATGCGGGTTGACCCTATAGCCGGTCTTCTTGATGGCGGCATTCACGGCGGCCAGCGCTTCGGGACTGACCCAGTGGCCCCCGTTGAGCACGCGTGAGACCGTTCCGCGGGACACACCTGCTTCGGTGGCGACGTCGTCGATCTTGGGCCGCTGCTTGGCGGGGGGCTGAGACATGGATAAAGCCTATCTAGGACTAAGCCTTCACGGCGCCGGCGGCGAGGTCGACCCGCCAGTAGCGCTGCAGCAGGAGGAACATGATGACGAGCGGAATGATGGAGAGCAGGGCGCCGGCGAGGACCAGGGTGTAGAGGGCCGGGGCGGAGGCGCCCTGGTTGAGCAGGCCGTTGAGGCCGACGGTGATCGGGAACAGGTGGTCATCGCCGAGCATGATGTACGGCAGCATGAAATTGTTCCAGATGGCGACGAACTGGAACAGGAAGATCGTGACCAGTCCGGGCAGCATCATGGGGCTCGCGATGCGGTTGAAGATGTACATTTCCCGGGCGCCCTCGGTGCGGGCGGCCTCGATGACATCGTTGGGGACCGACGCGGCGGCGTAGATCCGGGCCAGGTAGATCCCGTACGGGCTGATGATCTGGGGCAGCAGGACCGACCAGTAGGTGTTGGTGAGGCCGGCCTGGGCGAGCATCAGGTATTGCGGGATCGCCAGGATGACGCCGGGGACCAGGACGCCCATGAGCAGGACCTTGAAGATCCCGTTTTTCCCGGGGAAGTCGAACTTGGCCAGGACGTAGCCGGAGAGCGCGGAGACCCAGGTGGAGACCAGGGCGCCGACGCCGGCGTACAGGGCCGTGTTGAGCATCCAGCGCCAGAAGAGGCCGTCGCGGTACGCGGTGAGCTCGACGATGTTGTCCCACAGGTGGGTGCTGGGGGCCAGCGTGAAGGTGGAGAACAGCTCCGTGCCGTCCTTGCTGGCTGCGGCCAGGACCCAGAAGACCGGAAACAGGCAGTACAGGGCGCCGAGGATCAGGATGCCGGTGGAGAGGAAGCTGGGCTTTTCCCCGGTGTCCCGGTCCCTGGTGGCTTTGTTGTCGGCGGCGCGGGGGCGGGTGGCGGTGATGGTCACGGTCAGTTCTCCTGTCCGAAGGCCCGCTTCTGCACGATGCGCAGGAACAGGAAGGAAATGAGGAAGGTCGCGGCGGCGATGACGATGCTGGTCGCGGCGGCCGAGTAGACGTCGTTGCGGGTGAAGGCGTCCCGGTAGACGAGCATGAGCGGGGACCAGCTCGTGGAGAGGCTGTTGGCCAGCGGCCGCAGCGTGGTCGGTTCGGCGAAGACCTGCAAGGTGGCGATCATCGAGAACAGCGCGGTCATCACCAGGGAGGGCGCGATGATGGGGATCTTGATCCGCAGGGCGGTCTGGATCTCGGAGCAGCCGTCGAGTTTGGCGGCCTCATAGATTTCGCTGGGCACGGCCTTGAGGGAGGTGTACATAACGATCATGTTGAAGCCGACTCCGCCCCACAGGGCGATGTTGCAGATCGCGAACGTCACGAGGTTGGGGTCCAGCAGTGACGGGAGCTCGACGCCGAGCTGGCGGGCCACGAAATGGAAGGGGCTGACCCCGGGCAGGTACAGGAAGCCCCAGAGCAGGGAGCTGATCACGGCGGGCACGGCGTAGGGCAGGAAAATCGCCGTCCGGGAGAAGTTGCCGGCCCGGGTGCGCCGGGAGTCGAGCAGAAGGGCGAAGAGGAGGGCGAAGCCCAGCATCAGCGGAATGAGGATGACCCCGTAGAGCAGGACGCGCAGGACGCTCGCGCTGAATTCCGGGTCGGTGAGGGCGCTGATGTAGTTGTCCAGGCCGGCGAAGACCTGGCTCTGCGAGTTCTTGCCCAGGCCCAGGCCGCTGACCTTTTTCTTCTGGAGGCTCAGCACGAGGGTGTAGACGATGGGGGCCGCCATGAAGATAAGGAAAAGAATGATGCCGGGGGCCAGCATCGCGTAGGGGACGAGCACCCGGGATTTGAAGTTCTTTGCCCGCCGGGGACTTCCGGGCGTTGCGGTCTCTGCCGCCGGGCCGGGCCTGGTTACGGTCGTTGCCACGCGTGCACTTCCTTGGTGGTTCGGTGTCGGGTATCAAGGGCCCGGGAGGACGCGGTGCGCCCTCCCGGTGCGAAGGGCTACTTTACGGTGAAGCCGGTCTTCTTCAAGTCGTCGACCGTGACCTGCTGCATGCTGGTGACGGCCTCCAGGAAGCTGCTCTTCTGCTTTGCCTGGGCGGCTTTGGCGAACTGGTCGTTGTAGGCGTTGAAGGCGACGTTGACGTTCGGGCCGTAGGTGAACGAACCGACCGTCTTTGCGGCGTCGCCGACCACCTTGTAGAAGTCAGGCTGGTTGCTGAAGAACGCGGGCGCCTCGGTCAGGGCGGCTTCCGCTGCCGCGGAGTCGGCCGGGTAGATGCCGGTCTCGGTGACCAGGGCCTTGACGGCCTCGGTGTCGGTGTTCAGCCAGGTGGCGAACTTCGCGGCGGCGTCGACGTTCTTGGACTGTGTGGTCACTGCGGTGGAGGATCCGCCCCAGTTGCCGGTGGACGGCTTGGAAGCGTCCCACTGCGGCATCGGTGCGGCCTTCCACTTGCCGGCTGTGGCGCCGGCGTTGCCGGAGAGCACGCCCGGGCCCCAGGCGGCGCTGAGCCAGCCGAGCTGCTTGCCGGTGTTCAGGGCCGTGTTCCATTCGGGGGTGTACATCGGCTTGTTGTCGATGACGCCGTCCTGGACCAGGCCGCCCCAGTACCCGGCGACCTTCCGGGTCGGGTCCTTGTCGATGTTCACGTTCCAGGCGTCACCGTCGATGCCCCACCAGGAGGCTCCGGCCTGCTGCGTCATGCCGGTGAACCAGCCGGCGTCGTTGGAGGAGAACGTGCCGAGGTACGACTCCGGATCAGCTGCGTGGACTGCCTTCGCGGCGGCGGCGTACTCATCCCACGTCTTGGGGACGGACAGGCCCAGCTGCTCGAAGACGTCGGCGCGGTAGTAGAAGACCATGGGGCCGGTGTCCTGCGGAATGGAGTAGAGCGCGTCGCCGCCGAGCGTCACGGAGTTCCAGACGCCGTCCGGGAAGTGGCTCCTGGTCTCCTGGGCGGAGGTCTTGGACAGGTCCGCCAGGGCGTCCGCGGCGACCAGGGTGGGGATCTTCTGGTACTCGGCCTGGATGAGGTCCGGGGCGCCGCTTCCGGCCTTGACAGCGGTGAGCAGCTTGGTGACGGCAGGATCGCCGCCGTCCTGCTTGTTGACGGTGACGTGGATGTTCGGGTTCTTCTGGTTCCAGATCTCCACCACCTTGTCCAGGTTCGGAGCCCAGGCCCAGTAGGTGAGTTCCACCTTCTGGTCGGGATTCGCGGCCGGGGCCGAGGATGAACTGGCCGGGGATCCGCCGGAGCACCCGGCGGTGAGCATTGCGGCTGCGGCGAGTACTGCTGCCGCTCCTGCACGAAATGATGTACGCATTTCGTCCTCCTTGTCGAAAAGCTGAATGTGTCTGCCTGAATTATCACCGCCCATCCGAACCGAATCGCATGACTGTGAGCGGTTCCAGTAATCCATAGGAGTGTGATTTATGTCAATAGCCAATAACCCCTAGTCGCCGAACTTGATGCTGTGATAGAACTGGGAGCGCACACAGTTCCTAAGGAGATTACGAGATGACTGACGTCCTACAGCGCACTGCGCCCCGGACCGCCCCGGCCCGGTGGGTCCAGCGCCCGGCCGGGCTTTGCTACGGCGGGGACTACAACCCTGAGCAGTGGCCCCGGGAGGTCTGGGTGGAAGACATTGCCCTGATGCAGGAGGCCGGGATCAACCTGGTCAGCGTCGGCATCTTCTCCTGGGTGCTGCTGGAGCCGCGCGAGGGCGAATACGACTTCGAATGGCTGGATCACCTCATGGAGCTGCTCACCGGCGCAGGCATCAGCGTGGACCTCGGCACGCCCACGGCGGCCCCGCCCGCGTGGTTCTGGAAGAAGTACCCGCAGGCCAGCCCGGTCACCCGCGAAGGAGTTGCGCTGGGCAGCGGGTCCCGCGGGATGGCCAGCCCCAGTTCGCCCGAATACCGCCGCGCGGCCACCAACATCACCGAACAGCTCGCCCGCCGGTACGGATCGCACCCGGGAGTGGTGCTGTGGCACGTCCACAACGAATACGGCACCCCGGTCAGCGATTCCTACGACTATGCCTCCGTGCTCGCCTTCCGGGGATGGCTGCGCGCCCGCTACGGCAGCCTTGAGGCCCTGAACGAGGCCTGGGGCACCCTGTTCTGGGGCCAGAAGTACGGCGAGTGGGACGAAATCGACGCCCCCCGCGTCGCGGCCAGCGTCAGCAACCAGGCCCAGCGCCTCGATTTCAAACGATTCACGTCCGACGCCCTGCTCCAGTGCTTCATTGCCGAGCGGGACGTCATCCGCAAGTACGCCCCCGGCGTGCCGGTCACCACCAACTTCATGGCCACCAACTGCCTGTCCCCGGACTACTGGGCCTGGAGCCGCGAGGTCGACATCGTCGCCAACGACCACTACCTGGTTGCCGAACGCACCGACAACCACGTCCTGCTGTCCATGGACGCGGACCTCACCCGCTCCCTGGCCGGCAACCGCCCGTGGATGCTGATGGAACACTCCACATCGGCCGTCAACTGGCAGGGCCGCAACATCGCCAAGCGTCCGGGCGAACTGGCGCGCAACAGCCTGGCCCACCTCGCCCGCGGTGCCGACGCGGTCATGTTCTTCCAGTTCCGCGCCTCCCGGTACGGGGCGGAAAAATTCCACTCCGCGATGCTCCCGCACGCCGGAACGGGAACCCGGATCTGGAAGGAAGTCCTGGAACTCGGCGCCGACCTCGGGAAGCTCTCGGCCGTGAAGGGCTCCACCGTCCACGCCCGCGCAGCGATCCTCTGGGACGTGGAGTCCTTCTGGGCCCAGGACCTGGAATGGCGTCCGAGCAGCGACCTCGATCACCGCGAACGTGTCGAGGCGTATTACTCGGTTCTCTGGAACCAGGGAATCAGCGTCGACTTCGCCCACCCGGAAGCCGACCTTTCCGGCTACGACCTCGTCCTCGCGCCCGCGCTGTACCTGGTCGGCGACGCTGCGGCCGCCAACCTGCGCGGCTACGTCGACGGCGGCGGCCACCTGCTGGTGTCCTACTTCTCCGGGATCGTCGATTCGAACGACACGGTCCCGCATGGCGCCTCCCCGGGTGCGCTGCGCGACATCCTCGGCCTGGAAATCCACGAATTCCTGCCGCTGCGGACCGGGGAGGAAGTGACCCTGAGCGGCGGCGGTACCGGCACTGTGTGGTCCGAGGAGATCCACCCCGGCACGGCCACGGTCCTGGAAACCTACCTGAGCGGGCCGGCCGCCATGCTGCCGGCCCGCACCCGGAACAAATTCGGCCGCGGTACCGCCTGGTACGTCTCCACCAAACTCGACGGCGACGACCTGACCGCCGTCGTGCTCGACGCGGTCCGGACCGCCGGCCTGGAACCGGCACCCGGGAAGGCGGAAGGGCTCGAAGTGGTGGTCCGCAGCACCGGCACGGACGCCTTCACCTTCCTTATCAACCACGCCGACGCCGACGCCGAGTACCCGGCGACAGGCATCGAACTGATCTCCGGCGACGCCGTCAGCGGCAATGCGCAGATACCCGCGGGCACCGTACGCGTAATCCACACGCAGAACGGCAACGCCTAGGCCCCACAGACCGCCGGCCCGGACCTGCGAGGTTCCGGGCCGGCTTTCCACGCGGCAGTACCCGCGAACGCAGCCGCTGATCCTGCGGCCGGCGTCACGAGGGTCGCAGGTGACCCGTTGGCAGCAGGAATATCACCCGCCCGGGACCCGGGAATGCGCTACCGTTAGCGCTAACAGAATGCCGGCCGGCCGCGGAGGGCCAAGGCGGGTCCGGTGCCCTACTGTAATTTGATTGCACGCGGACCGGCCGCGTACGGAGGAAGGTGCCTCGTATGGGCAACAGCAATGACCGGCGGCTGCCGCGCCTCGAGGACGTTGCAGCACGGGCCAAGGTCTCCCACCAGACGGTGTCGCGGGTAATCAACAACCACCCGAACGTCAGCGCGGCAACCCGCTCGCGGGTGGAGGCGGCGATCGCCGAACTCGGCTACCGGCGCAACACAGCCGCCAGGAGCCTCGTGACCCGGCGCACCCAGACCATCGGCGTCCTCGCCTCCGAACTCGGGCAGTACGGCCCGGCAAACACACTGCTGGGCGTCCAGCAGGCGGCCCGGGAGGCGGGCTATTTTGTCAGCATTGCCTCGATCAAGGGGGCGGGGGCCGAGGCCATTTCCGATGCGGTGCGCCACCTCACGGACCAGGGCGCCGACGGGCTGATAGTGATCGTCCCGCACGACGGGACGCTGCAGGCGCTGGAACGCCTGAACCTGGATGTCCCGGTGATCGCCGTCGGGGGAGCGGGGGAGGGGCGGCTCAGCGGTGCCATGGTCGACCAGAAGCTCGGGGCGCGGCTTGCGGTGGCCCATCTGATCAGCCTGGGCCACGAGCGGATCGGCCACGTCTCGGGACCGCTCGACTGGATCGACGGCCAGGCCCGTGTTGACGGGTGGCGCGAGGAGTTGGCCGAAGCCGGCCTCAGCGACGATCTCCTGGTCGAGGGTGACTGGAGCGCAGGCAGCGGCTACCGGATCGGGCAGCTGCTGGCGGAACAACAAGGCGCCACGGCAGTGTTCGTCAGCAACGACCAGATGGCCCTGGGGCTGCTGCGGGCATTCGGGGAACAGGGCGTGCGGGTGCCGGAGGACGTCTCGCTGGTCGGCTTCGACGACCAGCCCGAATCCGCGTACTTCATGCCGCCGCTGACCACAGTCCGCCAGGACTTCGAAGAACTCGGCAAGCGCTGCATGGACCTGATGCGCGGCCAGATCGAGGACGGCGCCGCCGGCGGCACTTTGGTGGTGGTCGCACCCGAGCTCGTGGTCCGCGCCAGCACCGCGGCCCGGCCCGGCCTGCCCTAGGGGCCGGAACCCCGATCCAATCAACGGTTCTGCCGATATTTCTTGACAGCAAGTTTGTTAGCGCTAACAATAAAGGGGTTCGCAACGCTGCGGAACCTATTGGAGGATTTGATGGACGTCTCAGTGGACGGAACCGAAAACTTTGTCATCGGCGTGGACTACGGCACGCTCTCCGGGCGGGCCGTCGTCGTCCGGGTCCGCGACGGCAAGGAACTGGGCAGCGGAGTCTTCGACTACCCGCATGCCGTGGTCACCGGCGAGCTTCCGGAGGACACGGCGGGCGGCGCCGGCATCCGGCTCCCCGGCGAATGGGCCCTCCAGGTTCCCAATGACTACCGCGAGGTCCTGCGCCACGCCGTCCCCGCCGCGATCGCCGACGCCGGAATCGACCCGGCCGCCGTCGTCGGGATCGCCACCGACTTCACGGCCTGCACCATGGTTCCGGTCAAGGCGGACGGGACCCCGCTGAACGAAATCGCCGGGTTCGCCGGCCGGCCGCACGCCTACGTGAAGCTGTGGCGTCACCACGCCGCGCAGCCGCAGGCGGACCGGATCAACGCCCTTGCCGCCGAACGGGGCGAAAGCTGGCTCCCGCGCTATGGCGGCCTGATCTCCTCCGAATGGGAATTCGCCAAAGGACTGCAGCTGCTCGAAGAGGACCCGGAAAGCTACGCCGCGATGGACCGCTGGGTGGAGGCCGCCGACTGGATCGTCTGGCAGCTCTGCGGCAACTACGTCCGCAACGCCTGCACGGCCGGGTACAAGGGGATCTACCAGGACGGCCGCTACCCGACCGAGGACTTCCTGGCCGCCCTGAACCCGCAGTTCAAAGACTTCGTCAGCACCAAGCTCGAGCACACCATCGGCCGGCTGGGCGACGCCGCGGGCCGGCTGACCGCCGAGGCCGCCGCCTGGACCGGACTGCCCGAGGGGATCGCCGTCGCGGTCGGCAATGTCGACGCCCACGTCACCGCACCGGCCGCCCGGGCCGTGGAGCCGGGCCAGCTCGTGGCCATCATGGGCACCTCCACCTGCCACGTCCTGAACGGAGCCGAGCTGCGCGAAGTGCCCGGCATGTGCGGCGTGGTGGACGGCGGAATCGTGGACGGGCTATGGGGGTACGAGGCAGGCCAGAGCGGTGTGGGCGATATCTTCGGCTGGTTCACCAGGTACGGCGTCCCGCCCGAATACCATGAAGCCGCCGCCTCCCGCGGGCTCGGCATCCACGAATACCTGACCGGACTCGCCGCGGGCCAGGCAATCGGCGGCCACGGCCTCATTGCCCTGGACTGGCACTCGGGCAACCGTTCGGTGCTGGTGGACCACGAACTCTCCGGCCTGGTGCTCGGACAGACCCTCGCCACCCGGCCCGAGGACACCTACCGGGCGCTGCTGGAGGCCACGGCCTTCGGCACCCGCACCATCGTGGACGCCTTCCGCGACTCCGGAGTGCCGGTGAAGGAATTCATCGTCGCCGGCGGGCTCTTGAAAAACGAGCTCCTGATGCAGATCTACGCCGACGTCACGGGACTGCGGCTCTCCACCATCGGCTCCAGCCAGGGCCCGGCCCTCGGCTCGGCCATCCACGCGGCTGTGGCGGCCGGCCGGTACCCGGACATCCGGGCCGCCGCCGCCGCCATGGGCTCCGAACCCGGGGCGGTGTTCACCCCCATCCCGGCGAACGTCGCCGCCTACGAGGAACTGTTCCAGGAATACCGCACGCTCCACGACCACTTCGGCAGGGGAGCGAACGACGTCATGCACCGGCTCAAGGCCATCCAGCGCAATGCCGTCCGGCCCCTCCTGGCCCCCGTCCGGGAAGGAGCCTGGGCATGAGCGCGCTGCTGGAATCCATCGCCCGGCTCCGCAGCGAGGTCTGCGCCCTGCACACCGAGCTCACGCACTACCAGCTGGTGGTCTGGACCGCGGGCAACGTCTCCGCACGCGTACCCGGCTACGACCTCATGGTCATCAAACCGTCCGGGGTCTCCTACGCCGAACTCAGCCCCGAACTCATGGTGGTCACGGACCTCTACGGCACCCCGGTCAGCGGGCTTTCCGCCGAGGCCGACGGCGGCGCCGCGGACTGGGGGAACCCTGACCTCACGCCGTCCTCGGACACCGCGGCGCACGCCTACGTTTACCGCAACATGCCCGAGGTCGGCGGAGTGGTCCACACCCACTCGACCTACGCCACCGCCTGGGCCGCCCGGGGCGAGCCGATCCCGTGCGTGCTCACCATGATGGGCGACGAGTTCGGCGGCCCCATCCCGGTGGGCCCGTTCGCGCTGATCGGGGACGACTCGATCGGCCGCGGCATCGTGGACACCCTGGCCCACTCCACCTCGCCGGCCGTGCTGATGCAGAACCACGGCCCCTTTACCGTCGGCAAGGACGCCCGCGCGGCCGTGAAGGCCGCCGTCATGTGCGAGGAAGTGGCCCGGACCGTCCACATTTCCCGGCAGCTCGGCGAGCCCCTGCCGATCGACCCGGCCCAGATCGACTCGCTCTACGCCCGCTACCAGAACGTCTACGGCCGCTAGGCCCACCAGCCTGGCCGCCAGGCCCAACAACCAGGCCGCGTTACCCGCCGTCGCCCTCTACCTTCCGCAGGAGAAAAACATGTCCAACGCCAACAACACGTCCCTGGAGCAGTACGAGGTCTGGTTCCTCACCGGCAGCCAGCACCTTTACGGCGAGGACGTCCTCAAACAGGTGGCCGCGCAATCACAGGAGATTGCCGCCGCCCTCAACGGCTCCTCCGACGTCCCCGTCAAGATCGTCTGGAAGCCGGTGCTCACCGACTCGGACGCCATCCGCCGTACCGCCCTGGAAGCGAATTCGGACGACGCCGTGATCGGCGTGACCGCCTGGATGCACACCTTCTCCCCGGCCAAGATGTGGATCCAGGGCCTGGACCTGCTCCGCAAACCGCTCCTGCACCTGCACACCCAGGCGAACGTCGAACTGCCGTGGGCGGACATCGACTTCGACTTCATGAACCTGAACCAGGCCGCGCACGGCGACCGCGAGTTCGGCTACATCCAGTCCCGCCTCGGCATCCCGCGCAAAACCGTCGTCGGGCACGTCTCCAACCCCGAGGTGTCCCGCCAGGTCGGATCCTGGCAGCGGGCCTCCGCGGGCTGGGCCGCCGTCCGCACCCTGAAGCTCACCCGCTTCGGCGACAACATGCGCAACGTCGCCGTCACCGAAGGGGACAAGACCGAGGCGGAACTGCGCTTCGGCGTCTCGGTCAACACCTGGTCCGTCAACGAACTCGCCGACGCCGTGCACGGCGCCCCGGAGGCCGACGTCGACACCCTCGTCGCTGAATACGAGCGGCTCTACGACGTGGCCTCCGAACTGCGGGCCGGCGGAGACCGCCACGAGTCCCTGCGATACAGCGCGCGGATCGAACTGGGGTTGCGCAGCTTCCTGGAAGCCAACGGCTCGGCGGCCTTCACCACCTCCTTCGAGGACCTCGGCGAACTCCGGCAGCTGCCGGGCATGGCCGTCCAGCGGCTCATGGCCGACGGGTACGGCTTCGGCGCCGAGGGCGACTGGAAGACCGCCATCCTGGTCCGGGCAGCCAAGGTCATGGGCGCCGGGCTCCCCGGCGGCGCCTCCCTCATGGAGGACTACACGTACCACCTGGTCCCGGGCCAGGAGAAGATCCTCGGCGCCCACATGCTCGAGGTCTGCCCCTCCCTGACCGCCACAAAGCCGCGGGTGGAAATCCACCCGCTCGGCATCGGCGGCAAGGAAGACCCGGTCCGGATGGTGTTCGACACCGACGCCGGGCCCGGCGTTGTGGTGGCCCTGTCCGACATGCGCGACCGCTTCCGCCTGGTGGCGAACGCCGTCGACGTCGTGGACCTCGACGAGCCGCTGCCCAACCTGCCGGTGGCCCGCGCGCTGTGGTCGCCCAAGCCGGACTTCACCACCTCCGCGGCCGCCTGGCTGACCGCCGGGGCAGCCCACCACACGGTCCTGACCACCGCCGTCGGCATGGAGGTTTTTGAGGACTTTGCCGAGATCGCGCGCACTGAACTGCTGACCATCGACGACGGCACCACCATCCGGGGCTTCAAGAAGGAACTGGCCTGGAATGCCGCCTACTACAAGCTGGCCGGAGGGCTGTGACCGGCAATACGGGCTCCGGCACGGGGACTACACCGCGGTCATCACCGCCCGCGGGGCGGCTGTCCGCGAGCTGCGGCACCGGGACCGGGACCTCGTTGTCCCGTTCCCGGCCGGCGGGCCCAATCCGGACTACCGCGGCGTCATCGTGGCGCCCTGGCCGAACCGGATCCCCGACGGCCGTTACACCTTTGACGGCACGGACCACCAGGTGCCCGTCAACGAGTCCGGCCGGCAGTGTGCCCTGCACGGCTTCACCCCGGAGCTGGACTGGACGCTAGAGGTCCCGGACGGAGTCCGCCGCGGCGCTCTCCTGCGCCATCGGGCCGACACCGGGCTACCCCTTCGCGCTGTCGATCACCGCCCGCTACCGGCTGGACGGCGACGGCCTCCACACGACCGTCACGGCAGCCAATGTGGGGAAGCGCGCGGCGCCCTACGGCGTCTGCCCGCATCCCTACCTGCTGGCGGGACCTGCGCCGCTGGATCGAATGGATCCTCGAAGTCCCCGCACAGACATTCCTCGAGGTGACGCCGGACCGGCTGCTGCCGCTCACCACCCGGCCCGTTGAGGGTCACGAGTACGACTTCCGCGCGCCCGCGTCGATCGGTTCCACCCGGATCGACCATGCCTTCACCGACATTGTGTTCGACAACGACGGCGACGGGCGGGCGCGCGCGGCGCGCGTCGTAGTCCGGGACCCGGGCGGCACCGGCGTCGGGATGGCCTGGGACCGCAGCTGCGCCTGGGTGCAGCTCCACACCGGCGACAAGCACCGCCGCTGCCCAACCGGCTGGGGCTCGCCGTCGAACCCATGACGTGCCCGCCGGACGCCTTCAACACCGGCACGGACCTCGTGCGGCTCCACCCCGGAGCCGCGCACCACGCGTCCTGGCGCATCTTCGCCGCCTGACTCCGGACGGCTCCGCAGGCCCGCGGCAGCCCGTCGTTGGGCGCGGAGATAAACGCCGAGTGTGCGTTGACTCACATGTTTCGAGAAGCTATCTTTGACCATATTGTTAGCGATAACAATCAGCCGCAGCTCCCTTGCCGGCTGAATCCCCGTTCCATTCAGACCTCCGTAATCCTCCCGCTGTTACCGCCCCGCAGGGGGCACGATGACGTGCAGGACTGCGATCAGGAGCAACTTCGCGGACCATGGGTCCGCGGAAGGAGAAAATAGTGAAGATCAGGAAACTCCTGGGCGCCGTTGCGGTTGTCCTCGCTGTGACCGTCGGAGCCACCGGATGTGGCAGCCGGCCCGGCACGGCCGCCCCGTCCGCCAGCGCCGCCGATGCTGCCGGCTCCCTCGTCGGGATCTCGATGCCGACGCAGACCTCGGAGCGGTGGATCGCCGACGGCAAGAACGTCTCGGACTCCGTGACGAAGCTCGGCTACAAGGCCGACCTGCAGTACGCCAATGACGACATCCCCACGCAGGTGGCGCAGATCGAGAACATGCTCACCAAGGGCGCCAAGGCCCTGATCATCGCCGCCATCGACGGCACCACGCTGACCGACGTCCTCGCCAAGGCGAAGGAACAGAACGTCAAGGTCATCGCCTATGACCGGCTCATCAACGGCACGCCGAACGTCGACTTCTACACCACCTTCGACAACTACACGGTGGGCGTGCAGCAGGCAACATCGCTGCTGACCGGCCTGGGCCTCGTTGACGCCAGCGGCACCAAGGTCGAAGGCAAGGGCCCGTTCAACGTCGAGCTCTTCGCCGGCAGCCCGGATGACAACAACGCCAACTTCTTCTGGACCGGCGCCATGGACACGCTCAAGCCGTACCTGGACGCCGGAACCCTGAAGGTCCCCAGCGGCCAGACCAAGTTCGAGCAGGCAGCCATCCTGCGCTGGCAGGCCCCCGTGGCCCAGAAGCGCATGGAGGACATCCTCACCGCCGCCTACAGTTCCGGCACCAAGCTCGACGGCGTTCTCTCCCCGTATGACGGCCTGTCCATCGGCATCATCTCGGCCCTGACCAGCACCGGCGGCTACGCCAAGGGCAGCCTGCCGGTCGTCACCGGCCAGGACGCCGAAAAGGGCTCGGTGAAGTCCATCATCGCCGGCGAGCAGTACTCCACGATCTTCAAGGACACCCGCCAGCTGGGCGCCCAGGCAGTGAAGATGGTCGACGCCCTCCTGAAGGGCCAGGAGCCCGAGGTCAACGACACCAAGACCTACAACAACAAGGTCAAGGTGGTCCCGGCATACCTGCTCAAGTCCGTCATCATCACGAACGAGAACTACAAGAAGGAACTCATCGACTCCGGCTACTACACCGAGGCCGACGTCAAGTAGCCACGTCGAAGGGTGGCGGGCCGCCGTCGAGTCCGGGCCGCCACCCTTCCCGTAGACCCCTGCAGCCGCAGGACGTCTCAGGTACTACCAGTCAGTGAGAATTGGCGATGAACACACCCATTCTTCAAATGCGAGGAATCACCAAGACCTTTCCGGGCGTGAAGGCCCTCCAGGACGTCACCCTGCAGGTGAACCGCGGCGAAGTCCACGCCATCTGCGGTGAAAACGGCGCCGGCAAGTCCACCCTGATGAAGGTGCTCTCCGGCGTCTACCCGCACAGCTCCTTCGACGGCGAGATCCTCTTCGAAACCGAGCCCTGCAACTTCTCCAGCATCAGCGACAGTGAGAAGCGCGGGATCGTGATCATCCACCAGGAACTGGCCTTGAGCCCGTACCTGTCCATCGCCGAGAACATCTACCTCGGCAACGAACAGGCCAACCGCGGCTGGGTGGACTGGCGGAAGACCAACCTCGAGGCCGCGAAACTCCTGGCCCGGGTGGGCCTGAGCGAAAACCCGGTCACCCCCGTCCAGCACATCAGCGTGGGCAAGCAGCAGCTCGTGGAGATCGCCAAGGCGCTCTCGAAGGAGGTCAAGCTCCTCATCCTCGACGAGCCGACGGCGGCCCTCAACGACGAGGACTCGGGCCACCTGCTGGACCTGATCCTGCATCTGAAGGGCCAGGGCGTCACCAGCATCATCATCAGCCACAAACTCAACGAAATCCGCAAGGTCGCGGACGCCGTCACCATCATCCGCGACGGCAAGACCATCGAAACCCTCCGCCTGGGCGACGGCGAGATCACCCAGGAACGGATTATCCGCGGCATGGTGGGCCGGGACCTGGAAAGCCTCTACCCGGACCGGGACCCGCAGATCGGCGAGGAAGTCCTGCGGATCGAGGACTGGTCCGTCCGCCACCCGCAGGACCACAGCCGGATGGTGGTCAACAACGCCAGCCTCAACGTCCGCAAGGGCGAAGTGGTGGGGCTGGCCGGACTGATGGGCGCCGGCCGGACGGAGCTGGCCATGAGTGTCTTCGGGCGCAGTTACGGCACCGCAACGTCCGGCAAGGTGTTCAAGTACGGCACGGAAATCAACACCTCCACCGTCTCCGAGGCCATCAAGCACGGCATCGCCTACGCCACCGAGGACCGCAAGCTCTACGGCCTGAACCTCATCGAGGACATCAAGCGGAACGTCTCCATGGCCGCACTCCGCAAGCTGGTCAAGGGCGGCTGGGTGGACAAGAACCAGGAAACCGTGGTGGCCAACGAGCTACCGCAAGAACATGAACATCAAGGCCCCCTCGGTCGCCGCCATCACGGGCAAACTGTCCGGCGGCAACCAGCAGAAAGTAGTGCTGAGCAAATGGATGTTCTCCGACCCGGACGTGCTGATCCTCGACGAACCCACCCGCGGGATCGACGTCGGCGCGAAGTTTGAGATCTACACGATCATCGCGAAGCTCGCCGCGGAAGGAAAGGCGGTCATCGTGATCTCCTCCGAACTGCCCGAGCTGCTGGGCATCTGCGACAGGATCTACACCCTGTCCGCCGGCCACATCACCGGCGAGGTCCCGATCGCCGAAGCATCGCAGGAAACCCTTATGCACTACATGACCAAAGAGAAGGAATAGCGAACATGTCCGCCCTCCGAGAATCCCTGGGCTTCCTGACAAGCCGCCTCCGCCAGGTTGGCATCTTTGTCGCCCTGATCCTGATCGTCCTGCTGTTCCAGATCCTGACGGACGGGATCCTGCTGGAACCGCAGAACGTCACCAACCTGGTGGTCCAGAACAGCTACATCCTGATCCTGGCCATCGGCATGGTGATGGTGATCATCGCCGGCCACATCGACCTGTCCGTCGGATCGGTCGCCGGCTTCATCGGCGCCGTCGCGGGTGTCATGATCGTGCACTGGGGATGGGCCTGGTGGCTCGCCATCCCCGCCTGCCTGCTGGTCGGCGCACTCGTGGGCGCCTGGCAGGGCTACTGGATCGCCTACGTCGGAATCCCCGCCTTCATCGTCACCCTCGCCGGGATGCTGATTTTCCGCGGCCTGACCCTGATCACCCTCAAGAACCAGCAGATCACGCCCTTCCCGGGGGAGCTGCGCGCGCTGGGCGGCGGCTTCCTGCCGGACATTTCCGGCGGCACCTCGGTCCTGGAGTGGCTGACGGTCATCCTGGGCGTCGGCGCCACCCTGGCGCTGGTGATCCAGGCGGTCAAGGAACGCCGGATCCGCAAGAAGTTCGAACTCGAGAATGAACCGATGGCCTGGTTCGCCACCAAGACCGCGTTCATCGCCCTGCTCATGCTGACCATCACCTTCCTCCTGGCCAGCTACCGAGGCACCCCGATCGTCCTGATCGTGCTCGCGGTCCTCGTCATCGTCTACACGGCCCTGATGAACAACAGCGTCTTCGGCCGGCACACCTACGCGATCGGCGGCAACCTGCACGCGGCCGAGCTGTCCGGCATCAAGACCAAGGCGGTCACGTTCCGGCTGTTCGTGAACATGGGTGTGCTCGCCGCACTGGCCGGCCTCGTGTTCACCGCCCGGCTCAACTCCGCCCAGCCGGCCGGCGGCACCGGGTTCGAACTGGACGCCATCGCGGCGGCCTTCATCGGCGGCGCCGCGGTCCAGGGCGGCATCGGCACCGTGGCCGGGGCCCTGATCGGCGGCCTGATCATGGGGGTGCTGAACAACGGCATGTCCATCCTGGGCCTCGGCACCGACTACCAGCAGCTCATCAAGGGCCTCGTGCTGCTCCTCGCCGTCGGCTTCGACATCTTCAACAAGAACCGCAGCGGCAAGGGCGGCGGGGCCACGATCGGCAAGCGCCTCAAGCTGAAAACCCCGCCCGCGGCCGGTGCCGACGCCGGGAAGCCGGCGGACGAGCGCCCGGTCCCGGTGACGGCCGGGAACTAACAAATGCGGGAGTGGCGGCTTCGGCCGCCACTCCCGCAGTCGTCTGTCAGCGGAAGCGTTCCGGCCGGAACGTGGCCAGCATCGGGTGCCTGGAACCGCTCAAGATCTCGTCGGCCAGCAGCTCTCCCGCAATGAGTCCGAGCGTGGCGCCGGAGTGCGTGAAGGCGACGAAGCAGCCGGGGACCTTCTGCAATTCGCCGAAGACGGGCTCGCCGTCACCCGGGATCGGCTTGTAGCCGATCTTCCAGGACGCCGGCTTGAGCTCCGGGTTGCCTGCGATGAGTTTGGTGGCCTCGTCCGCTAGTTCCTGGACTGTTTCATCGGGAATGCCGAACGTGCCGTCCCCGTGATCGGTGATGCGTTCCTCGTACCAGTCGTGATCCAGGGCCAGAGTACCTCCCGGGTTGGGCCGGACGGCCGCGCGGGGGGTGTTCATGACGGCTGTGGCCGAGAGCTCGACGGGCTTCGTGATGACCAGCATGGACACCGGCGAGGCATTGGGAATCTCGACCCCCAGAGGCGCCACCACAGCCGGCGTCGCGGCGCCGCAGGCGACCAGGACGACGTCGGCGTCGTAGACCGTGCCGGAGGCCACCTCGACCCCGGCTGCCCGTCCGTCCCTGACTACCACGGAGGCCCGACCTGCGTTGAGGACCAGTTCGCCGCCGAGCTCGTGGAACTCGGCCATCAGGAAGTCCACCAGGTCCGGGAGGCTCACCCAGCCCTCGCCCGGATTGAAGATCGCGTTTTCCGGCACGGCCGAGGCATCGACCCCCGGCGTGAATGCTGCGATTTCTTCCGGGGCGAGGAGCTTGGAGTCGTACCCCTTGTCCTGCTCGTAGGCGTGGCGGGTTTTTGTGGCGCCGCCTTGGCCTGCGGCGTTCCACATGAGGCCACCGTCGAACCGCAGCCACTCCCTGGCGGGATCCGAGGCGAACAGCGTCCGGTACCGGTCCACTCCTGCAATGCGGAGCTGGTGGTATGGCGTGGACCGTTCGCCGGCGGAGTTCAGCCAGGACAGGGAACGGCCGGTGGCCCCGCTGGCGAGGCCGGCTTCACTCACAAGCAGCACCGAGGCGCCGTCGCGGAGCAGGTGGACGGCTGTGGAAACGCCAAGGATTCCGCTGCCAATGACGGCGACACGCTTGGCGGAGACTGCGGAGGTCATAGGGACTTCTTTCGTAGGGTTCGGCTCGCGGGGACGGCTTGGGTCAGGCGCGGGCGTGGACTTCTTCGATGATTTTCAGGACTTCAATGGACTGGACCGGATCAACGGGCAACGGCCCGCCGCCGCGAAGGGCTGCAGCGAGGAGCCCGTAGAACAGCGGATAGCTGCCTTTTTGGGCTGCGACCGGCGTGGTCCCGCCGTCGATCCCCAAGGCTCCCCAGGCGCTTTCGGGTTCGACTCCGTAGCGGGGATCGGCGGGCAGCACACCGGCCTCGAGCGCCTGCTCCTGACCGTCCAGTCCCCATTTGGTGTAGCCGGCTGTAGAGCCAAGGACGTGGAACCGGTGCCCCACCTGGGCGGCTGCGCCGTTCATCCACAGCCGGGACCGGACCCCGGACTGGTGCAGCAGGGATACGAACGCCTCCTGGTCTGCTGAACCGTCAGGTCGGTGCGGAGAGGTTTCCCCGTAGCTTCGGGCCACGGGTCCGAACAGCTGGAGGGCTTGATCTATCAGGTGGGCGCCGAGGTCGTGGAGGATCCCCCCTCCCTCGGCCAGGGTGGCGGAGTCCCGCCAGTTGCCGAAACCCTCCGGCCGCCACCATTCGAACCGGGATTCAAAGCTCCGGACCTCGCCCAGGGCGCCGCTATCGAGGAGCTCTTTAAGGGTCAAAAAGTCGGCGTCCCAGCGCCGGTTCTGGAAGACCGTCAGCCCGACGCCGGCCTCGGTGGCCCTCGAGGCTAGCTCCTCACCGTCGGCCGACGTGGTGACGAATGGCTTGTCCACCACCACGTGCAGGCCGAGGGCGATTGCCGTCGCGGCGAGGTCGAAGTGCGTCGACGGCGGGGTACCCAGGACCACCAGGTCGAGGTCTCCGGCCATCGCGAACAGGGCTTCCGGCGTCGGGACAACCCGTACCCGCGCGTACCGTGATGCCGCCGCGGCCGCGCGTTCCGGATCCGCCGTCACGATCACATCGAGCGAGTACGCCGGGTCCGCGGCGAGCAGGGGCGCATGGAAGACGCGGCCGGAGACGCCGAAGCCGACGACGGCGGTGCGGATGGGTCCGCCGGCAACGGTCCGCATCAGAGCACCTCGGAGAGGAAGCGCTGGAGCCGTTCGCTCTGCGGGTTGTCAAAGAGATCGGCTGGCGATCCTGATTCGACGACTTCACCTTCGTCCATGAAAACCACCTGGTCTGCCACCCTGCGGGCAAAGCCCATCTCATGGGTGACCACCACCATGGTCATACCGCGCTTGGCCGAGCGAGGCCATCAGGTTCAGGACGCCCTTGACCAGTTCCGGGTCCAGGGCACTGGTGGCTTCGTCGAAGAGCATCACTTCCGGTTCCATGGCCAGCGCCCGAGCGATGGCGACGCGCTGCTGCTGCCCGCCGGAGAGATCACAAGGCCGGTGGTCTGCCCGTTCTGCGAGGCCCACCTCTGCGAGCCGGCGCCGGGCGCGCTCCATCGCCTCGGACTTGGGCATGCCCTTGACGCTCCACAGGGCCAACGCCACGTTTTCCAGCGCTGAGTGGTCCGGGAAGAGGTTGAAGTGCTGGAACACCATGCCGATCCGCCGACGCAGAGTGTCCGGCTTCACGTCCAACGCGCTTTCCCCGGCCAGGAGTACGTCGCCGCTCTTGGGTTCGTGGAGACGGTTGACGCCGCGCAGCAAGGTGGATTTGCCGGAACCGGACGGACCGATCACGCAGGTGGTGGTGCCCGGTGCGACGGCGAGGCTGACGTTGCGCAGCACATCGATCTCGCCAAAGGCCATAGTGAGGTTCTTCAGCTCAAGGCTGGAGCCCTGGAAGGTCTCGATGTCTGCGAGGGTGCTGCTGATGTTGGCGCTCATGTGTTGCTCCCGGTGGTTAGCGGCGAGGCCGCGTCGAGTTCCTTGACTTCATTCAGGCCGCTGCTGGGGGCCGACGGGCGTCGCTTGCCGGTGCGGAAACGGTTGTCGAAATAATTCACCAGATGGGTGAGCGGCACGGTGATGATGAGATAGAAGATTCCGGCCATGACCAGCGGGGAGAGGTTGCCCGAGAGCACTGCGGCGTCCTGGCCGACGCGGAACAGTTCGCGTTCGGAGACCAGCAGCCCGAGGAAGTAGACCAGGGAGGAATCCTTGACGATGGCGATGAACTGATTGACCAGGGCGGGCAGCACCCGCCGGATGCCCTGCGGAACCACCACCAGGGCCATGGACTTCGCGTAGCTCATGCCCAGGGCGCGGCAGGCCTCGCCCTGTCCCTTGTCCACGCTGAGGATGCCGGCCCGGAAGATTTCGCCGATGTAGGCGCTGGCGATCAGGCTGAGGGCGATGATTCCCAAGGGGTAAGGGGACGGTCCAAAGATCGACTGGCTCAGGCGGGCGAACCCCTGGCCGATCAGCAGGATCGTGAGGATGGCGGGGAGCCCGCGGAACAAGTCCGTGTAGACCCGGGCCGGGATGCGCAGCCACCGAGAGGGGGAAATCCCCATAACGGCGACAATCATGCCAAGCACCACGCCGATGACTGTGGCGGCAATGGAAATGATCAGGGTGTTCAGAAGGCCGACACCCAGAAGCTGGGGGAGGACTTCGGCCATTGCGCCGAAGTCGAAGAAGGTGCGGATGATGGTGGTGAACCAGTCCATGGTTGCTCTCAGACGTAGTTAGCTGGGGTACGCCGGGCGGACCGCTGATCTGTGGTCCGCCCGGCCGGCAAGCCGGGAGGCTTACTTGCTGGGTGCCGGGGTGGCCGTCTGTTCGGCCTTCGGCAGGTACTGTTCGGGCATCGGGGAACCCGGGAACCACTTCTGGTAGAGCTTCTTCCAGGTCCCGTCTTCCATGGCGGCGGCCAGACCCTTGTTGAGTGCGTCCGTAAAGGCGGTCTTCCCCTTGGCTACGGCGAATCCGGCTGGAGCGTCGAACGAGGGGATGTCGGCGGCGCTGATCAGGCCGAACTGATCCTGATAGGCCTTGGCGGCCTCGTAGTCCAGGAAGTGCGCATCCACGGAGCCGCTGTTCACCGCGGAGATCGCGGTGTTGTTGTCCGGGAAGCGCACCAGGCTCGCGGACGTGAAGTTCTTGACCGCGTAGGCCTCCTGCAGTGTTCCCTGCACGACGCCCAGACGCTTTCCGCCGAGCCCTTCGGCGTCGCTTGATGCCCGGGTCTTAGTGGTGATCACCGTCAAATAGCCGGCCAGGTAGCCGTCGGAGAAGTCGACCGTCTGTTTGCGCTTGTCCGTGATGCCGATGGCGGCGACGCCGGCATCGAACTGGCCGTTGGCGACGGCGGCCAGCAACCCGGAGAAGTCCTGTCCCGTGAAAACCACCTTGTCGACGCCGGCGCGGTGGGCGACGTCTTTGAAGAGTTCGACGTCGAACCCGGTGAAGTTCCCCTGGGCGTCTGCGAACGCGTAGGGCTTGGAGTCGCCCAGGCTGGCGACGCGGATGGAGCCGGGCTCGATCAGGCCGTATGGGTTGTCCGCCGCTGAGGAGGACGCGGAGGTGGACCCCCCGCAGCCGGAAAGGGCCAGGACCGCGGCAACGGCAGCGGCGATGAGCACCCCGGGGCGCAGGTTCGTTCGTGTGATCACAGCGTTTTCCAATCGTGGGGGAGCGGGATAGGCGGCCGGTGGAACCGCCTCGCGGGGACTGTCGATGCGACTCTTGCTGAGTCCGGTCTCATTCCCTAAGATTGAGACCGGACTCACATCGATTGATAGAAATGTAATCGAAGCCACATGGGGCGTCAAGAGTCCGTCAGGAAAGGTCGTTATGAGTAGTGATGCTTCCCGTCGCCGTGACGTCACAGTCGCCGACGTCGCCAAAGCCGCCCAGGTTTCGAAGGCGCAGGCGGCCCGCGCCCTGGGCAACTATGGTGCGGTCAGTGAAGACGTACGCGAACGGGTCCTGGCCGCCGCCGAAGAGTTGGAGTACCGGCCCAACGAGCTTGCCCGCAGCATGAACACGGGGAAATCGCACACCATTGGGGTGGTAGTCGGCGACATTGAAAACCCCCATTTCGGCCTGGTCACCAGGGGTATCACCGACACGGCGAAGAAGAGCGGCTTCAACGTAATCCTGATCAACACGGACGAGGACACGGCCGCGGAAGTCGACGCCGTCCGGGTCCTCCTGGACAAGCGGGTGGACGGCCTGATCGTGGCCCCGGCGTCGTCCGTGGACACACAACATTTACGCCGGGTTTACGAATCGGGGCGGCCGCTAGTGCTTCTGGACCGCAAGGCGCCGGGGCTGGAAGTCGATACTGTGTCGCGTCGATATGGAGGGGATATCGCACGAATCCACGAGCTACCTGATCCAGTCCGGACACCGGCGGATCGCGTTCATCTCGACCCTCAAGTCGGTGGAGGCCTACCGCGACGGGATGCAGCTGGACTCTTCCCAGATTTCGGACCGGCGGGACGGAATGAAACGCGCCTTCGAGGAGGCGGGATTGGCCCAGCCGGACAATCTGGTCCGGCTCAATGCCGGAGATGCCGAGTCGATCAAGAAGATCACACGGGAGCTCCTGCAGCGGCCGGAGCCTGCGACGGCGATCATCGCCTCGGACGGGCTCATCGGCCTCAGCGTCGTGGAAGCCATCCAGGAGCTTGGATTGTCCATCCCGGCGGATGTCTCGTTCCTCATGTACGACGACTTCGCCTGGACGCGCCTGACGACGCCTCCGCTGACGGTGATCGCTCAGCCCGTCTACGAGATGGGCGCAGCGGCTGCGACGGCGCTGATCCGGCAGATCGAAGGAAGAAGACGTCCGCGGCGGCGCCCGAATTCACGGCGACACTGATCCGTCGAGGCTCGGTCGGGGTGCGTCACCCGTAAACAAAAATGACGCCCGGTTCCGCAGACAGGAGCGACCCGGGTTGCCCCCCAATGGGCCAACCCGGGTCGCTCATTACTGCCTGGATCTTCGTTCTGCTGCTAGCGGGCCGCCGACGGCGCCGGCTGGTCCTCGTTAGTGGCCGGTTCGCCGGCGATGATGGCGTCGACTTCGGCCTTTTCCTTGGCGCCCCAGGTTTCGCGGGTGTTCAGCACGCCGATCAGGCCGATGACACCGACCAGGACGTACAGCGAGGCGCCGCCGGCCCAGCCGAAGACCGAGGCCAGGAGTACTGCCAGGAAGGGCGCGAATCCGGAGATGGAGGCGGCGACCTGGTAGCCGATGGAGGCGCCGGACGTCCGGGTGTTGGTCCGGAACAGCTCCGCGAACCAGGCGCCCTGCGTGCCGGTGAACGTCGCGTGGATGATGCCGATGCCGATCACGAACGCCAGGACGATCAGGAACGGGTTGCCGGTGTTGCTGAGCAGGAACATCGGGAAACCGAAGACAATGACGGCGATGGTTCCGCCGAGGTAGAGCTTGCGGCGGCCGATGCGGTCGGTCAGCGCGCCGGCGATCAGCGTGACCGGGATGGCCAGCAGGCTGGCGATCACAATGCCCGTGAGGCCGATGGCACGGTCGTCCGCGTTGTTCTTCGTGATGTAGGAGAGCAGGTAGGTGGCCGTGACGTAGTACGCGCAGCTCTCCACGATGCGCAGTGAGATCACCCGCAGGATGTTCCGCCAGTCGTCCTTGATCACGGTGGCCAGCGGGTTCTTGACGATCGCGCCCATGGCCTTGGTGTGTTCGAACTCAGGGGATTCCTCAAGTTTCATCCGGACAACCAGGCCGACGACGATCAGGATGGCGCTGGCCAGGAACGGCAGCCGCCAGGCCCAGTCGGTCTGCAGCGAGGCGGAGAGCAGGAACGCGGCGTTGGCCAGCGTGATGCCGAGCGGGTTGCCCGCCTGCGGGATGGCGGCGAAGCGGCCGCGCTTCTTCCACGGAGCGTGCTCGAACGTCATCATGACGGCGCCGCCCCATTCCGCGCCGAAGGCGAGGCCCTGGATCATCCGGATGATGACGAGCAGGATGGGTGCAAGAATGCCGACCTGCGCGTAGGTGGGGAGGCAGCCGATCAGGACGGTGGCGATGCCCATGGTCAGCAGCGCGCCGACCAGTACGGGCTTGCGGCCGTACTTGTCGCCGAGGTAGCCGCCGACGGCTCCGCCGATGGGTCGCATCAGGAAGCCCACCGCCAGGGTGGCGAAGGCCAGAAGTGTTCCGACCACGGGGTCCGTGTTCGGGAAGAAGACCTTGCCGAAGTACAGGGCCGCGGCCGTGCCGTAGGCGACGAAGTCGTAGTTTTCCACGCACGTGCCGGCGGCCGAAGCCATGGCGGTCTTGATCTTTCCGGGTGAACCGTGGGCGGCCTGGCGCGGCCGGTCCTTGATTGCTGCCGTCATGTTCTATATCTCCTTTGATATTGCTGGACAGCCTTGGGCGGTTTGCCGAAGGCCAGGTAAACGTCTGTTCGCGCTGGTGCCGGCCGGGTCAGATTTCGGCGGCCAGTTCCCTTGCGCCCTCGAGTTCCATTTCGCGCAGCTTTTGGACCCGCCGGATGGTGTCTTCGTCGTTGTCGAATTTCGCGTCGAGGAAGGACTGGAGGACTTCCTTGGCCGTGGCCCTGCCGATCAGCCAGGCACCCATGGCGATGGCGTTCGCGTCGTCGTGTTCCACGCTCTGGTGGGCGGAATAGACATCGTGGCCCAGGGCGCAGCGGATCCCCGGGATCTTGTTGGCCGCCATCACGGCGCCCACCCCGGTGCCGCAGACCAGCACGGCCCGCTCGGCCTCGCCGGTGCGGACCAGGTCGCAGGTGGCCCGGGTGATGTCCGGGAAATCGACCGGGGCCTCGCTGGGCGCGCCGCAGTCGATGACCTCATGGCCGAGGTCCTCCAGGACCGACTGGACAAAGGCCTTCAGGGGGAAGCCGGCGTGATCGTTGCCGAGTGCGATTTTCATGGGTCTCCTTAGTTCGGGACGACGAGGCTGGGCAGTGCGGCGGATTGCGGTCGGCGGGACGCCGTACTTCAGCGCGCCATGGAATCGATTCCATGGCGCCGGTGCGCGTGACGGCGAGGGCCGAAGCGCGGGTGGCGTGGATCATAGCGGCCGGCAGCTCGCGGGGGCTGCCGGCCAGGGCTTCGGCGAGGTAGCCCACGAACGTGTCGCCGGCTCCCGTGGTGTCCTTGGCGGTTACCCTGGCTGCCGGCACGTGCACCAGCCCGCCGTCGAGGACCGTGAAGGACCCTTCCGCGCCGGCGGTGCAGACGATGGCCGGGCCCAGGACCGGCGGAAGCGTCCGGACCAGTTCCTGATGGCTGCCGGGCACCCCGGCAAGGCGTGCGAGGACCTGGATTTCCTGTTCGTTCACCACGAGGAGGTCGACGTCGTCGAGCAGGCCGTCGATCTGCCGGGGGGCGGGGGCGGCGTTGAGGATGACGAACGCGCCGCGGCTTTTCGCCGTCCGCGCGGCCTGCCGGACCAGTTCGGTCGGGATCTCCAGCTGCAGGACCAGGACATCGCCGGCCCGGACGGCGGCGAGCCCGGCGTCGACGTCGGCCGCCGTGAGCCCGAAATTGGCGCCCGGACTGACGATGATCTGGTTTTCGCCCTGGTCGTCGACGGCGATGACCGCCGTTCCGGTGGCGGCGGTGGCGCTGACCCGCACGTGGCCTGTGTCGATGCCGGCCTCGGCGAGGACCTCGAGGATCCGCCGGCCATGGGCGTCGTCGCCGACGGCGCCGGTGAACTTCACCGTGGCGCCGGCCCGGGCCGCCGCGACGGCCTGGTTGCCGCCCTTGCCGCCGGGGCTGAACGTTGCGTCCGAGCCCCGGACGGTCTCGCCCGCCCGCGGCAGGGCGCGGACGCGGATGTTCTGGTCGATATTGAGGCTTCCGACCACAAAAACCGTGCTCATTGGACCTGCTCCTTCGGTGGTGTGGGACGGTGCCCCAAGCCGCAAATCATCGGGGTCGGACGGGAGGGGGCAGCTGTTGTCACGGCTGCCCCAGGCTGGGATCCGCGGTGCCTGAGGAGGCGCGGACGATGAGCTCGCTCGGGAGGATCACCGATTCCGGACGCTGCCCGTCGATCACCTCGAGCAGGAGCCTGACCGCGGTGCGGCCCATCGCCTCCACATCATGGGAGATGACGGTCAGCGGCGGATCAAGCAGTGAGAACCACTCGATGTCGTCGAAGGCAATGAGGGCCATGTCCCGGCCGATGCGCAGGCCCTTCCGGTTCAGGGTGGCCAGCGCTCCGACGGCCATGGGGCTGTCGGCGGCCAGCAGTGCGGTCGGCGGCTGCGCGAGGCCGAGCAGGTGGTGCGCGCCGGCCGAGCCGCTGGCGGACTGGAAATCGCCGAAGTACGTCAGGGCCGGGTCGGTGCTGAGCCCGAACTCCCGCGCGGCGCGGGAGAACGACTTGAGCCGGTCCCGTCCCGTGGACGTGGTCTGGGGTCCGGCGATATAGCCGACGCGCTCGTGGCCCTGCCGGGCGAGATGCTCCACGGCCTGGCGGATGCCGGTGTCACTGTCGGTGGTCACGCTCGGGACGTCGACGCCGTCGACGGTCCGGTCGACGAACACCGTGGGGATATCCCGTTCGAGCAGGGCGCGCAGGCTGGAGCTTCCTTCGCCCTGCGGGGCCGCGATCACGCCGTCGACGCGCTGCGAAATGAAGGTGTCCAGGTACCGGTCCTGCTGCGGAATGCTCTCGTTGGCGTTGCCCAGCAGGGTGACCAGCCCCTCCGCGAGGGCGGCCTGCTCGGCGGCGTGCGCCAGATCGGCGAAGAATGGGTTGCGGATGTCCGAAAGGAGCAGCCCGATGACGTTCGTCCTGGTGGAGCGGAGGGCGCGCGCCTGGGCGTTGGGGTGGAAATCCAGCTCGGCGACGGCGGCAGCCACCTTTTGCCGGGACTGCGGCGAGGTTGCCGGGTTTCCGGAGAGCACTCTGGACGCCGTCGCGGCGGAGACGCCGGCCAGTGCCGCCACGTCCTTGATGGTGATGGAAGGTCCCGTCACGGCTGCGCCTTTCGTCTTTGAACAGCTCTGCGAAAAATCTGTGGAATCGATTCCATGGAATCGGTTCCACAAGTATGTGACGCTGGCCGCAATCTGTCAATGTTTTGGATCCGGTCGGATGCGGGAGAGGGGCTCGGCCGGGCACCGCCGCGGTATTCCATGACGCGCAGAATGTCCCGCGACGCGCGAAATTCCTCCCGACACGCGAATTCCGGTGTCGGGGGGAATTTTGCGCGTCGCCAGGCCGACTGCGCCTCGCCGGAGCGCGCCAGGTCCTGCCGGCTCAGTCCCCGTGGACGGCGCTCTGCTTCGCTTCCGACCGGTCCAGATACGCCAGCAGCAGGCTCGCCGGCGCGGTCCGTTTCGCCGGCTTCCAGGGCCGCGCAGATCGTCCTCGTTGTCCGTCAGGTAGCCGCGGTAGAAGTGCGCATCCAGGGTGGCCTTGTGGAAGAACAGGCGCATTTCGGCCAGCACCTGGGACATGATCGTGTCCAGCCGCCGGCTCCCGGCGAGGGCCACGATGGCGCCATGGAAATGCTGGTTGGCGGTGCCCAGGGCTTCCTCGTCGTCCGCGGCCGCCGCAGCCTTGCCCTCCTCCACGGCGGCCCGGACTGCGGCCACCCGCCCGGGGCTGCCGCCGGCCCGGATCGCGCTGACCTCGATGGCACGGCGCACGGTGTAGACATCGTGGACGTCGCCGGGGCCAAGGCTTGCCACGAAGACGCCGCGGTTGGGGAGGCGGACCACCAGCCGCTCCGCCGCGAGTTCGGCGAACGCCTCCCGGACGGTGTTGCGGGACACCCCCAGGTCCTCCGCGATGGCCGACTCGGTCAGCCGGGTACCCGGCAGCAGCAGCCCTTCCGCCAGTTGCAGCCGGAGCTCGGCCGCAACCCGGTCCGCCACGGAGGGAACTGCCACGCGCAACCGCGCCGCAGCCGCTCCGGGGGCCGATGCCGGCAACTGCATCGGAAGTCGTCATGGTGCCGAATCTACACGATTGTCCCAATGTTGAATCGTCGGATTGTTGAACAATCGGCCAAAGTGATGCATCCTTAGTAGGGGGCTATCATGAGACGAGGATCACAAATGGCAACCATTGACCTGAACAGCGACGTTGGCGAGTCTTTCGGACGCTGGACCCTGGGCGACGACACGGCGATGTTCCGCTCGGTGTCCAGTGCAAACGTGGCCTGCGGATTCCACGCGGGTGACCCCAGCGTCATCCGCCGGACCTGCCGCGAGGCGGTTTCCGCCGGCATCGTGATCGGCGCCCACGTCGGCTACCGCGACCTCGCCGGCTTTGGCCGCCGCTTCCTGGATATCGACCCGAAGGAACTGGCGGACGACGTCGTCTACCAGATCGGCGCGCTGCAGGCGCTGGCCGCCGCCGAGGGCGGCACGGTCCAGTACGTGAAGCCGCACGGCGGACTCTACAACGCGATCGTGGCGCACACCGGCCAGGCGCAGGCCGTCGTCGACGCCGTAAAGTCCGTTGACCCGAACCTGCCGATCCTGGGCCTGCCGGGCTCGGAAGTGCTGCGGCTCGCCGAGGCCGCCGGACTCCGCGCGGTCACCGAAGCCTTTGCCGACCGCGCCTACAACCCGGACGGCACCCTCGTGTCCCGTTCGCTCCCCGGAGCCGTGCTGGAGGACCCCGCGCTCGTCACCGAGCATGTCCTCCGGATGGCCACCGATTCCGCCGTCCGCACCATCGACGGCTCCATCCTGAAAATTCGCGCCGAAAGCATCTGCGTGCACGGCGACTCCCCGGGAGCCGTCACCATGGCCGCCGCCGTCCGCGAAGCGCTCAACGCCGCGGGCATCACCACCGCCGCGTTCGTCTAAGCAGACAGCGCCGCCGCTTCACATACCGATCCCGGTCCATCCGTTCCTCCGGGCTCACCCGGATCCACCGGGATCACCCGCTTACACCTAAGCAACAGGCAGCACCCCGCACACCTGGAGGAAAAAACCATGACTGCGCACCGCATCAGGCCACCCCGGCCGCCAGCAAGAAGAAGCTGCCGCCCGGCGCCCTCAAGGCCTACGTCGCGAGCCTCACCGGCACTTCGCTGGAGTACTACGACTTCGCGATCTACTCCGTGGCCTCGGCCCTGGTGTTCCCCAAGATCTTCTTCCCGGGCAACGACGAATTCGTCGGGCTGCTGCTGTCCTTCTCCGACCTTTGCGGTGGGCTACCTCGCCCGCCCCATCGGCGGCGTGATCTTCGGCCGGCTCGGTGACAAGATCGGCCGCAAGCACGTCCTCGTGACCACCCTGCTGCTGATCGGCATCGCCACGGTGCTGATCGGCGTCGCTGCCGGGCTACGCGACCATCGGCATCGCCGCCCCCATCATCCTGGTGCTGCTGCGCCTGGCCCAGGGCATCGGCGTCGGCGGCGAATGGGGCGGTGCCGTCCTGCTCTCCAGCGAGTTCGGCGACGCCAACAGCGCGGCTTCTGGTCCTCCGCCGCGCAGATCGGCCCGCCCGCCGGCAACCTGATGGCCAACGGTGTCCTGGCCGATCCTCGCCGCGACCCTCAGCAACGAAGACCTTCCTCTCCTGGGGCTGGCGCGTCGCCTTCCTCGCCTCCGCACTCCTGGTGGTCTTCGGCCTGGTCATCCGGCTCAAGCTTGAGGAAACCCCCGTCTTCAAGGCCATCCAGGCCCACGGCGAGCAGCCCAAGGCCCCCATCAAGGAGGTCTTCACCAAGGAGCCGCGCGCCCTCGTGGCCGCCGCCCTCTCCCGGATCTGCCCGGACGTGCTGTACTCCCTCTTCACCGTCTTCATGGCCGTCTACGCCACCAAGGAGCTGGGCTTGACCACCGGCAACGTCCTCAGCGCCATCCTGATCGGCTCCGCCTTCCAGCTGGGCCTGATTCCCGTTTGCCGGCGCCCTTACTGACCGCTTCAACCGCCGCCTCGTCTACGGCATCGCCGCCGTCGGCACCGCCATGTACATCCCGCTGTTCTTCTTCATGATCCAGGGCAAGTCCGTGCTCATGCTGACCATCGGCATCGTGATCGGCCTGGCCTTCCACGCCTTCATGTACGGCCCGCAGGCCGCCTACATCACCGAGCAGTTCCCGGTCCGGCTGCGCTACGCCGGCAGCTCGCTGGCCTACACCCTGGCCGGCGTCATCGGCGGCGCCGTCGCACCGCTGATCTTCACCGCCCTCTACGCCGCCACCGGCAACTGGTACCTGATCGCCGGCTACCTCGCGGTCGCCTCGATCGTGACAGTGATCGGCCTGGCCCTTGGCCGCAACCCGCAGACCAAGGAAGAAGAACGCCTCCTGCAGGATGCCCACGCCTGAGCGGCGCGGATCCCATTCAGAGTGTCCACCGGCAACAATGAATGAGGCAGCTGTGATTGAGACAGCGGGGGAAACCCCGAGCTGGCCAGTACACAAGGTCCGCTCCGTGCGGGCCGTGGGAACGCGCGCGGTCCTCGCGGAGCTCTCCGGAACGCAGGACGTGCTGGCACTGCAGGCGCTGCTCCTGGCGGACCCGCTGCCGGGCCAGCTGGACGTCCTCGCCGCGGCCGAGACCGTGCTGGTCACGGCCGACTCACCGGCATCGGCCGCGGCGGATCGCCGCGCCGGCTGCTCCAGCTCGACCTCACCGCACCCGTGCAGCGGGACGGCGAGCTGGTGGTCATTGACACCGTGTACGACGGCGAAGACCTCGCCGAGGTCGGGCAGCTGACCGGCCTCGGCAGCGAGGGCGTGATCGCCGCCCATTCCGGCCAGATCTGGACCGTGGCCTTCGCCGGCTTCGCCCCGGGCTTCGGCTACATGCTGGGGGAGAACCAGGCACTGGACGTGCCCGCGGCGCAGCTCGCCGCGCACCGCCGTCCCCGCAGGCTCCGTGGCGCTGGCCGGCAACTATTCGGCCGTCTACCCGCGCCGCTCGCCCGGGCGGCTGGCAGCTGATCGGGCACACCGACGCCAAGATGTGGGACCTGGACCGGGAACAGCCCGCGCTGGCCGCACCGCGGCCACCGCGTGCAGTTCCGCCCCGTCCGGGACCGTCCGCTGGCACGGTGGCACCGCGAGCCACGCGACCGGAGCCCGCGGCTGGCCGGCAGTGCCGGACGCTGCCGGCGGCACGCTGCGGATCGTCGTCGCCCGGGACTGCAGAGCCTGATCCAGGACCTTGGCCGGCACGGCCACTCCGGCCCTGGGCGTCTCCGCCGCCGGCGCGCTGGACCGGGCCTCGCTGCGCCGGGCCAACCGCCTGGTCGGCAACACGGCGCCGGCCGCCGCCATCGAGACCGTCGCCGGCGGGCTCACGGTCCAGGCCGTCGGGGGACCAGGTCCTCGCCGTCACCGGGGCGCCGTCGGCACTGAGCATCGAGTCGGCGCCGGACGAGCGACGGCGAAACCTGGCACCGCGCCGCGCTGATGGCCACCCCGTTCGCGCTGCTCGACGGCGAAACGCTCACCCTCGGCGCTCCGCAGAGCGGCTTCCGCAGCTACCTCGCGGTCCGCGGCGGCGTGGATGCGGCCCCCGGTGCTGGGCAGCCGCTCCACGGACACGATGTCCGGGATCGGTCCCGGCCCCCCTGGCCGCACGGCAGGTTCTGGCCGCCGGCGGAGAGTCCGAATCCGGCGTGGTCGGGGCTCCCGAGCTGCAGCCGGACTACCCGGGAACCGGGGTGACCGTCCTCGACGTCGTCCCCGGCCCCCGCGCCGACTGGTTCGACCAGGCCGCGCTGGACTCCTTCGCCGCCCAGGACTGGGAGGTGAAGGCCCAGTCCAACCGCGTCGGCATGCGGCTCGACGGGACGCCGCTGCAGCGCACCCGCCAGGGCGAACTGGCCAGCGAGGGCACCGTGGCCGGGCGCCCTGCAGGTCCCGCCGGAAGGCCTGCCCGTGCTCTTCCTTGCCGACCACCCCATCACCGGCGGCTACCCGGTGATCGCCGTGGTGGTCGACTCCCAGCTCGACCTCGCCGCCCAGGTCCCCATCGGCGGCAAGATCCGCTTCCGCTGGGCTGAATCCACTATCACCGAACACGTCTCCACCGCCCCCGCGGCCCCCGAACGAAGAAGCGAGTAACTGATGCGCAAGGTCCTGATCGCCAACCGCGGAGAAATCGCCGTCCGCATCGCCCGGGCCTGCGACGACGCGCAGCTGGCCTCCGTCGCCGTCTACGCCGACATCGACGCCGACGCCCTGCACGTCTCCGCCGCCGATGAAGCCTTCAGCCTGGACGGCAACTCGCCCGCGGACACCTACCTGAACATCCCCAAGCTCCTCGCCGTGGCCGCCGAATCCGGCGCCGACGCCGTCCACCCCGGCTACGGCTTCCTCTCCGAGAACGCCGACTTCGCCCAGGCCGTCATCGACGCCGGCCTGACCTGGATCGGGCCCACCCCGGACGCGATCCGGCTGCTCGGCAACAAGATCACGGCCCGCGAGGCGGCCGTCCGTGCCGGCGCGCCCCTGGTCGCCGGCAGCGACGGCCCGGTGGACATCCGCCGCCGAGGCCCGCGCCTTCGCCGAGGAACACGGCCTGCCCATCGCCATCAAGGCAGCCTTCGGCGGCGGCGGCCGCGGCATGAAGGTGGTCCGTGCCCTCGACGAGGTCGAGGAAGCCTTCGATTCCGCCGTCCGTGAGGCCGTCGCGGCGTTCGGCCGCGGGCGAGTGCTTCGTGGAGCGCTACCTGGACCGTCCGCGCCACGTCGAGGCGCAGGTCCTGGCGGACGCGCACGGCAACGTCGTCGTCGTCGGAACCCGCGACTGCTCGCTGCAGCGCCGGCACCAGAAGCTCCTGGAAGAGGCGCCCGCGCCGTTCCTGAGCCGACGAACAGACCCGGCTGATCTACGACGCCGCCAAGGCCGTCTGCCGCGAAGCCGGCTACTCCGGCGCCGGCACGGTGGAATTCCTGGTCGCGCGCGGACGGCACCGTCGCGTTCCTCGAGGTCAACACCCGCCTGCAGGTGGAGCACCCGATCACCGAGGAAACCACCGGAATCGACCTCGTCGCAGGAGCAGTTCCGCATCGCCGCGGGGGAGCCGCTGCGCTTCACCGAGGACCCGGCAGCCGCGCGGACACGCCTTCGAATTCCGGCTCAACGCCGAGGACGTGGGCCGCGGCTTCCTGCCCTCACCCGGGCACCATCGGCGAGTTCGCCGGCCCCACCGGCCCGGGCATCCGGCTCGACACCGGCGTCCGCTCCGGCTCGTTCGTCGCACCGCAGTTCGACTCCCTGCTCGCAAAGCTGATCGTCACCGGCGCGGACCGGCAGCAGGCGCTGCGCCGCGCCCGCCGCGCCCTCGCCGAGATGACCATCACTGGCGTGGCCACCGTACTGCCGTTCCACCGCGCCGTGCTGGAATCCCCGGACTTCACCTCCGAGTCCGGTCTGGGCATCCACACCCGCTGGATCGAGACCGACTTCGCGGACAATGTCGCCATTTCCGCCGATCCGGATTACAGCACCACCGCGCCCGACGGCGAACGCCGCACCATCACCGTCGAGGTGGACGGCCGGCGCCTCGCCGTCGGCCTTCCGGCCGACTTGCTGGATGGCTGGGCGCTGTCCAATCGGACGTCGTCCGGAGGCCCCCTGCCCGCCGGGGTGTCCCTGGATGCAGCGTCCGACGGCGGAGCCGCCGGTGCCGCTGATCCGGGGGAGCTGCGCGCCGATATGGCCGGCACCGTGGTGAAGTGGCTTGTTGAACCGGGCGCCGAGGTATCCGCGGGCGATCCGGTGGTTGTCCTGGAGGCGATGAAGATGGAGACCCAGGTTTCCGCGCACCGCGCCGGAACCGTCACGGACATGCGCACGGAAGCCGGCGGTGTGGTGGCTGCCGGTGCGGTGCTGGCGCTGATCGGCTGACCCGGCCCGGATAGCCCGACGGCGTCCCGGGATCCAGCACCGGAGGCGCCGGTACCCCGGAGCGTCCAGCCGATACCCATGGTCCTCCCAGTAGCGGGCTGGACCATAAGGGTATGTATCTGGTCCATCCCCGAGCCCGCGGGCGGCACGTTCCGCGGCTGGGCGCCTGGTTCCGGCAAGCGGTCCGGCCGCATCAGGCCGACACAAGCAGGCAACCCGCAACCCCGCGCGTCCACTACCTCGATTACCTCGATGGATTGACGGGGAGAACCGGCGGCACCTACCGGCAGGGCAGGGCCAAGGAACTGGAGCAGGCATGGCGGGACGGCGAAATCTCGTACCGGACCGCCTGCTGCGAGCTGGAAGAACTCGACGGGGAGCCATGAGCGCCGAGGACCGTCTGCTGACCGGCGGGACGACTCACAGTCCGTTCACAGCAGTGCGATAGACGGCCGAAAGGCGGCGGTTTCAGGATGGTGACACCCCTTCGAATGAGCGGAGCGGCGAACCTGAGGGAGCACCACCATGACCGAACAGCCAGTTCCCACCGCTGAAGCGGCCCCGAAACCGGGCAAGAGGGTCGGCGCCGGACTCTTTGTGGCCTGCCTCGTGAGCGCTGGCGCACTCGGCGGAGGCGCGGCCGCGGGCGTGACCTCCATCTGGAACGGCGCAGGCCAGGCATCCGGAACTGTGCAGGCGGCCCAGTACACTCCCGTGATCGTCAACAATCCGGACAGCGTCAACGCGGTCTCCGCTGCCGCGCAGAAAGCCTCACCCAGCGTGGTGACCATCAGCGCGACGTCCGGCAGTTCCGGCGGCACCGGATCGGGCATCATTCTGGACGATTCGGGCCATATCCTGACCAACACACACGTGGTCACGCTGGACGGCCAGGCCTCGGACGTGGCGATCGAAGTCCGCACCAGCGACGGCAAGGTCTACCCGGCGACGCTTACCGGCACCGATCCGCTCTCTGACCTGGCCATCGTCAAGATCTCGGCCGACGGGCTGGTTCCGGCGGCCCTCGGCGACTCGGACAAGGTAAATGTCGGCGACACCGCAATTGCCATCGGGGCACCCCTGGGTTTGAGCGGCACGGTCACGGACGGGATCGTCTCGGCAGCGAACCGCACCATAGAGACCGCGTCGTCGGCAGTGCCCGGCACACAGACCAGGAACTCCAGCACCGCGCAGGCCTCCATCAGCATCAACGTCATCCAGACGGACGCCGCCATCAACCCCGGGAACTCCGGGGGCGCCCTGGTGGACAGCCAGGGCCAGGTCATCGGGGTCAACGTCGCGATCGCGTCCGCCGGAACCTCATCCTCCGCGGACCAGGCAGGCAACATCGGCGTCGGTTTCTCCATCCCGATCAACGTCGCGAAGCGGGTCTCGGAGGAAATCATCGCCTCGGGCACCGCCACGCACGCCCAGCTCGGCGTTTCAGCCCGGGACATGGCCTCGGGAACCTCATCAGGATTCACCACCGGCGCCGAGATCTCCGCCGTGACGGCCGGGTCCGCGGCGGCCGAAGCCGGACTGCAGGCCGGCGACGTTGTCACCGGCCTTGGCAGCCGCACCGTGAGTGACGCCGCCGAGCTCACTGCGGCGGTACGGGAACAGGCGGCCGGGGCGGCCGTGACTGTCGCGTTCGACCGCGCAGGCAAGGAGCAGACCGTCGAGGTCACCCTCGACTGATCCGGGGGCATCCGTTCGAAGTATCGATCCGGAAAAGCCTTTCGCGACGGCGGCGCCGGTGTGGGCCTAGTCCTGCCGCCTCGCCCGCTGCACGTCCGCGGCGCTCTCCGCGTGCCCCCGTGCCGCAAGTCCGGCCACGACGCCGTCGATGTCGGCGTCGGGCCGGTTTTGGCTGAGTTTGGTCTTCGCCTCGATCCTGGTGATGAGCAGTTCGACGCCGACGATGGCGCGCAGCTGGCCCGCGACGAACCGCTCGGGCGCATCGTCCACGGTCCATGGCCGCTCTGAGCCGGCCTCGTGGAGGTCGGTCAACCGCCTGACAAGATCGCCGAGCCAGGCCGGATCGTCGTGGACGACGAGGTCGCCGTAGACATGGGCCGTGGAGTAGTTCCAGGTCGGGACGACGCGCCCGTGTTCGGCCTTGGACGCGTACCAGGCGGGCGAGATGTAGGCATCCGCGCCCTGGACGATCACCAGGGACTCACCGATGGCGGGTTCGGACCACTGGGCGTTGTTCCGGGCGACGTGCCCAAGCAGCGCACCGTGTTCGCCGACCGAGGCGTCGAAAATGAAGGGGAGCAGGGTTGCGAGCATGCCCTGCGAGGTCATGGTGACCAGGTTCGAGGCGGCCGGCCGGGCAAGCAGGGCCTGGATTGCGTCAGGGCCTGCCGCGAAGTGTGCGGGGGTGTACATGGGGTTCTCCTTCGTGCGGTGCAGGATATTCGTGGTCCGGGTCCCGTCAGGGCTTCCGGGTGGCGGGGGTCGGTTTTTGCCGCACGCGGACTGCGATGCCGGCGCAGAGGATGACGGCGAGGCCGCCGATGACGGTGGTCCAGGTCAAGGATTCGCCCAGCAGGAGTCCGGCCCAGCAGATGGTCAGCACGGGCTGGACGAGTTGGATCTGGCTGACCTGGGCCATCGGCCCGATGGCCAGGCCGCGGTACCAGGCGAAAAAGCCGAGGAACATGCTGACGATGCCGAGGTAGGCGAGGGCAGCCCACTGGACCGGCGTGCCCGACGGCGGCTGCTGGGCGGCGGAGACCGCCGCCAGGAACACCATGAGGGGGGACGCGAGGATGAGTGCCCAGGACACCGTCTGCCACGCGCCCAGTTCGCGTGCCAGCAGGCCGCCTTCCGCGTAGCCGATGGCGGCGGCCACAACTGCGCCGAGGAGCAGCAGATCCGCCCAGTGCAGCTGCCCGAGGCCCCCGGACTGGGCAAAGGCGAACGCTATCGCTGCCAGCGCGCCGACGGCTGTCGCGACCCAGAAGGCTGCCCGGGGACGCTCGCGGGCGCGGAGGACTGCGGCCGTTGCCGTCGCGGCCGGAAGCAGCGCAATGACGACCGCCCCGTGGGTGGCGGGCGCCGTCGTGAGGGCGAAGGACGTCAGCAGCGGGAAGCCGACGACGATCCCGCCGGCGACCACCGCGAGCCGCGTCCACTGCGCGCCGCGGGGAAATCGCTGCCGGGTGAGGGAGAGGGCGAAGGCGGCCAGGACGGCCGCGATCACGGCGCGGGCGGATCCGATGAACAGCGGCGAGATGCCGGCGACGGCAAGCCTCGTGAGCGGCACGGTGAACGAGAACGCCGCTACTCCGAGGAGAGCCCACCACAGGCCGGTGGGCTGCCGGGTGGGTATCACTGGCCGAACAAGCGTAGTAGCGCTACTATTGTCTCTCATGAACAACGATAGCAGTTCACGGATTGTGGCGCGACTGCGGACCTGGATCGCCGGGGCCGCGCCGGGAGCCCGCTTGCCGTCCACACGCTCACTCGTCGCCGAGTACCAGGCCAGCCCCGTGACGGTGCAGAAAGCCCTTCAAGCCCTCACCGCGCAGGGCCTGATCGAGAGCCGGCCCGGCGTGGGGACGTTCGTGCGGGCCGTCCGCACCGCGCGTCCGTCGGACTACGGCTGGCAGACCGCGGCGCTGGGCTCACCCCAGGCCCCTGCCCGCTCGGCCTCCACCACGATGCGCAGCACAGCGAACGATGTCATTTCGTTCCACTCCGGCTACCCGGACCGGGAGCTCCTGCCCGAGCGCCTCGTGCGTGCCGCACTCACCCGGGCGGTCCGCAGCGATGCGGCCTTGTCACGTCCGCCGGCGCCGGGGCTTCCCGAACTGCAGTCCTGGTTCGCGCGCGAGCTCGGCGCCTCGACCCCGGCAGGGGTCACTCCGCCGCCACCGAGCGACGTCATCGTGCTGCCGGGAAGCCAGAGTGGACTCAGCTCCATATTCCGGGCGTTGGTCGGCCACGGGCAGCCGCTGCTCGTGGAATCCCCGACCTACTGGGGAGCGCTGCTGGCCGCCGCACAAGCGGGCGTCCGCGTTATCCCCGTGCCCAGCGGGCCCGACGGCCCCGACCCGGAGGAGCTGGCCCGGGCCTTCGAAGAGACCGGCGCGCGCCTGTTCTACGCGCAACCGAACTATGCGAACCCCACCGGGGCGCAATGGGCCGCCGAACGGGGCGAACTGGTCCTGGACGTGGTGCGCAAGCACGGCGCGTTTCTCGTTGAGGACGACTGGGCCCACGATTTCAGCATCACCACCACGCCCGTGCCCATCGCAGCACGTGACGACTCCGGGCACGTCGTGTACCTTCGCTCCCTGACGAAGAGCGTGTCCCCGGCCATCCGCGTCGCCGCCGTCATCGCCCGGGGACCGGCCCGTGAACGCATCCTTGCCGACCGTGCAGCCGAGTCGATGTACGTCAGCGGACTGCTCCAGGCCGCGGCGCTGGACGTCGTCACGCAGCCTGCCTGGCAGACGCATCTGCGAAGCCTCCGGCACCAGCTCCAGGGCCGACGCGACCTCCTGGTCACCAGCATGCGGGAGCACGCCCCGCAGGCACATCTCAGCCATGTCCCCAAGGGCGGGCTCAACCTGTGGGCGCGCCTTCCCGACGGGACCGACCTCGACAGGCTGGCCCGCGACTGCGAAAGCGACGGGGTCATCATCGCGGCCGGCACCGAATGGTTCCCCGCCGAGCCTGCGGGCCCGTTCATCCGGCTCAACTACGCCGGCCCCAACCCCGGCGCCTTCCCGGAGGGCGCGCGCATCATCGGCCGGGCCATCGAACGCAACAGCCGCCAGTTGTGACCACGGGCACTCTCCGATGCGGCACGGGGCATTTTCGGTCGGGCGTCGCCGCAGGTCACGCCTAGAATGAACGCAATGATGTCTGCAGGAACGACCGCCGCCAAGGGGAAGAACTCCCTGAGCATCCGCGCGGGCATTATTGAGTCGGTCTGGCGTCCCGGTTCATTTGTGGACGTCGACGACGCCAAGAACGCCATGCTGGCCGTGGAACGGCTCAGCGGAGGTGTCCCGATGCCGATGCTCTCCGAAATGACCGACGTCGAGATCAGCGCGGCGGCCAGGTACGAGTTCGCGCAAACCACCGGCGTCCTGGCCATCGCGGTCCTTGGATCCAGTGCGGTGGACCGTGTCATCGCCGCTGCCATGAGCCGGCACACCCGCTACCCGCACCAGTTTTTTACCTCCAGGCTGGCCGCCATCACCTGGCTGACGGACGTGGTCAAGGCCAGCGCCTAGGCCATGCAGGATCAGCAGGCCGGACGCTGGGGCTGCGTGGCCGGCTTCCGGTCCCGATAGTGCTGACGGAGGCGGGTTGCGACAGCGAAGATCCAGGCCATGAACGTGACCAGGATGACGCGTTGCACCAGGCCCTTCCACTCGAACAGCGCGCTGCCGGGCTGCTGGCTGACCTTGAGCACAACGATCCCGGCAGTGAGGACAACGCCTGCTGCCAGGGTCCAGCCGGCCAGGGGCCGCCAGGCCGGGTCGCTGCGGAAGCGACGGTAGAAAACGAAGCAGCTCAGCGGCGCGAACGTGAAGACGAGGGCGCCGAATATTCCATGCACCAAGCCGTGCGCACTGGTCTGGTCGAACATCGACGAAGGGTCGGTGGTGAACGGACCGGACGCCATCAGGCTGACTCCGATGCCCTGCACCAGCAACGGCCCGGCCCGGGATGCCGTGCCGGTGCTGAAGTGGGCAGCGAGGCCGCGGCCGAACACCAGCACCAGGGCGCCGGTCAGCACGAAACTGAGGATCTGAACCCAGCCGTGCTGGCCCAGGGACAGTTCGCTGACGAACATGCTGTTCGGTGCGTAGCCCGGTTCCAGCCACCCGGCCACGCTGAAGACGGCCACGAACAGGACCGCCCCGGCCATGCCCGCGGCACCGGCCAGCTTGACGCGCCGCCGGCCGGTCACCGCCTCGCCGGGAACAGGGCTCGGGATCACAGCGCGCAGCCTCGTCCCGGAGTCCCGCTCAGGTCCCGACGTACGCCGCGAGGTGCTCGCCGGTGAGGGTGGCACGGGCGGCGACGAGGTCCGCGGGGGTTCCCTCGAAGACGAGCCTGCCGCCGTCGTGGCCGGCGCCGGGTCCGAGGTCGATGATCCAGTCGGCGTGCGCCATTACGGCCTGGTGGTGCTCGATCACGATGACCGATTTGCCGGAGTCGACGAGGCGGTCGAGGAGGCCCAGCAGGTTCTGGACGTCGGCGAGGTGCAGGCCGGTGGTGGGCTCGTCGAGGACGTAGACCTCACCCTTCTCGGCCATCTGGGTGGCCAGCTTGACGCGCTGCCGCTCGCCGCCGGACAGCGTGGTGAGCGGCTGGCCGAGCGTGAGGTAGCCGAGCCCGACGTCCACGAGCCGGTCAAGGATCTTGTGGGCCGCCGGCGTCTTCGCCTCCCCGTCGCCAAAGAACACCTCGGCCTCGGTCATCGACATTGCCAGCACCTCGGCGATGTTGCGGCCGCCCAGCTTGTATTCCAGGACTGACGCCTGGAACCTCCTGCCCTCGCAGTCCTCGCAGGTGGACTCCACCGTGGCCATCACGCCCAGTTCGGTGAAGATGACACCCGCGCCGTTGCACGTGGGGCAGGCGCCTTCGGAGTTGGAGCTGAACAGCGCGGGCTTCACGCCGTTGGCCTTCGCGAACGCCTTGCGGATCGGCTCCAGAAGGCCGGTGTACGTCGCGGGATTGCTGCGCCGGGATCCCTTGATGGCACCCTGGTCGATCACCACCACACCGTCGCGCCCTGCCACCGAGCCGTGGATCAGCGAGCTCTTGCCCGACCCCGCGACACCCGTGACCACACACAGCACGCCGAGCGGAACGTCGACGTCGACGTCCTTGAGGTTGTGCGTCCCGGCGCCGCGCACCTCGAGCGCGCCGGACGGCGTCCGCACCGATTCCTTGACTGCGGCCCGGTCGTCGAGGTGGCGGCCGGTGATGGTGTCGCTCCGCCGCAGCCCCTCGACGCTTCCCTCGAAGCAGACGCTGCCGCCCTCGGTGCCCGCGCCCGGTCCAAGGTCAACGATGTGGTCGGCGATGGCGATGGTCTCCGGCTTGTGCTCGACGACGAGCACGGTGTTGCCCTTGTCGCGCAGCTGCAGCAGCAGCTGGTTCATCCGCTCGATGTCGTGCGGGTGCAGGCCGATCGTCGGCTCGTCAAAGACGTAGGTGATGTCCGTGAGGGACGAGCCGAGGTGCCTGATCATCTTGGTGCGCTGGGCCTCGCCGCCGGACAGTGTGCCCGCCGGCCGGTCCAGCGACAGGTAGCCCAGGCCGATTTCGGCGAACGAATCGAGCAGGTGCTGCAGGCCTTTGAGCAGCGGCGCGACCGAGGGCTCCTCCAGCCCGCGGACCCACTCGGCCAAATCGCTGATCTGCATCTCGCAAAGATCGGCGATGTTCTTGCCGTGGATCCGCGACGACCTGGCCTCGGGGCTGAGCCGCGTTCCCTCGCACTCGGGGCAGGCCTGGAAAGTGATGGCGCTCTCCACGAACCGCCGCACGTGTGGCTGCATCGCCTCGACGTCCTTGGACAGCATGGACTTCTGGATCTTGGGGATGATGCCCTCGAACGTGAGGTTGATGCCCTCAACCTTGATCTTGGTGGGCTCGGAGTACAGCATCGTCTCGAGCTGCTTCTTCGTGAACGCGGCAATCGGCTTGTCCATCGGCAGGCCCATGCCTTCGAACAACCGGCCGTACCAGCCGTCCATGCTGTAGCCGGGGACCGTCAGCGCACCGTCTCCGAGCGACTTGCTGTCGTCGTACAAAGCCGTGAGGTCAAAGTCGGAGACCGCGCCCATGCCCTCGCAGCGCGCACACATGCCGCCCAGGTAGACGGCGTTCTGCACCACGGCCTTTTCGACGCGGCCGCCGGCCTTCTCGGTGCTCATCACCCCGCTCGCCTTCCGCGTGGGGACGTTGAACGAGAATGCGGTGGGCGGGCCAACGTAGGGCTTGCCCAGCCGGCTGAAGAGGATCCGGAGCATGGCGTTGGCGTCGGTGGCGGTGCCCACCGTGGAGCGGGGGTTCGCGCCCATCCGCTCCTGGTCAACGATGATCGCCGTCGTCAGCCCCTCGAGGTGGTCCACGTCGGGCCGCGCCAGGTTCGGCATGAACCCCTGCACAAAAGCGCTGTAGGTCTCGTTGATCATCCGCTGGGACTCGGCGGCAATCGTGGCGAACACCAGCGAGCTCTTGCCCGAGCCGGAGACGCCCGTGAACACCGTCAGGCGGCGCTTCGGGATCTCGATGCTGATGTCCTTGAGGTTGTTTTCCCGCGCGCCCTGCACGCGGATCAGTTCGTGGCTGTCCGCTACGTGCAGCGCGGGCGACTCCGTGTCAGTCCTCGTGGCCATGCTCATCGTGCCTCCATCTGTTAAGCGGGGCCGCCTGCGCGGTTGCCGCCGGCGTCGTCTGGGTCTATCTAACCAGCTTCGGACGGTACGGCCGGCGCTTTTTCGCCCGCGCGGTTAAGACTAGCGGCGGGGCGCGGAATCGGCAGCCGGCCCGGCCCGTTTCCGGGCTGCGGGCCGGGCCCGCGATGGCGGTTTCCGGGCCACGCCGGGAGCGGGCTACCGGGTATCGTCCCAGTTCAGGCCTAGGATCAACGGCATGATGCCGGGACGAATCGACGCCGCTGACGGGAAGAACTCCCTGAGCGTGTGCGCAGGGATACTTGAGAGCGTCTGGCGCCCCGGCTCCTTTGTGGACGCCGACGACGCCAGGGACGCCATGCTTGCCGTGGAACGCATCAGCGGCGGCACGCCGATGCCGATGCTCTCTGAAATGACCGACGTCGAGTTCAGCTCCGCAGCCCGGTACGAGTTCGCGCAAAGCAAGGGTGTGCTGGCCATCGCGGTCCTGGGGTCCAGCGCAGTGGACCGGGTCATCGCTTCGGCCACGAGCCGGGAGACGAGCTACCCGCACGAGTTTTTTGTCTCCAAGGACGCCGCCATCACCTGGCTGAAGGACGTCGTCGCGGTCCGCGACTGAGCAGTCGCCCCGGCTGCTCAGCTGACGGGGTGCGGCCGGCCCAGCGGTACCACCAGGGGTGTGCCGGATACCGGGTCCTCGATGATCCGGCAGGGCAGGCCGAAAACGTCCTCCACCAGGGCCTCGGTCAGCACCTCGGACGGCGCACCCTCGGCTACCACTGCGCCATCCTTCATCGCGATGATGTGGTTGGCGTAGCGGCTTGCGTGGTTCAGGTCATGGAGGACCGCCACGAGGGTGTGGCCCTTGTCCCGGTTGAGGTCCCGGCACAGCTCCAGCAGCTCGATCTGGTGCGCGATGTCGAGGAAGGTCGTGGGCTCGTCGAGGAGCAGCAGGGGTGTCTGCTGCGCCAGGACCATCGCCACCCAGACCCGTTGGCGCTGGCCGCCGGACAGTTCATCCACGAGCCGGCCCGAGAGGGAGGTGATGCCGGTGGCTTCCATCGCCTCTCCGACGGCGGCCTCGTCCTGGGCGGACCACTGGCGGAGCAGCTTCTGATGGGGGTAGCGGCCCCGGGCCACCAGGTCGGCAACCGTGATGCCGTCCGGGGCGATGGAGGACTGCGGCAGCAGGCCGAGCCTCCGCGCCAGCTCCTTCGCGGGCAGGCCCGCCACGGATTTGCCGTCCAGGAGCACCTGGCCGGAGCGCGGCTTGATGAGCCTGGCCATCGCCCGCAGCAGGGTGGATTTGCCGCAGGCGTTCGGGCCCACAATCACGGTGAAGGACCCGTCGGGGATGCGGACGTTCAGGTTTTCGGAAATGATCCGCTGCTCGTAGCCGACAGTCAGGGCATCCGTGGACAGCCCGAGTGTTGTTGTGGTGGTGGTGCTGGTCATGACTTCCTTGCTTCCCTGGCCAGGAGCCAGACTAGGTAGATTCCACCGATGCAGACCGTCACGACACCCACAGGCAACTGGATCGGAGCGAAGAGGCGCTGGGCGGCGAGGTCGCTGGCCGACAGCAGGGCCGCCCCCATCAGGGCGGAGGGCAGCAGCGTGATCCCGGCGCTCCTGGTGACCCGGCGGGCAAGCTGGGGTGCCGCCAGGGCCACGAAGGCGATCGGGCCCGCGACGGCGGTGACGGCGGCCGTCAGCGCCACGCCGAGGACCATCAGCAGCACCCGGGTGGGCTCCGTCCGGACGCCCAGGGCGCGGGCGGCGTCGTCGCCCATCTCCAGCATCCGCATCCGCCGTGACACGGCCAGCGCGGCCACTGCCACAACAATCACGACGGCGGCAGCCGGTTTGGCCTGGTCCCAGGAGATTCCGTTCAGCGAGCCCGCACCCCACACGGCCGCCGCCATGGAAACCTCGAGCTCGGCACGGAGGATCAGCCAGTGGTTCAGGGACGCCAGCATGGCACTGACCCCGATGCCGACAATGATCAGCCGGAATCCCTGCGAGCCCCTGCGGAAGGCCAGCAGGTAGACGGCCAATGCGGTCAGGATCCCGCCGATGAGGGCGCCCGCGGCGATTTGGAGGTAGCTTCCGCCGACAGTGAGAATCACCACCAGCGCCCCTGTGTAGGCGCCGGTGTTGAAGCCGATGATGTCGGGGCTGCCCAGCGGGTTGCGCGTCAGGGACTGGAAGATGCCGCCGCTCATGCCCAGGGCCGCCCCGAAGAGCAGTGCGGAGAGCACCCGGGGGAGCCGCCAGTCCATGACGATGGTCCGCGTGAGCGTATCGGCGTCGCCCACGAAAGCCTGCAGCACCTGGGGGACGGTGAGGGCGAAGTCGCCTGTGGCCAAGGCCAGGAGTCCGGCGGCGAGACCGGCCAGGATCAAGGGAATGCTGACCAGAAGGGTGCGGACATCCAGCAGCATGCTGATGCCCGCTCCGCGCTTGCCGGGTGCACCGGCCCGTGGCCCGCGGCTGCGGAGCAGGACGGTCGGGCGTCCGAAGTCGACGCGCGGGCGGGTGTCCTTGCCCGTCGTGTTGTCCGTCGTCGTCATAGTCCGCTCACTTTCCTGCGGCGTGCCAGCCCGATCAGCACCGGGGCTCCAATGAATGCGGTCACCACGCCCACCTGCAGTTCGCCCGGCACCACCACCCTGCCCACGACGTCGGAGACGAGCAGCAGGATGGGGGACAGCACCAGGGTCACGGCGAAAATCCAGCGCTGGTCCGGCCCGACAATCCAGCGGGCCACGTGCGGGACCATCAGCCCGACAAAACCGATGGCGCCGGCCGCGGCCGTGGCCGAACCGCTGAGCAGGGTGATGGCCACGATGCCCAGGATCCGGGTGCGGGCGACGCTGCTGCCCAGCGCCGTGGCCAGGTCCTCGCCGAGCGCGACGGCGTTCAAACCGCGGATCGTGAACAGGGCCACCACCAGCCCGGCGGCCATAAAAGGCGCAACGGCCAGGACCGTGTCCATGGTGCGGCTGTCCAGGGATCCCACGCTCCAGGCGCGCAGGTGGTCGAAGGCTTTTGGATTCAGCAGCGTCAAGCCCGAGCCGACGCCCGTCAGCACCGCTCCCAGGGCTACCCCGGCCAGCGTCAGGCGGATCGGGTTCACCACGTTCCGGCCCGCCGTGCCGATCAGGTACACGACGACGGTCGTCAGGACGGCGCCCGCGAACGCCCACCAGATATAGCCGCTCAGCGAGGTGACGCCGAAAACGCCGATGGTGATCACAATGGCGAAGGACGCGCCGGCGTTGACCCCGAGGATGCCGGGGTCCGCCAGCGGGTTCCGCGTGATTCCCTGGATCAGGGCCCCGGCCGCACCCAACGCCATTCCAGCGCAGATCCCCAACAGGGTCCTGGGCAGCCGGTTCTGGAGGATGATGGCGTTGTCGGCCGTGTCCTGGAAATTGGTGAAGGCTTCGAGGACGGTTCCGGCCGGGATGAACTTTGCGCCCACGCCCAGGCTCAAGAGCGCGGCGGCAAGCAAAACCGCCACGGCACCCAGCATGAAGATCAGCCGCCAGTGGAGCCTGCCGCGGACGCCGCCGGCGGGGTTCCGGTCCTTCAGAGACTGGTCTGTCCCGGGCGGGCCGCTCCGAACAGCTGTGTCGGATCCACCATCGCGGGTTCCAAACGCGTACCGGGACGCGGGCGACATCAGGTGGGACACAGGGGAATCTCCGGACGGCTGGGGGCAGGGGAAGGCGGTAACCCGGCGCAAGCATGTGATCCGGCGCACCATGTGCAAACATCAATACTAATTAGGTTAGCCTTACCTAGTGAAAAATGACGATTCAACTACTCAGCCGCGACGGGCACCCCGCCTGCGGCAGCTGGCGGCCCGGCTTGCCGGGTCCGTCCTTGTCCTCGGCCTGGTGGCCGGCTGCGGCGCTGCCGCAGGCGCCGGATCCTCGGCAGGCAACGCAGATGTTGCCACCGGTGGATCGAAGTTCACCACAGCCGACCAGGAAACTGCCAAGCTCGGCACGGACGCCGCTCCCGGCGAATTCCCCCGCGTCATCAAGCACGCAAACGGTGAAACAAAGCTGGAGAAGAAGCCCAGCCGCGTAGTTGTCCTGGACACCGGCGAACTGGACGACGTGCTGTCCCTCGGCATCACGCCGGTGGGTATCCCCACCACGGACGGCAAGAACTCCATCCCCAGCTACCTGGCCGACAAGGTCAAGGACGTTGCCACGGTAGGCACCATCCAGAGCCTCAACCTGGAAGCGATCGCCGCGCTCAAGCCGGATCTGATCCTCGGCAGCCAGCTCCGCGCGGACAAGCTCTACCCGCAGCTGTCCGCCATTGCCCCGACGGTCTTCAGCATCCGCCCGGGCTTCCCCTGGAAGGAGAACTTCCTCCTGGTGGGCGACTCCGTCGGTGCGGAAAACCAGGCCGTGAAGGTCCTCAACGACTACCAGGGCCAGGCGGACGCGCTCAAGAAAGACCTCACCGGAGATCCGAAGATCTCGCTGGTCAGGTTCCTTCCGGGCAAGATCCGGCTCTACGCCAACAAGTCGCTGATCGGCGTCATCCTCAAGGACGCGGGCCTGAGCCGTCCTGAGAACCAGAACATCGATGAGCTGGCGGCGGAAATCTCGGCCGAGAACATCGAGCAGGGCGATTCGGACTGGATCTTCTACAGCAGCTACGGTGACCCGGCCGCCACCGGCGAGACCTCGGTGGTCGAGGGCGCTGTCTGGCCGCGGCTCAGCGCCGTCAAGGCCGGCCACGCAAAGGCTGTCAACGACGACGTGTGGTTCCTGGGCCTCGGCCCGACAGGCGCGCAGCTGATTCTCAAGGACCTGCGGGACGTGTTGGTCGGAAGCTAGTCACAACACAAGAAACGACGGCGCCCGCCACCTCCCAAGGTGGCGGGCGCCGCCGCCGTCAGCGGCTTCCGGCCGATGTCACCGGATGGCGGCCCTTCAGTACTTGATGACGACGCGGCCGTCGATCTTGGCGTGCTTCATTTCATCGAGGACGGCGTTCACGTCGGAGAGCTCCCGGGTGGAGACGGTGGGGTGGATCTTGCCCTGGGCGTAGAAGTCCAGCGCTTCCTCAAGGTCCTGCCGGGTCCCCACGATGGAGCCGCGGACGGTCAGGCCCTTGAGCACAATCTCGAAGATCGGCGCGGGAAAGTCCCCCGGCGGCAGTCCGTTGAAAACGATCGTGCCGCCGCGGCGCGCCATACCGATGGCCTGGCCAAATGCTGACGGGTGCACTGCCGTAACCAGGACTCCATGGCATCCTCCGGTTTCTCGCTGAATGACTTCGGCCGGGTCCTCGTGCAGGGCGTTGACCGTCAGCTCGGCGCCGTGTTTTTTGGCCAGTGCCAGCTTGTCGTCCGCGATGTCCACCGCGGCGACCCGAAGTCCCATCGCGACCGCGTATTGGACGGCGATGTGCCCCAGCCCGCCGATGCCGGAGATTGTGACCCACTGGCCCGGCTTGGCCTCGGTCATCTTCAGGCCCTTGTAGACGGTCACGCCGGCGCAGAGGACAGGTGCGATTTCCACCGGATCCGATCCCGCCGGAATGCGGGCGGCAAAGCGGCTGTCGACCAGCATGTACTCGCCGAAGGAGCCGTCAACGCTGTAACCGGCGTTTTGCTGGGCCTCGCACAGGGTTTCCCAGCCCGTCCGGCAGTACTGGCAGTCGCCGCAGGCTGACCAGAGCCAGGCGTTGCCGACAAGGTCGCCGACGGCCAGGTCGGTGACGCCCGCTCCGAGGGCCACCACCTCGCCGACGCCTTCGTGGCCCGGGATAAAGGGCGGCGACGGCTTGACCGGCCAGTCGCCCTCCGCGGCGTGCAGGTCGGTGTGGCAGACCCCGGTGGTGAGTACTTTGACCAGGGCCTGGCCGCGTCCCGGCGTGGGGACGGGAACGTTCTGGATCTGGAGGTCCTTGCCGAATTCAGTAACTACAGCTGCTTGCATCGTCGTCATTGTCGATATTCCTTCGTCATAGTTGGCGTGCTGGTACTGGGTGGTTGGGCATCGTGGATTGGGTGCACACGGGGCGCCGGGGGAGTCAGCCGACGGATGCCTCGCGGGCCGGGTAGGCAGTGGAGACTGGCGGATGCAATGAGGGTGGGTGATCCGTCAGTGTTCCAAGTCCGCGTCGCTGTCGTGAAGGGTGACTCCGACGCTCTTGAGCCTAGGGACGGGAGGGTTGCGACGAGGTTGCGGCGGCCTGATGCCGCTCACCTGCGGCGGCGGCGGCGTCCTGGTTCCAGAGGGCTCCGCAGGGAAATTCTCAAACTTAGAGACAGACAAGTCGGTCCCGCTGTAGTCTTTCTTCACGGCACTCCGCTTGCCTGGCCTGGGAAGCCTCGGCGCAGAAGCGGGGGACCGTCCGCGGGTTACGGGCTCAGCCGGAATCCGGAACAAAGGAATAGCCGATGTCGATGGAGCCCCCGTCCGTGCCGGGCCGCCCCCGTAGTGGGGAACCCAACGAACATGCCTCCGGTCCAGTGCCCGACCAGGGTATTCCCGGGTTGCGCCGGCAGGCCACCTGGATCATCGACGCCGTGCTCGCCGACACTGCGCCCGAGCAAGCTCGCGCCAGGGTGTTGTTACGCGACCTCCTGACGGCTCATCCTGAACGGCCCGAAGACGCGCTGGCGGAGCACCTGCTCGCCCGCAGTTCAACCATGAAGTTGCCCGTGGAGGCCGAAATCCGGCTGTCCCAGGCCGCAGCAGCAGTCCCGCTGCAGATCGAGAAAATCCTGAACGGCCGGATGTTGGTCACCGCCTTCCAGCCGATCCGCGAGCTTTCCACCGGGACCGTTGTTGGCGGACAGGGGTTCACGCGGTTCGTCAGCGACGGGGGCGATGCCGCAGGGGAGTGGTTCACGGCCGCTGCCGCCGCGAGGCTGGACAGTGAGCTTGAATTCGCCGCATTGGAGTGTGCCCTCGCCGCCGCCCGGTACCTCCCGGCGCGCCTTCATGTGGCGCTGAAGCTGTCGCCGGCCACGTGCCTGCACCCGCTGCTGCCAGGGCTGATCGAAGAGTCGATGCCCGCCCTGAACCGGGTGGTCCTGCAGCTCACCGATGCCCTGACGCCGGATCAGCCCGCCGCCCTGGCGTCGGCGCTGGCCCCCCTTCGCCGCCGCGGAGTCCGGCTGGCGGTTGACCATGTGGGCTCGTACCGCGAGTCGATCACCCACATTCGGCAGCTGGGGCCGGACATCATCAAACTCGACCGCGACCTCGTCGCCGGAATCGACACCGACAGCCTCCGGCACGCTTTCGGCGGGGCCATGACCGGGTTTGCCGAGCAGCTCGGAGCGCTGCTTATCGCCGAAGGGATCGAGACGAGCGGAGAGCTGGCAGCAGTCGCCGCGCTCGGCGTGACAGTCGGGCAAGGTTATTTCCTTGGCAGGCCCTCCATCCGGCCCCAGGACTGGGCTGGGTGGAATGAGCCCGGCCTGGGATTCGGGCCGCTGGCCGAGGCCGACGGCGCCAACGACGGCGGCCAGAGCGTTCGATAGGGGACGGCGGTGCTACAAATAGGTCTGTTGGGCCCAGCTGGGCCAAACATCCGGTGCGCAGTCAAGATCCACACCCTGCAGGCGAATCAAGCACACCTCTCCAGGTGATCGCGTCACGGCCCAAAGACTGTGGGACCGCCCCAGGGAATGCGAAGGAACCCATTCGAGCACCTCATCAAGATCAGCTCCTGAGAGCTCCCACTCTTCTTTGCCGCCACCGTCTTCGGCCCAGAAATAGACCCTGTACGTCGGATCGTCGACCTGAAGCGCCTGATCCCGAGGGTCGATAAGTTCTGCTTTCATCCACTGACCGTACTCTCCGCGACGACGCCGCAGCGGGCCCGGCGTGGGATTTTCAGCCTGGCTAGATGGTCATTCTGCGGTTGATGATTTTTTCCGCAGTATCGTAGAGCGTCTGGTTGTGGGCGCGGGCATAGTTGCGCAGCAGCGCGAACGCCGCATTCATGTCGACGTTGGACGTGTGGGCAATCACGCCCTTGGCCTGCTCGATCAGGATGCGGCTGTTCAAGGCACGCTTCAGCTGTTCGTTGATCAGGGCGTATTCCCTCGCCGCGCGTTCCTGCAGGAGCGTGATGGTTGCGACGTCCGCGAACGCCTGAGCAATTGCGGCGTCCTCGGGACCGAGGGGGCCGGCCTCGCGGCCAAAGAGATTCAATGCCCCGATGGTCCGGCTGCGCAGCCGCATCGGAACGGCGTGCAGGGACCGGAATCCCTGGGACATTGCAGAGGACTGGAAAAGCGGCCATCGGGAAGCCTGTGCCGCTATGTCATCTACGGCAATAACCGCGCCGGTACGGAAGCAGTCACACACACGGCCCCGCTCCAGCTTCGAGCTGGAGGACTTCCACCAGCTGGGCTTCCTCGCTGGTCGAGGCCATTACCTGGAGCTCGCCACCCGGGTCGACAAGCACGAGTCCCGCTGCGGCGGCGTCAAGTATGCCGACTGATTCCTCGACCAGGGTGTGGAGCAGATCGAAGATGTCGTAGTCCGCCACAAGGGTATCCGCGATCTTGACGAAAGCGGCACTCACGCGTCCAGCGCGGCTTATCATCGCCATAACAGGATTCTACTGCACGTGCTCAACTCAGTCCCCCCTGGGTGTGAAGTCGAGCTTCCGGCTGACCACGTCCCGGGCGACCTCGCGGACGGTAAGCCCCTGGGCAAAGGCGTGCGCCCGTATCAGCAGGAGCGCGTCCCGCGCGGACGTTCCCGCCTGTGCCAGGACCATCCCCGTGGCCTGGTGGACCTCACGCCGGGACAGGGGAGAGCCATCCGGGGACGCCTCGACCCCTTCTCCGGGGCCAATCGTCAGGAGCTGGCGCAGCAGCCGCCACGTCGCGGCGTCGGCGAGCTCCAAAGCAGTGGACTGCTCCGCCGGGCTGAGCCGTCCGGGTTTGGAGCTGTAAAGCTCCACGACGCCGACGTCCAAGGCCCCGAGCACCAGCGGGAAAACGAAAAGAGCCGCAACATCAAGCTCCAAGAGGGACTGGGCAAAGACCGGCCAGTCAGTGTGGGGTCCGGTGCGCACATCCGGGAGCATTACGGGCCTGCGGTTTTGCAGGGCCTCCCAGCGCGGGCCTTCCCCCAGATCGAACTGCAGCTCGTCGATCCTTGCCGCCACGGAGTTGCTGGCACACACCATTGTTTCCGGTGCCAGGCCGGAGAACACGGAGATCGCCGCCCCGGAGATGGGCAACGACTCAACAAACACGCCGCACAGGCCGGTGTCCAGCCCCTCCTCCAATGAACGTGCCCCGTCAGCCACGTCGGGCATCCTGGCCCGTCGAATCCATGCAAGTGAAGCGTGGTGCTAGGGGAGACACGTGCCGCTCAACCGTCGGGTCAACAATACGGGCCACGGGGTCGCGCCTCCTCGGCCTGGTCGGAGTGTCATCAATCGCGATGGATCTCCTAAGTGTTCCTCTAGTTTATGCCCGCATCAAGTTGAATAGCATGGCGGCCGGACCTCCCTTCTGCCCCGGCCCTCGCAATATCAACGCGCGCTCCATGAACGGCCTACCCACCTGACCGGATGTCAGATAAAATTAATGTGTTGCCCCGGACCCCGGTAGCGCCCATTGTCGGCGAATCCAGGAGGGTCCCACTGATGCGAGGCAACCCCATTACCCGGGCCTCGTCCACACACCCGTTTCACCGGTCCGGTCCGATCACGGAAATTCCGGGCCCCGGATTTACGGGTGTGGAGGCGGACCAGCCCGGCCAAGACGGTGCCGGCGGACAGGAAACACACCGCACACCAGCGCCGCCGACCCCGCAGGCGCTTGAGGCCCTCCTGGCAGACGAACTAGCCGATCTCCTCTGGAGGCAGCAGGAATCCGGTCTTGACCAGTGGCTCCCTTCCACAAGGCAATCCAGCAGCGCACAAAATTCCGGAATGTGGTGGGACCAGCGGCTGGCCGAAATCGAAGATCTCGCGAGGGAGCTGAAAAGGAAAGTAGCCCAGTACGCAACGTTCCGCGCAATCCAGTCGCCCGGCGATACTGCCGGCCAGGAAAATGAAGCTGCCGTGGCGTGGATGCACGAAAATCTCGAGGATATTGCCGCGACTGCCCTCGGCATGGAAATGGCGTCCAGGGAAGTATTTCTCCGGGCCGGGTCGGCCGCGGATCAGGAATTGAAAGTCGAAACAGCACTGGAACAAACGACAGGAACAGCAGAATGACCAGCCCCATCGCCGCCGGAGGAACCTATTTCGTCGAAGCGGACGAGCCACGGCTCCTTGAACAGAATTTGAACGCCGCGGTGGACGCAGCACTGGAGCACGCCTTGAAGGAGGGCCGGCACGGCATTCTCGTGACACGCCATGGACACACGACCTATACCGTCTCCGTCAGCGCCGAAGTCCCGTACGGACAAACGATGGAACGGAACGGCCCCGCTGCCTGAACGCGCCGCGAGGCGCGTTGGCCCGCCGGGACCAGGCCGCATCGCGTGCCTGGTCCGGAGTCGTTCAGTGCGCCATCTCGATTGCTGGCGAAGCGGGCCCTGGGTAGGAGGCGGCGTCAGCCGCGTCCAGCACCTCCAGCGCTGTCAGATGTGCTGCCGCGGCCACGTCCCGGATGGACTTGCCGTGGGCGACGGCGGCGACTACCGCGGATTGAAGGTTGGCCGCCGCGTTTTCGCCACAAGGGCTCAGTGATTCGAGCTGGGCGGCTGCCGCCTGCACGGCCAGGATCTCGTCATCGTCCACCGGTGGTCCTCCAGTCCATTCTCTGCGTCATTGCAGTTAGGCCGGGCAGCGCATTCGTGTCCGGTGAAGCGTCGCATCCAGTCGTGACAGAATATCGCAGGACAGACTAGTCTGTCTCGCTTCCGTCGTAATGTTTCGTCGCGAAATCGGGTCGGCACTGCCCGCGCAGGCCGCCTCTACCCGCACCTAGCGGACTGCATCTTCCCGCGGGGCCTCAGCCAGGGCGCTCAGGGTCATATGGGACGTGTGAAGGAGCGCGCTGAGCAGGGATCGGGCGGCCTCGAGGAGAACGTTCACCTCGGGGCTGGCAAGTTCATAGAACAGCCGACCGTCGCGTCGGGAGGGGAGAATCAGGCGCTGGCGGCGCAGCACGCCCAGGTGCTGGGACATATTTGAAGGCTCCAGGCCAGTGTTGTCGCGCAACCGGCTGACGGCAACGGGCCCGTCGGCGAGCATCTCCAGAAGTTGGATCCGTGCAGGGTGGCCCATGGATTTGAAGAGTTCGGCCTTAACCTCGGTCAGCACCGGGGCTGCGGGAATACCATCCGGCATCGGGACCTCCCTCCTTCACTTTCCAATACTGAGCAGTGCCTCTGCGCAAAACCCTGTGAGAGGAAACTAGCACGTGCGAGACAGAAAAGTCTGTCTCCCGGCCGTAGCGACAGGCCGCCTCGCACGTATATCGTAGCGCCGGATCGCTGCAGTGTCGCCGCCGCCTGGCGGGTCCTGGACTACCCCTTGCGCAGAACAGAACCGTGGTTCAGACTTTCATGAATTCATCAATTCGACCCGGCCTCCGGCGAGGGGCTGCATCCTATCGATGGATCCAGGCTGTCCCGGCGACAAGGGCGTCACCGGGGATAGTGGGGTCCAGGTTTCAGGAGGATTCAATGACCGGCATGTTTGAACTGTTCACCGACACCGACGCTTCCTACCGATTCCGGCTGACTGCCCCGGACGGCACCGTAATGGCACTCTCCCGGTCCTTCCCCGACAAGCCGTCGGCAGTGGCCGGCATCGCCGCGGTGCGTGAATATGCGGGCATGGGGCTGGTGAGCGAAATCGGGCCACCGCCGGACGCCGCCGTCCGCCAGCCCGTGGCAATCCGGCCGCCCCGGATCCGTATCCCGTCCGCGGCACGCGTCGTTGGCGGCCGGACCCTCACCCGGAATCAGCAGACGATCGTGCGGTGGCGGCAGGCCCTAGCGACGCGGACCGTTTCGGCAGGGGTCGGCGCATGCTGAATCCCGCCGCGCCCCCGGACGGGAGGCGCGCAGCCACATCGGGAGGCCGACCATGCCCGTGACGCCGTTGACGACCCTTCTGACCTACTCCAGCGCCCTGGCCGCCGAGAACTGCCTCGCGGGGACCTTTCGCTACGATGTGACGTCCGGGGAACTGCAGTGGTCCGAGGAGATCTACCTCATCCACGGGTATCACCGAGGGGAGGTGGTGCCGACGGCGGGGCTCATGGCGTCGCATCAGCATCCTGACGACAGGCTGCGGTGCCGGGAAATCTTCGCGGAGGTGTGCCGCGCCGGAGGGGTCTTTGCCAGCTACCACCGCCTCGTCGACGCACGCAGGCGGGAACATCGGGTCCTGGTCTCGGGGGAGGGACGCCCAGGAGTTGGGGGGAAGCCGCTATTCATCGACGGATTCGTCATGGATCTGACGAGGACGCTTCAGCTGGAAACCGACCGGTCCGCCCGCGATGCCGTCGCCGGAGCCATCGGCACACGGGGCCTCATCGAACAGGCCAAGGGCATCCTGATGGGAATCCTCCACATCGGCTCGGATGCCGCCTTCAATTTGCTGTCCGCCTACAGCCAGCACCATAACATCAAGATTGCCCACGCGGCGGCCGCAATCGTCCGGCTGGCCAACAACACCCACGAAGCCGCCACGCTCCGCAGCCTCGTCCGCGCCCTGGAACGCCGGTTCGCGCAAAGCCACGACGGGGAGCGCGCTCTTCACTCCGGCTAGTCCGGGGACGCAGGACTGATTCATCCCAGAAGGCGGAATCAGAGACAGACAAGTCTGTCTCTGATTCTCCGGTGTAAAATTGGTTCCACCATGACTGCCCACGACGCCGCCGGTCCCACTCTGTTGCCCGCCAATGCCATGGCCGGCCGAGACGATCCGGTGGACCGTATTCTTGCCGCGGCCTATGAGTTGTTTTCCCGGCGCGGCATCCGCGGAGTCGGCGTCAACGAGCTGATCAGCAGCTCAGGGGTCTCCAAGGCAACCTTCTACCGGCATTTTCCGGGCAAGAACGACCTTGTGCTTGCCTTCCTGGAGCTCCGGGACCAGGTGTGGACCGTCGACTTGATCGTCGCGGAGGCCAGGCGGCGCGGCAACACCGCCGAAGAACAGCTGCTCGCAGTTTTCGACGTGTTCGGGGACTGGTTCCAGCGTGAGGACTTCGAGGCCTGCACGTTCATCAACGTCCTGCTGGAGATGGGTCCCGGGCATCCGCTGGGCCAGGCGAGCATCGACTATCTCAGCCGGATCAGGGGCCATATCCAGGCCCTGGCCGAGGAGGCAGGCCTGGACCGCCCGGAGGAATTCGCGCGGTCCTGGCACATTCTGATGAAGGGCTCCATCATCTCCGCCACCGAGGGGGACACCCTGGCGTCCCGGCGGGCCCAGCAGATGGCGCGCTGGCTCATCGAACACCACCGCAGCTTGTGATGCCGCCTCCGGCCGGGACGGCCTGCTAAGACCAGTCCCTGGCCGGGGTCAGCGGTGGCCTACCTGTTGCTTGCCTTCGGCACCCCGATTCCCGGGTCGATTTGGTGCGGCCCGGCAGCCGAGGGCCGCACATCGAAGTCGAATACGGCTGTCGGGATGTAAACCGTGGAGCAGGAGTTGGGAATGTCCACGACACCGGAGAGGCGCCCCTCGATGGGGACGGCGCCGAGGATGACGTACGCCTGCTCCCTGCTGTAGCCGAATTTGCTCAGGTAGTCGATGGCGTGGAGGCATGCCCGCTGGTACGACAGGTGTGAGTCAAGGTAGCGCTGTTCACCGTCCAGGGTCACCGAAGTGCCGGAGAACGCCAGCCACTGACTGAACTGCGGGTCGACGATGCCGGGCATGAAGATGGCGTTTTCGCTCACCCCGTACGTCTCCATGCCGCCCTTGATCAGCTCCACCCTCAGGTCCAGGAAGCCGCCCATCTCGATGGCGCCGCAGAACGTGATCTCACCGTCGCCCTGTGAGAAGTGCAGGTCACCCATCGACAGGTTGGCGCCGTCGACGAACACGGGGTAGAAAATGCGGGTGCCTTTGGACATGTTCTTGATGTCCTGGTTCCCGCCGTTCTCCCGGGGCGGTGCGGTCCTGGCCGCCTCCGCGGCCACCCTGCCGAATTCCGACTGCGCCAGGTGCCCCAGCACGGCGTGCTCGGCCTCCGGCGGCAACGCCAGGGGCGGGACCCTGTTCGGGTTCGTGGCAATCAGGTCACCTTCGCGCTTGTTCCATTTCGCCAGCAACTGGGCCGAGGGGGCGGTGCCCATCAGCCCGGGGTGGATCAGCCCGGTGTAGGACACACTCGGCACGTGCCGGGAGGTCGCGATTTGGCCGGTGAAGTCCCAGATGGCCTTGTAGGCATCCGGAAACTGCTCGGTGAGGAAACCGCCGCCGTTGCTGGTGGCGAAAATACCCGTATAACCCCAGCCCTGCCCGGCGAGCGGGCCGGCGTCCTCCTGCGGGATGGGACCGACGTCCAGGATGTCGACCACCAGCAAGTCGCCGGGCTTGGCGCCCTCGACGGCGAAGGGGCCGCTGAGTTTGTGAACGGTCAGCAGCGGGGCGTTGAGGATGTCGTCGGCGGAATCGTCGTTGACGATCGCGCCATCAAACCATTCCCGGCAGTCCACCCGGAAGGAATCCCCCGGTTTGACCGTCGCGACGGGCGGAATTTCGGGGTGCCATCGGTTGTGCCCGATCTTTTCCTGGTCCTCGAACTTCCTGCTGGAATCCAGGGAAAATATCTTGGCTGGCATTTCATCTCCTTTGACTGGGCGCCGCTGTTGTACCGGTCAGGGTCGCGGCAGTGTCCGATGTAACGGGTTGGATGAATATTGCTGTGCACGCCTGGGGCGGCCCGGAATCCGAGAGTCCACGACCTCCGGTTCGGCGGCACTGCGTTGGGTGGAGTCAATGAGCCGGAAGGCCTGCGAACCGGCCCTGGAAAGGTGCGGTGCGCTGAATACCCGGCGGGACGATCCGCCGCAGGAGGGGCAGGGCATGGTGTCCGGCGCGCTCCCGATCGGATGGGAAGCTTCGAAAAGCGATCCATCGGAGCAGCGGTACTCATAGGTGGCCATGGATCGGTTCCTCTCCGTTCCCGGTGCAGGTCTGTCAGGCGGGCCGGGTCACGTTCGTGACCGGGGCGGGCTGGGAACTGCTTCGCATCGCCTTCCGGCCGAGGAAATACGCTGCCGCCAGGGAGACCACAGCCAGCGCCGCTACCAGGGCAGCGTAGGCGTTGTTGGTCTCGTAGCGCCCGAGCAGCAGGAGGAACGCAGGGATGGTGCCTGTCAGGTGGCTGATGAACACCGTGAACCAGCCCGTCATCCGCGTCAGGGACTCCTTGTGCAGCCCGAGGACCAGGAAGAACAGGAACCAGAGCACGGCCCACACGAACCAGATGACGCCGAATACCGGATCGGCGACCAGCGTGAACTGCAGGACTCCGATCACCAGGGCGCAGGCTGCGACGAAGATGGAAAACCAGCCCAGGCCCTCGCCGCTGATGCCGGTCATCTGCAGGACGCCGACATACAGGTACGTGAAGCCAAAGAGATAGAGTCCGGCCGCGCCGAAAATGATCGACGGGTCGTTATTGGCCTGCAGGATGATGAGCGTCGGGAACACGACCTGCATCGTTCCGACGAAGAAATTGAGAATGGCGGCCGATTTACCGGGGATCACTCCTAACAACATCAGCCCGTTGATAAAGAGAACAGCCCCGACGTACAGCAAACCAACACTGCCCATGACAGCTCCATTAGGAAGTACTCGACGACTACCGATCCTTGTCCATCTACTCTCTGCGGGGAAAAGCACCTTGAGAGGAAGACCCGAGGGAGCCAAAGCTCTTGAACGAAGGTGTATTGCCAGACTAGGCCGAGCCCCGGAACAGGGGCAGGGACTTCAGGCCCTTCCCCAACCCGGCCCTGTTTCCCTGCCTTCGAGGAACCCGTGACAGGGCCAGGCGCCGGCCGACGGGCGGCGGCCACCAGAAGCGCACTGCGTGGTCAGCGGACGGCTTCGAGCCGCACAATCACCGACTTCGACGTCGGCGTGCCGCTGACATCCGCCACCGAATCCAGCGGCACCAGGACGTTTGTCTCCGGATAGTAGGCGGCCGCGCAGCCCACCGGAGTCGGATAGGCAACCGTACGGAAGTTCTCCGCACGGCGTTCCACACCGTCGCTGAACTCGGAAACCAGGTTCACCACGGTCCCCTCGCGCAGGCCGAATGCGGCCAGATCCTGCGCATTCACCATCACCACGCGGCGGCCGTGATAAATGCCGCGGTACCGGTCGTCCTTGCCGTAAATCGTGGTGTTGAACTGGTCGTGGGTGCGGAGGGTTTGCAGCAGCAGGCGCCCCGGCGGGACCTTCGGATATTCCAGCTCATTCGCGGTGAACACCGCCCTGCCCGAGGCGGTCTTGAAGCTTCGGCTGTCGCGCGGCGGGTGCGGCAGCACGAATCCGCCGGCGTGGTCGATTCGGGCCTCATAGTTGTCGAAGCCGGGGATGACATGTTCGATGTGCCGCCGGATCAAGGAATAGTCGCCCTCCAGGGCGGTCCAGTCCGCCAGCGGCGCGGCCGCCCCGAAGGGCGAGCTGCCGCCGTCGAACACGCGCCTGGCGAGCCGGCAAACGATGGCGACCTCGGACAGCAGGGTTTCGTCCGGCGGTTCCAGCCGGCCCCGCGAGGAGTGGACCGTGCTCATGGAGTCTTCCACCGTGACCCGCTGGTCCCCGCTGGCCCGGGTGTCCCGGTCGGTGCGCCCCAGCGTGGGCAGGATCAGGGCCCGGCGGCCGGTGACGGCGTGGGACCGGTTGAGCTTAGTGGAGATCTGCACGGTCAGCCGGGTGTTGGCGATGGCCGCCTCGGTGACGCGGGTGTCCGGGGTGGCCCGGACAAAGTTGCCGCCCATGCACACAAAGATTTTGGCCTTGCCATCCCGCATGGCCCGGATGGCGCCGACCGTGTCGAAGCCGCGCGCACGAGGGGACGTGAAGCCGAACTCCCCGTCCAGGGCGTCGTGGAACCACGCCGGCATCTGCTCGAAGATGCCCATGGTGCGGTCCCCCTGCACGTTCGAATGCCCCCGCATCGGGCAGACTCCGGCGCCGGGCCGGCCGATGTTGCCCTGCAGCAGCAGCACGTTGACGATGTCCCTCAACGTGGCCACCGCGTGCTTGTGCTGGGTCAGGCCCATCGCCCACGTGACGATCGTGGCCTTGGATGCCAGGAGCCGGGCGGCGAGCCCGCGGATCTGGGCCTGGTCCAGTCCGGTGGCCGCGAACACTTCCGTCCAGTCCAGGGCGCGCACATGGTCCAGGTAGGCGTCCAGCCCGGTTGTGCGTGTCTCCAGGAAATCCCGGTCGAAGACGGTCCCGGGTGCTGCTTCCTCGGCTTCCAGCAGCAGCTTCCCCAGTGCCTGGAACAGCGCCTGGTCCCCGCCGAGGCGGATGGGCAGGTAGCCGTCGGCCAACCGGGTGCCGCCGCCGGCCAGGCCGTGCACTGTCTGCGGATTGTGGAATTCCTGCCAGCCGGCCTCCGGCAACGGGTTGATCGCCACGATGGTGGCGCCGTTCTGCTTGGCCTTCTCCAGCGCGGTGAGCATGCGCGGATGGTTCCCGCCCGGGTTCTGTCCGGCGATCAGGATCAGCTCGGCGTGATAGAGGTCCTCCAGGCTGACCGAGCCCTTGCCGATGCCGATGGTCGCCGTCAGTGCGTAGCCGCTGGACTCGTGGCACATGTTGGAACAGTCCGGCAGGTTGTTGGTGCCGAAGCCCCGGACGAGCAGCTGGTACGCAAACGCTGCCTCGTTGGAGGTCCGGCCCGAAGTGTAGAAGACGGCCTCGTCCGGGCTGTCCAGGCCGCGCAACTCCTCCTCGACGACGCCGAAGGCTGCATCCCAGCTGACCGGGCGGTAGTGCGTCCCGCCGTCGTCGAGCAGCATGGGATGGGTGAGGCGGCCCTGCTGGCCCAGCCAGAAATCGTCCTTCTCCCGCAGCTCCGCGACGGAATGTTCGGCGAAGAACGACGGCGCCACCCGCCGCCGCGTCGCTTCCTCGGCTACCGCCTTGGCGCCGTTTTCACAGAACTCCGCATGGCTTCGCTTCCCCGGTTCCGGGAAGGCGCAGCCCGGGCAGTCGTAGCCATCCACCTGGTTGACGGCGAGCAGCGCTTTGGCGGCGCGGACCGGGCCCATCTGCTCCTGGGCGATCTTCAGCGCATGGAGCACGGCGGGCACGCCTACCGAGCTGGTTTTTGGTTTTCCCACCTTCAGCCCAGCCTCGTTGATGCCTTCCCGTGGCGCCTTGCTGGTCATGATGATCACGTCCGTCCAGTCACATCAGTCCGTCGCCGTTGACAGCCGGTGATTCCATTTTAGAAACGAGGCGGCGTTCAGGGAACCGTCCGGGACCGCAAGAGGAACCTGAAGGCCGTCATTCGTTGTCGTCCGCGGCAACGTCCTCGTTGAGTTCGGCCAGGACTTCGGCGGCATCACGGCTGCCGCCGGCCCCGAGGCGCCGGAGCTCATTCACATCACCCTTTGCGCCGGCGAGTTCGACGAGCTGGTCCACAGCATCCCTGCTGCCGCCGCCGGCGAGACGGCGCAGCTCATCGAAATCTTCCCGCTCCGCGGCCAGTTCGATCAGCTGCCCGACCGCGTCGGAGTTCCCGCGCGCTGCTAGTTCCCGGAGGGCCTGGAGTTCGGAGTCGGACATCGTCATCGCCCTTCGAAGTTCGGGTGCATAAATTGGTGCCCTGCGGGCCTTAGGTGATCAGGGTGTGCAGATCGACGCCGAAGATAGCGACTAGGGGCCACAGCACTATGGCTGCCAGGCCCTCCAGGATGTTGCCAGGTATGTTCCACGCCACGAGATAGCCATGCGTGGCTGCCACCACTACGCCGATGGCCAAATACACGGCCCCGATCAGGCCGATCCCGCGCCCGCCCGTTTGGCGCCTGCCAATTCCACGAATCATCGCTCATCTCCCGCTAGGGGGTGTGAATCAGATTATAGATCCGCGCGGGGTATTAGGGGAGGCCCCGGACCGTCAACGCACCGTGATCCGGCGCCGGCGGTCCGTTGACCCGCGCAGGTCCCGGTTGAGGCGGCGGTCGCCGTGGTAGAGAATCTGCTCCCAGTCGATTTCCTCGAGCGACTTCGCAACCACCGGGCTCGCCTTGGCCTTGCTGGACCGGGGGCTGACATAGAGCCAGTTGAGCATGCCCAGGAAGACGTCCACAGCGGAGTTGAAGACCCCGATGTAGGAGCGGATGGCCCCGGCGGCAAGGACGGCGTTGAGCGAGGCGAAGGCCACGTTGCCCCAGTTTCCCAGCTGGGCGTCGCGCCAGACGGTCAGCAGGGAGAACGCCACGATCGCGTAGGGCGTCAGCACGTAGATCGCCGGCGCCGACGTGCGGTCCTTGACCTTCGGAGTCCGGGCGAACGGGATCTTGTCGCCGGTGATGGCCTGCTGCAGGGATTTGAGCACACCGGCCAGGTTCACCGGCAGCAGCACGAGGTTGAAGCCGTAGATCCGGAAGATATCGCTGAACCGGTGTCCGCAGTCGCGGAGGTCGCTGCCCATGGCCAGGAAGTACGGCAAGGCGGCGAGAAACACGATCGGGCTCAGCAGGCGGCTGTCGTAGGGGTAGGCGAGCAGGAAGAGCAGGCCGAAGCTGGCCCACGCGATCGACGCCATGTAGTTCACCCGGAGCAGCACCTCGCGGACCAGGATCGCCCGGCGTTCGGCACGGCTCTGGCGCAGCTGTGCCCAAAGCTTGGGCAGGATCAGCAGGCCGCCGTTGGCCCAACGCCTGCGCTGGACCACAAGCGAACCGAAGTCGGGCGGGGTGGCGCTGTAGCTCAGCCGTTCCGGATAGTTCACCAGGGTCCAGCCGTGCTGGCCCAGGTCGATGCTGGACTCGGTGTCCTCGATGACCGTGCGGTCCTGGATGTAGGTCCTGATCTCGAACCCGCCGCTGGTCTCCACCTCCACGATGTCCTCCAGCGCACGCTTGCGGATGACGGCGTTGGCGCCCACCCAGAAGGTGGCGCCGTAGTACGTCATGCCCTGGTGCAGGATGTGCTGCAGGTCGGTGGTGGCTCCGGCGACGCGTTCGATGCGGGTGGGGGCGCCGCGGAAGGAGGAGTACGGGGTCTGTGTCACGGCGACGCGCTCGTTGCCGGCCGATTCCAGGAAGTAGACCAGGCGGAGGCAGTAGTCGCGGAGGAGGAGGGAGTCGGCGTCGAGTGTCAGCAGGTAGGTCGGTGTCGGGGACGTCCAGCACCCGGCCCGGGCCTTCATGCCCGGCGCCGGGTTGCGCCTTGCGCAGGACCACGCCGTCGGCGGTGGTCTCTTCCTGCCAGGAGTTCCCCATCAGCGAGATGTAGGCGTTGAGGTTCATGGCCTTGTTGGCCTCGTGCGACAGACTCGCGTACTTCTTGCGCTCGAAGGTCTCGGTGGACACGTTGAAGATCCACGTCAGCCGCAGATAGAGCTCCTCGATTCGGGACCGTGGCGGGGAGGCCTGCTGCGCGGAGGCTGCGCTCAGGCCCACGAGCACCAGCCGCAGTTCGCGGGCCAGCCCCATCAGGACCAGGTCGACGAAGAACTCGTCGACGTGGTCTTCGACCTGCTCGGCCGCGGCCATCGTTTCCAGCCAGTCGGCGGCGGCCTCGTACTCGGTAATCAGCAGGGCAAGCTCGGCGGCGTCGTCGTCGTGGGTGGCGGCCGTCCCGGCCCGGTGCCGGTACTCCGCGAGGGCGGCGTTGACGCGCTTGGCCGGTGCCGCCAGGGCAGCGGCGATTTCAGCCGTCAGGGCCCGGGTTTCATTCAGCCGCGCAAGAAGCGCCGGGTCCGAGGGATGCGGCGGATCATCCAGCAGCAGAACCACCTTCAGGGCCGGGAACTCCTGGAGGGCCGCGGACCACAGGGTGGCGCGCACCACCTGCGGTTCTTCGGCGTAGGAGGGCACCAGGACCGTGATGGCGTCCGTGTAGTCGGCGAAGTGGCGGTCGAGCTCGCCGCGGGGAACCCGCTGGTGGTCCCGGAAGCGGTAAAGCGCGCCCTGCCGTGCCATGAGGTACATCAGCGCCGAAAAAGTCAGGAAGGTTACGACAACAAGGTAGGAAACGGTCTCGAATTGAAACCGGAAACCCGCATTCGGGTTGTCGGCCAGCTGTTTCAGGATTGTTGAAACGACGTAGCCAATCCAGGCCAGGACCGTGGTGAGAATACCCAGCCGGCCGAGGATGATTTTGCGTCGGGAAGGCCTCGGATGGACCAGCGAAAGCGGCTCGGAACGCTTTTCCGCTCCCCATTGACGGCGCCGCGCAGCGCTTTTCGGATCGGCGGCGACGATTTCTTCGTCAAGGCGCGGCAAGACACGCTGATCAGACATTAATCCCCATAGACTGCAGATTTCGGTTTTCGGCGTGCGCTTTTGTGAAATCACGCACGGTGCACCGGACAGTTCCAGTGAGTGCCCTTATGATAATGCAAGGTCAGACCGTTTCGGGGCAGCAGAAAAACCCGAATCCACGCAAGCTGATTCTGATGGCCGGCGTATGCCCGGCAGTCCACCAATTGTCGTTAGGGGGGTCCTGTGTCCGAAAGATTCCCGGGCCGTAAATTGTCGCTGGTCCGGCTGGGCGTACTCAGCGGTGTTGTGGTCGCGGCCGCCGTCGGCGGAATGGCCGCCTGGGGCAACTTCCAGGACGTCCGGGCCGCCGAGGCGATCCCCTCCATCTTCTCCGGCTACGTCGACGTCACGGCAACTCCTCGGTACGCCTTTGAGGCGCCCGTGTCCAAGGAAGCCGAGAACGTGGTGCTGGCCTTCATTGTGGCCGACGCCAAGGACGGCTGTTCCCCCACCTGGGGCGGCGCGTATTCCCTCGACGGGGCCGGCTCGGCCCTGGACCTGGACCGCCGGGTGGCAAGGCTCCAGCAGCTCGGCGGCGGCGTGTCCGTCTCCTTCGGCGGACTGATCAACAACGAACTCGCCACCACCTGCACGGACGCTGGCCGGCTCAAGGCGGCCTACGGTGCCGTGGTCGACCGCTACAACGTCAGCACCATCGATCTGGACATCGAGGGCGCGGCCCTCAATGACACCGCTGCCCTGGACCGGCGTTCCGCAGCGGTCGCGGCACTCCAGCAGGACCGCCGCGACGACGGCAAGGAGCTGAGCGTCTGGCTGACCCTGCCGGCGGACCCGAACGGGATGACCGCGGCGGGCGCCGACGCGGTGCGCCGGATGATCGCAGCGGGCACCGACCTCGCCGGCGTAAACGTCATGACCATGGACTACGGCGGAAGCAAGCTGCCGGGGCGCTCGATGTACGAGAACGCCGTCTCGGCCGCGGAGGCCACGCACGGACAGCTCACGGGCCTGTACAGGGCTGCGGGCACCGAGCTGGGCAGCGGGACTGTCTGGCGGAAGATCGGCCTGACCCCGATGATCGGCCAGAACGACGTCGCGGGCGAAATCTTCACCCTTCAGGATGCGCAGGACCTCAGCGGCTACGCGAGTGCCAAGGGGATCGGACGCCTGTCCATGTGGTCCCTGAACCGGGACCGGACCTGCAGCCCGAACTACCCTGACGTCAAGCAGGTATCGGACGGCTGCAGCGGCGTGGACCAGGGGTCGGAGAGTTTCGCGACCATCCTCGGCGCCGGCGTCAGCGGTCCGCTAGCGGTCCCGACCGACGTCGTTCCGTCGGCGACGGCGGCCCCCGCCGTCAGCGATGACCCGTCCACCAGCCCGTACCCGGTGTGGAACGAAACCGCCGCCTACACCACCGGCGAGCGGATCGTCTGGCACTCCAATGTCTACGAGGCCAAGTGGTGGACCCGGGCGGAAACGCCGGATGACCCGGTCCTCCAGGGTGCCGCCACCCCGTGGCGGATCATCGGCCCGGTCCTGCCCGGTGACCGGCCCACTCCGCAGCTGACGGCACCCGCTGGCACGGCACCCGAATGGCAGCCGGCAACGGTTTACCGCAAGGGTGACCGGGTGCTGTTCGAGGCCCGCGTCTTCGAGGCGAAGTGGTGGACCCAGACGGACAGCCCCGAGGCTGCCATGCAAGGTGCGCCCGAATCGCCCTGGACCAAGCTGCCCGATGAGGAGCTGCTGAAGATCCTGGCCACCGCGACGGCAACTCCGACGCCGACGTCCAAGTAGGGAACCGGCCCAACCGGCGGCACCCTCCCGGCGTCGCCGCTCTCAGGCCTGGTTGAAGCGGACCACGTTGCCGGAAGGGTCGCGGAAGGCGCAGTCGCGCGGGCCCCAGGGCTGGACGATCGGTTCCTGGAGGACTTCTGCGCCGGCGGCCCGGACGGCCTCGAACGTAGCGTCGAGATCGTCCGTCCGGAACACGATGTTCGGCAGGACGCCCTTCGTGAGCAACTGCTGGAGCGCGTCGCCGTCGTCGTGGGAGCGGCCGGCGTAGGGGACGGACAGCACGAGCTCCAGATCCGATTGGGCCGCGCTGCCGAGGGTGACCCAGCGCTGCCCGTCCGAGCCGACGTCGTTGCGCACCTCCAGGCCGAGCACGTCACGGTAGAAGACGAGCGACTCGTCGAGGTCGGTGACGGTGATGTGTGAGTACTGCAGTGAGATGTTCATGCCTCACACGCTATGGCAGCAGCTGCGGGGATGCTTCTTCAATCCTGCTCGGCTTCCGTGCGGGACGTGTGCGCTGCCGGGCAATGCACGACGGCATGGCATTCACGCCGTGGTGCTCCAGGGCACGGTAGGCGCTGGGCGTCGAGCCGACGATCTCGGTGAACCGGGAGCTGAACGAGCCCAGCGAGGTACAGCCGACTTCCATGCAGGCGTCCGTCACGCTGGCTCCGGCCCGCAGCAGCGCCATGGCGCGTTCGATCCGCCGGGTCATGAGGTAGTTGTACGGCGTCTCGCCGTAGGCCGCCTTGAACTGGCGGGAGAAATGCGCCGGGGACATAAGCGCGCCGGCAGCCATGGTGGGCACATCGAGTGGCCGGGCGTATTCGCGGTCGATCAGGTCCCGGGCCCGGCGCAGATGGACCAGGTTGGCCAGCTCCTGCGGTGTCATGCGGCCATTCTAGACCGGACCGGTGCCGCTGTGTCCCGGCTCAGGGAGTCCCGTTGCCAGGCTGTTGCGTATTCTGCTGCGCCAGCCGGTGGAGGATGAACATTCCACCGTGGGCCGGTTGGTCCAGCCGCTCGGCGTCCGAATCGATGTAATCGTCGAGGACCGCGAGGATCTTCCGGTCGAGCTCGTCGATCTGTTCGGGGGAGAGGTGCAGGACGAACCGTGCGACATTCCTGATGGAGCCTGGTCCGGCTTCTTCGAGTTCGGCCTGAAACGCGCCGACGGGGGAGTTCCGTGTTTCCACGTCGGTATCGGCCAGCGGGTTGCTCAACCACCAGGACATGTTCGTGGACCGGTAGGGCTTTTCGAGTGCTCCGCTTTCGCCGGTGCGGACATCGCCCTGGGCCAGGAATCCGGCGTTGACCAATTGGCGCACGTGGTACAGCGTGGTGCCGGGCTCCACTGCGAGCCTCACGGCGAGCTGCTTGTTGGTCATTTCCGCCCCCGTGCACAGCCGCAGAATCCGCAGGCGGAGGGGGTGGCCGAGCGCTTTTGCCTCCGCGGCGGTGGCCTCCCGCCGCCGCGAATCCACCGAAGAAGTCGCCAGCACGTCCTGGGGGCCATCAGCGTCGCTCATGCCGCCAGAATACCAACGATCCAGTTTTGTTTAGGTGATTGATAAAACTAAATCAATCTGGGATCCTCAATCATGCGAAGGAGCAGGACGGGCGCGGGTAGTGGCAGCGCCGCACGTGGCAGCGAACGGTTGGGCCGGAAGTTCTGGGGGCTCCTGTCCTCCTCTGCGCTGTCGAACCTGGCCGACGGGGCAATCAAGATCAGCCTGCCGCTGCTCGCGGTAAGCCTCACCGATTCCCCGCTGCTGATCGGCGGGCTCGGTGTCGCCCTGACGTTGCCGTGGCTGCTGTTCGCCCTTCCGGCCGGCGCACTGTCCGATCGGGTGGATCGGCGCCGCGCCATGATCATGGCCAACGCCACCCGGGCGGCTGCCTTGATTGCGCTGACGGCAGGGTTCATCGCAGGGCTGGACTCGATCTGGCTGCTGTACGTTGTGGCCTTCGGGCTCGGGTGCGCGGAGACGGTATACGACACATCGGCCCAGGCGATCCTGCCCCAGCTCGTGCATCGGGATCAGCTGGCCAGCGCCAACGGCCGGCTCCACTCCGTCGAGCTCACCGCCAACCAGTTCGTGGGGCCGCCCCTGGGAGGCGCCCTGGTCGCGGCCGGGACCGCCGTGGCGGTTGCCGTGCCCGGCGCACTCTGGCTCGGTGCGGCCGGCGTCCTGCTGCTCATCCCGGGTGCGTTCCGCATCGAACGCAGCGCCCCGACGCGGATCCGCGAAGATATCGCCGAAGGACTGTCGTTCCTCTGGGGAAACGGCGTGCTGCGAACACTCGCGATCATGGTGGGGCTGTCCAACTTTGCCTCCAACGCGACCTTCACGGTGTTCGTCCTTTACGCAGTCGGGCAAAATTCGGCGATGCACCTGTCCGGACTCGGCTATTCAGTCCTTCTGGCCACCATCGCTGTGGGCAGCGTCATCGGATCCCTGCTGGCGCACCGGATAGAACGCAGGCTTGGCAGGGCACGGTCCTTTGCCCTCGCCATTCCAGCCACGTCCTTGCTCATCTGGATTCCCGCGATCACCACCAGCCCGGTCGTCATCGGCGTCGTCTTTATCCTCGGAGGCGCCGCGATGGCCGTATGGAACGTCATCTCCATCTCGCTGCGCCAACGCATCACACCCGGCCGGCTGCTCGGGCGGGTCAACAGCGCCTTCCGCCTCCTCGCCTGGGGCACCCTCCCGCTCGGCGCCGCAGCCGGCGGAATCCTCGCCGACACCCTCGGGCTGCAGGCCGTCTTTATGATCATGGGCGCGCTGACGCTCGTGTTGTTCGCGGGCCTCCTGGTGCTGACCGACAAGAACATCGATGCCGCGGAACAGCGGCACGTCGACCCGCTGTCGTCTGATCCGGCGCCTGCCCAGCAGTAGCGCCGGCCCAGCAGTAGCGCCGACGGCGGCCTGGCCGTCGCCTTCACGTGAAGATGTCGGCCACGTACCTGCCGTGCGTGCGTTCCACCTCATCCATCCACGCCTCGGCGTCCGCCGCCGAGGCGCCGGTCGCCTCCCGGTAGATGAGCACGCACGTGTCGCGGACCTGCGGCGCCATGTGCTTGCCGTCGCCGCAGACGTACACCGTGGCGCCCTGCTTGACCAGCTCGACCACATCGGCCCGGTCCGCCCAGAGCCGGTGCTGGACGTACTTCCGGCCATCGTCGGGAGCAGCGGAAAAGACGGGCCGGAGGTCGAGGTTGGCTTCGTCCGCCCAGGATGCAAGCTCCGTCTGGTAGAGGAAGTCGGTGTCCGGGGCCCGGCAGCCGAAGAACAGCAGGGCAGGTGCCGGCTTGACGCCCTCGGCCTCGGCCCGCAGGGCCCGGTCCTGGACGAAGCCCCGGAAGGGCGCCAGCCCGGTCCCGGCACAGACCATGATGAGCGGGACCTCCAGGGACTGGGGCGGGTGGAAGGCCGTATTCGAGGGACGCACCGTGACCGCAACCTTCGACCCGGGCCTGGCCTGGGCGAGGTAGGTGGAGGACGCGCCTTCGAACACGCCGCGGCCCGACCAGGCCGGAGCCCGGATGACGGAGAAGGTCAGCGTCGCATGGTCGGGGCTCCAGAGCGGGGACGAGGAGATGGAGTACCGCCGCGGGGCCAGCTGGGTCAGCAGCTGCAGGAATGAGCCGAACGACAGCTGGCAGGACGGGTACGCCTCCAGCAGGTCCAGAAGCGAGACCCGCTTGTCGAGGATCTCGGCCGCATGGCGTTCGCGGTCCTCCGCGAGGGCCTCAAGCTCCCGGCGTTGGGCAGGATCCTGGGCCACATCGGCCAGGTAATCGAGCTGGCTCCGCGTGGCAGGGACTGCGAGCTCGACGTAGCTGCTCAGCAGTTCGCCCACGGACACGGGCATTCCGGTGGGCAGGAAGGTGTCCCCCTGCTCCATGCTCAACAGCACGTGCGAGTCGTAGTCGAGGTTGAAGCGGGTCAGGGCCCGCTGCACCAGTTCGCTGGGATTCAGCGGCAGCACGGCCAGGTAATCGCCGGTGCGGTAGCTCATCCCCTGGGGCAGGGCGATCTCGACATGCCGCTTGGACCGGGCTCCGGGCTTGTCCATGTTGACCAGTTCGCGGTTTGCCACCACGGTGCCAAGCGCCAGCCCGTTCTGGCGCAGCAGCGGGTCCCGGACGTTGCCGACGAACTGAAGATCCAGCCCGGGCTGCGCCGCCGGCGAGCTGGTGCTTTGCCCGAGCGCGCCATCCACGGCCGGCCAGAACCCGGCGTACCACTCGTCGAAATCGCCGAAAAAGTCGCCGCGGGCGTTGGCCTCGCCCCGCTCATAGATCCGTGCGGCGCCGGCGGCCTCGAGCCGGGCATCGATGGTCTTGGGCACCTCCTGGTAGGTCCGCGCCCAGTCCTTGTTGCCGTTGCCGAACACCGTGTACTTCGCTCCGGTGAGGCTGCCCGGTTGCAGGTCTTCGGTCCAGGTCATGAACTTCCGGGCGTTGTCCGGCGGCTGCCCCTCGTAGGAGGAGGCCACGATGGCGACCAGCCCCTCGGTGGGCAGCCCGCCTGCTGCGTCGTCGAGCGGGCCGATAGAGGGGCTGTAGCCGCGCCGCCCGGCGTCGTTGGCTATGCGCTGGGCGAAATCCTGGGAGGTTCCCGCGTTGGAACCGTAGAGCACGCGGAGCGGGATGCCGTTGGCGGCTGCCGCTGCCGGCGCTTCCGCCTGCCTGGCATGTGCGACGGCGGCCGCGCCGCCCGCCTGGATCCTGACGTTCCGCCGCCGCACGTGGATGAACAGCCCCTCGGGCTTCATGGTCAGGGTGTGGTGAATCTTCAGTTGATAGCCGGGGTCCGCCGGTGTGAAGTCGAAGCGCTGCAGAAGCTTGGCGAGGAACAGCATGGCTTCCTGCAGGGCAAATCCCCGCCCGATGCAGGACCGCTGCCCGTTGCCGAAAGGCTTCCAGGCATTGGGCGGGATCTCCGCGGCCCGCTCCGGGGAGAACCGGTCCGGATCGAAGAGCTCGGCGTCCTCACCCCACGCCGCCTTGTCCCGGTGCAGCCGCGGGATCAGGACCAGGATGGGCTGGCCCGCCGGGACCTCGTAGCGGCCGCCAAGCGTCGTGTCCTCGAACGGGGCGACGTTGAAGGCCGGGGCGGTAGGCCACAGCCGGAGGGTCTCCTTGAGGATCTGGTCCACGTACCCCAGCCGGGGCAGGTGCTCGAACCGGACGCTCTCGGTGCCCAGGACCTCATCCACCTGGGCGCGTGCCCTGGCCAGGACGTTCGGATGGCGCAGCAGTTCGTAGAGCGCAAAGGACAGCAGGCCGCTGGTGGTCTCATGCCCGGCGACCAGGAAGGTGACCATCTGATAGCGGACGTTTTCCTCGGACAACCGCTCACCTGTCAGGGGGTCCGCCGCGTTGAGCATGGTGTCCAGGATGTCTTCGCTGCCGGGCGGGCTGGGGTTGCGCCGCCGGTCGCTGATCATCTGGTCGGCGACCTCGAACATCAGGGCATTGTCTTCCTCGAGCTGGTGGCGTCGGCGCACCATGATCTTGTTCTGGACCGGGAGCCTGCGCCCCCGTTCCCCGGACTCGACCAGGGCGCGGACCATGGCCCCCACGAAGGGATGCATCTCCTCCCGGTAGAGGCTGTTGAAGCGGTAGCTGAAGGAGCACAGGGCGATGGTGTCCAGCGTCAGCCGGGTGGTGCTGTCCGGGACGTCGATCCGGACAGTGGAGCCGAGCCTCTCCCATTTGAGCAGCAGCTGCTCGGCGATGTCGTCCATGCCGGTGAACATCCGCTTCAGCGCCGCCGGCCCGAAAGCCGGCATCAGGATCCGGTGCGCCTTCTGCCAGTTGGGTTCCTGGGTCTCCGCGGTGAACAGGCCGTCGCCGATGAAGTCCCGCACCTCCCGGAGGGCGTTGCCCAGCACCTTGCCGAACCGGGATTCGTCGCATACTTCGTTGACGAGCTGCTGGGAGGAGATGGCGACGACGTTGCGGTTGAAGAACTGCATCCGGACGATGGGGCCGTATCGCTCGGCCAGCTCCACTATTCCCAGGACGCCCTTGCTGGTGTCGATATCGGGCAGGTTGCCGACTACCGGCTTCGGGGGAGGCTGCGGTATGGGGACGGTGGGCGAAGTCATGGCCCCTCCTAGGCGATTGCGAATTGACGCTCTGTGAGCACTAATTGCTGCCTGGCCGGACGGCATTGGCCGGGTTCGATCCACGATACTCCGGTCGGATTCAGGGCACTATGGGCACTTTTTGGCTCGATTCCCGCGCTGCCTTAGCGCCACGGCGCCGGTTCCCTCAGGTCCGAATCCGGCAGCAGTACCGTGGAGCCTGATGACTTCTTCGAACCAACTCCTGATGGCGTACGACCAACAACTCCGGACCGATGCGGAGACGCCCAGCGCGCTCGCCGTTGAACGGTTGGGGCCGCTACGCCTCGTGGCCTTCGCGGGCGGCCGGGGTTTCGTGACTTACCAAGACCTCGATGGTGCCAGCGCGCCCACGATCGCGCAGTGGGTGGTCGAAGCGCTTGCGTTCTACCGCGAAGATCCCGCAATCTCGCGGGTGGAATGGAAAACCCGTGGCCACGACCATGCCCCCGGACTCCATGACGCGCTGATAAGGAACGGATTTGAACCCGATGAGACTGAGTCGATCATGATCGGGGACGCCAGCGCGTTGAATGTGGATGTGCAACTCCCGGCCGGCGTCAGCCTGCGGCGAGTGACTGAGGAACCGGACATCCGCGCCATGAGCGCAATGCAGGACGAGCTTTTCGGCGAGGCCGTCTCGGACGACTATGCCGATGCAATTCTGCGTCGTGTGGCTCTCGACGACGGGATGGAACTGTGGGTTGCCGAACATCGGGGAGCGATCGTCTGCGCGGGCCGGCTCGAACCCGTCGCGGGCACGGAATTTGCCGGAATCTGGGGCGGGGCAACACGCAAGGAATGGCGGGGCCAGGGCATTTACCGGGCCCTCACCGCAGCCCGGGCTGAATCCTCGTTGAACATGGGCAAGAAGCTCATCCACAGCGATTCAACCGAATACTCACGGCCCATCCTGGAACGCTATGGGTTGCTCCGGGTGTCGACAACTACTCCATATCGCTGGCGGCGCTGAGTCCTGACCGGCCCGGCTAGCAGGCTGCATTCAGGGCGTCGACGGCGGTCTCGACCATTTCGTCCACGATGCCGTTGTCCATGACGCCGAACGGGCCCGGCGGATACGTCAGGGACATGGAGACCTGCCGCGAGCCGTCCGCACTGGCGACTGTGATGGTTCCGTAGCCCGGCAGATCCCCGCCGTGCCCGTAGTAAAAGTCGTTGGTGCACGTGTCGTTCCAGCGGAAAATGCCCAGGCCATATCTCGCGTAGCGCGGGCTTTGCATCTCGGCCACGATGGACAACGGCAGGATCCGGCCCTGCAGCAGCGCCGAATAGAACGTGTTCATGTCGCCGACCGTGGAGACCAGTCCGCCGTCGGGGGAGCCGACGAACATCTCGATGCTGCTGACGTCCCGTCGATCTCCGAAGACAGTGATGTAGCCATGGATCATGTCGCGGGGGGCGGGCCCGGACTGGGCCAACGCGGTTCCCGTCAGGTTGAGCGGCTCCATGATGTCCGTCCGCAGGACATCGCCGACGGGCTGGCCCCGAAGCCGTTCCACGATCATTCCCAGGGCGACGTAGTTCGAGTTTGAATACTCAAATCCCTGGGCAAGTTTCCGCTGCCACTTCTGCGTGCCGGCCAGGGAGAGCCGTTTCTCGGAACTGTGTGCGGTGCCAAAAACCTCGCCCAGACTTCCTTGCTGCAGCATCGGAATGACGTAGTCCGGCATACCCGACCGGTGTTGCAGCAGCTGCCTCACAGTTACCGGCTCGGGCGGGTGCAAGAGACTTTCGAAGTCCGGGAGGATGGTCTCTACTTCGTCCTCGAGCCCAAGCCGCCCCTCGGCGACCAGCTTGAGAACGGACACGGCCACGAAGCTCTTAGTCACGCTGCCTACGCGTGTGCGGTCTCCGATTCCGGCCGGCTCGTCGCTTTCCAACCTCCGCACACCGTAGGCCCGGGACCACTCCTCGCCGCGTACTTTCGCCTGGACTAGGACAGCGGGCGCTCCGGCTTCGCGCATTCTGTTGGCAAACGCCTCAAGGGAGGCCGTGAAGCCCGCGGCAGCGGAGGGCGGCGGTCCAGCGGGTTGGGGCGCCGCAGTGCATCCTGTCGATGCCGCCAGCAGGGCCACGGTGACCGCGGGCCAGAGCCGGCGCGACATCGTGCGAACCCATCCACCGGACATGGCACCCGATCCTTCAGTTGTCCGTGCAGCCAGTCATCGGATCGGGGTCAGCGGGTCCGGTCCGATGCGACAAATGTTCCTCAGGCCGTTTGCGCCCGTCAATAGCCGTCGGGACGAAGGGAACGGCCCGATGTTCGTTCGTCACGGAGTCCTGCAAGTGGGGGAGCAAGTATGGCGACCGTAGGGGCAAGTATGGACGTGGTGAAGTCAGGTGAATGGGTACTATTCACTGGTCCACGTGCCCGGAGGAACATGAGATAACCAGGTAGGTTGAGGAATCTCGAGCAAACGGAGTGCTTCTGGCGGTGACACGGGGTGAGGCCCGCAAATGGCGTGTTGTGAAACGCCTGCGAAGCGCACGCGAGCCCCGAGGCGAGAGGTATTCAAATGAAAATCAAGTTTCCGTTTGGGGCGGGTACCGTCCCAATGGATTGTCCGCATATGTTCGTCGGAGTCTGCGAAAGTTGCCTGGACACCGCCCGATCGGATTCGGACTTTGGAATAGACAGTCAGCCCATGCAAATGGCCCCGAACCAACCGTGAGCTGAATGCGGCAGTTCCACAATTTCATTGTCGAGGGACCGGGGCAAAGCAGCGGATAACCGCGCGTTCCGGCGCCGCGGCTGGAATCGATCAGCCGGAATCGATCAGCCGGTGCCGGTGGCGCCGGGGATCCGGACGGCCCTGCCGCTGACCACTATTCCGCCGGCAGCGGGAATGTCCACGGTGAGGAGGCCGGGGCGGCCGACGTGCCGGCCCTGGCGGATCAGGATTCTCGACGGCGGCTCGACCAGGCCCAGGATGCGCAGGTAGGCGCCGACCGCGGCCGCGGCGGACCCTGTTGCGGGGTCCTCCGTGATGGCGCCGACAGGGAACAGGTTCCGGGCTTCGAATTCGCCGTCCGTAGCCCGATGCAGTACGGCCACGGTTGCGGCCCAGCCCTGTGCGTCCATGAGCTCGCGCACCGCCTCCGGATCGAAGCCAAACGAGTCGAAAAGGCCCTGGTCGGCGAAGACCAGCACCGGGTGCCAGTTGCCTGAATACGCGACCCGCGGCGGGTAGGCAGGATCGAGATCGGCGTGTCCGGCGCCGAGCAATCCGAGAAGTCCGGCGAGGACGTCGTCGTCGAAGGCGGCCAGCTGCGGCTCCACGGCGGTGAACGATGCGGTGACGTCGGCGCCGTCGCCGGCTGTTTCGATGACGACGGCGCCGACGGGAGTGTCGAAGGTGAAGGCCCCTGACCCGTCGCGTGCGGTCAGCGCCACGGCCAGCGCAATCGTCGCGTGGCCACAAAACGGCACCTCGGCGATCGGCGAGAAGTACCGGACCCGGCTCCGGCGCGGGTCCCCGTCCACGCCCTGCTCCGTCACGAAAGCCGTTTCGGCGTACCCGACGGCAGCCGCCACCGCCAGCATCCCGGCCTCGTCCAGCTTGCCGGCATCCAGGACCAGGCCGGCGGGATTGCCGCCGTCCGGCGTCGCGGAAAAGGCCGCGTACCGGAGGACTTCAGGGGTGTTTTCCATGCCCCGATCCTCCCACCAAAAGGCTGTGCGGCCCATGGGATCCGGCCCTGGAGGTGGAGTCGCAGGGATTGCCTCAGGCGACCAGATTGTCCGCAGCAGTGTCCATGTGTTCGTGGATGGTCTGGCGGCACATGGTTCAGGGGAAGTCCATGTCTGGCGATCGTCATCGTCCCGGACCAGGCCCTCTTCGCCGCCCTGATGCTGTACGTGGCATCACTCCTCGGGCGCTTTGCTGTGCACAACCGTAGAAACCGAAAGGAAACCGCGCATGCCTGACACCGGCTATATCTTCGCCGTCTGCGCCATCGTCTTTGTGATCACCCTCGGCCTGCGCGCGCTCCCCTTCGCGGCCCTGAACAAGCTGAGGGAATCCGTGCTGGCCAAAGTGCTCGCTGTGTGGATGCCTGCCGGGATCCTCGGCATTCTTGCGGCCTCCACACTCCGCAGCACCATCACCGCCGAGCCGCCGTCGGCAGCCCTGGCGGTCATCGCCGTCGCCGCTACCGTGGTGACCCACCTCGCCGGCGGACGCCGGACCCTCCTCAGTGTCGGCGCCGGCACGCTGACGTACGTCCTCCTCGTCAACCTGCTCTGAGCCTCCGGACGGAGTCAGTCGGCGAGGATCTGGTAAAGCGCGCGGCGGGTTTCATCGATCTTTTCCATCGCGGCATTGCGCTGTTCCTCGGTCGCCGAGAAGCGGAACTGGTGGATGACCCCCATGAGCTTTCCCACACTTTGATGGAACGCCGGGCCGGATCCCTGGGGGTCGGTGTTCCAGGCGTTCCCCAGCTCTTCGGCGTGCTCAGCCACATAGGCGCGGCCCGCATCGGTGAGCGCGAACTCGGTGCGCCGGCCGTCACCCACCGGCTCGATGAGTTCCTCATCAACGAGCTGCTGCAGCGTGGGGTAAACGGAGCCCGGGCTCGGACGCCAGGCTCCGGAGGTCTTTTCGGCGATTGTTTTGATCAGGCCGTAGCCGTTGGACGGTGATTCGGCCAGGAGCGAGAGAATCGCCGAGCGAACATCGCCCCTGCTGGCCCGGCGTGAACCGCCGGGTCCAAAGCCCGGACCAAAGCCGGGACCGAACCCGGGACCAAAGCCTGGTCCGAACCCGCGGCCCGGCCCGAAGCCGCCGTGCCCGTGGGGTCCGCGCCGGCTCCTGCCGCGCCCGAAGCGTCCCGGATGCGGTCCGCCGTCTGTGAATTTGTCGTCTGGAATGCCTTTCATGGTGGCATCGTCCTTCCACTTCAATGTGCTTCTCTGGAAGTCGCCGATCATTCGGCGATAGTTAACGATATATCGGTGACTATCGCGGGTCAAGGGTCAATCCGGGCGGATTGGCCGCTAATCCTGAGGTTCCCCGGTATTGTCCGCAGCGCCTGAAGATTCAACGGAGTCCTGCCAGGCGGTGCCGAGTACAGCGGCCAGGGCCATGGCGGCCAACGCAGGCATAAGTCCGGTTCGGCCGGTGGTCAGCGGGGCGATGGGGCGGTAGATGATCATCAGGTTCCTCCTTGCAGCGGTTGTTCCTGAACCACTCTCCGGCAGCGGAATGGTCCGGGACTTAGCCTGGCCTGTGGTGTGGCTGTGTAATGTCACGGCCTGGGTTGTGTAACGGATTGGTGTCGGTTTGGGTGGGACCCATCCGGGGCGGGGTGTGTTCTCGAAGTACTCCTGACAGACCAAGCCGGACCCGCTGAAAACATGTCAGGCCGTGCACCACGGCCGCGGGAACGGGAACATTACGCCCACCGATTTCAAGGAGTACTCCCATGCGTACATCGATCAAGACTTTCCTCGGCGTTGCCGCTGCCGGTTCACTGATGCTTTCCCTGGCAGCCTGCGGCCCCTCGAACACCGCCTCCTCGGCCCCGGCCGCCTCGTCCTCGGCGTCCTCGGCATCGGCCGAAATGCCGAAGCCGCTGGCCTCCATCCCAGCCCTGACCGGCACGAGCACCGCGGTCAAGCTCGACGCCTCCTTCGCCAAGGCCCTGGAGACCCTGCAGCTGACCCCCGGCGTTGTCGGCACCGCCGCGCTGACCGACGGCTCGCTGGTCTTCCCGATCACCGGCGGCAAGGTCGACTACTACGACCCCGCCAAGGACTACCGCCCGTACGTCCAGGGCCTGATCAGCCACGCCGGCTCCGGATTCTCCCTCACCGCCGGCGAGACCAAAGTCGACCTGACCAACTTCACCATCGACCCGGGCACCTCCAAGCTCTACGGCGACGTCGCGGTCAACGGCGAGACCGCCGCGAAGCAGGCCTACATCTTCAACCTCGACGGCTCCACCCTGAAGCCGCTGGCGAAGTCCGGCGACACCGCCATCCTCGAAGGCACCCGCGTGCTGATCTCCGACACCGCCGCCGGCCTGCTGAACAAAACCTTCAAGACCGACGCCGTGAAAGCCGACATGCTCGTCGGCATCGCCAAAATCACCGTCAACACCAAATAGCACCCACCCCATTAACCGAAACGCCACGGACCTTGGGGGTCCGTGGCGTTTCGGTTCGGCGGTTAGAGTGGTCGCTGGCGGCCCCGGAATGGTGGAGATCAAGACATGCAGAAACCCGACCCACAGAGGCTGACCGAGGCGTTGGCGGCGAAGTTTGCCTCGCCTACGCGCAGCTCGCGTCTGACCGTCGTCCTTGGCCGCTGGCTCGGTGTCGGCTTCACCATCTGTTTTCTGACCGGACTTTTCAGTCACGGACTCCAAAATCCGCCGTCGTGGATGATCTTTCCCACCAGCCCGGTGTGGATTTATCAGCTGACTCAGGGGCTGCACGTGACGGCGGGAATCGCCTCCATTCCGCTGTTGCTGGCGAAGCTGTGGTCCGTGTACCCAGAACTGCTCAAGTGGCCGCCGGTGAAGTCTCTGACCCACGGTCTGGAGCGGGCCTCGATTGCTGTGTTTATCGCCTCGTCACTCGTTCAGCTGACCACCGGACTGATCAATACCTACAAGTGGTATCCGTGGCCGTTTCCGTTTCGAGAGACCCACTACTGGCTGGCCTGGGTGATCTGGGGCTCGCTCCTGCTGCACATCGCATTCAAACTACCGGTCATTGCGGCGCATTGGCGTGCGCGGCCGGCGCATGAGAATACCAATGCGCCGGCGGCGGACGACGACGGCGGCGTGGCCGACGTCGGGCGTCCATCGAGCTCCGGCAAGGCGGGGCCCGGCCGGTGGTCGCGGCGGGCATTCCTGACCGGTGTTGCCGCCGCGACGGGAACCGTCGTCCTGACGACGGCGGGACAGTCGTTCGCGTGGCTCGCGCCGGCAAACTTTTTCGCCCCGCGTAAAATGGGCACGGGACCCCAGGGCGTCCCGGTCAACCGGACCGCTGCCGATGCCAAGGTGATGGACCTGGCCAGTTCCGACAACTGGGTCCTCCACGTACGCCATGGATCCACCAAGCGTGCCTTCAGCCTTGCCGAACTCCGGGCGTTGCCGCAACACACCCAGGAACTGCCGATTGCATGCGTCGAAGGCTGGAGCCAGATGGCGACATGGCGCGGCGTGCGGGTGAAGGACCTGATGGATGCCGTCGGGGCGCCGACAGGATCAGCCCTCAAGGTCACAAGCCTGGAACCCGAAGGGGCATACCGGATCATGAATATGCCGGCGGAGTACGCCCAGGACAAGAAAACGCTCGTGGCTTTGGAACTCAACGGCTCCGTGCTCGATCTGGATCATGGCTACCCGGCCAGAATCATCGCCCCCGGGCGTCCTGGGGTCCTACAGACCAAGTGGCTGCACAGCGTGGAGGTCCTGTGAAAACATCGAGAACTGTGAGAGGCGTCCGGGCCGCGCTCGGCATGGCCGGCACCGCAATTTTGGGCTACGGGCTGCTGGGTCTGCCCACCCAACTGGGTCCGGAGCAGTTGATCGGTCTGCTGACCTGGATGGCTGCTGCGGTCCTCATCCACGACGGCGTCATTGTGCCGCTCTCCACCCTCGCCGGCGTAGGCCTGACGCGAGCAGGCTCGAAACTCCATCCGCCGTCCGCTGCCGTGCTCCGTGGCGCTCTGCTCACAGGCGCGGTAATGACTCTGGTGGCGGTGATCCTCTTGAAAGCCCAGTCCGTGGCGCGATCTTCTACAGTCCTGGAAGCCGACTATGCCGGGAGCCTCATATGGTTTTGGGTACTATTGGCCGCCGGCTCCGCCGCCGCCATCGTCGCGCTGGAACGCCGCGCCCGCCGGTCAGGGAGCATCCGTCCCTGACCGGATCGGCGGGCTGCCACTCCTTTGTCGGTCAGACAGGTTCACCGCGCAGGGGAGCGGTGGCAAATTCCCGCATCCCGTCGTCGAACCCGACAGCGGGGGCCCAGCCCAGTTCGGTTTTGATCAGCTCGGAGGAAGCGGTGACGTGGCGGACGTCGCCGAGCCGATACTCGCCGGTTACGACGGGGGCCGGACCGGAGGCGTAGGTGCTCAGCGCCGCGGCGACATCACCGATCGTCCGGACCTCATCCGCGCCGACGTTGTAGGCGCGGAATCCCGGGGCATCGGCGTCGGACAAGGACCGGGCGGCGGCGATATTGGCGGCGGCGATATCCCTGACATGGATGAAGCTGCGCCGCTGCCCGCCGTCCTCGAAGACCCGTGGCGCTTCGCCGCGGGCCAGTGCCGAGCGGAACAGGGAAGCTACACCGGCGTAGGGCGTGTCCCTGGGCATTCTGGGGCCGTAGACGTTGTGGTAGCGCAGGGCGACTGCCGAGCCGCCGGTGCTGCGGGCCCACGAAGCGGCAAGATGCTCCTGGCTCAATTTTGATGCGGCGTAGACGTTGCGCGGATCCAGGGAGGCGGCCTCAGTGACCATCGCCGGGACGAGGACCGCCCCGGTTTCCGGGTCTCGGGGATCATAGATGCCTGCCCGCAGATCACCCTCGTCCCGGGGTCCTGGCCGGACCAGTATCCCCGTCGCGGGATGGACGTAGGCGCCTTCGCCGTAGACCACCATCGAAGAGGCCAAAACCAGGCGGGTGACGCCGAGCCGTTCCATGGCTGCCAGCAGGACGGCCGTGGCGTAGTCGTTGTTGCGGATGTAGTCCGGGGCATCGGCGAAGCTGACCCCCAGCCCCACTTTCGCACTTTGGTGGCAGACCGTATCGACACCCTCCAATGCCGCATCGATAGTGGCCGGGTCCGCGACATCTCCGGTCAGGAGTTCCACCCGCGGGTCCAGGACCGGAGGGCGGGGGTGCAGGCCAAGATGCAGTGAGTCGAGGACCCGCACGGACCAGCCCTCGGCCAGGGCGGCATCGACGACATGTGAACCAATGAAGCCGGCGCCGCCCGTGACGAGGAGTCTCATCGGGTCGTCACAGCTTCCTGGACAACGGGGAGGGCCATGATCCTGGCCACGGCTTCCTGATCCATCAGCGGGCGGGGGGAGTAGTCAGCGCCGATCACGGCGACGGTTGCTTCCAGAACGGCCAGGACACTGTGCTGGGCATTCTTCAGACGGGTAAAGACGGCGTCGGCCGTCACCGGCTCCGAGCCATCGTGTCCGGTGTCGGAATCCGTGACGAAAGCCAGGTTGGCAAACCCCATGTTCAGTTCGGCGGCCAGAACCGGTTCGGGGTACTGGGTCATGCTGATGATGTCAGCGCCGCCGGTGACGTACCACGCAGACTCTGCCTTCGTTGAAAATCGCGGACCGTTGATCACCACCACCGTTCCTTGCGGAACGTAGGGCAGGTTTTGCGCGGCGAGGGCGGTGGCCAGATGGGAACGCAAGGTCGGGCAGAACGGCTCGGAGGCCGGCAGGTGCTGGACACCGGCAGGGACGACGCCATCGGCCACGGTGCCGTCGAAAAACGTATCGGCGCGTCCCCATGTGCGGTCGATCAGCTGATCGGTGACCACAAAGGTCTCAGGCCCGAATCCTTTCCGCAGCCCGCCCACGGCGGAGGATGAGAGCACGGCTTCGACTCCCAGACTCTTGAGCGCCCACAGATTGGCCCGGTAATTGATCTTCTGGGGCGGGACAGAGTGGTCTCCGCCGTGCCGGGGGAGGAAAGCCACGCTCTGTCCGGCCAGGTCGGCGAGCGTCACAGGGGCCGACGTCGGCCCGTACGGGGTCTCGACGTCGACGATCGACCGGACGGTAGCGCCGGGGAGTCGGTAGGTCCCGGATCCGCCGATGATGCCGATGCGCGCCCGTGCCGTGCCGGGAATTGTTGTGTCCATGATGCAATCCTGCCATTCGTCGGAGTGTGTAAGCGGCGGCGGGTGGCCCGTCATCGAGCCGCCGCCGGAGAGTGGGGCACCTTAGTTTGGAGGCCTTGGATGACAGCCAGTCGAGACCTGCCGCGGTGACGCAGCCACGCACCTGAGGCTATAGCGGAGGCTGCCAGGATGAGGACGCCTTGGTTGAGCGGCCCGCTGAAGGGGGCGACCGAGGGGACCATGTAAATGACGTCCAGGGCAAGGATCACTGCCACGTATTCCCACCGCCGGCTCAGGACGATGAACGGCAACAACATCAGGGCATACCAGGGGTAATTGGGGCTGACAATCAGCAATGTCATCCCGATCATCACGGTCTGCTGTTCCCAGACATTCCCCGCGCGGGTCCGCCGCAGCACACCGAGGGCGACGACCGCCAAGGCCGCGGCGCTGAGCACCGGCGGCCAGGGACCGGCGGAGACTAGCTGCCCGAGGCCGAAGCGGATCCCGCCGCTTTGGCTGTAGCCCTCTTCTTTGAGGTAACCGGGCAAGAAGCCCAGGACACCGGCTCCGGCGGCAGCGACGTAGGGGACGTACAGGAGGGCGAATGTCGCCACGGCTGCGGCGATGAACCTGGCCGGGCGCCGGAACAACAGGGCCGGGGCTGCAATGACCGGAATGAGTTTCGTTGCCACAGCGGCGCCGAAGGCGACCCCGGAGCGCAGCGGTTTGCCGCCGGTCAGCAGCATCCCGGCGGCAAGGATCAGGGCGCCGCCCAGCAGGTCGACGTGGGCGTTGTTAACGGCCTCAAGCTGCACGAACGGGCTCCAGCCCCACACCGCGGCGAGGTGAAGGGGCAGGCCGCGCCGGGCCAGGACTGCGAGCAGCATCAGCCCGACAGCGACGCTGATGAACAGCCCGCCCAGCTGGAAGGGAAGGTATCCGACCGAGTCAGGGACGGCGGCCCGCACCCCGGCGAAGTAGATTTCCGCCGTCGGCGGGTAGATGGTTGGCACATGCGGCCGGTTGATGGCCGTGCACAGGGGATGGCCGGACGGATAGCCGAAGGCCGCGACAGATTCCGTGCCGAACAGGTCTTTAGCGCAGGCCGGTCGTCCGTCGTCGCCGGAGACCCCCGGCTGGAATAGCCAGTCCGGCCTCAGATCGCCGAGGGTCTCGTCCGCCGGAACGTGGGAATAGGGGGAGATTCCCGCCTTCTGGACAATCCCGTCCCAGGCGTACCGGGCAGAGTCGTTGCTGGTCCGCGGCGGTGCGGCCACGGCGAGCAGGCCGAGCAGCACCGTGCCCGCGACGATGATGGCGCCCACCCGGCGCCGGGGAACGTGCCTGAGGAGACAGAGTGCCCCGAGCAGCACCACCCACGAAATGCACGTACCGACGATCGGCGCTGATTCGAAGGGGTTCGCGGGGACGACCATCCACCACAGCAGGACCGCCAGGGCAAGGAAGAGAGCCGGCAAGGCGACGAACAGCTTGAGTGTGGGGCCGGCTGCGCGGATTGGTGAGAGGGGAGCGGTGGTCACCCTGCGATCCTGCCTGGTTCGGCGGAAGGCGTCAGGCGGCAAAAGACTCGGTCATTGAGGCGCTGGATCGAGGTCACTACCCACCCGCTGCGCTGTGCCCGGGACACGAGTCCGGCGCTGCCAGTCCGTGCCCAACGGAAAGATTCGCTCTGGTTTCCATCCGCGTCTTCCAGTACGGCGGAGTAGACGGTGTCCATGTCCTCATCCGCTTCCACCTCGACCAGGAGGGTTCCATGGGGTGCGATGAGTTGGCTGCAGCGCCGCAACAGGGAGGTGATGCCTCCGCCGATGCCGACGTTGCCGTCGAGCAGGATGATGGATTGCCACAAACCGGACTGCGGCAGCGGGGCAAACACCGATTGTTCGAGCACACGGGCGCCGCGGCCGCGGGCCCGGCGGACCGCCTCGGCGCTGGTATCGATCCCCAGTGCGGGCAGGCCCATCCGCTGGGCGGCAGCCAGCAACCGGCCGGGGCCGCAGCCGACGTCGAGGACCGGGCCTTGAAGGCTCTGCAGCAGCGAACGCTCCAGGGGGCTGGCCTCGTCACACCAGCTGCGTACATCAAAGTCCACGGCGGCGGCTTCGTGCTCGGAGCTGACCGGACGGAGCGTTAGCGTACCTGATCCTTCCGCTAGCGCCCTGGCGTAGGGTTCGCGGTGACCTTGGCCGAAGTGGGCGGCCGGAGCCACAACAGTGGCCGTCACGGCCGTGCACCGGCGGTGGGCAGGGAGCCCCGGACAAGGTCTGCAGCCGTATCGACAGCGCAGGCAAAGTCCGTGCCCGGTATAAGGGCGGCGATCTCGAGGGCATCGCCGAAGCGGTCCATGTCCGTCAGCTCGGGAAGAAGTCCGACGCTGAGGCCGGCGGCGACCAGCCTAGCGAGCTGCCTGGCCCCGGTTGTGTCAGTGGACATGGGCACGCCCCGGATCAAATCCCCGTTGGGCCGGCGCAGGGCGAGGGCCCAAAAGCCGCCGTCCGCTGCCGGACCCATCCACGCGCCATGACCCGAGCCGGTGGACCAGTCATCAAGCAGCGGCGTCACATGGTCGGCAGAGAACTGGGGTGTATCCATGCCGACGATGAGAAGCGGACCGGTGACTGCATCGCAGATGGCAGCAAGGCGTTCGTCCAATCCTCCGGCCGCCTGCGGCACGACGGTGAAGCCGCCGGCGTCCGCAGCGGTTGGCGTTCCGTCCATGACCAGCAACCGACTCCGTGCCGGGAGGAGCCGGACGGTATCCAGGGTGCGGCTCAGGCTCAGCTGTGCCAGGGCGGCGGCCCGCTCGGGCGTCAGCGGAGGGCTCAGCCGGGTCTTGACCCGCCCCGGCAGGCACTCTTTGGCGATGACCGCGACTGTCAGTTCCATGCTGCTGCTCATGACTGTCATTCGCTGCCGGAGCCCGTCCGGACCGGTCTGGACGGCGAAGCCGCTGCGGCAGCCTTGAGCTGGGCCGACATGTCCCGCACCGCCGTCACAGTTCCACGGACCGTTCCTGTCACCTTGGACTTGCCGGTGCGGGGCGCGTAGGGCACCGGCATCTCCTCGATCCGCCACTTGCGCAGGCTCGCCTTGAGAAACATCTCCAACGGGTAGCCGCTCCGGCGGTCCTCCAGCCCGAGGGACAGGAGCCCTGCGCGGCGTGCTGCCCTCATGGGTCCGAGATCAGTCACCTGTTCACCGGTCAGGCGCCGGAGCCGCCATGCCAGGACAAAGTTGGCGATGCGGGCGTGGAGGGGCCACGAGCCGCGCTGCGGCTGACGGCTGCCCAGCACCAGCTCCGCAGTGCCGTCCATGACCGGCGCCAGAAGGGCGGGCAAAAGGGCAGGGTCGAGTGAACCGTCGCAGTCACAGAAAGCCACGAACTCGGCGGTGGCCGCGAGCAGGCCAGCATGGGCGGCCGCACCGAATCCACGCCGGTCCTCAGTGATCACCGCCGCGCCCAGACTCGCCGCCAGCTCAGCGGACCCGTCCGTGGAGCCATTGTCGACAACAATGGCCCGGTACCCCTCCGGTATGCGGGAGAGCACCCACGGCAGGGCACCTCGTTCGTTCAAACACGGCAGAATGACATCAACCATGGCTACAGTCATGCAAAACGCCTCTCAAAGCGATGGTTCCCGGAGCGACAATTCGCCGGGGATTCCCAACGGTACGCGAAGAGAAAAGTGCCACGCACTCCCCAAAGAGGAGCGGTGGCACTTCCCACCGGTGCAGACCATGCATCCGGCAGGTTTTCCTGGGGTGGGTGTTATTTGGTGTTGACGGTGATTTTGGCGATGCCGACGAGCATGTCGGCTTTCACGGCGTCGGTCTTGAAGGTTTTGTTCAGCAGGCCGGCGGCGGTGTCGGAGATCAGCACGCGGGTGCCTTCGAGGATGGCGGTGTCGCCGGACTTCGCCAGCGGCTTCAGGGTGGAGCCGTCGAGGTTGAAGATGTAGGCCTGCTTCGCGGCGGTCTCGCCGTTGACCGCGACGTCGCCGTAGAGCTTGGAGGTGCCCGGGTCGATGGTGAAGTTGGTCAGGTCGACTTTGGTCTCGCCGGCGGTGAGGGAGAATCCGGAGCCGGCGTGGCCGATCAGGCCCTGGACGTAGGGGCGGTAGTCCTTGGCGGGGTCGTAGTAGTCGACCTTGCCGCCGGTGATCGGGAAGACCAGCGAGCCGTCGGTCAGCGCGGCGGTGCCGACGGTGCCCGGGGTCAGCTGCAGGGTCTCCAGGGCCTTGGCGAAGGAGGCGTCGAGCTTGACCGCGGTGCTCGTGCCGGTCAGGGCCGGGATGGAGGCCAGCGGCTTCGGCATTTCGGCCGATGCCGAGGACGCCGAGGACGAGGCGGCCGGGGCCGAGGAGGCGGTGTTCGAGGGGCCGCAGGCTGCCAGGGAAAGCATCAGTGAACCGGCAGCGGCAACGCCGAGGAAAGTCTTGATCGATGTACGCATGGGAGTACTCCTTGAAATCGGTGGGCGTAATGTTCCCGTTCCCGCGGCCGTGGTGCACGGCCTGACATGTTTTCAGCGGGTCCGGCTTGGTCTGTCAGGAGTACTTCGAGAACACACCCCGCCCCGGATGGGTCCCACCCAAACCGACACCAATCCGTTACACAACCGATTGACTTTCGTAGACCTGTTTCGTGCCCATCCGCCCACGCCGATCCCGTCGCAGGTTGCTGGCGTGGGTAGCACGTCGCCGTCTGCTGGCGTGGTTTTCGGGGAGCACTCTCGCGCTGCGGTGCACTGGACGCTGAGCATCACCTGGGGACGACGGCCGCCACGTCGCAGCCGACCCATGCGGCGTCATCAGAGCTGGCCCCGATTTCTCATGACGGTCTGGAATGGTCGCGGGTTGGTGCGGGAGGCTGCTCGGTCGTTTTTTCTGTTTTCGGGCAGTCTGGTGTGGCCCGTTGGTTCACCTCGGGGTGGCGCCGGTTCCACGTCCGGTAGTAGGACTTCTCGTCGGGACAGGATGAGTGCTCGCTTAGCCGGGGGTGGCTGGGAGTTGTTTGAGGCGCCCTGTGTTGTCCAGGAGCAGATTCAATAAGGTCCTTTTCCGGCGTGGAATCCGGCAGCAGGAACTGGTTGCGGCGGACGCGGTGATAGCATTCCCGGCGGTCGTGAAAAGCCCGTAGCGCCAGCGTTTGATTTCCCAGGCCTTGGCATGATGGCCGCCCGGGAAAGCTGTGAGCTGGAGCCGTCGGTCTGGTCGTTTCCGGACTGGTCCTGGGCAGGCTGCCAGTACCGTTTGTCGGTGATCCAGTCGCTCACGTGTGGCTTGCAGATCGGCAGGGAGTCATCACTCGATCCCCGAAGCAGGCAGGCGCCGCGCCAGGCCGAATCCGGTCGGACCTGCCTCTTAGACAACCAAAACGGGGCCCGCAACCCGGACACCCATTCCGTGATCCCGGCATCGTTGGCGGCCAGACTCTGACGCAAAATCTCGCCGGTCTCACGGTCTCACGGTCTCACGGTCTCACGGTCCACAACGCAACCCTTGACGCTGCGTGCGTGGACATCCAAACCGACATAGGTCCGCTAGTTCATGACTGGAACCTCCAGACGTTCAAATGTGTCCCTACCAGTCCAAACCCCGCTCCAGACTGCGGAACAGACCGTGGACCGGCACCCCACAACCCCTTTGAACCCGGGGTTCCAGTCCTACATCAGGCGATCACCACACGTCACATCGTCTAGACGGCGGCAGGAAGTTGCCGCAGCCACTCCCTGGCCACATCCATGGACGTAAAATATCCGTGCGGGCACTCCTGCTCCCGCAGTAGGGCCGCAGCCATCACCCGATCAACGACCGTGGCCCCGACCAGCGCCACAGCGGAAACAAAGCGAGTTTCCAACAGCATCCCTCTCGCCCCTGGACTCATCCTTACGTCCACAATCTCGACGAGCATTGGCCGAAGGCTAGCTCCGGTCACACCCTGAACTGCCGCTACAACGGCCTCGGAGTCTGCTGTCGAAACCGTGGAGCCCGCCGTCCACTTCAGGTGGAACGTCCCCTGCGCATCCTGATCGAGCGCTGCGCTTGCGCAGGTCAAAGGGATTTTCACCTGGACTCCTCCTACATCTCCTAAGGAGCGTAGCCCGGCACGCTGTGCAAAATGACCAACCTTGCAGCCGCGACCCCGAAGGCTCCAAGCCGGAACCCCCGGGGACCGGCCAGATGCATGGGACCGGGTGAATACCGATGCCCGGGATGCCGAGCACCCGGCCCGGTTGGCCCTGCTGGGCCAGATCACCGCGGTGCGGGTCCCGGGTCCCGGCCAGGAGGCTGCCCGGGATCTGGTGCGGGCCCGCGAAGACGTGCGGGCGGACCTGATGCGGGCCAGGTACCGCGTCTCGAAGCTGCTGCTGCGCCACGGTCTGGTCTACTCCGGCGGCCAAGCTTGGACTGATGCCACCACAGCTGACTGCACCGGCAACGGTTCGACAACACTGCCGTGCAGGCAGCCTACGAGGCCGGCCTGGAGACTGCGGAGCTGACGCTGGACCGCAGAAACCGGGTCTCGTGGGGTACGTCTGCGGGGACGTGTCGCTCCTCGCCGGTCAAGGCGGCCGTCTCGCCGGCGCCGGCGCCGCGCTGCTCGGGACATCCTCGGACCCGTGACCTCACCTGAGGGGATCGGCCCGGCCCCGCCGAGATCGAGCGACGATGGCGCTCGTGGCCCAGGATGCCGCGGGCCGCGTGCAAGCGGACCGTGGCATCGCAACGCCCCGCCAACCGGCTCCAGCGACTTCTGCGCCGGTGGAGCGCGCTGTCCACCCATCTACCAGGACTCGACCGTCTCGTGGCCCCCCAGATCGTGGGCAGGAGCGCAAAGTAGGCGGGACAAAGATATAGGGTGCGGACTGTGCGGCAGCAACCCTGAGGGGCCGCCAAGGGAAGTCGGATGCTGGCCAGGCAACAACAGATCGAGGTACCGCCAGGAGGCGAACTGATTTTCGCCTCCTCCAACGACCCATACATTTAGTTCGACTACGTCCTGGATCCAGAGCTTTGGCTGGCCCTGACGGTATGGACCTAAGCCGGAGCTGCCGGGCCCAGGGCAGCAGCCAGGTCCCCGAGGCCGTGGATGACGAGGTCCGGCTGGGTGAAGTAGGAGGGGTAAGTTTCCTGTGTGCGGTTGAGCCAGACCGTGCCCAGCCCGGCGCGGGATGCGCCGTGGATGTCCCATGGATGCACCGCGACCAGGGTCATTCTCCCCGGTTCAACTCCACAGGCCGCGGAGGCGTAGGCATACGATGCGGCGGCGGGTTTCCAGGCGTCTGCGTCCGCGACGGTCAGTAAGCGCTCGAAGCTGCCTTCGATTCCCGCGGCCCTGAAGAGTCTCTCCGCAAGCCGTGAGGACCCGTTGCTCAGGGTTACAAGCCGGTATCCGCCCGCCTTCAACCCAAGAATGCTCTGGCGGACATCCGGATGCAGCGCCAGCGAACTCAATCCGTCCATGACGTGCCCCACCGCCTGGCCCGGGTCCATGAGCAAGGACACGCGGCCGAGCAGCCTGTGCAGGAGGTCAGTGCCGATCTCCCCGAAGCTGGCGTTGTCCCCTGCTGCGGCGAGGGCAAACCCATCCCGCAGCAAGGTGGCGAACCAGAGCGGAGCCATCGCCTCCGGCGCACCGACTTCCGCGAACCTGGTGGCCATCGGGGACATGTCCGAGAGGGTTTCGTTGACGTCAAAAACAATGACGGACGGGGAACTCATCATAATTCTCCTTCGGTGCAGCGAGGTCTGCGGCTGCAAAGCGATATTAGTGCCCACCGCACGGTACTCCGCGGTCGGGCTTTTGACGAAGGGCCTGCCACCTTTTCGGGTAGCTTGCATAATACGTTAGTGAATACTAACGTATTATCTGTGTTGGATGCCTTGGAGATCGCCGCGGAGCCGAACAGGCGACGGCTGCTGCATCTTCTCGCGAGCCATGAACAGGCAGTCGGGGAACTGGCCGCTCATTTCACGGTCAGCCGCTCCGCGGTGTCCCAGCACTTGCTGCTCCTGGAGCAGGCCGGCCTGGTAGCGGCCCGCAAAGAGGGACGAAACAGGTATTACCGGCTCGATCCAGTGGGAATGGGCCGGCTTCGTGTACTTGTCGAACAGTTCTGGACCTACGAACTGGATCTGTTGGCCTCCGATGCGGCCGCACTGGCCGCGCAGCGTGACGGTCCTCTGCAACATCACACGACCAATTCAGCTACTTCGCTTCAAGACAAAAAGGACCACTCTCATGACGTTCGATAAGACCATTCACCTGCCCGTCGGCGCCGACGAGGCCTTTGCCCTCATCACCGAGCCGGAACGCCTGCGCCGCTGGCAGACCGTGGCGGCCCGGGTTGACCTTCGCATTGGCGGAGAATACCGCTGGACCGTCACTCCCGGGCACCACGCCACCGGTACTTTCCAGGAGATTGAGCCGGGCAAGCGGATCGTCTTCACCTGGGGTTGGGAAGCCGGAATGGACCTGGCGCCGGGCGCTTCCACCGTGACGATCACGCTGGAGCCCGACGCCGACGGCACCACGCTCCGTCTGGTCCACGACGGGCTCAACGCCGAACAGGCTGCAGCACATGCCGAGGGCTGGAACCACTACCTGGACCGCCTCATCGCCGAAACCGCGTCGCCGGCCGGCGCCGGTCCGGACGAGTGGTCAGCGGCCCCGGACCCGATCGATCACCTCAGCTCCGCCGAGGCATCACTCGCCGTGCTCCTGGGCGTGCTGCGCAAGCTCACCCCGGAGGACCGCGAGAAGGCCACTCCCTGCGAAAACTTCACGGCCCACGAGTTACTGGAGCATCTGGCCGGGTCTCTGAAGCAGATCGGTGGCGCGCTCGGAGCGGACGTGACGGACGACGCCAATGCCGCGCCGGAGGTGCGCATCGCCGGACTGGCTCAGCCCACCCTTGAGGCGTTTACCCGCCGCGGGGTCGAGGGCACCATCGACATGGGATTCGCAGAGCTGCCCGCGACCGTCGTCGCCGGAATCGTCAACCTCGAGCTGCTCGTGCACGCGTGGGACTTCGCGAAGACCACCGGCCAGGAACTTGTCGTCTCCGACGTCGTCACCGATCACGTCGAGGGCCTCGCCCAGCACACAATCTCCGGACAGGTCCGGGCCAGTGGCAGTTTCGCCGCCGCCCAGCCCGTCGCGGAGACCGCCGGCAGCCTGGAGCGCCTGATCGCGTTCACCGGCCGCGCCGTCGCCGTCTGAAGTTTCCAACCCGATACCCGTCAAACGACACCCCCACAGAAACCAGGAAAGCAGGCACAACATGTCCAAGTTCGTCTTCATCTATCACGCCCCGATGACCCCCGCAGAGGCCGCACCGCCGGCGCCCGAGGACATGGCAGCCGTCATGAAACAGTGGAACGACTGGGCCGGGAAGGTCGGCAGCGGCCTGATCGACTTCGGAACGCCCCTGGCCAACGGTGTCCGCATTTCCGCCGGCGGAGCCACGGTGCCCAGTGAGCGTGAGGTTGCCGGATACAGCATCCTCGAGGCCGACAGCCTGGAGGCAGCCGTGGAACTCGCCAAGGTGCACCCGCACCTGAACATGCCGGGCGGCTGCGAAATCGAGGTTCACGAGGCCCAGCAGATCCCCGGAATGTAGCAGGCCCTTAACCCGAACCGCAGGTGTGATTGCCGCCGCTGCCCCACGGCGGCGGCAATCACCCCAACCTCACAGAATCCGGAACCCATGTCAGCCACGCCGGATGGAACCGCCGCCACCACGCACCAGACCTTCAGCCGCACCACCCGGATCGCCGAGACCATCAACGCCGACACCGCCACCGTCTGGAGGCTCCTGACCACAGCTGCAACCTACCCGGACTGGAATTCCACGATAGTGTCCCTCGACGGGACCATCTCTCCGGGGTCGAAAATCAAGCTGGTCTCCGCACTGAACCCGAACCGCTCGTTCACCCTGAAAATCAAAGAGTTCACCCCGACAGCCAGGCTGGCATGGGGTGACGCGCTCGGAAACCGCCTCTACAGCCTCCCGGAAACCGGCGACGGGCAGACTCGATTCGAGATGGTCGACGCAACGGGGGCCCGGTGTTCCCGCTCTTCGCGAACAAATCCCGTCATTCGATGCCAGCTTCGCCCAGTTCACCGCTGACCTGGAATCTGCAGCCGAACGAGCCGGCTGATCGCGAGCCGGGCGTGACGGGCGCCCCCCAAAGTTGACCGGAACTTTGTTACCGGCATAGTCGTTTAGAGGGCATGAACAGACGCGTTGCCTTTCCGGCTGCGGTCCTCCTGGCCACCATCGCGGTCGCCCTCGGGCTGTATCTGTTCCAGCCGTGGCGGATCTTCACAAGCTCCACCGTGACCGAGGAAATTCCGGCAGTTGCGCCGCCGACCAGCCTCTCAGCGGGGCCACCGGCTGAGCCCTCCGCGATCGCACCGCGTGAACTCGTCACGGGCGAACTCATCAGCCACGAACATCCCAGCTCCGGAACCGTGAAAATCCTCGAACTCGCCGACGGGAGCCGGATTCTGCGGTTCGAAGGCCTCGATACCTCCGACGGCCCGGACCTTCGGGTGTGGCTCAGCGACGCCCCGGTCATCCAGGGAGCGGCGGGCTGGCAAGTCTTCGACGACGGAGACTACCTCGATCTGGGTGCGCTCAAAGCCAACAAGGGCAGTCAGAACTACGAGATCCCGCCCGGAGCGAACCTGGCCGACTACACCTCGGTCAGCATCTGGTGCGCGCGCTTCACTGTCTCCTTTGCCGCCGCCGAACTGACGGGTAGGCACTGATCCGGCGGACCAGCACGCCCCGGAGGAAGCTGGGCCCGTGCCCGGACGGCGGCTGTCAGCCGGCCGCCCGGAGGAGTGCGTTGGCCGCCGTTTCCTCGTCCAGTGCCAGGGATTCCAGCGTTGTGGCCAGGTCAGCGAAATGCGCTTCGCGTTCCCCGGCCGGGCAGCCCGGATTGATCATGTCCGCCAGCTCATCCCATCGCGCTCCCAGTGCGTCGTACAGCGGGGCCACGTCCCGCACGGCAGCGAGGCCATCAATTTGTGCGGCCTCCTGCAGGAAGGGGGCGTACATCGGCCGGAGAGCGCCGCTCCCGGACCATTCATCGCCGGCCAGGCAACCCTGAATCTGGGTTAGCGCCTGGAAGCAGCGTTGATCGTCAGCGAACATGGCCGGCCACCCTTTCCTCGTGCGGGTGTCGCGCAAGCGGTCAGCCCAGGTCCGGATTCCGTTGACGCCAAAGTTCTTGCTGAAGCTCTCGGGGATTCCGGCCTGGCCGTGGGTGTTGAGCAACGCTGCCGCCGTGTCCCGGATAGCGGACCGGACGTGGGTTGCGTGGGTGTCAGGATTTCGCCGTCCGGTTCCGGTTACGTGGGCCTGCCAGTGCTTATCGGCCTTCCGGGCGGTCCTGGCGGCGGCGACTTCCGCCGGGCCCCAGGCCTCCACCTGTCCACCGCCGTCGTCGAGGAGAAACCTGCCCTCGCTGTGTCCGGCCACCACAACATCCGCCGATTCTTCGTATTCGGAAGCGGTCCCCGTCAGCCTGCCCGGGGTCAGACGGACCACGACGGCGGCCCCGGTGTCGAGAGCAGCCTCGAGCCGGGTCCTGGCCACCGCGGGGCTGCCGGTGGTTTGTTGCTCGATGACGGCACCTGAACGGGAGATGAGGTTCCCCACGTACGGGCCAGGGTGAAACCGGGTCACCACCGTTGCCGTCGTCACCTGTGGTATTCGAAGGTGAACATCATGAAGCCGATGCCGCCGGCCAGCCCTGCCAGCATGGCCTCGCTGAACGGCTCCCCGGTCAGCGGATCGACGACTGCGGCCTGGGCCAGAACGCGGGCCCACAACCCGGCGTCACGCTGGGTCGAGGTGGCCTGGAGCCGATATTCGGGCAGCAGCCCTGCCGCCGTTACCGGGGCCGCCGTCGATGGCACGAGCAGCTGACGGCGGGCCGCCGTTTAGCTTTCCCCGGTCTTGGCCACGCGTCCCCGGATCCGGGCTTTGAAGTGTTTGTTCTGGACCATGTCGCTCGCTTTCGATCACAGCCGTGCTGGGAGTCCCACGCACTTCCGCACCGCTGGCACCGTCGAATGGAACTGATAGTCCTACCCGGAGGCCTAACCTCCTTTGCCTTCTGTCAGCCGGCAGCGTAGGTTCCGGAACGAAGGTTGGGCGCTGGGTCCGCCCGTTTCCCAAGACTATGGCCGATGCGACCGGCCCGCAACACGCCGGACGGGCAGTCGCCGCCATCGGGCGGAATCACGAGCCCGTCCTGCAGGTCAGCCCCGTACACCGGTGCACGGCCCGCCCTGACCGGCCGTGGCCGCGGCGGATCGAGCGCATGCCGCAACACCGCCCTGGTATGGTCCCGGTGCCAGCCGGTCAGCTCCACCAGCTCATCCAGGATCCGCCCGTTCCTGGCCCGGCCACCGACCCGGCAGGACTCGGCCAGGTGCTTCGTGACAGCCTTGCGCTCACCCATCGTCAACCCCATCCCTCAAGGATATCCGCGCCCCGCCTTCCCGGACCTTTTCCCGTGAGGCAACGTATCCGGCCCGCGGAGGTTTTTTGTGAGTCACGCGCGGTCTTTCCAGTTCGTTCTGGGGCTTGTATGCTGTGGATCGGAGAGCCGGGAAGCCTGGTCGGCACGTGGGCGGTGCCCACGGAACGCCCCGGCGGCCGCCTCGGGCGTTTGTGATGACCTGAGGAGCGGACGGCTCATGAATGCAGAAGTACAACCTGTCATCGAAACCCTTGGTCTTGTGAAGAATTTCGGCAGGACCCGGGCCCTGGACGGTCTGAACCTGAGCGTCGCCGCCGGTGAAGTCCACGGTTTTCTGGGCCCCAACGGTGCAGGTAAATCGACCACGCTGCGGGTGCTGTTGGGGATGATCCGCGCCACGGCCGGTACGGCCCGGGTGTTCGGGCTGGATCCCTGGGCTGACCCGGTCGCTACACACCGGGACATCGCCTACGTTCCCGGGGATGTGAGCCTGTGGCCGAATCTGTCCGGCGGGGAAATCATCGACCTGCTCACCGGTCTGCGCGGAGGGGCCAACGAGAATCTGCGCCGTGAGCTAATCGAGGAGTTCGAGTTCGACCCGCGGAGCAAGGCCAGGACATACTCGAAAGGCAACCGTCAGAAGGTCGCCTTGATCGCCGCCTTCGCCCGCCCGGCCCGCCTGTATCTGCTCGATGAGCCAAGCGCCGGCCTGGACCCTGTCATGGATGCCGTGTTCCGCCGCCAGATCCGGCGGGTCAGCCGGGGCGGGGCCACCGTCCTGCTCTCCAGCCACATTCTCAGCGAGGTTGAACAGCTGTGTGACCGGGTCACGATCATCCGTTCCGGAACCGCCGTCGAGACGGGAACCCTGGCCGATCTGCGGTATCTGAACCGCACGCATTTCCGGGTCACCGGACTGGCTGACCCGGCACGCCTGGCAGCGCTGCCGGGCACCCACGAGGTGAGCATCGACGGCGCTTCTGCCGAGTTCGACGCGGACGCCACCGACCTCGGCGCTGTCCTTGCCGGCATCTCCGAGCCGGGGATCAGCGCGCTCACGGCGGCTCCACCGTCCCTGGAGTCCTTGTTCCTGCGCCACTACAGCGACATTGGCAGCGGCAACAGCGGCGAGGTGAAGTGATGCCCGGCGTGCAGCAGCTGGCCCTGTTCCAGGCACGCAGGGACCGGGTGACGCTGCCCGTCTGGATCCTGGGCATCACGCTGCTCGGCTTTGCGACCTCCAGTGCGGTCCTCACGCAGTTCGGTGATGAGCCCTCGCAGGCAGCGATCCTGACCCTCGCAGCATCGAACCCTGCGTTTCTCTTCGTCCGAGGCCTGCCCGATGGGACCGGCGCGGGAGCGGTCGTGTTCTTCCAGGGCTACGCGTTCACGGCGGTCCTGGCGGGACTGATGAGCACGTTCCTTGTCGTGCGGCACACCCGCACCGATGAGGAGCTCGGACGCGCCGAACTCCTCGGCGCCGTTCCCCTGCCGCGGGCAGCATCCCTGATCGCGACGCTTCTGCTGGGCGCGGCCGCGAACCTGCTGCTGTCCGTGTTCGTTGCGGCCGGTTTCGTCGCCGCCGGACTGCCAGTTGCCGGCGCAGCTGGGGCTGGCGCAGCCGTCGGGGCTGTCGGAGTCTTCTTTGTGGGCCTTGCCGCGGCCCTCGCCCAGGCCCTGCCCTCGGGCAGGAGCACAAACGGTGCCGCCGCAGGCCTGGTCAGTTTTGCGTATCTGCTCCGGGGCGTCGGGGACGCCCTGGGGACCCCCGCGGCGGACCTGCTGCGCGTGAGCAGTGCCTGGCCCTCGCTCCTGTCACCCATCGGCTGGGGCCAGCGGACACGGCCCTTCACCAGCCCGGACCTGCTCGCGCTGCTCGTCCTTCTCCTAGCCGCGCTCGGTCTGGCAGCCGGTGCAGTAGTGCTCCGTCAAGAGCGGGATGTGGGCGCGAGCCTCCTGCCCCAACGCGGAGGCAGGGAGCGGGCTGGAGCCGGGGGCACCTCCTTCGTGGGCCTAGCCTGGCGGCTGCAACGCTCAACCCTGGCCGGATGGTGCGTCGGGGCCGCCGTATTGGGCGCCGTGGCCGGCGCTCTGGGCCCTCTGGTTTCCGAGACGGTGTCCAGTGTGGCACCGCTGAAGGAACTCATTTCCCGGCTCGTGCCCGGTGGCCGTGCGGAGCTGATCGACGTGTTCGTCACGGCCCTGCTCGGCATGGCGGGCGTGTTCGCGGCGGCGGCAGGGATCCAAGCGGTGCTGCGGATGCGCGCCGAAGAAGCCGAAGGCAGGGCCGAGCTCCTCCTCGCCGTACCGAAGTCCCGGGCCCGGTGGCTCGGCGCGAACCTGTTCATCGCGGCTCTCTCGGCGGTCCTGGTCTCCGGCACGGCTGGTGTCTGTGCCGCCGTAGGACTCGAACTCGCGGGGATCGCCAACGGGCCGGCAGGGTCTGCGGTCCCGGCAGCGCTGGCGCACGTTCCTGCTGCCCTGGTGTTCCTGGCGGCGGCCGCTGTGGTCTTCGCGTTCGCACCGCGGCTTAGTGTTGTCCTAGGCTGGGGGATGCTGGCGGCTGGACTCGTGCTGGGCGAATTCGGGGAGCTGTTCGGTCTGCCGCTGTGGCTGCAGGACATAAGCCCGTTCCGGCACTCCTCGGCCATGCCCGTGGAGCCCTTCGACCCGGCCGGGGCGCTGGGCCTGACGCTCCTCGCCGCAGCGTTGGCCGGAGTGGCCGCCGACTCCATCCGGCGGCGGGATCTCACCACATGAGAGTCATTGCTCGCGTGGCTTCCAGCGCCGGTGACCGCGGACGGGAAGAAAAAGGGGAGGGCAGGCCGGATGAAGATCCTGTTGTTGACCGCCGGGACGCGCGGTGACGTGGAGCCTTTTGTCGCTCTGGCTCGATCCGCCGTAGCCAGGGGGCATCGGGTCCGGTTGGGCGTCCCGGACCATTCCGGCGTGGACACGGAGGGCCTCGATACGGTCAGCCTGCATATGGACTTCGCGCAGTTCATCAAAGATCAAGGCGTTTCCCCGGGGGTGCTGGCCCCAACGTTCAGGACCGTGATTCGACCAGGCGTTGGCCGGCTGCTGTCCGCCGCCGTCGAGCACATCATCACCTTCGCCCCAGACGTGGTGGCCTATCACCCGAAGGTCCTTAGTGCGCCGATCGCCGCCGACCGGCTCGGCATCCCATCGGTCATCGTGGAGACGGTTCCCTCGGTGACCCCGACCCGGGAGTTCCCGGCACCGTACATCACTTCCGTCAACCTCGGACCTTTGAACCGCGCCACCTATCAGGCTCCACGCCTCGCCACGCTCATGTTCGGCCGCGAGCTGGAGGCAGCTCTGAGGATGCTGCCGGCCGGCCCGAAGCGGCGCCCGGGAACACGGGTCTCCATGGTCCCTGTCAGTCCCCACCTGTTCCCCCGGCCAGGGGACTGGCCCCCTGCTGTCCATCTCACCGGCCACTGGGCCGGGAAAGCTGTGAGGGCCGAGGCCGATGTGGAGCTGGAGGATTTCATGGACAGCGGGAACTTTATCTACGCGGGGTTCGGTTCCATGAAGGCCGGTGACGCCAGGAGACGGGGGGAAACAATCCTCGCTGCAGCCCGCCGAATCGGCCTGCACGCCCTCATCACGACCGGGTGGGGAGGCCTGGACCTTTCCCGGACCGTCACAGACGGCACTCTGGTCCGGGAATCAGTGACACACGACCATGTCCTGCCAAGGGCGACGGCGGCGATCCACCACGGCGGGGCGGGCACGGTCCACGCCGCCGCAAGGGCGGGCGTCCCCTCCATCGTGGTCCCTTTCATCGGCGACCAGCCGTTCTGGGGACATGTACTTCACCGCCGCGGCCTGGCGCCGGCCCCGATCCCGTACCGGAAACTAACTGTGGACCGCCTGACGGATGCCCTCGGCCAGGTAGAGAACTGCCGCGATCAGGCCACGCAGACAGGAGAACTCATCCGCAAAGAAGACGGCACCGCCGCCGCCATTGACGTCCTGGAGACCCTGGCCGGATGACTCTACGGCTGCCTCTTGCGCCCCGCCGCTTAGGCAAACAGGGAACTTTGGTTGTGCGGCTTTGGTTTGGCTTCGCTGTCCCAATCGCACTCCCCGCCTGTCCTGTTACGCCGGGAACCCCCGCCCCGCACGCGTGGTCGGGACCCGCCGCTGTGCCTTTGACTGAACTCATCGGCGTGAGCCAAAACTCTGCGCCATCCCGGAAGCTATCGCCTTCTCGATCATCGCCTGGCGCGCTGCGGCATCGTTCCTCCCCGCCAACCGGATACGGCGCCTTCTGCGAGGGTGGATCATACGGGCCACCCAGTTGCGGGTCTCGACCGGATCGTGGGCAGGATCGCAAAGTAGGCCCGATAACCACAGAATGTACTGATTGTGCAGCAGCAGCCCCGCTGGCCGCCATGGGAAAGTCGGATGATTGCCCGGCTACAGATCTAGGTTGAGCCTGAACTCGGGAGCGCGGGTCCAGGCGACGGGAAGCCTACCCTTCCACACACCCGCCATGACCGGCTTTGTTGCAATGATCTTGCCGAGTACTACGAAGGAAGAATGACACCGAGGAGCCCGCGGGCTCATCTGGACGGTGGGTCAGCACTTCCGCGGTGCGAAGTCTGTCGTTCGCTGGAGACTGCCGCTAGGCTTGGGAGGGTGTCGGGAGTCCGTCATGGGTCCGGCGGCGTTTCGGACACCTTTAAGGGCTGAACCGTTGCCGAGTTTGCTGTTGGGGATCACGCTGATGCTCCTGTTGGTTCAAGTACGACTGCTGCCACGTCGGAAAAGTCGCCGGATCCGGTGGAACGCACCGCCTGCAACACCTCGGACTTGCTGAGGCGGTTGTTGCGCAGCAGGGCAAGTTGAGTTTCCCCGGACACAACCTGTGCCGCAGGCCGGGCCGTGACAGCGGCCCTGGTCCCGGGCACGTGCGCGGACGCCCAGGCGACGATGAACTGTAGCCCCGCGAGCAACGCCAGCGCTGTCAGACCTTCGAGGAAGGCGACGTCGGAACTGAGTAGGATCGTGGTTAGGGTCGATCCGATGGCGACTGTGACGACGAAGTCGAATGCGTTCAGTTGCCCCAAGGTCCTTTTGCCCGAGAACCTCAGGACCACCACCACGGCTGTATACGCAACGGCGCCGATAATAGGAACACGCAGAATCTCCGACCAGATCAAGCCCCATACGTTTCCCGCCCGGTCTCCAGCAGAATCTGAGCCTCGGACAATGTCATTCTCCTTCGATGTTGGAGGCTTTCGGCCACGGACAGCGAATCTGAATGACAGTACGCTTAGTGTTTCCAGTTCGGCTAGCCTCGAGCCAAACTGGATGTGGAGGGGGCTGAGAAACGCCCGTTTGCATCTTGGTCCTCCTATGAGAGCAGGAACAATGACCGACACACCTTCGATGCAGGCGGATTGCTGCCGATGAGCTGGCGCGGAGCGCACTGGATGGATGCTTTGCGGACACGGCTGTGGCCGCTTCCGGTGTTGACGGTCGCGCTGGCTGTGGTCCTGGGAACAGCGATGCCAGCTCTGGATGCTGCAGTTGACGGCCAGCTGCCCAAAAGTGTCACTGTTTTTCTCTTCAGTGGAGGACCGGAAGCGGCCAGGTCTGTTTTGCAGGCGATCTCGGGATCCCTCATCACGGTGACGTCCCTGACCTTCTCGCTCACCGTGGTCTCGCTGCAGCTGGCCAGCAGCCAGTTCTCCCCGCGGCTGCTGCGGACCTTTACCTCCGACCGGTTCGTTCATGGCACGCTGGCCCTCTTTTTGGCTTCCTTCGCTTTCGCCTTGACCGTCCTTCGAAGCGTTCGCAGCGAAAGCAGCGGGACCAGCCCGTTCGTACCCGAAATTTCCGTCACCGTCGCGTTTGTGCTCGCTATAGCAAGTGTTATCGGGTTGGTGCTTTTCCTGGCGCATCTCACCCGGGAGATCCGCGTGGAAACTATGATGCGCAGGGTCAACGTGGAAACCCAGGAAACCATCGACCGGGTCTTCCCCAAGGGGCGGCCTCCCCGTGGACCGAATCCAGCCCCGGTGTCTGAAGGGTTCCTCATCGTCTCCACCAGCTCGGGTTTCCTGACCTCCTTTGACAAGAGCGCACTGATGCGGGCGGCGGAGGAGTCCGGCGCCGTGATACGGATAGATCGGGAACCGGGCAGCTCACTGGTGGAGGGCGTTCCCTTCGCCACCGCCTGGCCCGCCGAACCGGGAGCAGCGTTCACACCAGAAGTCAGGGAAACGCTGGCGGATGACGTTAATGGCGCTGTGGCCGCCGGGTTTGAACGCACGAACGTCCAGGACGTCGGGTTCGGATTCCGCCAGCTGGTGGATGTTGCTGCGCGTGCGCTCTCCCCCGGCATCAACGACCCCACTACGGCTGTGCACGTCATCGGGCACCTCTCCGTTCTCCTGTGCCGGTTGGCGGAGAGAAGCCCCGGCCCCGAACACCTCACCGACGATGTCGGGCGGGTGCGGGTGGTGGTTTCGCTGCCCAAGCTCACGGACCTCCTCGATATGGCGATGAACCAGCCCAGGCAGTATGGAGCGGCAGATCCGGCCGTCGCAGGGCGCCTCCTGGGCCTGCTTCAGGAGCTCACCTGGTGCGACCGGGAGGACCAGTGCCGGACGGGGATCCTGGACCATCTGGGCCATATGCGCAACGCCATCGGCGCGGCCGACTATTCGTCGGCCGAACGCAGAAGCCTGCTGGACCATGCGGAGTCCTTGAACGTTCTGCAGAGACAGAATCTCCGCCGTGGAAGCAAGGAGAACCCCTGATCCTCGGACCCGCACAACAGCCAATGACCGGCCCGGTGACACCGCTTGCTGATCTGGCGTACAAGGAATCATGGTGCCCGGACAAGTGGCGACGATCATTATCCACTCAGGTTATACATGGCCAATCCGGATGTTTTCTCGGTCGAAGAACTCTCCTCATCGTAAACAAATCGGGCAGGGGGACAAGAAGCCGGGGTTACGGTCAAGGTCACCGCCATCGTCAAACGGGGCTTCAACGTAGCGGACGTGAAAAGAAGCCGGAATCGAACTGGATGAAGCCCTCTCCCAGCAGTGGCAGGGTGACTCCTACATTGTGGCCTCCAAACTCGACGCGCTAGAGTAAAAATACTCGTGTGATCATCTGAACGGGTCCCGGGGCTAGGCTGATTAGGTGGTGTCCACCAGGAACTTGGGATGCTCGCGCTGAGTTGGTCCCCGCCAGGAGTGCTTCGTTGCCCCGTTTCGCTGCGAGGCTTTTTCGTGTGGCTCCTTCTGGCCCTTCTCCTGGCAGGAGCCGCGTCCTACACCCAGGGCAGCCGGTATGCGATCGTTCCCGGGCCTGACCCCTTCCAATCGGTGGGCGAACAAGGCCTTGAGCTAGTACCCCTGCGGGGGGAATCCGCAACTATTTCAGGTGAGAATTCCGCGTCGGTTCCCCAGATTGTCCGCGTCGTCCACGAGGTTGGCTCGGCCGTTGATCCTAAGGCGCTGCAGAATGAACGCTGCGAACGGCGGCAGTCCCCCCGCAGCGAACCGGCCCCGCTGAGGACTGGGGCGGTGGACCCCCCGTCCTTGACTCACCGGCAGCCCGGTGACGGGATTTTTTCCAGCGCTCTTCCCCCGGCGCCGGATCAGCCGACGCTCACGGTGGTCCAACTTTCCATCAGCAGGACGTAGATACGGCTCGCCGTTCCACTTCATCAAACCTGCCGTAGAGACCTGGAAAGAGAAACCAATGAAGCATTTACAGTCCATGATGGACGCCTACCCAAGGGACTGGGGGAGTATCGATAAGCCAAGCTCGTGGAATGAATCCAGACGTGCTTCGACTTCGCGCACACGCGCACCGGGTGCACTGACGCATGCCTCAGTGAAGAGATGGTCGCCGAGCTCACCCTTTGCATCCGCACCATCCTTGACTGCGTCGACATCTGCGCGTCCACGGGGAAGATCCTCTCTTGCCATGGCAGCTACGACGCCGACACCGCCCGTGCAGTACTGGAAGAATGCCGCACCGCCTGCAAAGCGCGCGCTGATGAATGCGGCCAGCATGCCTCCATCCACCGCCGCTGCCAGGTGTGCGCCGAAGCCTGCTGGCGGTGTGAGCAGGCTTGCGCCGAACTTCTGGCTTCGTTGGGCTGAGTCAAGGGAGTCCTGGTAATGACGCATCCACAGAATTCCGGGCAGGCTCGTGGTGCGCGGGACAATGAAAACCCAACGGACTTAGTACGAGGGGGGCCCTCGGACGATCCGCAGCTGCGCGAGATGCTGACCTCACACATCCATTGCGGTCAACCCATGCAGCCCGTGACAGTAGACATGGCACCACTTGAAGAGAGTAGGGGCGGCGGCCTGCTCACCTACCGGTGTGCTTGCGGGTTTTGTTTCGATCAACGTCAGGACTGACCCGATCTGTGTTCAGCGGTCAGGGTAGCGGTCCCGGCGGAGAAAGGACGGCTTGGTCGACTTCGACACCCCGCTGGAAAAAGGGGTCCGCGTTTTCCCCGGCGGAATCACGGCACCGAGCCAGCGTGAAGTCGCCGGATACAGCGTTATCGAGGTCAAAACTTCGAGGCGGCGGTGGAAATCGCCAGGCAGCACCCGCACCTGAACATGCCCTGAGGCTGCGAAATCGAGGTCCACGAGGCCCGGCAGAACCCCGGAATGTAGCTGGCAGGGTCACCCCGATCTAGCCGGCGCGTCCGCCGCTGTCCTCGGTGGCTGCGGCGGGCACACCGCGATTTCACAGTCTCCGGAACCCCCCGTTTGGCAAACCCGGGCAGCTTCCATGCTTACCACGCCAAGGAGGGGATCCTCGCCGCGTCGCTGCTGGCCGCCCTCCTGGTGGCGGCAGTGCTGGGCGCCCGGAACCGTCAGTACCGAGCCGTGGCAGCGGAGAAGAGGTCATCGGCATTGGCCGGGACGGATCCGGGACGTTTACGAGGAAGTCCGCCGCCCGCAACCTGTCCCGCCTCCACGTTAAGTCGTCCGAGGGGTCAGTGGCTGGCGCCGAGATTCCCGCCGAGGCGTTCGCGCATCAGGATACTGGCATCATTTAGGCCGATAATTTTCACGTCTATGCCGTGCTGGCGGTACTTCTCGATGATCGCGTCCAGGGCCGCGATCGTGGAGGCATCCCAGAGGTGGGAGGCGTGCAGGTCGATGATCACGTGCTCAGGGTCCAGAGCGTATTCGAACTGGGTGTAAAGGTCGTTGGAAGAGGCGAAGAACAGCTCCCCGTCCACGACGTATGTCGCGGTCCCATGCCCATTCACGGTTCGGACGGTGCGTACGACGGTGACGAAGTGGGCAACGCGGCGGGCGAACAGGACCATGGCGACGAGGACGCCGACGCCGACGCCGATGGCGAGGTTGTGGGTGGCGACGGTGACGATGACGGTGGCGACCATGACCAGCGTTTCACTCTTGGGCATCATGCGGAGGGTTCGGGGGTGGATGCTGTGCCAGTCGAACGTGGCCCAGGACACGAAGATCATCACTGCGACCAGGGCGGCCATCGGGATCACGGAGACCAGATCCCCGAGGGCGACGACGAGGATGAGCAGGAAAACGCCGGCGAGGAAGGTGGAGATCCGGGTGCGGGCGCCGGAGGCTTTGACGTTGATCATGGTCTGGCCGATCATCGCGCAGCCGCCCATGCCGCCGGTGAACCCGGTGACAATGTTCGCCACGCCCTGGCCCCAGGCTTCGCGGGTCTTGTGGGAGCGGGTGTCGGTGACGTCGTCCACGAGTTTGGCGGTCATCAGGGATTCGAGCAGGCCCACGAACGCCATGGCGAGGGCGAAGGGGAAGATGATTTGCAGGGTCTCAAGGCTGAACGGGACGTTCGGGATGAACAGGGTCGGCAGCGACTCGGGCAGGTCGCCCTTGTCGCCAACGGTTGGGGCAGCGACGGAGGCAAAGACCGTGATAAGTGTCAGCACGACGATGGCGACCAGCGGGGCAGGCACTGCCCTGGTCAGCTTCGGCAGACCGAACACGATCACCAGCCCCAACACCACGAGGGGGTAGGCCAGCCACGGGACATTAATCAGTTCCGGGACCTGGGACATGAAGATCAGAATGGCCAAGGCATTGACGAAGCCCACCATCACCGAGCGGGGAATGAACCGCATCAGCTTCGCCACACCGGACACACCGAGGATGATCTGGAAGACCCCGGCGAGGATGACGGCGGCGACGAAGTAGTCCACGCCGTGGGACTTCACCAGCGGTGCGATGACCAGGGCAATCGCCCCGGTCGCTGCCGAGATCATGGCCGGGCGGCCGCCGACGAAGGCGATCGTCACTGCCATGGTGAAGGAGGCAAAAAGTCCGATCCGCGGATCGACGCCGGCGATGATCGAGAAGGCGATGGCTTCCGGGATCAGGGCGAGGGCGACAACCAGTCCGGCGAGGACTTCTGTCTTGAGCCGACGCGGAGACTTGAGTGTTTCCCTGACAGACTGCAGTTGTTCAGGGGTATAGGCGGGGGCATCCCGGGCGGTTTTGACTGCCATTGCTGGCTCCGTTCATGGTCAGGAAGACACACGCATGCGGCTTCGCTTTTTCGAAGAATGACGGGCGCAGCTCCGCGCCGGGAAGAGTGGGAACTACCCTTGAAGGTCTCACCACTCACCAAAAACCCTACCCTAACGTGATGGTAGGGTTACAATTGAAACAGGACGGAGAAGCCTGATGACCGCGAGAACTACCAGCTCCACCATGCACATCGGTGAACTTGCAGAACGGACGAGCCTGTCCTTGCGGACCATCCGCCACTACGACGACGTCGGCCTGTTGCCGGCCACGGCCCGCACCGACGGGGGGTTCAGGGTGTATTCGGAGGATGACTTCGAACGCCTCATGGTCATCAAGCAGATGAAGCCGCTGGGGTTTTCGCTGGAGGAAATGGCCGAAATCCTCGGCATCCTGGCCACAAGCGAAGCCACGGGCAGCACGGAAGAAGCGTCCGCCAGACTTTCGGAGTTCCTGGAGAAAGCGGTCCACCAGCGGGCCAAGATGGCCCGGAATCTGGCCCAGGCGGACGAGTTCATCCAACGGCTCAACACACACCCCTGACAGGTGGTTGCCGGTCGGTCTTCCCTGGCGGGCTGGACCGGACGTAGGCTGTGGATCGACTTTTCGATGAATGAGATGCCGGCAGTGCTGACGAAAGTGTGATCGATTGACATGAGTCCCGGGAGTCCTTGAAGGTTTCCCGCGTTGATGCGCCCGTTGAAACGAATGGCCAATGCCGAAGCGTTATCACTGCCCGAACGCTACTACCCGGATGCCCTGCGGGCGCCGAGCCAAGTCCGGGCCGGTGTGCCTGCATGGTCGTGGGATCGGCGGTCTCGGGGGTCCGCTTCGTTCCGGGTTTCCAGAGATCTTCGAACGGATCCCCTGGGATCTCCGGAGGGGTCTTGGATCAGCTGCTGCATCCGGCGGCTGCAGTCCCGAGACGTGACCCGGAACTTCGCTGTCGATCCGGTCGTTGGCATGGCATGAACAGGCGCGTGAGCATCCCTGCCTGGTCCTCCTAGCCGCCATCGCAGTCGCCGTCGGGCTGTATCTGTTCCAGCCGTGGCGGATCTTCACCAGTAGCACGGTGACCGAGGCCGTTCCGCCCGCCGCGTCGCGGGAACTCGTGACGGGCGAACTTATCAGCCATGAACATGCCAGCTCCGGAACCGTGAGAATCCTCGAACTCTCCGACGGGACCCGGATTCTCCGCTTCGAAGGTCTAGATACCTCCGATGGCCCGGACCTTCGGGTATGCTCAGCGACACCCAGGTGATCGAAGGAGCGGCCGGCTGGCATGTATTCGACGACGGCGCCCACCTCGATCTGGGCGCGCTCAAAGCCAATAGAGGGGACCAGAACTACGAGATCCCGCCCGGAGCGACGCTCGCCGACTACAACTCGGTCAGTATCTGGTGCGCACGGTTTGCTGTTTCCTTCGCCGCTGCGGAACTGCAGCTGACCGACTGTCAGGTGTCCTGCCCAGCAGGTACATGCTCGAACGCCGGCGGGCCCAGCCCGTTGCCGGGAACCCGGGGACGCGCAGCGCCCGTCCTGCCGCGTAGACTGGGTGGAGGTGCGCCGGGAAGTCTGGTCGGCATGATTTTGTCGATCCACATTTTAGGACTTGCTCATGAGCCAAACGCCTCCGTCCCTTCCGCCGCGCTTCACGATCTTTGGGCGCGGCAGTTACGCAGAAGCGCTGCGAATCGGGGCGATCCTCCGGAAGGAAACGGTGGGTGGCGCCCTGCTGGTGGCTGCTGCCCTCGTCGCACTCGTCTGGGCCAACTCCCCGGTCTCTGAGAGCTATTTCGCGCTCCGGGACTTCAGGATCGGTTACGAGCCCTGGCACCTAGAACTCAGCCTTGGCGCCTGGGCCGCTGACGGGCTGCTGGCGATCTTCTTCTTCCTGGTTGGCCTTGAGCTTAAGCGGGAGTTTGTGGCGGGGGATCTTCGTCAGCTGAGCAAGTCAATTGTTCCCGTTACCGCGGCGGCAGGCGGCGTGGCCGTTCCGGCGCTCATCTACGCTGCGGTCAACTTCGCCAGCCCCGAGACATTGCGGGGATGGGCGATCCCCACCGCGACCGACATTGCGTTCGCCGTCGCGGTCCTGGCGATCATCGGCTCGCACCTGCCCAGCGCCCTGCGCATCTTCCTGCTCACCCTGGCCGTGGTGGACGACCTCATCGCCATCAGCATCATCGCATTCTTCTACTCCAGTGACATTCAGCCGGGCCCGCTGCTGCTGGCTCTCATCCCGCTGGCTGTGTACACGTTCCTGGCGCAGAAATACCGCCGCTTCTTCGGTACCCGCTTCGCGGCGGCCTGGGTCATCTTGCTTCCACTCGGCCTGGCGACGTGGGCACTGGTGCACGCCTCCGGCATTCACGCCACGGTTGCCGGTGTGCTGCTGGGCTTCGCCGTCCCCGTGATCCGCTCCCGGGCCAGTGGCGGAACCGGGGCCGGACCCGGGCTCGCCGAAATTTTCGAGCACCGGTTCCGGCCGATTTCCGCGGGCGTTGCCGTACCGCTTTTCGCGTTCTTCTCCGCCGGAGTGGCTGTGGGAGGCTGGGACGGACTGGGCTCGGCGCTGACGGACCCGGTGGCCGTCGGCATCATCCTGGCCCTGGTGCTGGGCAAACCGGTCGGGATCATGGGCACTACCTGGGTTCTCACCAAGGCAACCAAGGCGCGACTGGACGGATCCTTCAAATGGATTGATGTTTTCGGAGTGTCCCTGCTGGCGGGGATCGGCTTCACCGTCTCGCTCCTGGTGGCCGAACTGAGCTTCGGCCACGGAAGCCTGCACGACGACCACGCCAAGGTGGGCATCCTGGCCGCGTCCATGCTTGCTGCGTTGCTGGCAACGGTGGTGCTGCGGATCAGGAACCGCCAATATCGGCAGGCCGAGGAAGCAGAGAAGGTCGACTCCGACCACGACGGCATCCCCGATGTCTACGAGAACAGCCCCTGACTCCAATACGTCAGCCGGTGAGGTCACGCCGTCCGGTCGAACGGTTCTACAGGCATCGCCCGGAGTGGCGGAACGGGCTCACCTCTTAACTACTCCGGCGGTAGCGGCAACTCCCCAGGGCAGGCCCAGGGCCAGGCCACCGGCCAGTATGCCGCGGCCCGCGGGGAAGCCTAGCCACGCTGGCGCCGCGAAGACGATTGCCGCTGCCGAGGGCAAGATAGCGTCCTGTTTGCGGGCTACATCAACGGCACGGCGTTCCTGGCTTTCTCCTCCATCGCGGAAAATCCGGCGGCCAGCTCAGGGACGGCCGGTCGGTCCCGTTCCTGGGAGGCCCGAACAAAGGTGCCGGGACCCTGGCCCTTCAAAGTCTCTGGCTGTCTTTCCGCTCGCCGCGTGGGAAAGCGCGTCCGTCTGGGCGTTGGCTTGTCCAGCGGGTTATTGCCGGCTACCGGTCCCCGCGGTGAGGCACGGGCCGGTCCAGCCAGCGGCGTCGGAACCATACCAGCCCCGCCATGGCCCCGCGGATGCCCGGAGAGGCCAGGCGCTCCCGGACATCGGAGACCGCAGCATTCCAGACCCCGTCCGAAAACGTGGGGTACGGGTGGGTCGTCCCGGCAATGTCGGATGTTGTCATCCCTTTCCGGACTGCCAGGGTCAATTCAGCCAGGGATTCCCCGGCCCGCGGGCCGACGATGGTGCCGCCCAGGATCCGTCCCCGCCGGTCCAGGATCAGCCTCGTGAAACCGCCTGTACTGTCCTCCGTCACGGCGCGGTCCACGTGGGCGTGGCTGACAGTCCGAGTGCGGTGCTGCCGGTGGCTGTCCGCCACGGTGAGCCCGACGGCGGCCACCTCCGGTGACGTGAACGTCACACGGGGCACGGTGCCGCTGACGTGGCGTTTGAGCCCGAGCACCGCGTTCGACACTGCCACGGACGCTTGAACGCCGGCCAGATGGGTGAACCTGGGGTTGGCCGTCACGTCTCCGGCGGCCCAGATGAGCGGATTGGAGGTCATCATCCGGGTATCCGTGATCACCTGGCCGTCCTCGTCCAGCTTGACCCCGACACGCTCCAGGCCTAGACCCGCAGTCCGGGGTGAGCGTCCGGTGGCCAGCAGAACCGTGTCCGCATCCACTTCATCGCCGTCCCCAATCAGGAGCCGGGATCCGGTGCCCGTGCCGACGGCGTTCTCGACGGTCGTGTTCTCCAGAATTCGCACGCCGTCGGTTTCCAGGCTTTCCCGGACGAGGTCGGCGGCCTCGGGATCTTCCTTGGGGAGGATCCGGGAGCGGACGATCATGGTGACCTCGGATCCGAGGCGGGCGAAGGCCTGCCCGAGTTCGCAGGCGATCGGACCGCCACCGACAATCGCCAGCCGCATCGGCAGGGCGTCGCGTTCCCAGATCGTGTCCGACGTGACGGTGACCCCCGGGTCCAGGCCCGGGATGCCGGTGCTGACCGGTGCCCCGCCGGTGGCGATCAGCGCCTGCCGGAAGCGGATCGTCCTGCCGTCAATCTCGGCCACCCCGGGGGAGCGGAATGTCAGCACACCCTTAATGACCTCAACACCGGCGGCTTCGAGCGCCGCAGGGGAGTCGACGGGTTCGATGGTGTTGATCGCGGCAAAGATGCGCTTGCGCACCGCGGCGAATTCCGGTAGCCGGCCGGTCAGCGCGCGGGCTGTCATGGCCTGGTCGGCCGCCGACAGGAGCGTCTTGGACGGCACACATCCAGTCCACAGGCAGTCACCGCCGGTGCGGGCCTGTTCGACCAGAAGGGTTCGCGCTCCGAACCCGGCGGCCGTTTTGGCGCCTACGATCCCCGCGGTCCCACCGCCGACGACCAGGAGGTCAACGATCGGGTTCTTGACTGCCATGATGGACTCCTCGTGAATGACGCTAAATGCCGGACAAGTCACCCGCGGCCGAGCAGTTGTCCGCGACCGTGCCGCTGCGGCGGATCGAACCCGAAGGAGCCCGCCATCGGCGATAAATACACGCAGTTTGCCCCGTTCTATGATCTTCTCTCGGGCGAATACCCTGTCTATCATGCCGGACGGGTGCTCGGCATCGACGCGCTGGCCCCCACACCGGGCCAACAGGTGCTGGACATCGGCTGCGGCACCGGACTGAATTTTCCGCTGCTGCGGGAGCACATCGGGGCCTCCGGGACCATCGTCGGGATCGACCGCAGCGCCGAAATGCTCCACCAGGCGCGGCGCCGCGCCCGGGCCCGCGGCTGGCAGAACGTGATCCTGATCCAGGCAGATATGGTGCTGCTGGACTCCGGGACCATCGCTGCCCGCATCGAACAAAACGGGGGAACCGCAGTATCGGATGCAGCCCTGGCAACCTACTCGCTGTCCCTGATGGGGAACCGGGAGCAGGCGTGGACGAACATGACCGGGCTCCTGGCCACGCCTGCCCGGGTGGGTGTGGTGGACATGCAGGACCCGGTGGGACGGTCCCGATGGCTCACTCCGCTGGCACGGCTGGCCTGCGCCCTGGGAGGATCCGACATCACCGCAGCCCCCTGGCAGGCCGTGGAGGAACGGTGCGTCGACGTCGTCCGCGCCTCGGCCCGGGGCGGTCACCTGCAGATCCGGGCCGGAAAGTTGATGAACGACCGATAACGGAGCCGCGCTCCGTGCTCACATCCAAGAGTCTGCCGGAGTGCCGTGCGCAGCTGTCGATCTTTATTTTGCTGTGTAGCGCACATTACTGAACGGCACAATGGACCGGCCATACCTTTAAGCGTCAGCAAGAAATTCTTCGATGGAAGGTCGCCGTCATGGCTTCTGCATCAGCTCTTTCACACCACACGTCCAGTACGGGCCTGGGACGGCGCGTCGCCGCCGGGGCAGCCGGGGGCATCGCCGGCGGTATTGCGTTCGGGATTCTCATGGCGATGATGGGCATGCTGCCGGTCATCGCGTCCATGATCGGCTCCGAATCGGCCGTGGTCGGGTTCGGCGTCCACCTGATGATTTCAGTGCTGATCGGGCTCGGCCTGACGCTACCCTTCGGCAACCGGTTCCTCACCGGGTATGGCCGCGGTGCCCTCGTCGGGCTCGGTTACGGTGCCATCTGGTGGGTCCTTGGCCCGCTGATGATCATGCCGGTCATGATGGGCATGCCCCTGTTCGCCGTTGACCTCACCGCGCTGATGAGCCTCATGGGCCATCTGGTCTATGGCGCTATTCTGGGACTGGTGGCGGTCCGCGTCCTGACGAGCCGGGCTTGACCGATTCCTGCCGGGTCGATGTGGGGGCCACCATCTCCGGAGACCTGCGCCCGTGGGCCCCGCGGCAACGAGAGGCCGACCCGCTGATGGCAGGACCCACTGACCCGTTCAGTTGTTTGAATAGAGTTGATCTGTTCGCTGATCTGAGCGCGCGGGAGATCGAGGCCATGGACCTCATGGCCCCGGCCCGGCTGTTCCGCCGCGGGGAAATAGTGTTCAGCCAGAGCCAGCCCGTAAAAGCCCTGTTCATCCTCAAGTCCGGCCGGGTAGGTATCTTCCGGGTCGCCGAGGACGGCAAGGCCCTGACAATGGCCATCCTGGAACCCGGTGCCGTGTTCGGGGAAATGATGCTCGTGGGCCAGCGGATGTATGACAACTACGCCGAGGCCATCGAAGACTCCGCGATCTGCCAGCTCAGCGTGGAGGAGGTCGAGCGGTTCCTGCTCTCGGACCCCCGCATCGCGATCCGCATCTCGCGGCTCCTGGGCGAACAGGTCGCCCGCCTCGAAGAACGCCTCACCGACCTGGCGCTGCGGCCGCTGGCCGCCCAGGTGGCGTCCACCCTGCTCAAACTCGGTGACGCCGCGGGGCCGCCGCGCTTCGGGCAGGCCCGGACCATCCACCTGACCCACGAACAGCTCGCCGGCCTCCTGGGCGCCTCCCGGGAAGCCACCAGCAAAATCATGGGCGAGCTCACGGCCAAAAAAGCCGTCCGCCAGGGCCGCGGACGCATCGTCATCCAGGACCGCGACATCCTGTCAAAACTGGCCCGGAGCTCCTCGTGATCACGGCCACGTTTCACGGCCAGGTGATCGCCCGCTCAGAGCAGACCGTGTATCTGGAGGGCAACCACTACTTCCCCGCGGATTCCATAGTGCCGGGCTCACTGGAGAGCAGCTGGGCGCGGACCCTGTGTTTCTGGAAGGGGATCGCCCGCTATCACCACGTCCGCGCCGGTGACCACCGGTCATCGAATGCGGCCTGGTCATACCCGCGGCCCACACCCCTGGCCCGGATGATCAAAGGCCACGTCGCCTTCGCCCCCGTCGGGGGCGTCATCGTCAGCGGCCAATGCCCCTGACCGTCGGCTTCACCGCCTTCCGGGCGCGGGACGGATAACCTTAGGCCGGGGTCAGATCCTGGGTGATCAGGGAACGAGTCTTTGGAGAAAGGCCTGAAAGCTTTCCGGTAGCACGAACCCCTTTGCTTGGTCCTGGGTTCCGGCCCAGTCTGTGCCGGTTACCAGTCCTCCGGCCGCCACAACCTCAGATACCAGCTCCGCCGGAACCGGTCCTGTCGGATCTGCCAGGAGCCTTGCCCGGGTTTGCCCGGACAACTTTTCCCACCACGATTGCTCTGCCTCAAATTCGGTCATGGAGAGAGCCTAATCCGTCGGAGCCGGACTGTTATGGTTCGGGCGCTGTCGACCGGAGCCGCCGGTCCCAGCCCCATATAGATATGGATAGGGCTTTTGCCTCTGGGCTCAGAGCCGGCCATCCGACTGGGTTCTTCAGGCATTTTGGCGCGGGTAGCCGCTGAAAACGGCGGCCCGGCTCATCCGGTGTGCATGACCCGACCGATAAGCACGGAAACCCGCGATTGAGTCCTCCAAACACGGGGTTCCCAGGCTCGAAACAGCGATCAAAATCTTCTTTATGATTGTCAGCTTCACGCGAGCGGAGGGGGCCGTGGTCGGTGAACAGGCTCGCCCCGTGCCGGCAGCTGAACGGGTGCGGGAACAGATCGGCCGTACTCTCATGCGGCGGCCAAGTGTGTCTGTTACCCCCTGCTATCAAGGCAAGGTCGCGGCCCAGCGATCCTCAACGTTCAAGCACGCCCCTTGAGCACCCGCACTGCCGTCAGACCCAGGACAGCCCCGTACATCAAGTGACCCACCAGGGTCATTGCCGCCATGAATTCCAGAGTGAAAACGGACACGCCCAGCATTCGAGGTGTGATCACCAACCCGCCCACGCCCCACCAGATGACCCACCACAGGACCCCGTAAACCAGGCCTGTGACGGCGCCATTGCCGTAACTGGTGAGGAACTTTCCCGCGAAGAGGACCGTCAGTCCCAGACCGACCGCGACCGATATCATCAAGTGGGCGATGAGCCCGGCTCCGGCCGAGTCGGAGCCAACCATGGACGCGATCATGGGGAACATGCCCATCTGCGCCATCAGGCAGCCGAACACGATCCCGCCGGCGAGGCCGCCGAACACTCCGGCCAGGATCCGGCGGCCCAGCGTGGACCAGGTGTGGGGATGATGCGCGGGAACGTGTGACGAGGACACAGTAGCCTGCCTTCCATAGCTGGACGAGTAAGCGTCGAGCGGGAACTCGGTCACGTCCCTGCCCGTAGTTACTTTCTCTTCCTTATGGCGTGGACTCTGAAAAGGTGTTCGCTACCCTGCCGACGGAGCGCCTCGCCGCTTCCGGAACACCCAGGACAGCTTTCAGCAGTCCTGACCGCTTTTGGCCGTCGACGTATCCTTCACTTGTCGGTTCCCTTTGTGCGAGGACAAGTTTTCGGGCTGCGATGACGTGGAGAACCGTGAGATCGTTCGGGGGCGTGATGACGGCGGTGTGACTTTAGGGGTGGTGCTCCGGTCCCTCCAGGGCCGATAGACGCGTCCGGCGGATGCTCGAATCCACACGGGCTTCATTGAATTGCCGGTCATCGTGGACCTGATGTGGTGGGCCGGCGACCGCGGTGGCATTGTCGGGGGATGATCTGGCGAGTGCCATCACGGTCCCGTCGGCGTTCTCAGCCGGAACCGAAATGTCCTTATCGGTGAAGAGCTCAGATGTACCTGTCATCGTTATCCTCCCTGGACATCCTCCCTGGACGCGGAATGAGCCGGGCGCCGGTCTTTCCCTTCGAGTCCGGGGACGCTGCGTTCCGTTCCAGGCTCTGGTCAGGGGAGGGATTCAGTCCTGGCTCCTGTGGCACGTGCCGTACATTCAGGCTTTAGCCTACGTGGAAAGCAATCATGCTGGCGAGTACCCGGGGGCTCCGGTGCGGTGTTCTTTGCGTCTGGAGTCTTTCGGGAACCCTGCCGCCTCCCAGTGGGAGCGCCTGTGGATAGTGTCGGCTAACGGGCAGATAATGAACGCAAGGCACGTCGTGTGCCGGGCGCGCTTATGCCCCGGGCTCCGGGCGTTTTTCGGGTGGAGGAGGTTCCCATGCCGCTGTCGGATGAAGAGCGTCGCCGACTTGAAAAGCTCGAACAGGACCTGGCGGCGAAGGACCCGGACCTGGACCTCGAATTGAAGTCCGGCTTACCCCGGGGCGTGGCTGCCCGCACTGTCTACGGTCTTCTGACCGCGTTGGCCGGCTTCGCGCTGGTCATCGCGGGGATCATCACGCAGCTCACGATCATGGGCGCCATAGGATTCCTCGTGATGGTCGCAGGTGCTTATTGGTTCCTCAGCGGCGTTCGTTCCCGCCATGTCGGGTAGCAGCCTGGACCTGACCGCGCGATGTTGGAGCATCCGGCCTGCAGACCACCGCTCGCCGGATTCATCCTGGGTACCGGCCACAGCCACGCCCGTCGCGGCGAACAGCCGGCTCGTTCACCCTGCGGATCTGGCATTCCGGACGGGCAGCGAATCATGGCAGCCACAGTCCCGCCCAGGGCGTGGCTGGGGACGGCACCGGGCAGGGGACGCAGGCTTGCTGGAGGAGTACCCTGTGATGTATCCGTTCGGCACGGACGGATTGCTCCAGTATTAGGGGATGAAAAGCGTGGCTGCTGATCCAACGCCGAGGCCATCTACGGGGCCCCGCCCGGCCCCGCGTCGGGAATACGAACCTACGCCGTCGAAGCCGAAACGCCCTCCCCGGAAGCCGTCCCCGGGCCGATCCCAGGCCGCGGATGTGACGCGGGCCGGGATGATCTGGGTTGCCGTCAGCGCCGGGTTGCTCCTTCTGGTGTTGCTCATTATCTTCATCCTGCAGAACCAGGACCGCGTGACAGTGCACTATCTTGGCGTCGCCGGCGAGCTTTCTCTGGGCATGGCGCTGTTCATCGCAGCAGTGGCGGGAGGGATCCTCGTCGCGATCGCCGGGGCAGCACGGATCCTCCAGTTAAGAAGCCAACGCCGCCACCCGCCCAGCCAGCCGTCGGCCCCATCGGGACCCGCCTCAACCAGCCGAACCGAACCCACACCCCGACCGGGGAGTCCTACGAACTAGTCGCGGCGACGCTGCAGAGTCGGCCCGGATCCCGAGGTGCCCGCCACGGGCAGACCGGCTGACGACTCCGGCAGTGTCTTCCTCCAAAGGGCGGAGCCCGGTCCCTCTACGATCCGGGAAGCGGTGGACGCGGGGGCTATCGCCGGGCGGTCGGCAACCCGACCGCAGCCGCCAGTTATGACTTAGAGCGGGCGACCGCACCCACCAGTTATGTCTTAGAGCGGGCGAATGTTCTCCGTCTGCGGTCCCTTCGGGCCCTGGGCAACATCAAACTGGACTTTATGGGCCCTGCCAGCGGCGGCAGCGCCGTGCGCTCCTGGCCGAGCGTCCCGGCGACCAGGCATTCACGGCCACCAGGAGCATGAGCTGGGCGAGGTTTTGCCGCAGGCCCAGTGTGACGGCCGCCGGTGTCCCGTCCGGTCGCGGGAGGGCGTGGTGCCGGAGATCTTCGGGGTGCTTGTCCTTCTCGCTGGGAGATACCAAAGGCGGCGGCCCCCGGAGGTGCCCGGGGCCGCCGCCTTGTGAGGGTTGTGAATCAGTTCCTGGTTGCTGTGGCCGTTGACGCCTGGAACGCGTCCCAGGCGGCGTAGCTGCCATCGAGTTCGACGACGTCGTATCCGCCGCGGCGCAGTGCGCTGGCGGCTACGGAGTTCCGGACCCCGGACTGGCAGTAGGTCACGATGGTGCCTTCTGTGGGCAGTTCGTCCAGGTGCCACATGAGGCGGCCGCCGCTGAGCTGGTGGGATCCGGGGATGTGCCCGGCCGTGTGCTCGGTGCGGTTGCGGACGTCCAGCACCATGGCCGCATCGAAGCCGGCCAGGTCCGCTGGCTGGATCAGCTTGGGCGTGAACGGGGGGAGTCCCTCGATGCTGGTGACGTAGCCGGCGACGTTGTCGATGCCAACGCGGACCAGGTGGTCCCACATCTCCTGCGCCTGTTCCTGGGCAGCGGCCAGGAGCACCAGCGGGTTCTTGTCGGTTTCGGGGTTCACGATCCAGGCGCCGTAGCTGGCCACCGACTTGCCGGCCGGAACGTTCAGGGAACCGGCGACGGTGCCTTCGTGAACTTCCGCATTGGGGCGGGTGTCGATGAAGGTGACGTTGTCCTCGGCGAGGTCCTTGGCGACGCCGGCGGGATCCAGCTCGGTCAGCTGGGTGCGTTCGCCCATGACGGCCGGGCCTTCACGATTTTCGCGCTTCATCCGGCCAAAGTAGGCATGCGCGTCGGGCTGGCCGTCGAGGAGTTCGTCGATGAAGCCCTGCTCGTCGTTGGCGGCGAGGTAGGGACCCCACCAGGCGTAGAGGCGCTCATAACCGACGGTGGAGGAGGGGATGGCGCCCAGGGCTTTGCCGCAGGCGCTGCCGGCCCCGTGGGCCGGGTGGACCTGGACGTAGTCCGGCAGGGTCAGGAACTTATTCCGCAGGCTGGCGAACAACTGCTTCGCTCCGACGAAGCGGGTGTCGACGCCGCCGGCGGCTTCGTCGAGCAGGTCGGGGCGTCCCAGGTCCCCGGAGAAGACGAAGTCGCCGGAGAGCAGGTAGCCGGGCTGGTCGCTGAATGCGCCGTCGGTGACCAGGAAGGACAGGTGCTCCGGGGTATGTCCCGGGGTGTGGAGGGCCTGGATGCTGATGTTGCCGACGGTGATCTTGTCACCGTCGTAAAGGCGTTCGCCGTCGAATTCGTACTGCCAGTCCGGCCCGCCTTCACCGGAGACGTAGATTTTCGCGCCGGTGGCGGCAGCGAGTTCGCGGGTGCCGGAGAGGTAGTCGGCGTGGATGTGGGTCTCGGTGACGGCCACGATTTTCATGCCGTTCTTGTTGGCCAGGTCCTGGTAGACGGCGATGTCGCGGCGGCCGTCGACAACGACGGCCGTGCCGTTGGCCTGGCAGCCGATCAGGTAGCTGGCCTGGGCAAGGTCCTCGTCATAAATGCGCTCGATAAGCATCTGGTGCTCTCCTTCGTGAGGGGAAGTTAGGTGTTTTGTTCTTTACTAATTCTAATACCCTGGGGGGTATGCGGCAATGAGGGGTGTGCAACTCTGTTGGGGCTGCGGGTGTTAGGGGTGTTGCGGTGCGGCGTCGGTCCGGAGTTCGTTCATGTCCAGGTTCTTCACGGCCTGGATGACTTCTTCGAGTCCCGTGGCGTTGAGTGCTCCGGGCTGTGAGAAGACCAGCGTTTTGTCCTTGAACGCCATCAGCGTGGGGATGGAGGTGATGCTGGCCGCGGCGGCAAGGGTCTGTTCGGCTTCAGTGTCGACCGTGGTGAACGTGATGTCCGGGTGCCGTTCGGCGGCGGCGCCGTAGGTGGGGGCGAACATGCGGCAAGGGCCACACCAGGCTGCCCAGAAATCAACGAAGACGATGTCGTTATCCTCCAGGGTTTCAGCGAAGTCCTGTTCCGTGATGCCGATGGTTGCCATCACTCCTTCATGTCCTTCCGGTGCTGGGTCAAGCCAATATGTGGTCCTGCCCTTTGTCGGGTGGTCAGGTGGTGGGGAGCCCTGCGCGGGTCCAGGCGATCATGCCGCCGGCCATGGTGTCCGCGGTAAAGCCGACCCCGTTCAGTGCCTCGGCGACGCGGGCGGAGCGGTTGCCGCTGCGGCAGACCGCGATCACCGGAACGGCGGGGTCCAGCTCGGACAGTCGTGCCTGCAGCTGCCCCATGGGGATATGTAACGCTCCAGGGATCATGCCTTCGGCGACTTCAAAGTCCTCGCGGACATCGAGGACTCGGGCCGTGGAGCGGCGCTGGTCGGCATCGTTGATGCTGATTTCAGCCATTGGTCTCCTTCGAGTAGTGCAGCTGCTGTTCTTAGCGGACGGGTTCGCCGGCCTGGCGCCAGGCGCCCATGCCGCCGCGCAGGGAATACGCCTCATAGCCCTTTTCAGCGAGCATCCGGGCGGCGGAAGCGGATCGGACCCCCGAGGCGCACATGACTATCACGGGCCGGGTCTTCTGGATGCCGGTCGTGCTGCTCTGGAGCCTGTCCAGCGGGACATGCTTGGCCTGCGGGGCCCGTCCGGAGCGCCATTCCTGGACGGTGCGAACGTCGATCAGGGCGGCACCGGAGGCCAGGAGTTCCTTCGCCTCAGCGACGGATACCTTCTTGTAGGGCTTGCTGAAGGCCTTCTTCAGGGAGCTGATGAGTCCCATGATGTTCTCCTTTGTTTCGGCAGGGTGGGTTTTCAGGCGGTAACGGTGCCCGCAGTGACCCAGGCTGCGACGGCAAAGATGAGCACGGCGAACGAAATGCGGATGTGCTTATCGTTGAGGTGCCGGGCGAGCCGGGCAGCGAAGAGGGATCCGAGGATCGCCGGGACCGCGAAGGACAGGACGCTGGGCCAGTCGATGGTAAATCCGGTGGCGTGGGCACCGAAGCCCGCGGCCGAATTGATCACGATGATGGCCAGGGATGACCCAACGGCTTGTTTCATCCGCAGGCCCAGAAACAGTGTGAGGGCGGGGGTGATCAGGAAACCCCCGCCTACACCCAGCAGTCCGGTGAGGAACCCGACGAGTACACCTACCCCCACGGCCTTGGGGGCACAGGAGCGGAAGGAGCGGTTGGGCCCGGTGCTGCACGAACCCTCCGTTTCCGTGGTCCGCATGAGCATCCGGATCCCCGCGATCACCATGATCACGGCGAAGGCGAGCATCAGGATGTTTGGATCCAGCAGGCGGCCCACTGCAGTCCCGCCCCACGCTGCGGGGATGCCGGCGGCACCTACTATCAGGACCACGGGCCAGTTGATGCCTTCGCGCAGCCTCGGGATCAGCGCTGCCAGGGAGGAGATCCCCACCACCAGAAGGGAGGTGGGGATGGCCTCCGCCGGGCTCATGCCTAGCCCGAAGACCAGGGCCGGAACGGCGATGATCGAGCCGCCGCCACCGACTACACCGAGAACGATCCCGACGGCGAGCCCCAGTGAAAGGGCCGCGATCATGCTGCTGGGGACTGCTTGGCTTCGGCCACCGGGAACTGCTGGATGGCGCTTTCGCGGGTGGGTTCCGTTGCGGCCCTGTTCCATGGCATCGCCGAGATGGCCTGGCCCATGACACAGGTGTTCGTCGCCGCGGAGAACGTCAGGCCTGCCCCGATGACGCCGGCAAGGATCCGGATCTTAGGGGAAACGAACTTGCCGCCTGCCAGGCCCAGAACCACCAGAGACCCGGCGGCGAGGCGGACCTGCCGCTCCAGGTCCCAACGGCCCTTGCCCTTGACCACGTCGCCGCCCCTCGCTGCGAAGCCGGGGACTCCGCCTGTCAGGACGTAGGCCGTATCGATGCCGGAACCGGCGAGGCGCTGACGTGCTTGCTCGGCGCGGGCTCCGGACTGACAGACGAGGACGACGCGGTTGCCCAGGCGGGCGGCCAGTTCGTCGGTGTGTTCGGACAGCAGCGGCAGCGGAACGTTGTAGGAACCGCGGATGTGCATGGACTCGAACTCAGCGGCAGAGCGCACGTCGATGACCGCATGGTCCCGATGCTCGGCGATCCAGCTGTGCAAGGTCTCCGGCGCCAGGGCGGTAATGGCGGTGGAAGATGAAGGGGAAGTCATGGGGCCTCTCAAGATGGGTCGTTGGTGGATACCCCACCGAGTATTGCAGATACCCACTGGGGTATGCAAAACACCCCATGGGGTATAGACTGGTGGGCAAGACGACCGCGCCTTTGGAGACTTCATGCAACTCGATTCGACTGAACTGACCCCTGTGGTCAACCGCCTCAAGCGCGCCCAGGGCCAGCTCGCTGCTGTCACCCGCATGCTGGAGGACGGGAGGGACTGCAAGGACATCGTCATGCAGTTGGCTGCCGTCTCGAAGGCCTTGGACAGAGCCGGCTTCGCGATCATCGCCAGCGGACTGGAGCAGTGCATCGTCCGCGAAGACACCACCATGGACAAGAAGGAGCTGGAAAAGCTCTTTCTCTCCCTCGCCTGACTGGCGGGCTCGTAGACCCCGTGCCGGGGGAGTTTCCCCAAGCTCCCACGGCACGGCCCCGACCTCAACCCGGACATATCTGGAAACGACGTATGAGGAGCAGGCTCATGAGCTGCACGCGTACTGTCACCGTCCCCCTGTCCTAGGAAGACGCTGTCCAGCGCACCCGCGAGGCGCTAAGTGAACAAGGCTTTGGCATTCTCACGGAATCGATGTCCGCGCCACTTTTGAGTCAAAACCCGGCACCGAGGCCGCCGACGACATTGGTGACTGTTTAATTCTTGGCGCCTGAAACCCCACCTTGGCTAGACGCGCCCTGCCGGCCGAACCGGAGCTCGGTGCGTTGCTTCCATGCGGTGTCGTTGTCCGGCGAGGCAAGGCCGCGCGCGAAACCACCGCCGAAGCCATAGATCCACAAACCTTGGTCCAGCTCAGTGACAGTCCTGTCGTCCGGGAGGTCGTCGACGACGCTGATGCCCGACTCCGCAAAGCCCTCGCCGGACTCGGCAATGCGGCGCATGACGTGTCAGCGACCCTCTGACGCTGTGCGGACAGAGCCAGGACCGCGTGACAGTGCACTATCTCGGCGCCGGCGGCGAGCTTTCTCTGGGCATGGCGCTGTTCATCGCAGCAGTTGGGGAGGGATCCTCGTCGCGATCGCCGGGGCAGCGTGGATCCGCCAACTGAGAATCCAACGCCGCCACCAGCCCGCCGGTCCCGCCGGGTCTGTGCAGCCACAGTAAGCGGTGGACCGGAGGCGAAGTCCCGAACGACCGGGGAGGACGGCAGTGTCATCCATTCCGGGAGCGTGACGCGCTCGTGCGGGCGAGTGAACAGCACGAAGCCTCGAGGGAGTGGATCGAAACGGCCAGTTCCGCTCTCCTGACAAGACGAGGCCTTCATCAAGGCCAAGGATCCCTCAGCGGCGGTCGGCCATGCTCTGTCACCGGGAGCGCCGTCCCCCTGAACACGGCGGGGAGGACTTGCACCCGGATGAACTCACGGATCCCGCGGCCTGCCGCCGATTTGTCGCCACATTGGTCAGGGATGCGCTGCCCGAGTGCCCCCAGAAGCCGGGCTATGTGCGAGGACACCCGCAACGGCAAACGCCGCTACTGGCTGGATACCGCCTGAGCGCTACCGCCGTCGTGCTGGACGGTCAGTTCTGCCGGCAGTGCTGCTCCAGGACGTCCCGGGCCGTGGTCCATTTCCGGCTGCCGTACCGGTCATTGTTGATGAAGCGAAGGTCCGCATCTCCGCTGAACATGCTGGCGAAGTACTGCATGCCCTGCCACGGCGGGAACGGCTCGGTCGAGGCCGGCATGAGAGCTCGGACGGCCCGGCTCATGGCCGTCAGGGAACCAACACTGCCCGCATAGAGGGGCCGGAACTGTGTGCCGGTCAGTTCGGTCATGGTGGAAGCCAGCGTCCGTGCCGTAACTGTGTCCCCGGCGACCTGGAGGACACGGGGCGCCCGCTCGTCGAGGGCGGCCGCGGCAGTGAACATGGCCGTGTCGTCTTTGGTGGTGAAGTCGAGCGCCTGGTCGGGGTCGGACCAGAAGAGCACCCGGCGCAGGGGGAACAGGATCATTGGTGCCTGGCCGGAAAGCATGTCGGTGAAGGCGCCGTTGAGGATCGATGTGGCCCGGATTTCGGTTGCGTCCAGTCGCTGTCCAAAGTCCCTGCGGAGCTGCAGGTTCCGGTTGCTGCGGGGCCGGATGCCACGGTAATCGACGGAGAAATCGGAGGGGATGAAGCGGGACACACCAGCGGCGGCCGCCGCCTCCAGCAGTCGCGATTGAGCGTCCAGGATGGCGTCGTCCAGACCGTTGATCGCGGAGACCACACAATCAACATCCGCGCAGGCCCGGCGGAGGCCGTCCGGATCGTCGTAGTCCGCCTGGATCACTTCGGCGCCCTGGGCGCGCAGCTCCGCAATCCGGGTGGTGCTGGTCTCTCGTCGTGTCAGGACCCGGACGGTGGCCCCCAGGGCGACCAGATTCCGCAGAATCCGCCCGCCGAGATCGCCGGAGGCGCCGGCAAGGAGGACGGTGCCCGGAGGGGGTGTCGTTGCGGTCATGGTTGGCACCTCAAGTGATGTCTGCTGGAAAGGCGATGGTCGGCTAAAGACTACCAACAGCGGGCCGCCACGATTCCCGGGTCTGACGCGTCAGTGCCAGCTGGAAGCGGTGACCTGGATTCCGGGTGGGTCCACCCCAGCAGCGAACTCAGCGCAACCGTCGGTCCAGCCTCTGCTCCATGCGCCGCAGTGCCGCCGCCGCCACTCCGGCCTCCCGGAGGCTCCCGGATCGTGCGGCCAGCAGCGGACCGGCCGCTTCCGCTTCGCAGATGTCACCGATCGCCTTTAGCGCCGACAATCGGACGCGCTCAACCGGATCTGAGGCCAACTCGACCAGGGCAACCGATCCCTCTGCCAGTTCCCTGCGGCGACAGACCTTGGCGCACATCTCGCGCACCCGCCAATGCTCGTCCCCGAGGCCCTTGACCACAGCCGCTGCCGCTGACCCGTCCCATACGTAGAGCAAGGCCCGTGCTCCCCAGACCCGGGGCCAGTAGGGTGCCCAACCGGGGGAGCCGCCCAGCAAACTGATGTCCGGGACGCCGTTGACTGCCTGCCCGGAAAGCAGCGCCACCGCCCATTCGATGACTTCATCTTCGCCATAGAGGTCCACGGCGCTCGCAATCAGTACCTGCGGACGGGGCCTCATGCCCTGATCATAGGGCCCGGCATGGGGTGGAAAATACCCGCGTGGCACCGCAGGAATGCGGCATTCAGTAAGATGCCGGGTGTTATGAGCGGGTCTGGCTGGCGTCGTACTTGCTCAGCGACCAGGCCATCCCCAGACCCGTCAGCAGGACACACCACAGCAGGGCCTGCCACCCGTAGTTTCCAACGTCGGTACCCATCAGCAGCCCCCGCACCGTCTCAATGAATGGAGTGAACGGCTGGTACTCGGCCACCGCGCCCAACCAGGCGGGCATCGAATCCGTCGGGACGAAGCCGCTGCTCAGGAAGGGCAGGAAGGACAAGGGCATGGGCAGGTTGCTGGCGGTTTCAACGGTGTCGGCAACAATGCCGAGGGCCAGGCAGAGCCAGGTGAGCGCGAAGGCGATGAGGGCAACGACGCCGAGCGCTGCCAAAACCCCCGACACACCACCGGCGGGCCGGAATCCCAGCAGCATCGCGGCAGCACCCACCGCCAGCGTCGCCAGCAGCGCCTGCACCACGCTGACCAGGGCGTGTGCGGACAGGATCGCGACGCGGGAGACGTCCATAGTGGCCAGCCGGGCCGCCACGCCCTGGCGCATGTCCATCGCGATATAGATCGCGGTGCCGGCGCCCCCGGTGCCCACCGCCATAAGCACGATGCCAGGGACCACGTACTGCAGGTAGGCCGCGACTCCACCGCCGGCCCCGGCGCCCAGCCCCGCGCCCAGCATGCCGCCGAAGACGTACACGAACATCAGCAGGAAGATGACCGGCAACCCGACCATCATGATGATCATCGACGGGTAGCGGACCAGCCGTTTCAGGCCTCGTCCCGTCAGCGTCGCGGTGTCCGCGAGGGCGTGGTGCACGGCGCCTGTTTCGCGGGCCGCGGCCGGTGCTGTCATCGTCGTCATGCTTCCTCCTTGGTAGGTGCTCCGGTGAGCGCGAAAAAGACATCGTCCAGGTCCGGCGCCGCGGTGGTGACTTCGGCCGGTTCCACGCCGGCGGCCGCCAGCAGGTTCAGCACGCCGCGCACGGCGGCGCCGTTGGCCGGGGTGGGTACGCGGAGCTCGAGCTCGTCGTCGGACGCCGGCAGGCCTTCCGGCACGACGGCGGCCAGCGCCAGCCGCGCCGTGGCCACCTGGTCTCCGGTGGCGAAGCGGAGCCGCAGCTGCTCCTCGCCGACCGTTGCCTTGAGCTCGGCCGGGGTGCCTTCGGCGACGATGCGGCCGCCGTCGAGCACGGCCACCCGGTCCGCGAGCTGGTCGGCCTCTTCGAGGTACTGGGTGGTCAGGAAAAGGGTGACGCCGCCGGCAACCAGTGTGCGGACCACGTCCCACATGGCCCGCCGGCTGCGCGGGTCGAGGCCTGTGGTGGGCTCGTCGAGGAAGATGATCCGCGGGTCGCCCACCAGGGTCATGGCGAGGTCGAGCCGCCGCCGCATGCCGCCCGAGTAGGTGGATGCGGGCCGTCCGGCGGCCTCTGTCAGATCGAACTGGCGCAGCAGACGCTCGATCAGGGCTTCCCGCTCGCCCTTGGCCACATGGCGCAGCCGGGCCATCAGCCGGAGGTTCTCGGCTCCGGTGAGGAGCTCGTCGACGGCGGAGAACTGCCCCGTCACGCCGATGGCCCGGCGGACCCGGCCCGGTTCGTCGGTCACGGAGTGGCCGCCCACCATGGCTGTGCCCTCGTCCGCCTTGATCAGGGTGGCAAGGATCTGGACGGTGGTGGTCTTGCCGGCACCGTTGGGGCCGAGCAGGGCAAACACGCTGCCGCGTCCGATCCTCAGGTCGATGCCGTCCAGGACGGTGAGGTCACCGTAGCTCTTACGGAGTCCACGGACATCGAAGGCGAGGTCCGTGGCGATAGCAGTGGCAGTCATGATGTCTCCTTCTTTAGGGCACCGCTTAGAGCAACGCCGCGCGGAAAGCGCGGACGCTGCCGTAGTTGGTGCGGGCAGTGACCTTGAGGCGATCGGCGGTGCCGTCGTCGTTCCGGGGTTCGGGCACGGCCACATCGAGTTCGTTGCGGACGGCGCCGTTCTTGGCATCCAGATCGAGCCAGGTGACGGTGCCCTGACGGATGCCGACCTCGATGTCGCCGTAGCTGGCCTCGAGCCGGGCGGTGCCGCTGACGGCGTCGCTGACCCGGATTTTGCCGTGCGCGGCGCGGGCTTCGAGGCCGCCCATCACGGTGCGGACGTCGATGTTTCCGTATCCGCTGGCCACGGCGAGCTGCCCCATGACCAGTCCGACGGCGACGTTTCCATGCGAGGACTTGACCGTTGCATTGCCGTACACCTCACCCACGTGCAGGCTGGTCCCGGTGAGCCCGCTGGTGCCGCTGACCCGCTCCAGGTTGACCTCACCGTGGGCTGACTTGGCGTTCAGTTCGGCAACATCACCGGCGGTGATGTCGCCGTAGGCGGTGGTGAGCGAGGACGGTCCGATCGGCCCGCGCACGCGGATGCTGCCGTAGGAAGACTTCACTTCGAGGCGGGATCGCCTGGGGACGCGGACGTGCACGTCGATCGACCAGCCCTTGTTGACCCAGGTGCTGATCAGGTTCTCGCGCTTCTGCGTGATGGTCAGGCGGCCCTCGGCGAAGTCGACGGCCGTGTTCTCGGCCGCGCGGACGTCCGCAGGGCGGTCCGCCCGGGTAGGCGTGACGTCGACCGTGATCTCGTCGACTTCGTCGGCGGTGACCACCAACTCGCCCATCACAAGGGTGATCGTGGCGTCGATGGCGCCGGAGGCGGCGTAGGTGTACTGCATAGGAGCTCCTTACCGGACCCAGCCGGTGAATCGGGTGCCGCTGTTGGTCGGCGGCATCGGGGCGGTGGTGGTCTGATCAGTCAGAGCGGTGGCGACCGCACGGACCAGCCAGGTGTTGACGGAGAGGCCCTCGCGGGCCGCGGCAGCTTCTGCTTTGGCTTTGAGGTTCTCCGGAAGGCGCAGCGTGGTTCGTGTGGCCCGTCCGTCGACGGCGTAGTCCTGGGACGACACCGGCTCCTGCGCAACGGGGATCTCCGTGGTGTCAGCTGACATCGGTGGTGTCACCACGAATTCCGGGTCCCGCCCACGGAGCCGGACGTCAACGGAGCCGGGCGCAAGCTCGGCCGTGATCTCACCGGCCGCGTCGGACAGGACCTCGAGAATGACCAGACGTAGCGAAGCATCGAGCGAACGAGTCAGCCTGCGGGCGATTTCAGTCGCCTGCTCGCCGGCGAGTTCGGTCGTCTCGACCAGCTGGTCCTGAAGTTCTTGTACATGTCGCGAAATATCCACGGCATCAGTGTGACACCACCGTGGTGTCAGATGCAACCCCCAATATTTCCGAGTACGTGCTGGCGCGCCACTATTCACTCGGTGTATAGATGGACGTGTGAACAATTCCCTCACCCTGTTGGGCCTGCTGAGCCGTGAGCCGAGCTACGGCTACGACCTCAAGCACTCCTATGACCGCTACTTCGGAGCCGGGAAGGCATTGGCGTTCGGGCAGGTGTATTCCACGCTGGCCCGCATGGTCCGTGACGAGCTGATAAGGGCACTGGGTGAGGAGACCGGCGGCGGTCCGGACCGCAAAAAGTACGAGATCACAGTTGCCGGCCAGGGCAGGGTGCGGGAGTGGCTGTTCACCCCAGACGTTCCCGCGGAGTCCCTGCAGAGCAACCTCTTTGCCAAGACCGTGATTGCCTTGCTGCTCGACGACGACGCCGACCGGCTGCTCGATGTGCAGCGCGGAGAACACATGGCCCGCATGCGTGAACTGACCCGCCTGAAGAAGGACGCGGACCTGCTGCAGGTCCTGATGTGCGACCACGGCCTGTTCCACATCGAAGCCGACCTGCGCTGGATCGACCTCACCAGCGCCCGCCTCACCCAACTCAAGAAGGAGCTCCAGAGCGCATGAGCACCATGGACACCGCTGCACCCATCCTCAGCACCCGCGGCCTGCGCCACTCCTTCGGGCAGACTGAGGCATTGCGGGGCATCGACCTCGACGTCCACGCAGGGGAAGTGCTTGCCGTCATGGGCCCGTCCGGATCCGGCAAGTCCACGCTGCTGCACTGCCTGGCCGGTGTTCTTGTCCCGGACGGGGGTTCGGTGACCTACCGTCCCGCCGGCCGGCCTCCGCTGGCAATCACAGGCCTGGGGGAGCCGAAGCGGGCCCGGCTGCGATTGACCGACTTCGGGTTTGTCTTTCAGTTCGGCCAACTGCTGCCGGAGCTCACGGCGGCGGATAACGTCAGCATCCCGCTGCTCCTGGCCGGGACCAAACGGCCGGAGGCGCTCCGCCGGTCCACGGATCTGCTGCAACGCCTCGGACTGGACGGGATGGGCGCCAAGCTGCCCGGCGAACTGTCCGGAGGCCAGGCCCAGCGCGTCGCCGTCGCCCGGGCGCTTGTGACGTCCCCTGCCGTGTTGTTCGCCGATGAACCCACCGGCTCCCTCGATTCCCTCGCGTCAGAGAACGTGCTGACACTAATGCTCGAGCTTGTCCGCGAAGCGGGCACCACGGTGGTGATGATCACCCACGACGCCCGCACCGCCGCGTACGCGGACCGGGAAGTTATGGTGCGCGACGGCGCAATCGGCGCCGGTTATCGGGTGTCCGCGTGAATCCAGGATTGCTCAAGCTGGCAGTCGTCGGCAGCCGGTCCGCCTACGGCAGGCTGGCCGGAATAGCCGGCGGGGTCGCCGTCGGCGTGTGCCTGCTGTTGCTCCTGTGGGGCGGCGCCAACGGACTGAGCGCCCGCGATGACCGGGGCGCCTGGCTACGCGAAACCGGCAGCCCGTCGGTGTCCAGCCCGGTGGAAGCGGACGACCCGGCCGCTTCAGGACCGGCAACACCAGTGCCGCTGACCGCCGACACGGTTCTCATGGAGACCAACCCCGTGGAGATCTTCCGCGACCAGCTGATTAACCGCCGAGACGTCGCCGCCCTGGACTCGACCACCGTCGACATCCCCGGGATCGGCAACCCGCCGGAACCAGGCCGATACTATGCTTCGCCGGCTCTGCAGCACCTGATCGAGTCAACGCCACGGGACCAGCTTGGAGACCGTTTCGGGACGTTCGCCGGCACGATTGACGATGCTGCCCTGCCCGGACCGGATTCCCTGGTTGTCGTCACGGGAACAACCGAGGCCGGACTCCGCCAGAGCGGGAGAGCATTCCTGGTGTCAGACTTCACCACCAACCCCTATGGTGGCAGCGCGGCCGCCTACAACACCGTGCTGTCCATCGGCGCCATTGCGGTGTTCTTCCCCGTTTTGCTGCTGATCAGCATCGTCACCGGACTGGGCGCTGCCCAGCGCCGGGAACGATTCGCGACCCTGCGCCTCATTGGCGCCTCCCCGCGGGTTGTCGCCCGCATCGCCACGGTCGAAACCGCCATCCCCAGCCTGATCGGTGCGGTGATGGGCGTCGCGATGGCCGTCGTCCTGAGGCCGGCTGCCGCGCAGATACCGGTCAACGGCACCAGGATGTTCGCCGCCGATCTGGCCACCGGCTGGGTGGCCGGCGCCGCCGTCGTCGCCGTGGTGGTCACTGCCTCGGCACTCGTGGCCGGGCACCGCACGGCCCGAGCGGGCATCGGGCCCCTGGGCGTGACGCGGGCTGTGCACGAAAAGACACCCACCATGTGGCGGGCCGTGCCCTTGCTGGCCGGACTGGCCGCCATGATCACGGCTGTACTGATGATCCGGGTCCTGGACGCGGGGCTGCCGTGGCTGGAATCACCGCTCCTGATCGGCGGCTTCGTGCTGATCCTGGCGGGCATCGTCGTTATCGGCCCCTGGCTGACCCGCCTGGTGAGCCGGATAGGGCTCCGCCAGGCGCGAAGCGCTGCGGGAGTGATTGCCGCCAGCCGGATCCAAAGAACACCGGTGGCGACCTTCCGTTCCGTATCGGGCCTGGTGATCGCCGTGTTTGTCGTCTCCGTTTTCGCCGGAGGATCCAGCATTATCGAGGCAACAGAGGCGCCGGCCGCGCGTCCCGGCCTGCTCCAGGCCACCAGCCTTCACGCGACCGTCGGCAACGGGCACACACCGGACCAGGCCGCGGAGACCGCACGCCAGGCCACCGAACTGCCCGGAGTCCGGAGCGCCACCGTCGGCTACGGCCCGGCAGCCCTCTCCGAAAGGGATGCCGGTCCTGAGATCTACCTTCGCGCCGCGGACGCTCCCGGCCTCGGATTCGAGGACATCCCGGCAACAGAGACTGTCGCCGTTGATATGTCGTTCCTCTACTACTGGACAACGCAGCCGCTGGCACTGACCCCGGCACCCGCCGGAAAGCTGGACGGACTGGTACCGGTGGTGATTGTGATCGGCACCGATGGGACCCCCGAGGCCATGGACCGCGCCAGGACAGCATTGAACGGGTCAGGCATCACGGCCATTCCGGCAGCCTCCCCGTTGGACACCAAATTGCAGTCCTCCACTCGCCTGGTTCAGGGCCTGGCCGTGCTCGCCTACCTCGGCATGTTCGTCGCGATCGCCATCGCCGGACTGTCCCTGGCCGTCGCCACCGCCGCCGCCATCCTGGACCGGAAGAGGGTCCTAGGCCTGATGCGGCTGATGGGTATGCCGGTGTCCGTCCTGCGCCGGATCGTCACGCGTGAAGCAGCAGTCCCGCTCCTGACCGTACTGCTGCTTTCGATCGGCCTCGGATTCCTCGTGGCCTGGCTGATGGTCACGTTCATCAACGACTCCTACCGGGTGACCTGGCCGGCGCCCGAGTACTTCACGGCCCTGGCCCTCAGCCTGCTCCTGGCCCTCGGAGCAGTGGTTGCGACGTTCAGTCTCATCCGGGGCAACACAGCAATGACGGCCACCCGCTTCGAATGAACGGCCGTCCGTATGCTGAAGCCCGTTCCGGCGTCCCGGGGCGTAGGTTGGGTGGATCATGACGACCCCCGAGGCCCCGGACGTCCCCAAGCCGCCCGGCGAGCCCGTGGCCGGACGGGCTGAGCCGGTTGATCGTCTTCTCTTCACCGCCTACGAACTGTTCTGCCACCGCGGGATCCGCCAGGTCGGAATCAACGAGCTCATCGATGCGTCTGGGGTCTCCAAGGCCACGTTTTACCGGCACTTCAAGTCGAAAGACGAGCTGGTCCTGGCCGTTCTGGATCTGCGGGACCAGATCTGGTCCGAGGCCCTCATTGCCGAGGCCCGGCGCCGCGGCACTACGCCCGACGAACAGCTGCTGGCCGTCTTTGACCTCTTCGACGTCTGGTTCCGCAGGGGCGATTTCGAGTCCAACACCTTCATCAATGTCCTGCTCGAAATGGGCCCGGAGCATTCCCTGGGCAGGGCATGCATCGGCTACCTCGCGAGGATCCGGGAACACATCAGGCTCCTGGCTGAAGACGCCGGGCTTGAGCGCGCCGACGACTTTGCCCGGGCATGGCACATCCTGATGAAGGGGGCCGTCATCGCCGCAGCCGAAGGCGATGTCCTCGCAGCCGGACGTGCCCACGAGATGGCCGGATGGCTCATCGACAACCACCGGCCCGCCGGCCCGGTGAACGGCCCGATGACGCCGACCGCCTGAGCAACGCCTTTCCTCGGCACCCGCCGGCAACACCCCAAGAAGCGATCGCATACTGATTTGCGGATCATAATGCCCAAAATGTCCGCAAATAGGGGATTATGTAGCTATGCCGAAAATTCGCATCTCCGAAGCAGCACGTTTCCTCGGGGTCAGTGACGACACCGTCCGGCGCTGGACTGAGAACGGGACCCTCACCCCTTTCAAGGACGAATCCGGCCGGCTGGCCGTGGACGGACTGGAACTCGCCCATGTGGCCCGCGACCAGGCCCAGCTTCCCGAAGACCCCACCAAGGTGGGCAGCTCGGCCCGCAACCGGTTCGTCGGCCTCGTCACGGGCATCACCACCGACAAGGTCATGGCACAGGTGGAACTGCAGTGCGGGCCGTTCCGCGTCGTGTCCCTGATGAGCAGCGAAGCCGTCCGGGACCTGGGCCTGGAGCTCGGATCCGTCGCGACAGCCGTGGTCAAAGCCACCACCGTCATCATCGAAACGCCCCAAGGAAAGAGCATCATATGAGCCTCTCCCGCAAGCCGGTCACCGCGCTGCTGCTTGCCGGCGCCCTGACCGGCGTGTTGGCCGGCTGCGCTTCCGGCACGCCGGGCACACCCGGAACGTCTTCCGCCGGGGCCAGCGGGACCCCCAAGCTCTCCGGAACGGTGACCGTGTTCGCCGCAGCTTCCCTGAAGTCGACATTCACCCGGCTGGCCAGCGACTTCGAAGCCAAAAACCCCGGCACCAAAGTCACGCTGAACTTCGCCGGCTCCTCGGACCTGGTCACCCAGATCACCCAGGGCGCACCCGCCGACGTCTTCGCCTCCGCCGACACCAAGAACATGGCCAAGCTCACCGGCGCGAAACTGATCGACGGCGGCCCGGCCGACTTCGCCACAAACGTCCTGGAGATCGCGGTGCCGCCGTCCAACCCGGCGTCCATCAGTTCCTTCGCCGACCTGGCCAAACCGGGCGTGAAGGTGGTGGTCTGCGCACCCCAGGTCCCCTGCGGCGCGGCGACCGAAACCGTGGAAAAGGCCACCGGCACCACCCTTGCCCCGGTCAGTGAGGAATCCTCCGTCACCGATGTCCTCGGCAAGGTCACCTCCGGTGAGGCCGACGCCGGCCTCGTCTACGTCACCGACGTCAGGACCGCCGGCGACAAGGTCAAGGGCATCCCCTTCGCGGAGTCGGACAAAGCCGTGAACACCTACCCGATCGCCACCGTCGGGGCCAGTAAGAACAAGGAACTGGCCCGGGCCTTCATCGCCACCGTCACCGGCAGCGAGGGCAAGAAGAGTCCTGACCGATGCCGGATTCGGCACCCCGTAGGCGCCGGATGAAGCAACGCAGTGGCACCGGATACACCGGCATCCCGCCCTGGATATACGCCATCGCGGCGGCAGGAGCTCTGTTTGTCCTGCTGCCGCTGGTGGCCATGGTGGCCAAGGTCAACTGGCCGCAGTTCATCCCGCTGATCACCTCCGAATCCTCACTCACCGCACTGGGACTGAGCCTGCGCACGTCGGCAGCGAGCACCGCCTCCTGCATCGTCCTCGGGGTGCCGCTGGCCCTCGTCCTGGCGCGGAGCCCGTTCCCGGGCCAGCGGCTGCTCCGCGCCTTCGTCCTGCTGCCCCTGGTCCTCCCGCCAGTGGTGGGCGGCATCGCCCTGCTCTACACCTTCGGACGCCAGGGGCTCCTCGGCCGACACCTCGAGCTGGCCGGAATCCAGATCGCCTTCTCCACCACCGCCGTCGTCCTCGCCCAGACCTTCGTTGCCCTGCCGTTCCTGGTGGTCAGCCTCGAGGGCGCCCTGCGCACCGCCGGCAACAAATACGAGGCAATCGCCGCCACCCTCGGTGCCCGCCCCGGCACCGTCCTGCGCCGCGTCACCATCCCGCTGGTCCTGCCCGGCCTGGCCTCCGGCGCCGTCCTGTCCTTCGCCCGCAGCCTGGGCGAATTCGGCGCCACCCTGACCTTCGCGGGCAGCCTGCAGGGCGTCACCCGCACCCTCCCGTTGGAGATCTACCTGCAACGAGAAACAGACGCCGACGCCGCCGTCGCGCTCTCCCTCGTCCTGGTCGCCGTGGCGGTGGCCGTCGTCGGGCTCTCCTACCGGCGCCCCCAAACCGGCGCGACACCACAAGGGGCCCCGCAATGACCTTCCAGCTGGACGCCACCCTTGCCGCAAGGGGCTTTGACGTCTCCCTGAGCCTCGGACCGGCCGAGACCATCGCCGTCCTCGGGCCCAACGGGGCCGGGAAGTCGACACTGCTCGACATCATCGCCGGGCTGCTGCGGCCCGACACCGGCAAAGCCACGATCGGAGACAAAGTCCTCTTCGACCTGACCGCAGGCAAGAACATCTGGACCGCACCGCACACCCGGGGCGCGGCCCTCCTGGCGCAGGAGGCACTCCTCTTCCCGCACCTGAGCGCCCTGGACAACGTCGCGTTCGGCCCCCGCAGCGCCGGGGCTTCGAGAGCCGAAGCCCGGGAAGAAGGCTGCTCACTGGCTCACCGAAACCGATGCACAATCCCTCGCCGCCCGCCGCCCCGGACAGCTCTCCGGCGGACAGGCCCAGCGGGTGGCCGTGGCCCGCGCCCTCGCCGCCGGCCCCGAGCTGCTGCTCCTCGACGAGCCGATGGCCGCCCTCGATATCCACGCGGCCCCGCTGCTCCGCCGGCTCCTCAAACGCGTCCTCGCCAACCGCCGGGCCATCATCATCACCCACGACATCCTGGACGCCCTCATGCTGGCGGACAGGGTGATCGTCCTCGAGGGCGGCCGGATCACCGAAGAAGGGCCCACCCGCGCAGTCCTCGAAAAACCCCGCAGCCGGTTCGCCGCGGGCCTCGCCGGGCTGAACCTCATCACCGGCACCGTCACCCCGGCCGGGATCACCACAGCCCAGGGACAGGTGGTCGCGGGCCACCGCGACGACACCGCCGTCCCCGGGCAGGACGGCGTGGCGGTCTTTCCTCCCTCGGCGGTATCCGTGTTCCTCACCGACGAGCACGGCAGCCCGCGGAACTCGTTCCCGGTGACCATCACGGACCTGGAGCCGCACGGCGATCAGATCCGCGTCCGCGCGGGTGGCCTCTCCGCCGACATCACCCCGGCCGCATCAGCCGACCTCGGCCTGGTACCCGGAATGAGCGTCCACTTCGTCATCAAGGCCGCCGCCATCGCCATCCACCCGGCCTAGGCTTCCGACGCGGCCGGCCCGCCCGCCGCGGAAGGAGGTAATGGCGGACCCTGCCTCGTCCGGTCGTACGTTCCTAGGATGAAAAGCGACATCGACCAGCTTTCATTGAGACAAGGGGCAAGCCATGGGTACCGGACCAGAGAGCACGCCAGCGTCCCCTGCGGGTGCGGTGAAACCGCTCCTCATCTCCTCCTCCGCGCTCTTCTGGGGGCTGCAGTTCGCGATCCTGAACCCCGTGCTCGCGCTCCTGCTGGTCGGGTTGTACGACGCGTCCCCGGCCGACGTCGGTTGGGTCCTGGCCGTCTACAACGCCAGCGGGTTCATCGCCGCCCTCTGGTTGCCCGCGTGGGCCGATCGGACCCAGGACTATCTCCGGCCCCTCCTGATCTGCGGGGCCCTCACCCTTGCCCTGGCCGGTACCCTCGCGATGACCAGCTCACTGCCGGTCGCGGTGGTGGCACTGGTGGTGCTCGGCGGTCCTGCCGGAGTCGGGGTTTCGCTCCTGTTCGCGGAGCTGAAGCATTCCGGAGCCGCGCCGGCGGATGTGATCAACACCCGGGCGATTGTGTCGTTTGCCTGGGTGGGCGGCCCGCCCCTGGCGACGTTCATCATGGGGACCCTGGGGAACCGCGCGATCCTGCCCGTGCTGGCCGTGGTCGCGATCCTCAACGTCGTCACGGCCGTGGCCATGGTCCGGAGGCGCCGCACTGCGGTGAGGACCGGCGTCAACGCACCGCAGGCACCGGTGGCGGAAGCGCGGCCGTTCGCGCGGCGGACGGTCGTCGCCGTCGTCGTCGGATTCATCGCCCTCCAGGCGACCAACAGTGCGGCGGTTTCTGTCATGGGTCTTTTCGTCACCGAACGGCTTGGGCTCCCGCTTGTGTGGTCCGGCGTCGCCCTCGGCGTCTCGGCGCTCGTGGAGATTCCTGCGCTGCTCATCATCGGGAAACTCAGCCGCCGGGTCTCCAGCCAGCGGCTCTTGGTGAGCGGCTGCATCGCCGGTGTTGCCTACTACGCGGCCATGACCCTGTTGACGGGGCCCGTGCTGTTGGTCCTCGTCCAGCCGCTCAACTCATGGTTTTTCGGCGTCGTTGCCGGCGTCGGCCTGACGTTGTTCCAGGACCTCATACCCCGGCCCGGCCTCGCCTCCGGGCTGTTCACCAACACCCGACGCGTCGGAGCGATCGTCTCCGGCGTCATCATTGCGGCGGGTTCGACGACGGCCCTCGGGTATCAGGGCGTGTTCGCCATCTGCACGGTCGTGGCTTTTGGAGCGCTGGTCCTCATCGAGGTCACGCGTCGCTCCGCCAGGACCCCGGAACCGGCCGAAGACAACTCGGAGGCGCTCGCAGCGCCCCGGTAAGCGGACCCCCGCCATGGCAGACTTTTCGCCATGGAGCCATTTGATTGCCTGGTCATCTTTGTTCCCACCGACGCCGCGGACGCCGTCCGGCAGGCCATCGGCGACGCCGGGGCGGGCCGGCTGGGCAACTACTCACACTGCTCATTCAGCCTCGAAGGCACCGGGCGGTTCACACCGCTGCCGGGCGCGAACCCGGCCGTCGGCGACGTCGATTCCCCGGGGGAGGTGCCGGAAACCCGGATCGAGGCAATCTACCCGCGTTCCCGGCGCAACGCCGTCGTCGCGGCGGCGCTGTCTGTGCATCCGTATGAGACGCCGGCGTTCATGACCTTTCCGGTCGACGCCGGCCTGCCGGACGGAACCGGCCCCGCGGACTAAGTGAGGATGACGAGTTGCTGGGTCGCTCGGGTCATCGCGACGTAGCGGTCCACTGCTCCCTCGATGCCCGCGCCGAAGGCTTCCGGGTCGAGGAGCACCACCAGATCGAACTCGAGCCCTTTCGACAGTTCCGGGGCCAGCGCCCTGACGCGGGGCCGCGCGCGGAACGCGCCGCGCCCGGCGCCGGTACCTATGACGCACGCGATCCCGTCGGCATGGGCTGCGAGCCAGGCGTCGAGGATCGAGTCCAGCTCCGACGTGGATCCGTGGACCACCGGGACGCCGCTGCTGCGGATGGAGGTCGGCACGTTGGCGTCCGGGAGCGCGGCCCGGATAACCGGCTCCGCTTCCGTCATGACCTCCTCCGGCGTCCGGTAGTTGATGCTGAGAGTCGCCACTTTCACGTTGGCCACCCCGAGCCGCTCGAGCCGTTCCGGCCACGACTCCGCAAACCCGTGCCTGGCCTGGGCGCGGTCCCCGACGATGGTGAAACTCCGGGACGGGCAGCGGAGCAGCAGCATCTGCCACTCCGCATCGGTCAGCTCCTGCGCCTCGTCCACGACGACGTGGGCGAACGGTCCGGCGAGCCCGTCCGGGTCAGCGCCCGCCGCGGCACCTTCATCGCCCAGCTTGTCCTGCAGGTCCTCCCCGCGCAGCATCGACATCACCAGCAGTTCGGAGTCGTCGGCCGCGATCAGGTCCTCGACCACCCGGTCCATGAGTTCCCGCTCGGCAGCAACGACGGCGTCCTGCCGGCGCTTGCGGCCTGACGCCTCGGGGTCACCGAGCCGTTGCCGGGCCGCGTCCAGGAGCGGCAGGTCGGACACGCTCCACGCCTTGGGGTCCTGGCGCTGCAGCATCCTGACGTCTTCAGGCCGGAGCCACGGGGCGCACAGGCGCAAGTAGGCAGGCACCGTCCAGAGGTCACCGACGAGGTCGGTGTAGTCGAGCAGCGGCCACGCCCTGCTGAACGCGTGTGCCAGCTCCGGGCTCCGCGCCAACGCCCTGCGGAGCACGTCGTCCGGGACGTCACCGCCGTCGTACTTGTCCACGAGGATTGTGAGCAGCTCCCCCCAGACCTCGTCGCGGGCCTCGTTGTGCGGCGTGCCAGGTTCTGGTGCTGCGAACGCCTCGGCCCACTCGTCGGCGCTGAGCCAGAGATCGGCGTACGGCGTCTCGACCTGCGTCCCCTTGGCGGGCGGCTCCTCGTAGAACCTGACGGCTGGTTCGATCGCCTCCACCATGCCCGCGGACGACTTCAGCAGGGCCACGCGCGGGTCCGCCTCGACCGCTGCCGCGGCTCCTTCGGGGACGAGGTCCCGCAGGGTGCAGGTCTGCACGCCGTCCTCGCCGAGGCCGGGGAGGACGTCGGCGACGTAGGCCAGATAGGGCCGGTGCGGACCGATGAACAGCACACTGCTACTGCTGGGGGCGCCGCGGTGGCCAAGTCGGGGATCGGAGTAGAGCAGGTAGGCGGACCGGTGCAGGGCAACGACGGTTTTCCCCGTGCCCGGGCCGCCGTCGACCACCAAAGCGCCACGGGATGGCGCGCGGATAATGGCGTCCTGGTCTGCCTGGATGGTGCCGAGCACGTCCTGCATCCGGGCGGACCGGCTGCTGCCCAGGCTGGCGATGAAGGCGGAAAGGTCCTCGAGGGCCGCGTTCCCGACAAAGCCGTCCGGTGTGAACACCTCGTCCCAGTAGTCGCTGATCCGGCCCCGGGTCCACCGGTACCTGCGGCGGCTTGCCAGTCCCATCGGGTCGGCGTAGGTCGCCCCGAAGAACGGTTCAGCCGCGGGGGAGCGCCAGTCGATCAGCAGCCGGCGGCCCTCGCTGTCCGTCAGGCCAAGCCTTCCCACGTACAAGGGTTCGAGGCTGTCCGCGCTGACGATGCGTCCGAGGCACAGGTCCAGTCCAAAGCGGCGCAGGGCACGCAGGCGGGCGCTGAGCCGGCGGATCTCCACGTCCCGCTCCAGCGCCTCCTGGCCCAGGCGGCCGGGCGCCCGGCGCGCGGCATCGAGACGGTCCGACAGATCGGCGATCGACTGCTCGAGGCTCACGGCGATGGCCGCGAAGTGCTGCTCGTCGCCGGCGATCAGGGGCGGCTCGGCCTTGGGCGCGAGGTGGTCGGCAAGGTTGAACGCGCTGGTGGTTAAGGGCACGTCATCAATTCCGTTCTGTACGTGTTCCGAAGCGGTCGGTGAGCGCTTCGGCTCTCAATTCTGCGGCGCACCCCGGGGCTTGCGGCAAGCCCCGGGGTGCCTTATAGATTGGAAGTAGAGGGGAACGTGCTGCCCCCGTTCTCCCATTCCCGGGAGGTTCCTCAAATGGCTGCGGCTCGCGTCGGCGGATCGCCCAACCGGGCGGGCGCGTTGTTGGGCATTGCCGCGCTGGTGGCCGGCGCGGTCCTTGGCGGCTGCACCGGTGCGCCGGCGCCGGCGCCCTTCCAGCCAAGCCCGCCAGCGACGTCGGCCCCGCCGCCAGCGACGACGGGCCCGCCGCCGGTGACGTCGGCCCCCGGGCCGGTGCCCACGTCCACTGCGACCCCGCCACCTGCGACGGCGCCGTCCTCCCTTCGCGAGCTCCGGGCGATGCTGGAGCTGTACAGCGAGGAATTGCTGCAGGAGGGTGCGTCCGCGGTCCTGATCGAGGCGAAAACCGGAGACGTGGAGTGGTCGCACGCTGCCGGCGTCAGGAGCCGCGGCGGCGGCCCCGTGCAGCTGAGTGACCCCACGCAGGTGGGCGGCATCACCCAGACCATGGTGGCGGTTTCCGTGCTGAAGCTGGTGGACGAGGGCCGGCTGGCGCTTGACGACCGCGTCACCACGCATTTGCCTGAACTGGAGGGACTCCTGCGCCCGCCGGGACCCCTTACCGTGCGCCAGCTCCTCGGCCACACCTCCGGACTGCCGGACTTCTACGCCGTCCTCCTGGAGTCCACTCCGGCCCGGCAGGTTCTTGCCACGCGGATCAGCCCCGAGCAGAGCCTTGCGCTGGCCGGTACTGTTCCGTGGCAGCTCGGCGGGCCGCTGGGGTTCAGCTATTCCCGCTCGGACTATGTGGCCCTGGGGCTCCTGGTGGAGCGACTCCGGGGTGCACCACTCGCCGACGTCCTGCGGGCCGACATCGTGGAACGGCTGGGTCTTCGCTCCACCACGATGACTGGCGACGGACCTGCCCCGGCCGGTCTGGTCCACGGCTACGCACTGGTTGATGGCGGGCTGGTGGACGTCGCGTACTCCGCCCTCCAGATCGGATCCGCGTCCGGGGGCATGATTTCCACGGTCGAAGACATCAACACTTTCTATGCCGCGCTGCTCCGGGGAGAGCTGCTGTCCCCGGCCGGGGTCATGGCGATGAAGGGCCGCGCCGACGGCCGCTACGGACTTGGCCTGGACCAATGGAACGACAGGTGCACCAACGGCTTCTACTACGGCCATTCCGGCGATGTGCCAGGCTATGGGACGGTCGCGATCAGCAGCGCCGACGGCAACCGGCAGCTGGTCGTATCGGTCGCCTACCCGCCCTCGCCGCTGACCGCGCGGTCCCACGCCATCGCGCTGGAAATGACGGGACTTGCCCAGGTTGCGCTGAACGCGAGCTGCCGGCTCCAGATCCGGTGGACACGAACTGGTGGTTAGCGGAGGTCCCGGCGGAACGGTAGCCGGTCCGTCCCCCGTCCGGGGCGAAAGCCCGGTCCCAACCAACGTCTGCGCGCTCACGCCCGTTCATGAGGGTTTCTTCATAACGGTTTCATCCGCCCCTCATTGTTGTGGGTCACGATGTAGGCACGGGGCGTGAGCCGGAAATAGCTTGCTGGAGTTGATGACATGGACTGGACCTCTCCGGTCCCGTTGACCGCCGACGACGGCACCGGCACCCACTGGCACGTCCGCCGGGCGTGGCCCGGCAGGAAGCCGGGGGACTACGTCCTGGAGGTCTCCTCACCGGGGCTCCCCGGGGTCCGGGGAGCCCGCCTGCGCCAGGGACGCTTCAAACTCATCCCGCCGGACGACCCGAAGTTGCCGGCCTTGCGGGCGGAAGCGGAACTGGGCGAACTCATCGCATATCGGCCCTACGACCGGGCGGTAATCAAGGCGGAGGGCCGCTACACCAAAATCTTCCGGCCCGGCCGCGCCGCCGTCGCTGCCGAGCGCAGCGCGCAGCTGGATGCGCTGCTGGACCACGGCATCTTCACCACCCCCGGGATCCTTTCCCGGAGATCCCAGGACGTCATCGACTTCAACGTCATCCCGGGACCGACGCTGTACGAGGTCCACTCGCTGGCAAGTGACGAATTGTTCGCCGGCGCGTGGGAGAAGTGGTCGCGCGCGTGGGCCGCCCAGGTCAGCAGCCCCAAGGGCGCCGCTGCACAAAGCGTCCTTCACAGCCTTCCGCTCCATTCGGCAGAACGGGAATCCGTGAAGGTGTGGCGGCTGGTGAACCTCTGGCTGCAACACAACCAGGATGTCCCGGAACTGGCCTCTGCCGGTGCTGACTTCCGCGCCGCCGCAGAGCAAGTGACCACGGACCTGCTTCGGACCGAACCGGATCCGCTGGTGTGGGCCCACGGCGGACTTCACGACAAGCAGGTCATCTCAACCGACGGCCCGTCGCCGCTCGGACTGCTGGACTTCGACGCCACGGCCCGCGCCGAGGCCGCCCTCGATCTGGCCAGCATGGACGTCTACCTGGAGCTTCGCTTAAGGGAGAACCGCATTTCGCCGGCGCGATACCTGACGGCTCACACCCAGGTGCTGTGCGCCGCCGAGGAACTGCACGTCACCCCGGCCCGGCTCCGGGCCTACTCGGAAGCCAGATGGCTCCGTCTGGCCTACATGCCGCTCCCGGGCCGCTTCTCCATGGTCCTTGCCGTCCTCGCGGAGAGCCAGGGACGGCGGTACCGGACCGGCGTGGGGTGACGTCAAGACTCCGGCGGCAGTTGCTCGAGGGGTGAGTTGTATTGCAGCAGACCGGTCCGGCCGCGCTTGGTGTGGACTGTCGTGAGGGTGCAGTTGCCCAGGATCGGAAACGCCCGGCGGTAGCTGTTCAGCGGGATTCCAAGGAGGCGGCACAGGGCCAGCCGGATGGTGGTGCTGTGCGCGATGACGAGGACGTGGCCAAGGGGGTCGGCGGCTGTGGCGTCGTCGAGGGCTGCGGTGAACCGGTCCGCGGCGACGACGGGGTCTTCGCCGCCGGGGAAATGGTGTTTGACCGGGTCTGACTTGAAGGCCCGGTGTTCGTCGGGGAAGCGTTCCCGCATCTCGGCCCTGGTGAGTCCTTCAACCTGGCCAAGGTTGAGTTCGCGCAGCCGCGGATCGACGGTCACCAGGAGGCCCGTGGCCGCGGTGCATTCGTCGGCTGTGAACCGCGCCCGGCTGAGGTCCGAGGATCGGATGCTGGTCAGGTCTGTCGTTTCCGCCCACCGGGCCAAGGAGGCCGCTTGGCTGCGGCCAATGTCGTTCAGGGCGACGTCGGAGCTGCCGACGTAGCGGTCCTCGCAGTGCCAAACCGTCTGGCCGTGTCTGACGAGTGTGATCAGGGTCACCGCAGGTCCTCGGGTTGGCTTATTGACGCCCCTGCGGGCGACCGTCCTGGGACCCAACCTAGCGCCGGCCGTCCCGGCTGTCGAGGGCAGGTGCGGTGGGGGCGGCACTCCGGACCGCCCGCGGATATCTCGTGGGCCGTGCCGCAGCCCCGGTGTTGGGGGGCCGTCTGCGAGGCTGTTCAGCATGACGATCACCTACGACTGGCGCGGAGCGTTCCGGAACGAAGAAATCAACCAACTGCACGCGGAGGGGTTCAACCATGGGCCTTCCAGCGACGATTGGGCTGACCTGCTCTCGCGCCTCAGCCTGGGCTGGGTCACGGCCCGCGACGGCCAGGGATTGGTGGGTTTCGTCAATGTGATCTGGGACGGCCAGGTGCACGCTTTCATCGAAGACACCTTGGTGGCACACCGGGCGCGCCGGCAGGGCATCGGGAAAAGGCTGGTTGCTGTCGCAACGGAGGAAGCCAGGAAAGCCGGCTGCGAATGGCTTCATGTTGATTTCGATGACCACCTCAAGGGCTTCTATTTCGAGGCCTGCGGATTCAGTCCCACTAACGCCGGCCTGATCCAGCTCCGCGGCTTGTAGCCGCCGCGCCAACCGCGCTCCGGTGCGCGCATGGTCAGATCGTCAGGATCACAGGTCCGTCATCCGTGATGGCTACGGTGTGCTCGCTGTGCGCGGTCCGGGATCCCGTTGCACTTCGGAGGGTCCAGCCGTCCGGGTCGGTGACGAGGCTGGCGGTGTCCGCCATGACCCACGGTTCGATTGCCAGCAGCAGGCCGGGGCGGAGCCGGTACCCCCGGCCCGGGCGGCCCGTGTTGGGGATGTGCGGATCCTGATGCATCGTCGATCCGACGCCGTGGCCTCCGAACTCGGTGTTGATGGGGTAGCCGGCAGCCGCGAGGACGGATCCGATTGCGTGGGAGATGTCCCCGATGCGCGCTCCGGGGTTGGCGGCCGCGATTCCGGCTTCGAGTGCCCGCCGGGTCGTCTCGATCATCAGGGAGTCCGCCGGGTTGGCCGGTACTCCGACGATGAAGCTGACGGCGGCATCGGCGACGATCCCCTGGAGGGACGCAGCCAGGTCGAGGGTGAGGAGATCGCCGTTCTTGAGGGCGTAGTCGTGGGGCAGCCCGTGGAGCACGGCGTCGTTGACCGAGGTGCATATGTAGTGGCCGAAGGGCCCTCGGCCGAACGAGGGGGCGTAGTCCAGATAGCAGGAATGAGCGCCGGCCTCGGCAATCATCTCACCGGCCCACTGGTTGATCTCCAGGAGGTTTGTCCCGACCCTGACCCGCTCCTGCAGGCTCTGCAGGACTGTGGCGATGAACCTTCCGCTCACCTTCGCCCGCTGCAGTTCAGCTGGGCTGAATATTTCGATCACCGGATCGTCCTTTCACCATTTCCAATAAATATACCGGTAAGACTATACCGGTACTATAGTTGGACGCATGGTCAGGCTCCCACTTACTCCCGCCGAGGTCGAACGAGGACAACATTTGGGCGCACTTCTGCGTCAAGCGAGGACAGGCCGCTCCATGTTCGAGGTGGCGGTAGCCGCAGGCATCTCGCCGGAGACGCTTCGGAAGATCGAAACAGGCCGCGTGGCTACTCCCGCGTTCTCCACGATCGCGGCGATCGCGGCCGTGCTCGGCCTCTCACTCGACGATGTCTGGTCCGCGATCAACCCGCCGGTGCAAGCGTCCGGGCCCGAACAGGTGTCCGACCAGCGGCCTGACCGCCTGGCGTCCTAGGCTCTTTGCGGTACACCTTCAGGAAGCAACAGCCGTGACGTAGCTAGGTTGCATAACTAACTAGAATGCACGACGATCTAGTTATGGAGATTTCAAGGTGGCCGGCGGACTGGCTCCGGGGTGTCCTCACCTCCGCCGTCCTGTCCATCATCAACGACGGAGAGACCTACGGATATCTGATCGGGCAGCGATTGGCCGAGGGCGGACTCGGAGTTGTGAAGGGCGGCACCCTCTACCCTCTCCTGGCCCGCCTGGAACAAGACGGGGATGTCGCAGCATCCTGGCGCGACGGCGACGGCGGCCCCGGGCGGAAGTACTACTCGCTAACTCCTGCCGGCGAACAACGGCTCAAAGTGCTGAGGGCAGATTGGCAGCTCTTTGCCGGCCACGCTACGTCGGTTATCTCGGGAAAGAAGATGGGCAATGACTGAACCGCGCTACAAAGAATATTCCGAAGAGCTGCGGGAAGTGCTCGAACTCCGGGATGTTCCGGGGGAGGCCGTGGACCAGATAGTGCGTGAGGTCGAAAGCCACGCAGAGGAGTCCGGCGAGGATCCCGTCATCTCATTTGGGCGCCCGGAGGAGTACGCAAACAATTTCGCGCCCGGATCCCGGATGGCCTGGTTCTGGGCGCTGATCGTTTCATCAGTGGTTCTGGCCAGCGGAGGCGCGTACGTCCTGATCTCAGGGGTCTTTGGCCTGCAATCGCCCTCGGTCACGTTGTGGGGCCTGGCTCCTTGGGCCCGGATCACCCTCGGAGCGCTGGGGATCGCCGGCTTCTGCGCGCTGGTCCTTGCGGCCGCCGCCCGGTCCAGGCGCCGCTCGTCGTCCTGGCGCATCACGACGGACTAGAACTACCCGGCGGCGGACCGGACGGTCCTTCGATGGTGACCGTCCCGGCGTCGCCGTCGACGAGGATCTGCTGGCCGCTGCTGATCCGCTGGGTGGCCACCCCCGTGCCGAGCACGGCCGGGATGCCGTACTCCCGGGCCACGATCGAGCTGTGGCTCAACGGGCCGCCGACGTCGGTGACCACGGCGGAGGCCATCGCGAACAGCGAGGTCCATGCGGGGGTGGTGATGCGGGCGACCAGGACATCGCCGGGCACCATCCGGGCGAAATCCTGCGGCCCGCCCAGGACCCGGGCGGGAGCACTGACCCGGCCCGAGCTGGCGCCGGCGCCCTTGATGACATCGCCCGACTGGTCCTGCGGGGCCGCCGGCATCATGGACCCGAAGGCCCGCTCCATCCATCGGCTCTCCGGAAGCAACTGCGGCGCGGCGGCCCTGGCCTGACCCCGCCACAGCATCTTGCGCTCCTCGACTGCGGCCGCGCGGACGGGCCGGTCCGCCCCGGTAATTGCCGCCGCCGGTGCGCCCGGCGCGCCCGGTGCGGCCAGGCCGAACTCGACGGCGCTGCGCAGCTCCGTCTGGCGCAACCAGAACACGTCGTTGGCCTCGGCGATGACAGCGGAGTCAACCAGCCGTTGTCCGAGTTCGAGCAGCATCCGCCGCAGCAACGGCCACGCCAGGCCGACGTCGGCCAGCGCATCCTCGCGGATCGGTGCGGCGCTCTGTGCCCACCGCAGCAGCCGGAGGAACGCTGCCCGGCGCTTCGGCGCGAGCCGGGCGAGAATCCTGCCGGTCTGGTCCTCCCTGCGGGTGGCGGACAGCCGCTGGCGCTCGTGCGGGTCATTGCCCTGTCCCCGCAGGTAGAACTTGACCGTCTCCAGCGGCGCCGAGGGATCGTCGGCAGGCACGGGACAGACGAAGTCCAGGTTGTAGACCGCGTGGCCGAACCGGTCGAGGTGGGCCTGGAAGCGGGGATGCCACTGCTCCCACAGTGCCGGATTGACACCGGCAGGCGGGGATCCCGTGCGCTGGGACTCCACCAGTACCGCCGTCGGTTCAGCCAGGATCGCCGTCGCCAGCCCGGGAACACCACGGGCCCACCCCGCGAGGTCGTACAACGACTTCTCCGCCCGGATGGGTTCGCTGTCGTAACCGAGGAGAAACGTCTGGGCGGCGGGATCCCCGTCACGCCGAACCACCTTGTCGTAGTACACCCCGAAGGCGATTTCGCTGGTCGCGGCAATCGGAATGATTGACTGCACCGCCGTGTAGTACACGGTGCCGGCGTCCAGCAGCGCCTGCACACCCGAGAGCAGGTCCTCGCCGGAGAGTTCCCCGACGGGCTTCGCCGACCACTCCCGGATCACGCTCTCGTAGCGGGGATGCGAAACGTCCCGCCAGCCGGCCACCCCCATGTGCGCCTTGCCGCGCACCAGCGCGCGCACTGCCGTCAGCGACCTGCCCATCAGCCGCCACATCCCTGACGTGCGGTAGTAGTAGTAGGCGTAGCCGTTGATGGTGGGCAGTCCCACATCGTCCTCGCGGATGATGTTCTTCCCGACTGCCTCGGCCATCAAGGCCCTCAACGACCGGGACACCGAGCCGTCAATCAGGTCGGCGAACAGCGGCGAGAGCGGGTCCGGCAACTGTTCGACGATGCTCGCCCGGAAGTACAGCCCCTTCGGGTAGGGCACCGGCCAGGTATCCGGGGTGTCAGCCGCCGGTTCCGGCAGCGCGGTGATGGGCCGGGATTGCAGGATGAAGAAGCCGTCACCGGACCGTGCCCACTCGATGTCCTGCGGCGGCCCGAATTGAGCCATGATCCGCGCCCCGAAGCCGGCCAGCCCGACCGCCGCCTGGTCGTTCATGACGGGCTGACGACGGCGGTCCGCCGGCACCGGCTGCTCCCGGGTACCGTGCTCCGCGTAGACGGTCATGACCTCCTTGTCGGCTGTGCGGCGGGACAGCACCCTGCCCGTCGGCGCTTCGACGACGATGTCATCCGTGCTGACCGTGCCGCTGACCACGGACTCGCCCAGGCCCCACGCGGCGCTGATCACGGTTTGGTCGCGGCGCCCGTTGGCCGGGTTTGCGGTGAACATGACGCCGGCTGCCTCGGCCTCGACCATCCGCTGGACCACCACCGCGAGCCGCACCGTGTCCGGTCCGATGCCCTCACGGGCGCGGTAGGCCATGGCACGCGCCGTCCACAGGGAAGCCCAGCACTCAGTCACGGCCGCGGCCAGAGCCTCCTGCCCGCGGACGTTGAGGTAGGTATCCTGCTGCCCGGCGAAGCTGGCCGTGGCGAGGTCCTCGGCCGTGGCGGATGAACGTACCGCCACGGCCGTATCCCCGTTGCCGAGAAGCCGGTAAGCGGCATCGAGTTCGGCCGCGATCGCGGCCGGCATGGTTCCGCCGGTGAAGAGGGCCCGGATCCGCGCCGAGGCATCCTCATAGTCCTGCGGCGATGCCTGCGGTCCCAGCGCGGCGAGCTCCTGGATGCGGGCGTGGAGCTGATTGGAATCCACAAAATCGGCATACGCTGCGGTGTTCAGCACAAAACCCGGCGGGACCGGCATCCCGGCCCGGACGAGGCCGGCCAGCCCGACGCCTTTGCCGCCTGCCAAGGCGACGTCGTCCGGTCCCAGATCGGAGAAGTTGTTGACGTAGGTCATGGCCGCGCGTCCTTTCCGCCCGAAGCCGGGGCGCCTTCACTGAGCCTGATTCCCCACATACTGGCACTGCCTCAGGCCGGAGACCATAGGCCGCAGCGGTGCCCGAGGACCTCCGGACGGGGCCGGGATGTCGGCTGATTTCTTTGTTTCAAGTAATTCAGCTTCAATAGCGGCATGACTCCCTCCTGGTCTTTGCGCCAAAGCGTTCGCTCTGACGCTTCATGGATTGCAGAGCTCCGCGCCCAGGTCATGCGTCCCGACCTTGAGCGCCTCGGACGCTGGGATCCAGTGCGTGTCCGGCAGCGGTTCCTCACCGGCTTTCACCCGGCGCATACCTTTGTTATCGACGTCGGGGCCGCCGCCGTGGGTGTCATCGCGGTCCGCCCCGAATCCGACGCGCAATGGATCGAACACTTCTATCTGGCGCCCGAGCACCAAGGGCAGGGTTTGGGGAGCGCGGTACTGCGTCACGTCATGATGGCGCACGGCGATCACCGGCCTTTCCGGCTCAACGTTCTCCAAGGCAGCCCGGCGAGACGACTCTACGAACGCAGCGGATTTGTTCACGAGCACGAGGACTCCATCGACGTCTTTCTCGTCGCCGAAACGGCCCTTCCCAAATGTGAACCTGTCGGGTTTACTGGGTCACACGGCTGAACAGCAGGACATGGAGGGGGAACCATGCGGTCCAAGGGGACATGGCAAATTGCGGTGGGTCTGACACTGCTGGCGGTCACGGTTTTCGTTCTTCCGACGCCGCTGTTTGAGGTGTTCTCGGGGACCGCGGGACAGGGTGCGGCCGCGTTGTTCGTCCTCGGACTAGTGCTTCTGGCCGGTGGCCTCGGTTGGGTCGCGGTGGGTCTTCGCGAGCGGGCGCGCAATTTGCGCACGGCACGCAGTTACGACACCAGGGAACCTGCCTCCTCGGATGGGGACCGGCCGGCCAATCCGCATGCGCTGCCGAGTTCCTACGGCGCACTGCCTCCGCCGGGGTAAGCATCCTCAGGGCCGCCTGCGGGATCTGGCGCGGCCGTCACTGGCCGGTGCGGCCGTCAATGCACTCCCGCAGGAGATCGGCATGGCCGATGTGCCGGGCATACTCTTCGACCATGTGCACCAGGATGTCCCGCACGGACGAGGTTCCATCGGCAAGCGTGACGACGGCATCCATGGAAATCTCGCCGGCCATCCATTCATCGGCCGCAGCGGTCTGCATGCGCCAGGCCGACCAGGCCTCCTCGACAACCGCGGGGTCGGCAGCGGCCCCATTGAAATCGTTGTCGCGGTCGGCTGCTGTCCGGTAGAGGCGGGGTTCGTCACGCTGCTGAAGGACCCGCTGGAACCAGTGGTGTTCCACCCCTGCGAGGTGCCGCACCAGGCCCAGCAGCGACATCGTCGACGGCGGAACGGACCGCAGCGCCAGCTGCCCGGCGTCGAGCCCCGAACACTTCATCTCCAAGGTCATCCGGTAGCGGGTCAAGTAGTCCCACACCGTCTCCTTTTCGCCGACAGGCTGCTCGCCAAGTTCGCGGGGGTCGTCCTGTGGGTCCACCCACATGTCTGTGAATACGCGCTCGCTCATTGCCATACGGTGCCTCAACGACGCCCCGGAAGTAAAGGGCCGGCGTCCGCGGCCTCCTTGCTAGGATCTAACGAGCGCGGTCCCGGACCACGCAGGAAAGTAGAGTCGAGGTTCAATGATGGTCCTCCAGGATCGTGCGAAGGCCACCCGCGAGGCGATCATCGTCGGCGCGGCAGCGGTCTTCGAGGAGCTCGGCTACGGCAGCGCCAGCCTGACCCAGGTAGCCGAAGCGGCCAAGGTGACCAAAGGTGCACTCTACTTCCACTTCCAGTCCAAGGAAGAGCTTGCCAGGGCCGTCATCGAGGAACAGCACCGGATCGTCGTGGCGGAGAGCCAAGCGCTCCTGGCCCAGGACCGACCGGCACTGCCCACCATGATCCTGCTGTGCGGCGCGTTCGGCCGCGAACTGGTGCAGGAGCCTATTGTCAGGGCAGGAATCCGACTCACGCTGGAGGCCACCGCATTTGGCGATCCCGTGCAAGGACCCTACGAGGACTGGATAGCTGTCATGGAGCAGCTGGCCGATCGGGCCAAGAGGGAACAACAGGTGCGATCTTCCATCGACTCCGCGGCCCTTGCCAGGTACCTGGTTGCCTCGTTCACCGGGGTCCAGATGGTCTCCGGGGTCCTGACCGGGCGCGCCGATGTCATGCAGCGGATCGAAGAGATGTGGGCCATCCTGCTTCCCGGGCTCATGCATAAAGACTTCCACGAGGACCCGCAGGAGCTTACCGGGCTGGTCTGCGCCGGAATTGCCGTCAGGCGAGGGGCGCCGGCGGACTCGCCGGCGTGACGGCAGCGGCCGGGACGCCGGCGCCATGGAGTTGGGCGGCTGGCGACAGCGACCCGCGCCGCACCACCACGAGCCAGCACACCAGGATGGCCAAGGCGCAGAAGACCCCTGCGCTGGAAGCCATGATCCAGAGGCCGGGCGTCTGGATGTCGAGGTTCCCGGCACCCAACGCCGTGCCGATGGTCTTCGGCGAGAGCATGAACACGGGCACGGAGACGCCAAGCACCGCGCCCATAAGCCACCGCGTCCCGCGGTAGCGGTGCGGCGTCTCGCGCAGGGTCCAGGCGAAGGCCGGCAGCACGACGGCGGCCCACACCCAGTGGTGCGACCAGGAGACGGGGCTGATCAGCAGCATGGTGAGCGCCGTCGTCGAAATGGCAACCACGCGGGCGCCCTGATCGCTGGCGGCCTTGATGATGGCAGCGGCCAGGGCGACCACCAGAAGGCTCAGCACCAGCCACGGCACCGTGACGGCCGTTTCCGGGACGCCGAAATGCAGCAGCGTGCCCTTGAGCGAGAGGTTGTCCACATAACCGGCGCCGCCGATCCTTGACGTGTCCGGCAGGATTTCCAGCCAGAACTGCAGGGATTCGGCGGGGCGCAGCAGCCACCCGGTCAGCACTGTCGCGCTGAATCCGGCCGCCATGTTGAGCAGTCCGCGCCAGTCCCGGCGCATCAGGAAGTAGAGCCCGAAGACCAGGGGCGTCAGCTTGATGCCTGCCGCGACTCCCACCAGGAAGCCGCTCCCGGGGAAACCGCCGGCCCAGCGCTGGTTTCGGGCCAGCAGGTCCCAGGCCATCATTCCCATAAGCAGGATATTGATCTGGCCGAATGCCAGGGTCTCGCGCCACGGGCCGAGGTTCAGCACCACGAGGACCAGCAGGAGCGCGGCCCAGCGGTTGCCGGCGGACTGGAATGTGCTGCGCCAGTCTGCCTTGGCCTTCCAGTAGCGGACGGCGCGCACGGCTACCCAGATCGCCACGGCGGCTCCTGCCGCGTTGAAGAGGTTCAGCGCGAGCTTCTCCGGCAGCAGGGCCAGCAGGCTGAAGAGCAGGGCCGCGAACGGCGGGTAGGTGAACGGCAGTCCCGGTCCGCCGGCCCAGGCGACTGAGGGTCCATAGAGATCCGAGACCTCCGCGCCGGCCTCGTTGAGGATCTTGCCGCCGTGCCAGTAGACGCTGAAGTCGAGGCCCTGTTTGGACCAGCTGCCGAGCCAGAAGGCCATCAGCGCTAGCGCCCCCGCGATGGCCAGCGACAAAGCCAGCCGGCCGGCCAGCGGCGGCAGGGCCGGGAGGGGCCATGCCCGTCGGCCGGCCCCGTTGGTCCGCTGCGGTCCCGGGCCCGGTGCGTCCGCCAGGGACGTCCCGGCAGGCGGTCCGTGCGTTGTTTCGGCGTCGAGCAGTGACATACGTGCATCCCCCAAATTTGACTGCCACTTCGGCACGGCCTGGACAGCGTACCGGCGGACCGGTTGGCCTAAAACCGGACAACCGTCTTGTTTATCCTACCGAAGCGGGGTCAGGACGCTGTTTCCGCCGCGCGCCGCCGTCGCGCGCCGCGGTCGTCGTCGTCGTTGTCCCTAGTCCTTGTCAGGAGTGGGTGCGTTACCCAGCGATCGTGATCCAGTACCGCCACACGGCGCCGTGCCCGGCGTCTCCGGCATCCTCGAGGACGCCGCCCTGGCGCTCGATCGTCGTCGCCGAGGCGACGTTGCCGGCCTCGCAGACGAGCAGCACCCGGTCCAGGCCGAGCAGGCGCGCCTCGTCGATGATCCGGCCCAGCGCCCACGTGGCCACCCCGCGGCGGCGCGCTGACGGCCGGATGCCGTAGCCGACGTGTCCGGCCCACAGCACGGAGGCGCTGGATGGGTGCCGCAGCGCGATCCCGCCGAGCACCTGGTCGCCGTCGACGATCCATCGGTAGGTGCAGTGCGGCGAATCATCGGCCAGCCGCGCCACCCAGGCCGCGAACCCGGCCGGCGAATCGACGTCGTCGCTGGTCAGCAGCCCGAAGCCGTCCTCATGGACTCCCGGGCCCCAGTCGGCATGTGCCTCCAGCCACGCGGCCTGCAGGTGTTCGGCAGGTTCGATCAGTTCAAGCATGGGGGGACTGTCCCGAACCGGATCGCGGGCCAACGGGTCCTATCTGGTCCAGGGTGTAGCCGTCCGGGTAGAGGGACATCCGGCCGCCCGGAGTGAATGACGGTGTGGTCGGCAGCGGGTCCATCCGGGCGCGGATGGCCCGGAACCGCAGGACCGCCCGGTACGCGGCGCGCAGCCCGGCCGGGGCCGGCCTCAGGCCCAGCGCGGCGGCCACCCTGGGCTGGTCCATCATGAGCGCGAGCACCACCGGTGTGAGCGGCCGCAGCGCCGGGTGCAGCCGGACTTTCAGGGCACCGACGGTGGCGGCCAGGATGCCTGCGCCTTCACGGCTGGGAGCGAGGTTCCGGTCCTCGTACTCATCCAGGAAACGGTTTGCCGCCTGCAGGTCGGCCGGAGCCGGCTCGAGCCCCATGCGGCGGCCGAGTTCAGCGTAGAACGCGACGGCGGCTTCTTCCTCGCGGAGTGTCAGTTTGCGCCAGCCGTGCCGGTCGATCCAGCGCAGCGGGAGGACGAGGAGGGTCATCAGGACGTACCGGAAATCATCGCTGCTGCCGGGAACACCTCTATGGACCCGGCGCAGAAGTTCGGTCATGGCCAGGCCGCGCTCGCTGTCGAAGCCGTTGGCGATGATCTCGTGGATGACGATTCCGGTGTCGTAGGACCGTTTCATTGGCCGGGCCTTCATTTCGCCGCGGTCCGCCAGCGTCCGGGCGATGGAGGGGACGGCGAAGTTCCGGTAGTAGGCGACAAAGAAGCCGGCGTGGATCTCTTTCTGGAAGTCGAAGAGGACCATTTTGCGGTAGATCCCGAACAGGTCGTCGCCCTCCGGCCGTGAAAGCCGGGTCGGGTGCGTCAGCCGCTCAGACAGAGTCACGAAGTGCGCTCCAGGCCGAAGTCGGACTCCACCAGCAGCACGTAGGCCCGGTCGTCGGCGTCCAATGCCGGGTTGCCGCGGGCAGCCAGTTCCGCGTCCCAGATCTCCACGATCATGCGGTGAAGCCGTTCCTGGGGGAGTGCGGCGGCGTCGGTCTTGAGAATCCGCTCCATGTCAGTGTTCCTGAGCGCCTTCTCGCGGATGATCCCGACCTTTTCAATGGTCCGTCCCAGGCGGAGTGCGTCGCGCCTGCGTGCGACGCGTCCGGCGACGGCGGGGATTGTCAGTCCCACACCGGTAAGGCCGATCGCGAACACCTCCATCAGGTGGAACGGCGGCGGCGTGGCGGAGGCCGGACCGATCTGCGGCAGCCAGGGGAAGGGCCGGCACAGCTCGATGGCCATCAGCGTCACCGTCAAGACGCTGATCAGAGACCCCAGGCCCAGCATGGAAAAACCGAGGCGGAACGACCGGCGCATCCGGGGCACGAACCGGAAGCACGCCCAGGCGATCTCGCCGCTGGTCCATGCAACGAAGAGAATCACCATCAATGAGAACAGGGTGGCGAAAGGCAGCAGGTGGTATTCGCCCCAGGTCGCGGTGGAAGGCAGCGGGCCGGCGAGGAAGAAGAAGGCAGTCTGCAAGGCCAACGTGACGGCCGGCGGCATCAGCCGCACCCACGCGGGCCGCCGGTCGGCGGCGGGGGAGATCGCGTGGACGACGGCGGCGCGCAAATACCAGAGCCCGATGATCATCAGGGAGTTGATGGCCAGCTTGGTCAGGTTGAACCCGCCGAGCACGGCGTCGACCGCGAGATAGAGGCCGGGGTTTCCGAGCAGGGAGGACGCGCCCGAGAAGACGGCAGCCTGGAACACCGGATCCCGCCCGTTTGCGCGGACGGCGGGGATGCGGGCGAGAGCCAGCAGGAACAGCGCGCCGGCCATCACGAACTGCATCATCCGAAGACCGCCCCGAAGTTGCCGGGCTGTCCGTCACGTCGCTTGGAACGGCGGATCCGGGCGGCGAGCCGGTCCGCGAGGAGCTCCGCGGTCACCTCGAACTCGTCGACGAAATCTGTGCGCTTGAGGGCCTTGATGACGCGCTCCGGGTCCAGGTCCGGAAAGAACGCTTTGGCGTGGCCGTGCGGCATCTCTTCCTGGTCATGGCACAGGATCATGTGGGCAAACTCGTGCAGGATGATTTGCTGGCGATGCACCTCCGACGCGGCTTGGGCGTGAAGAATCAGGTCCAGGTGGTCGAGGCCGAACCACAGGCCGCAGACTTTGTCCGTCGGGGTGTGAGTGATGGGTTTGATGACGATTTTCCGTCCCCTGGTGGTCTCCAGATGGGTGTGGATCGACAGCAGTGACACCGGCTCCTGCAGCTCCAGATCATCTTCCGCGCCGAGTGCCCGTGCCCGGGCGGCGTTGTAGTCCATGTCAGGGGTCCTCGGGATCGATTCCTGGCGGGCCGGCAAGGCCCCGTCCTCCAAGAGAGGAGCGTATCAGGGTGCGTCCGGGCCCTCGGGCGTGGATCCGGAAGGTTTGGTCTCTGCCGCGCCCGCTTCAGCGGACGTCGCGTCGGCCAGCTGCTCGTCGATGAGATCCCTGATCTGGAGAAGCGTCTCCGGGGACAGCCCGTCCAGCTGGCGGGCGGCAAAATTCCGCACCTTCTTGGCCTTCATGCTGGCCAGCAGCTCCAGCTGGGCTTCCACCTTTGGCGGAAGATCCTCCTCGCCGTCCAGGAGGTAATCGCGGTTCACGCCGAAGAAACCGGCGAGGTTCTGCAGGAGCTCCGTCTTCTTGACTGCCGGGCCCGTGCCCGCGCGCATGTAGTGCCACCGGGCGCGGGAGATCGGCGTCCCTGCAGCGGACATGGCGTCACGGACCTCATTGAACCCGATCTTCCTGCCCTCGGCCTCGGCCGAGTCCAGCAGCAAGTTCAGCTTCCGTGCCAGATCCGCTCCAGGCCGGGAATCATTCGACGGGTGGTTCATCACGTCGGCTCCTTTGCTGCGGTCTCGGTGCGGTGCCAGCCCACATTACCACCGGATTGGACATGTCCAAATATATTGAATATTCTGCGAGAGTCGAAATTGGACATGTCCAACTTCGTTGAGTGATGCGACGTGGCCGCCCGCGCGGGTGTGACTACTGCGGGCCGGGCACGGCGACGACCGCATTCCGGCCGGCAAGTTCTTTGGGGGCCGGCCGGGGAAGCGGTTTGTGGCGTCCAGACAAACAATTGACTTAGTAAATCTTCAGGCCTACGGTTTAGCCGGTCCTGTCGTATCCCCCAATACCGGCAGGGCCACCTAACGAAACACCCCCGCACCAGTCTTTGTGACACGGTGCGGGGGTGTTTTGTTGACCGGCCCCGCTCCGATCATCCGGTCGCAGATGGCCGGTGGTAGCCTCGGTCGATGATTTCCGTTCTGCTCCGGCCCTGGCGGGAAACCGATGCGGCCGTCCTGAGTGCGCTGTCCGCGTCTGTTCCGGACCTGGGGACCCAGTTCGGCGAGACAGTACTCGACAGCGCGGATGCCGCCCAGCGATTCATCGAGACCAGACTGGCCTGGCAGCCGGAACGGTCCTGCAACCTGGCGATCGAGGTCGGAGGCAAGGCGGCCGGCAACGTCGGCATCAGCAATATCGACCAGCGCCACCACACGGCCTGGATCTACTACTGGTTGTCTCCCGAGGCCCGTGGCCTGGGCCTTGCGGCCCGCTCGACTGCAACCCTGGCTCGACTGGCCTTCGAAGAGCTCGATGTGTTCAGGCTCGAACTGGGGCACCGGACCAACAATCCAGCCTCCTGCCGGGTCGCGACCCGGGCCGGGTTTGCCCCGGAGGGCGTGGAACGCGCCAAGCTTCAATATGGCACCGCACGCTTCGACGTCGAAACCCACGCCCGGCTGGCCACGGATCCTGCGCCCGACCTGGACCTGGTCCCGCTCGGCGCCACGAAATCTTGATCCGGTCCGGGTGCCGGTCGGACCCTTCACCCGGACCCGGCTGCCGGTACGTTACGGGACGATGGCCAGTGGCTTCAGCGGGATGACACACGAGGTCCGTTCGAGAGCCGCGGCCGCTTCGTCGGCGCGGTTGTTCTTGCCGGTGTCATCGCACCAGTCGATATTGAGCGGCATGGCAGTGACAGTGGCGTCCCCGGCAGCCGTCCGGGGTGGGACCTCAAAGGTGTAGGTGAAGGCGCCGGCGTCGGTCATCGGGGCGGTGGCGTCGATGACCTTTCGGCCGTCCGCGTCGGTGACCACCACCTGGATGAGGGCGTTCCGGCCATAGCGTGGGTTGCAGTCGGCCTCCCGCGCTGAGACCGTCACCTCCGCGCCGGCCTTTGCACTCGACGGTGCCACCGAAAAGGCTGGCGGCATGCAGGGCGGCTCGCTGCGCCCCGGGGAAAGAGCGCAGCCCGACGAAGCGCCAACCACCAGGGCGGTGCCGAGTGCAGCAAGCACTCGAATGCGGCGTCCGCGCTCGGGGCGCTGGCCCCTAACCGTCCTTGCCGACGTTCTGGACGCCGACAGGGCTGCCCGGCCCGGCGTTGGTCCTCCTGTTGATCAGCCACGTGATGAACCACAGCACCACGCCGATCGCCATCAGGCCGCCGGCGATCTGGTACTGAATGACGGCCCGGCCCACCCACGGACCGGCGAGGAAGGCGCACAGCAGGGCCGCGACCACCGGCAGCTGCCCGGGCGAGGTGAAGAACACCTTGCGGTTGGGATCCCTCTTGCGGCGGAGCACCAGGCAAGCCACGTTCACCACGGTAAACACGCACAGCAGCAGGAACGCCGTCGTGCCGGACAGGTTCGCGACGACGTTGCTCTTCGGATCGCTGGTGACGTACCAGATGAGCCCCAGCGCGAGGACGGTGGAGAACGCGATACCGGCCCACGGTGTGCGGCGTCCCGGCAGGACCTTTCCGAGCGGCCGCGGCAGGACGTCCTGGCGGGCCATGCCGTAGATCAGGCGGCTGGCCATCAACATGTTGATCAACGCGGTGTTGGCGACGGCGAAGACTGCGAGGAACGGAAAGACCTTGTCGATCGGGAAGTCCGGCGAGCCCTTGTGCACCACCTCAAGGAGCGCGGCACCTTCGGCTTCCCTGATCCCCTCGAGCTCGGTGGGCGAGAGCACGCTGACCACGGACACGGCCACCAGCATGTAGAGGATCACCGCGATGCCGAGGCCGGTCAGCATGGTCCGGGGGAAGATCCGTTCGGGGTGCTGGGTCTCCTCGACCATGTTCACCGAGTCCTCGAAGCCGACCATGGCAAAGAACGCGATGGACGTGGCCGCGGTGACCGCCAGGAACAGCCCCTTGTCCTGGTAGTCGGTGAAGACGACGATCTCCTCGAGGTTCCCGCCGCCTTGTGCCATCACGAAGAAGCCGACGCCGATCACGATGCAGAGGGCGGTCATCTCGACCAGGGTCAGGACCACATTGAACTTCACGCTCTCGCCCACGCCCCGCAGGTTGATCGCCGCCAGCAGCAGCATGAAGCCCATCGCGACGGCGGTGACGGCGCCCGGTCCGGGGTCGCCCATCCAGCCGTTGATCTCCAGGCCCCCGAAGAGGTTCTGTGCCAGGACGTTCGCGGACGTCGAGGCGCTTGTGATGCCGGAGCAGACGACGGCGAACGCCACCAGGAAGGTCACGAAGTGGATCCCGAATGCCTTGTGCGCATAGAGCGCGGCGCCGGCGGCCTGGGGGTACTGCGTGACCAGTTCCAGGTAGGAGAATGCGGTCAACGTCGCGACGATGAATGCCAGCAGGAAGGGCAGCCAGACGAGGCCGCCGACCGTGCCGGCCATGGTTCCGGTGACGGCGTAGACGCCGGCGCCGAGGATGTCACCGACGATGAAGAGGAGCAGGAGCTTGGGGCCGAGGACCCGTTTGAGCTCGGGCTCGTCACCTTCGGGCGTTGCGTCGAACACTTCCTCGGACGTCGTGCTCATGATTGACCTCCACAGCGAATTCGCGGCTCCCGGGGAGCCTCGGCCGGATCCCGGCTGGGCGTGACCTACTTCACTTTGGACCTGCTGGGTCACTTTGGCAACACTGTGCCCGGCCCGGTCATCCCTCCGGCAAGACCGTAGGCTGGGGCCATGAGGCAGAGACCGGAAGTCGTGCTGGTGCACGGGTTGTGGCACCAGCCGGCACACTTCGACCGCCTGGCGGACGATCTGCGCGGGCAGGGCGTCGCTGTCCATGTTCCGTATCTGCACCGCGGCTCGCTCGCGGCCGACACGGCAGCAGTGCAGGCGGCCGTGGACGGCTGCCGGGGGGAGCCGGTTGTCCTGGGCCATTCATACGGGGGATCGGTCATCACCGGCCTTGACCGCGTCAGCCACCTCATCTACGTGGCAGCCTTCGTGCCGGCGGCCGGGGAAAGCGGTGCCGTCCTGGGCGGTGCCGGCGCCCTGGTGAATGGAGCCGTGCGGCACAACGAAGACGGCACAACCAGCATTCTGCGGGAACGGGCCCGGGAGGTTTTGTACGCCGACTGCACTGAGGCCGACAGCGACCGGGCGACGGGTTTGCTCGTGCGGCAGCGGCCCGGCCACGGCCGCGGAATACCGGACCGCATCTCCTGGCAAAGCGTCGAGAGCACCTATCTCCGGTGCGAGCAGGACCAGGCGCTCAGCCCCGAGCTCCAGGAACGCATGGCCAGCCGTTGCACCAACTCTGTCAGCCTGTCCTCGAGCCATTCGCCGTTCATCAGCCGATCACGGCAGCTCGCCGAGTTGATCGCCGGGATCTAAGGGCGCCGCCCGCGCACAAGCAGCCCTGCCCGCGAAATACTGCGGGCAGGGCTGCTTGTGCGACGGCAACCGGGTGGAGCTACCCGGCGGTCTCCTCGAGGGAGATGCGCTTGGCGGTCTCCTTGGCCTCGACCTGTTCGGCGTCGGCGAGAACCTGGACGGCGTCCTGCTCACTCACCACCACAACGCCGTCGGCGTCGGCGACGATGATGTCTCCCGGCGCGACGACGACGCCGGCGATCGCCACCGGGATCTGCAGCCGCCCGGGGCCGAACTTGTACGGCCCCGCCGGCGTGACGGAGCGGGCGAACACCGGCAGGCCGCAGGCGGCGAGGGCCTCGGCGTCGCGCACGGCTCCATCGATCACAAAACCGGCGATGCCCAGTTTCTTCGCGCGAAGACCGATCAGGTCACCGATGAGCGCCCGTGACTGGTCCCCGCCGCCGTTGACCACAATCACGTCCCCGGGTTTCGCGCCGTCCAGCGCCTTGTGGATGATGAGGTTGTCCCCGGGACGGGTCCAGACTGTGTACGCGGGGCCCGCAAGCCGGGCGCCGGGCCAGACCGGATAGAGGCCGGAGGCGACGCCGATCCGCTCCTGGGCGTCGCCGATGTTGGCCGCCGGAAGGGCGCCAAGCCGGCGGATGATTTCGCCCTGATCCAAGCGGGTCTGCGTTTCGATTCCTGTAAGCACGGTCTCGCCGGCCTTTCTGAGGGTTTCCATGGTCACTTCTGCTGGAGGAGTTCTTCGATGATGGGCTTGATGGTCTTTTCGCGTTCCTCCCAGAGCTTGCTGGCATCGGCGCTGGACTGCCACGCCGGCTGGGTGGCCGCGCCCTTGAGCTTGTCCTGCACCGCGGTGCTGTCGGTGGCCTTCTTCAGCGCCGCCTCGAGCCGGGCCACGACGTCGGCCGGCGTCTTGGAGGGAACCGAAAGGACAAAGGTGCTGGACATCGGCTCGATCTTGTAACCGGCGCTCTGCAGGGTGGGGATCTCGGCCGCGAAGGGGCTGGGCTGGTCCGAAACCACCGTGAGGAGCTTGATGTCGCCGGACTTGTACTGCCCGAAGAAGCTGGAGACGCCGCCGAGCGCGAAATCGAGTTCGCCCGAGACCAGGGCGGCCACCTTGTCCGCCCCGCTGTTGTAATGGACGATGTTGAAGTCCAGGCCCAGTTCCTTTTCCAGGAGCAGGAGATTGACGTGATCGTCCCCGGCGCGGGAGTCCGTGCCGGCCTTGATGGTCCCGGGCGATGCCTTGACGGCCTCGAACAGGGCCTTGATGTCCTGGTGCGGGCTGTTCTTGTTCACGCCGATGACCACGGCATTGGTCGCGTAGGCGCCAATGGGAGTGAAGCTGCCGCGGTCAAACCCGGCCTTCTTCGACGGGTCCAGGTAGCGGCCCAGGATGGACGGGACATTGGTGGTCCCGAAGGTGAGCCCGTCGGGCTTCGCGTTGGCCAGGTAGCTCAGGCCCACGATCTGGCTGCCGCCTTCCTTGTTGACCACCTTGACGTTGGCCCCGAGGTCCTCCTGCATGGCGGGCGCCACGATGCGGGCCAGGATGTCGCTTCCGGCACCGGCCGCGGACGGCACGATCCACTCGATCGTGGCGCCGGCCTTGGGGAACGTGCCCGCCGCGGTGGTGTTGCCGTTGGCGGCGCCCCCGCAGCCGGTCAGGGCCAGGGCGGCGGCGGCAATGGCCGCTGTGGTCAAAACGGTGAGTTTTTTCATTTCGCAAGCTCCTTTGGTGCGACAGGGGTGATGGTTTTCTTCTTCAGCATGGAAGCGATAAGGGGGCGGACGGCCCCGAAAACGATGGCGATGGCGATGACGCCGATGAGGGTGAGGCTGATGGGGCCGTCGAGGAAGACGGCTGTAGCTGCCGCGGGACAGGGCCAGGGACCGCTGGAAGTTTTCTTCGAGCATCGGCCCGAGGATCAGTGCCAGGACCAGCGGGGTGAGCGGGACCTTGACCAGCTGGAAGATGTAGCCGAGGACTCCGGCGCCGAGCATGATCATGATGTCGAACGGGCTGCCGTTGATGCTGTAGGTGCCCAGGAACATGAAAGCGAGGATGGCGGCCATCAGGTAGTGGAACGGGACTTTCAGCACGGCGATCCATACCCGGGCGAGCGGGACGTTAAGGATCAGCAGGATGAGGTTGCCGACGATCAGGCTGGCGATGATGGCCCAGGCGACGTCGGGGTTGTCGCGGAACAGCAGCGGTCCGGGGATCAGGCCGTTGATGGTGAAGGCGCCGGCCATGATCGCCACCGTTGCCGAGGTCGGGATGCCCAGGGTGAACAGCGGGATCATCGAGGACACGGCCAGCGCGTTGTTGGCTGCTTCCGGTCCGGCGACGCCCTCGACGGCGCCCTTGCCGAACTCCTTGGACCGACGTGACAGCTTCTTCTCCGCCGCATAGGACGCCAGCGAGGTCGCAGCGCCCGGCGAGCCGGGAAGGAGCCCCATGAAGAAGCCGATCACCGAGCCGCGCAGGAACGGGAGCGCGGAGCGGCGCAGATCGGTGCGGGTGGGCAGCAGCCGCGCGACCGTCAGCGGGCTCGGCACGCCGAGCGGGCCCTTCTGGGCCTGTCCCAGGACTTCGCTGAGGCCGAAGACGCCCATCACCACCGCCACCAGGCCGATGCCGTCGAACAGTTCCGGCATGTCGAAGGTGAACCGGGCGATCCCGACGCCGGAGTCGACGCCGACGGTCGCTATCGCCAGGCCCGCGGCGGCGCTGAGCAGGGCCTTGGCGGGGTTGTTCCCGGCGAAGCTGGTGATGAGGGCCAAGCCGAGCAGCGAGACCAGGAACAGTTCCGGTGCGCCGAATTCGAGCGCCAGCCGGCTGAAGGGTGCCACGACGACGAAGCCGATGACGCCGATGCAGTCCGCCGACGAACGAGGCCAGGGCGGCGATGACCAGGGCGGGACCGCCCCGGCCCTGTTTGGCCATCTGGTAGCCGTCCAGTGTGGTGGCGATCGAGGACGCTTCGCCGGGGATCCGCAGCAGCACCGCAGTGGTGGTGCCGCCGTACGCTGCGCCGTACAGGATGGCGGCCAGCATGATGATGGCGGAGGTGGCGTCCAGGCCGAACGTGACCGGGATCAGCAGTGACACTGCCGCTGCCGGGCCGAAGCCGGGCAGGACGCCGACCAGCATGCCCAGGACGCAGCCGATGAGGGCGAAGAGCAGGTGCTCGGGAGTGAAGACGGTGGCGAGGCCGCCGAGGAGCTGGTCAAATCCCATGGGTCACAGCCCCAGTCCGGCGAGGAAGTCGAGGCTGGCCGTGGGCAGCGCAGTCCCGAGCCAGACTTCGAAGACGAGCCGGGAGGCCAGGGCCGCGCCGACCGCCACGAGGACGGAGATCCACAGTTTCCGTTGGCTGACGAAGTAGAGGATGGTGCCCAGCTGCAGCGTCATGACGACGGTGTAGCCGAGGAGCGGCAGCAGCAGCGCGGCCAGCAGGATCGAGCCGGCGATGATGCCCACCCGGATCCAGCCCTGGCGGTCCGGGAAGTCGGCGATGTCCGGCTCGTCGCTGTTGTCGTCATCGAGGAGGGCCACCAGGGCCGAATCGGACTCGTGGTGGGGCGGGACCGATTCCGGACCTGCACCATCCGGGCCTGCAGTGGCCGGGCCGGCAGCTGCCGGGGCGGGTTCCGGGATGGAGGTGCGGCGTGCCGCGAGCAGCTGGAGAATCCAGAGAATACCGGCCGCCGCCATAAGCGTTCCGGCGACGGCGGGGAAGAATCCGGCCCCCACGCCTGACGTGTTCGTGAGGCCATACCCGGCGCCGACGACGGCAACCGCCGCGCCTCCGCCAAGGGCCGCCGTGGCGACCGTCCATTCAAGCGCAACTGGCGCATTGAGGGTTTGCATCTTTGTTGTCCGCCTCTCTGCGGCAAAGTTGAGAAAATAGGGGTCGCAAGTTCTGGCGTTTGCCAATCTTGCAACCTTGCACAGGATTGCATGTCTGTGGAATAGTGTCAAGCATCACAGGTATTCCCTCGGGGAATCTCAAAGGAGAGCCATCTTGAGTTTCAAAGCAGTAGTGGCCAGCAGCACGGCCCGGCTCAGTGCATCGGAGGAGCGCGTCATGAACGTGCTGCTCGGTGACCAGATGTCCGGCATCCCCGCGGCGGAAGTGGCGGAGCGGGCCAAGACCCACGAATCCACCGTCGTGCGGCTCGCCCAGAAACTCGGGTACCGGGGCTACCCGGACCTGCGGAATGATCTGCGCAAGGACGAGACCCTGGGCGAGGCCCACCAGGTCATCATGCGCGGGGAGTCCGGCTACGACCTGTCCGCCTTCATCGCCGACGAAATCCGGGCTTTGAAGCGGCTGCCGCACTTCGTTCCGCAGGAAGACCTCGACGCCGCTGCACACACACTGCACGAATCGCAGACCGTGTACCTGTTCTCCAGGAACGACGAGAAACCCACACTGGATCTCCTGGCCCGCCGGATGCGGCGGCTCGGGCTGAAGACCGTGACGCTGGGCACGACGCCCAAGGACATCGCCGAAGGGTTCGTGAGCTTCGACGAAAACAGCACGCTGATCGCCCTGGCCCTGCGCGAGGCACCCAGCCAGCTGGCGACGCTCGTTTCCGAGGCGGCCCGGCGGGGCGGCAAGACCATCCTGATCTCGGATGTTCCCGGCTACCGCTTCCGCCCGAGCCCGGACCACCTGATCACGGCACGCCGCGGCGACGACACCGAGTACCGCACGCAGCTGATCCCGGTGGCCCTCGCCTATGCGCTGCAGCTCGCAGTCTTCCACCAGGATCCGGCCCGGTACCAGGCGGCCCGGGACGGCATTGACGACCTCACCCGGCTTCTGGGCGGAACAGACGAAATCCCGCTGCGTCCGTGAGCGCAGGTCCGTGGCGCGCAGCCCTTAGCGTCCAGGCTGTCCTGGCGCAGGCGGCGTGGGTGGGTATCCGGCTCATGATCGGATACCGCGCCCTCGAAGCCGGCGCCGAGCCGGTGTTCCTCGGTGTGGTGGCGTCCACTTTCGCCCTCCCGGCCCTCGTCGGGGCGCTTCCGGCCGGACGGATCGCGGACCGGTTCGGCGGGACCCGCATGGCGACCACGGGCCTGCTGACGGCGGCGGCGGGGACAACGCTGATGTTCGCGGTGGAGGGGCTGCCGTTTCTGCTGGTCGCCAGCGTTATCATCGGCCTGGGGAACCTGCTGGTGATGGTGGGCCAGCAGACGTTCGTGGCCCACGCCAGCAGCAGCAGCGGGTCCAGCGACAGTGCCTTCGGGACCCTGACGGCGGCGGCCTCGGTGGGCCAGCTGATCGGCCCGCCGGCAGTGACACTGGTGGCCTCCCTCGGAGCCGGCAACGGCACGGGTCCCAACACCGACCTCGGCCTGCTGATCTGCATCGGCTTCAGCCTGCTGGCGACGCCGGCCTTCTTCTTCCTGCGCCGGACGGATGCGGCGCTCCGGCAGGAACGGCGGATAGCGATGGGGTCCCCGCGCGGTGCCGGCGGCGTCTACCGGGCTCCGGGGTTGTGGCGCTCGCTCGCCGTCAGCGGCGCGGTGCTGGTCACCGTGGACCTCATGTACGCGTTCGTTCCGGTCTGGGCCACAGAGCAGAACGTGAGCGCGACGGCGGTCGGGCTGCTCCTGGCACTGCGCGCGGCCGTTTCCGTGCTCAGCAGGGTGGGCCTGACCCGGCTGCTGAACAGGTTCGGCCGCAAGGCGCTGCTGTTCGTATCGATTGTTATGGCCGTGGCCTCGCTGCTCGCCCTTCCGCTGGTGGGCCCGTACGGCGCCATCGCGGTGATGATCGGTCTGGGCGTGGGACTTGGCATTCCGCAGCCCCTGACCATGGCCTGGGTGATCTCCCTGACGCCCGCTTCCCATCACGGCTCCGCCCTCGGCCTGCGGATGACCCTGAACCGGCTGGCCCAGATCTCCCTGCCGATCGCCGTGGGCGCGTTCGCGGCGCCGCTCGGGGTCCTCGGGATTTTCTGGGCCAATGCCGCGTTGCTGGCGGGCGCCGCCGTCGTGGTGGCCGGGTCCGACGCCGGCTCGGGCCCGCCGCCGCAGGCCGACTGAACCTGCCCCGCCACGGCGGGCGTCGCGGCGGAAGCCGCTGCGGGTCCTCGGGCAGCTCGGCCCTACCGCCGCCCCGGTGACAGGCCCATAATCGGGCTATCAACCCCGTGCAGAAAATGGAGGCGGTCGACGTGTCGGTTTATACGCTGGGAATCTGGTTGGTACATCCGGGCCGTGAGAATGATTTCGTGCAGGCCTGGCGTGATCTGGCCAGAAAGACGAAGGAGGATTTCCCGCACGCCAAGGCCGTGCTGATGCACGACAAGGACGTGCCCAACCGGTTCATCAGCACCGGGCCGTGGGAATCAATCGAACAGATCGAGCAGTGGCGGGCGTCGGCGACCTACAAGCAGGGCCTCGACGCGATGAAGGACATGCTGGAGCATTTCGCGCCCCACACCCTGGACGAGGCCGCCAGCGTCGGCGTGGATTCGGACTAGCCGCCCGGCGCCACGGCGGCAGGCTCCAGGTCTGCCAGCGCCCCGAACACGGCCGGCAGCACTACGCCGTTCCGTCCCCAGACCGGATCGAAGACCTCGACATACCAGGAATCCGCCAGCACAAGGGCCAGGCTCTCGTTGGCTTCCTCGGCCCAGTCGCGGAGCTGGTCGTCGCCGACCGGGCCCTCGCTGCTGCCGAGCACCGTGACCACGTCACCGTCCAGCAGGGTCACGGGGATGGACGCCTGGCTGGCTTCCCCGGGCGCGTGGGCCACGGTCACCAGGTCGGTCCGGCCGGACAGCTCCAGGAGCGCGGCCGCCGACTCCACGCTGCAGAACCCGGTCACGTACGCGCGCTGCGCATGCCCCTCGGTGGGCACGCCGGGCTGGGATTCCTTGGTGAAGAGCCCGCTGCGGTTCAGCTCCGCGAGCCCGCCGGCGATTGCCCGGGTTTCGTCGTCGAAGCGCGGCGCGAAGGTGCCCGGCTGGTACTCGCTGCGGCCTTCCAGCCACCGCGCGGTCAGCTCGCCGGCCGCCGGAATCGTTCCGGCCTGCCGCCAGATCTCACGGTCAGCCAGGAGCCGGCCGAATCCGTCCCGTTCGGTGGTGTACCTCTCTTCTGCCATCGGCTCTACGCCTCCCATGCTGCGGTGTTGGCGCCGGCGCCGGCTGCGGCGTTGGCACCAGTGACTGGAGCGGCGGCTGGGCTGGCGTTGGCCGCGGAGTGCAACTGCAGCAGCAGCGCAAGGCGCTCGGAGCTCAGGCGCAGGGCCTCGAGCTCGCGCCGGCTGTATTCATCGAGGGTGCGCTCGATCAGCTCCGGGAGTTCCCCGGCGTCCTCCTCCACCTCGAATTCGTGCTCCAGCGTCACCTCGGACTGGCCCTCGGCCCCGCGGATCGACCAGCCGCCGCCGAGCCGCAGCAGCGGGGCTTCCAGCCCGATCTGGCGGAACTCGGCGCGGAGTTCGGCAGCATCAAAAATCCGGTGGCAATGGCTCGAACTCAGGGAACCGTTGACCACCACGGAGGTCCGCAGCTCATGGCTGGCCTCGTCGCCGCTGACACGCTCGGAGTAGACCGTGAGCCCGTCCAGGTACGGCCAGTGGGACGAGTCCCGCAGCATGCGGAAAACGAGGTCGCCTGGGGCGTCAATGCTCAGCCGGTGAGTTGTCCGGCGCGTTGCCTGCGGCAAGTCCACACCTCCTGTGATCAGCGGGCTTATTAACAGGCTAGGCCAGCCGTGCCCCGCGGCGCAGAAATACTTCCCGCCGCGTCACGCTGGGAAATGTTGGGTAACACTTGGCCTCCGTGGTTCATTTCCGGGGCCTCCTCATGAACCACCGTGACCCCCGGTATCCCTTGGTTTCGCGGCACTTTGACCGGCTTCTGGCGGCGCCGGATAGTTGCTGGCACCAGCACGAATCCGAGACTTCCAAGGGGAGAACAAATGTCCAGCACCACACTCACATCCGGCGTCGGCGCGGCGCTTGCGGCCACCGCCCTGCTGGCCCTTACGGCCTGCTCCGATCCCGGCGCAGCCGCCGCCAGCAGCGCAAACCCGGCGGCGTCGTCGCGGTAGGTCACGGACGGGAAGGGCGCGATGTTCAGGTCGGTTCGCCCGGAGGACAGCGCCAGGATGGTGTCGGCGTCGGACGAGTAGTACTGCAGGACGGCGGGGGCCTTGCCGTTGGCCTCGAGCTCCTGGTTCCAGGCCACCAGGATCTTCTCCTGGTTGGTGCCCGAGCCCACCGAGATTTTCAGGCCGGAGATGTCGTCCGACCCCTTGATGTTGTACGTGGAGCTCTTCTTGGCCTCAAAGCCCATGTAGGCGGCCCGGTCGCTGGAGAAATCGAAGAGTTTGACCCGGGCGGCGTTGATGCCCACGTTGGAGAAGACGGCCTCGAAGTCGCCGGACTGGGTCTTCAGCGGCCAGTTCTCCCAGGACGTCACCTGCACGTCCAGGTCCAGGCCCAGCTTGTCCGCGACGAGCTGGGCGATGTCCAGCTCGACGCCGATCGGGGTCTTGTCGTCGCTGGCGTGGAAGGACAGCGGGATGGACCCGGCGGTGGTGGCGACGGTCAGTTTGCTGTCCTTGCCGATCAGTTCGGGAACCTTCGCGGCCAGCGCGGGTCCTTCTCCGCCCGAAGGCGCTGCTGGTCCGGTGAGGTGTTGTAGACGACGCCGTCGCGCGCCGCCGTCGTTGCCGGCTGCGCGCCGGCCGCTGCCGCTCCGGGATCGGAGCAGCCGCTGAGTGCCAGGGTGCCGAGGAGTACGACGGCGGGAAGCGCCGGGAGTCTGCGGAGACGGGACGCGGGGGTGCTGAGGGATGCCATGGGTGGTCCTTAGATGTTGAAAGCGGGTTCGATCACCTTGGAGAAGAAGCTCCGGGTGCGTTCTTCGCGCGGGTTGGTGAAAATCTCCTGGGGGCTGCCCTGTTCCACGATCTGGCCCTGGTTCATAAAGACCACGGTGTCGGCGACGTCGCGGGCGAAGCCCATCTCGTGGGTGACGATGATCAGGGTGGTCCCGGACGTGGCGAGCTCCCGGATGACGTCGAGGACCTCGTTGACCAGCTCCGGGTCAAGTGCCGAGGTGGGTTCGTCTAAGAGCAGGATCTTGGGATCCAGCGCCAGCGCCCGCGCGATCGCCACGCGTTGCTGCTGGCCGCCAGAGAGCTGGCGCGGATAGGCGCCGGCCCGGTCTTTCAGGCCGACGCGGTCCAGGGGTTCCAGGCCGCGCTCGCGCGCTTCGGCCTTGGTGCGGCGCGGCTTTCCGGAACGCGGCGCGACGACGGGTGCCTCGGTGACGTTTTCCAGTGCGGTCAGGTGCGGGAAGAGGTTGAAGTTCTGGAACACCATGCCGATTTCGGTGCGCTGCTTCAGGATGTCCTTTTCCCGCAGCTCGTGAAGCGTGCTGCCAGCCGGAACCAACGCCGCACCGTTCCGTGAAAACGATGCCCTCGCCCGGCGGATCCTGGCCATCCTTGCCAAGGACCACACCCGTAGGAATCTCAATGATGTTGTCAACGGGTGACTGTGCCGTGAGAGTGTCACGGGCAGTGGTGGCCGTGACACTCTCCGGACTTTCGTCCGTTCAGCCAAGGTCGGGTTCCCGGTCCTGGTCCGGGAGTTCCGCGGCTGTGGGGGGAGATTCCGGTCCGTCGGACTGACCGGAACCCCAGAAGAAGAACTCTTCGGTGGTCGCTTCAACGGCGCGCCGACATCGGACGGGCGCCCAGGATAACGGATCATATGGCCGGACGATCCACCAGCCAGGCGAGAGCCACCAGGGCGGAGCTTACTGCCCTGTCCACAGCAATTTTTCAACCGTGTCGATGACAACGGGGCCGCGCCCGTGTAGCTGGTGACTCGCCAGAGGGCGGTATGCTTGTGAGCGGGGTCACTTGCCCCTTTTATGCCTGTCGACTATGGAGTCATTGTGCCAGCTTCCCGGTCGCGCAGACTGGAGGCCGCGACGACTGTTCCCGTTGTCCTGCCGCTCCCTGCGTCGAGGCAGCTTGGGGTCAGGTCGGCGCAACGGCCTGTTCGCAGAATCATTGAGGAGTCCTGGCAGCGTTCGCTGCGTCTCCAGGCTGATCCCGACATACCGCCGTCTGCGCTGATCCTCGATGGTGGGGCTCTTCAGGAGTACCGCCGGGGGCATCCGTTGGCAGCGATTATGCCGGTAATTCAGAAGCTGCTGGTTCAGCCCAGTTCAGAGCAGGGGCTCCTCGTCGCTGTGGGAGATGAGCTGGGGAGGCTTCTGTGGGTCGATGGCGATACTGCCTTACGGCGCCGCGCCGAGCGAATGATGTTCGTGGAGGGTGCGGTCTGGTCCGAGGCCAGCGTCGGAACGAGTGCGCCTGGGACCGCCCTGGCGCTGGGCCGCAGCGTCCAGGTTTCCGGTGAAGAGCATTTCAACCGGCTTGTTCATCCGTGGAGCTGCACGGCAGTGCCCTTCCATGATCCGGACACGGGGGCTGTGATCGGTGTCCTGGATATAACGGGCACGGAGACGGCTGTCGCCTCGTATACGTTGGCTCTTGTTGAGGCCACAGTGGCGGCGGCACAGACGCAACTTCGTGTGGAACGGCTTCAGCTGGCCGCCGCGAAGCGGGACCGCCTCGTGCAGCGGCGGAGACCCACATCCGCCGCTCTCCCCAGGACTGTCCACCGGAGCGGCTCACCTGCCCTGAGCCTGTATCGCAACAGCCTGCAGTTACTTGGCCGGGACCAGGCGCTGCTAAGCATCGAGGGCAGGACTGTTTCGCTGTCACCAAGGCACAGCGAGATGCTGGCCCTGCTGAGCATTCATCCGGATGGCCTCAGTGCGGAGGAACTGTGCGATCTGCTGTTCGGGGACGTCCCTGCCCTGACCCTTCGGGCGGAGATGGTCCGGCTGCGGAAAGTGCTCCAGCAGTTCAATCCTGTTGCCGTGCCAGAATCCCGGCCCTACAGGCTCACCGTGGACGTCCTGCCCGACGCTGGCCAAGTACTCAGCTGCCTCCAGCGCGGAGCACATCGAGTTGCCTTGGACATCTATCGGGGTCCGGTGCTGCCGCACTCGGAGGCTCCAGGTGTGGTTCACCTGCGGCAGCGCGTCTCCACCCTCCTGCGGGAAGCTCTCCTCACGGACGGCAGTGCAGAGGCCCTGCTCCAGTATGCGGACCTTCCTGAAGCGAGGGATGACATGGCCGTCCGTATGGCGGCGCTGAAACTATTGCCCCCGCGCTCCCCCAAGCGGGCGGCCGTGGTTGCTGACCTGGAGCGTCTTGAATCCGAATTCGGAACACACCAGCGTCCGTGAGCTGACTCACAGGCTGCAACTCTGTCGCAACCCTCGCATCCCTAAGCTGAGCACGACGGCCATGGCACCGGCTCACCACAAGTGAACGATGCTCGTGTTTCACATGGCAGACCAAGACGTCCAGACCGAAATTTCACGACAAGATACTGACTGGCACGCTGACGGGCTATCCGCGCCCTAACAAATCCGATCCCCTTACCCGTATACCCGGCCTTGAGGTGCTGCGGCAGTCCTGCCCTCCGACGGGACTCGTCCAGTGAACCACGCTCGTCCGGCATGCCGGTGTACATCGGGCTTGGCTGCCGCTCCACTTATTGGCCATGCAGTCCTTTCTGCTGGCATCAAGACGAAGGAAAATCGACAATGACGACGATGCAAGCAGCTGTAGTAACTGAATTCGGCAAGGATCTTCAGATCCAGACACTCCCCCTTCCCACCCCGGGGCGCGGCGAGGCACTGGTGAAAGTTATCACCACGGGCGTATGCCACACCGATCTGCACGCCGCGGAAGGTGACTGGCCGGTCAAGCCGTCACCTCCCTTCGTGCCCGGTCACGAGGGTGTTGGCGAGGTAGTGGCGCTCGGAGAGGGCGTGACGGATCTGGCCGTGGGTGATCTGGTGGGCAATGCCTGGCTCTGGTCCGCCTGCGGCGATTGCCAGTACTGCCGGACAGGATGGGAAACCCTGTGTGAAGCCCAAAAGAACGCCGGCTACAGCGTTGACGGTTCTTTCGGCGAGTACATGCTGGTGGACTCCCGCTTTGCCGCCAGGATCCCGGCCGGTTCCGACCCGGTTGAAGTCGCGCCGGTGCTCTGCGCAGGTATGACGGTCTACAAGGGGCTGAAGATGACCGAGGCCCGGCCGGGCCAATGGGTCACGATCTCAGGTATCGGCGGTCTCGGCCACATTGCCGTCCAGTATGCCGTCGCGATGGGACTCCGCGTCGCGGCCGTGGACATTGCCGACGACAAGCTGGCACTGGCGAAGCAACACGGCGCCGAACTGACCGTCAACGCCCTGCATCGAGGACCCCGTCGAGGTCATCCAGCGCGAAACGGGCGGCTGCCACGGCGTGCTCGTGACCGCAGTCCACCCCTCCGCTTTCGGGCAGGCGATCGGAATGGCCCGGCGTGGCGGCACCATCGTCTTCAACGGACTGCCGCCGGGGGACTTCCCGGCGCCGATCTTCGAGATCGTGCTCAAAGGCCTGACCGTCCGCGGCTCCATCGTAGGAACGCGGCAGGATCTGGAGGAGGCGCTGGACTTCTACGCCCAGGGCAAGATCCATCCCACCGTCTCCACCCGGAAGCTTTCCGAGGTGAACGCCGTTCTTGACGAGATGAAGCACGCCAAGATCGACGGCCGCGTCGTCATCAAGTACTGAGTCCTCATCAAGACCTGATCAGTCCCCACAACAGCAGCCGGCGACGGTGGCGTCTCACCAGGCACTTTCTGGTATCGCCGCCGCCGGGCGCTGATTGTCCAGCGAAAACGAATAGATCAAAGAACCACCGGAGTTTGGCCGTGAGCCGAAGCGTCGCAGAGGGCGCCCAGCCGGCCCGAACTCAGAACGCCTTGCGGCTGTAAAGCCGTGCAACACCGCACCGGACCGCTGACCAGAACTGCCACGAGGCAGGAAGACGCAGTCCGGGGCACAACGAGGAGACAACGATGACTGCAGCATTTGAGCCCACCCAGCAGACGCCCGAAGAGCAGGCCGCCGCCCTGGAGATCGAGTGGGCCGCCAACCCCCGCTGGGAAGGTGTGACCCGTGACTACAAGGCCTCGGACGTCGTCCGGCTCCGCGGCCGCGTCTCCGAAGAACACACCCTGGCCCGCCGCGGCTCCGAAAAGCTGTGGAAGCAGCTCACCGAAGAGCACAAGACCGGCGGGTACACCAACGCCCTTGGCGCCCTCACCGGCAACCAGGCCGTGCAGCAGGTCAAGGCCGGCCTCCGCGCCATCTACCTGTCCGGCTGGCAGGTTGCCGCCGACGCCAACAACTCGGGCCACACCTACCCGGACCAGTCGCTCTACCCGGCCAACTCGGTTCCCACCGTGGTCCGCCGCATCAACAACGCCCTTCTCCGCGCCGACCAGATCGAATTCTCCGAGGGCGTCCAGACCGTTGAGGACTGGATGGTGCCGATCGTTGCCGACGCCGAGGCCGGTTTCGGCGGACCGCTGAACGCCTACGAGCTGATGAAGTCCATGATCCAGGCCGGCGCCGCGGGCGTGCACTGGGAGGACCAGCTCGCTTCGGAGAAGAAGTGCGGCCACCTCGGCGGGAAGGTCCTGATCCCCACCCAGCAGCACGTCCGCACGCTGAACGCCGCCCGCCTGGCCGCCGACGTCGCCGGCACCCCGTCAGTGGTCATCGCCCGCACCGACGCCGAGGCGGCAACGCTGATCACCTCCGACGTCGACGAGCGCGACCAGGAATTCATCCTCCGCGAAGGCGGACAGCCGGTTCGCACCGCGGAAGGCTTCTACAAGGTCCGCAACGGCATCGAACCCTGCATCGCCCGCGCCAAGGCCTACGCCCCGTACTCCGACCTCATCTGGATGGAAACGGGCACGCCGGACCTCGAGCTGGCCCGCAAGTTCGCCGAGGCGGTCAAGGCCGAGTTCCCGGACCAGATGCTCTCCTACAACTGCTCGCCGTCGTTCAACTGGCGCAAGCACCTCGACGACGCCACCATCGCGAAGTTCCAGCGCGAACTCGGCGCCATGGGCTTCACGTTCCAGTTCATCACCCTGGCCGGCTTCCACGCCCTGAACTACTCGATGTTCGATCTCGCCCACGGCTACGCCCGTGAAGGCATGAGCGCCTACGTCGAGCTGCAGGAGAAGGAATTCGCCTCCGAGTCCCGCGGCTACACCGCGACCAAGCACCAGCGCGAAGTCGGCACCGGCTACTTCGACGACATCGCTACCGCGCTCAACCCGAACGCATCCACCCTGGCCCTGGTGGGATCCACCGAAGAAGGCCAGTTCCACTAACACCCTGCGGACGCCAGCAGGGGCGGGTCCTCCCCGAGGACCCGCCCCTGCACCGCGCCACTCCCTGAGGAGAATCTTCCGATGAACAGTATCACTGACAACTTTTCTATCAACGGGATCACCTTGACCGCCCGGCCGATCCAGCGTCAGAACGAGATCCTGACCCCCGATGCGCTGGAGTTTGTGGCGCGGCTGCATGCAGCAACGGCGCCGCGCCTCCAGGAGCTGATGCAGATCCGCCGTGACCGAAGGATCCAAATCGGTCAGGGCCAAGACCCGGGCTTCCTCCCGGAAACGGAGGCCATCCGGGAAAGATCCGAACTGGCGCGTCGCTCCGCCGGCGCCGGGGCTGGAGGACCGCCGGGTGGATATCACCGGACCCGTGGACAAGAAGATGACCATCAAC
>CAVUHG010000008.1:0-164996 GCA_963741265.1 uncultured Actinomycetota bacterium | reverse complement strand
AAGGCAAACTGGACTTCCAGCGTGCCGAGTCCATGGTCCGGAAGCTGGCACAGTACGTGCTGCTGATGCGCAGCGAAGGCCGAAGCCTCGTCGGCGTCGAGCAGGACTTCGAGGTGAAGCTGCCCGACGTCGAGGCCCACGCCCCGCCCGGCAGCGCCGGCAACGAAGGCACCGGCAGCGACGCCTGGCCGGCCCGCCCGGCCGTGCTCCGCGGGCAGGTGGACCGGCTGGAGATCGACGGCGAGGGACGGCTGGTCATCGTGGACCTCAAGACGGGGAAACGCCAGCCGGGCAAAGCCGAGCTGGACCGGCACCCGCAGCTGGGCGCCTACCAGGTGGCCGTACTGGCCGGGGGCTTTGCCGGTCCCGACGACGGTCCGCCGCCGCTTCCCGGCGGGGCCGTCCTGGCCCAGCTCGGAACCACCACCAAGAGCCCCGGAGTCCAGGCCCAGGCCCGCTTGATCCGGCGGACAACTGGGCGCTGGACATGGTCGGCGACGCCGCCGGGCTGATGTCCGGCAACACGTTCGACGCACGCCACGACCCCTCCAAGGGCGGCCACGGCGGCCACGGCTGCCGGCTGCCCGAAGTCTGCCCGCTGTGCGCGCGGGGAAAGCAGGTCACCGAATGACCGCCGAGGCAACACCGGCAGCACGGCCGGAGGGGCAGCCGCCCGGCCTCCCCGTACGCCTCCCGCTCCGCGGTTTAGCCCCGAGGAACTGGCCGCCATGCTCGGGCAGCACACAGCCCACGCCCGAACAGTCCGCGATCATTTCCTCGCCGCCTGTCACCCGCGGCTGGTCATCGCCGGCGCCGGGTCGGGCAAGACCGCCACGATGGCGGACCGCGTGGTCTGGCTGGTGGCCAACGGCTGGGTGCGGCCGGAGGAGATCCTCGGCGTGACCTTCACCCGCAAGGCCGCCGGCGAGCTCGCCCCGCGCATCCGCGCCAAGCTGGCCAGCAGCTGCAGCGGATTGCCGCGGCCGGACTGCCGGAACAGGTCGTGCCCGCCGGGCTGCCAGCCGGAGCGCTGGAGCCCAGCGTCTCCACCTACCACTCCTATGCGAACGCCATCGTCTCCGACTACGGGCTGCGGCTCGGGGTCGAACGCGACGTGGTGCTGCTGGGCACCGCCCAGTCATGGCAGCTCGCCAGCCGCGGTGGTGGAAGCCTACGACGGCGACTACGAGCACTTCCGCTCGGCCAAGTCCACCCTGGTCAACGCCGTCGATCCAGCTTGCCGGGGAATGCGCGGAGCACCTGCAGGACGCCCGCCGAGGTCCAAGCTGGCTGATGAGCGGGTCGCCGAGTTTGAGGCGCTGCCGTACCTGCCACAGCCAGAAGCACCCCAGCCAGGCCGCCGGCGAGCTGCTGTGCCATGCTGCGCACCCGGGCCAGCGTCGCGGACATGGTGGGCCGCTACACAGATGCCAAGCGGGCCCGGGGCGCCCTGGACTTCGGCGACCTCGTGGCGCTCGCGGCACGGGTGGCCAACGAGATCCCGGTCGCCGCGGAAACCGAGCGCCAGCGCTACAAGGTGGTGCTGCTGGACGAGTTCCAGGACACGTCCCACGCCCAGCTGGTGCTGTTCTCCCGGCTCTTCGGCGACGGGCACGCCGTAACCGCGGTGGGGGACCCGAACCAGTCGATCTACGGCTTCCGCGGCGCGTCCGCCGGCCAGCTCTTCCACTTTGTCCGGGAATTCCCCGTCCGGATCGGTGCCGGCACCGCCGAAGGCAGCATCGAAGGCGCCGGGTCCGGCACCGGCACTGCGGACCGAGACGGTGCGGCGAGATTCGCGGTCGCCCCCACCTCCTACCTGACCACCGCGTGGCGCAACGGCCGGAACATCCTCTCGGCCGCCAACGTCATCTCCGGGCCGCTGAGCCGGGCCGTTGAACATGCCGGCGCGGCCGGTGCCCGGGACTCGGCGGACGCCGTTGAAGTGCCGCCCCTGCAGCCGAGCCCGGCCGCGGTCCAGGGCCGGGTGGTCATGGGCCGCTTTGGCACGGACGAGGACGAGGCCTCGGCGATCGCCGGGGACGTGCTGAAATTCCGTGTGACTGACTTCGGGGCCGCCGCGCCGGAGCTCTCCGAGCCTCCGGCGATGGCGGTGCTCTGCCGGCGCCGCGCCCAGATGGAGTGCATCCGGCGCGAATTCGAACAGCGGGGCATCCCGTACGAGATTGTCGGGCTCGGCGGGCTGCTGGATACCCCCGAGATCGTGGACCTCGTCGCGACCCTCAGGGTCCTGGCCGACCCGGGCCGCTCGGACTCCCTGATGCGGCTGCTGGCCGGGGCGCGCTGGCGGATCGGCCCGGCCGACCTGATGGCCCTCCGGGACTGGTCCAGCTTCCTGGCCCGGCGCAGGGGCCGGGCCGGCAGCTCGGAAACCGACGACACCGACGACAGGCCCGGACGAAGCCGTGATCGAAGGCGACCTCACGGATGCCGCCAGCCTGGTCGAGGCGCTGGACTGGCTGCCGCGCGACGGACTGGGTGTCGCGGCACGGCCGCACGCTGAGCACCGAGGCCCTGGACCGGCTCCAGCGCCTGTCCGCGGAGCTCCGCCAGCTGCGCGGCTTCATGGGCGATGACCTCACCACATTGCTCGGTGAGGTGGAACGGGCGATGCTCCTGGATATCGAGGTCGCAGCCCGGCCCGGGATCAGCATCCACCAGGCCCGCCGGAACCTGGATGCCTTCCAGGACGCGGCGGCCGGATTCCTGCACACCTCGCAGCGGGTGGACGTGCTGGCCTTCCTGGCCTGGCTCGAAGCCGCGGCCGCCGAGGAAAACGGCCTCGATGCGGCCGCGCCGGAAGTCAACCATGAGGCGGTCCAGCTGCTGACGGTGCACGCGTCCAAGGGGCTGGAATGGGATGTGGTGTTTGTCCCAGGCCTCAACGCCGGCGCCTTCCCCTCCAGCCGGGACTCCCGCTGGAGCAGCGGCAGCGCCGCCCTGCCGTGGCCGCTGCGCGGGGACCGCGCGGACCTGCCGCAATGGGACCTGGACCAGCCGGACCAGAAGGGCTGGCTCGACGCCGAGAAGGAGTTCAAGTCCGCCGTCCAGGCGCACGGGGAAGCCGAGGAACGGCGCCTGGCCTATGTGGCGTACACCCGGGCCAAACACGTCCTCTGGGTTTCCAGCGCCGCCTGGGTGGGATCCCGGGCCGGCCTGGCCGAGATGTCGCCTTTCCTGGCCGAGCTCGAGGTGCCTCACGGCCGAAGGTGCGGCGGCAGAAATCCACCCGCTCTCCGTCAGCGAGGACTCGCTCCCGGAGGACAGCCCGCTGACCTCGGAACTGGAGGTGGCCGGGTGGCCCTACGATCCCCTCGAAGGCCCCATCGACCCCCGCACCGGCGCACGGCTGCGGCTCGTTGCCGGGCGCCGGGCCGCGATGGAGTCCGCGCGCGGCCAGAGTCCTGGCGGCCTTGGCATCGCGACGCCCCGGAAACCGCGCTGGACGCAGCTGCCGGTGCCGAGTCCGCAGCCCCGGGGCCGGCCAGCGCGGCGAGAAGCGCCGGCACGCTGCGCGGGCCGGCGGCCGGCTGGGCCCGGGAAGCTGCGACGCTGCTGGAACGCCGGCTCCGGCGCACCGCGTGCAGGACGTCCACCTGCCCGGCCATATCTCCGCGTCCACCCTGGTGGACCTGGAGGACGACGCCGGCTCCGTGGTCGCGCGGCTGCGGCGGCCGGTCCCGCGGGAACCGGGCATGTCCGCGCGCAAGGGCACCGCCTTCCACGCCTGGGTCGAGGAGTACTTCGGTGCGGCCGGGCATGCTCGATCTCGGCGAGGCGGCCGGGTCCGACGACCACATCGACGAGGCCTACGGGCTGGACTCCATGGTGGAGACATTCCGCCAGTCCGAGTGGGCCCACCGGGCCCCCGCCCACGTCGAGGTGCCGGTGGAGACCCGGATCGGCGACGTTGTGGTCCGCGGCCGGATCGACGCCGTGTTCCGGGACGCCGACGGCGGCTGGGACCTCGTGGACTGGAAGACCGGACGCAGGCCCTCCGCCGGCACAGCTGAAAGTGAAGAGCCGTCCAGCTCGCCGTCTACCGGCTGGCCTGGGCCCGGCTCAAGGGTGTTCCGCTGGAAGAAGTGCGGGCCGCGTTCTACTACGTGGCCGACAACCAGGTGGTCCGGCCGCACGACCTGGGATCGGCGGAACGGCTCGAGGAGATCGTCGCGACAGCCCTCGGGCAGGGCTAGCGGCGCGCTGCGCCTCGACCACCGTCAGTGCGGTGGTCGAGGTGTCCTCGGCCGGCGCCAGCGGCGGCGCGTTGCGCTGCATCGGCCGCGACGACGGCCGCCACCGGACGGTCATCGAGGCCCGGTCCCGCTCGGAGGCGTCCGGCGCCGTCAGCGGAGCGTTGCCGGCGGCATCCTCCGGCGCCGTCCGGGGTGTCGTCGGCGGCGGCGTCCGCAGCCTCGCGCCGCTGGTCTCGACGTCCGCCGTCGCTCAGCGGTGACCGGCGTCGGCGGCCGGCCTCTGACTGCCGGGTCCGTGCGTGCGTCCGCAGCGGGCTCGTGCCGCGCCGCGCGTGGCCAGGGTTGTCCGCGGCGGACCGGAGCCTCGCCGTCGTCCGTGGTCTTGTCGACATGGCGTCGACTGCCGGCAGACGGCACAGACCGGCGTCGGCTCGGCAGCCCCGTCGCTGTCAGCTCGTCCGGGGGATGGGCGTGACCGTGAACGGCAGGCATCGCGCTGCTCGACGGACGCGGCAGCCGGCACCGGCTCCGGGGCGAGCAGCGTCACCTTGCTCACCGCCGGCGGCGGACCGCTGCCGCGGACTCCGGACGGCCTGCTGGCCCGCGTCGGCAGCCGTTGACCGGCTCGGGCAACGGCTCACGCTGATGGGCTGGCCGCCGTGTTCCGCGACGTCGTCGGCCAGCGCGGCAAGCATGGATTCGGCCTCGTCAATCATGTCCTGGTTCGCCGGCGGCACAGCCCCTTGACCAGGTACTGCGCCAGGGCGAATTCCGCGGACAGCGCGGCCCGCCGGAGCAGGTGGGCATCGGGCGCGTCGCGCCGGCTGGTTGGTGTAGTGCTCCAGCACCGCGTCCACGAAGTCCTGCTCGTTGGAGGCGACCAGCCAGGCCATGTCGTCGGCGGGGTCGCCGATGCGCAGGTCGGTCCAGCCCGTCACGGCTGTCACCCGCTCCCCTCGACCAGCAGGTTGTCCTCGTGCAGGTCGCCGTGGACCACGCAGGGATTGAAGCGCCACAGTGAGACGTCTTCCATGGCGTGTTCCCAGCGCCGCAGCAGCAGCGGCGGGATCTTGCCGGTTGTCGCGGCCTGGTCCAGTTCGTTGAGCCGGCGCTGGCGGAACTCGTTCGGGGTGTAGCTGGGCAGGTCGGCATTGCTTACCAGGGAGTGCGGCAGGTCGTGGATGGCAGCCATGGCCGCCCCGATTTCGCGGGCCAACGCCGCGGAACCCTCGCTGAGTTCCTCGACGGAGCGGGTGGAGCCGCCGAGATGGGAGTACACGAAGGTGCTGAGCGGGCCCTGCCGGACGGTGCCCGCCACGGTGGGCATCAGGAAGGGGAGCTCGGCGCGGATAGCGGGGATAAAGGCCCGCAGCACCAGGAATTCCGTTTCCAACCGTGCGCTGGCTTCGGCGTGGCGGGGGGAGCGGACGCGCCAGCGCTTGCCTTCGGAGTCCAGCAGGAGAGCCGAGTCGAAGTCTGCCGGATCGTCGGGCGCAGAGCTAACGGCGGTCGGGGTCAGTCCGGGGACCGCCGCGGTTGCCACAGCTGCCAGTTCGATTGGTTTTCTTCTCACGCTTCCACGGTAGATTGAGCGGCGCCCAAGACGGCGATGCACCACGGCGAGTCTTGAGATCGGGTACTAAATAGCGCGGGAACGACGCCGGCGGACCAGCCCGTGCAGGGCCCGGGACGGGACGCGATGAGGCCCGCAAACCCGCCCGGAAAATGTCAATTGTCGGCGCGAGTCAGTACGGTGGGTACATGAGTCTTGCGGAGTCACCGGCGTCAGTAGCCCCACCACTGGTGCAGCCGCCAGCCCCGCCGGCACCGGGCACCGCCGGCGAACCACCTGAAGGACACCGTCCTGCCGGTGCGCCCGGCCCTGATCGACCGCGGATCCGCGGCACGGCTGAAGCCCGGCATGCTGGACGATCTCGTCGCGTCGGGCGCGGCGCGCGCCGTGGTGCTCTCCGGCCGGCAGGCCCTGATCGACGGCGACAGCCTGGTGCTCCTGGACGCGGCCGAGCTGGCGGAGCACCTCCGGGACACCGCCTACGCCCCGGAGCAGCTCATCTACCTGGGCACGGCCCTGGCCGGCTCGGACCTCGACGGCTGGCACACGCGCTGGTCCTCTTCGTCCTTCCCGGCAATTCGAGGTCCAGGCCGAGGAATTCGAGGCGCACATCGCCGGCATCCCGGCGGGCGCGCAATGGGCGGGCTTCCGGGATGTTGCCGCCCGGCTGAACCCCACGGACACCGCACTCTTCATCGAAGCCAGCGCCATCGCCAACTGGCACGCCAGCCACACCCACTGCCCCCGCTGCGGCACCGCCACCCGGCCGGAAGCCGGCGGGTGGGTCCGGCGCTGCCCGGCAGACAGCTCCGAGCACTATCCCGCGCACGGATCCGGCCATCATCGTCACGGTCGTCGGCGCCGACGACCGGCTGCTGCTCGGCGGCGGCGGTCCCCTCGACGCGCGGAATTACTCGACGCTCGCCGGCTTCGTCGAGCCGGGCGAGTCGCTGGAACAGGCCGTGGTCCGCGAGATCGGCGAGGAAGTCGGTGTCCGGGTCACCGCGTCGCAGTACCTCGGCTCCCAGCCCTGGCCCTTCCCGGCGTCGCTGATGCTCGGCTTCACCGCCACCACGGAGGACACCGACGCCACGCCCGACGGCGTCGAAGTCACCAGGGCGCGCTGGTTCAGCCGGAGCGAGCTGCAGGACGCGGTGCTCAGCGGCGAAATCGTCATCTCCAGCAGGCTGTCCATTGCCCGGTCCCTGATCGAGCACTGGTATGGCGGCATCATCCGGGACCGCCCGGAAACCGAATGAGTCACTGACCCGCGCCCGCCCTCCGCATCGGAGCCGCTCCCAGCGTCACAGCCCACCGGACACCCTCGATCGACTAAGCAGCAAGAAGTGGCGACAGAGAACTTGAACACCAGCACCTTTCCCGGCCTCCCGTCCGACGCCGGAGACCCCGGGGACGGTCCCGTCACGGAACCCCATGTCCCGGACGACCGGTCCCTTGAGGAGCGCATCCTCGGCGGGCTCGACGCCGAGCAGCGCGAGGTTGCCAGCACCCTGAACGGGCCGATGTGCGTTCTGGCCGGGGCCGGCACCGGGAAGACCCGCGCCATCACCCACCGGATCGCCTACGGCGTCCACTCGGGCGTCTACAGCCCGCAGCGGCTGCTGGCGGTGACCTTCACGTCACGGGCCGCGGCCGAAATGCGCAGCAGGCTCCGGGACCTCGGCGTCGGCAACGTCCAGGCCCGCACCTTTCACGCCGCGGCGCTGCGGCAGCTCCAGTTTTTCTGGCCGCAGGCGATCGGCGGGGCGCTGCCCAATCTGCTGGACCACAAGGCCCAGATGATTGCCGAGGCGGCCCGGCGGCTCCGCCTGAGCACCGACCGCGCCTCCATCCGGGACCTGGCCTCGGAGATCGAGTGGGCCAAAGTGTCCATGCTGACGCCGGCGAACTACCTCGAAAACGCGCAGACGCGCGGGAACCCGGGCGGCTTTGACCTGACGGCCGTTGCCCGGGTGTTCCAGGCCTACGAGGACGTCAAGACGGACCGCAACGTGATCGACTTCGAGGACGTGCTGCTGATCACGGTGGGCATCCTCCAGGAGGACCCCAAGGTCGCCGCCACGGTCCGCGAGCAATACCGGCACTTCGTCGTGGACGAGTACCAGGACGTTTCGCCGCTGCAGCAGCGGCTGCTCGAATTGTGGCTCGGCGGCCGCGACGAGCTCTGCGTGGTCGGTGATGCCAGCCAGACCATCTATTCGTTCACGGGTGCCTCCCCGAAGCACCTGCTCGGGTTCAAAGCCATGTACCCGGAAGCCAACGTGGTCAAACTCATCCGCGATTACCGTTCCACGCCGCAGGTGGTCAAGCTGGCCAACGACCTGCTGGCGGGCCGCCGCAGCGGCGGGCCCGTGGCGGACGCCGCCTGGGCCACGCCGTTGCAGCTCCTGGCGCAGCGCCCGGGCGGCCCGGTGCCGCAATTCACCGAATGCTCCGACGACGAGGCCGAGGCCGCCACGGTGGCCGTCAAAGTCCGGGAACTGCTCGACGCCGGCACACCGGCGAGCCAGGTTGCCGTGCTGTTCCGCACCAACGGGCAGTCCGAAGCGTACGAACAGGCCCTGGCCTCCGCCGGGATCGGCTATCAGCTCCGCGGCGGCGAGCGTTTCTTTGCCCGCAAGGAAGTCCGCGACGCCATCCTCCAGCTCCGTGCCGCGACGCGCGCAGTCGCGGAGAACGCCACTCCCGAACCGCTCGGCCAGCTGGTCCGCGACATCGTCACCTCGCTCGGCTACACGGACGCGGCCCCGCACAGCGGCGGCGCCGTCCGGGAACGCTGGGAATCCCTCGCGGCCCTCGTGGCACTCGCCGACGAACTCGTGCTCAGCCGCGGCCAGCAGTTCAGCCTCGCCGACTTCGTCAACGAACTCCAGGAACGCTCCCTCGCTCAGCATGCTCCGACCGTCCAGGGCGTGACCCTGGCCTCGCTGCACTCCGCCAAGGGCCTCGAATGGGATGCCGTGTTCCTCGTCGGGCTCAGCGAGGGGCTCATGCCGATCTCCTTCGCGGACACCCCCGAATCCGTGGACGAGGAACGGCGCCTGCTGTACGTCGGGATCACCCGGGCCCGGGAGCACCTGTTCCTGTCCTGGTCCACCGCGAGGACACCGGGCGGACGCGCCAACCGCAAGCCTTCCCGCTTCCTGGACGGACTGCGCCCGGATTCCGTGGCCAGCTCCTCGGTCCGCGGAAAAGGTCCCGCGCCGCGCCGGAAGGCCGCCGTTCCGGCGTCGTGCCGGGTCTGCGGCACCATGCTTTCCTCCGGCGCGGAACGCAAGGTGGGGCGCTGCGGCCAGTGCCCGCCCAGCTATGAGGAACAGACCTTTGACGCGCTCCGGCAATGGCGTAAAGACGTGGCCCTGGCGGCGGACGTCCCGGCATTCGTGGTCTTCACGGACGCGACGCTGACGGCCATCGCCGAAGCCCGTCCCGACTCCCTCGAGCAGCTGTCCACGCTGGCCGGCGTGGGCCCGTCGAAACTGGAGAAATACGGCGAAGCGGTGCTTGCGGTACTCGTTGAAAGCACCAGCCTCTGATGGCAGGCTCCGCGGGCCGCAGGGCTGCTGAGCGGACGCCATCACGCGCAACCCCGGCGGCTGTCCCGCTGACCACGGCCGACGGTTCCCCGGTGGAGGTGCGCCGTTCCGCGCGGCGGCGGCGGACCGTCGCCGCGTTCTGGGAGAACGGCACCGCCGTGGTCGCCATTCCGGCCTCCTTCACCCGGACCCAGGAACGCGAATGGGTGCACCGGATGCTGGAAAAGCTCCGGCTGCAGGGGGAGCGGGGGACCCGCGGCGCGGGCCGGCGCCGCCCGCGCAGCGATGCCGCCCTGGCCGGGCACGCTGCCGGGCTCTCCGCGAAGTACTTCGCCGGCCGGGCCGTCCCCTCCTCGGTCCGCTGGGTCAGCAACCAGAACTCGCGCTGGGGGTCCGCGACGCCGTCGGACGGCAGCATCAGGCTCTCCGACAAGCTCCAGCCGATGCCGCAGTGGGTCATCGACTACGTGCTGCTCCACGAACTGGCCCACCTGCTCGTCGCCGGCCACAACGCCGCATTCTGGCGGCTGCTGGAGGCTTACCCGGAAACGCAGCGCGCCAAGGCCTTCCTGGAAGGGGTGTCCTTCGCAACCTCCCGCGGGCTGGCCCCGGGAGACCTGGCCCCGGGCGACCTGGCCGGAAGCGTTGATGGCGACGCTGACGGTGACGTGGACGACGTGGAGGGCAACGTCCACGAGGCATAAGAAAGCCCCGGCGGGAACCGAGGTTCCCGCCGGGGCGTCCAGACCCAGCCGCTAGGGCTTGGGGTTTTCGCTTCCGGGAGCAGCATCCGGACCAGCACCGGGTTCGCCGGTTTCGTCTTCCGGCTCCGGTTCCTCGGGCCGGTCGAAGCCGCCGCTCAGCAGCTTCTGCAGGGCGTCGTCAACCTCGGTGTCGCTTGCTTCGGCCAGTTTCCGGCGGTCGCTGAAGCCCTGCGGATCGTCCAAATCTTCGGCCGTGGGCAGCAGATCGGGGTGCTGCCAGATCGCGTCGCGGCCTTCGATGCCGCGTTCGGCCTTGAGTGAAGCCCACAGCGTCGCGGCCTCCCGCAGGCGGCGCGGCCGCAGTTCCAGGCCGACGAGGGAGGAGAAGGCGTGCTCGGCCGGGCCGCCGGTGGCGCGGCGCCGCCGGACCGTCTCACGCAGTGCCCCGGCGGACGGCAGCAGCTTTTCCGTGGCGCGCCCAGGTCAGTTCATCAACCCAGCCCTCCACGAGGGCGAGGGCCGTTTCCAGCTTTTCCAGTGCCTGATCCTGCGCCGGCGTGCGCTGCGGCATAAAGACGCCCTGGGACAGGGCTTCCTGGATGCCCTCGGGATTGCTGGGGTCGAGCTCGCGGGCGAGTTCCTCGATCCTGGACGTGTCGATGTGGATGCCGCGCGCGTACGCCTCGATGGCGCCGAGAAGGTGCCCGCGCAGCCAGGGGACCTGGACGAAGAGCCGGGCGTGGGCGGCCTCGCGGACGGCCAGGAACAGGCGGATGTCGTTCTCCGGCAGGCTGAGCCCTTCACCGAACTTCGCCACGTTGGACGGCAGGAGCGCCATTTCCAGGTCGGCCAGGGGCACGCCGATGTCCGTGGAGCTCACCACTTCGGCGGACAAGGCCCCGATGGCCTGGCCCAGCTGCATCCCGAAAATCGCGCCGCCCATGTTCTGCAGCATCGAGGAGGCGCCGCCCATCATGGACTTCATCTCTTCGGGCATCTGCTCTGTCATCGCGGACGAGAGCGCGTTCGCGACGCTGTTCGCGACCGGTTCCGTCAGCCGCTTCCAGGTCCCCAGGGTCTCCTCGACCCATTCGGCGCGGGACCATGCCCGGCCGATCAGTCCGGTGGCCGGAAGCCCGGTGACCGGGTCGAGCCACAGCTCGGCGAGGCGCAGGGCCTCGTCGACTTCGCGGGTCTGCTGGGCGGTCACAGACGGATCCGTGCCGCTCGCGGCCACCCGGCGGGCGTTCTCGTGCGCCAGTTCCCAGTTGACGGGCCCCTCGGAGGAGGCGCTCATCATGGCCTGGACCTGCGAGAACATCTGGGCGAGGAGGTTCGGGTCATCGGGCAGCCCGGCTGCCTTGGCGAGTTCCTTCGGGTCGATGTTCCCCATGCCCTGGCCGCCCATCAGGTTCTTCAGCATCTCTGCCAGCGGATCCTTGGGTTCCTCGTCACCATTGGACGGATTGAGTGGGTTGGAGGTCATGATCCCGCCGATCGTCGGTGTGGCTGCTTCTCCACTTCACGGTACCCCGCGGCGAGAGCGCCTGTCTGCCGAAAGCATGCCCCGTTCGCTCTAGGCAAAGCTCCCGCCGCGGGGTTGTCCCCGCAGGGAGCGCGTAGTGTTAGAAGCTGGAATATTTGCAGGCGGCAGCCGCGGTCCGCGGCCGCGGCTGCGGGGCGCTGTTCACGGGGGCTGACGGGTCCCCGGGCGCCGGCATAGAAGAGGTCCTTCATTGACGATTACCCAGGGTGAGCAGCCCGCCAGCGAACCAGCCGCCGGCCAGTCCCGGGGCCGCAAGTCCCTCCTCGGCGCCGGGCGTCCGCCCCGGAACCGCGACAAGCGGTCCTCGGCCATGCTGGTTTCGGGCCTGCTGGCGCTCGCGCTGGGCATCACCGCGGTGAGCCTGCCCGTCCCGTACGTGGTTGAATCGCCCGGCCCGACGTTCAACACCCTGGGCAACGACAACGGCAAGCCCGTCATCAGCGTCACCGGACATGAGACATTTCCCGCCAAGGGCAACCTGGACCTCACCACCGTCTACGTCGACGGCGGCCCGAACGGGCCCGTCAGCGTGTTCGAGGCGTTCTCCGCCTGGCTCGATGGCACCAAAGCCGTCTATCCCGAAGAACTGATCTACCCCCGGGGCGTGACAAAGGAGCAATCCCAGCAGGAGAGCGCCGTCGCGATGACCACCTCCCAGGAGAACGCTGTCGCCTCGGCCCTCAAGGAACTCAGCATCCCGTTCGAGCAGAAGATGCAGATCGCCGGGATTCCGGCGGACTCCGCCTCGAGCGGCATGCTGAAGGACGGCGATCTGCTGGTCTCCATCAACGGCAAGCCGATCACGGCGCTGAGCGTCGTCCAGGCGGAACTGGCCGCGGGCAACGGCGCACCGGTGACGGTCGTCGTCGAGCGCGACGGAGGCAGCGTGCCCGTCAGCATCACCCCATCCAAGGCCTCAACCGGCCGCTTCATCCTCGGCGTGATGCTGCAGTACAAGTTCACTTTCCCCTTCGACGTCAAGATTTCGCTGGACAAGGTGGGCGGTCCCAGCGCCGGAATGATGTTCGCGCTGGGGATCATCGACACCGTGACGCCGGGCGACCTGACCGGAGGCAAGCACGTCGCCGGAACCGGGACCATCACCCCCGACGGCGCCGTGGGGCCGATCGGCGGCATCGGGCAGAAGATGCACGGGGCAAGGTCCGGCGGGGCCACGATGTTCCTGGCGCCGGCCGCAAACTGCGACGAAGTCACCGGGCATATTCCGTCCGGTCTGCAGGTGGTCAAAGTGGAGAATCTGGCGGAGGCCCGGAAGGCCGTTGAACTGTCGGCGTCAGGTGCCGACACAAGCGGCCTGCCCGCCTGCCCAAACAACTAGACTGACGGCGGAACTAAGCTCCGCCGCCACTCGTGGCAATTATGACGGCAGGCCCTGCCCTGCCGGGCGGCGCACGCTGTCGATACAATGCAGCAATATCTTCACCGCACCGACTGATAACTAAAAACCAGTAACTGACGACCAGCTATGAGGTACCGAGTTTGTCCCGTCCCGCCAGCACCGTTCCGCCCGGAAGACCCCAGACACGCCGAGGCGCACTGACGCCGACGTTGATTGTCGTGGCCTTGATCGTGGTCGGGCTCATTTTCTTCGCCAATGTCTGGACGGACGTCCTGTGGTACCAGCAGCTGGGCTACTTTGAAGTCTTCCTGACCGAGAACCTGTCCCGCATTGCGATCTTCCTGGCCGGCTTCGCCGTGATGTTCACCGCGGTCTTCTTCGCCATCCGGATCGCCTACCACGCGCGTCCCGTCTACGCCCCCGACTCGGACATCCGGGACAACCTCAACCGCTACCAGGTCCAGCTCGAACCGGTCCGCCGCGTCGTCATGATCGGGCTGCCCATCCTGTTCGGCCTCTTCGCCGGCAGCGCCGCCGCGAGCCAGTGGCAGAAAGTGCTCCTGTTCCTGCACCAGGAGCCGTTCGGCCAGAACGACCCGCAGTTCGGCCTCGACATCGGCTTCTACCTGATGACCCTGCCGTTCCTCGGCTTCGTCACCGGTTTCCTGATCAGCGTCACCATCGTGGCCGGCATCGCGGGCATCCTGACCCACTACCTCTACGGCAGCATCCGGATCATGGAGCGTGGCATCTTCACCAGCCGCGCCGCCCAGATCCACCTCGCGGTCACCGGCGCGGCGTTCCTGCTGCTGCTCGGCGTCAATTTCTGGCTGGACCGCTACGCCTCCGTGCAGAACTCCGGCGGCCGCTGGGCCGGCGCCATGTACACGGACGTCAACGCCGTCATTCCCACGAAGTCCATCCTGGCCGTGGCCGCGGCGCTCGTCGCCGTGCTCTTCATCGTGGCCGCCGTGATCGGCAAGTGGCGGCTGCCCGTGATCGGCACCGCCATGCTCGTCGTCACCGCGATCCTCGCCGGCGGCGTCTACCCCTGGGTGATCCAGCAGTTCCAGGTCCGTCCCTCGGAGCAGACCCTGGAGAAGCAGTACATCGAGCGGAACATCAACATGACCCGCGCCGCGTACGGCCTGGATAAGATCCAGGAGAAGCGGTACAACGCCACCACCAACGCCACCACCGGCGCCCTGGCACCCGATGCCCAGACCACCGCGAACATCCGGCTGCTGGACCCGAACCTGATCTCGGACGCGTTCTCGCAGCTCGAGCAGTACCGGCCGTACTACCAGTTCCCGAGCGCCCTGAACGTGGACCGCTACGAGGTGGACGGCAAGATCCAGGACACGGTCATCGCCGTCCGCGAGCTCAACGAGCAGGGCCTCGCGACCAACCAGCAGTCCTGGCTCAACCGCCACGTGGTCTACACCCACGGCTACGGCGTGGTCGCCGCCAAGGGCAACAAGTTCACCGCCGACGGCAAGCCGGAATTCCTGCAGGCCGGCATCCCGTCCACGGGCGTGCTCGGCACCGATGCGTCCTACCAGCCCCGGATCTACTTCGGCGAAAACTCGCCCGAGTACTCGATCGTCGGCGCCCCGGACGGTGCCCCGCACCGCGAGCAGGACCGCCCGGCCGGCAAGGAAGGTGACGCGGAGACGCAGTACACCTTCACCGGCAACGGCGGCCCGAACGTCGGCAGCTTCTTCAACAAGGTCCTCTATTCCATCAAGTTCCAGTCCTCGGACCTGCTGCTCTCCGACGGCGTGAACGCCGACTCCCAGGTCCTCTACGACCGCAATCCGCGTGACCGGGTCGAGAAGGTCGCCCCGTACCTGACCGTGGACGGCAACGCCTACCCGGCCGTCGTCGACGGCCGCGTGAAGTGGATCGTGGACGGCTACACCACCAGCCCGTACTACCCGTACTCGCAGCAGGAGCAGCTGTCCGAGGCCACGGCGGACTCGCAGACGACGGCGGGCCGGACGGCCTCGCTGCCGAACACCTCCGTGAACTACATCCGCAACTCGGTGAAGGCCACCGTGGACGCCTACGACGGCTCCGTAACGCTGTACGCCTGGGACGACCAGGATCCGGTGCTGAAGGCCTGGCAGAACATCTTCCCGACCTCCCTGAAGCCGTACTCCGAAATGTCGGGCGCGCTCATGAGCCACGTGCGCTACCCGGAGGACCTGTTCAAGGTCCAGCGTGAACTTCTCGGCCGCTACCACGTCACCCAGGCGGACAGCTTCTACACCAACAATGACGCCTGGTCCGTGCCGAACGACCCCACCGTCAAGGACGAGGTCAAGCAGCCGCCGTTCTACATGTCCCTCAAGATGCCTGACCAGGAGAAGCCGGCGTTCCAGCTCACGTCCTCGTTCATCCCGCAGGTTGTCAACGGCACCGCCCGCAACGTGCTCTACGGCTTCCTCGCCGCGGACTCCGACGCCGGCAACCAGAAGGGCGTCAAGGCGGACAGCTACGGCCAGCTCAGGCTCCTGCAGATTCCGCCGGAGGCCCAGGTCCCCGGCCCCGGCCAGGCGCAGAACAAGTTCAACTCGGACCCCACCGTGTCCCAGGCGCTGAACCTGCTGCGCCAGGGCGCCTCGGCGGTCCTCAACGGCAACCTGCTGACCCTGCCGGTCGGTGGCGGCCTGCTGTACGTCCAGCCCGTCTACCTGCGGTCCACGGGTGAAACCTCCTACCCGACGCTGCAGCGCGTGCTTGTGGCGTTCGGCGACAAGATCGGGTTCGCCCCGACCCTGGATGAGGCGCTGAACCAGTTGTTCGGCGGCGATTCGGGGGCCACGGCCGGCGACTCGGCCAACAACGGACAGACGCCGCCGGTCACCCCGCCGGACGGCACCACGCCGCCGGCCACGGGAACGGTCGACGCGAAGGCAGAGCTGAAGGCTGCCCTGGACGAAGCCAACGCCGCCATCAAGGCCGGCCAGGAAGCCCTCGCCAAGGGCGACTTTGCCGCCTACGGCGACCAGCAGCGGCGGCTCGCGGCGGCCCTGCAGAAGGCGCTCGACGCCGAGGGCAAGCTCGCCACGACGCCGGCTCCCGCGCCGACGGACGCTCCGACGGCCACCCCGACGGAGACGCCGGCGCCGACGCCCAGCAGCTGACGCTGAGGCCGCCGCTGAGGCTGACGCTGAAGTTGACGCCGGGCAGTGAGCATTGACGAGGCCGGGCCCCGTTCCACACCGGAGCGGGGACCGGCCTTTTCAGTACCCGCCGCACCGCCGGGCAGGGGAGATGCACATCACGCCGCCCCGATTTGGCCTGAAGTTCACCGGCAGGTAGAGTTGATCTTGCGACGCGGGGTGGAGCAGTTCGGTAGCTCGCTGGGCTCATAACCCAGAGGTCACAGGTTCAAATCCTGTCCCCGCAACTGGAGAAAAAGGTCCGGAACACTGGAAACAGTGTTCCGGACCTTTTGCTTTAACACCTGGCGTGAACTCTGGAGCCGCTCCGGTCCTGCGATCCGGTCCGGACCCGGACCGGAGTGGGCCGGTGGTCAGGGTGCCGCGAAAACTAGGGTAGTGTTGATCAAGCGACGCGGGGTGGAGCAGTTCGGTAGCTCGCTGGGCTCATAACCCAGAGGTCACAGGTTCAAATCCTGTCCCCGCAACTGAAGAAGACGAGAAAGGCCCGGATCTGGTGATCCGGGCCTTTCTCTTTGTCCGCCGGCCGGCCCCCGCGGACCCCGGAGGCCCCGGGAGACCAGCGGGAGACGCGGGAGTCCAGCGGCGGGATCAGCCGTCCTTGAGCCGTTGATAGGTGTCCAGCGCCCTGGCCCGTGACTCCGGCAGCCCGACAACCGGTCCGGGATATTCCGGGGCGGCCCCGTCCGCCTTCCACGGCTCGTGGATCTGCTTGCCGTCCAGCGCGGACAGCTCGGGAATGTACTGGCGCAGGTACCGGCCCTCGGCGTCGAACTTCTTGCTCTGGGTGACCGGGTTGAAGATCCGGAAGTACGGCGAGGCATCGGCGCCCGAGCCCGCCACCCACTGCCAATTCGCCGGATTGCTCGCCGCGTCGGCGTCCACCAGCGTGTCCCAGAACCACGCCTCGCCCAGTCGCCAGTCGGCCAGCAGATTCTTGACCAGGAACGAGGCCGCCGCCATCCGGACGCGGTTGTGCATCCACCCGGTCAACCAGAGCTGCCGCATCCCGGCGTCGACCAGGGGATACCCGGTGCGGCCCTGCTGCCAGGCAGCCAGCTCGGCGTCCGACGGCGTCTGCCAGGCGAAGCGGTCGAACTCCGGACGGTAGTTCCGGACGGCCAGCTGGGGGTTCTCGTACAGCAGCTGCCAGCAGAATTCCCGCCAGCCAAGCTCGGAACGGAAGATGCCGACGTCGGCGGGGGACTGCTGCGAAAAACGCTCGCGGAGGGTGTGCCAGATCCGGAACGGGCTGATTTCGCCGAACCGCAGATGGGGCGAGAGGCGGCTGGTCCCCTCGACGCCGGGGATGTCCCGGCCGGTGCCGTAGTCCTCCACGGGCCCGTCGACGAAGTCCTCCAGCCGGCTGTGCGCGCCGGCCTCGCCCGGTGTCCAGGCCGCGGCGAGCCCCGCGCTCCAGTCCGGCGTCCGGGGGACCAGCCCCCAGTCTTCCAGCGCATCACCGGCCGGCAGGTCCCCGGCGGAGTCCCTGGCCGGCAGCGGGAGCCCGTCGGGGGCCTCCAGCGGGAGCCTGGGCTCGGCACCGTCCAGGCACGCCCGCCAGAACGGTGTGAAGACCTTGTAGGGCCCGCCGGCGCCGGTGCGCACCGTCCAGGGCTCGAACATCAGGTTGGCCTGGAAGCTCGTCGCGGTGATGCCCTGCCCGGCGGCCCAGTCCTTGAGGCCGGAGTCGATGCTGCGCTCGGGCCCGCCGTAGCGGCGGTTCCAGAGCAGGTGCGTCGCGTCGGTTTCCTCCGCAAGCGCCGGGATGATGCGTGCCGCGGGTCCGCGGCGGAGCAGCAGCCGCGAGCCGGCAGCCTCCAGGTCCGCCCCCAGCGCGGCCAGCGAATGGTGCAGCCACCACTTCACCGCGCCGCCCAGCGGACGGATGCCCGGGGAGTCCTCGTCCAGCACATAGACAACAGTCAGCGGCCCCTCCAGCGAAGCCGCTTCGGCAAGGGCCGGATTGTCATCCAGGCGGAGGTCATCACGGAGCCATACAAGGGTTGAAGACATAAATCCACGGTACACGGGGGGCCGCGGCCGGGAGCGGCACAGAAAAGGCCGGGCCCGGCGTCGTCCCTGCTGCTGACGAACCACCGGGCCCGGCCTCCGGGCCGGCGGCAGCGTCCGGCGGACGTCCGCCGGTGTGCTGCCTAGAGCTTGTCGAAGTCTGCTTCGTCGACCGTGGAACCGGCCGCCTTGCCCTCGCCTGCGCCAATGGCCGCGGGGGAGCTGCCGGACTTCAGGGCCGCCAGCCGGGCCTCGATCTCGGTCTGCTCGCCGAGATCCTCAAGCGAGTTGAACTGCGCGTCCAGGCTGGAGGCGGCGAGTTCCTGCTGGCCGCGGACCTTCGCTTCTTCGCGGCGGATCTTCTCTTCGAAACGGCCCACCTCGGACGTGGGGTCCATGAAGTCGATGCTCTTGAGGGCATCGTGCACCTGGGACTGGGCCGCGGCGGTCTTCGAACGGGCCACCAGCTCGTTGCGCTTGCTGGTGAGCTCGTTGAGCTTGCCCTTCATCTGGCCCAGGCCGTGCTTGAGCTTGTCCACAACCTCGCTCTGCGACGCGATGCTCGGCTCGGCGGACTTCGCCTCGTTCTCCGCCGACATCTGGCGCTGCAGGGCCACCTTGGCCAGGTTGTCGAACTTCTCGGCGTCGACGGAGTCGCCCTTGGCCCGGTAGTCGTCGGCCTTGCGGGACGCCGCCAGGGCCTTGTTGCCCCAGTCCTTGGCGTTCCGGATGTCCTCGTTGTAGTCGTCCTGGAGCATACGCAGGTTGCCGATGGTCTGGGCCACCGCGGACTCCGCCTCGGCGATGTTGTTGGTGTAGTCCCGGACCATCTGGTCCAGCATCTTCTGCGGGTCCTCGGCCTGGTCCAGCAGGGAGTTGATGTTGGCCTTCGCCAGCTGCGCCATGCGGCCGAAAATGGACTGCTTCATGGTGATACCTTTCGTCCTGCTCAGTGGTTCCCACTGAATCCGGTGAACAATCATACGTACTGCCTCTATCCGCCGTCCGGAGCGTTTCCGCCGGCGCCTAGTCTGTCGCCGGCCCGCCCGGGCCGGTCGCGGGCTCGGTCAGAAGCTGCCGGAGTCTCCGCCGCCGAAGTCGCCTCCGCCGCCAAAGTCACCGCCGCCCCAGCCGCCGCCGGAATCGCCGCCGGAATCTCCGCCCCAGCCGCCGCCTCCGCCGCCGTGCAGGATGGAGTTGATCAGGATGCCGCCGAGGATGGCACCTCCGAGGCCGCCGCCGCCCCCGCCGCCGCCGAACATCCCGCCGCGGCCGTAGCCCTGGTTGGCGTAACCGCCGAACTGGTCAACGTCCGACTGGGCCTGCTGCGCCGCCTGCGCGGCCAGCGTGTGGGCCTGCTGGGCGTACTGCAACGCGCTGACCGGGTCCGTCCGGGAGATGGACAAGGCGTAGTCCAGGTTCCGCTGCGCCTCCGCGAGGCGCGTCCGCGCCTCGGTGCCGACTCCGCCGCGCCGTGCGGTGATGTAGTCCGACGTCGCACTGATCTGCGCCTGGGCGGACATGATGCTCTGCTGCAGGGAAGCCTGCGCACGGCGGGCCTGCTCCTGCTGGTCGCGGATCCCCGTGAGGGCCGCATCGAGCGACTGGTGCGCCGTCTCGACCCGCTCCAGGGTGGCGATCGGATCGATCTTGCCGCCCTGGATCTCGGCCTTGACCTGGGCCAGCGCCGCTTCCACCGCGGCCACCGGACCGGCCAGCTCGGGGTGTGCCCCGGACTGGATGATGGCCCGGGCCTGGGCGAGGTCCTGCGAGGTGTCGACGACGGCGGACTCGAGGCTGCTCCGCGCCTCGCCGAGGCTCCCGGCGACCTTCGTGATGGCGTCGATCAGCACGTTCGTCTGGTGCAGGCTCTCTTCTGCTGCCCGGACGGCGACGGCGGCGAGGCCGCCCTCACCGGCGGTGAGCTTCTCCTGGGCCGCGTCGGAGGCGTTCCGCACGAAGTCGAGCCGCTCCTTGGCCTGGCTGATGTTGTCGGCGACCTGGACCAGGGCGCTATCGGCGTACTTGGCACGCAGTTCCGAGAGCGACTGTTCGGCGCTGGCGATCTTGGCCTCGGCTTCGCGCGCACCGGCGCCCACCGCGGCAAGTGCCTGCGGGGCGTTCTTCTCCAGTTCCCGGAGCGAATCGAAGTCCGCCTTCTGTTCCTGCAGCGACGCCAGCGCGGCCTCGGAGCGGCGGATGATTTCGCCGAGCCAGGTCCGCTGCTGTTCCTCGGTGTCGGGGATGTGGTCATCGAGCTGCTGCTGGAGCTTGAAGGACTCCGTCATGTGCCCCTTGGCTTCCTGCAGCGCCTTCGTGAAGTTCCCGACGGCGGAGTCACCGTACTGCGCCTGGGCGAAGCCGAGTTCCTGCTCGCTGGACTTGATGGCGTCGTCGGCCTCGATCAGCAGCGAACCGCTCTTGCGCCGCAGTTCCTCCACGGTCAGGGAGGCCAGCGGGTCCAGTTCTGCGCTTTGCTGGCCGTAGCCGGCGCCCTGGGCAGCCTTCTTCTTCCGGCGGTTCCGGTAGAAGAGATAGGCGCCCACACCGCCTGCGGCCACGACGCCGGTGCCGACCAGTACAGCGGCGCCCGCGCCGTCGCCCGAGGAGACCGAGCCGCTGCCGCCCCCGGCGGCGTCGCTGACGGCAGTGGCGGTGTCAATGGCCGCCTGGGCGAAGTCGCGCTTGCCGCCGGCGAGGTTGGGCACGATGGCGTTGGAGGTGATGTTGGAAGTCTTCGAGGCAATGGCGCTCGCCGAGTTGGGCGCGAAGTAATACTTGCCGTCGTCGGACATCGCGAGGATGACGTCGGCCTTGCCCATGCCCTTGTTCGTGGCTACGGCCTGCGCCCATTCCTTCGGGGTGGAGGGGTTCTCAAAGGTCTTCGCGGTGACCACGTAGAGGTTGTACTTATGGTCCTTCAGGAGCTTCTGGATGGCGTCCTGGACTTCGGCCTTGCGGTTTCCGAGCACGTTCGCGCTGTCCACGATATTTTGTCCGCTCGGAATGGCCACCGGATCTTCGGCCAGGGCCGGAGCGGCGGGGAGCGCCAGCAATCCGGCAACGCCAAGAACGGCGAGGAATCGATTCAACTTAGACCGCATGTGCAACCCTTCAGCACTTCCGCGACCGGTTCGGCCGAACCAGTCGTCATAGAATGCAGCAGCGCCCCCACGCAGATGTAAAGCCGCAGGTCGCTGTGGCGATTCCATTTGATTCTATGGTCCACCCAATTGGTCGTCCACCAATGGGAATATGCCACCAGCGAAACGCGCTAAACCCTAATACCGGGCCGGATGCTTGCTGCCCGACGGCCGTTCAGGAACCTCCCAGCAAATGTCCGCTCTAGTATCAGTCAGAGCGTCCATAGTTAACGCAGACGAGGATGAAAGGAAGTCTTATGACTGAGAACCCAGCGCACGGTGCAGCACCGGACAACCGGGAGCCCACGACGCCGCCTGAGGGCTCTTCGGGGCAGCCTGCGGCCGCCCCGGTGCCGGACTCAGCGCAAGGAAACCCGACCCTGCGGCTCGACAGCACCGAAAACGGCTCACCGCGGCCGGTCTACCCGCAGCGCCAGCCGTTCTACGGCGAGCAGGCCGGACCCACCCCGCCCCAGCACTACGGCCCGCCCCAGTACCAGGCGCAGCCGAATCAGACGCAGCCGGACCAGGGGCAGTACGGCCACGCCCAGCAGGGCCAGCAATACAGCCAGCCGCAGCCCGGCCAGCCCGGCCAGCACGGCCAGCCGCCGTACGGGCCCCCGCAGTTCGCCTCGCCCGCCAACGCGCCCAAGCGCAAGGCAGCTTTCGGCGTCCCGACGCTCGTCGCCAGCATCCTGGCCGCCGGGCTCGTCGGCGGCGGCGTCGTCGCCGGCACCACGCAGCTGCTGGGCGACCGCACGGCCACCTCCTCAAGCACCGGCAGCAGCAGCCAGGCCGGGCCCGTCATTGTCAACAACAAGGACGACGTCAACGCCATTACGGCCGCGGCAGTCAAGGCATCCCCGAGCGTGGTCACCATCAAGGCGACCAGCGGCAGCGACGGCGGCACCGGCTCCGGCATCATCCTCGACGGCGAGGGCCACGTCCTCACCAACACCCACGTCGTCACCCTCGACGGCAAGGCCGCGAACGCCACAATCGAGGTCCGCACCAGCAACGGCAAGGTGTACAACGCCAAGGTCGTCGGCACCGATCCGCTCTCGGACCTCGCCGTCGTCCAGATCCAGAACGGCTCCGGGCTCGTCCCGGCAACCCTGGGCGACTCCGGCAAGCTCAACGTCGGCGACACCGCCGTCGCGATCGGCTCGCCCCTGGGGCTGACCGGGACCGTCACGGACGGCATCGTCTCCACGCTCAACCGCACCATCAGCGTCGCTTCCTCGGCCGCGCCCAAGGACGGCGCCGACAACTCGCAGGGCGGCGACCAGGGCTTCCAGTTCGCTCCTCCCGGCGGCGGGCAAGGAGAGAGCACCGCGAACCAGGGCTCCATCTCCATCAACGTGATCCAGACCGACGCGGCCATCAACCCCGGCAACTCCGGCGGCGCCCTCGTGAACACCAAGGGTGAGATCATCGGCGTCAACGTCGCGATCGCTTCCGCCGGCGGAGAAGCCAGCAGCAGCGGAAACATCGGCGTCGGGTTCAGCATCCCGATCAACCACGCCAAGCGCGTGGCGCAGGAGATCATCAGCACCGGCAAGGCCACACACGGCCAGTTCGGTGTCAGCGTCAAGGCCAAGACCGCCAGTTCGTCGGCCTCCGGCTTCTCGGTCGGGGCGGAAGTCGCCACCGTCGAGCCCGGATCCGCCGCGGACAAAGCAGGCATCAAGGTCGGCGACGTCGTGACGAAGTTCCAGGATCTTGCCATCAGCGATCCGAACCAGCTCACCGCAGCGGTCCGCGAACAGGCCGCCGGCGCCTCAGTCAAGGTCGTGGTGGTCCGGAACGGCCAGGAGCAGACCCTCGACGTGACCCTCGGCGCGGCAGCCGAGCAGTAGACACGGCACGGGCAGCGCGTCCCGGACGGACGAGGCCGGGCGGCACCATCAGGTGCCGCCCGGCCTTCGGCGTCCCCGCCCCTCCTCTGACATGGACGTTAACCCAGGCCGCGCCGGGGCTGCGCTATATGGTTAGCTAGGAGCACCCCGGCACTCCGGGTGTTCCGTGGCCACGACCCCACCCGGCTGGCTGTCCACCCGCATGGAAGGCTGCTGTACACACAGTGGAAGAGACTTTGAAGATCATCGTGCTGGTCAAGCACGTCCCTGACGCCCAGTTCGACCGGCACCTGACCGGCGCGGGCAACACGACTGAGCGTTCCGAGAGCATCCTCTCCGAGCTGGACGAGTACGCCCTGGAGGCTGCCCTGCAGCTGATCGAGGCCCGCGGCGGGGAAGCGGCCGGCAACAAGGTGATCGCCCTGAGCATGGGCCCGGCCGGTGCCGTCAACGCGGTCAAAAAATCCCTGCAGATCGGTGCGACGGAAGGCGTCCACCTCAGCGACGAGGCGCTCGCCGGCTCGGACGCGGCCGCAACGTCGCTGGCCCTGGCCGCCGCGATCCGGCATCTCGAAACGGACCGACCGGCCGATCTCATCCTGACCGGCATGGCCTCCACCGACGGGGAAACTTCGCTGGTCCCGGCCCAGCTCGCGGAGCGCCTGGGCCTCCCGCAGGTGACGTTTGCGGCCTCCCTGGAGCTCGACGGCGGAAAACTCACCGCCCGCCGCGACGGCGACTCCCACGCCGACACCATCGAGGCCACACTGCCTGCCCTCGTCTCGGTCACCGACCAGATCAACGATCCCCGCTACCCCAACTTCAAGGGCATCATGGCGGCGAAGAAGAAGACCATCACCACCCTGGCCCTCGCCGACATCGGCGTTGACCCCGCGAAGGTGGGCCCGTCCGGCTCCTGGACCGCGGTGGAAACCGCCGAGGCCCGCCCGCCGCGCACCGCCGGCACCATCATCACGGACGAAGGCGACGCCGGCATCCAGCTGGTCGAGTTCCTGGCCGCCCAGAAGCTGCTCTAAGGGGATCATCCGACATGGCAAAAGTACTGGTATTCATTGACAACCCCGGCCCGGCGCTGAAGAAGCCCAGCCTGGAACTGCTCACCATCGCCCGCTCCCTCGGCGAACCCGCCGTCGCGTTCAACGGCGACCTGCACGACGACGTCACCGCGGCCCTCGCGGCGTACGGCGTCCAGGCCCTGTACCGCCCCTCCGCGGCCGACCTCGACGACTACCTGGTGGGTCCCAAGGCGTCCTACCTTGCTGCGGCGGTGCAGACGTCCGGGGCCACTGTCGTCCTGATCGACAACTCGGCCGAGGGCAAGGAAACCGCGGCCCGGCTGGGCATCAAGCTCGGCGCGGGCGTCATCACCGACGTCGTCGCCGTGGACCAGGACGGGACGGCCCACAAGTCCGTGCTGGCCGGTTCCTACATCACGACGGCGAAGGCCACGACGCCCGTGGCTGTGCTCACCGTCAAGTCCAACAGTGTCACGCCGGAGCCTGCCGTCACCGGCACTGCCCCGGAGGCCGTCACGGTCCAGGTCCCGGAGACGGCCACAGCCGCTTCCGCACGGATCACTGAGCGCCGCGAAAAGCCGGCCAGCGGCCGCCCGGACCTGGCCGACGCCCGGATCGTCGTGGCCGGCGGGCGTGGCGTCGACGGAAACTTCGGACCCGTGGAAGACCTCGCCGACGCACTGGGGGCCGCCATCGGCGCCTCCCGCGCCGCGACGGACGCCGGCTGGATCGGCCACGACGCCCAGGTGGGCCAGACCGGCAAGACCGTCTCGCCCCAGCTGTACATCTCCGCCGGCATCTCCGGCGCCATCCAGCAGAAATCCGGGATGCAGACGGCCAAGGTGATCGTGGCAGTGAACAAGGACGCCGAATCGCCGGTCTTCGAGATCGCGGACTTCGGCATTGTCGGTGACCTCTTCAAGGTCCTGCCGCAGGCCACCGAAGAAATCAAGAAGCGCCGGGGCTGAATTCCTTGAACAGCACTTCCGCTGCAGCGCAGAGCCCGTTCGATCCGGAGAGCAACCGGATCGGGCGGGTCCTTTGTTTCACCGCCCACCCTGACGACGTCGATTTCGGCGCCGCCGGAACCATTGCCGCCTGGACCGCCGCCGGGGTCGAGGTCAGTTACTGCATCATGACCGACGGCGATGCCGGCGGCTTCGACCCGGACCAGCGGGACGAAATCGTCCGGCTGCGCAGCGAGGAGCAGCGCCGCGCCGCGGCCCTTGTCGGCGTGACGGACATCCATTACCTGCACCAGCGCGACGGCTACCTTGAGCCCAGCCACGAGGTGATCCGCGAGGTGGTGCGGCTGATCCGCCAGCTGCGGCCCGACGTCGTGCTCGCCATGCACCCCGAGCGCAACTGGAACCGGATCCAGAAGAGCCACCCGGACCACCTGGCGGTAGGGGAGGCCGTGACCCGCGCGGTGTACCCCGCGCTTGAGAACCCCTTCGCGTACCCGGAACTGGCCGAGGCCGGCCTCGCGGCCTACAAGCTGCCGTGGCTCTGGCTGTTCGCCGGGCCCGAGGAACGCGAAAACCACTTCGTGGACGTCACGGACCACCTGGACAGCAAACTTGCCGCCATCCACATCCATGTCAGCCAGCATCCCGACGTCGAGGCGATGGAACGCACGGTCCGCGGCCTCATGCTCCGGACGGCGCAGCGGGGCGGGCTGGCCGAGGGCCGCAGCGCCGAGGCGTTTCATGTCGTAACAGTCAACGGTCCGGGGACCATCGCGGGCTTCTAGTGTTGCTCCCGGCAATCCGCTGCCATAAGCTGGCCTCTGTTTAAATCATATTTATTGATGAAAGGCAGACTTTAATGGCGAAGACTGCGCAGCAACCCGTGCTCGTGATCATGGGTGTTTCGGGATCGGGTAAATCCACTGTGGCCGGGCTCCTCGCCGGCCGGCTCGGCTGGGACCTCGCTGAAGGCGACGACCTGCACCCGCCGGCGAATGTGGCCAAGATGCAGGCCGGCGAGCCGCTGACCGACGAGGACCGCTGGCCGTGGCTGGAAACCATTGCCGACTGGATCCGTGACCACACCACGGCCGGAACGGCCCGGCGTCGTCACCTGTTCGGCGCTGAAGAGGCGCTACAGGGACGTCATGCGGGGCGAAGGTGTCGTGTTTGTCTTCCTCGAAGGGACCAAGGACAAGATCTCGGACCGGCTGGCCTCACGGCACGGCCACTTCATGCCTCCGGCCCTGCTGGAATCCCAGTTCGAGGCGCTCGAAGCCCCGGGCGAGGACGAAACCTTCATCAGCCTCTGCGTCTCCGCCACGCCCGCGGAAGTCGCCGAGGAGATCATCGACCGTCTCGGTCTGGACGCCGGCGGACCCGCCCGCCCGTAGCCGGCACCCCGGCCGTCCCACCAGTCATTTCAGCTAGGAACACGTTTTGAATTCTCTGTTAGCAATGCAGCTTCCGGCTGCCGTTGAGGCCTGGACAGGCCACGACACCCAACTCCTGGTGGTCGCAGCCCTGGGCATCGCACTGATCGTGGTGCTGATCGCCACCTTCAAGCTGCACCCCTTCCTCGCCCTCATTCTCGGTTCGGCCTTCGTCGGCCTCGCCTCGGGCGTGGAACCGGCCAAAATCATCTCGAACTTCGAGGACGGAGTGGGCGGCGTCCTGAAGGAAGTCGGCCTGCTGATCGCCCTCGGCGCCATGCTCGGCAAGCTGCTGGCGGACTCCGGCGGGGCCAACCGGGTGGTGGACACGCTGCTGGCCAAGGCCACCGGCAACAAGCTCGTCTGGTCCATCACGCTCGTCGCCGTGATCATCGGGCTGCCGATGTTCTTCGAAATCGGCCTCGTGCTGCTCCTGCCGGTCATCGTCCTCGTGACCCAGCGCTCCAAGATGCCGCTTATGCGCATCGCGATCCCAGCCCTGGCCGGCCTGTCCGTGCTGCACGGCCTCGTGCCGCCGCACCCCGGACCCCTCATCGCGATCAGCGCCGTCAAGGCCGAGCTCGGCACCACGCTGGCTCTCGGGCTCCTCGTCGCCGTCCCCACGGTCATCATCTGCGGGCCGCTGTTCTCCCGGCTTGCCGCCAAGTGGGTTCCCGTCGGCGCCCCCGCCGTCGCCGGCGGCATTGACACCCGGCACGGGGCGGACATGGAAGGCCTCAAGCGCCAGCCGAGCTTCCTCGTCACCCTGCTGACCATCATCTTCCCCGTGGTGCTGATGCTGATGAAGGCCGTCGTGGACATCATCTGGCCCGACGCCACGACCGCCCCGGGGATCCGGATCTTCTTCGACTTCGTCGGCCAGCCGCTCGTCGCCATGACCCTGGCCGTGCTGCTCGCGATCTTCACCTTCGGCTACGCCGTGGGCTTCACCGGCACCAGGATCACCGCCAAGATCGGTGCAAGCCTCGGCCCCATCGCCGCCATCCTGCTGATCGTCGGCGCCGGCGGCGGCTTCAAGCAGACCCTGATCGGCGCCGGTGTCGGTGATGCCGTCAAGAAATGGGCCGAGGGCACCAACATGTCCGTCCTCGTGCTGGGCTTCATCGTCGCGGTTGCCCTGCGCCTGGCGACGGGCTCGGCGACAGTGGCCACCGTGACCGCCGCCGGAATCGTCGCGCCGCTGGCCAGTTCGCTCACGCCGACGCACGCCGCCCTGCTGGCACTCGCAATCGGCGCCGGCTCGCTGTTCCTCTCGCACGTGAACGATGCCGGGTTCTGGCTCGTCAAGGAACTGTTCGGACTGACCGTGGGCCAGACCTTCAAGACCTGGTCGGTCATGGAAACCCTGATCTCGGTGGTCGGCTTCGGCTTCATCATGCTGCTTTCGCTGGTCATTTAGCCGCGCACAAAGCTGCCGTGCCGGCATTGCTGCGCAGGCGTGTGCTGCATCAAACGCAGAAAGCCGCCCGGGCCTTGGCCCTCCCGTTCGGAAGGTCAAGGCCTGGGCGGCTTTGTCGTGCCAGGACCGACCCCGCAGGTCAGCCCTGCGGGTCAGCATGGTCCGGCGGTAGGTCAGTCGGTAACTCAGGCGTCCGAGCGGCGCGGCTGCCACGGTCGGCAGGGTCGGCGACGCCGAGCCGCCTTCGGGCTCCACGGTGATCCCCAGTGACGCGGCGGAGCTGATGCCCTTGACCACCGCGGGCTTGGACAGCGCTTCGGCGTCCATCAGACCCTGCGAAATCGGTGCAGAGCCGTCCTTGGGGATCAGCCACATCTGGTAGACCTTGCCCGCCGGCGGGGCCGGGACGTTGTTCATCTTGACGACGACGCATCCTTGGACGAGGAGATCGGAGACGGTGGCCGTGCCGCCGCCCGTGACCTCGACGGTGGCCTGGCGGACATCGCTGGCCTGGAACACCTGGTTCAGCGGATCGTTCTGGTTCGCCACGTACGCGCCCACACCCACGCCGCCCAGGGCGATGACGGCAGCAGCCGCGACGCCGACGAGCCAGTTACGCATGCCCCGGGCCGGCCGCGTTCTTCCCGGCGCTGGCGGGCGGCGCCGAGCTCGTCGGTGACAGGCAGCACCGGAGCTTCGCGCCGGGGCGGAGTGGCGACGAATCCGGTCGGGTGCCGGGCAGCCGGTGCCGGCCGGGACTTCAGTGCCGTCTCGCCGGCAGTGCGCTGGGCCGGCAAGGGCGGCCATGATGCGGCTCAAGCAGTCCGGCCGGCGGCTGCTTCCTCGGCGGTGAAGCTGGCGGCGAGCGTCTCCCGGGCCTGGCGGACGCGCTCATTGAAGGCGGCCGCTCGGCTGCCGGTGCAGAGGCGACGTATTGCTCGATGGCGGCGCGTTCGGCGTCGTCCACGGCATTCAGCGCGTAGATCTCGGCGAGGTCGACGGCGCGGCCCGGGAGCCAGGTCGGTGGCGATGTCGGCGGTGAAGGCGCCGGGAAGACGGGCGTTGTCATGTTCGCATTCATGTCGGTCATCTCAGCTCACCCCCAAGCAGGTCTTCAGTCGGATCAGTCCATCGCGGATGCGGGACTTGATGGTAGGAACCGCAGCGTTGAGCCTCTCGGCGACTTCCCGGTAAGTGAGGCCGCCGTAGTAGGCCAGCCGCACGGATTCCTGTTGTGTCTCGGTCAGGGTCTCCAGGCACCGGACCACGGCCTCGGCCTCGAGCCGGCTGCCGACCTCATCCGAGACGGAATCGTGGTCGATTTCCTGGCTGCTGGCGCCGTACTTGGCTTCGCGGTCGGTGGAGGACTGCGATGACCGGACCTTGTCAACGGCGCGGCGGTGCGAGATGGTCATGAGCCAGGCGAGCGGGCTGCCCGCCGCGGGATTGAACTTCGCGGCGTTCTGCCAGACCTGCAGGAAGACTTCCTGCGTGGTGTCCTCGCTGAGTTCCGCGTCGATCAGGACCCTGCCGGGCCATGCCGAAGACACGCCGCGAGGTGAGCTGGTAAAACTCCGCGAAGGCTGCCTGGTCGCCCTGGGCGATCTGTTCCAGCAGGCTGCCGAGCCGGCCGTTGACTTCGGCTGAGGTGCCCGCGGGTGCGGCGGCCCCGGGGTTCGGGGCATTGGGAGTATCCATCACCCCCAAGCATAAGGCGCCTAGAGGCGAGCGGGGGCCACGCCGGGCTGTTCCGGCGGTGTGGCCGCCCGCAGCCCGATGTACGTGTCTGTCCACATGTATTGTTCTCACCTGCCGCTCCTCGCTCCCTTCCCCGTGCCCCGTGAAACGGTTGCCTCATTCGTGTGCCCGCCTTCACGAATGATTCGGCGCGGAGCCGGGAACCCGGATGGGCGGTGCCGGCACGGATTCTTTTGCCGCGGACCCCTCACCGGAGGCAGCCCGCCGGCCCTGCAGGTACTCCGCGGCGGATCCGCTACAGCCTGGCGCCGGCGAACCCGTTCTGCCGCCACGCCTCATAGACAGCGATGGACGCCGCGTTCGCCAGGTTCAGCGAGCGGAGCGCCGGCAGCATCGGCAGGCGGACGCGGGACGTCACGCGGGGACTGTGCTTAATGTCCTCGGGCAGACCCACGGATTCAGGACCAAACAGCAGGACGTCGCCCGCGCGGTAACGGATGTCGGTGTACGTCGTTTCGCCGTCGGAGGTGAAGGCAAAGACCCGCTCCGGCTGCAGCGCCGCCCAGGCCGCGTCGATGTCCGGATGGACGGTCACGACGGCGAGGTCGTGGTAGTCCAGGCCGGCCCGCCGCAGCTTGGTGGAGGAAAAATCAAAGCCCAGGGGCTCCACCAGATGCAGTTCGGCGCCCGTGATGGCTGCCAGCCTGATGGCGTTTCCGGTATTGCCGGGGATTTCGGGGGTGTGGAAGAGGATGCGGAACACCTTTCCATCCTAGCGAGCTGCCGGCGTCGGCCGTGCCGCCTGCCCTCTGCGCCGGGACCGCCGGGAGCGCCTCCGCGCCGGGGTCGGACGGACGGGCCGGTACGACGGACACCCGCGCACTGGACCTAGTGCATTCCACCCAGCAGGCGCGCCAGCACGGGAACGTTGACCGTGTTGGGGGCCGGTCCCGAGCTGAGGAACTGTCTTGAGGCCACGGGCCAGTCCCGCCGCATTGACCACCTCCACAAGCCCCGAACCCTCCCCGTACCCGCTGCCCTGGCCGCCGGGTGCGCGGCGGTGCCGGTCGATGACAGGCTGGTGCAGATTGCCGTCCGTGCTGTGGACAACAATCCAGCCCGTGACATTGAGCTCGGGAAAAATGTCCTGCATCCGGCGCACCACGTGGGCCAGCTGGGGCGGGGCGACGGAGCGTCCGCCGTGCGTCAGCGTGCTGCCGTTCCACGCATAGGCGCCCGGCGGCAGCAGCATGGACCCGATGATCGCGAGCCGGTACCCGGCAAGGACGGCGTGGTCGATGTGGCTGTTGTCCGCCGGGGACTGCAGCCCGTTGATGAGTCGCGCCGCGGGAATGGTGGCCAGTATCTGCCTGCTGATCAGCTGCACAGTGCGCATCTCGCGCTGGATCCTGGCCTCGGCCCCGAAGATCCCGCGCTTGCGGGGCATGCCGTGGACCTGCAGCCGCGCCACCCCGGCGGGAATCAGCGGCACAGCGGTCCCCTCGCCGAACTGCTCGAACGGAGGAACGTAGACGGCCGGCGTCCGCCGCCGTATTCCGCGGCGTGTTCGGGCGGCGCACGTTGGCCGAGGCCCGGCTGCCCGCGGCGGGAGCGTCGAAGTGGGCGCCCTCATCGCCGGCCGCTGACGAATACGCGCCGCCGGATGCGCTGCCATAGGAACGGTCGTAATCCGCCCGGCGCTTTGCGTCGATGAGCGTCTCGTAGGCGAGAGTGACGCGCCGGAAGGCTGCAGGATCGCCGCCGTGATCCGGGTGGGCGAGCCGGGCGGCCTTGCGGTACGCCACTTTGATGTCCTTCTCCGTCGCCGTCACGGGGATCCCGAGGACCTGGTAATGCGAGCTGCTGCCCTGCGTCAAACAGAGATCCTTTTCATCGATGGTGCCGGCGTTGGGAATGCCGGACCGTTCGCGGGCGTCCGGCGTGCCCAGTTTAACCGGCTGGAGGAATAACGAGCGCGCGCACCGGGATGGTTCCCGGCCGCTGGCATAATTGCGCGCATGATGATCGCCGTCGCCATCAACCCGCGCGCATCCTTTGGCCGGGCGCGGCATGCCGGGAAGGAAGCGGCGGCGTACTTCCGGGCGGCCGGGGCCGAAGTCCTGCTGCTGGGCGCGGACAGTTATTCAGGGCTGGCGCAAGCCGTTGAGGGCGCACTGGAATCGGGTGTGGATGCCCTGGTGGTGGTGGGCGGCGATGGCATGGTCCACCTCGGAATCAATGCGCTCGCCGGCGCGGGGGACGGTGGCCGGGTTCCGCTGGGCATCATTCCCGCCGGGACGGGCAACGATATGGCCCGGGCGCTGGGCCTTCCGCTGCACAACCTCCCGGCGGCCTGCGAAAGGGTGCTGCAATCCCTGGCCGGCGGCGGCCGGATGATCGACGCCGGCAGGATCACCACGGGGGGAGCCTCTCGCTGGTTCGCGGGCGTGGTCTCCGCCGGGTTCGACGCCGCCGTCAATGAACGGGCCAATAAGTGGCGTTGGCCGCGCGGCAAAATCCGCTACCAGCTCGCCATGCTTCGCGAACTGGCTTCGTTCCGGGCCATCGACTACACAGTGACGGCCGACGGCGAGCGGCTGGCGGCAGGGGGCCATGCTGATTTCCGTCGCCAACGGCCAGTCGATCGGCGGCGGCATGAGGTCATTCCCGAGGCGGTGCTTGATGACGGCCACCTGGACCTGTTCATTGTCAGCCGGTTGTCCCGGGCCGGGCCTGCTGGCGGTCTTCCCGAAGGTCTTTTCCGGCGGCCACATGGGCCACCCCGCCGTGCACTTCCGCCGGGTCCGCACGGTGGAACTCGCGGCCGGACAACGTTGTGGCCTACGCCGACGGCGAGCGGATCGGGCCCCTCCCCATGACCATCGAGGTCGTCCCGGGCGCCGTCCGCGTTCTGGCGTAGGGGCCCTTCCGCGGCGACGCCCGCCGGCGGAGGCCAAGCGTCTAGAATCGTGCGGAGTCCGGGCCGGAAAACGGTGCCGGCACGGCGGACTGGCGGAGGACGGCATGGACAGGATCCCGGGACCAGGGGCGGCGCACACGGTTCCCGTGCCCGCACGGCGCGGCCGGGCCGGCACGCTGGTCCTGCTGCTGGCCGCAACGGCCTCCGTGGCCGGCTGCAGCGTCGGTGTGCCCGACCCCGCAGTACCGCAGGCAACCGCCAGTACCCCGGCCCTGTCCACTCCCACCGTGACGCCCGGACACGACGCCGCGGCCGTCGCGGCGCGGGACATGTCCTTTGCCGCGGGGGAGAGCCTGGCGGCCGGGGTCCCGGTCCGGATCGCCGACGGGCTGCGAGACGCTCCCGGCTGGAAGCCGGGCAAGCAGGACGTGGCCGGCGGCAGCGAATTCGTGAGGGCGGACGGCTGCCTGGCCTCGGCCAAGGTCCGGGTGAACCAGCAGCCGCTCGTTGTGTCCGGGGACGACAAAGCCTCCACCGTGGCACTTTTCCAGTACCTGGACCCCAGCATCCAGCCCGCGTACCTGAAGCCGGACACCCTGCGCTGGGGCGGGGATCCGGACACACCCGGGCCGCGCGTGGAGATGCTGGTGCTCTAGAGCCCGGCCAGCGGGCCGGCGCCGGAGCCAGCCGCTGTCTACGCCCGGGTGTTCGGCACGGCCGGGCTCCTCGGTCTACATCTCCGTTTCCTGCCCGGACGCCGGCGGCCCTGGCTTCGGCGAGGGCCGACGTTGCGGGCTGGCTCGCCGTCGACCCGCCGCGACTCAGCCGCCCCGCGCCGCGGCAGCCCTAGCCGGGACTTCTGCTCGGGCGACAGCCTGTTCAGGGCAAGGGCGCCGACGAGCAGCCCGAAGTCACGCAGCGCGACGTCGTAGAAGCCGCCGAGGACGATGCAGGTTGATGATGATGCCCAGCAGCCAGACGGCCACGAGCAGCGACCCGAACCGCGGGCGCAGCGCCACCATCACGCCGGCGAGGATTTCCACCACGCCAACGAGGTACATGATGGTCTGGGCCGGCAGCGGGATCACGGAGGTCACCACGGGCGCCAGATACATGGTCCAGTCGGTCAGCAGGTTCGTGAACTTGTCCAGGCCGAACAGTATCGGGGCCACAGTAAAGACGGTCCGGAGCAGCAGGAAGGCCTGCCGCTCCGGGTGCGGCGGCCAGCGGGACCGAAGCTGACGAGAGGGCTGGTGAGGATTTCATGGCATGACTCCTTCTAAAAATTGATAGCTTTGATTTTAGAGTGGTACGGGATGATTAAGCAATGAATCTTGTTTTTAGAGTTAGGCTGATCCCATGATCCGAGCCCCATGGAACCGCAGGATTGCGGCCGTCGCCTCCCTGGGCGACGAGAGCCGCCGGACGTTGTTTGATTTCGTCGCGTCCGCCGGCGGCGCCGTCAGCCGGGACGACGCCGCGGCAGCCCTCGGCCTGCCCAGGAGCACCGCTTCGTTCCAGCTGGACCGGCTGGTGCAGGACGGCCTGCTGGCCGTGGATTTCCGGAAGCTCGGGGGCAGGGGAGGACCCGGATCAGGGCGGCCGGCCAAGCTGTACCGGGCCGCGGTCCAGGAGGTGGCGGCCTCGGTACCGGACCGCAACTATGATCTCGCCGCGGAGCTGATGGTCTCCGCCATCGAAGATGCGGCCGACGGCGTTTCCGCCCGGGAGGCGCTGCTCCGGACCGCCTTTGCCGGGGGCGGCAGGCAACGGCGCAGACCGCCGCAGAAGGCGAGCCGACGTTCGCCGAGTTCCTTGCCGAGGAAGGGTACCGTCCGGAGGGCGACGGCGAGGGCGGCCTCGTGCTGCTCAACTGCCCGTTCCACCGGCTCGCCGAAGGCCATACCGAGGTGGTGTGCGCCATGAACGGAGCCTTCCTCGGCGGTGCCGCGGCGGGCTGCGGCCTCGACCCGGACCGGATCGAGGCGCTCGACATCGAGGACCTCAGGGCCCGGGGCACGGCCCGGCCGGCCCAATGCTGCGCCCGGATCCTGCCGACCCACGCCGGCTGATCCGCCGGCGCCGGCCCTGAAATCAGGCGGCCTTGAGCCTGGCCTGCCCCTTGATGCCGGTCAGCAGGACCCCGGCGATCACCATCAGTCCGCCGGCGACCTGCACGAGGGTGAGCGGGGTCCCCAGCAGCACGGTGATGACGGCGGTGAAGACGACCATCAGGTTGAGGTAGTTCCCGGCGGTGCCCGGCGGGGTGGTCTTCAGCGCAAGGTTCCAGAACAGGTAGGAGCCCAGCGAGGGGAAGATGGCGATGTACGCCAGTGACCAGCCTTCGGCCGCGGTGTCGGGAAACTGCACGTTCATGGCAAGGGCCAACGGCGCCAGCGTCACGGTCGCGATCACCACCTGCACGGCGGTGGCCGCGATGGGCGGCAGATCCAGCCGGCGGGCGATGATCGTGTAGAAGCCCCAGACCACGATCGCGCCGATCATCAGGAGTTCGCCGGTATTGATGGAGAGGCTGAAGACGCGCTCCAGTTCACCGCGGGTCAGCACGAGCAGCACACCCAGCAGGCCGAGGCAGATGCCGAGCCAGCCCAGGCGGGTGGTCCTCTCGCCGAGCAGGATGACCGCCATGACCACGATCAGGGCCGGGTTCGCGGCCGTGATGAGGGCGGCGTTCAGCGCGGACGTGAAGCCGAGCGCGCCGTAAAGCAGCAGCGTGTACCCGCTCATGCCCAGGGCGCTGAGCAGCAGCAGCACCGGCCAGCGGCGCAGCACCGCGCGCCAGTCCGGTTTCTCGATGACATGGGCCAGCAGCAGCAGCGGCACGGCGGCCAAGGCCCAGCGCCAGAAGGTTAATTCCAGTGGGCATCATCGAGGCCACCGCAGCTTGTCCGACGACGAAATTGCCGGACCAGAACAGGGTGGCCAGCACTAGATAAAGGGACGCTTTCACCGCTTGAATGTACACCAGCCCCGCGCGCTTCCGGCGGCTCCGCCCCTCGCCGCCGCGAGGTCCGGACGCCGCAGGCGGGGCCCGCAGCTAGAATTGGGCTGTGCCTGTATACCTCGATCATGCCGCCACCACCACGCTCGCCCCGGAGGCCCTGGCCGCGCTGACGCGCGAATTGGCCCGGACCGGCAACCCATCCTCGCTGCACGGATCGGGCCGCCGTGCCCGGCGGGCCGTGGAGGACGCCCGGGAAGTGCTGGCGGCGGCCGCCGGGGCGCACCCCTCGGAGGTCATCTTCACTTCCGGCGGGACCGAGGCGGACAACCTTGCGGTCAAGGGACTGTACTGGGCCCGCCGCGCCGAGGACCCTGCGCGCACGCGCATCCTGCTGCTCCGCCGTCGAACACCATGCTGTGCTGGACACCGTCGAATGGCTCGAGCGGCATGAAGGTGCCGAGGTCTGCTGGCTCCCGGTGGATGCCGCGGGCGTCGTGGACCTCGCGGTGCTCGAGGCCGAGCTCTCCCGGGACCCGGCGTCGATCGCGCTCGTCACCGTCATGTGGGCCAACAACGAGGTCGGCACCATCCAGCCCGTCGCCCGGATCGTGGAGCTGGCCCATGCTGCCGGCGTGCCCGTGCACTCCGACGCCGTCCAGGCGTTCGGCTCCGTGCCGGTGGACTTCCGCGGCACGGGCCTTGACGCGATGTCCGTCTCCGGCCACAAGATCGGCGGACCGGTCGGGGTCGGTGCCCTCTTCCTGGGCCGGGCGGTCAAACTGACCCCGGTCCAGCACGGCGGCGGGCAGGAACGCGACGTCCGCTCCGGGACCCTGGACACAGCCTCGATCGCCGCATTTCCGCGGCCGCCGGGCCGTCGCCGCGAAGCTCCCCGAAGAGGCCGGCAGGATCGCGGCGCTCCGGGACCGCCTGATCGACGGCGTCCTGGCGGCCGTGCCCGACGCCGTGCTGCGCGGCGCCCCCGGGGCCGGCCGGTTGCCGGGCAACGCGCACTTCACCTTCCCCGGCTGCGAAGGGGACTCCCTGCTTTTCCTGCTGGACCTCGCCGGCGTCGAATCCTCCACCGGCTCCGCCTGCACGGCCGGATGTTCCGCGGCCGTCCCATGTGCTCCTGGCCATGGGCCTGGACGAGGACACGGCGCGAGGTGCGCAACGTTTCACGCTGGGACATTCCTCGACCGGGGCCGACGTCGACGCGCTGCTGGCGGCCCTGCCGGGCGCCTACGCCCGGGCCCGCCAGGCCGGCATGGCCGGGCACGAGTCCAGCATCCAGACCGCCGGAACGGTGGCCCGTGACGCTGCCCGTGAATCCGCCCGTCAGGCTTCCGGCAGGAGCTGATCCAGCGGGGCTGAGGAATCCGCAAGCAGGTCCGGGCTCACGGCGGTGCGCGCGCTGATGAGTGCCTTGATCGCTTTCTGGGGCTTGGCGGCGCGGGGCCAGTTGACGTTCATCCCGGCGATCACCTGGCCGCCCCGCTGCCAGAAGGCAATGAACTCCTTGTCCGCAAGCGACCCGCGGATGACCGGAGGCCCGGCAATGAGGATCGGGAAGCCCGAATACTCCATGCTGACGTCGTACTGGTCCGTGTAGAAGTACGGGATGGTGTCCAGCGTGGCGTCCAGGCCAAGCATCGCCCTGGCCGGCAACCTTGCCGCCATTGAGAGCGTTGGACCAGTGCTCGCTGCGGTGGTGCTCGCCGGTGAACGGGTGCAGGGCGTTGGCGACGTCGCCGGCGGCGAAAATCCCGGCCGCCGAGGTCCGCAGCGACGCGTCGGTGAGGATGCCGTTGCGGATTCCGAGGCCCGCCGCCTCGGCCAGCCCGATCTCCGGCACCACGCCAACGGCAATGACTACAAGGTCCGCCGGAACGACCTCGCCGGCGTCGGTGAGCACCCCGGTCACCCGGCCCGGAGCTGCCCTGTGATTTCGCGGCGGACGCCGGCAGCCTGAACCGCACGCCGTTGAACTCGTGCAGCGAGCGGAAGAACCCGCCCAGTTCCGGCCCGATCGCCGCGCCCAGCGGCACCTCCTCCAGCCCCAGCAGCGTGACGGTGTTGCCGTAAGCTACTCGCGGCCGCAGCCAGTTCCATGCCGATCCAGCCCGAACCCGACCATCACCACGTTCAGGCCGCCGGCGGCGAGGCGGGCACGCAGGCGGCGGCTGTCCTCCACCGTCCGGAACGTGCTGACGCCGTCGAGACCGCTGCCGGGCAGGGGATGGTCCTGGGACGGGCTCCGGTGGCGAGCAGGAGGGAGGCGTACTCCAGCCGGCTGCCGTCGTCGAGGGCACAGCGTGCCGGGCCGGCCGGGTCCAGAGCCGTGCGCCCCGCACGCCGAGCCGGAGCTCGACGTCGTTCTCCGCATACCATGTCCTCCGGCGACCACCGGGAGGGCGTCCTCGCCGGCCTTGCCCAGCAGGTACTCCTTGGACAGCGGCGGGCGCAGGTACGGGTGGTGCCGTGCCCCGGCGACGAGCACGAGCGCCCGCTGAAGCCCTCCGCCCGCAGGGTCTTGGCCGCGGTGGCGCCGGCCAGCCCGCCGCCCACGATCACGATGTCTTCGACTAGCCATGGTCTGCTCCATTCCCGCCGCGCGCACATCCGCTTCAGTCTAAAACCGCTAATTCTGACGTTAGAAGCGCGGCAGAGGCCCGTCAAGGCATTTTGGGTGAGGATTCGGCGTGGCGATAGAATGATGCATGGCAGGCATTGTGTTATTCCTGCGGCCGCAGCGTCGTTTGCAGATTGAACAACGGCCGTGGCCAGCGTCCCCGGTGCCCGCGACACCCCGACCCCTAGAGAAAGCCAGCATGCGAGTTCTTGCAGCCATGAGCGGCGGCGTTGATTCCGCCGTTGCCGCCGCCCGCGCCGTCGAGGCGGGGCACGACGTCGTCGGCGTCCACCTCGCGCTGTCCCGGATGCCGGGCACCCTTGCGTACCGGCAGCCGCGGCTGCTGCACGATCGAGGACTCCCGCGACGCCTGGCGCGCCTGCGACATGCTGGGCATCCCGTACTACGTCTGGGACTTCTCCGAGCGGTTCAAGGAGGATGTGGTCCAGGACTTCATCGACGAGTACGCCGCCGGACGCACGCCCAATCCCTGCATGCGCTGCAACGAGCGCATCAAGTTCGCCGCGCTGCTGGAGAAGGCGATCGCGCTGGGCTTCGACGCCGTCTGCACCGGCCACTACGCCAAGGTCATCACGGACGCCGACGGCAACCCCGAGCTGCACCGCGCCGCGGACTGGGCCAAGGACCAGAGCTACGTGCTGGGCGTACTGACGCACGAGCAGCTCAAGCACTCGATGTTCCCGCTGGCGGACACGCCGTCCAAGGCCGAGGTCCGCGCCGAAGCGGAACGGCGCGGGTCTTTCCGTGGCCAACAAGCCGGACAGCCACGACATCTGCTTCATCCCCGACGGCGACACCGCCGGATGGCTCGCCGAGAAGATCGAAATGACGACCGGTGACATCGTGGACGAGTCCGGCGCGAAGGTCGGCGAGCACCCGGGCGCCAACGCGTTCACCGTGGGCCAGCGCCGCGGCCTGAAGCTCGGCACGCCCGGCCGCCGATGGCAAGCCGCGCTTCGTCCTGGAAATCCGGCCGAAGGAAAACAAGGTGGTGGTCGGGCCCGGAGGCGCTGCTCGCCATCGATGAAATCCGCGGCATCAAGGTTTCCTGGGCCGGGCTGCCCATCGCCGAGGTGGCCACCGGCGAGGAGTTCGACTGCTACGCCCAGGTCCGCGCCCACGGCGACCCCGTCCCCGCCACTGCCAGGATGGACGCGCGCACATGCAGAGGGACTGCCGAAGCCGGCCCGGACGACCTCGTGGTCACCCTGACCGAGCCGCTGCGCGGCGTCGCCCCCGGCCAGACGGTGGTCCTCTACCAGGGCAGCCGCGTGCTGGGCCAGGCGACCATCGACGCCGCCCGCTCGCTGCAGCGGGCCGCGCTCTAGAGCCATTGTCCCGCAGGACACCGCACATCCCCGATGCGCATGCTCCTGCCTTAAGGTTCCACCCGGCTGAACCGCGCCGCCGGCACGCGGCGGCCGGCCCTTTGTCGGCCCTGCCGGCCTGCCGGATATCCGGGCGGATTCCTGAAGAAAATGCATGAATTCTCACCGTTTCGTGTAAATTTTGTGTCTCATCTCACAAGATGCAACGATTCACCGAGTGGCTCTCTGGTTGAATCTAGGAATCAGGACAGCGCGCCGCCCGCCGAGTCATTCGATTTACTTCCGGGCTGCGCACTAGTACTCATCGAACAGAAAGTTCACAGATGGCAATGAACAAAAAAGCCTTGCAGAGCGCTATCGCGCTCGCCGGGGTTTCCGCCTTCGCACTGACCGCCTGCACCGGCCCTTCCGGCGGCGCGGCGGCTTCGGCAGCGCCGCCGGCGGGGGCACCATCACGTACGGAACCACCGACAAGGTCGTCACCCTCGACCCGGCGGGTTCCTACGACGCCGGTTCCTTCATGGTGATGAACCAGATCTACCCGTTCCTGCTGAACTCGAAGCCGGGCACGGCCGACCCCACGCCTGACATCGCCGAGTCCGCCTCCTTCACCAGCCCGACCGAATACACCGTCAAGCTCAAGCCCGGTCTGAAGTTCGCCAACGGCCACGCGCTCGACTCTCCGGACGTCAAGTTCTCCTTCGACCGCGTCAGTCAAGATCGCCGATCCCAACGGTCCCGGCCTCGCTGCTCGGCAACCTCGCAACCGTGGAAGCCAAGGATGACAGCACCGTTGTCTTCAAGCTCAAGGCCGGCAACGACCAGATCTTCCCGCAGATCCTCGCCGCCAACGCCGGGCCGATCGTCGACGATGAAGTCTTCCCGGCCGACAAGCTGATGAGCGACGACGAGATCGTCAAGGCCAAGCCGTTCGCCGGCCAGTACACGATCGAAAGCTACAAGAAGAACGAGCTCGTCAGCCTCAAGGCCAACCCTGACTACAAGGGCCTCCTGGGCAAGCCGGCCAACGACGGCGCCACGATCAAGTACTACGCGGACTCCAACAACCTGAAGCTGGATGTCCAGCAGGGCAACATCGACGTCGCCGGCCGCAGCCTGACCGCGACGGACGTCGCTGACCTTGAGAAGGATTCCAAGGTCAAGGTCTACAAGGGCCCGGGTGGCGAACTGCGCTACATCGTGTTCAACTTCGACACCATGCCGTTCGGCGCCAAGACAGCCGACGCCGATCCCGCGAAGGCTCTTGCCGTCCGCCAGGCCATGGCCAACCTCGTCGACCGCGATGCCATCGCAAGCCAGGTCTACAAGGGCACCTACCTGCCGGCCTACTCCGTCGTTCCCGACGGCTTCGTCGGCGCCATCCAGCCGCTGAAGGAAATGTACGGCGACGGCAGCGGCAAGCCCAGCCTGGACAAGGCCAAGAAGGCCTTCGCGACGCCGGCGTCACCGCCCCCGTCACGCTGAAGCTGCAGTACAACCCGGACCACTACGGCAAGTCCTCCGGCGACGAATACGCCATGATCAAGGAACAGCTGGAGAAGTCGGGCCTGTTCAAGGTCGACCTGCAGTCCACCGAATGGGTCACCTACTCCAAGGACCGCACGGCCGACGCGTACCCCGTCTACCAGCTCGGCTGGTTCCCGGATTACTCCGACGCCGACAACTACCTGACCCCGTTCTTCGTTCCGGGCAACTTCCTGAAGAACCACTACGAGAACCCGGCCGTGACCGAGCTGGTCGGCAAGCAGCTGACCACGGTGGACAAGGCGGAACGCGAAAAGGTGCTCGGTGAGGCCCAGACGGCAGTCGCCAAGGACCTCTCCACGCTGCCGCTGCTGCAGGGCGCCCAGCTGATGGTCGCCGGGAAGGACGTGAAGGGTGTCGACAAGACCCTCGACGCTTCCTTCAAGACCCGCCTTGGAGTGATTTCCAAGTAGGTCCAATCCCCATCCGGTTCTGACCAGCCAAGGAGGCGGGGCGCCTGCACGGCGTCCCGCCTTTCCTGCTGATAGCAGGACAACAGTTCCCGATGCCCACAAGGCAGACGGAAACACACATTTAGGTACCAATGACAACACTTATCGAGGCGCCGCCAACCGACGCCGACGGCCTCCTGCCGTCAAAGAAAAAGTCGTCCGGTGGGGGACTGGGCCAATATCTCCTGATCAGGTTCCTGCTGATCTTCCCGACCATCCTGATCCTGGTCACCATGGTGTTCTTCCTGATGCGGATCACCGGTGATCCCATCACCGCGGCCCTCGGCGGACGGCTTCCGCCGGAACAGCTGCAGGAACGCATCCACGGCCGCCGGCTACGACCGGCCCATCTTTGTGCAGTACTTCGAATACCTGGGCCAGCTCCTGACCGGGAACTTCGGCACCACGCTCTCCGACAACCGCAAGGTCTCGGAGATGCTCCTCACCTACGGCATGGCCACCCTCGAACTGACCATCAACGCGCTCCTGGTCGCGCTGGTCGTCGGGATCCCGCTGGGCATGATCGCCGCCCACCGGCGCGACAAGGCCCCCGACGCCGTGCTGCGGATCTTCGCCATCCTCTGCTACGCCACTCCGGTCTTCTTCTCCGGCCTCCTGTTCAAGCTGACGTTCGCGGTCTGGCTGGGCTGGCTCCCGGTCGCCGGACGCGCCAAGCCGTCCACCGAACTCGCCCTGACCGCCCTCGAGGCGCCGACGGGCATCTACTGGCTGGACGCCATCCGCAGCGGCAACATGACCGCACTCGGTGACGTGATGGCCCACGCCGTCCTTCCGGCCCTCACACTCGGCCTGTTGACCGCAGGCATCTTCCTGCGGCTGGTCCGCACCAACGTCATCGGCACGCTCGGCAAGGACTACGTGGAAGCCGGCCGTTCGCGCGGCGTCAGCGAATTCCGCCTCGTCACGAAGCACGCCTACAAGCCGGCCCTCATTCCGATCATCACGGTGATGGGTCTCCAGATCGCGGTGCTGCTGGGCGGGGCCGTGCTGACCGAGACCACCTTCGAATGGAAGGGGCTCGGCTTCCAGCTCGCCACCTACCTGACGGCCCGCGACTTCGTGGCTGTCCAGGGCATCGTGGTCCTGCTGGCAGTCATCGTGGCCGTGACCAACTTCATCGTGGACATCATCGCCGCGCTGATCGACCCCCGCGTGAGGTACTGACATGAGCACCACTCCCATTCTTGGAACCGTCAAGGACCCCCGCGCTCCCTGGTACCGGCGCCTGCCGGTCGTGTCGCACTTCAACAAGAGCGTCGGCCTGCAGCGCGGCATGCTCGTCGCGGGCCTGGTCCTGACCGCGCTCTTCCTGCTGACCGCAATCTTCGCCCCCGTGATCGCACCGTTCGGCTTCTCCCAGATCTCCGACGCCGACGGCAACTTCCCGTCGCAGCAGCCACCCGGCGGGAAGCACCTCTGGGGCACCACCGTCGGCAGCTATGACGTCTTCTCCCGGGTCGTCTGGGGTGCGCAGACCGCCGTCATGGTGATCGTGGTGGCCGTGGTCATGTCGATCTTCATCGGCGTGATCCTGGGCCTGGTCAGCGGCTACCTCGGCGGCTGGATGGACCGGATCCTCGTCGTCATTGCCGACGCGGTCTACGCCTTCCCGCCCCTGCTCGTGGCCATCGTGATGGCGATCGTCATCAGCGGCGGCAGGTCCAGCCTGTGGGGCGGCATCCTGGCGGCGGCGATCTCCATCACCGTCGTCTTCATCCCGCAGTACTTCCGCGTCATCCGGGCCGAGACCATCCGGCTCAAGGCCGAACCGTTCGTGGAATCGGCCAAGGTGGTGGGCGCCTCAAACATCCGCATCATGACCCGCCACATCTTCAAGAACGCCACCCGCACCCTGCCGTTGATCTTCACGCTCAACGCCTCGGAAGCCATCCTGACGCTCGCCGGCCTGGGCTTCCTCGGGTTCGGGATAGAGCCGACGTCGGCCGCCGAATGGGGCTTCGACCTTAACAAGGCCCTCGCGGACACCACCTCGGGCATCTGGTGGACGGGTGTGTTCCCCGGCCTGGCGATCGTGCTCACGGTCCTCGGCCTGACGCTGGTCGGTGAAAGCATCAACGACCTCAACGATCCCCGTCTGCGCGGCCGGAAGGCCGCCTCCTCCGGCAAGGGCAGCCCGGATTCCACGGCAGGTGCGCAGGCAGCAATCGACGCAGAAGTGAGAAGTTCATGACCATCAACATCGACCCGCAGGGCCCCGCCGCCGGGCCAGTCCTCGACATCGACCACCTGAAGGTCACGTTCGCGACCGACGCCGGCGACGTCTACGCCGTCAAGGACGTCAGCCTCGTCGTCAATCCCGGCGAAGTCGTCGCGATCGTGGGCGAATCCGGTTCGGGTAAAACCGTCACCGCGAAAACCATCCTGGGGCTCCTGCCGGAAACGGCCCCCAGTTCCGGGGCGGTGCTCATCAACGGCAGCAACGTCATCAGCGTCAGCCCGGCGGAACTCCGGCAGATCCGCGGCCGCGACGTCGCCATGGTATTCCAGGAACCGTCCACCGCGCTCAACCCCGTTTTCACGGTCGGCTGGCAGATCGCCGAGGGCATCCGTGCCCACGCCGGCCACGGCGGCACGGGCCGCGTGAACGCCAAAGAAGCCAAAGTGCGGGCCATCGAGGCGCTGCGCAAAGTGGGCATCCCGGATCCGGAAACCCGGGTCAACTACTATCCGCACCAGTTCTCCGGCGGGCAGAAGCAGCGCGTCGTCATTGCCGCGGCCCTGGCCCTGAACCCGGGACTGATCGTGGCCGACGAGCCCACAACAGCCCTGGACGTCACCGTGCAGGCGGAAATCCTGGAACTCCTGCGTGACCTGCGGGACCAGTACGGCACCTCGATCGTGCTGATCACCCACAACATGGGGGTCGTGGCCGACCTCGCCGACCGCGTCGTCGTGATGTACCAGGGCGACGTCGTCGAAGAGGCGAGTTCAAGGACCCTGTTTGCCGAACCCAAGCAGGACTACACGAAGAAGCTCCTCGCGGCCGTCCCGCACCTCGGCAGGAACTCCGCCTCCGAAGGGATGACCGAGCGCGCCCACCAGGGCGGCAAGGTGCTTGTCGAGGCCAGGGACCTGACCATCGAATACCCCGGCCGGCTGGGAACGCCCGCGTTCAAAGCGGTGGACGGGGTCAACTTCACCCTGTCCGAGGGCGAGGTGTTCGGGCTCGTCGGCGAGTCAGGTTCGGGCAAGACCACCATCGGCCGTGCGATCGCGGGACTCAACCGGACCACCGGCGGAAGCCTCAAGGTCCTGGGCTACGAGATGCTCAACCTCAAGGAGCGCACGTTCAAGCCGCTGCGCAAGGAGATCGGCTTCGTGTTCCAGGACCCGGCCGCGTCCTTCAATCCGCAGCTGACCATCGGGGAGTGCGTCGCCGAACCGTTGGTCATCCACAGCCAGCCGACCCCGGCGCAGGCACGCCAGCGGACGGCCGAACTGCTCGAATCGGTGCAGCTGCCGGCGTCGTACGCCGACCGCTACCCGCACGAGCTCTCCGGCGGACAGCGGCAGCGGGCCTCGCTGGCGCGCGCGCTGATCCTGAACCCGAAGCTGCTCATCGCGGATGAACCGACGTCGGCCCTCGACGTCTCGGTCCAGGCGGTTGTGCTGGAACTGTTCAAGGACATCCAGGCCGAGTTCGGTTTCGCTGCCCTGTTCATCAGCCACGACCTCGCCGTCGTCGACATCCTGTCCCACTGGGTCGGGGTGCTCTACAAGGGCAAGATGGTGGAACAGGGGATCGGCAACCAGGTGATGGGCAACCCGCAGCACGACTACACGCGGAAACTCATCGCCTCCCTGCCCGTCCCGGACCCGGACGAGCAGGCCCGGCGCCGGGAGGAATTCCGCGCCGTGCTGCACGGCTAGGACCACTCCGGCCCGCTGCCGGCTGCGGCACAGGACATGCCCACCGTTCCCTGTGAACCGCTCCCCGGAAGTTGGACTGAGAAATTCAGTTCCGACTCCCGGGGAGCAGTTTTATGCATGTACGTAGTCCGTTATCCGAAGAGCAGCGCGAGGCCGCTGTAGCGTGGTTTGAGAAGGGCATCGCGGATAAAGCGGCTGCGCGGGTGCTGGGTGTGTCTCACTCGCCGGTGCAGCTTCTCTATCTGCGGTGGAGAATCCATGGTCGAGGAGCGCTGGTGGCCAAGCCGACGAAACAGGTGTACTCGTTCGAATTCAAGCTCGCCTTGGTCGAACGGTTCATCGCGGGTGAGACTGCCCAGGATCTCGCGGCGGAGGCCGGCTTGTCATCTTCCGGTCTGCTGAAAAACTGGGCAGCTGCCTACCGCCGCGAGGGCGCTGATGCCTTGCGGCCGAAGCCCAAAGGCAGACCCAAGGCACCTGATGCCCCGCCGCCGGAGGAGCTGCCGGAGCTGGAACGGCTGCGGCGGGAGAACGAACGGCTGCGGGCGGAAGTGGCCTACCTGGGAAAATTACGGGCCTTGAGGGCACAAGAACGACGGTGAAGGTCCAGACCCTCATCGCCCTCAAGGCTGACTTCCCCCTCCCGGTTCTGCTGCAGGTCGCCGGTCTGGCCCGGTCCACGTTCTTCTATCACCAGGCCCGCCTCCAGGCCCCCGATCCGCAGGCGGCACTCAAGGCCGCAGTCACGGAGATCTTCGAGCAGAACCACGGCCGCTACGGGCACCGCCGCATCCATACCGAACTGGCCAGGCAAGGGTGGACGGTCGCGAAGAAGACCGTACTGAAACTCATGCGTGCGCTGCGGCTGGTCTGCAAGGTCCGGCGGAGGAAGCGGTACAACTCCTACCAGGGCGGGCAGGGCACGATCGCCACGAACGTGCTGAACCGCGAGTTCGACGCTGATGCACCCAACCAGAAGTGGGTGACGGATGTGACCGAGTTCAGCGTCGGCGACCGGAAGCTCTACCTCTCGCCGGTCATGGACCTCTTCGACCGGCAGATCATCTCCCACACCATCAGCTCAACCCCGAACCTGGAGCTGACCAACACGTCGCTGCGCGAGGCCCTGACCACGCTCGAGGACGGGCAGAAACCGCTGGTGCATTCGGATCAGGGTTTCCAGTACCGGCACGTCTCCTGGCGCGTTCTTCTGGAGGGTGCCGGTGCGGTTCAATCGATGTCCCGCAAGGGCAACTGCTACGACAACGCGGTGATGGAGAACTTCTTCGGACACCTCAAGGAAGAGCTCTTCCACCGCGTCCGGTTCATCAGCACCGACGCACTGGCAGCGGCACTGCACGAATACATCCGCTGGTACAACACCGAAAGGATCTCAACAAAGCTCAAGGGCCTGAGCCCGGTGCAATACCGGACCCAGGCCCTCGCAGCCTAGGCTCTTACAAAGCAGTCCAACTTCCGGGGACCAGTTCACTGCGAACGGTGGGCATGTCCTTTTTCTGCGGTCGCCGGCGGGTCCCCGGCCGCTGTCCGGGCGCGGCCGGGGTGCCGCTTAACAGCAGGAACGATTAGCTGCGGTGCCCCTAGACTGGGTCAATGACCGAGCAGAACCAGACCAATCCCGATGCCGATTCCTTTGATCCTGGAGCCAGCTCGCTGGCCGGCCGGTGGATCCCGCGGTGATGGCGGAACTGTTGTCGATCCGCTCAAGTATCGACAACATCGATGCGACCCTCGTGTACCTCCTCGCCGAGCGCTTCAAGGCCACCCAGAAGGTCGGCTTCCTCAAGGCCGCCCACAAGCTCCCAGCGGGGGACCCCGGCCGGGAGACCGCCCAGATCGCCCGGCTGCGCCGGCTTGCGGCCGAGGCGCACCTGGACCCGGCCTTTGCCGAAAAATTCCTGAACTTCATCATCGGCGAGGTCATCCGCCACCACGAGGCGATCGCCGAGGACCACGAGGCCGCCGCGCAGGCAAACGGGTCCGGCCGCGCCGCGCCCGCCGGCCCCGCCGTCCCGTCGGACGCCTGAGATGGCAGCCTCCACGCTTCCAGATCCCGGCCAGGTCACCGCCACGGCGCTCGGTCCCTGGCCCGGCGAAGACCCGGTCGAGGCCACGCGGATCATCCGCGGCGAACTCGGCGGCCCGCACCTGCCCTTCCTCGCCGAACTCCCGGACCGCGGCGTCGGCTCGGACGCCCTTGGCCGGACGGCCTCGCTGCTCGTCGAGCTGGCCGTGGACGTCCAGCCCCACGGCTGGCGGATCGTGGACCGCCCGGGCAAGGACCTGATGCGGGCCCGTTCTGCCCTGGCCACCGACATCAACGTCCTGGCCGATGTGATCGGCGCCGAGGACACCCCCGGCACGGACCTGAAGATCCAGCTCCGCGGCCCGCTCAGCCTCGCCGCGGGCCTGCACCTGCATAACGGGGAGCGGGCATTGATCGACTATGGCGCCCGCCGGGACATCGCCGCCTCGCTGGCGGCCGGCGTCGGCAGCTATCTCAAGCGGGTGGCCTCGGCGGCCCCCGGCGTCCGGCTCGTTGTGCAGATCGACGAACCGGAGATCGCCTCGGTGCTGGCCGGCACCATCCCGACCTCCAGCGGGTACCGGACCCTGCGCTCCGTTCCCGGCAGTGAAGCCACCGAGTCGTGGCGTCTGGTGATTGACGCGCTCCGGGGAGCCGGCGCCGTCGAAATCGTCGTCGCGGTCTCCGAGGTCGAGGCTCCCTTCGACCGGATCCTGGCCTCCGGCGCGGACGGGATTGCCGTCCCGCTGCGGGCCCTGACGTCCCGGCAGTGGGAGCAGCTGGCCGGTGCGGTGGAAGACGGGAAACGGCTCTGGGCCGGTGCGCTGGACGTGGCCACGCCCGCTGCGGCACTGCCGCGGGTCGCCGACGTCGTCGAAACGGTCTGGCGGCCCTGGCGCCAGCTCGGACTCCCGGCATCCACCCTGGGCGCGCTGCGCGTGACGCCCTCGGAAGGGCTCGCGCAGCACTCGCCCTCGTCCGCGACGGCCGTACTCACCCGCCTGACCCAGGTGGCGGACGGGCTCAACCAGCTCGCCCTCGGCTAGGCCGGCAGGAAACGGACTCAGATGCGCCGCTCCCAGCGGTCCGGCCGGGCAGCGTCCGGGAGATACCCCGGCGCCGTGATGCCGCCGGGGTAGGCGCTCCAGCCGGTAGTCGAAGTGCCCCGCGTAGACGAGCACCAGGCCGATCTGCGGCTGGATCACCTTGACCTGGATCCGGTGCTTGCCGTGGCTGCCTTCGCCCGGCTCCCACCACTGTTCGGCGTAGGCCCTGGCATCCAGCGCGCCCGGCAGGGGAATCCGCAACGGCCCGAGGAACAGCCGCGACGCCTCCGAGACGCCGCGCAGCCGGCCTTCGGGGGAGACGCTCAGGTTGAGGTCCGTGGCGAGCCGGCGGTACCGGCCGACATAGTCGACGAGGCCCCGCCGGCTGCCGGTGTCCTCGAGGCTTGTGGTGTCGTGGAAGAGCCGCGTCGTGGCCGGGAAGAAGATCTCCCGGCGGGCTGTCAGGCTGGAGCGTCCGAAGGGGTCCAGGTGGGCGTGGTTCTCGATCCGGAAGGGGATGCCCTCGCCGTACTCGGGGAAGAAGGCCTGCTCCCCGCTCGTGAGCCGCAGCAACGGTCGCAGCCAGGACTGCCGGCAGCCCACCACGTCAAAGACGCCTTCACCGACGCCATAGTGGCCCGAGCCCGGGACAAGGGAAAAGTAGTCCTGCAGCTCCGGCTGCAGCCGGGTGAAATCGGTGCCGAGGGCGGACTGGTAGATCGGGGTGTGCACGGGAGCCTCCTGCGGGTCCTGGCCGGATGGTGCCTGACCACAGCATGCAGGACAAGCAGCCGCTTGTCACAGCGGCCCGCACGCCGCCGGCAGTTTTCCGGCCCTGCATTGTCCCGCGCCATGCCCGGAAAGCGCTCAATACGACAAAGCCAATCCAATAAGGGAATATATAACTATGAAGGCACGCATTCTGGTAGTGGACGATGACGAGGCGCTCGCAGAGATGATCGGCATTGTGCTGCGCAACGACGGCTTTGAACCCGTCTTCTGCGCCGACGGCGCGCAGGCACTCGAGGTGTTCCGTTCGTCAAAGCCGGATCTTGTGCTGCTCGACCTGATGCTCCCGGGCATGGACGGGATCGAAGTCTGCCGCCAGATCCGCGCCGAATCGGACGTCCCGATCGTCATGCTGACGGCGAAATCCGACACTTCCGACGTGGTCCGCGGGCTGGAGTCCGGCGCCGATGACTACGTGCCGAAGCCGTTCAAGCCCGCAGAGCTCGTGGCACGCGTCCGCGCCCGGCTCCGGCCCGGTGACCAGAAGGCGCCCGAGACCCTGCGCATCGCCGATGTCACGATCGACGTCGCCGGCCACCTCGTGAGCCGCGGCAACGAACGGATCTCCCTCACTCCGCTCGAATTCGACCTGCTGGTTGCCCTGGCCCGTAAGCCGTGGCAGGTCTTCACCCGGGAGCTCCTCCTGGAGCAGGTCTGGGGCTACCGCCACGCCGCGGACACACGGCTGGTCAACGTCCACGTCCAGCGGCTCAGGTCAAAGATCGAACGCGACCCGGAAGCCCCCGAAGTTGTATTGACGGTCCGTGGTGTCGGCTACAAAGCAGGCTCCTGAGCCGTCCGACGGCGCTCCCCGCGCGGCGTCGTCCCGGCGGTTTCGGACCGCACTCTGCCGGACCGCACTCTGCCTGCCCCGGCGGTGCCGGACCGGACTCTTCCTGCGAGCCCCGACGGCACGCCGGCGTCGGAACCAGCACACCAACCCGGACCCGAATCCGAACCAGCGCCGGAGGACCAGCCGCACGGCCCGGCCGGCGGCTGGTCCCGCATGCGCTTCCGTACCAGGATCTGGCTCCGGCGCGCACTGATCGTGGGTGTACGCGTCGCCCGCCTGGTCCGGACCGGAGTATCCCGCCTGCTCCCGGGCATCCGCTTTCTGCTGCGCTCCCTGCACCGCAAATGGCGCCGCTCGATGCAGTTCCGCACGGTCCTGACGACGCTGATGCTTGCCATCGGATCCTTTGCCGTGGTGGGCGCCTACCTGTCCAACCAGATCGCCAACAACCTGTTCCAGGAACGGCTCGCCCAGGCGGAGTCCGAGACCCGCTACAACGTCAAGCAGGTCCAGGACACGTTCGACGGCGCCCAGGTCACCGACCAGTCCAGCGTCATCACGCTCGTCTATGACACGCTCAACGCCGTCGAGGGCCGCGGTTCGGTGATCCAGCGCCGCTACGTCTTTGAAGCCATGCCCGAACAGACCAAGCCGCGCAACCGCTGGGTCGAATCCCGGGCCTCCGACCAGCTGACCATCAGCGTCATCCCGCCCGAGCTGCGCAAGGCCGTGCAGGATTCCGGCAAGGAACAGTTCTGGGCCTCCACCGAGTTCCCCGTCGGCACCGAGGACCGCCCCGGCATCGCCGTCGGCAACAAGGTGACGTTCAACGGCACTGTCTACGAGCTGTACCTCATCTACGACCTCAACACGGCGCAGAAGACGCTCGATGAGATCCAGAACGTCCTGCTGGCCGGCGGCGCCGTGCTGGTGCTGATGATCGGCGGCGTCGCCTGGTACGTGACCCGCAACGTCGTGAGCCCGGTCAGCCACGCCGCCGTCGTCTCCGAAAAACTGGCCGCCGGGCAGCTGCAGGAGCGCATGGTGGTCAAGGGCGAGGACGAGGTGGCCCGGCTGGGGGCCTCGTTCAACCACATGGCCGCGAGCCTGCAGGAGCAGATCACCCAGCTCGCCACCCTGTCCCAGATGCAGCAGCGCTTCGTCTCCGACGTCTCCCATGAGCTGCGCACCCCGCTCACCACCGTGCGCATGGCCGCAGAAGTGCTGTACGACGCACGCGACGACTTCGACCCCATCAACAAGCGCTCCGCGGAACTGCTCTACAACCAGGTGGAGCGGTTCCAGTCGCTGCTGGCGGACCTGCTGGAGATCTCCCGGTTCGACGCCGGCGTGGCCACGCTCGACGCCGAGCCCACCGACATCGTCCAGCTCGTCAGCCACGTCATCGAAGGGGTCGCGCCCGTCGCAGCCGAGTACGGCTCCGCCGTCACCCTCAACGCCCCCGCGGGAAGCATCATCGTCGAAATGGACGACCGCAGGATCGACCGGATCCTGCGCAACCTCATCCTGAACGCCCTCGAACACGGCGAGGGCCGGCCGGTCAACGTCTCCGTGGCCGCCAACGGCACCTCCGTCGCCGTGGCCGTCCGCGACCACGGCATCGGCATGAGCGCCGTGGAAGCGGCGCGGGTGTTCGACCGGTTCTGGCGCGCCGATCCTGCCCGCGCACGCACCACAGGAGGCAGCGGGCTGGGACTGTCCATCGCCGCGGAGGACACCAAGCTGCACAACGGCTGGCTGCAGGCGTGGGGCAAGAAGGGCAACGGGTCCAACTTCCGGCTGACCCTTCCCCTGCGCCAGGGCGAGACCATCACGAGGTCCCCGCTCCAGCTGGAACCGGCCGACGTCGGGCTGCCCGGCTCCGGTCCCGAACGGACCATGCTGCTGCTGCACCCGACGCCCGTCCGGGAGGGCACAGCCCCGGCCGCCGCGCCCGGCACCGGCAACGGCACACCCGGCACGAAGGAGGAGTCATGAGGGGTCCCTCGCGGAAGCTCACGGGTGTCTGCGCGGCCGTGCTGGCGGTGCTCCTGTTCCTGCTGACCTCGTGCGCCCAGATCCCGCGGTCAGGACCGGTCGGCAAGAGCACGGACGAGAGCGCGGGCAACCCCAACAACGCCCCCGTCTTCTTCCCGTCCGCGCCCCGCCCGGGCGCGGGCCCGGAGGCGGTGATCGAGGACTTCTACCTCGCCGGCAGCGGCTACGAGGACGACTACGCCGTCGCCCGCCAATACCTCACCCAGGCCTCCTCCGTGTCCTGGAAACCGGACCAGCGTGTCCTCGTCTTCCGGTCCGCCCGGGTGGTCCGCACGGGCGTCGAAAACGTCTTCAACTACGAACTGGACGTGGCGTACTCGGTCGACGCCGACGGCGTCGCCACCCAGCATCCGCCGGGCACCAAAGAGAACATCCCCGCCACGCTGACCCAGGTCGACGGCGAATGGCGGATCGCCGAGATCCCGGACGGCACGGCCATCCCGGAAGAGACATTCAAGGTCATCTACGGCGCGTACCCGATCTACTTCTACGACCCCACCTTCACTTATGCCGTCCCCGATGTCCGCTGGTTCATCAGGAAGAAGACCGTCAAGGCCATGACCAGCGCCCTGCTCGGCGGACCCGCCCCCTATCTCAAGGGCGCCGTCGTCAGCGCTTTCCCCTCCGGCATCAAACTGGCCCGGGAATCGGTTCCGGTTGTCTCCGGGGCGGCGCAGGTGGACCTCACGGCAAAGGACCTCGTGGAGGCCTCCAACGAGGACAGGCTGCGGATGCAGACGCAGCTCGCGTTGACGTTCCGCAGCCAGCCCGATGTCATCAACGTGGAGCTCCGGGCCAACCAGGACCTGGTCCGGGTCGACGACAACGGTTCGGTGCTGCCTCCGATCCGCGACAAGAACGTCCCGGCCCACCAGATCGCGGTCAGCGAGAACGACCTGGTCCGGTATGAGAACAACAGGATCTCGCCGCTTCCGGACATCCAGTCCGTCACCGCACTGGTACCCCGGTCCCCGGCAGAGTCGCCCGTCTCGCAGTCCGTGGCCTTCCTCAACGGTGCCCGCACCACCCTGTATTCGATCGTGCCCGGACAACCGGCCAGGGCATTGACCACCCGCACCAGCCTCTCCCGGCCGTCCTTCGGACGCTATGACTGGGTGTGGACGGCGGGCCCCGGAACGGCCGGCGCCACCGAAGTCATCGCCTACCGTCCCATCGGCGTGGCCGAAGGAGCCGCGGTGCCCACGGTGACGCTGTCACCGGGCTGGCTCGCCGGGCGGACTGTCAAGGAGTTCCGGGTGTCCCGTGAAGGGGCCAGGGCGCTCGTGGTTTCGGAGCTCAACGGCAAGACCAGAGTCCAGGTCACCGGCATCATCCGGGCTTCCGACGGCACCCCGCGGGACCTCACGACGCCGATGACCCTCCTGACCGACGGCGACCCGGACCAGGGGGTCTGGGTCGACGACACCACCGTTGCGGTCATGAAAGGCTCGTCAAAGGACGCCGTGACCCCCGAACTGCTGTCCCTGACCTCAGCCCAGCCCCAGGCGCTCGCGCCGTGGCCGGGGCTCACCGCCCTCAGCGCCGGCAACGGCGCGGAGGAAATTTTCGCCCAGTCCTCGGACGGAATCTTCCAGCGGCTCGGCAACGGCTGGTCCCCGCAGCTCAAGGGACCGATCGATCCGTCGTACCCCGGCTGAACGGCCGGTTCCGGCGGGCTGTCCACATAGCGGTCCCGGCCGCTGGCGCGGCGATCGGCGTCGGGCGATTCTTGACCCGTGGGCAGGCACAGGGAACACGGCGGTGGCACGGGTCTGTGGCGCGCCGCGGATCCTGACCTGGTTCCGCCGGACTTCCCGGCCGTGCGGCACCGTGCCGACTATCCCGCCGGGCCGTTGCGGCTGGCGGACCGGGCAGCGGCCGCGGCGGTTGAGCTGCTTGCCCTCGCCGTCCCCGTGGACTGTGTCTGCTGCGGGGCGGAGGATCTGGCGCTCTGCGGTACCTGCGCCCGGCAGGTCCGGCTCCTGACCCGGAACCCGTTCCGCGCCGAGGCGCAGGCACCTGCCCTGATGGACATGGACGGCTCCGTGCTGCTGCCGGTTGTCGCGGCCGGCGCCTATCGCGGAGAGCTGGCGCAAGCGGTGCTGGCCTTCAAACGGCACGGCCAGGGGCAACTGGGCGACGTATTGGCCCGGGCCCTGGCCGGGGCCGTGAGCGCCGCCACGGGCGACCCGGCAGGACTCTGGCTGGTGCCGGTCCCCACGAGCAACAGCTCCTACAGGACACGGGGCTTCAGCCCTGTCCATCTGCTGCTCAAGGCATCCGGCCGTTACGGGACACGGCGGGCCGCCGCACGGTCCGGCCCCCTGGTTGTCGACGCGCTGCGGAAGGCGGGACCCCTGGCGGCGGTGGGAACGGGCCGCGGCGGAAACGGCCGTGCCGCCCTCCGCCGGCCGGCCGGCGGGCAGAAAGGACTGGGCCGCGGTGCCCGGACGCAGCGGGTCCGCGGATCCATGCGCATCCGGGGTGGTCTGTGGCCCCCGGAGACCCGCGGACAGGCCTGCATCATCGTCGACGACGTCCTCACCACCGGGGCCACGCTGGCCGAAGCAGCCCGCGCCCTGCGGCAGGCCGGGGGAGTGGTCCTGGGCGCTGTCGTGCTCGCCGCGACACGCCCGCCGGCCGCATCCGACTTCGGCGCCGCTGATCGCATGATGGCAGGCGGGACAGGCGCTGTGGAAAAAAATAAACCAAAAAAGGATGAATAAGAGGTAGCTATGAACTAACGTCGAAGATGGGTACCAAGAACAGATGTACCTGTCGATAGCGGCTCGGAAAGGGGCTCGACTGTCATTCAGATCGACCCCAGGAAGTGCCGCCGTCGTGTCACCGAAGTTATTTGGAGGGCACTATGGAGTTCATGATCAGCGGACGTAATTTGACGGTCTCAGACCGCTTCCGCGAGTACGCCGACGAGAAGATCTCGAAGATCACCTCGCTGGGGGACAGGGTCCAGAGGGTGGACGCGAAGGTCTCCAAGGAGACCAAGGCACGCCAAGCCGATGAAATGCTCACGGTTGAGCTGACAGTCCTGGGCCGCGGCCCCGTTATCCGTGCCGAAGCCAGCGCTGCAGACAAATTCGCCGCGTTCGATCTCGCCTACAACAAACTCCTTGAACGCCTGCGCAGGGCCAAGGACCGCAAGAAGGTCCACCACGGCAGGCATACGCCCAAGTCCGTCACTGAGGCGACGGCAACCCTCGAGCCGGCCAGCACCTCCGAGCCGATCTACGAGGAAGCGAACCACTGGCAGGAGCCCAAGGAGGCCCCCGCCCAGAAGTCGCCGTATGAGGTTGAGAACGACATCCCGGCCGGAGACTCACCGGTGCTGATCCGCCGCAAGGTGTTCACCGCGGCATCCCTGACGCTCGACGACGCCGTCGACAACATGGAGCTCGTCGGGCACGATTTCTACCTCTTTGTGGATAAAGAGACCAAGGCGCCGTCCGTTGTGTACCGCCGTGAGGGGTGGACCTACGGCGTGATTTCGCTGGACCAGACCTGCGAACCGGGTAAGGCCGAGCAGGAAATGCAGGAAAAGATCCTCGCCTACCGTTCCGAGGATGAGCCCGCCAGCGCCTAAGCTGGTGCTGACCAACCGACGAAGGGACTAAGGTGAACGATTCGCTGAGCCTTCAGCAGGCACGGCGGATCGCACTGGCAGCCCAGGGATTGGACAAGGTACGGCCCGCCGGCCCCGTGACTGCACGGGCGGTGGGCCGTACGTTTGCCCGCCTGCACCTGGTCCAGATCGACTCCGTCAACGTCCTGGCCCGGAGCCACTACCTCCCGTTCTTCTCCCGGCTGGGCAACTACGACCGCGCAATCCTGCACCGGATGGCCGGAGCCCACCCCCGGCGCATGATGGAGTACTGGGCCCACGAGGCCAGCTTCATCCGGCCGGACCATTTCCAGGACCTCGTGCTGTGGCAGAGCCGGAAATGGGTGGGGGCGCACGCCATGGACCCTGAACTGCGGGACGGCGTCGCGTCCCGGGTGCTGGAAGCGCTCGCCGCCGGGAAACCAATGACCGCCGCCGAGCTCACAGCCAGGCTGGGACACGTCGAAGACCGTCAGCAGGACAACTGGGGCTGGAACTGGAACGCCGTCAAGCGGGTCCTGGAGCACCTCTTTGAGGAAGGCCTCATCTCCGCTGCCTCCCGCACCGACTCCTTCGAACGCCGCTACACCCTCACCGCCCGGATCCTGCCGGCCGGCCAGGCGGGCCCCGGGGCAGCCGGGCCGGACGCCGCCGCCGCCATGGACCGGCTGATCGAAGCCGCCGCCCAGGCCCACGGGATCGGGACGGTGCGCTGCTTCGCCGACTACTTCCGGACACCGGTGAAGGCCGCCGCCGTGTCGGTGCAGAATCTCGTTGACACGGGCCGGCTGCTCCCGGTCACGGTGGCCGGCTGGGACAAGCCGCTGTACCGGCACGTCGAGGCGAAGCTCCCGCGGGCTGCGACCGGCCGGGCGCTGCTGAGCCCCTTCGATTCGCTCGTGTTCGAACGCCGCCGGCTCGAGGCACTCTTCGGGTTCCACTACCGGATCGAGATCTACACACCCGAGCCGAAGCGGCGCTTCGGGTACTACGTGCTCCCGTTCCTGCTCCGCGACGGAATCGTCGCCCGGGTGGACCTCAAAGCCGACCGCGCCAACGGCCTCCTCCTGGCGAGGGCCGCCCACGCCGAGCCGGGCGCGCCGGCCGACACCGCCGTCGAACTCGCCGCGGAGCTCCAGCTCATGGCAGAGTGGCTGGAACTGGACCGCGTGGTCGTTTCACCGACGGGAGACCTGGCGCCCGCGCTCGCGGACGCCGTCGCCGGGACAGAAAACGCTGTATCCGCTCTGAGGGAACAGGCGTAACCGGCTGTGCGTCTCTCCCGTAGACTAAACACGCCAGAATTCGGCAGCTTGAGACTGGGAGCAACTTCACGTGGCATCACTTATCGAAAAACTTCTCCGCACGGGTGACAAAAAAACCCTGCGTCAACTGCGGAACTATGCCGATTCCATAAATGCCCTGGAAAGCTCCTTCAAGACCTTCACGGACGCCGAACTGCGTGAAGAGACCGACCGGCTCCGCGCCCGGCACGTCGACGGCGAAAAGCTGGACGACCTCCTGCCCGAGGCCTTCGCCGCTGTCCGCGAAGCGTCCTCCCGCACCCTCGGGCATGCGCCACTTCGATGTCCAGCTGATGGGCGGCGCCGCCCTGCACCTGGGCAACATCGCCGAAATGAAGACCGGTGAAGGCAAGACCCTGGTGGCCACCGCTCCGGCCTACCTCAACGCCCTCGCCGGCAACGGCGTCCACGTCATCACCGTGAACGACTACCTCGCTGAATACCAGTCCGACCTCATGGGCCGCGTCTACCGTTTCCTGGGCCTGACCAGCGGCTGCATCCTGTCCAACCAGGATCCCGTCCCTGCGCCGCGAGCAGTACGCCGCGGACATCACCTACGGCACCAACAACGAATTCGGCTTCGACTACCTGCGCGACAACATGGCGTGGGACAAATCCGAGCTGGTCCAGCGCGGCCACCACTTCGCCATCGTCGATGAAGTCGACTCCATCCTCATCGACGAGGCCCGTACCCCGCTGATCATCTCCGGACCCGCGCAGGGCGACACGAACCGCTGGTACAGCGAATTCGCCAAGGTGGTCACCCGGCTCCAGTCCGAGACCGACTACGAGGTCGACGAGAAGAAGCGCACCGTCGGCGTCCTCGAGGCCGGGATCGAAAAGGTCGAGGACTACCTCGGCATCCACAACCTCTACGAATCCGCGAACACCCCGCTCATCGGCTTCCTGAACAACGCCATCAAGGCCAAGGAACTGTTCAAGCGGGACAAGGACTACGTCATCCTCGACGGCGAAGTGCTGATCGTCGACGAGCACACCGGCCGTATCCTGGCCGGCCGCCGCTACAACGAAGGCATGCACCAGGCCATCGAAGCCAAAGAAGGCGTCGAGATCAAGGCCGAGAACCAGACCCTCGCCACCGTCACGCTGCAGAACTACTTCCGTATGTACGGCAAGCTCGCGGGCATGACCGGCACGGCCGAGACCGAGGCCGCCGAGTTCATGAGCACGTACAAGCTCGGCGTCGTCGCGATCCCCACCAACCGGGACATGAGCGCATCGACCAGGCCGACCTCGTCTACAAGAACGAGGCCGTCAAGTTCGACGCCGTCGTCAAGGACATCGCCGAACGGCACGAACTGGGCCAGCCGGTCCTCGTGGGCACCACCAGCGTCGAGAAGAGCGAGTACCTGTCCCGGCTGCTGGCCAAGGAAGGCGTCCGGCACGAAGTCCTGAACGCCAAGAACCACGCCCGTGAAGCCGCCATCGTGGCCCAGGCCGGACGGAAGGCCGCCGTGACCGTCGCCACCAACATGGCCGGCCGCGGTACCGACATCATGCTCGGCGGCAACGCCGAGTTCACCGCCGTCGCCGACCTGGCCAAGCGCGGACTGGACCCGGAAGAAAACTCCGAGGAATACGAGGCCGCCTGGCCGGCCGCCTTCGAAGCCGCCAAGCAGGCTGTCAAGGACGAACACGAGGAAGTCCTCAACCTCGGCGGACTCTACGTCCTGGGTACGGAACGGCACGAGTCCCGCCGGATCGACAACCAGCTCCGCGGCCGTTCCGGCCGCCAGGGCGATCCCGGCGAGTCCCGGTTCTACCTGTCCCTGACCGATGACCTGATGCGCCTGTTCAACTCCGGCGCGGCAGAGCGGCTCATGAACAGTTCGGTGCCGGACGACGTCGCGCTGGAATCCAAACTCGTCTCCCGCGCCATCGCTTCGGCCCAGGGCCAGGTGGAAGGCCGCAACGCCGAACAGCGCAAGAACGTCCTGAAGTACGACGACGTCCTGAACCGCCAGCGCGAAGCCATCTACGGCGACCGCCGGCGCATCCTCGAAGGCGATGACCTGCACGAAAAGGTCCAGTACTTCCTCGAGGACACCATCAACGCCTCCATCGAGGAAGCCACCGCCGACGGCAACGGGGACGACTGGGATTTCAACCTGCTCTGGTCCAACCTCAAGACCCTGTACCCGGTCAGTGTCACCCCGCGCGACCTGATCGACGAGGCAGGCGGCAAGTCACGGGTCACGGTGGAGTTCCTCAAGGAGGAGATCCTCTCCGACGCCCGCCTGGTCTACCAGGCGCGCGAAACTGCGATCGGCTCCGAGAGCATGCGCGAGCTTGAGCGGCGGGTAGTGCTGTCCGTGATCGGACGCAAGTGGCAGGAACACCTCTATGAGATGGACTACCTGAAGGAAGGCATCGGGCTGCGGGCGATGGCCCAGCGCGATCCCCTGGTGGAGTACCAGCGCGAGGGCTTCATCATGTTCCAGGCCATGATGGAGGCCATCCGTGAGGAGAGCGTCGGTTTCCTGTTCAACCTCGAGGTCGAAGTGACGCCTGCCGAGGACGTCGTCATTGCTGATGCCGAGGGGCAGCGCACGGAGCACCACGAGCCGCAGATCCACGCTGCCGGACTCGAAGCCCCGGAGAAGCCGGCCCAGCTGCAGTACACCGCTCCCGGCGAGGACGGCGCAGCCCAGACCCGGGTCGAGGCCAAGTCGTCCGGCCGTTCGGGCAACCCGGCCAAGGCCGCGGCGCAGGACGCCCCGCGCCGCGCGAACAAGAAGAAGCGCCGCTAGCCAGCCACAGCTGACCAGGCCGCTGACAGGCCGCTGAACAGAGGAGAGGACCGGAACGTGTGTTCCGGTCCTCTCCGTATCCCCTCCTTCCTGTCGTCCTGCTCCGAGGTCTTTTGGTTTCCAGCCGTTGTCCTCCAGCCGTTGTCCGCTGAGTCAGCCGATTTCCAGCGCCGTGACCCGCCAGACCAGCTTGCTGCGTTCCAGCCGGAGCGCCACGGCACGGACCCGCAGCTCATCGACCACCACGGCACTGGCCTCGTAGACGTCCTCGGAAATCCGGCAGGCCCGGACCGAGCGCACGGAAGGGTTGCGGTGCAGCCGTCCGGCGGTGGGGGAGTTCCCGGACGCCACCCGCCGTGTCAGCGCCGCACGGTGTTGCAGGGACGCGAGGCAGCGCTGGTCGAGCCGCCGGGCCAGCTGCTGCACCGGCCGGGTTCCGGCCAGGACCTCGACAGCGGCCTGGACCGTGCTGCGGCAGATCGTGCAGATCTCGCGACGCTCGTCCACGACCGTCAGGTGTGCTCCGGCTGCCGTCTGCGGCTGCCGGTCGTCCGCTGCCGCGGCGCCGCCGGGAAGTACCCGGAGGGGCTGTCGGGGTGAAGCCTGGGAATCCGCGAGTGCGCGGATTCCGCTGGGTGCGCTCATGATGTTCCTTTGCTGTTGGCTGTTTGCTGTTAGTGGCTGCTGCTGGGGTGCGGAGTGTGGCGGGGCCGCTACCCGCCGGACGGAAGCCTGAGAATCTGTCCCGGACGCAGGAGATGCGGGCTTTCGCCGATGACGGTCCGGTTGGCCTGGTACAGGCGGGGCCATTCCCGGGCGATGTCGGCGTCGGTCGCGAGCGGTCCCAACCTGGCGGCCGCCAGGCTCCAGAGCGAATCCCCGGGGCGGACGGTAACCTCGACGCGATCATCTGCGGGCGCCCGCACCCGGAGCTGGCGGGCTGCGAGCGGGCCGGGTTCGACCGCCGGGGCGCGCGGGGTCCACTGCGGGCGGAGGTCCGGTCCCAGGGCGCCCGAAGCACTTCCCGCGGGCAGCGGAGAGTGGGCGGCCGCCGTCGTGGGGTTCCATTGCAGCGGAGACCGCGGGTCTGGGGAAGGAACCGGGATCGGGGCGGGGATCCGGCGCGGCAGCGGTGGCCAGGGGCGCGGCGAGGAGTTGGATTCCAACGGACGCCAGGGCGAGGCGCCGCATGAAGGCAGGGCTGAATTTTCCGGTGGCCGCCGCGGCCCGGGTCCGGCCGCTGCGTTCGAGCAACGCGGCGGCCACGGCGGCCGTGAACGACATGGCCCACCACGTGATCACGATCAGGCCCGTGGTGTTGGCGACGATGCCGAGCTGGTCCTCGAAGGCCAATGATTGCTGGCGGGCCGAGTCTGTGCGCCAGCGTTGCACGAGGCTGTGTCCGGTTCCGGCGAGGACGCAGCCCAGCAGCAGGATCACCAGGGCCATGGCGGCGTCCGCCGGCGGCAGATGGCGGCGCCCGGAGTTCCGGGGCGCTATCCGTGCACTGATCATCGTGTTTCCTTCCACATCTGATATCTGCTTTGAAGTCGTTTGATGGTGTTTGATGCATTTTGATTCGTTTAGGAGAGTGTGATCCCGAAAGCATCTCTTTGTCCAGAGGCGGAGGGAAGCTTGTGGATTGACCCCGGATGCGGGCACGCCTACGCTGACGCCATGCGTTGGGACGCTCTCTTCACGGATCTGGAAGGTCAGCTGGCTGCCAGCGGGCGGCTGGACCTTGAGGCGGAAGTCGCGGAGCGGGCGCGCCTGGAGGCGGCGGCCGTGGAACTCGCAGACAGGCTCCGCGGGTCCCTCGGCATGCCGATCGGTGTGCGCCTCGCCGCCGGGACGGTCTTCGAGGGCATCCTGAGCCACGCCGGCAGCCAGGCGCTGGTCCTCAACGAGGCACGGCACCAGGTCCTGATCCCCTATGCGGCCGTGGTCCGGTACCTCGGGCTGTCCCGGCTGGCGGTAACCGAGCCGTCCCGGGTGCGCCAGCGGCTTGGCCTGGCGAGCGCGCTGAGGGGACTCGCTAGCGACCGGACGCGGCTGGCCGTCCTGACGTCGGGAGGTGCAGCGGGGGAGTCCGCGCTGCATGGCGTGATCGACAGGGTGGGTCGCGACTACCTGGACCTTGCCCTGACGGAGGACGGGGAGGACCGGCGCGCAGCCAGTGTCCGCGGAACGGCGACCATTCCCTTTGCGGCGTTGTCGGCCCTCAGGTCAGCCCGGATTGCCGAGGCATAGCCGGGCCGCGGCGGACTCAGGCGTTTTTGGCTTTGGCCTCGGCGATCATGCGGCTCGCCTCGGCGTAGCGGTCCTCGATGTACTGCTCGAGCATCTTTTCCTCCACACGCCATTGGCCGCGGCCGCCCACCTGGATGGCCTTGAGCTCGCCGCTGCGCACCAGCGCGTAGGCGGCCGGAGCGTTGATCTGGAGCTGCTCGGCAACGTCTGCGAGGGTCAGGAATCGGGGCATGGCTCCATTTTGCCACCGATGGGTTCATCTGGTGCCGTTATCCACAATTTGTACTTGTTTGGCTTTGCATCTTCCCGCCGGTGCCAACGAGCCGTCACAATGAGGGTTCCCGGCACCACCTGCCGGACGGCGACGACAGGGGGCGTGGGCGCATGGGCGTGAGCACGGTGGCCGGCGGTGCGAGGCTGAAGAAGCCTTCCTGGAAGGACCCGCGGCTCCTCGTCGGCGTCCTGCTCGTGCTTGCCTCGACGGCGGGCGTCATCTCGCTCGTTGGAGCCGCCGACCAGACCACGGAGGCCTATGCGGCGCGGGAACCGATCGCCGTCGGTGAGAAGCTGACCGCCGACAAGCTGAACCGGGTCAAGGTCCGCCTCGGCGATGTGGAACAGCACTACTTGACCCCGGAGACCGGCCTGGCCGAAGGGCTCGTCGCCGTCCAGAGGATCGGCAAGGATCAGCTGGTGCCCCGCGACAGCACGGGCCGGCTGGACCTGCTGGACCGCAAACCGGTCGCCGTCACCGTCGACGAGGCCCTTCCCACCCAGGCCGTGGCCGGCTCGAGGGTGGATGTCTGGGTGGCGCTGCCCGACACCCGCAACGGATTCAGCCAGCCTGCGCTGCTGCTCCCGGGTGCCGAAATCGCCCAGATCACTCCCGGCAGCACCGCCCTCGGCTCCGCGCGGTCCACCGTCGTGATGGTCCTGGTCGCGGATAGCCAAATGCCCGGGCTGCTGGGGGCCCAGGCCAACAAGGCAAAGATCTCGGTGGTCTGGAATCCGGGCGGGACCTCCAGGTGAGCATTCCGGTGGTGACCGTCGGGCATTCAAGCCAGGACGTGGTCGACGGGCTGGAGCGGCTCCACGGACCGGTGTCCGTCGTCAGGCGGTGCGGAGAGCTGGCGGAGCTGCTGGCTGCCTGCCAGGGCGGGCTGGCCCGGGCCGCCATCATCGCGGAGGGCAGCGGGGAACTGACGGCGTCCCTCGTGGACCGGCTGTCCGCGGTCGGGGTGGCTGTCCTGGCGCTCACCGACAGCCCGGAGGAGATGCACCGGCTGCGCGGGATAGGCGTCTGCGCCGAGCTGCCGGGCATCGATGCCGCCACCCTTGCCAGCCGCATCACCGCCGCCGTGGCACAGCTGGGCGGAGCCGGGCCGGCGCCGGGGCCGGCGGCGGACCTTGCCGGTACCGGTACAGTGCCGCACCCGGCCGACGGCGGTGCGGAGCGTGCGGCGCAACGTGCCGGCACCGGCCGGATTCTGGCGGTCTGGGGTCCGGCGGGCTCGCCGGGGCGGACCTTCGTCGCCGCCAACATGGCCGGGGAGCTCGCGGCCGAGGGCAAGTCCGTGCTGCTGGTGGACGCGGACAGCTACGGCGCCAGCCTGGCGGCCATGCTCGGGCTGCTCGACGAAGCGGCGGGGCTGGCGCAGGCCTGCAGGCTGGCGGACCAGGGCCTGCTCGACGGCGAGGCGCTGCGCCGGGTCGCCACGCCGGTGGCCACCCGGTCCGGTGCCTTCCGGGTGCTGACCGGGATCACCCGGGCGGACCGCTGGACGGAACTCCGCGCCGCTGCGCTCGCCCTGGTGCTGGACCGGGCGCGGGAGCTCGCAGACGTGACGGTCATCGACACCGGTTTCTGCCTGGAAGCCGATGAGGAGCTTAGCTTTGACAGCGTCGCACCCCGCCGGAACGCCGCGACCCTGCGCTGCCTCGAAATGGCCGACACCGTCTATGCCATCGGGGCTGCGGACTCCATCGGCGTGCCGCGCCTGGTCCGCGGCCTTGCGCAGCTGGATGCGGCCGTCCCGGGGGCGTCGCCCCGCGTGGTGATGAACAAGGTCCGCGCCGCCGCCGTGGGACGCGTTCCCGAGCGGCAGCTGCGCGAGGCTTGGGAACGGTACGGACCGGCGATTGCCGTCTCCGCCTTCCTTCCGGCGGACACGGCGGCCGCCGATGCGGCACTGCTCAGCGGTTCATTGCTGCTCGAATCAGCCCCGGATTCGGCCCTCCGGAAGGCCATCGCCAATTTGGTTTGTGCACCTGTCCAGCGAAACCGTAAATCCTCTGTATTTTCTTCCACAGCAAAGGTCCGGGCAAAGAGTTAGGCTCGCCATACGGGTCGCAATGATGCGGCCATGAACTTTTTGATGGAGGCGTTTGTCGATGTCGTCTGGGTCCAGCGTGGAGGATCAAACCGTTTCGATCGGTGCCGGGGAAGGGTATCTCGGGGACTACTACGAGCACCTTGCCGAAGAGGATGCCCGGGCCTATGCCCGCGAGTTGCTGACTGCCAGGGCAGAAGCGCACCGCCAGGTTGCAGCCACCCGGTTCCCCGGAAAAGCCAACATCGCCATCGTCGACGAGCCCGATTGCAGCGTCGTCTACATCGTCACCGATGACATGCCCTTCCTCGTGGACTCCGTCAACGCCGAACTGGTCCGGCAGAACTCACCGATCCACCTGGTCATGCACCCGCTGTTCGTCGTCACGCGCAATCGCGAAACCGGCGAGCTCGTCAGGGTTGCCCGCGTCCCGTCCCATCTGGGCATCTCCAGCGGCGACACCGCCGCGATGCCGAACCTGTCCCACCTGATCGCAGAGGGCGACAACGCATCCCACATGGAATCGTGGATCGCCGTCGAGATCGACAGCGCCGACGAGGCCAAGCACGGCGAACTGATCAAGGGTCTCTCCCGGGTCCTCGGCGATGTCCGTGCAGCCGTCGAGGACTGGCCCAAGATGCGCAACAAGGCGCAGGAAATCGCCGGGAACCTGGACAAAATCGCCAACTCCGGGCAGATCGCCGAACTGCGCCAGGCCCAGGCGTTGCTCCGCTGGCTGGACGACGGCAACTTCACCTTCCTCGGCTACCGCGAATATGAGCTCAAGAACGAATCGGGCGAGGACGTCCTGGAACCGCGGGAAGAGAGCGGCCTCGGACTGCTCCGCCCCAGCGTGGACACCCCGCACCAGATCCAGCACCTGACCGATGCCGGCCGGAAGAAGGCACGCGAAAAGCGCGCACTCGTGATCACGAAGGCCAATTCGCGCTCCACCGTGCACCGTCCGGCGTACCTGGACTACATCGGCGTCAAGAGCTTCGACGCGGCCGGCAACGTCAACGGTGAACGCCGCTTCATCGGGCTCTTCGCCACCACCGCCTACGCCGGATCCGTCCGCGACATCCCGGTGGTCCGCGAAAAGGTTGCCGCCGTCCTGCGCGACGCCGGCTTCCCGCCCGATTCGCACTCCGGCAAGGACCTGCTGGGTATCCTCGAAACCTACCCCCGCGACGAGCTGTTCCAGATCGAGATCCCCGACCTGGCGGCCATCGCGACGGGCATCCAGCGGCTGCAGGAACGGCGCCGGACCCGGCTGTTCCTCCGGCCGGACATCTACGGCCGGTTCATGTCCGCCGTCGTCTACCTTCCCCGCGACCGCTACACCACAAACGTGCGCCTGCGCATCGAAGAGGAACTGCGGGAGACGTTCAACGCCGTTTCCATCGACTACGAGGCCAGGATGACCGAATCCGCGCTGGCGCGGCTCTTCTTCCGCATCCGCCTCCCCAAGGGCGCCGACGTCAGCAACATCAGCACCGATGAGCTGGAGAAGCGCCTCGTCCGGGCGGCCCGGTCCTGGTCCGAAGGCATCTCAGAAGTCCTCCGGACCCGCGCCGACGGCGGCAGGGCCACCACCGCGGCGGAAGCCACCCCGGCGGACACCACCGCAGCGGAGGAGACCGACAAGGAACTGGCGTCCATCTGGGCCGAAGCCTTCCCGGCCAGCTACCGGGTCGACTACGAAGTCGAAGATGCCCTGCAGGACATCGCCCGCTTCGAGAAGTACGGCGCCGCTGCCGAGCGGGCCGGCGAGGGGGTCAAGGAAGAGCCCGGCGTCCACGTCTACCTGCCCGAAGGTGCCGGCGCCACGCTGGAGGAAGACGCCCGGGTCAAGCTCTACATGCTGGAGCCCAAGAGCCTCAGCCAGATCCTGCCGTACTTCCACAACCTGGGCCTGGAGGTCCTCGACGAGCGCCCCTTCGAGATCGAGACGTCGGACCACCGCGACTTCTTCCTCTACGACCTGGGCCTGAAATACCCGGCCGGGGTGGACCCCCTGAGCACGGGCCAGCTGCTGGGCGACTCCTTCGGGGCCGCCGTGTCCGGTGCCGTGGAATCGGACAGCTTCGACCGGCTTGTGCTGCGCGAAGGCATGCACTGGCGGCAGGTCATCGTCCTGCGGGCCTATGCGAAATACATGCGGCAGATGGGCAACACCAACTCGTTCGAATTCATGTCGGACACCCTGCTGGCCAACCCTGACGTCACGCGGGGGCTCACCGCGCTGTTCTCGGCCCGCTTCGACCCCACGCTCGGCGATGCCGAACGCACGGCCCGGCAGGACGAGGTCCGCGCCGGGCTGGATGCTGCCATCGAACAGGTCGCGACCCTTGACGCCGACCGCGTGCTGCGCACTTTTGCGAACCTGATCCAGGCCACGCTGCGGACGAACTACTACCAGAACAAGACCCACGTCAGCTTCAAACTGGACCCCTCGCTCATCGAGGGCCTGCCCTTCCCGCGGCCGATGTTCGAGATCTGGGTCTACTCGCCCCGGGTCGAGGGCGTGCACCTCCGCTTCGGCAAGGTGGCCCGCGGCGGGCTGCGCTGGTCGGACCGCCGCGAGGATTTCCGCACCGAAATCCTCGGCCTGGTCAAGGCCCAGACCGTCAAGAACGCCGTGATCGTCCCGACCGGCGCCAAGGGCGGCTTCTACGCGAAGCAGCTCCCGGATCCGGCCGCGGACCGCAGCGCCTGGATGGCCGAAGGCATTGAAAGCTACAAGACCTTCATCCGCGGCCTGCTGGACATCACGGACAACCTCATCACGACGCCGGACGGCGAAACGCTGGTGCCGCCGGCCGACGTCGTACGCCACGACGACGACGATTCCTACCTCGTGGTGGCCGCCGACAAGGGCACGGCGTCCTTCTCCGACATCGCCAACGGACTCGCGGCCGAGTACGGCTTCTGGCTCGGCGACGCGTTCGCGTCCGGCGGCTCGGTCGGCTATGACCACAAGGCCATGGGCATCACCGCCCGCGGCGCCTGGGAATCGGTCAAACGCCACTTCAGCGAACTGGACCTCGACACCCAGTCCGAACCGTTCACCGTGGTCGGCGTCGGCGACATGTCCGGCGACGTTTTCGGCAACGGCATGCTCCTCTCCAAGCACATCCGGCTGCTCGCGGCGTTCGACCACCGGCACATCTTCCTCGATCCGACCCCGGACGAGGCTGCGTCCTTCACGGAGCGCCAGCGGCTCTTCGAGCTGCCCCGCTCCTCCTGGGACGACTACGACAAATCGCTCATCAGCGAAGGCGGCGGCGTGTTCGCACGCCAGGCCAAGTCCATCCCGGTCTCGGCACAGGTGCGCGAGGCACTGGGTCTGCCGGACGGCACCACACGGCTCAGCCCGCCGGAACTGCTCCGCGCCATCCTGCTCGCCCCGGCCGACCTGCTGTACAACGGCGGCATCGGCACCTACGTCAAGGCCAGCACGGAAACGAACGCCGAGGTCGGCGACAAGGCCAACGACTCCATCCGGGTCGACGGCCGCGATCTGCGGGTCAAGGTCGTCGGCGAGGGCGGCAACCTGGGCATGACGCAGCGCGGACGCATCGAGGCCGCGCTCCAGGGCGTCATCCTCAACACGGACGCCATCGACAACTCGGCCGGTGTGGACTGCTCGGACCACGAGGTCAACATCAAGATCTTCGTGGACCGGATGGTGGCCGCGGGGAAGCTCGACCCCGCCGAACGCTCCGAGTTCCTCGCCTCGATGACCGACGAAGTGGCCCGGCTGGTGCTGCAGGACAACATCGACCAGAACATCCTGCTGCTCAACGACCGCATGCGGGTCTCCGAGTGGAGCCCCAGCTACGAGCGCCTTATGGACTGGCTCGAGAAGTCGGCGGACCTCAAGCGCGACCTGGAGGCGCTGCCGACCACGGAGACGCTCAAGGAACGCCTGGAACAGGGCCAGGGGCTGACCTCGCCGGAACTGTCCGTGCTGGCCGCCTACGCCAAGATCGAACTCACCACGGCGCTGCGCGACAGCTCGCTGTCCGATGACCCGTGGTTCCGCGAAACGCTCCGGGCGTACTTCCCGAAGCAGCTGCGGGAACGGTTCGACGCCGAACTGGACACCCACCCGCTGCGCCGGGAAATCATCGCGACCGTCGTGGCGAACGACATGATCAACATGGGCGGCATCACCTTCGCGTTCCGGGCCATGGAGGAGACTTCGGCCACCGAAGCCGCCGTCGCGAAGGCGTTTGTGGCGCTCCGCGAGGTGTACGAGCTGGACATCATGATCGGCGAGCTCAACGAGCTGCCGGCGTCCTTCCCGACCGAGCACTGGAGCACCGTCCACCTGGACATCCGCCGGCTCCTGGACCGGGCCGTCCGCTGGGTCCTGAGCCAGAGCAACGCGTCCCGGCCGATCGCCGAGACCGTGGCGGAGTTCAAGCCGCTGATGGACCCGATGCGCGCACGGCTCCTCGACTACCTGCGGGGCGAGGACCGTGCCCGGGTGACCGAATGGCTGGAGAAGGCGCGCGGCTGGGAACTGCCCGAAGACCTCGCCCACCGCTGGGCGGAACTGTTCGAGAGTTTCGTGCTGCTGGACATCGCCAAGATCGTGCACGTCAGCCCGGAGCCCGTGGAGACATCGCGCACGTGTACTACACGGTGTTTGACCGCTTCCACGCGGACTCCCTGCTGGAACGCATCACCAAGCTGCCCAGGCAGGACCGCTGGCAGGCGCTGGCCCGGGCGGCCCTGCGCGATGACCTCTACTCGACGGTGTCGGACATGACCACCGCCGTGCTCGAGACGACGCCTCCCGGAACCCCCGCGGAGGAACGGCTGGAGGCTGTGGGAGAGCCAGAATGCTGAGCAACTGGACCGGGCGAAGAGCATGTTCGATGAGGTCAACGCGCTCGAGGCCGATGACATGGCCTCGCTGTCGGTAGCATTGAGGCTCTTGAGGTCAATCGTCCGACGCTAGGGCAGGTGCTGCCCGCCGCGTCGCAAATGGAGGTGCTGTGGCAATCTTTACGGACCCTATCAGGGAGCATGCTGATTTCGGCCCGGGGGATGCCGAGTGGCTGCACCTCCTGGTCGGTGACTGGCAGATGGTCGCGGACCTCGCGTTCGCCGACCTCGCGCTGTGGTTTCCGCACCCCGAACTCGGCTATGTGGCGCTGGCCCACGTCCGCCCCTCCACCACGCATACGGTGTTCCACGCCGACTTCGTGGGGGAGGGGATCCGGTCGGACCTGAAGCCGCTGGTCGACAAGGCCTGGGAGAGCCGCGCGATCGAGCGCTCGAACGAGACCAACTGGAGCAGCGACATGGCCCTGCGGGTCGAGGCTGTGCCGATGGTCCGTAACGGCGCGACGCTCGCCATTGTCACCACGCACATGGACCTCTCCAGCTCCCGCATGCCGTCCCGGCTGGAGCTGACCTACCGGCAGTGCGCCTACGACCTGCTGCGGATGGGCACCCTGGGCCTGTGGCCCGACTTCGCCTCGCCCACCGGCTCGCGCCGCGGCGCGCCCCGCGTCGGGGACGGCCTGATCCGGCTCGACGCCGAGGGCATCGTCCAGTACGCGAGCCCCAACGGCGTCTCCGCCTTCCGGCGGCTCGGCGACGGCGAATCACTGGAAGGCCGGACGCCTGGCCGAAGTCACGGCGGGGCTCCTGAAGGACCGGCGCCTGGTCGATGAAACCCTGCCGCTGGTGGTCACGGGCCGGATGCCGTGGCGCAGTGAAATCGAATCGCGCGGCGTCAGCCTGTCGCTGCGGGCCATTCCCCTGCGCGATGAGGAACAGCGGTTCGGGGCCCTGGTCCTGTGCCGCGACGTCTCGGAGCTGCGGCGCCGGGAAATGGAACTTGTCACGAAGGACGCCACGATCCGCGAGATCCACCACCGGGTCAAGAACAACCTGCAGACGGTGGCCGCGCTGCTGCGGATGCAGTCCCGGCGGATGGTCAGCGACGAGGCCAAGCAGGGACTCGAACAGGCGATGCGGCGGGTGGCGACGATTGCCCTCGTGCACGAGACGCTGTCCCAGGGCCTGACCCAGAGCGTCGATTTCGATGAGCTGATCGGACGCCAGTTCCGCCTCTCGGCGGAAGTGGCCTCCCCGTCGCAGCAGGTAAAGACGCAGCGCTCCGGACTGTTCGGGGATCTCCCGAGCGACTTCGCCACGCCGCTGGCGCTCGTCATCAACGAACTGGTGACAAACGCCGTCGAGCACGGGCTCGAGGGGCGCACCGGCACCGTCTCACTGATCGCGGACCGTTCGGAAGGCGAGGACGGTGAGGAACTGCTGACCGTGACCGTGGCGGACGACGGCGTCGGCATCCCCGAGACGCCCTACGTCGAAGGCCTGGGCCTGCAGATCGTGCGCACCCTGGTCACGAGCGAACTCGGTGGAAGCATCCAGTGGACGGCCGCGCGACGGCGGCGGCACCGCAGTGCAGATCGTGTTGAGCCTGGCCAAGAACTGAGCCGGCGTGCCGGGCCGGGGCGTAAGCCGGGTCCGGCTCCGCGGTCCGGCGCCTTAAGTACAGCGCCTGGATACAGCAAGGGCCGCAGACCCGTGAGGTCTGCGGCCCTTGCTTCGGTGTCGGCCGAAAGCGGGAAATCAGGAAGCGCGGCGGGCGCGGGCTGCGCGGCGCTTGAGGGCGCGACGCTCGTCTTCGCTCATGCCGCCCCAGACGCCGGCGTCCTGGCCGGACTCGAGTGCCCACTGCAGGCAGGTGTCCACCACCGGGCATCGCCGGCAGACGCTTTTGGCTTCCTCGATCTGCAGGAGGGCAGGGCCGGTGTTTCCTACCGGGAAAAACAGCTCCGGGTCCTTGTCAAGGCACGCTGCGCGGTTACGCCAATCCATGCTGATCAGTCACTCCATTCCTGGGAACTCGTTAAATGCCTTTGTGAAATTATTCACTAAAGGCTTCATAAGAAAGGGGCCCTCTGGGGCCCCCTCGGTCATCTGGATTAAGCGTGTCATGTTAACGCTGTGTAAACAAGGGGTAATAGGCGGCAAAATGCCATGCTCCCGTGAGCGATGCATCACATAGGCTGGCGGCGCCCTCACATTTAGACGACTATGTCCGGTACTGTGCCAGTGTGTCAAGACCCCCTGAGAACCCGTCCGAAGCCCCCGGACCCGGACCCGGCGGCACCGCCGGCCAACGGTATTGTCCGGCCCGCTGGCATCACCGTAATTGCGGTAATAGTGGCGCTTGAGGCGACCGCCCTGCTGGTTGCTGCAGGCTGGTACGGAAGCCAATTGTTGACCGGCGCCCCGGTGCTGTCCTTTTGGGGCGCGGTATTCACGCTCGGGCTGCTCCTCGCGTTTTCTGTGTGGCTTTTTGCCGTGGCCAGATTCCTGTTCCGCGGATACCGCTGGCCCCGGGCGGGATCGCTCGTGGCCCAGTTGTTCGTCCTCACCATCGGCTTCCCCACCCTGACGGGCGGATACCCGCTGGCGGGACTGGCCATGCTGGTGCCCGCGGTGGTTGCGATTGTGCTGCTGTTCGACAAACGGGTCATCGCCTTCGCATCCCGGACCGGCAGCGCACCGCCGGCCCTGTAGGCACCGCCCGCCCGGTCACTGGACAGCTCCCGGCCGGGCCCCGCTGCCACCGGCCTCGGGACCGCCGGCCAGCTGCACCGCCATGGCCCGTCCGTCCGAGATCACCACTGCCCGTCCGGGCGGCGGGTTGTCCTCCGGTTCAAACCGGACCCCGAAGAGGTCCCCGTCCAGCAGGCTCCTGGGGCAGATCAGCACTCCTTTACCGTGGCCGCGCGCGGACTGCACCAGGGGTACGCGGTGCTGAAGCGTCGGACTGAATCCGGCAGCCAGCACCACCGTCCAGCCGAGGCTGTTGAGGCCCAGCAGCTGGCGGTTGCCGTCCTCGGATAAGCAGGTCGACGTCGTCGGCCACCAGCACTGCCCGCCGGTCCAACGTGCCCGAGCGTGCGGCGGCAAGGGCCGTGGCCCAATATTCCGCAGGATCCCGGCCTGCCCCGGGGTGCAGCCAGCTGCAGGCCGAGGGGTTGAGGCCAGGGAGGGCCGCCAGCAGCGAGGACTTGCCCGAGCCCGGCCCGCCCAGGACTGCCAGGACGCTGCCCGGTGCCAGCGTGAGCGCGACCGGTCTCAGTTCGTCCCCGCCCACCCCGAGGCTGAGGCGGACGTATCCGCGGGGACCCTGCCCGGGGGAGTCCGGCCGGGCGAGCAGTCCGGCCACGCTGACCCGTTGCGGCAGGGCCTCGATCCGGAACGGAACCTGCCGCAGCACTTGCACCGGACGGGGCTGCAGCCCGGGGTCCGGCGCCGCGAAGAGCTGCGCGCCGTGGCCCGCCGTCGCTGCGGCACCCGTGAAGGGACCGAATGCGGCGACCCGGCCCGGGAGCGCCTCCTGCGCGGGCAGCCGCGGCCAGGCGAGCCGGCTTTCCTCGGTGGACCCCGCCGGAAAGAAGATGCGGTTGGGGATGCCGGCGAAGAACCTCGCGGCTGCCAGTTCCCGCTCGCCGGAGACAATGACGGTGATTCCGGCTTTCACGCCGTCGCGGACGAGGTCGTGGACCAGGTCTTCGCCCCGGGCCAGGGGTCCCGAACGGAATACCGAGACCCAGGAACCCCACCCGCACACCGCGAGCACCAACACCGGCGCGCCGGCAACGGCCGGCAAGCTGAGCCGGCTCGTCATTTCGCCGGCCAGGCGCTCGAGCACCCGGACCGCCCGCCGGGGCTCCTGCAGGCCCGCCACGGCCCCGACCCTCGGTGCCTGCGCGGTCCGGCTGAGGGGCCCGGAGGCATCGAGGATGTAGAGATGCGACTCCTGCTCCGAGGCCAGCAATTGGTCCACCGCCAGGCTGAGGGCAGCATCCGCGCTGCCCGCAGCCCCGCCGACGAGTCCCAGATGTCCGTGATCGTCCGGGCACCAGCACAGCTCTGCGAGGCGCTGCTCCTCCGGAATGTCCAGCCAGCCCAGACGGACCGTGCCGGGACTGCCCGGGACGCCGGGCGGCGGACCCGGGAGCGCCGGCGGCAGCGGACGGGCGACCGGCGGTCGGGGGCGGCCTCCTCCCTGCGCCGCCCAGAGCCTGCCCGTCACCCCGGCCAGCGCCGCCGCCTCAGGGGCCCGATCCGGCCCGGCCTGGCCGGCACCAGCCCGGTGCCCATCCGCGGGCGCGGCGGCGAGCCACTCCTCGGCTGTCCACACGCGCACCATTCCGGCGTCGGACCGGGACCTGTCCGGAGCCAGAATGGCCGTCTGAAACTCTTCCGGTGCTGCGCTGCCCCGGACGAGGAAGGCGTGCCCGGGACTGCCGAGGGGAATGTCCGCGGCGAGCGTGGAATCGATGATGTCCACCGACTCCATCGCGGACTGGACCCGCAAGGCGATGCTGCTGGTGATATTCGCCCGGATGTCGGCAGTGATCGAGCCCTGCGGCCGCTGGGTGGCCAGGATCAGATGGATGCCGAGGGACCGGCCGATGGCAGCGATTCTCATTAACTCGGTCAGCGCCGAGGGGGCTTCGTCGACGAGCATCCGGAACTCGTCAATGACAATGACGAGATGGGGGAGGGCGGGCAGTTCCCGGTCCAGGGAACCGTACTCGAGGACATCGCGGGCCTGCGCGGAGGCCAACAGTTCTTCGCGGCGGCGGACCTCCGCCCGGAGTGAGACCAGGGTGCGGTCGACCTCTTGTATCCCGAGATCGCTCAGCAAGCCCACGCAGTGCGGCAGCCCGGTCAGCGGGCCGAGTCCGGAACCTCCCTTGAAGTCCACGAAGAGCAGGTTGACGCGGTCCGGCGGATAGCTGGCAGCCAGGGCCGCCGCCAGTGTCCGCAGGAACTCGGACTTGCCCGAGCCTGTGGTGCCGGCGACCAGGACATGCGGGCCGTCACGCTGGAGGTCCAGGCGGAGGATTCCTTTCCCGCCGGTGCCGACCGGGACCGGCAGCCCGGTGGCCGCCTCGGAATCCGCCCACCGCCGGGCAATGTCAGCGGCCCCCAGCGGGAGGATCCCCGCCAGTGATCCGTCGGCGGCCACCGTGGCGTCCGTGCACGGGCTCCCGGCCAAGCCCAGCCGGCGGCAATAGCTCTCAAATACGGGGGACGGAACAAGGTCTGGGAGAAAAAAGACCTCGTCCGGTCCGTGTGCCAGCAGGGCCGTGCGCCCGCCGAGGACGACGGCGGCACCGGCGGACGGAACCGGGTGGGGCGGGCAACGGATCACCTGCCAGCCCAGGCCCGCGGCCAGGATGCCCAGGTTGCCGCCGGGGTCGTCGAAAACAATCAGTACGCCCCGGTCGCAGCCCGGCCCCGGGCCGGAGCGGAGGTGCGCTGCGGTTGCGGCATCCTGCGCGGACAGCGTCACCCGTGGAAGGAACCGGGCGGCCAGCGGGAGGGACTGCGGGCAGCCGTGGACGAGGACCCTGGTCCGGCGGGCGGCGGGATAGCCTGCGAGCTGCAGGATGAGGGAGCGGACCAGGCCCGCCACGGCCTCCTCCGGCCCGGTGACTGCGGTGATGGCGGCGGCCGGGTCCAGGGTCAGCGGCATGAGCCCGAGCACGGGCGGCCGGAATCCGGGATCCGACGGTTCCAGCCGGATGTTGGCCCTTTGCCCCGCGAGGCCAAGCCGCAGCCAGACGGCGCCGGCGGGCCGCTCCCCGCCGACGGGGGCCCCGGACGTGCTGCCGAGGCACAGATCCGCCGCGGACGGCGCGGACCGGCGTCGTCGATCCCTGTCCTCCTGCACCGCCGCCGCGATGGCTGCCTTCATCGCGCGGCGCCGTCTCCGGCCGGAGACGGCCGGCACCAGCATCGACGCGGTGGACACGACGCTGAACGCCAGGAACATCCACATCCCGGTGACCACGGCCAGTCCGGCGCCGATGGCCAGGGGCAGGGCCGCCGTGACCAACACGGCCGCGCGGCCGTGCCGGGCGGTGAAACTGTCCGCGGGGCTGCCCGCCGGCAGCGGGTCCGCAACGCTCCTGCCCGCCTCGACGGACACTCCCGTACCACCGGAGCCGCCGCCGGAGATCCCGCCGAAGACAAGGGACATCGTGGAATTGCCGCACCGGATGACCGAGCCGGTCGTCACCACCGCGTCGCGCACGCGCTCGCCGTCCACCGTGGTTCCGTTGGCGCTGTGCAGATCGACGATGGTGACGGCGGAATCCGAGACATCCAGGCGGGCGTGCCGGCGGGACAGATCTGCGTCGGGCAGGACGATCTCCGTCCCGCTGCGTCCGATCCCGAACCGTCCCCGCCGCAGCGGGACGAGGGTTCCGGCGCCGGGACCGCTGTGCACGGCCAGGACCAGCGGCGGAGGCCCCGGCCCGCCCCGGGTGGCGGCGGCGGCCGGCGGGGCCCCGTCCACCAGGACGGCCCCGTTCCGCAGCGGAGGATCGCCGACGCGCAGGGACCGGACCGGAACCCCGTCCGCACTCAGCGCACCTGTCCCGCAGCGGCGCGAAATGGCCTCTTCGAGCTCGGCGCCGGAGCACCCGCCCGGCACGTCAACGGCCAGTTCGACGGCCCCGCCCGTGAGCGTCGAACCTGGTGCCGGCACCAGGGTGAAGTGGAACATCACCGCGGGAATCCTTTCTGCCGGGGCGGGTTTGTGTCCACCCTAGAAGCGGCGCCGGGATGCCGTCAGGGGCTGGTCCGGTCATGTGGATAAAGGGGCCCGGTCCGTGGTTCCGATCCACCCTCGGGTAGGCTAGAGCAGCAGACAATGCGCAACATTGGGCTGCCCGCATTCGAACCAGGAGAGTTTGTGACCGCTGACCTCGTCATCGTAGGGTCGGGCTTCTTTGGCCTGACAATCGCAGAACAGGCCGCCACTGAGCTGGGCTTGAAGGTCGTCGTCATCGACCGCCGCCACCACATCGGCGGCAACGCCTACAGCGAAAAGGAAGAACAGACCGGCATCGAGGTGCACCGCTACGGCGCGCACCTGTTCCACACTTCCAACGAGCGCGTATGGGAGTACGTGAACCGCTTCACCACGTTCACGAACTACGTGCACAAGGTCTACGGCGTGCACAAGGGCGAGGTCTACTCGCTGCCCATCAACCTGGCCACGATCAACCAGTTCTTCCGGGCCAACCTCACCCCCGGCCAGGCACAGGAGCTGATCAAGGAACAGTCCGGCGAACTCGCCGGCACCGATCCGCAGAACCTGAACGACAAGGGCATCCAGCTGATCGGGCGGCCGCTCTACGAGGCGTTCATCAAGCACTACACCGGCAAGCAGTGGCAGACGGATCCCAAGGACCTGCCCGCCGGCATCATCTCCCGCCTGCCCGTGCGCTACAACTACGACAACCGGTACTTCAACGACACGTACGAGGGCCTGCCGACCAACGGCTACACCGCCTGGATCGAGAAGATGGCCGAACACCCGAACATTGAGGTCCGGCTGAACACCGACTTCTTCGACGAGTCGCACGAGTACAGCAAGGACAAGGTTGTCGGCAAGCATCCCCGTGATCTACACCGGGCCCGTGGACCGCTACTTCGACTTCGCCGAAGGCGACCTCTCCTGGCGCACCATCGACTTCGAAGAGGAAGTGCTCGACGTCGGGGACTTCCAGGGCACGTCCGTGGTCAACTACAACGACGCCGACGTCGCCTACACGCGCATCATTGAACCGCGCCACTTCCACCCCGAACGCGACTACCAGACGGAAAAGACCGTCATCATGCGCGAATTCTCCCGCGCCGCGGAAAAGGGCGACGAACCGTACTACCCGATCAACACGGCCGCGGACCGGGAACGCCTGCTCAAGTACCGCGACCTTGCGGCCGCCGAGAAGGACGTCCTCTTCGGCGGACGGCTCGGCACGTACAAATACCTGGACATGCACATGGCCATCGGCTCGGCCCTGACCATGTTCGACAATCAGATCCGCCCGCATTTCGAAGCCGGCGCCAAACTTGAAAGCGGAGGAGTGGACGCATGAGCGCCGCAGAACGTGACAGACACGACTGGAACCACGAATCCAGCGGGTCATCCTGCCATCGGCAGACCAGACCGGACACCGTGTCCCTGTACGCGGACGCCGGCACGTGCCAGCGGCATCCGGCTGCGGGAGAACGACGAGCTCGCGCGCACGCCGAAGCTGCCCGAAGAGAAGCTGCAGATGTTCAGCTCCGGCAGCCGCGAGGCGCACTTCGAAGACCTCCTGACCCGGCATTCCATGCGGGTCCGCTCCGGTGAACAGATCTCGTTCGGCACCTACTTCAACGCGTTCCCGGCGAGCTACTGGCGGCGGTGGACGTCCGTCCGGGACGTCCGCCTGGTCGTCAGGACCAGCGGCACCGGTAACGGTCACCGTCTTACAAGTCGAACGCCCGCGGCTCGGTCCAGCGCGTCGACGGCAAACACGTCGACGGCGACACCACCTCGGTGTTCGAGCTGTCCCTGAAGCCGTTCGGCGACGGCGGCTGGTACTGGTTTGACCTTGCGGCCAGCTCCGGCTGAACTCGTCCTGGAGGACGGCGCAGTGGGAGGCCACCGGGCGGTCCGGCCACCAAGCGGCCAGGTCACGCTTGAAATCACCACCATGAACAAGCCCGACTTCTGCCTGAACAACGCCCGCATCCTGGCCGAAAACCCGGACGTCCTTGAGAACGTCAAGGAAATCCTGATCGTGGACCAGGGCACCCAGAAGGTGGAGGACCAGGAAGGCTTCGCGGAGGTCCGCGACTCCCTCGGCGGAAAGCTCCGGGTCATCAACCAGGCCAACCTCGGCGGTTCCGGCGGTTTCGCCCGCGGCATGTATGAGGCCGTGGAAAACGGCAGCGACTACGTCCTGCTGCTCGACGACGACATCGTCGTCGAGCCCGAAAGCATCGTCCGGCTGCTGACGTTCGCAGACCACTGCCGCAAGCCGACGATTGTCGGCGGCCACATGTTCGACCTGTACAACCGCAGCGTCCTGCACACCTTCGGCGAGGTCGTGGACCCTTACCGGATCGTCCCGGCCGCTGCCGCACGCCGACATGGAGGTCGCGGCACGACTTCAGCGTCGCCAACCTGCGCCAGACCGCCTGGCTGCACCGCCGCGTGGACGTGGACTACAACGGCTGGTGGATGTGCCTGATCCCCACCCAGGTGATCAAGGAAATCGGCCTGTCGCTGCCGCTGTTCATCAAATGGGACGACGCCGAATACGGGCTGCGCGCCCGGGAAGCCGGCTTCGCCACCGTGTCGCTTGCCCGGCGCCGCCGTCTGGCACGTGTCCTGGATCGACAAGGACGACCTCGTGGGCTGGCAGGCCTACTTCCACGCGCGCAACCGGCTGATCACCACGCTGATCCACAGCCCCTACCCCAAGGGCGGGCGCGTGCTGCGCGAATCCGTCCAGTCCGACGTCAAGCACCTCGTCTCGATGCAGTACTTCACCGAACACGGCCGCATCGAGGCGCTGAAGGACCTCCTCGAAGGGCCCCGACGACCTCCACAAGGTGCTCGGCACCGAAGCTGCCGGAAATCAACGCGCTGAAGTCCGCAGTACCCGGACGCCCAGCTGAAGGACGACGTCGACGACTTCCCGGCCCCGAAGCTGGGCCGCGGCCCCATGGGCGGCACCGTCGTCGGGATGCCCAGCAAGAAGGAGCTGATTCCCTGGGGCATCAAGACCGTTGCCCGGCAGCTGATGAAGGCGCCTGGTCCGGAAAGCGCCGAGAGGCCGCAGGGCTATCTGGCGCACCGCGACAACCGCTGGTTCAGGGTTGCGCACTACGACAGCGTCGTGGTCTCCAACGCCGAGGGCACAGGCGCGTCGCTGGTACCAGCGCGACCCGAAGAAGCTCAAGTCCATGCTGACCGAAGCGACCCGCCTGCACTTGCGAGCTGTTCCGCGAATGGGACAGCCTTGCCGAGCAGTACCGCCGCGCGGTGGCCGAGATCAGCTCGATCGATGCGTGGAAGAAGACGTTCGAGGCGACATTCCAAGGACGGCAACTAGATGGCCGGTCAGACCGACCAGCTCGTCAAGCCCGGAAGCGGGCGCGGACTCCTCGATGTCTACGGTGACCGGTTCCTGCTGAAGCTGCTGGTGCGCAAGGAAATCAAGGTGCGCTACCGCGGCTCGGTGCTGGGCCTGCTGTGGTCCTACGTCAAGCCGCTCGTGCAGTTCCTGATCTACTTCGTGGCGCTGGGCATCTTCCTGAACCTCCAGCGGGGCACGCCGAACTACGCGATCTACCTGTTCGCCGGCATCGTCCTGGTGAACTTCTTCACGGAGTCGCTGTCGAACGCCACCCGGTCGATCGTGGACAACCGTGACCTGATCCGGAAGATCTACCTGCCCCGGGAACTGTTCCCCGTGGCCACGGTGTGGGTCTCGGCGGCGCACTTCCTGCCGCAGCTGCTGGTGCTGGTCGGCGCCTGCCTGGTCGTGGGCTGGGCGCCGTCGATTGCTCCAGCTCGCCGCCGTCGTCCTGATCTTTGTGATGGTGGCGGTCCTCGGCCACGGGCCTCGGCCTGCTGTTCGGCGCCGTCAACGTCTACTTCCGCGACTCCGAGAACATCGTGGACATGATCGTCATGGTGGTCACGTGGGCGTCTCCCGGTCCTCTACGTCTGGTCGATGGTCGAAGGCGTGATGGGGCCTGGTTCTGGATCTACCAGCTGAACCCGATGACGGTCGCCGTCGAAGTCTTCCACTGGGCTTTCTGGGAACCGACGCTCAAGGCGGACCAGCTGGTGAGCGGACACCTGCCGCCGGGCCTGCTGACGCTCTGGCTGCCCGTCGCCCTGCTGATTACGCTCGGCGTGCTGTTCCTCGGACAGCTCGACGTTCCGCCGGCTCGCCGTCCACTTTGCACAGGAGCTCTGACATGACCGCGCACGGCCACGTGGCCATCAGCTGCGACGGCATCCGGAAGCAGTTCGTTCTGCGCCACACCCGGTCCCTGAAGGAAGCCCTCGTCTGGCTCGTGAAGGGCCGCAAGGGGGACCTGTCCAAGAAGTTCCTGGCCCTCAAGGACGTCTCGCTCGAAGTCAAGCAGGGCGAGACGGTTGCGCTGCTGGGGCTCAACGGCTCCGGCAAGTCCACGCTCCTGAAGCTGATCTCCGGCGTCCTGCAGCCCGACGGCGGCACCGTCCGGACGCGCGGCCGGGTCGCCGGGCTGATCGAGGTCGGCGCAGGGTTCCACCATGACCTCAGCGGCCGCGACAACGTCTACCTCAACGGCGCGATCCTCGGCATGACCGAGAAGCAGATCGACGAGAAGTTCGACTCCGATCGTGGAATTCTCCGAAATCGGCGAGTTCATCGACACCGAGGTGAAGTTCTACTCCTCGGGCATGTACCTGCGCCTGGCGTTCTCCATCGCGGTGCACACCGACCCGGAAGTCTTCCTCATCGACGAGATCCTCGCCGTCGGCGACGAGCCGTTCCAGCGCAAGTGCATCGCGAAGATCAAGGAACTCTCGGACAAGGGCAAGACCCTGTTTGTCGTCAGCCATGACCTGGATCTGGTCGCCACCGTCTGTGAGCGCGGCGTCCTCCTGGAACACGGCGAGATCGTCATGGACGGGGAAGTGCACGACGTCGTTTCGGAGTTGCGCCGCCGCTCCCTCAGTGAAACCTAAGCATTCCAAGCCTGTGAAGTAGAGTTACGTAGTCTTCTAGACCGGCGCCCCGCCAGCAGTATCCATCCCGAACCGTTGAGAGTGGTGTTTCCTTGTCCTGGTGGCAGTCTTTGCCAGTGATCCTTCTTGCCGTGCTGGCCTTCATCCTGCCCGGCCTGATTCTGTCCCTGGCCATCCGGATACGCGGCATCAACTCGGTGCTGCTTGCCCCGGCGTTTACTGTCGGCATGGGCGGATTCCTCGCCACGGTCTATCCGTTCGTCGGAGTTCCGTGGAGCCCTCTCACGTTCCTGGCCGGCGTCGTGGCCGTCTCGGCCGCCGCGTGGGCGATCCGGAACGCCGTCATCCGCAAATCGCCGGAACCCGACGCTGAGCCCCAGCGGCGTTCGATGATGCTTGCCGCCGGGCTGGGGGCCCTGGGAGCGGCCCTGCTCATCGGGGTCCAGATGGGCACCGCGATGATATCGCCGGACTCCATATCCCAGACGTACGACAACGTCTTCCACCTGAACGCGGTCCGCTGGGCGATGGAAACGCACAACGCGTCCCCGCTCAACCTCGGAGCCTTCACCGGGATCAGCGCCTATCCCTCCGCCTGGCACGGCATGGTGTCGATCGTCGGGGAACTGAGCGGCGCCACGATCCCGGTCGTGGTCAACGCCACCAACATCGCAATCGGTGCCGTCGTGTGGCCGCTCGGCTGCCTGTACCTCGTCCAGGCAGTCGCCGGCCACAGGATCACGACGACGGTCCTGGCCTTCGTGTTCGCGGCAGGCTTCTCGACCTTCCCCATGCTGATGATCGACTGGGGCGTGCTGTACCCGAACCTCCTGTCGATCTCCGTCCTGCCCGCCGCGATCGGCATGGCCTTGACCGCGTTTGGCCTGAGCCGGCACCATCGCCAGAGTTCGGTCGTGGTCTGGCTCAGCCTCGGTGTCGGCATCGCAGGCGTGGCACTGGCGCACCCCAGTACCCTGATGGCCTTCCTGGCGTTCATGATCCCGCCGAGTGCGGCCGTCTACTACTTCAAGATCCGCAGTCTCTGGCCGCAAAGGTCCTCGACCGGACGGCGCAGCATCATCCTGCTCACCGTGGCGTTCCTGGGCTGGCTGCTCGGCCTTGCCGTGCTCTGGGGCTACCTCCGGCCGCCGGAAGGCTCCGCCGACTGGCCCGTCGTGGAGACCCCGGCCCAGGCCATCGGCGAGCTGCTGCTCAACGCACCCCTCGGCCGCCCGTCCCAGGAGATCGTCAGCATCTGCCTGTTCGTCGGGCTGTGGCGGCTGTGGGCGCTCAAGAGCCGGCGCTGGCTCATCGGGATCTATGCCATCGCGGCCTTCTTCTTCTTCCTCGCCGCCGGGTACAACGGAATTCCCCGGTTGTTCGTCACCGGTGTCTGGTACTTCGACAGCAACCGGCTTGCCGCGCTTCTTCCTGTGGCGACCATCGGCCCCGCAGTCATCGGCGCGTCCTTCCTCATCGACGCCGGCCGCAGGTGGCTCAGCCGCAGGGAACCGTCCAGGAAGTCCGGATTGTCCAGCTATGTCCGGATGCCACAAACCCCCAGGGGCGTTATGGTCTCCTCGCTGGCCGGCCTCGCGGCGTTGATCGTCGTGACGCAGACCGGCATCACCACCTTCGCCGCGGAGCACGCCCACTGGCAGTACAGGAGCGACGCGCAGTCGGCGCTGCTGTCTCCGGAGGAACGGAAGATGCTCGAACGCCTGGCTGACCACGTCGAGCCGGGCGCGGCCATTGCCGGGCTCCCCAGCAGCGGCACGTCCCTGGCGTACGCCTTCTCCGGGCGATCCGTGATCCAGCCCCACATCCTCACCACCCACGGCTCCGACGTGGACGTGGTCAACGCGGGGTTGAAGGACGCGGCGACCTTCCCGGGCGTCTGCGAGTCGGTCCGGAAACTGAACGTGAAGTACGTCCTCGACTTCGGCACCCGCACCGTCACCGGCACGCTTGCCGGCTACGGCGGAGTGATGGACCTGGCACCGAATGAGAGCCTGGAACTCATCGACCAGGAGGGGCCGGACGTCAAGCTCTTCAAAGTACGGGCCTGCTGGAACTAGCTGGATCCAGACGGCCGCTTCCCCCACCCGGGACATAGCTGGAACAAAAGGAGGACCTCCCATCGGGAGGTCCTCCTTTGCGTCGCGGTCCTGCGGGTTTGCAGTCCTGGCGACCCTGCGGGGTTCCAGCCCCGGGCCGTCGTGAACCCCCGGGCTGTCGTGAACCCCCGGCCAGCGGCCCGGCCCCCCGGGCAGCGGCCCGGGGCCGTTAGCCCCGTGCTGTCAGGACCCGAGCTGGGTGCTTTCCGCCGGGGTCAAGGCCGGGCTGGGCGCCGGAGCGCTGGCTGCAGCCGGGGAAGCCTTGGGGCCGGCGTCGTTGTGGTCCTTGCGCCGGACGCTGCGCATAACAGGGCGTTCTATCCACAGCCAGCTTGCGATGGCCGTCGGCACGGTGAGCACCGTGGCTGCAAGGCTGAAGCCGATGATTCCCCAGTGGTGGGCGCCGAACACGGCCAGCAGCTGCTGGAAGGCGAACGCGTAGATGTAGACGCCGTAGGAGACGTCGTTTTTGCCGATCACGCGGGGCTGGGGTAGCCACGTCGAGATCCAGAGCGTGCCGTAGGCCACGAAGGCGCCGGACGCCTGGCCGCCCCAGGCGGGAAAGAGCGAGACCAGGCACAGGGCAATCAGGATGCTGAGGACGCCGAGTATCCAGTGGATGCCGATCCGGCTACGCCAGACGAAGACCGTTGCCCCGCCGAGGAAGAAGGGCAGGAGCCGCAGCAGCAGGACGACGTCGAAGTTTCCGTCGGTCAGCCGGCTGACGGTGTCGATGTTGATCTGGGCCACGACGCTGGCGATGAACAGGACCGTCACTGGCCAGGGGGAGCGGCGGACGATGGCGAAAATGCCGATGAGGGCAACAACGATGTAGCAGATGAACTCGTAGTACAGGCTCCAGAGCGAACCGTTCCAGGCTCCGGGGTACGGCACGTTCAGCGGAGTCCCCGCGACGTCGTAGTGGATCATCTTCAAACCGGCGTTGGAGATCAGGAAGTTGAGCGGGCTGGTGGCGGTCGACAAGTAGCCGGACAGGTTTCCCTTGGCCACCCAGTAACCGATGGGAGCAAAAAAGGCGGTCATCAGGAACAGGCAGACGATGAACGCCGGCATGATCCTGGCGAGGCGGTGCACGAGGTAGTCTCCCAGCCCATGGGACCACCGGCTGGCAGTGATGAGGTATCCGCTGATGCCGAAGAAGCCGGCGACAGCCCAGCCGCCGAGGCTTTCACCCGCGAATACGGGCTCGTCGGGCGTTCCACTCAGTGGCCAGCTGTGGTGCACCAGGACGGCAAGCGCCAGGACCAGCCTGATCAGATTGAGGCTGTTGGTGCGTGGATTGAACGGTCGCCCCACCAGCAGTTCCGATTTTCGTGAGTTCAAGGGTACAAAATCTCCGAAGAAAAAAGGCACGCGTGGCCATGGTCGGCGAGGCTACGGAACAACGGTCTTGACGGAGTTCCCCTCAGGTCAGTGATTTGCTACCAGCATGGCCACACGGAATGATGGACGGATGCGCGGAATCATACTGGCCGGCGGTACCGGATCTCGACTCCATCCCATCACGATGGGTATCAGCAAACAGCTTGTACCAGTCTACGACAAGCCGATGATCTACTACCCACTGTCCACCCTCATCCTCGCGGGCATCCGCGACATCCTGATCATCACGACTCCGCACGACGCCGAGCAGTTCTACCGCCTCCTGGGCGACGGATCGCGCTTCGGGGTGAACCTCACCTACAAGCAGCAACCGAACCCGGACGGACTGGCGCAGGCCTTCATCCTCGGGGCGGAGCACATCGGCGGGGAGAAAGTCGCGCTCGTGCTCGGGGACAACGTGTTCTACGGCCAGGGCATGGGCACGCACCTGCGCAAGCACTCTGACATCGACGGCGGCGCGGTCTTCGGATACTGGGTCAAGGATCCGGGCGCCTACGGCGTCGTGGAGTTCGACGACGACGGCCGCGCACTTTCGCTGGAGGAGAAGCCGGCGAAGCCCAAGAGCCACTACGCCGTTCCGGGACTGTACTTCTATGACAACGAGGTCGTGGAGATCGCCAGTGGCCTCAAGCCCTCGCCGCGGGGCGAGCTCGAGATCACCGACATCAACAAGTCGTACCTCGCGCGCAACAAGCTGCACGTTGAGATCCTGCCGCGCGGCACCGCCTGGCTGGACACCGGAACCATTGATGACTTGAACGACGCTTCCAACTTCGTGCGGACCGTGGAAAACCGGCAGGGCCTGAAGATCGGCGCGCCGGAAGAAATCGCCTGGCGCGTCGGGTTCCTTTCGGACGATGAGCTGCGCGAGCGGGCCGAGCCGCTTGTCAAGAGCGGCTACGGGGCCTACCTCCTCGGTCTGCTGGAAAACTAGCTCCGCGTGAACACGGATCCCGCAGAATCCCCTGAGGCTGTGAAGCCCGGCACCGGCACGGGGGAGAAGACGGCGTCCCGGGGCAATGTCTCCTTCGTGGGCCTGTCCTCGATCTTCGCTGCCGGCAGCGGCTACGCCATTTTCGTCCTGGCGGCCCGGGTCCTGCCGGTGGACCAGAACGCCGACTTCCTGGCGTTCTGGGGTGTGCTTTTCGGCTTGTTCGGCGTGATGACCGGGCTCATGCACGAGGCAACCCGGGCCGTGAAATCGGCCTCGATCAAGGACCGGACCGACGCCGACCGGGGCGCGCCGATCATCGGGTCCTCCCTCCTGATCGGTGCGGTTGCCGCAGCCGTGGTCGCGGCGAGCGGCGCGTGGTGGATGCCGGGGCTGTTCCCGTCATCATCGACCGTGCCGCTGTGGATCGGCCTCAGCCTTGCTGTGCTGCTCTACGCAGGCCACGTCGGCCTGGCCGGAACCCTGGGCGGACGGGAGAACTGGAGCAGGTACGCGGCACTGACCACCGCGGAATCCGGCGTCCGTCTCCTCGTGGTGGCTGCCGCCGCCGTGTTCGGTTTCGGGCTGGGCGGCCTGGAGCTTGCGGCGCTCTCCGGAACCCTCGTCTGGCTGGTGTTTGTCTTCGCGACCGCACGGGGACGGGCGACGCTGGGCCAGCGGGCCGACGTCGGCATGGCCGAGTACATGCGCCGGTGCGGGTATTCGATGGCGACTGCAGCCTCGAGCGCCGTCCTTATCACCGGCTTCCCGGCGCTCATCAAACTCATGTCGGACGACGCCGAATTCGCCGGCGCCGCACCCCTGCTGCTCGCCGTCTCCCTCACGAGGGCCCCCATCCTGATCCCGCTGCAGGCGTTCCAGGGCCTGGTCATGACCAGGCTCATGGGTTCCGGCCGCCAGCCGCACCGTGTGCTTCTTGCGCCACTGGGCGTGATCGCCGTCGCCGGTCTGGTGGCCGGCCTGCTGGCAGCGGTCATCGGCCCGTCGATCATGCTCATCTTCGGACCAAGCTACGCCCTCGACGGCATCTGGATCGGCCTCCTGACGGTCGATGCCGCCCTGCTGGCAGTGGTCACCCTGACCGGCACCGCAGCCCTTTCCGCCGGGCAGCACCGGGTCTATCTGGCCGGCTGGTTCACGGCGACGGTGGTCTCCGTTGCGCTGCTGACAGTGCCTGCGCCGTTAGACTTGAAAGTGGTCTGCAGCCTCGCGGCGGGTCCCCTCGCCGGTTCAGCGGTGCATCTCTGGGGGCTCTGGGCGGACCGTCGTAGGGGCAAAAGCTCACCTGCAGAAGAGAAAGGGATCTGACCAGCGTGCTGAATGCTCCGACCATTTCCGTAATCATGCCCTCGTACAACGTCGCCTCGACGGTGCTTCGCGCGATCGACAGCGTGCTGGCGCAATCGTATGAGAATTTCGAACTGCTGATTGTCAACGACGCGTCGACAGACAATACCGGGGCAATCGTCCAGGCCAGGCTCGCCGCCGCCGCGGACAGCCGGCTGCGCCTCGTCACGCTGCCCGCCAACGTCGGCCTGTCCGGTGCCAGGAACGCTGGCCTGGATGCCGCCGCCGGCGAGTTCGTCACGTTCCTCGACGCCGACGACGAATACCTCCCCGAATTCCTGCGGACCGTGGCCGACGCAATGGCCGCGGACGTCGACATCGCCGTCGCCGGACACATCGTGGTCCGCCCCGACGGGTCAGAGGCACCGCGCCACAGCCGGTTCCTCGGCGAATGCTCCGGCGAGCAGGCCATGCGCCACGCCATGGCGGACCGCCTGACGCCGTTCACGTGGGACAAGCTCTACCGGGCGTCGCTGTTCGCCGGTGTCAGGTACCCGGTGGGGTCCACCCGGTTCGAAGACATGACGGTCAACATCATCCTGTACCCCCGGGCACGGAAGATCCGGAGCGTTGAGCTTCCTTTGCACCGGTACTACATCTCGGCGCAGTCCCTGACCTGGGGCCGGATTCCCACCCGGGCCGACACGGACCTGGCCTTGCGGGACCTCGACGCGCTGCTGCCCCAGCGGTTCCGGTCCGGGAGCAACGGCAGGTTCTACGCGAGCATGCGGCTGCTCATCACCCTGATCACCGCCCAGAGCGCGATCATGAAGCTCAAGAACCAGCCCGCCGCGCAGGAGACCATCGACGATTGCCGCCGCGCGCTGACGTTCCGGCAAATCGCCCTGACAACACTGACCCGGCCGCCCTTCGCCGCCGCCGCGCTGCTCCTGAAAATCTTCCCCCGGCCGTTCGCCGCCCTGTACATCCGGCATTCCGCCGCCAGTTACGGGCTGGCGCAGTGAGCCACAGGCCCGCCGGCGCCGCCCGCCGGCGGGCTTAGTTCAGCATTCCCCATTGGTATAGATTGGTTTATATGTCCCGCCCCCCTTCACGCGCGCGCTTGTCATCATGCCGGCTTGGAACGAAGCAGAGTCTGTAGGTGCAACAGTCCGCGAGGTGCTGGCACAGCCGGACGGCTACGATGTCCTCGTCGTCAATGACGGGTCAACGGATGCCACTTCCGCAGCAGCGACAGCTGCCGGCGCCCAGGTCCTTGAGCTGCCGTTCAACATCGGAGTCGGCGGCGCCATGCGGGCGGGTTTCAAATACGCCCAGCGGCACGGCTACGACGCCGTCATCCAGGTCGATGCCGACGGCCAGCACGATCCCCGGGACATCCAGCGGGTGCTCGAGGGCCTGGCCCACGCCGACATATCGATCGGCGCGCGGTTCGCCGACAAGGGCAACTACGTCGTACGCGGACCCCGCAAATGGGCCATGGTGTTCCTGGCCCGCGTCATCTCCGCGATGGCCGGCAAGAAGCTGACCGACGTGACGTCCGGCTTCAAAGCGGCGAACAGCCGCGGCATCTCCCAGTTCATTGACCACTATCCGGCCGAGTACCTCGGCGACACCATCGACTCGCTGGTTGTGGCCATCAAGTCCGGTTGCGTTGTCACCCAGGTGCCGGTCGAGATGCGTCCACGGCAAGGCGGGCAGCCCAGCCACAACCCGGCCAAGGCCGCCGTGTATCTTGGCCGCTCCGTGTTCGCATTGCTGTTCGCGCTCACGCGCAAGCCCTCGCACATAGAAGACCGGAACGTCTTCACCGAAGGGATATGAAAATGGGTATCTTCGTAGCCTTCGTTTTGGCGCTCCTGATTGTTGTCGTTATTTTTGAGATGCTCCGCCGGAAGGTCCTGCGGGAAAAGTACGCAGCGCTCTGGCTCGTCGTCGGGCTCGCGACGCTGGTTCTGGCAGCGTTCCCGCAGTTGCTGGCCGGAATCGCCAAGGCCCTCGGAGTGCAGGTCCCGTCAAACCTCCTCTTTGCGCTGAGCATCCTCCTGGCCCTGGGCGTCTGCCTGCACCTCTCGTGGGAGATCTCCGTGGTGGAGGACGAGACGAGGGTCCTGGCCGAGGAATCGGCGATCCTCCGCGCCGACCTGGAACGCCTGGAAGCGCGGCTCGACGCCGAGCTGGCGCGTCAGCGCGGCGCAACAGAGGGCCTCGAAAAACCCATCGAATAACCAAGAATTCAGCGCCGGACCGGGACCTGATCCATCCGGCGCCCACCTGCAGCTCGAAAGAACGGACCAGCAATGGCAGTCGATATCTTTGTTCCGTACTGGGGCGATCCCGCGTACATGAAGGAAACAGTACAAAGCGTCCTGGAACAGGACAACGCCGACTGGCTCCTGACCGTCGTCGATGACGCCTATCCCGATCCCGAAATCCAGAACTACATGGCCTCCATCACCGACCCGCGCGTCAAGTACATCCGGAAGGACGTCAACGAGGGCATCACGGCGAACTACCGGAGCTGTGTTGCGATGGCCACCCAGGACATCATGGTGATCCTGGGCTGCGATGACGTCCTCCTGCCGAACTACGTTGACGTCATCGCGCACGCACACGCCCAGTTCCCGGACGCCGCCATCATCCAGCCGGGTGTCCGCGTCATCGACGGCGAAGGCCGGGTCACGCGCACCCTCGTGGACGTCGTCAAGCAGAAAGTCGTCCGGCCCCGCGGCGGCGGCATGCAGATCCTGGCAGGCGAGGCCATTGCCTCGAACCTCATGCACGGCGACTGGCTGTACTGGCCGTCCCTCGCGTTCCGGACGGAGAAAATCCGCGAGGTCGAATTCCGCGACGGCTTCCCCATCATCCAGGACCTCGCCCTGGTCATGGACATGATCTACCGGGGCGCCCAGCTCCTGGTCGTCCCGACGGTCTGCTTCTCCTACCGCCGGCACTCCAACAGCGCCTCCTCGGCCAAGCTGATCGACGGGTCCCGGTTCGACGGCGAGCGTGGCTACTTCGCCGTCGCCGCGGCGCAGGCCAGGGAACTCGGCTGGAAGAAGGCCGAACGCTCGGCGAAGCTCCGGCTGACGTCCCGCGCCCACGCGTTCGCGCTCCTGCCGAAGGCCGCCGTGCGTCGCGACAAGGCGCGGCTGCCACGCCCTTGCCCGCCATTCGATCGGTTCCTAACAACACGCTCCGAAAGGTCCATTGTGTCCCAAACCAGTAATGCCCTTCGCCCCGGAGGCACCGTAGTCGTCACCGGCGGTGCGGGTTTCATCGGCTGCGCGATTTCCCCTGCCCTCGTCGAGAACTTCGACCGGGTCGTCGTTGTGGACAACCTGCACCCCCAGATCCACTCCATCGGAGCCCGCCCGGCCGCCCTCGACAGCGGCGCCGAGCTCGTCGTCGCCGACGTCACCCAGGCCGAAACGTGGGACCAGCTGCTCAAGGACGTGGAACCCGACGTCGTGATCCACCTGGCCGCCGAAACCGGCACCGGCCAGTCCCTCGAAGAGTCGACGCGGCACGCACACGTCAACGTCGTCGGCACCACCCAGCTGCTGGACGGCCTCAACCGCACGGCCGGCTGCCCCGCCGCATTGTCCTGTCCTCCAGCCGGGCTGTCTACGGTGAGGGCGCCTGGCGCCGGCAGGACGGATCGCTGTTCTACCCGGGCCAGCGGACCAGCGAAACCCTGGACCAGTCGCAGTGGGACTTCCCCGAAGCGGAACCGACTGCCATGAAGGCTTCGGAAATCTACCCGGCGCCGGCCAGCGTCTACGGTGCGACCAAGCTGGCACAGGAGAACATCCTCCAGACCTGGGCCAACGCCTACGGCGTGGAAACGGCCATCCTCCGGCTCCAGAACGTGTACGGTCCCGGCACAGTCGCTGATCAATCCCTACACCGGCATCATGAGCCTCTTCTGCCGGATGGCGAAAAGCGGAAAGTCGATCCCGCTGTACGAAGACGGCGACGTCCGCCGCGACTTCATCCTGATCGATGACATCGCCTCGGCGATCGTCGCGGCCGCCACGTCGGCTGACGTGTCCAAGGAACCGCTGGACATCGGCTCCGGCGAGTTCCAGACCATCGGCACGGCGGCGCAGCTGATCGCCGGGCACTACGGTGCGCCGGAACCCCACGTCACGGGCCAGTACCGGCAGGGCGACGTCCGCCACGCCTGGGCTGACATCGAGGCCGCCCAGCGCGTGCTGGGCTGGAGCCCGAAGGTGAACCTGGCCGAGGGAATCGAACGCCTCGCCACGTGGATCGACGAACAGCCGGACGTGCAGCCCGCCTGATACTTCACGGAACAAAAAAGGGGGCAGCCGCGGATGCGGCTGCCCCCCTTTTTTCTGTCCGGGTTTACGCCCGGTTTCTACGCCCGGGACCCGGGATTATTCCGTAGGTCCCAGCAGCGGTTCCAGCGATTCCCACGTTTCGGTGTTGCAGGAGTTATCCGCGCGGAAACTGTTCCGCACCGATTTGTCCTTGATCTGGCCAAACACGTCGGCAATATCCTGGTTCCCGGTCCCGCGGCACTCCTCGTCCGATTTGGCGAGTTCGCGTTCCAGCAGGTCCGGGGACTCCTTGACGAGCTGGCAGGCCTCGTCCCCGTTGGGAATGTCCGTGCCGTCCACGGCGGAGGACCCGACGCAGACGAGGTGATGGGTCGACGCAAGGCCGGCGTTCTCGGGAAGCAGCGTCACCGTCAGCCGCACGTCCGGGTCACCCGTGGGCGCCGGGTAAGGCGTGGACGCCGTCGCCGTCGGGGTTGCTTTTGGCGTCATCGTGGGCCGGTTCTTCGAATCGTCGATGCTGCAGGCGGTCAATAGGGCGGTCGTGGCGACGAGGGCAATCGTCACCGAAAGAACGGGTCGCATGAAGCTCCTTGGCTGATGTACAGCCTCTACGTTACCGGATCTGCGCGCCCGGTCCCGGGGAGGGCAGATAGGCTGTATGGATGCAGAAACTCCTCGTCACCGGCGGTGCCGGTTTCATCGGTTCCAATTTTGTCCACTACGTACTGGAGAACACCGACCACCAGGTCATCGTCCTCGACAAGCTCACTTACGCCGGCAATGTGGAATCTTTGACCGGCCTGCCCGGGGACCGCTTCCGGCTGGTGCAGGGCGACATCTGCGACGCCGGCGTCGTCGACGGTCTGGTCGCCGAATCGGACGTCGTGGTCCACTACGCGGCTGAATCGCACAACGACAACTCGCTGCACGATCCGCGCCCGTTCCTGGACACGAACATCATCGGCACCTACACGCTCATCGAGGCGGCCCGCAAGCACAACAAGCGCTTCCACCACATCTCCACCGACGAGGTCTACGGCGACCTCGAACTGGACGATCCGGAGCGCTTCACGGAAGAGACGCCGTACAACCCGTCCAGCCCGTACTCCTCCACCAAGGCCGGCTCGGACCTGCTGGTGCGCGCCTGGGTGCGGTCCTTCGGACTGCAGGCGACCATCAGCAACTGCTCGAACAACTACGGGCCCTACCAGCACGTGGAAAAGTTCATCCCGCGCCAGATCACCAACGTGATCGACGGGATCCGGCCCAAGCTCTACGGCAAGGGCGAGAACGTCCGCGACTGGATCCACGCGAACGACCACTCGTCCGCCGTCCTGGCGATCATCGACAAGGGCCGGATCGGCGAGACCTACCTGATCGGCGCCGACGGCGAGAAGAACAACAAGGACGTCGTCGAACTGATCCTCAAGCACATGGGCCAGGGCCCGGACGCCTACGACCACGTGGTGGACCGCCCCGGCCACGACATGCGCTACGCGATCGACTCCACGAAGCTCCGCGAGGAACTCGGCTGGGAGCCCCGCTTCTCCAACTTCGACGCCGGAATCGAGGACACCATCGCCTGGTACCGGAACAACGAGGAATGGTGGCGCCCGCAGAAAGCCGCCACGGAAGCCAAGTACAAGGAACAGGGCCAGTAGATTATGTCGATCGAGTTCTCGAAAAAGCTCACAGCGCACCAAACCCCGATCCCCGGCGTCGTCCTCTACGACCTCCCGGTCCACGGCGACAACCGCGGCTGGTTCAAGGAGAACTGGCAGCGGGAAAAGATGGTGGCCCTGGGCCTGCCGGACTTCCGGCCCGTGCAGAACAACATCTCGTTCAACGAAAAAGCCGGGACCACCCGCGGGATCCACGCCGAACCCTGGGATAAATTCATTTCGGTGGCCACCGGACGGATTTTCGGTGCCTGGGTGGACCTCCGCGAAGGCCCGTCCTTCGGCGCCGTGTTCACCGCCGAGCTGGACCCCAGCCAGGCCATCTTCATCCCGCGGGGTGTGGGCAACGCGTTCCAGACCCTGGAAGACAACACCGCCTACACCTACCTCGTCAACGACCACTGGTCCGCGGACGGGCAGGGCCAGTACACCTTCCTGAACCTGGCCGACGAGACCGCGGCCATCGCCTGGCCCATCCCGCTCGGGCAGGCCGAACTGTCGGACAAGGACAAGGCACACCCCCGCCTGGCCGACGTGGTGCCGATGCCGGCGAAGAAAACACTTGTGGTCGGCGCCGACGGCCAGCTTGGCAAGGCCCTCCGGAAACTGTACGACGGCGACGCTTCCGTCGAGTTTGCCGGCCGGAGCGGGTTCGACCTGGCCAGCGAAGAAGCCTTCGCGGCCCGGAACTGGAAGAACTACTCCACGGTCATCAACGCGGCCGCCTACACCGCCGTCGACACGGCGGAGACCCCCGAGGGCCGCGCCGCCGCCTGGGCCGTCAACGTCACGGCCGTGGCACGGCTGGCCCGCACCGCCGTCGAGCACGACCTGACCCTCGTCCACGTGTCCTCGGACTACGTCTTCGACGGCACCCGCTCCACGCACGGCGAGACCGAACCCGTGGCCCCGCTCGGCGTCTACGGGCAGACGAAGGCCGCGGCAGACGCCGTCGTCAGCGTCGTTCCCCGGCACTACATCGTGCGGACCAGCTGGGTCATCGGCGAGGGCAACAACTTCGTCCGGACCATGGCTTCCCTCGCGGAGCGCGGCATCGAACCGTCCGTCGTCGACGACCAGATCGGGCGGCTGAGCTTCACGGAGGACATCGCCGCGGGCATCCGGCACCTGCTGGCCACCGGCGCGGACTACGGCACCTACAACCTGAGCAACGACGGCGAACAGCAGTCGTGGGCGGACATCGCCGCTGACGTGTACGAGCTCCTCGAACGTCCGAGGACCTCAGTCACCGGCGTTTCCACCGCGACGTATTTCGCCGGAAAGCCGGCCGCACCCAGGCCGGCCGGTTCCGTCCTCGATCTGGACAAAATCAAATCTGCCGGATTCAGCCCGCGGAGCGCAGCCCGGGCACTGGAAGAATACGTGGAAAAATTGCGCTAATCCTGCGTTAGCCGGGCGGTGCGGACGCCCCGGCAATTTGAAGCTCCGGAATAGCCCTTGACCGTTGCCTCCACCCTTTACTATGTTGTGGGCGCACATGGCATATTGCGTGGCCTGCCGTCAGACAGGTCACGCTTAAGCCCTGTGCCACAACTGAAGATAAAAAAGGGGGGGCTTTGCAGAGTCCTAAAATTGCTGGGGTGCAACGGTCAATGCGTATGCTCGGGTTTTTGATTTTCCGCAGGTTTTTGGGGATGGCTTTGGTCGCCGTCCTTTCGGTCGCCACCATCGGTGCGGGCGTGGCCTCGGCCGCGCCGGCCAGCAACGATCCGGCGCCGGTTCCTCCGCCCGTTTCCGACCTGATTCCGACGCCGCCGGTTGCCCCGGGCACGGCCCGGCCACGGGCCGAATTCGCCGGACAAATCGGGGTCACGGTGGTCAGCGTGCAGCTGGCCGACAAATCGGTCAAGGACGTCCAGTCAATCTCCCTCGATGCTGCCAGAAAGTCGGTTTCTGCAGCCAGCGCCTATTGGAGCTCGACCAGCAATAACAAAATATCGATGAACGTCGCCCGGACCATCGAAGGCTTTAAATCCTCCGCGCGATCGACCGATTCCTTTGAAGTGATGATGGGGACCATCAGCAAAGAGCTGAAGTGGTCCTACGACTCCAACACTGTGCTCGTCGCCTTTGTCCCGCATCCGGACCTCAATTACCAGGGCTCCGGGGGAATCCAGGGCGGCGGCTGGTCCAGCGGAAACGGCAGCGGCCGCATCCTCATGCCGATGCCGGGCGGATTGACCAACAGCGTTGTCGCTCACGAATTCGGCCACGTGTTCGGCCTGATGCACGCCAACAGCCTGCAGTGCACCAACGGCAAAGCGGACGTTTCCCGCACAACCCGGCAGACCTGGGCGGACAGGGCCTGCACGTCCCGCGAATACGGCGACAGCACGGACATCATGGGCGTCAGCCAGTATGCGCAGCCGGCCCTGAACGCCGCACTGTTCGATTTTGGCGGATTCGGACGGGGAGACGAGATCCGGAATCTCGGCACCGTGAAAGGGAAGAACAGCTTCACCCTCAACGCCTGGGGCGGGAAAGAGGCCCGGCGGGCGCTGAAGTTCACCGATCCGACCACCGGCGAGGTCTACTACGTGCAGGTCCGCCTGCCTGTCGGATACGACGCCGCCATCGCGGCTTCCGGCAACAAGGGACTGGAGTTCCTCAAGGCCGACCTCGGATCGGGCGGCGCCGCCTCGGTGCTGATCCCGCCGTCGACCCTGCCGTTCCTGGGCTGGTACAACAAGAACCACGCCTGGCAGGCAGGAAGCACGTTCACCACCGACGGGGGAGTCCAGATCTCCGTCAACTGGGTCTCACAGGCGACGGCGAACGTCACCGTTACCGAGCCGCCCTCCAGCACCGTGCAGATCAGGGCCGCGGCAGCCCGCCACCCTGAACTCGGTGCCGCGACGTCGGGAATCATCAAGGGACTCAAGGACGGCGGCGCCTACCAGATGTACCAGGAGGGTGCTGTGATCTGGTCACCCAAAACCGGTGCACATGCGTCCCAGGGACTCCGCGGGGTCTGGCAGCAGTACGGCGTCGAAAACGGCCGGCTCGGCTATCCGCTGACTGACGAATACTCCACCGGCGGCGGCGGCGTGACCCAGGACTACCAGGGCGGCGCCATCACGTGGGCGCCGGGAGCCGGGGCGCATGCCCTGCTGGCAAACATGGCCGACAAGCACCGCTCGGTCGGTGGTGCCAGCGGCAAACTCGGCTACCCCTTGACCGAGGAAATCAAAAGCAAGGACAACGGCACCTACCAGGAGTTCCAGCGCGGTGTCATCCACTGGAGCCCGGCAACGGGAGCCTGGGTCTCCCAGGGCGATATCCGTTGGGCCTGGGGAGCGACCGGCTATGAGTACGGCAACCTGGGCTATCCGGCCAGCGATGCTTCCTGCGGCCGGCTGGCCGGCGGGTGCCTCCAGTGGTACCAGCGGGGCTCGATCATGTGGTCGCCGCAGTCCGGGGCACGCGTTCTGACCGGCGGCATCGCGGGCACCTGGTACGGGATGGGTGCCGAGGGAAGCATCCTGGGCTATCCGACCAGCAACGAGGCCGGCGGGTTGAAGAACGGCGGCGTCTACCAGATGTTCCAGAACGGGGCCATCATCTGGTCCCCCCGCACCGGATCGTGGGCCTCCACGGGCCCGATCCGGAACGCCTGGGCGAAGACCGGCTTGGAGAACGGCCGGCTCGGATACCCGGTGTCCAACGAATACCCGATCGGCTCGGGGGCGACGGAACAGCAGTTCCAGGGCGGGTCCATCAAATGGCTTCCGTGGTGGAACGACGTCTCGATCAGCTACAAGTAAGCCCCTGGCGGGCGCCGCCGGCGTCCGGCCCTCCCAGGGCGTCCCCGAAGGCGGCCACGACTGTTTCCGGTCTTGGCCGCCTTCGGGGCATCCGGGCTGCCGGCGTTCCCCGCTGACACTTCCAGCTTCCACGGAGCCTTGATGCAGAGCACCATATTGATGTCGGGACACCTGGATTCAGGCGTGCGCAGTGTGCGCTGTGTGCGCAGTCTGCGCAGCGGGCGCCCAGCCAGGACCGGCGCGAATTCATGATTGACGTGCACCAGGGGGATCCGTCAGTGACGCAGAGTGGACCGGACCGGACGACGCTACACCGGCGTTTCCTCGACGCCGGGATGGGCCGGGCCGTGGCTGTGTCCGCAACGGTCTTCACGGCCGTGGTGTTGGGCCGGTGGGCCGGCAACTGGGGTGGATTTGCGGTGCTGGCCGCCGCCGCGGTTCTGCTGGTGGCGCTCCCCACTGCGCGTTCCCTGTCGCGGAGGCTGCTCATTGTTTTGGCCATTGTGTTTGGAACAGCACCGGTCCTCTGGTGGATTCCCTTCCCCCTGGCATCTGTCGGCAGGGCCACCGTCCTCCTGGCGGTCACTGCGGCGTGGCTGGGAGGCTGGCTGGCGTATGGCCACGACCCGCGGCAGAGATTCCGTCGTCTCCTCCCGCGGATCCAGGCCATTGATGCCCTGCCGCTGATCGCCGCGGCACTCTCGGCAGCAACGCTCATCAATTTCCTCAAATCCCGGACAGCAGAGGAATCGATGACGCTGCTGGCAATGAGCTGGGACAACTCTTCGCATTTCGATATGTATTACATGGTGCGCCAGCATGGCCAGATCCTGGGCGCCCTGGGTCCATCGCCGGACGGCAGCCCCTGGCATTTCCACAACTATCCGCAGGGGTTTCACGCGGTTGTGGCATTGCTGGCCGAGATCGTCAGGGGACCGGCGGTGTCCGGCCCGGGCGCGGAACTGGTCAGCTATACGGTGCTGGGCGCGGTCGCTTCCACGCTGGCCGTCACCATGGTTGCCGCTGCCCTGTGTTCCCTGCCCGCGTTCCGTCGGCGGTTCCTGGTGGCCGCGCCCGTAGTGGCCGTCGTGACCGCCGGATGGATTTACGGGCCCGGGGCAGCTGCGACGATGCACGGATTTCAGAACTTCTACCTCGCGGCGTCGCTGGTGGCAGCGTTCCTGGTACTCATGGTGCTCCAGGTCCGGGTCCTTCGGCCGCTGACGCTCTTCGCTGCCTCTGCCGCCGCCGTCGGTGTTGTGCACAACTGGGCCCTGCTGGCGACCCTGCTGATCGGGGCCTGCGCGGTCCTGGTCTTCCCCTGGAACCGGCGCCGCTGGGCGGGAACGCGCCGCGCGTACGTGCTGGCCGCCGCTATTGCAGTTTTCACCGTGCTGGCGGTGCTCCCGGCTCTTGGACAGCTGTCCTCCATCGCCGCGGAGGACGTGATCTACGCCGTGGGCGGTGTGCCGGCTCCGGACTACGGGATGGCGGGTGCCATCGTGATCGGATCCATCGGAGTGGCGGCGGCACTGTACTGGCGGGAGCCGCCGGCACGGTCCGGCCTGGCCATCGACCAGACGAAGCGGACGGCCGCGACGGCGTGGACTGTCGTGACGGGACTGATGGTTGTTGTCCTGATGGCGGCCGCGCAGATTTCGGCATCAGGGCAGTTGTCGTACTACGGCATCAAATACCTGCTCGCCCTGGAACTCGTGGCGCTGGTCGTTCTGGGGATGGGACTGGTCAGCCTGGTCGGTCCCGCCCGGCACCCGAGCCCGAAGGCTAAGTGGGCGAGCGTCACGTCAGCGGCTCTCATCAGTGCGGCGGCAACGCAGGTGTTCGGGCTGACGCTGGATACAGGGCCGGTGGGCCTGACACCCAGCTCCGCCTCGGCCCTGGAGTTCGAGCGGCAGCAGAAGACCCTGGCCGCGCCGGTGCCCGGACACATTCACGCGCTCCTGGCGGCGGCAGCAGCCAACGGGGGAGAGCCTGCGGTGTATCTGACCACGTACGGTACGGAGTTCGATCCTGTCCTCGCGTCCCAGTGGTATGCCGCTTTGACCGGGACGTACACCGAGAAATCGGTCGAGATGATGTCGTACCTCGTGCCGCTGTCCGCCGGGCTAGAAAGTGTGCAGGCCGTGGTGCGGTCGCTGCGGACCGCGTACCCGGACGTGACCATCGTCGTCGATCCACGGGACGACGCGTTCCTGCAGCAGCTTCTGTCGGAACGGCGCTAGCGGGGCCGCCGGGCTCCGGCGCGGCTACAGCCCTGAGGCCTGTGCCAGCCGGGTCATCGACTCGCGGCCTTCGGCAACATCCCAGGCCCCGGTTTGGGGCAGCGCCGCAATGAGCTTGACCACGCGTGGCCCGTCCACGGACACCAGGACGAATTCGGTGGAGCCGCTCAGCGGAATCATCGAGTACTTGGCCGGATGGTTGAGCCCGGCCACGTCCTCGGCGGCGGGCATCAGGCTGTACGGATCCGCCCGGGACGCTTCCTGCTCCGAGGGATACGTGATGATCTGCACGGTCAAGGCGTTTGTCGTGGCACCGTCCGGATCGAAGGCGTGGATGCAGGAATCGTACAGGACGCCTTCAGGGGTGCGTTCCGCGTCCGGCTGGGCCGGTTGCAACGAGGCGGCCACCGGGCCCAGCGCCGACTTGATGGCGTCATCCGCCAGAACTTCGCAGGCCACGGATTCGCCCGTGGGCAGCACGGTCCTGCCGTCCCGTGCAGTCTCCGTCACGGGCGCAGACGGCGTCGCCGAGGCAGTGGCGCCGCCGGTGGGACCGGACGTCCCGCCCTGCGGTCCGGGGGTGCAGCCGGCCCCCAGGGCCGCCACGAGGGCCATCGCGGACGCCAGCCCGAGGGATCTCCTTCTACCGGAAAACATCGGCATCAACTCCCATGATGAGCCGGTCGCCCGGGGCCGCGGACCGGATGTAGCGGATGACATCGCCCTCTGACAGTGAAATGCAGCCCCAGGTCCCTACCGGGTTGGCGTGCAGGAAAATGGCGAAGCCCGCGTTCATGGTGATCGGCGAATCGGGCGGCCGGTTGTAGTTGATGACGGCGCCCTGGCGGTAGTCGCCCTGGCGGCGGGTTGCGTAGTACCACATGTTTTCATCCGGGAAGATGTCGGCGGAGGATTCGAAATACTTGTTGTAGTTCGAGTTCAGCCGCCCGCCCCAGCGTGAGTACGGGTTGAGGGTCCGGTACGGAAGCGCCGTGCCGGGGTTGGACAGTCCGAAGGCTTCGGTGACGCTGAAGGACCCCGTCGGGGAAAGCTTCCCGGTGGTCGGACCGGTCGCGACGCCGGGGCGCGCGAAGCCGCTTTCGCCGTCGGATCCCCGGGTTGACCATTCGAGCGAGTATCCCCAGGACTGGCGGAGGCAGTTGACGAACGTGACCGCCGTGGAGCCGTAGCTGGGGGCCACCGCGAAGCTGACCCTTTTGGCGCCCGCGTGCTCGAACTTTGCGGCCCCGCGGCCGAGGGACGCACAGTAGCCCCACGGCGTGATCGCAGAGCTCAGGACTCCCTGCGCGGTCCAGTTGTATGTGCCGTAGTCGAAGTTCTGGCGGCAGGAGCCGCCCCAGCACGACTCATCGGAGACGGGATAGCCCAGGGCGCTGGATGGGCCGCCGCGTTGGCGGTAGCCGGCGTAGAAGGCTCCGGAGATGGCGTTGGTTCCGGCGTGCGGTGCGTAGTAGATGGCCCCGCCCTGGAATGCCTGCTGGCAGCCGCCGGCGGCAAGGCCACACTTTTCGGCCTCAACGGGGTATCGGAGGGCGCCCCGCTCGGCGCCGAGGGAAGACCAGCGGGCCAGGATCGCGTTCATGACCGGGTTGGTCCCGACGCCGGGGGCGTAGAAAATGCCACCCTGCTCGAAGTGCTGGACGCAGCCGCCGGCGGTGAGCCCGCAGCTCTCGGCGCCGATCGGGAATCCCAGGGCCCCCTTTTCCGCGCCGATTTCCTTCCACCGGGCAAGGATGGCGTTCATGACCGGGTTGGTTCCCCAGCCCGGAACGTAGTACATGGTGCCCCGCTGGAACGGCTGCATGCAGGCCCCGTTCCGGAGGCCGCACTTTTCGCCACCCGTGGGGTAGCCGAGTGCGCCGGACTCGGCGCCGAAATTCGTCCACCGGGCCCGGATGCCGTTCAGGACCTCGAAGGCTCCGGCCTGCGGGGAGTAGTAGATGGCGCCGCGTTCGAATGACTGGCTGCACCCTGCGCCGGTGAGTCCGCAGCGCTCTTCGGCCAGGGGATAGCCGAGGACCCCTTCGACGCCGCCGAGTTTGGCCCAGCGCTGGGCAATCGTGGCGCGCACGGAGACGGCCTTGGTGCCCGCCGTCCAGGCGATGGACCCCTTTGCGTACCCGCCCAGGCAGCCGCTGGACGCGAGCCCGCACTCGATGGCTCCTTCGGAGGCTCCGAGGACGCCCTTGGCGCCGCCGAGTTCAAGCCACCGGGCGTTGATGGCCTTCTCGCCCGTGGAGGACGCCGCCAGCTCGGTGACCGGCGGCGATTTCTTCGCCGGGGCAGTAGCGGTGGCCGACGGCGTGGGGCTCGCCGTCGGGCTCGGACTTGCGGTGCCCGTCCGGGTCGGCAACGGAGTCGGCGTCGCGGTCGCTGAGGCAGCGGCACCCGGGGAAGCGGTAGCCGTGCCCGACGCCGTCGGGCTGGCCTTCTGCTGCGCGGCAGCCGCCGTGCCGGTCGGCGACGGATTCGGCGCGGGGGCCGGCGGAGGAGCGGCGACGGCCTGCGACCCCACGGACATGGTCAAAATCACGGCCAACAGCGCCGTTGCAAGTGGTTGGTTCCACCTGGTTCTACTGGTCACTTTTCCCCCAAAAGTATGTGATTTTCAGTTCTGGACTTCATCGCGGCGTGACGGTGACGCCGCTGGACGGTGTCCACGTCAGCACTGCGCCCTGGAACACCTGCTGGCAGTTTGATGAGCTGGAGCACGTCTCGTTGGTCAGGGGATATCCCATCCAGCCGTATTCGAAGCCCTGGCTGGCCCAGACGCCCCGGATGGCTCCGAAGGGGCTGAAGAAGGCGCCCAGCCCCGGTCCCCAGACCATCGCTCCGGTCTGGTACATCTGGTAGCAGCCGCCGTTTTTGGAGCCGCAGAATTCGCGGGACGTCGGGTAGCCCGCGCGTCCGTTTTCGAAGCCGAGCGCGGCGTAGGCGCCGCGGATCGCACCGAACGTGCTCGGCTGCGCGCCGGAGGCCTTGGACCACAGCATGGCGCCGCCCTGGAACATCTGGTAGCAGCCGCCGTCCCTGAGCCCGCAGATCTGGCCGGATACCGGATAGCCGAAGTAGCCGTTCTCGAAGCCGGTCTCGCTGTAGGCGGTGCGGATGGGGCCGTTGGGACTGATCTGGGCATTGGTGGCGCCGGACCAGAGGATCGCGCCGCCCTGGAACATCTGGTAGCAGCCGCCGTTTTTGAGCCCGCATTGTTCGGGTCCCATCACGGGGTAGCCCAGGACGCCGTTCTCAAAACCGGTGCTTTGGTATGCGCCGCGGATGGCGCCGTTGGTGCTGGCATGCGCTCCGGACGCCGGCGACCACAGGACCGCTCCGCCCTGGAAGCTCTGGTAGCACCCGCCGTTCGTCAGGCCGCAGACCACCCCGCTCCAGGCGTTGCCGAGCAGCGTGGCCGAGTCGGAGGCTTCCTTGGTGATGGCCGAGACGGCGGCCCGTGCGGCGGGGGCCGCGAACTCGCGGAGGCCTGCCATGTCGCCGTTCCAGACGTTGGAGTCTCCGGCGTAGGGTCCGGTGCTGCTGTACTGCCAGATGCTGTAGTTGCTCCAGCTCCGGGTCGGAACCGGTCCCGCGTTGTTCGTCGGTGAGCTCGGGTAGGCGGCGACCCACAGGGGGTAGTCCCCGAAGCCGGCCGGGTTGCCCAGGCACTGGTTCCACCAGGAGGTGTTGGTGTAGATCACGGGAAGGCGGCCCGTCAGGGACCGCATGGTGTTGCCGAAGTCGTGAACCCACGACGCCAGCTGCCCGGGTGACATGTCGTAGCAGGTGTTGCCGAAGTAGAAGCCCTCGATGGTCCGGCCCGCGTACGGGTTGAACTCGAAGTCCAGGACCGGCGGCATGGTGGAGCCGTCGGCGCTCCAGCCGCCGCCGTTCCGGACGAAGTACCGGGCCTGGTCGGCGCCTGAGGACCAGTTCGGGATGGCGAAGTGGTAGGCGCCGCGGATCATGCCCACGCTGCGGGATCCCTCGTACTGGGAGCCGAACAGGGGGTTGGTGTAGTAGTTGCCTTCACTGGCCTTGACGTAGGCGAAGCGCGCGCCGCCGTTGTACTGCTCCCGCCAGTTGACGCTCGGCTGGTGGCCGCTGACGTCGAGCCCCTTGACGCCGAACGTCGGGGACCAGGTGCCCTGCGTCGTGAGGGCCTCGATCGCGGCGGACGGGGAGGACTTCCTGAGCATCGGGGAGGTCGCGGTGACGCGGGCGGAGCGTTGGCCCATCTCCGCGCCGCCCGGGCCGACGGCAGCAGCCATGGCAGCCTTGGCGGCGTCCGACGACGGATCGGGCGCGGCGCTTGTTGCCGGCGGTGTTGCGGGGGCAGTGGTTGCCGGCTTCGTTGCGGGCGCCGTGGTTGCCGGCGCCTGGGCCGGCTTCGTCGCGGCGGGTGTGGGCTTAGGCGTTACCTTCGGCGCCGGCGCTGTCGCGGCGGGGGACGCCGTCGTCCCGGTGGTGGCCGGCTTGGCCGGGGATGTCGGTGACGGCTCGACGGCGACGGCGGGCGGCGCCAGACCCGGACCTGCCAGGAGCGCGGCAGCGAGAAGGACGGCCCCGAATCGGCGCCCGCTCTGACTGTTGGGGGAAAGTAGGGTCCGCTTCATATTTCGCTCCGAGCAATGACACGCTGTCGGAGCCGCGTCACGTAGGTCCCGTCCCGGGGAAAGGCAAAAAAGCTGCCCGGGCTGGAGATTGTCTGACTTATCGCGCCCACCCTAACATCGGTGGATTTTTGATACCAGTGATTCTGGTGTTACTCGTGGGAACGTTGTCATGCCGCAATCTTAAAGGTTATCCACATCGCCCCCTGCGGGCTATTGTCCGGCAGATCACCCTCCCCTAGCTTTAACCCAATTGCCCTGCCGCGGCGGCAGGACGGCAGTCTAAGTGGGGGCCAATGGAGGCTGTGCGCATCGTTGAGGATGAAGTCCGCGAGCTGATCCGGCGCCGCGGGCTTGACCCCCTGCGGCAGGCCGGCGAGGTCAGGCGGCTCGTCGAGGCGGCCGTCAGCGACTACGACGAGCGGGCGCTCCTGGCGCCGCTTCCCCCGATCGGGCCCCTCGAGCCGGCCCGGCGGTTCGTCTTCGACGCCGTGGCCGGCTTCGGTGCCTTGCAGCCGCTGCTGGACGACCCCGGAATCGAGGAGATCTGGCTCAACGCGCCGCACGAAATCTATGTGGCCCGCAACGGCGAATCGGAGCTGACCTCCATCTCGCTCTCCGAGCAGCAGGTCCGGGACCTGGTGGAGCGGATGCTCAAGAGCTCGGGCCGGCGGCTCGACATGTCGTCGCCGTTTGTCGACGCCGCACTTCCAGACGGGTCACGCCTCCATGTCGTCATCCCGGACATCACCCGGAGGCATTGGGCCATCAACATCCGCAAGTTTGTGGTCAAAGCCAGCAGGCTCGAGCACCTTGTGGAACTCGGGACACTCACCCCGCAGGCCGCGCGGTTCCTGGGCGCGGCCGTCGCCAGCGGCCTCAACATCCTCGTGTCCGGCGCCACCCAGGCGGGCAAGACCACAATGCTCAACTGCCTCGCGGCCGGCATCGGGACCCGCGAACGCGTCATCACGGTGGAGGAAATCTTCGAACTTCAGTTCCCGCTGCGTGACGTAGTGGGGCTGCAGTGCCGGCAGCCGAACCTGGAGGGGGAGGGTGAGATCCCCTTGCGCCGGCTCGTCAAGGAAGCCCTGCGGATGCGGCCGGACCGGCTGGTCGTCGGCGAGGTGAGGGAAGCGGAAAGCCTCGACATGCTGATCGCCTTGAATTCGGGTCTTCCCGGGATGTGCACCATCCACGCCAATTCGGCCCATGACGCGGTCACGAAGCTCTGCACGCTCCCGCTGCTGGCCGGCGAGAACATTTCCAGCGCTTTCGTCGTCCCCACCGTGGCCTCCTGCATCGATCTCGTGGTCCATTGCAGCCGGCACGCGAACGGGCGCCGGCAAGTCACGGAGATCCTCTCGCTCGGGCGCAGGGTCGAGAACGGCATCATCGAATCCTCCATGGTCTTCGCCATGGGCGACGGGCATCTGCAGCCAAAAGCCAATTCAATGCCCGCCGCGGAGAAATTTGCCCGGTCCGGGTACGACGTCGCCGCAATGCTGGAGCCGCGCTGATGGCGCCGCTGCTTGGCGTGCTCGCAGGCGCCGGGTTGCTGCTGATCTGGTGGTCCGCCTGGGAGCAGCCGCCGGCGGCCACGCGCGCACCGCGCAACCGGCGGCTGGAGGACCTGCTGCGGACGGCGGGCATCGAGAAGGTGAGCGGACCGGGGCTGGTGGCGAGCTGTCTCGGCGTCGGAGCCTTCACGACCATCATCTTCTTCGCCCTCACCCGGTCGTGGCCCATTTCGGCCTGCTTCGGACTGTTCGGGGCGTGGGTGCCGATGGCCATCGTCCGGTGGCGGGCCAGGAAACGCAAAGCCATCCTGCGCCAGCTCTGGCCGGACGTCGTCGATCACCTGCGGTCCGCCATCCGGGCGGGCCTCTCGCTGCCCGAGGCCCTCATCCAGCTCGGGGACAACGGCCCGCTCGAGCTGCGGCACGTGTTCCGCGATTTCGGTTCCGACTACCGCGCGGCCGGCCGGTTCGATCCCGCCCTGACCAGGCTGAAAGACCGCCTCGCCGACCCCGTGGCCGACAGAATCATCGAAGCGCTCCGGCTGACCCGCGAAGTGGGCGGGTCAGACCTCGGCCGTCTCCTGGGCACCCTTGCCGAATTCCTGCGGGAAAGCGCCCGGACCCGCAGCGAACTGGAGGCCCGGCAATCCTGGACGGTCAATGCCGCACGCCTCGCGGTGGCCGCGCCGTGGATCGTCCTGGTACTGCTGGCGAGCAGGCCGGAAGCGGTCGCGGCCTACAACACCCCGGTTGGAGCAGCGGTCCTGCTCGGCGGTCTCGCGGTGTCCCTTATCTCCTACGCCATCATGCTGCGCATCGGAGCACTTCCGGACGATGAACGGGTCCTCCGTTGAGCGGGCTCCTGGCCAGTGCCGCCGTCTGCGGTGTTGTCCTCGGCGGCGGACTCTGGCTCGTGCTTGTGCGGCTGCCGTTCATGCGGCCCACCGGCTTCGCCGAACGTATCGGGCCGCAACTGAAGTCGTACAACCTGCAATCGAGGCTCCTTCGCCCGGCGGCGAGGAACGTGACCCCGTTCGGTCCGCTGGAACGCATACTGCGGCCGGTGCTCCGGGATGCCATTGCCTCCCTGGGCCGGATCAACCCCGGCACGTCGGCTTTGACCCGGCGCCTGGCCCGGGCAGGGAGCTCCACGTCGCCGGTCGATTTCCGGGCCGAGCAGCTGTTGTGGAGTGCCGGGGGCTTTGTCCTGGCTGTCAGCGCGGCCGTCCTCTCCAGCGCCGCGGGACGGTTCAGCCCCACCGTTGCCGCGGTGGCCGTGCTGGGCAGCGCCGCCGGCGGCTACCTGCTTCGCGACTACGTGCTGTCCGTGCGCATCAAGAGGCGCGAGTCCCGCATCCTGGCCGAATTCCCCAGCATCGCCGAACTCATGGCGCTCGCCGTCAGTGCCGGTGAGAGCGCCACCGGCGCCCTGGACCGGGTGTGCCGCAGCGCCCGCGGCGAACTGTCCAAGGAGTTCGGCCGCGTTCTCGCCGAGACCCGGGCCGGAAAACCGTTGGTGGAAGCCCTGCAGGAGTTCTCATCGCGGACAGACCTGGGTCCGTTGATCCGGTTCGTGGACGGGATGATCGTCGCCGTCGAACGCGGGACGCCGCTCGCCGACGTCCTGAGGGCCCAGGCACAAGACGTCAGGGACACAGCCAAGCGGGAGCTGATGGAGTCCGCCGGGAAGAAGGAAATCGGGATGATGGTGCCGCTCGTTTTTGGGGTGTTGCCGCTCACGGTTGTTTTTGCCGTCTTTCCGGGCCTGGCCGCGATCAGCCTCGGACTATAGGGGGCGCGCGGACTTGGCCAGGCTTGCAGCAGTAACGCAGTGCTCAGAAGCTCCAACTACCAACACATAGGGGACACAGTGAAACTCATCGGTATCCGCATGGCGTTAGCGGTCTTGACACTGGGCACGGTTCTTCGGCGCACGGCACTCCCCGGGCGGGGTCTGCGGCCGGCCCGCAACGGGGACGACCCCGAACGCGGGGACGTGCCGGGCTGGGTGATGATCACCTTGATGTCGGCGGTCCTCGTCGCGGCCCTGCTGGCGCTCGCCGGGCCGGCGCTGGAGGGATTGTTCAACCAGGCAATGGACAAGGTCGGGCAGTAACAGGTGGGCGAGCCCGGCAGAGCGCACCGCGGCAAAGCCCAGCCTGGCAGGGCGCACCGCAGTGCCGCTGCGGACGGGGCCGGGCAACGGGGCGCGGCCGTGGTGGACTTCGTCCTGGTCGGCGGGCTGTTGACGCTGTTCTTCCTGGCCATCATCCAGCTCAGCCTTGTGCTCCACGTCCGGAACACCCTGATCGACGCGGCCGCTTCGGGCGCCCGGTACGGCACGCTCGCGGACCGGGGATCCGGGGATGCCCGGGACCGGACGGCCCAGCTGATCAGCGTGGCGCTCAACGCCGAGTTCGCCAAGGACATCTCCACGAGCGAAACCACGTACCAGGGCGTCAGAACCCTGGAAGTGACCATCCGGGCCCCGCTGCCGGTGATCGGCCTGATCGGACCGCGGGAATTCCTGGAGGTGAAGGGGCATGCCGCGATCCAGTCCTGACGACGAAACCGAACAGGGGAGCGCCGTGGTGGAGTTCATTTTCCTGTCCCTGCTGCTGATGGTTCCGCTCGTCTACTTCGTCATCACCGTCGGACAGATCCAGGGCGGCACCTTCGCGGTGGTCGGGGCCGCGGACCAGGCAGCCAAGGTCTTCGTCGCCCAGCCGGACGCGGCGAGCGGCCGGGCCGCCGCTGAGCAGGCTGTCCTGCTTGCGCTCGCCGACTACGGGCACGAGGCCGGCAATGCCAGCCTGGACACCAGCTGCGAGCCTGCCGACTGCATGGCCGCCGGCTCGGCCGTGACCGTCACCGTCCACCTGACCGTGCCCCTGCCGTTTGTCCCGTTCAGTGACGCCTTCCAGCTCAACGCGAGCCGGCTCAGCGCCTCGGCGACCCAGCTGGTGGGGCGCTTCCGGTGAACCGCGGAAACCCGGAAACCGCGGAAACGGGGAAAGCAGCGGAAGCCGGGAGGGCGGCCAGATGATCGTGCTGATCATCGGCTTCGTGCTGCTCGCCCTGCTCGTCGCGACCGTCGTCGTCGCGGTTTCCAGCGTCTACATCGAGCACAAGAAGCTGCTGTCGCTGGCCGACGGCGCCTCCGTGGCCGCGGCCGGCAGCTTCACCCTCGGAGAGCTCGAGACGTCCGCGGGGACGCCCACGGCCACGCTCGACGGCGGCAGGGTCCGGGCCGCCGCCCTCGACTACCTGGAGCGCAACGGTGCCTTCGCCCGGTTCAGCGGCCTCGCCGTCGCCCCGGACACCGGCAGCCCGGACGGTTCCACCGCCGTCGTGGCTTTGAGCGTCACTGTCCACCCGCCGGTGGTCAACTTCCTGGTCCCGGACGGTATCCGCGTCGAAGCGAGTTCGACGGCGCGCTCCCGTCTGTCCCGTTGACCTATCAGTAGATGTTGCCATCCGGGCCCTCAGGCAACCCGAAGTGATAGGGCAACCGGCCGCAGGGCAAGCCGGCGGGTCAGGGGGCTAGGACACATAGCGTAGGGTTAAAAAACCATGGCTAACATTGATTTTCCAGCAGAAATCCGCGCACTGCGCGCCACCTACACCTCCATCGAAAATGTTTCGAATGTTGAGGCGCTGAAGGAAGACATCGCTGAACTGAGCGAGCGCGCGGGGGAGCCCAACCTCTGGGACGATCCCGCGGCCGCCCAGGTGATCACCTCGCGGCTCTCGCACCGCCAGTCCGAGCTGGCACGCCTGGATTCGCTCGTCTCGCGGATCGACGACCTCGAAGTCCTGGTCGAGCTGGGCCAGGACGAGGATGACGCCGCCTCCATGGGCGAGGCCGCCACCGAGCTGGAATCGATCCGGAAGGCCCTGAAGGACCTCGAAGTGGTCACCCTGCTGTCCGGCGAATTCGACGAGCGCGAAGCCGTGGTCACCATCCGCGCCGGCGCCGGCGGTGTGGACGCGGCCGACTTCGCCGAGATGCTCATGCGGATGTACCTGCGCTGGGCCGAACGCCACGGCTACCCGACCACCATCATGGACACCTCCTACGCCGAAGAAGCCGGATTGAAATCCGCCACCTTCGAGGTCAAGGCGCCCTACGCCTACGGCACTCTCAGCGTCGAGGCCGGCACCCACCGTCTGGTCCGGATCAGCCCCTTCGACAACCAGGGCCGCCGGCAGACCTCGTTCGCCGCCGTCGAGGTCATCCCGCTGATCGAACAGACGGACTCCATCGACATCCCGGACAACGAAATCCGCGTCGACGTGTTCCGCTCCTCCGGCCCCGGCGGCCAGTCGGTCAACACCACGGACTCCGCCGTCCGCCTGACGCACATCCCCACCGGCACCGTCGTGTCCATGCAGAACGAGAAATCGCAGCTGCAGAACCGTGCGGCCGCCCTCCGGGTGCTGCAGTCCCGCCTGCTGCTGCTCAAGAAGGAGCAGGAGGACGCCGAGAAGAAGGCGTTCGCCGGCGACGTGAAGGCCTCCTGGGGCGACCAGATGCGCTCCTACGTGCTCAACCCGTACCAGATGGTCAAGGACCTCCGCACCGAACACGAAGTGGGCAACACGTCCGCCGTGTTCGACGGCGAAATCGACGACTTCATCGACGCCGGCATCCGCTGGCGGACCGATAACCGTAACGCCGACAAGTAGGCCCGGGGCGCCCCGGCTGGGAGCTGCCTGACAATCGCGCGACACGCCCTGCCGTTCCGGCTGAACTGCAGTTCGCCGTGCGTATAGTCGAGAAGCCGGAGCTCTACCTCCCCCAAACGAAAGCCCGCGCCCCGGCGGCAGAACAGGCCATGAGCCATGTCCTGCAGGGTACTTAGGGCCATGATCCGATTCGAAAATGTCACCAAGGTCTATGACCAGAAGGCGCGTCCCGCGCTGGATTCGATCAACCTTGAGATCGACCGTGGCGAATTTGCCTTCCTCGTCGGCGCCTCGGGCTCCGGCAAGTCGACCTTCCTCCGGCTGGTCCTCAAGGAGGACCGCGCCTCCTCCGGCGCCGTCTACGTTGCCGGCCAGAACGTCGCGAAGATTTCCAGCTGGCGCGTGCCCCGGCTGCGCCGCGGAATCGGCGTCGTGTTCCAGGACTTCCGCCTGCTGCCGCAGAAAACCGTGTTCGCCAACGTTGCCTTCGCCATGCAGGTGATCGGCAAGAGCCGCAGCGTCATCCGCGACACCGTGCCCGAGGTCCTCAAGACCGTCGGCCTCGAGGGCAAAGAGAACCGCCTGCCCCACGAACTTTCCGGCGGTGAGCAGCAGCGCGTGGCGATCGCGCGCGCCGTCGTCAACCGTCCCGGCATCCTGCTGGCCGATGAGCCCACCGGAAACCTGGACCCCACCACGTCCATGGGCATCATGGGCGTGCTGGACAAAATCAACCAGAACGGCACCACCGTCGTGATGGCAACCCACGACGACGACATCGTCAACGAGATGCGCAAGCGCGTCGTCGAGCTCAAAAACGGCGTCGTGATCCGCGATGAGGCCAAGGCCCTGTACACCTCCATGATTCCGATCGTGGGGCAGTCCCGCCGCCTGCGGGACGCCAGCGGCCGGGATCCCGAACCCGCAGCCACCACCCGCAGCGGCTCCCGCGCCGAAGCCCGCGCCGCAGGGGAGGGCCAGCTGTGAGGCTCGCGTTTGTCCTCGGTGAGATCGGCAGCGGCCTGCGCCGGAACCTGTCCATGGTGGTCTCCGTCATCCTGGTGACCTTTGTGTCCCTGACCTTCGTCGGCGCCGCCGGCATGCTCCAGCTGCAGATCAACCAGATGAAGGGCTACTGGTACGACAAAGTCCAGGTCGCCATCTTCCTGTGCAGTGACGGTTCGACGGCGGCCGGCTGCGCCACCGGCCCCGCGACGCCGGAGCAGCAGGAGAACCTGCAAACCCTGCTGAAGTCGCCCGCGGTGGCCCAGTACGTCAACGACTTCCAGTTCGAGTCCAAGGACGACGCCTACAAGCACTTCAAGGAACAGTTCTCGAACTCCCCGATCGTCGACTCCGTGACGCCGGACCAGCTGCCGGCGTCCTTCCGGATCAACATGAAGGACCCGGAGAAGTACCAGATCATCAGCGAGACCTTTTCCTCGCAGGCCGGCGTGGAGACCGTGATCGACCAGCGCCAGCTGCTCGAGCGGCTGTTCTCGGCGATGAACGCCGCCTCGCTCGTGGCGGTCAGCATCGCAGGCGTCATGATCGTCTGCGCGATCCTGCTGATCGCAACCACCATCCGGCTGTCCGCGTTCAGCCGGCGGCGGGAAACCGGAATCATGCGGCTTGTGGGCGCCTCCAAGATGGTCATCCAGCTGCCCTTCATCCTCGAGGGCGTGATTGCCGCCGTGATCGGCGCCGCGCTGGCCTCCGGCACGCTGTGGGCCGTGGCGCACTTCTTCCTCGGCGATTACCTGTCCAGGCAGTATCCTGACACCGCCTTCATTTCACCCGGGCAGACCCTGATCCTGGCCCCTGCCCTGATCGGCCTGGGCGTACTCCTGGCCGGTATTTCCTCACTGCTGACCCTCCGCCGATACTTGCGGGTCTAGCGTGCATAACGAAAGAGGACTGCACATGTCACCGAAGGATCGACGACTGCGGCTCCCGTCCAGGCGGGCTCCCGGCCAGGCCGTACCCCGCCTGGCCGGGCGCCGCAGCCGCATGATCAGTGCCGCGCTGGCACTGGTCCTCGCGGCCAGCCTCGGCGCCTCGACACCGGTGGCATTCGCGGACGAGCTGGAAGACCAGCAGGCCGCGCTCCGGGAGGAGGCGGACCGGGTCCAGCATTCGCTCGAATTCGTCGACTCCCGCATCGCGCAGGCCGCGGGGGACCTGGTGCTGTACCAGGGCCAGCTTCCCGGCGCGCAGCAGGCACTGCTCGACGCCCAGGGCCGGGTGGCCGGCGCCGTCAAGGAGGTCGAGGCCCTGGCCGCGCGGGTGGACCTCGCGCAGCAGAACAAGGCCCAGATCACGCAGCAGCTGGAGTCCGACAAGAAAAAGATCGCGGACACCAAGAAGCTGATCGGCCAGATCGCCACGCAGGCCTACAAGTCCGGCGGCGTGCCGTCCAACCTCTCGCTCTTCTTCGGCTCCAACAATGGCAGCCTGACGGACACGATCGACCTCGCCGACCAGGCAATGCGCAGCCAGAACGCGGCGATGGAGAAGCTCACCCAGCAGAGCGCAACGAACACCAACGCGCAGGCCCGCCTCGAAGCGGTGGAAGCCGAAATCAAGGACCTCAAGGCCAAGGCGGACGCCGCGCTGGCCCGTGAAAAGGCGGCGCGCGACGAAGCCGAGGCCAAGAAGGCGCAGGTGGACAAGCTCATCGCGGACACCACACGGCTTGACGCCGAACTGCAGGCCGCCAAGCCCGGCATCCAGAGCCAGCTCGCCCAGGTCAAGGCCCAGCAGGACGCCGTCGCCGCCGAAATCGTCGAACGCGACCGGAAGCTGCGCGAGGCCTGGGAAGCCGAGCAGCGGCGCATCGCCGAGGCCGCCGCGGCAGCGGCCCGGGCTGCAGGACAGGCGGTCCGGCCGTACGTCCCGCCGGCCCAGGGACCGCCGTCGGCGTTCGGACTGCGCAGCCCCTTCTCCGGCGTCCGGATCACCTCCGGCTTCGGCTGGCGCGCGACGCCGCCGGGCACCATCGACTTCTACGGCCAGGGCGGCTATATGCACACCGGCATCGACTTCGGCGCCGCCTGCGGCACCCCGGTCTATGCCCCGGCGGCAGGCACCATCGTGTCGGCCGGCTGGGCCAACGACGGCGGCGGCAACAACGTGAAGATCTCGCACGGCGTGGTCCAGGGCAACTCGCTGACCACCGTTTTCTACCACAACAGCAGCGTGGTGGTATCCCGCGGACAGCAAGTCAGCCCCGGCCAGCTGATCGCCTATTCCGGCACCACCGGAAACTCCACGGGCTGCCACTCGCACTTCGAGACCTGGCTCAACGGCCGGGCCGTTGATCCGATGAACCTGCTCTGACCCTGCTCTGACCCTGCCGCGGCGGGCTTACGTCTCTGCGGCTGCCCTGCCGTAAACTGGAGGGACTCCACGCCGACCGGCCGGAGTCCTGCCCGTCACCCCATCATCCAAGGAGTTCTACCGTGCCGAAAGAAAGTGGCCGTAAGGTAGTGGCCACCAACCGCAAGGCCCGGCATGACTACCTCATCCTCGACACCTACGAGGCCGGGATCGCGCTGATGGGCACCGAAGTAAAGTCCCTCCGTGAGGGCCATGCTTCCATGGTTGACGGCTTCTGCACCTTCTACAACGACGAGCTGTGGATGGAGGGCATCCACATCCCCGAGTACCACCAGGGGAGCTGGACCAACCACGCCGCCCGCCGCCGCCGGAAGCTCCTGCTGCACCGCGAAGAGCTCACCAAGATCTCGCACAAGATCCGCGAGTCCGGGTTCACGATCGTCCCGCTCCAGCTGTACTTCGTGGACGGCCGTGCGAAGGTGGAAATCGGCGTCGCCCGCGGCAAGAAGGAATACGACAAGCGGCACACCCTGCGCGAGCAGCAGGACAAACGCGAGGCCCTCCGCGTGATGCGTGAACGGAACCGCCGCTAGGGAATCATTCCGCGGAGACGTGCGTTATGCTTGATAGTCCGGGAAGGAAACCGGCGGAATCCGCGAAAGCGGTTCGCCGCAGACCTGTCCGGTTTGATAAAAAAATACGGGGATGATCGGTTTCGACGATGTTAGTCGCGACAGGTGAAGCGGGCCGAGGATGCAGAATTATCTCGTAAACGCTGTCTGCAAACCAATAAGTGCCGAATCAAAACGCACTGACTTCGCTCTCGCTGCCTAAGCAGTAAGACAGTCCGTCAGCCCGAGGTTGCTATTGCCCCGGATCCTGGCGTCATTTAGATAGCCACTGCTGTTTACCTCCGTCATCGGGGTAAACGGGACTCTTAGATGACTGGGCCCGGATCAGCCAGCTGTTTGCAGCGTGGCTGGGGCCGAGAAAATCCGACGCAAACTGCGCCCGGAGAAGCCCTGACAACACGACATCGGACGGGGGTTCAATTCCCCCCATCTCCACATAGGAGCACCGGCAACGGTGTTCCACCCCGTATGAGCGCGCAAGTGCTCACATCAGCCAAAAGGCCGGAAGCTTCTGCTTCCGGCCTTTTGTCATTCCTGGGCCTGTCGGCCAGCGGTCCCGCGGCCGGCCGCCATTGACCGGCGCAGTGCATCAGCGCTTCTTGATATGCGCCACCGGGTCGGCGTGGGAGTCCGCGACGTTCTTGGACTTTTTCTCGGCCCGTTTTTCCTTGATCGTCTTGACCGGCTTCTTGGCCTGGTTCTGGTGTGGGGTTTTGTCAGGCATTGCGCCCTCCTAAGGCGGAAGGGCCGGAATGGCCCCGTGCTCTTAAGTTACGCCTCCGGCACCGCGACGTCCACGATGCCCACGAAGCGGCTGCCGACACCCTCGTACTCGCTGCGGACCAGGCCGGCGCCGACGCCGGGAACCTCATAGGGTGCGTGGTGCGCGCAGATGACGTAGGTGAATTCCGGCCACCATTTCTTGGGCCGGGCCGCCTCGGAGAACCCGCAGACGGCGCAGGTCAGCTGGACCCATACGGGCCGTTTGCCCGTCCGGTTGGCCTTCGACTGGACCAGCCACGCCGGCGGGTTGTCCAGGAGCTCGCCGAGCTCGGCGTCGGACAGGCGGGAGGGGATGCCGTGACGGTGCGCCATCTCCAGCGGAATATCGAGGATCTGGGCTGCTTCACGTCGGGTAACCATCCCTCAACGATACGGGACCAGGAGGCCCCGCAGCGCGGCGTTAGCCGCATCACAGAGCCGCCACAGCCCGCCGCGCGTACCGCCGGGCCTTACGCGGCGAGGGCCAGGCCCAAGGCCGCGGCGGCAAGGCCGAACAGCAGGTTGACGGCGAGATTGAGCGCGGCGGCCCGGTAGCGCGCCTCGCTGACAAGCCGCACCGTGGCCGTGGTCCAGGAGCTGAAGGTGGTCAGGCCGCCGGCCAGTCCGGTCGCCAGCCCGGTCTGCCATTCGGGTCCCAGCCCGAGCTTGTCGGTCACACCCATGGACACCCCGATGATGAAGGAGCCGACGACGTTCACCGTCAGGGTCGCCCACGGCCAGTGCGGATGCGGACCGGGGCGGTGCGCGAACCAGGAGTCCGCGGCGAACCGCAGCAGGGTGCCCGCCACTCCGAAGGCGCCGACCAGCAGGGCGGTGATCATGCCGCCGTGCCGCCCGCGGCCGACGAGCGCCTTCCCGGTTTTCCAGCCGGCGGCCGCGGCTCCGAGCCCGAGCACGAGGGAGAGCGCGAGATATGCCAGCCACGTCGCGTGGTGGCCGGCGCGGAACTGCTGGTCCATCGAGAAGACCACCGCGGAGAACGTGGTGAAGGACCCCAGCAGCCCGGGACCCAGCCCGGCCCGGAGCCAGAAGGCAGTGCGGGGCCGCGCGATCCAGATGGTGGTGAGGGTGGCGAGGACAAAACTGCCTGCCACGTTGATTGCCAGGGTTGTCCACGGCACGGCGTCAGCGGCCTCCGGGAAGGCAAGGCCTGCCGAGAACCGCAGCTCCGTACCGATCAGCCCGCCGGCCGCAACTGCGGCCCACACCCGCCAGCCGGGCAGTCCGGGGCGTTTTTCCGCCCGGGGCTCCGCCGGGGTGCCGGGCATTCAGTGCCCTTCGACACTGCAGCCGGCGTGGGCAACCTCGCTGTGGACCCAGAGCGCCGAGGTGACCTCTTCGGCGAGGTCGACGTCGCGGGAGCCGCCACCGGTACTGACGCGGACGACGAGGGCGCCGCCGAAGGGCCGCCGGCCGATGACTTCGACGGCCGCGTCCAGGTCGATCTCCTCCGCGGCGAGGTAGCGGAGGAGCTCGGGGTTTTCGTCGCTGATCCGGGTGATCCGGCCGGTGTGGCCGTCGTCGAGTTCGCTCATCCGGTGGGCCTCGGGCATCAGGACTGAGCCGTCCGCGGCCGGGATCGGATCGCCGTGCGGATCCCGGGCCGGATTCCCGAGTTTCGCCGCCATCCGCTCGATGAACGTGTCCGAGACGGCGTGCTCGAGCAGTTCGGCTTCGTCGTGGACCTCGTCCCAGCGGTAGCCGAGCTCGTGCACGAGGAAGGTTTCGATCAGCCGGTGGCGCCGGACCATCAGCAGGGCCAGCCGGACGCCGTCGGCCGTCAGGGTGATCGCGCTGTACGGCTGGTGGTCGACAAGGCCCTGGTCCTTGAGTTTGCGGACCATCTCGGAGACCGAGGAGTTGGCGACGCCGAGCCGTTGGGCCAGCTGCGTCGAGGTAATGGGCTTGTCCTGCCACTCCGTGAAGGAGTAGATGACCTTGACGTAGTCCTCGATGGAGGAGGATGGCGGGCTGGTCTTCACAGCCACTAGCCTACCGTCAGGCAGCCCCGGAGAAGGTGAGCCACAGCAGCATCAGGTTCAGGGCCACCACCAGGACCACGCTGATGATGGCGGCCACCCGGAGCGGGACGCCGTCTGCGAAGCGGCCCATCAGGGCCTTGTTGCTGGTCAGGACCACCAGCGGTATCAGGACGAACGGGATGCCGAAGCTCAGCACCACCTGGCTCAGGACCAGGCCCCAGGTGGGGTTGAAGCCCACGGAGAGGAGCACGACGGCGGGAATGAGCGTGATGACGCGGCGCGTCATCAAAGGGATCCGGATTTTGAGCAGGCCCTGCATGATGGTTCCGCCGGCGTAGCAGCCCACGGAGGTGGAGGCGAGTCCGGAGGCGAGCAGCCCGACGGCGAAGATGACGCCGATGACCGGCCCGAGGTTGGCCGTGATGGCCGCGTGCGCGCCCTCGATTGTGTCCGTCCCCTCCTCGCCGCCCAGCGTCGACGCCGCCAGCAGCAGCATGCCGATGTTCACGATTCCGGCGATCGCGAGGGCCGCCACGACGTCCCACCGGGTGGCCCTGACGAGGCGGGCCATGGCCGGCGCCGGCACGTGCAGGTGCGGGTTGGGCCGGTGCCGGTCCCGGGAGAGCGCGGAATGGACGTAGATGGCGTGCGGCATCACGGTGGCGCCCAGCATGCTGGCGGCCAGCAGGACCGTGTCCGGGCCCTGGAATCCTGGCACCAGTCCGGCCAGGACGCCGCCCGGGCTGGGCGGGCTGATGAAGAGGCCGGCCAGGAAGCCGATGGTGATAATGCCCAGCAGGAAGATAATGACGAATTCGAAGGGCCGCTGCCGGTTTCTGGCCTGGACCGCCAGCAGGACCATCGACACGCCGCCGACGATCACGGCGCCGAGGGGCAGGGGCAGGCCGAAGAGCAGGTACAGGGCGATCGCCCCGCCCACCACCTCCGCGAGGTCGGTGGCTGCGGCCACGATTTCGGCCTGGACCCAGAAGGCCCGCCGCCAGAAGGGCTTGAGCCTTTCGCCGAGGATCTCCGGCAGGCTCTTGCCGGTCACGATGCCCAGCTTTGCGGACTGGTACTGGACCAGCACGGCCATGACGTTGGCGGCGACGAGGACCCAGACCAGGAGGTAGCCGTACTGTGCCCCGGCCGTGAGGTTGGCCGCGACATTTCCCGGGTCCACGTACGCAATGGACGCCACGAAGGCGGGGCCCAGCAGGCCCAGGAGTGCCCGGCGCGCACCAGGCTTCCGCCGGGCCGGTGCTCCCGGCGTCGGCGGCTGGTGTCCGGTTACTTCCAGCACTGCGGCTCCCATGGGTCGGGGCGTCAACGTTGACGCTGCGGTCGGCACCGGAGGATGGTGCGGCCCGGTCCCGAAGTTTCGAGTGCCTACAGCTAAATGTTAGGCATACCGAAACAATAGGCCCGGGGGGCGTCGACTGCAACGAGGGAGGTACCGGCCGCCGTCAGGCCCGGACGGCCCGCCAGCGTCTGGGTCAGGTAGGGGAACGCAGAGGACGTCCCCGGGGCCGTGGCCGAGGTGGTCGTGCAGGTACCAGTCGAGGTTGGCCAGCACCTTGGCCCTGGTCGGCTTCGCCGGCCGCCAGATAGTAGCTGCGGGACTTGGCCAGTTCGATGATGTCCGCGGCGCTCATGGCATCCTCCCAGCGCGTCAGGTGGCTTTCGAGGCCGGTGAACTCCGGGCCCATGGGGAGGCTTGAAGTGCGGTTTGTGGACGTCCCCGGCGTGCATGATCCGGGAGAGCCGGTGCACCCAGGGAACGGACGTGTCCATCTGGTTCCAGATCAGTCCCAGCACGCCGCCGGGGCGGAGGATCCGGGCGATCTCGGTGCTGGCCCGGCAGCGGATCGCACCAGTGCCAGGCCTGGGCGACCGTGACGAGGTCGAACGCCGCCGGCGCCAGGCCGGTGTCTTCGGCGGTGCCTTCGACGGCGTGACACCGCGGGCAGCGTCAGCCGCAGCTGGTCCAGCATGTCCGACGAAGGGTCGACGGCGACGGTGTGCAGCCCGCGTTCGACCAGCAGGGCCGTGAATTTTCCGGTGCCGGCGCCGATGTCGGCCGCGTCGCGCGCGCCGGCGGGGATCAGCCAGTCGGCCGATTCGCCGGGGTAGCCGGGGCGGACGCGCTCGTAGTGCGCTCCGCCGTCCTGGAAGCTCTGCCCCAGTTCCTGCCGCCGCTCGTGGTGCAGTTTAGGGCCATGGTGCAGTTTGGGGCCGCCGCGTGCCACGTGCGATCTCCTTCGGGCAGGTCTGATGCAGTACCTTTCGAATTTACCGCACGCTGACGCCGTGGCCGGCCCCGGGGTGTGGGGCCGTGCCTACTCCGTCCACGTTGCACGGCGCGGCGCCGGCGGTGCCGGGGGTGTTCGGCGCCCAGTGCGGGTAGCTGCGGGTGTCGTTGGCCGGCACCCAGCGGCCGGCATCCACCACGTAGTCCCAGCCGAGGCCGGTCTGCCGCAGTTCCTGGATTCCGGCGAGCAGCCGCTGGGCATCCTCGAGCCGTGAGCCGAGTCCGAAGCTGGCCCGCAGCGAACCGGACGGGAGGCCCAGCCGCTTGAGCAGGGGTGGGCGCAGAAGCGGCCGTCGCGCAGGCCGATTCCGTGCTCGGCGGAAAGGTATGCGGCCACCAGGCCGGCGTCGTAGCCTGCCACGGAGAAATTGACGACGCCGATCGTGCCGGCGCCCTGCCCGTGGTCTTCGGTGTCCGTGTCCGAGAAGATCTGGTGCACGCTCACGCCGTCGATCCGGCGCAGCCCCTCCACGAGGAAGGACCGGATGGCGTCCTCGTGGTCGTGCCACTGCGTCTGGTCCAGGGCCGCGATCACCTGGGTGGCCCGGGCCAGTGTGGCGGCGCCCAGGACGTTGGGCGAGCCGCCCTCGTGCCGGGCCGGGCCGGTGGTCCAGCTGACGGTGTCGAGCCTGGCGTCGCTGACCGCGCCGCCGCCGGCAAGGTGCGGGGTGCCGGCGTCGAGCCAGTCCGGGCGCCCCACCAGCACGCCGGCCCCGAACGGTGCGTAGAGCTTGTGGCCGGAGAAGGCGAGGTAGTCGACGCCGTCCGCGGCGAGGTTGATGCGCCGGTGCGGGGCAAGCTGCGCGGCGTCCACGACGATCCGGGCGCCGTACTCGTGGGCCAGGGCGGCGAGGGCGCGGATCGGCAGGATCTCGCCCGGTGACGTTGGAGGCGCCGGTGACGGCGAGGAGGCTGATGCCGCCGAGCGCCAGCTCGCTCGCGGAGCTTGCCGAGGGTTGCCGCCAGGGTGGGGGCCGCGACGACGCTGCGGTGCGGCACGGACTGCCACGGCAGCAGGTTGGCGTGGTGCTCGATGTCCAGGTACGAGGACCTCGCCGGTGTGGCGGCCGTCCGCGACGGGCAGGCAGCCGGCGAGCAGGTTCAGCGAGTCGGTGGTGTTGCGGGTGAAGATCACCGAGTCGTCCGGCGCGGCCGCCGACGAACTCCCGGACGATGTCGCGGGCGTTCTCGTAGACGGAGGTGCTGATCTGGGAGGCGTAGCCGGCGCCGCGGTGCACGCTCGCGTAGAACGGCAGGATCTCGTTCAGGTAGGCCGACACGACGGACAGGGCGGGCGCGGACGCGCCGTAGTCGAGGTTGGCGTAGCGGACGTGGCCGCCCTGGATCAGCGGAGCCTGGATCTCCGCGCCGGTGACCGCGGCGAGCGGCCGGCCGGCGACGGCGAAGCGGTCGGGGAGTGCCGCAGCGGAGGCGGGAGTGGGTGGCGGGAATGGTGGCAGTCGTCATGGGACCTCGCTTGAAAAAGGACCCCACGCACCGGGGATCCGCGCTTGCCGGGTCCATTGCGGACCGGCCAGGTCGTCACCCGGGGCACCCCACCGCGAATGGAGGGTTGCCGGCCAGCAAACCGGGGTTTAGCGCTGGCACTCGTGACCTGCATCGAGCCTAGGACATCCCTGCTGCCGCGGAAAAGGCGGGAACGCAATATGAAGCGTTTTGTTACGCGGGGCCGGGAAAGGCCGTCCGGCCGAAGAAACGACGCCGGCGGCCCCGGAATCTGGGGGCCGCCGCCGTCGTAATATTCGGAGCGAGGCTGCTTAGAGCAGGTCGTCCAGTCCCGGGTTGAGGCGCTTGAGGACCTCGGAGTGCAGGATCGAGTTGGTGGCCAGGGCGTTGCCGCCGAAGGGCCCGTCCTCGCCCTCGAGGGAGGTGAAGCGGCCGCCGGCCTCGGTGACGATCGGCACCAGCGCCGCCATGTCGTAGAGGTTCAGTTCGGGTTCGCAGGCGATGTCCACGGCGCCCTCGGCCACCAGGCAGTAGGACCAGAAGTCGCCGTAGGCGCGGGTCCGCCAGACCTCCTCGGTGAGGCCGATGAACTCGTCGAGGTTTCCGCGTTCCTTCCAGCCGCCCAGGCTCGAGTAGGACAGCGAGGCGTCCGCGAGCTTCGGACACGTTGGAGACCTGCAGCCGGGTCGCGGCGGCGAGGGAGCGGCCCGTGTAGGCGCCCGGCGCCCTTGGCGGCCCACCAGCGCTTGCCCAGGGCCGGGGCGCTGACGACGCCGACCACCGGCTCGCCCTCGTCGACGAGGGCGATCAGCGTGGCCCAGACCGGGACGCCGCGGACGAAGTTCTTGGTCCCGTCGATCGGGTCGATGATCCAGCGGCGGGACCCGTGGCCGGAGCTGCCGAATTCCTCACCGAGGACGGCATCGCGGGGACGGGAGCGGGACAGCTGGCCGCGGATCGCTTCCTCGGCAGACTTGTCGGCGTCGGTGACCGGCGTCAGGTCAGGCTTCGTCTCGATCCGAAGGTCGAGCGCCTTGAAGCGGCTCATGGTCTGGGAATCGACGGAATCTGCCAGTACATGGGCAAGGCGCAGGTCATCGTTGTAGCTCGAAGCGGGTTGGCTCATGGTTCCAAACTACCGCCAAAGCGGGCCGGCCGCCGGGAGGCCACGGCCCCGGACACCGCGGGGCGGCCCCGGGGTGCACCGCGCCGGGCCCTACGAAACGGTGCCGAGTTCCTTCACGTCCTGCGCTTCCATCCGCGGATCCGTGCCGAGCAGGCGGCGCAGCGACGCGAGCCGCGCCGGGCCGGACGGTCCCGCATGGCCGGCAGCCACCCAGGCATCGACGCCGCAGTTGACTGCGCTGGCGTCGTGCTTGCAGCCCCGTTCGCAGTCGTCGGTGCCGGGTTCGAGGTCGGGGAAGGACCGCAGGATCCGGTCCGGGTCCACGTGGGCCAGGCCGAAGGAGCGGATGCCCGGGGTGTCGATGATCCAGCTGCCCGGCGGGCGCATCGTTGACCTTGAGCGCCAGCGCCGAGGAGGAGGTGTGGCGGCCGCGGCCGGTGACGGCGTTGACGCCGCCGGTGGCGCGCTCGGCGCCGGTGAGGGCGTTGACCATGGTGGACTTGCCGACGCCGGAGTGGCCGAGCATCACCGTGACCTTGCCGTCGAGGTAGTCGCGCAGCTGTGACACCGCGTCCTTGTCCAGCCGGGCGGACAGCCCGTCGTCGGAGCGGGCGTCGATGCCGGAGGCGGCCGAGTCCGCTGTGTTGCTGATGATGACCGGGAAATCGAGGTGCTGGTAGTTGGAGAGCAGCTCGGCGGGATCCTTGACGTCGGCCTTGGTGACGAGCAGCAGCGGGCGCGATGCCGGCGTCGTACGCGGCCACGAGCGCGCGGTCGATGAACCCGGTCCGCGGTTCCGGGTTGGCGGCAGCCACCACGATCACCAGCTGGTCCGCGTTCGCGACGACGGCGCGTTCGATCGGGTCGGTGTCGTCGGCGCTGCGGCGCAGGAGCGTCTTGCGGTCCTGGATCTTCACCAGCCGGGCCAGGGTGTCCGGCTCACCGGTGACGTCCCCGACGAGCGAGACGAAGTCGCCGGCCACCACGGGATTGCGGCGCAGTTCCCGGGCGCGGGCGGCGATGATCTTGCGTTCCTCCCCGGTGCCCTCGCCGACGACGGCCGTGTAGCGTCCGCGGTCCACGGTGATGATCCGGCCGGTGACGGCGTCCTCGTAGGCGGGACGGTCCTTGGTGCGCGGCCGCGTGCCCTTTTTGTTGGGCCGGATCCGGACGTCGGATTCGTCCCAGGAGTCAGTGCTGCGGGCCACGGGTGGGGTCCTTTGTGTCAGCGGGGGCCGCGGGGTCTCTCCAGTGCCGCCCTGGGCGAGCATCGCTTCCCACAGCAGGGGGAAGTCCGGCATGGTCTTGGCGGTGGTCGCGATGTCCTCGACCTCGATGCCGGGCACGGCCAGGCCCAGGATGGCGCCTGCCGTGGCCATGCGGTGGTCCGCGTAGCTGTGGACGACGCCGGCGTGGAGCGCGGCGGGCCGGATGATCAGGCCGTCGCTGGTTTCCTCGGCGTCGCCGCCGAGCCGGTTGATCTCGGCCACGAGGGCGGCCAGCCGGTCCGTTTCGTGCCCCCGGAGGTGGGCGATGCCGGTCAGCCGCGAGGGTCCCGTGGCGAGCGCGCAGAGCGCCGCGACGGTCGGGGCGAGTTCGCTGGTTTCATCGAAGTTGCCGCCGGTGATCTCGGGGCCGCCGGTCACGGTGAGCGTGCCGTCCTCGAGGGTGACGGTGGCGCCCATGTGTGGTGAGGATGTTCGCGCCAGAGGTCGCCCACCTGGGTGGTCGCGTCGGGCCAGCCCGGGATCCGGACGGTGCCGCGGGTCGCGAGGGCGGCCGCGAGGAAGGGTCCGGCGTTGGAGAGGTCCTGCTCGATGTGGTGGTCAAAGGCGCGGATGGGCCCGGGGGAGACGATCCAGTGGTTCGGGACGGAATCGTCGACGGCGACGCCGACGCCGCGCAGCACGGCGACTGTCATGCCGATGTGGTCCAGGCTGGGGACGGGCTTGCCGACGTGTTCGAGGTGCAGGCCCTCGGTGAAGCGGGCGCCGGCGAGCAGCAGGGCGGAGACGAACTGCGAGGAGGCGCTGGCATCGATGACAAGGTGCCCGCCGCGCACTTCGCCCGTGCCGTGGACGGTGAACGGCAGGGACGACGCCGGCCCGCCGTCGGGCGAGCTGACGTCGACGCCGAGCCCGGTGAGGGCCGCGATGATGGCACCCATCGGGCGGTTGCGGGCGTGCGGGTCGCCGTCGAACAGGCTCTCGCCGTGGCGGAGCGCCGCGACCGGCGGGACAAAACGCATGACGGTGCCCGCGAGGCCGCAGTCGATGCCGGTGCCCTCCGCGGCCGCCTCGAGGCGGATCGGGGTGATTTCCAGGTCGGGTCCGAAGGCGCCGTCCCCCGGAACCTCCGTGATGGTGGCCCCGAGCTGGCGGAGCGCCTCGATCATCAGCGCCGAGTCCCGCGAATGCAGGGGCGCGCGCAACCGGGAGGGCCCGTCGGCGAGGGCCGCCAGCACGAGGTACCGGTTGGTCAGGGACTTGGAGCCCGGAACGGTGACCGTCGCGTCGACGGGCCGGGCGGCAAACGGTGCCCGCCAGTGCGGGGCCCCGTCAGCCGGAACGGGCGTGGTTGCTGCTGTGGGGGTGGCGCCTGTCATTGCCTTCTTATGCTCCGACGGTGTGGTCTACGGCCTTGCGGACGGCCTTGTCGGCCTTCTTCAGCTGCTTGCCGGTGGTCTTCTTGACGTCGGCGGCGAGGTGGCCGGCGTTCTTGCGGGCGTCAGCGGCGAGGTGCTCGGCGCGCCAGGCGAGGCTGGGCTTTCCGTTGGTGTCGACGGAGGCCAGCAGGACGCCGCCGGTCAGCGAGACGTTCTTCAGCAGCTGCTTCCGCCGGGCGTCACGGCCCGCCTTGGACGTGATGTCCGCGCTGCGCCATTCCACATATCCGTTCAACGCCGAGATAACGGCCAGCACCGTTGCTGCCAGACGCGAGGACTTGCCCAGTGCGAGGCACACGCCGGCGCCGACCTGGGTGCCGCCGATGACCCGGGCGAGCACTTTCTCGTTGGTCTGGAAGGGCATCGATTCAGCCGCGCGGCGCAAGAGGGGAGACAGCTGTGTCGCAGTGTCATCCGCATTCTTCAGCTTGTCCATGCCTGCGAGGACGAAACTGGAGGCGAGCATGGGCCGGGCAAGAAAACGGACAAAGGACATGAATTTCCTCCTGGATGGACGAACCGCGGAACCGAAGCGGGAGAACCGGTTCTAGTCTTGCACTTTTGCGGAATATTTGCCTGTTGTGCGTGGTTGTCAATTGCAGGTTCCGGCCGCTTGCAGCGGCTGGATCAGGAGTCCGTTCGGCCCCGGTTTGCGGGCCGGATCACAGCGGTCCAAGAACACGGCGGGGCAAGCAGGCAGTGGCGTTTGTGCCGCGCGGCCGCGAAGGCAGGGAGGCGGAAATTTGTTGTTGGTGAAGGAAAGCACGGAGCGGGAGGCAGAGCTCGAGACCGGGCCCGGGAATCCGTGGGCCACGGCCGGGCCGGTGCGCCAGGCCGAGGTCCCCGGCACAGTTTCGGCTGCCCGCCGGAAGGTGACAGTAGACTTGAAGGCAATGAGCACCATGGATCCGGCCGTTGCGGCCACGCACGAGGTTGCCGGAAACGACGCCAAGCCCAGCAAAACCCCCGCTGCCAGCCCTGCTGGCGCAGCGCCTGATCCTGCGCAGGAGACGGTGGTGGACGGGAAGCCGCTGGACACCTCGACCGAAACCGACGAAGAGCGGCGGGTCCGTTTCGAGCGCGACGCGATGCAGTACGTCGACCAGCTGTATTCCGCGGCCATGCGGATGGCCCGGAACCCCGCGGATGCGGAGGACCTGGTCCAGGAGGCGTACACGAAGGCGTTCTCGGCCTTCCACCAGTACAGGCCGGGCACCAACCTCAAGGCGTGGCTGTACCGCATCCTCACCAACACCTACATCAACCTGTACCGCAAGCGGCAGCGGGAACCGTTGCAGTCGAATTCGGACAGCATCGAGGACTGGCAGCTGGCACGCGCCGAGTCGCACACCTCCGTCGGGGCTGCGGTCGGCCGAGGCGGAGGCTCTGGACCACCTGCCGGATTCGGATGTGAAGCGTGCCCTGCAGGCGATCCCCGAAGAGTTCCGGCTGGCCGTCTACTTCGCCGACGTCGAGGGCTTCGCGTACAAGGAAATTTCAGACATCATGAACACCCCGATCGGGACCGTGATGTCCCGGCTGCACCGCGGCCGGAAGATGCTGCGGGACATGCTCGCCGACTACGCCGCAGAGCGTGGATTCAAGGCCGCCACCGGGTCAACCGCCGCGGCCGGAAGCAACAAACAGGAGAACAGGAAATGAGCGACTGCCAGGGACTGGGCGACTGCGACGACGCCCGGATGCAACGTATCTACGAGTATCTGGATGGGGCGCTCACACGCGATGACATCGCTGAGATCAAGGACCACCTGGACGGGTGCCCGGAATGCTTTGAGCAGTACGACCTCGAATGTGTCATCCGCGTGATGGTGAAGCGTTCGTGCACGGAAGCTGCCCCCGAGAACCTCAAGAACTCGATTCTGGACCGGATCCATTCGATCCGCACGGTCGAAGCCTGAGGCTTCGGCCCCAGCCTGACAAACGAATGACCCCGGGAACCGTGAGGTTTCCGGGGTCATTCGGCTAAAGCTGTCATTCCAAGCTTTTGCTTAGGCGTTGGGGCGCTTGCCGTGGTTCGCGCCGCCACGCTTACGGTCACGACGTTTGCGTGCACGTTTGCTCATAGCTGGCCTCCTTAATATTGGTACTCAAAAGAGCTGCCCTCAAGTCTCCCACATTGGGGCACCTGCCGCGAACCGGGCGGCCGGGCGGCGTCTCACGGGTCAAACGAGCTGCGGATGGAGATCCGGGCCTGGTCAAGCACGGTCTTGACCGTCTCCAGGGTGACCGGCGTGACGGGGTGGCGGCTGCCGTGGCGGCGCAGTTCGACGCGGATGTCGTCCCGGAAGGCCTGGACCAGCATTTCGGCTTCCCGCAGCCGGCGGTCGCCCTCCTGGGAGTAGTGCGGGCCCGTCGCGGCCCCGGCGGTCGAGCCCGCAGTGCGGGCGGCGGACCGGGCGGCTTCGGCCGTCGCGGCGAGATCGGCCCGGAGTCCCTGCATGTTGATGCGGATGTCCTGGCGCAGGTTGTCGGCGAGCCGGCGGACCGAGGCGGAGATGTCGTTCTCCACGCCGGCGAGCTCGTCCCGGCGGCTGTTGAGCTCAACGAGTCCGGCCGGGGTGATGCTGTAGTTGGTCCGGCGGCCTTCCGTCTGGGTGGCCACGAGCCCTTCCTCCTCGAGCTTGCCCAGCCGCGGGTAGATGGTGCCGGCGCTGGGGGAGTAGGTGCCGCCGAAGCGGTCGCTGAGGGCCTTGATGAGCTCGTAGCCGTGCTTGGGACCGGTTTCGAGCAGCGCCAGCAGGTACAGCCGCAGTGCGCCGTGCGCGAAGACGGGAGGCATCAGAGCCCTGCTTCGGTGTCCGGGGTCCCGTGGAAGATCGACGTCTTTCCGGAGACGGAATTGGTCCGGACCAGCATGAGCTGGGCGTCGGGACCGGCGATCGTCTGGACGGTACCGCCGGGCTGGGCGTACTTCAGCTCGTCAATGATGACGGCACCGCTGGCGGACTTCGCGACGATATCGACGCCGACGTCGTGCGGCAGCCTGATGGTGACGTCCCCGGAGACGGAATTGGCGCCGAAATCGTGGGTGAAGCCGTGCAGGTCAAAGCTCAGGTCGCCGCTGACGGTGTTGGCACGGATGTGGCTGAACTCGCCGGACGCCGTGACTTCTCCCGAGACGCTCTTGGCGGTCAGCACGCCGTGGTGGTTGCGGGCGATCACCTCGCCGCTGACCGTTTTGACGGAGAGTTCCCCGGAGGTGCCGTCGGCGAGGACCGACCCGGATACGGTATTGAGGCGCATGTGGCCGCTGAGGCCGGACACCATGCCGTCGCCGCTGACGGTGCCCGCCTCGACCTCGACGCCGGCCGGGAGGGCGATGCTGATGACCACCGAATTGCTGCTGCTGTTGTTGACGGTGTCCATGAGGTTCTTGAACCAGCCCTGCGCGCCGTGCAGCTGGTGCCGCACTTCCAGCCGGCCGTTCACCAGCGTGACGGCCAGCGGGTCCCCGGAGAGTTCGGAGACTTCGATCCGGGCGACGTCCTCGTCATGCGTGACGATGTCGAAGCGGCCCCGGACGATGCCGAGTTTGAGCGAGCGGACGCCGTCGACGTCGATGGTCTGCGGGCCGGTAACGGTCCAGGTGTTCTCTTCCATGGTTCCTCCGGGATGGATCCTGCGTCTTGTGGGCGATGCATCCTGACGATATATCGCGACTATGAAGTCACGATATATCGCCTATTCACCGCGGTCAAGATATATCGCAAGATTGGCCGGAGAGGGGCGGGCGGGAAAGCCGGGCCGTGCTGCGGCCTACTCGGGGGCGTCCATGCCCAGCCACTGGAACCAGCCGCGGTGCAGCACCAGCCACGCCATCAGGCCGTAGCCCGCCTGGCCCGGAGTGCCGCCGTTGGCCGCAAGGTCCTGGCGCCACTGCTCGTGGTTCAGCAGCGGCGAGAACGTGTCCACGTACAGGTGCTTGCGGCGTGTGGTGACGTCGGCGAAGGCGGTGTTGAGATCGCCCAGCCGGCGGTTCTGGGTGGGGTCGAGCGTGGGCGGCGGACCCACCACGAAGACCTCGATCTTGTTCTGGGAAGCGGAATCGAGGATATTGGCCAGGTTCAGCCGGCTGCGGGCCGTGGAAAGCCCGAATTCGATGTCGCGGCCGGAGAGCCCGATCACCAGGCGGTTCTCGTGGTTGGCGCTGAAACGGCGCCCGGCCTCCTCGAGCCAGCGCGCGGCCAGCCCCTCCGTGCCCTCCTGCGGGCAGGGCAGCGAATAGCTCTCCACGGCCATGCCGTCCTGCGGTGTACGGGCCAGTACCCGGCCCAGCCAGCCCAGCGCGCGGGGATCACCGAGCCCGGCAAGCAGCTCATCGCCAACGGCTGCGATCCGCAGCTTTCGATCTTCCACGACTACCTCTTCAGTCCAAAGCGCCGATTGGGCCGCCAACGGGGACGGCGCCAATCACCAAGACGATTAAACAAAGCTGCCCGGCCGGAGTTGCGTGTTTCCATCTCCGGCCGGGCAGCAAGGACGCTACTTACGTGCGAATGCCTGCTTGAGCAGGGCATCCTGCTCGGCCGCGTGGCGCTTCATCGATCCTGCGGCGGTGGAGGCCGAGGCAGGACGGGAGACGAGGCGGACGTGGCGGTCCAGGGCGTCGGGCAGGTTCAGGCCGATGAACGGCCACGGGTCCCTGGTTGGCAGGCTCGTCCTGCGCCCAGACGACTTCGGCGTTCGGGTACTTGGCCAGCTCCGCGGCGATTTCGTCGGCGGGCAGCGGGTAAAGCTGCTCGACGCGGACGATCGCCGTGGTCGTGTCCTCGGTCTTCTGCCGGGTGGACAGCAGATCGTAGTACAGGCGGCCGGAGACCAGCAGCACGCGTTCGACGGCGTCGGCCTGCAGCTGGTCGTGCTCCGGGATCACCGGCCGGAACGTAGCCGGTGGTGAAGTCCTCCACGGAGGAGGCCGCGGCCTTGAGGCGCAGCAGCTGCTTCGGCGTGAAGATGATCAGCGGCTTGCGCGGCCGGCTGTAGGCCTGGCGGCGCAACAGGTGGAAGTGCGAGGCCGACGTCGTGGGGTTGGCCACGATCATGTTCTCTTCGGCGCACATCAGCAGGAAGCGTTCGATGCGGGCGGAGGAGTGGTCCGGGCCCTGTCCCTCGTAGCCGTGCGGCAGCATCAGGACGAGCGAGGACCGCTGGCCCCACTTCTGCTCGGCGGAGGAGATGAACTCGTCGATGATGGTCTGCGCGCCGTTGACGAAGTCGCCGAACTGCGCCTCCCAGAGCACCAGGGCGTCCGGGCGTTCCACCGAGTAGCCGTATTCGAAGCCCATGCGCGGCGTATTCGGAGAGCAGCGAGTCGTAGATCCACAGCTTGGCCTGGTCCTCGGAGAGGTGGGCCAGGGGCAGCCACTCGTCGCCGTTGGCGCGGTCGTGGAAGACAGCGTGACGCTGCACGAAGGTGCCGCGGCGGGAGTCCTGGCCGGCGAGCCGGACCGGGACGCCTTCCATGACGAGCGAGCCGAAGGCGGCGAGTTCGCCGAAGCCCCAGTCGATGCCGCCCTCGCGGGACATCGCTTCGCGCTTCTCCAGCAGCTGCTTGAGCTTCGGCGTGGACCGTGAAGCCCTCCGGGATGGCCGTGTGGGCCGCGCCGATGCGGGCCAGCGTCTCGGCGGTGATCGCGCGTGGACACCGGCGACGCTGACGCCGGAATCGGTCTGCTGGGCCATCGGGCGCTCCAGGTCGGAGACGGCGGCGGAATCGGCCGTGATGATCGGGATCGGGGACGTCTGGGCGGCGTGGGTCTCGGCGAAGACGCGCTCCAGGCGTTCCTGGTAGTCGCGCAGCAGCTGCTCGGCTTCTTCCTCGGTGATGTCACCGCGGCCGATCAGCGATTCGGTGTACAGCTTGCGGACCGAGCGCTTGGCTTCGATCAGGTTGTACATCAGCGGCTGGGTCATCGAGGGGTCGTCGCCCTCGTTGTGGCCGCGGCGGCGGTAGCAGACCATGTCGATGACGACGTCCTTGTGGAACCGCTGGCGGAACTCGTAGGCGAGCTGGCCGATGCGGACCACGGCCTCCGGGTCATCGCCGTTCACGTGGAACACCGGTGCCTGGATCATCTTGGCGACGTCCGTGGAGTACGTCGAGGAGCGCGAGGACGACGGGGCGGTGGTGAAGCCGACCTGGTTGTTCACCACGATGTGGATGGTGCCGCCGGTGCGGTAGCCGCGCAGCTGGGAGAGGTTGAGCGTTTCCGCCACGACGCCCTGGCCCGCGAAGGCCGCGTCGCCGTGCACCATGATCGGCAGCACGGGGAACGCTTCGCCCTGGTCCGAGGCGGTCCTGCTTGGCGCGGACGATGCCTTCGAGGACGGGGTCCACGGCCTCGAGGTGGGACGGGTTGGCGGCGAGGTAGACCTTGGTCTCCTTGCCGTTGTCCGAGGTGAAGGTGCCCTCGGTGCCGAGGTGGTACTTCACGTCGCCGGAGCCCTGGACGGAGCGCGGGTCCTGGGTGCCCTCGAATTCGCGGAAGACCTGGGCGTAGGTCTTGCCCGCGATGTTGGTGAGCACGTTGAGCCGGCCGCGGTGGGCCATGCCGATGGCGACCTCGTCGAGTTCGTCGTCGGCGGCGTCGGAGATGATGGCGTCCAGCAGCGGAATCAGGGACTCGCCGCCTTCCAGCGAGAAGCGCTTCTGGCCGACGAACTTGGTCTGCAGGAAGGTCTCGAAGGCCTCGGCGGCGTTGAGCTTGGAGACGATGCGGAGCTGCTCGTCGCGGCTCGGCTTGGAGTACGGGTGCTCCAGCTGGTCCTGGAACCACTTGCGCTCGGCCGGGTCCTGGATGTGCATGTACTCGATGCCGGTGGTGCGGCAGTAGGCGTCGCGGAGGACGCCGAGGATGTCGCGGAAGGCGAGCATCGGCTTGCCGCCGAAGCCGCCGGTCGGCCATTCGCGGTCCAGGTCCCACAGCGTCAGGCCGTAGGTCAGGACGTCGAGGTCCGGGTGCTTGCGCTGGACGTACTCGAGCGGATCGGTGTCCGCCATAAGGTGGCCGCGCACGCGGTAGGAGTGGATCAGCTGCTGGATCCGGGCGACCTTGTTGATCTGGTCCGCCGGGTCCACCTGCAGGTCCGGGCTCCAGCGCACGGGCTCGTACGGGATGCGCAGGGATTCGAAGATCTCGTCGTAGAAGTTCTGCGCGCCCAGCAGGAGCTGGTGCACGAGCTTGAGGAACTCGCCGCTGCCGGCACCCTGGATGACGCGGTGGTCATAGGTGGAGGTCAGCGTGAGGACCTTGCTGATGGCGTTCTGCGCGATGATCTTCTCGCTGGCGCCCTGGAACTCGGCCGGGTAGTCCAGTGCGCCGACGCCGATGATGGCGGCCTGGCCCTTGGACAGGCGCGGCACCGAGTGCACGGTGCCGATGCCGCCGGGGTTGGTCAGAGAGACGGTGGTGCCCGAGTGGTCGTCCGCGGTCAGCTTGCCGGCGCGGGCGCGCTTGATCAGGTCCTCGTAGGTGTGCCAGAACTCGGAGAAGTTGAGGGTCTCCGCCTTCTTGATGTTCGGGACCATCGAGCAGGCGGGTGCCGTCGGGCTTGGGCATGTCGATGGCGATGCCGAAGTTCACGTGCGCCGGCTGGACAGCGACCGGCTTGCCGTCGATCTCGTCGTAGTAGACGTTCATCGAGGGGAACTGGGACAGGGCGCGGATGACGGCGTAGCCGATCAGGTGCGTGAAGGAGACCTTGCCGCCGCGGGCGCGGGCGAGGTTGGAGTTGATGACCACGCGGTTGTCGATCAGCAGCTTCGCCGGAATGGCCCGGACGCTCGTGGCGGTCGGAACTTCCAGGCTGGTGATCATGTTGGTGGCGATGGCCTTGGCCGGGCCGCGCAGGACGGAGACGACGTCCTCTTCCGGTGCGCCGTCGGGGCCTTGACGTTCTTGGGCAGCTGGGCCGGGATCGGCTGGGTGCCGGTGGCCGGCGTCGGAGGTCCTCGCACCGTCACGGGCGACCGTGGCGGGGGCCTTCTTGGCGGCCGGAACCGGCGCGGCAGGGGCGGAAGCGGCGGCCGGTGCAGGTGCTGCCGGCGGCGTGGCGGCAGGTGCTACCACGGGAAGTTCGCGGGTGGCAGGGCGCGCAACAGGCGCCGCACCCGAGGTCCCGTTGGCGGAGGAACCATCGCCGGCGTCGAAGGACTCGAACAGCGGCCACCACTTGGCATCCACCGTGTTCTTGTCCTGCTGGTAACGCTCGTACAGTTCGTCAACGAGCCACTCGTTTCCGCCAAATTCCTCTGGTAGACGGTGGCTAGGCTGCTCTGGCACTTGAAATACGCCTCTTCCATGAGTTTGATTCCCACTGGTTTCCATTGGTGCCGCAGCACGACGATCGAACCAGTCTCCGCGTCCAGTGAACCCAGACCCATGCCAGTCTAGTGACGATTCTTGCCAAACCGCCAATAAGGGTGACTCAAATCATGTTGACGTCCGGAACCTTCGCGGAGCCGCCTCCGGGGCCGGCTTTCGAAGCCGCTCCGCAGGCAGGCGGAGGCTCGCCTAGAATCGCAAGGAGAACCCCTAAGCACTGAGAATGCCTACCAAGGAGCAGCGTGCGATTCCTGACTGAGCCCACCACCGACCTGACATATTCGGACCTTTTCCTGGTGCCTTCCCGATCCGACGTCACGTCGCGGCTGGACGTGGACCTGGCGGCCGACGACGGAACCGGCTCCACGATCCCGCTGGTGGCCGCGAATATGACGGCAGTGACCGGCAAGAGGATGGCCGAGACCATGGCGCGCCGCGGCGGACTCGCGGTCCTGCCGCAGGACGTGCCGCTCGAGGTCATCCGTGACGTCACCGCCTGGATCAAGACCCGCCACGCGGTCCTCGAGACCCCCGTGACTCTCTCGCCCCTGGACACCGTCATCGACGCCCTGCACCTGATGGGGAAGCGGCCGCACGGTGCGGTCATCGTCGTGGACGACGCCGGCGCCGTCACCGGCGTGATCCGGGCGGCGGACTGCGAGGGCCAGGACCGCTTCGCGTCCCTCGCCTCCGTGGTCCGGCACAAGCCGCTGGTGCTGGACGCGGCGCTGTTCGAGGGCGCGTTCGACGGCGGCAGCGGATCCGGCGCCGAACCGGCGCTGCGCCGCGCCTTCGCGGCGATGGACGCCGCCGGCACCGACTACGCCCCCGTCCAGCAGGACGGCGCTCTCGTCGGGGTCCTCACCCGGAAGGGCGCCCTGCGCTCCACGCTGTACCGGCCCTCGCTGGACGACGCGGGCCGGCTCAAGGTCGCCGCCGCCGTCGGAATCAACGGGGACGTCGCGGGCCGGGCCGGGGAACTCCTCGCCGCCGGAGTGAACGTGCTCGTCCTGGACACCGCGCACGGCCACCAGCAGAAAATGTTCGACGCGCTGGCCGCCGTCAAGGGCCTCAACCCCGGCGTTCCGGTGGTGGCGGGCAACGTGGTCACGGCCGACGCGACCCGGGAACTCATCGAGGCCGGGGCGGACATCGTCAAAGTCGGCGTCGGACCCGGGGCCATGTGCACCACCCGGATGATGACGGCGGTGGGCCGCCCGCAGTTCTCCGCCGTGCTGGAATGCTCCGCCGCCGCCCGCGCGGCCGGCGGCCGGGTCTGGGCCGACGGCGGTGTCCGCTACCCGCGCGACGTGGCCCTGGCGTTGGCGGCCGGCGCCAGCCAGGTCATGATCGGCTCCTGGTTCGCCGGAACCCACGAGAGCCCCGGGGACCTGCAGCTCGATGCCGGCGGCCGGCAGTTCAAGGAGAGCTTCGGCATGGCGTCCGCCCGCGCCGTCCAGAACCGCAACCAGCGCGAGGGGGCCTTCGAAAAGGACCGCAAGGCGTTGTTCGAGGAAGGCATCTCCACCTCCCGCATGTTCGTGGACCCCGCCCGTCCCGGCGTCGAGGACCTGCTCGACATGATCACCGCGGGGCTCCGCAGCTCCATGAGCTACGCCGGCGCGGCCGACCTCGCCGCCTTCCGGGAACGCGCCGTCGCCGGAATCCAGTCCGCGGCGGGCTACGAAGAAGGCCGTCCCGTCCCGCAAAGCTGGTAAAAGCAGGTAACCGGCCGGTGCGGTGCGCCACCGGCCGGAGCGGCTGTTGCCGGGCGTCACGTGGCGGCCGGCGGCACCCGCTCCTGTAGACTGACATTCTTATGGACAGTAAATCTAGGTGCCGGCCTGGGGGCTGTCAGCGGAGAACGGAAACCGTTCACGCGCAGTCCACCCACAGAGCCGGCAAACCCCGTTCACGCGCCCATCACTCTCCTGCGTCACAGCAGTCCGGAGCCTTCCAGGAAACGGGGTCGGCCCAGGCCGACCATCCTCCGCCGGGCAGATTCCACGAGCACGCCGCTGCTCCGGAAGCGGGCCGCTAAATGGAGTGGCTCCTCCTCGCAGCAGGCCTCCTGCTCATCCTCGGCACCGGCTTCTTCGTAGCCGTCGAATTCTCCCTGGTCGCGCTCGACCAGTCCACCGTCCAGCGGGCAGTAGACAACGGCGACACGGCCGCCGTGCCGCTGCTCAAGTGCCTCAAATCACTCTCCACCCAGCTCTCCAGCTGCCAGCTCGGCATCACCATGACCACGCTGCTCACCGGCTACGTCATGGAACCGTCCGTCGGGAAGCTCCTCGAGGGCCCGCTCGCCGCCGTCGGGGTCCCGGAGGCCGCCGCGGCCTCTGTGTCGCTGATCCTGGCGATGGCATTCGCCACGCTGCTCTCGATGCTGATCGGCGAGCTGGTGCCCAAGAACATGGCCATCGCCCTGTCCTTTCCCATCGGCAAGGCCGTCGCCCGTCCCCAGCTGGTCTTCACCGCCATCTTCAAGCCCGCCATCGTGGTGCTCAACGGCTTCTCCAACAAGGTCCTCAACGTCTTCGGACTCGAGGCCAAGGAAGAGATCTCCGGCGCGCGCACCCCGGCCGAGCTCGCGTCGCTCGTGCGCCGGTCGGCGGCCATGGGAACCCTCGACGCCGGGACAGCCAACTTCGTGGCCCGGACGCTGAAGTTCTCCGGGCAGACGGCGGCGGACGTCATGACGCCGCGCATCCGGGTCGAAACGATCGACGCGGACCAGCCGGTCTCGGACATCGTGGAGGCGGCCCGGCGCACGGGCTTCTCCCGTTTCCCGGTCATCGGCGAATCCTCCGATGACATCCGCGGCGTGGTCCACATCAAGAAGGCCATCGCCGTTCCCTCGGACCGGCGGGCCAAGCTTGAGGCAGGGGCCATCATGACCGATGTGCTCCGCGTGCCGGAAACCATCCACCTCGACGCCCTCCTGGCTGAACTGCGCGAAGGCAATCTGCAGCTCGCCGTCGTCCTCGATGAGTACGGCGGAACCGCCGGCGTCGCCACCCTCGAGGACCTCGTGGAGGAAATCGTCGGGGAAGTCGCCGACGAGCACGACAAGGTCCGGCCAGGGCTGCTGCAGAGCGCCTCGGGGGACTGGTACTTCCCGGGGCTCCTGCGGCCCGATGAACTCTCCGAACAGATCCCGGGCCTGACCGTGCCCGACGAAGCTGCCTACGAAACGGTGGGAGGCTACGTCATGAGCCAGCTGGGCCGTATTCCAACGGTGGGGGACACCGTCGACGTCGGCGGCGGAACCCTGAGCGTGACCCGCATGGACGGGCGCAGGGTCGACCGGATCTGCTTCAAGCCCGCCCGTGTCCAGGACGAGGACCACGGCGCGACTGCCGCCGCCGGCGAGGCCGGTGCCGCATGAGCGACTGGGTAGGAATCCTCTGGCTTGCCGTCCTGCTCCTCGGCAACGCCTTCTTCGTGGCCGCGGAATTCGCGGTCATGTCCGCCCGGCGCAGCCAGATCGAGCCGCTGGCCGAGGCCGGGTCCAAGCGCGCACAGACCACGCTGCGGGCCATGGAAAACGTCTCCCTGATGCTGGCCTGCGCCCAGCTCGGCATCACGGTGTGCTCGCTGCTGATCCTGCAGGTCGCGGAACCGGCCATCCACCACCTGATGGCGGTACCGCTGGAAGCCGTCGGCATCCCGATGGAGATCGCCGACGTCGTGGCTTTCGCCGTCGCGCTGCTGGTGGTCACCTTCCTGCACGTGACCTTCGGCGAGATGGTCCCGAAGAACATTTCGGTGTCCGTCGCGGACAAGGCGGCCCTGCTGCTGGCCCCGCCGCTGATGTTCGTCGCCCGGATGGTGAAGCCGGTGATCGTTGCCCTGAACTGGGCCGCGAACCACATCCTGAAGCTGATGAAGATCGAGCCGAAGGACGAGGTCACCTCCTCCTTCACGCTTGAGGAAGTCCAGTCGATCGTGCAGGAATCCACCCGCCATGGGCTGGTGGACGACGACGCCGGGCTGATCACCGGTGCGCTGGAGTTCTCGGAGCACACCGCGTCCCGCGTGATGGTGCCGCTCGACAAGCTCGTGATGTTCAAGGCGGCCACCACCCCCGTCGAGTTCGAGAAGGCCGTGAGCCGCACCGGTTTCTCACGCTTTCCGATGCTCGATGAGGACGGCATGCTCTCCGGCTACCTCCACATCAAGGACGTCCTGTCCATCCCGGACGCGGCCTACCACCAGCCGATCGCCGAAAGCCGCATCCGCTCCCTCGCGAACCTGGCGATGGACGATGAGATCGAGAAGGCCATGTCCGTCATGCAGCGGACCGGCTCGCACCTGGCCCGTGTGATCGGACCGGACGGCAACACCCAGGGTGTCCTGTTCCTCGAGGACGTCATCGAGGAACTCGTCGGCGAGATCCGGGATGCCACCCAGGCCACCGGGTACCGGAGGCTCGGCCAGGACTAGGCAGACGCCCGGTGTATCCCTAAATAGGAATGATTCCCATTTGGGGATACACTCGGGTCAGTTGCTAATGCTCCTGATTCTCAATAACAGATCCGAGGTCCCCCCGTGCGTCGTCCTGCTGCCCGTGCCATGATTACCGCCTTTGCCGGCCTCAGCGTGATGCTGACGGCATGCGGCCCGACCGCCGGAAGTGCCAACGGCACTGCCGGCGACGGGGTGGTCGAGGTGGTCGCCTCCACGAGCGTCTACGGTGACATCGTCAGCACGATCGGCGGCGACAAGGTACGGGTCAACTCCATCATTTCGCGCACCAGCCAGGACCCGCACTCGTACGAGGCGACCACCCAGGACAAGCTCGCGGTTTCCAAGGCCGAACTCCTGATCGAGAACGGCGGCGGCTACGACGACTTCATCCATAAGCTCGCGGACGACACCGGGCTGGACCACGCCAACGTGCTGAACGCCGTCGAGGTCTCCGGGCTGGCCCCCGAAGAGGAAGCCGGTGCCCACACCGAGGCGTCCGAGGCGGCCGGCCATGACCACGACCACGGAGCCTTCAACGAGCACGTCTGGTACAGCCTGCCGGCCATGTCCCGGCTGGCGGACGCCGTCGCGGCCAAGCTCGGGGAGCTCGAACCGTCGTCAGCCGCGACGTTCAAGGCCAACGCGGAGTCCTTCAAGGAATCGCTCGGCGGCCTCGAAGCCAAGCTGGCCACCGTCAAGGCTTCGGCCGGAGCCGGGGCGGTTGCCGTCACTGAGCCCGTGCCGCTGTACCTGCTGGAGGCGGCAGGCCTGGAAAACAAGACCCCCGCCGAGTACACGGCGGCCATTGAATCCGGTGCCGACGCCCCGCCGGCCGTGCTGAAGGCCGCCGTCGACCTCGTCCGCTCCGGCGGTGTCCGCCTGCTGGCCTACAACACCCAGACCGAGGGCCCGCAGACGGTGGCGCTGAAGGATGCCGCCACGGCAGCGGGCGTTCCCGTGCTGAACTTCGGCGAGACCCTCCCGGACGGCCAGAGCTACGTCCAGTGGATGGCCGGGAACGTCGACGGCATCGCCGGGACGCTGTCCTGAGGGCAGCCCGGGGGACCGGGGCCTAAGATTATCGGGACAGCGTGAGCTGACCGCGTGAACACAGACACTTGCGCAGCACACCCTGCGCAGACCGCGTGAGCAGAACGGCTCGCGCAGAATTCGAGGAAATCCACGTTGACCCCCGTAGTGAGCCTCCGCGGTGCGTCCCTCTCGTTCGGCCAACGGACGCTCTGGGAAAACCTGGACCTGGACATCAACCCCGGCGAGTTCTTCGCCGTCCTGGGTCCCAACGGCAGCGGCAAAACCACGTTTCTCAAGGTGCTGCTTGGGCTGCAGGAACTCACCTCGGGAACGGCCGTCCTTGACGGCCACCCGGTGGAACGCGGGAGCCGGCGGATCGGTTACGTCCCGCAGCAGAAATCGTTTGATCCGGACACCCCGCTGCGGGCCCGCGACCTCGTCGGCCTCGGCGTCGACGGCCACCGCTGGGGCGTGCGCCTCGGCGCGGCCCGGGCGGACCGGAAAGTCGACCGGCTGCTCGAGCTCGTGGGCGCCGAGGACTATGCCAAGGTCCCGGTGGGGCAGCTCTCCGGCGGCGAGCAGCAGCGGCTGCGGGTGGCCCAGGCCCTCGCAACGGACCCGAAAGTGCTGCTATGCGACGAGCCCCTGCTGTCCCTGGACCTGCAGCACCAGCAAGCGGTCAGCGGCCTCATCAACGACCAGTGCCGCGAACAGAACAGCGCCGTGGTGTTCGTAACGCACGAGATCAACCCGATCGTGGACTACGTCGACACCGTGCTCTACCTCGCCGGCGGACGCTTCCGGGTGGGCCGGCCGGAGGAAGTCATGACCACCGAGGTCCTGTCCGATCTCTATGGCAGCCACGTCGAAGTCATCCATGCCAACGGCCGGATTGTGGTGGTGGGCGTTCCGGATGCCACCACGCATCACCACGAGGACGCGCACGCGGTTGCAGGGGAGGTCGGCTGATGGACCTCGACAACATCCTCAATTCCATTTTCAATTTCGAGAATTACGGCGAGCTGCTCGCGCTGGTCCAGAACTCGATCTGGGCCGGCGCGGTCCTGGGCCTGCTGGGCGGCCTCGTCGGGACCTTTGTCATGAAGCGGGACCTGGCCTTCGCCGTGCACGGGATCTCCGAGCTTTCCTTCGCCGGCGCGGCCTTCGCCCTGCTGGTCGGGGTGGACGTCGTGCTGGGGTCCCTCCTGGGCTCGGTGGTCGCGGCCCTGCTGCTGGGCGTGATGGGGGTACGCGCCCGGGACAAGAATTCGACCATCGGGGTGCTGATGCCCTTCGGCCTGGGCCTGGGCATCCTGTTCCTGTCGCTCTATGAAGGCCGCGCCGCCAACAAGTTCGGCCTGCTCACCGGGCAGATCGTGTCCGTCGGGACCGTCCAGCTGCAGGTGCTGGCCGTCGCCGCCGTCGTCGTGATGCTGGCGCTGATCGCCATCTGGCGGCCGCTGACCTTCGCCAGCGTCGACCCCGACGTCGCCGCGGCCCGCGGGGTGCCGGTCCGTGCCCTCGCCCTCGGCTTCATGCTGCTGCTGGGCGTCAGCGTGGCGCTGTCCATCCAGATCGTCGGTGCCCTGCTGGTGCTGGCGCTGCTGATCACCCCGGCCGCGGCTGCCCTGCGGGTCACGTCCTCGCCCCGGCTGGTGGTGCTCCTCAGCGTGGTGTTCGCTGTGACGGCGACGGTGGGCGGCATCCTGCTGGCCCTCGGCGGACGGATCCCCGATCAGTCCGTACGTCACCACGTTGTCGTTCCTGATCTACGTCGTCTGCCGGGTGATCGGCGGTGTCCGGGCCAAGCGCGGCGTGAACGGGCGGGTGCTGCGCGGCGCTCCGGCCGCTGCTGCCTGATCCGCGGCGGGTCCTCCGCCTGCTGACGACCCGCCGGCGGAAATCCCCCACGTCTGGCGCCGTCCGGCGGCGTGTCCCGGCGGCCCGCCGCCCGGCCCCGGCGTCACCGGACCAAAGCCGGGGAATTTCCGCGGGCGGGCCGCTGCCCCGTCCGCACGCCCGCACCGTAGGGTGCAGCCATGGGGGATCGACTGACGACGGCGGCGCGGCGCCTGCGGTGCCTCGCCGCGCTCCTGCTGGTGTTTGTGCCGTCAGTGACGGCGTGCGCCCAGGAGGATGCACCACCGGACATGTCCACCCGTGAGGCGTTTGCCCGGAGTGTGATGGCCGCTGCCGCCTCCGGGGCCGTGGAGGAGGTCGAGCGCCTCGCCGGTGACGGCCCGATCAACGTCCGGCCCGAGGCGCAGCAGCTCGTGGACTCCACCCGCGGCTGGGCCCCCGGGTCCTGGCAGCTGCAGCTCAGCACCGACTTCCCGCAGGTCGCCAACGTCCAAGCCACGCGGGACGGCCAGCCCGGGACTGTCAGATACACGATCGCCTGGAGCCAGGCCCACTGGCTGCTGGTCATCGGCCAGCCCAGGAACCCGCCGACCGGAGGCGCCGGCCTCGGGACCGGGGCCAAACCCGGCGCCGCCCCCTCGACGAGCCAACTTCCCGCTGATTGTCCCGGCGACCCGGGCCAGGCAGGGACGGGCGCCGCGGCGCTGGAATGCCGGCAGTTCACGTCGACGTCCGGCAACGCCGCCGGCCGGAACCTGTTCTGGCTGACGTCCGCGCCGCTCCATGTGGGCTTCACCCGGCTGAACGGGTCCGGCACCGTGGTGGTCCGGATGCCGTGCGGTGTGTTCAACGTTCCCGTGTCCGTCGATGACTTCGGGCTGACACCGGATCCGGGGCGCCTGGCGGAATCTGCGGACAGCTGCGCTGGTCCGGCAGCGGAACAGCGCAGCTGGACGACGGCGTACTTCAAGTCGCCGATGATCTACCGGCTGAACGCGGAGGAACTGGTCCTGACCAGCCAGCTGGGCCAGATCCGGTTCGCCAGGGACTGAGCTGCGGCGGGACCGCCGGCGCCCTGCCTACTTGCCGGACTGCCGGGCGGTGCAATCGGGGCACAGGCCGAAGATCTCGACCGTGTGCTCCACCGCGGTGAAGCCGTGCTCTTTCGCGATCCGCGCGGCCCACGCCTCGACGGCGGGCGCCTCCACTTCGACCGCCTTGCCGCAGTTGCGGCACAGCAGATGATGGTGGTGACCGGTGACGGCGCAGCGGCGGTACACGGCCTCGCCGTCGGCGTTGCGGAGCACGTCCACGAGCCCGTCGTCGGCCAGGGACTGCAGGATCCGGTACGAGGTGGCGAGGGAAACGGAGGTACCCCGCTCCTGCAGGATGCGGTAGAGCTCCTGGGTGCTGACGAAGTCCGGCAGCTCATCCAGGGCGGCGCTGACCGCGAGGCGCTGCTTGGTGACACGCTGTTCCTTGCCCGCTGCGGGAGCCGGAACCGGTGCCTGGTTACCGTCGGCTGTGGCGCCCTGGGACATTGTGGAACTCGCTTCACTGTCGTTTGCGTTGGGGTGCTGGCAATGTCCAAGATTACCAGCCGGGGCCGTGGACACCGCGACGCCGGATGCCTAGGCTGAGCCGATGAAGCTGACAAAATTCACCCATGCGTGTGTCCGCCTCGAAAAGGATGGCAGCGTGCTCGTGTTCGACCCGGGCAACTTCTCGGAGACAGACCAGGCGCTGGCCGGCGCGGATGCCGTGCTGATCACCCACGAGCACGCGGACCACATCGACGTCGATGCCGTGGTGGCCGCGCTGTTGGACAACAGCGCGCTGCAGCTCTTCGCACCGGCGGGGGTCGCCGGGCAATTGCGGGAGAAGGCGGACAGCGCCGCCGAACGGATCCACACAGTGGCTGCCGGCGAGGAATTCCACGCCGCCGGCTTCGCGGTCAAGAGCTTCGGCGGCCAGCACGCACTGATCCACCCGCAGATTCCCGTGGTGGCGAACGTCGGCTATCTGGTGGATTCCAACGTCTACCACCCGGGGGATTCCTTCGCGATCCCCGACGGCGTGGCTGTGCAGACCCTGCTCGTGCCGATCCACGCGCCGTGGAACAAGGTGGGCGAGGTGGTGGACTTCGTCATCGGCGTCCGGGCCCCCAAAGCGTTCCCGATCCACGACGCCCTGCTCAACCCGACCGGTGCAGGCATGATCGAGGGGCACGTGACGCGGATCGGGGCCAGATACGGCACCGAGTACCGGCACCTCTCCAGCGGTGACAGCGTGGAGGTCTAGTCCCGGCCGGGAGCCCGGAAGCTAGGCCGGCCAGGCTCCCGTCGCGAAGAACTCCCGGAGTGTCGCCTCGTGCGGCCCGGGGTCCAGTCCCTGGGCCTGCAGCCACTCCGGGTTGTAGTAGTTACCGGCATAGCGGTCGCCGCCGTCGCACATCAGGGACACCACGCTGCCCCGGCGCCCCTCGGCGATCATCCCGGCGATGAGCTGCCACACGCCCCAGAGGTTCGTGCCGGTGGACGGCCCGGCGTGCAGGCCGGCGTATTGCTGGAGGTGCCGCATCGCTGCCACCGAGGCGGCATCCGGGACCTGGAGCATGTGGTCGATCACGGCCGGGACAAAGCTCGGCTCCATCCGCGGCCGTCCGATGCCCTCGACCCTGGAGGGGAGCCCCGCGGCGGCCGCGCCCGCGCCGCCGTCCCGGGAGGCCAGCCAGGCCGGATAGAACGCCGAGTTCTCCGGGTCCACCACCGCCAGTTCCGTGTCGTGGCGGTGGTAGCGCAGGTACCGGCCGATCGTGGCGCTGGTGCCGCCGGTCCCGGCGCCCACGACGATCCAGCAGGGGATCGGGTGCTCTTCGAGTGCGAGCTGGTCGAAGATCGACTCGGCGATGTTGTTGTTGCCCCGCCAGTCCGTGGCCCGCTCAGCGTAGGTGAACTGGTCCATGTAGTGGCCGTTGCTGCTCCGGGCCAGTTCCGCGGCCGCGTCGTAGACCTCCGAGGCGTGGTCCACGAGGAAGCATGAACCGCCGAACTGCTCGATGAGGGCGATCTTCTCCCGGCTGGTGGTCCGGGTCATGACGGCAATGAAGGGCAGGCCAAGCAGCTTCGCGAAATAGGCCTCCGAGACGGCCGTGCTGCCGCTGGACGCTTCCACGATGGTGGTCCCCTCCTTGATCCAGCCGTTGACCAGGCCGAAAAGGAACAGGGAACGTGCCAGCCGGTGCTTCAGGCTGCCGGTACGGTGCGTGGACTCGTCCTTGAGGTAGAGCTGCACGCCCCAGCTTTCCGGGAGCGGGACCGAATAGAGGTGAGTGTCGGCGGAGCGGTTGTTCTCGGCATTGATTCTGCGGATGGCTTCGTCGGCCCAGATCCGGTCCTGGTTGCGCTCGTTAATCACCGCACCAGCCTACCCGCGGCGGGCGGGCGCCAACGCTGGCCGCCGTGGATAGAGTGGGCGGATGCAGACCCTCATTGACGCAGCTTCGCTGAAGAACCGGCTGGATTCCGGCCACCGCACTGTATTGCTGGACGTCCGCTGGGCGCTGGGCGACCCGCACGGCCGGGCGCATTATCGGGCCGGACACCTTCCCGGCGCGGTCTTCGTGGACCTCGCCACCGAGCTGGCCGGACCCCCGGATCCGGGCCGCGGACGCCACCCCCTCCCGCCGCTGGAGCAGTTCCAGGGCTCGGCCCGTTCCTGGGGCGTGTCCACCGGCGACGTTGTTGTCGCCTACGACGACACCGGCAACATGGCCGCCGCCCGGCTCTGGTGGATGCTCCGGAACGCCGGGCTTGCCGATGTCTACCTGCTCGACGGCGGACTCGCCGCCTGGCGGGCCGCCGGATTCGACGTCGAAAGCGGCGAACGGCAGGCCGAGCCCGGGGACGTTGTGCTGGGAGCTGGCGCCTTGCCCGCGATCGACGCCGGCCGGGCGGCCTCGTGGGGGCAGCAGGGCCTGCTCCTCGACGCCCGGGCCGGGGAGCGGTACCGCGGCGAGTTCGAACCCGTGGACCCGCGTGCCGGGCACATCCCGGGAGCCGTGAGTGCCCCCACCGGTGACAACCTCGGCGCGGACGGCCGGTTCCTGCCGGCCGATCAGTTGCGCGAACGCTTCACCGGCCTCGGCGTGCGGCCGGACGTCCCCACCGCGGTCTATTGCGGTTCGGGTGTGACGGCTGCCCATGAAGTCGCCGCCCTCGCCATTGCGGGGTTCCCGGCCGCGCTCTATCCCGGATCCTTCTCCGAATGGTCCAACAACTCCTCGAACGAGGTCGTGACCGGCGCCGCCCCCTACGCCGGCAGCGACGGCAAGGACTGAGGCGGCGCGGACTGAGACGGCGCGGCCCCGAAAATTGGCCATGCTCCGGCGCGCAGGGGTAGCGTCAAGGCATGACTCCTGGACGCCCCGTACCGCCGCCCCTTGCCAAACCGCTCCCCACGGGTGAGACTCCCTCGGAGGCTGGCGGCGGCCCCCGGCTGGCAGCCGCTTACGGCGCCACTTCCAGCGACAGCGGACTCGTGCCCCTGACCGTTTCCCGGCGCGCGCCGAAGGAGGACGACGTCGAGATCGCTATCGAGTTCTGCGGCCTGTGCCATTCGGACGTCCACGCCACCCGCGGCGAATGGGGCGCCCAGAACTACCCGCTCGTGCCGGGCCACGAGGTTGTCGGCAGGGTCACCCGGGTAGGCTCCGCGGTCGACGACTTCACGGTGGGTGAATACGTGGGGGTCGGCTGCCTGGTCGATTCCTGCCGCGAGTGCGACAGCTGCCTGGACGGCCTCGAGCAGTACTGCGAAAACGGCAACGTGGGGACCTACGGTTCCAAGGACCGGCGCAACGGGGACTCCATCACCCAGGGCGGCTACGCCAGCTCCATCGTGGTGGACCGGCGCTACGTGCTGCACGTCCCGGAGAGCCTGGACCCGGCAGCCGCGGCACCGCTGCTCTGCGCCGGCGTCACCACGTTCTCGCCGCTGCGCCACTTCGAGGTCGAGGAGGGCGACGTGGTGGGCGTTGTCGGACTGGGCGGGCTCGGCCACATGGCCGTCAAGATCGCCAAGGCCATGGGTGCCGAGGTCAAGGTCTTCACGACGTCGGAAAAGAAGTTCGCCGCGGCCCGCGACCTGGGCGCCGACGACGTCATCCTCTCCACGGACCCGGCCGCAATGGAGGCCGCGAACCGGAGCATCGACGTCATCATCGATACCGTCGCCGCGACGCACGACCTCAACCCCTACTTCCGCACCCTGCGTGTCGACGGCGCCTTGTTCCAGCTGGGACTTCCGTCGGAGGACATGCCGCCGGTCAACCCGGGGGCCCTGATCCGGCGGCGGATCGCCTACGCCGGTTCGCTGATCGGCGGCATCGCCGAGACCCAGGAGATGCTGGACTTCTGCGCGGAGCACGGTGTGGTGTCCGAGGTCGAAGTGGTCCGCGCGGACCAGCTCAACGAGGCCTATGACCGCATGGTGGCCGGCGACGTGAAGTACCGTTTTGTACTGGACGCCAGCACCCTGGGGTCACCTTCGGAAAAGGCGGATGTATGAGCACTCTCTTCACCAGGATCATCAACGGCGAGATCCCGGGCCGTTTTGTCTGGCGCGAGGACGACGTCGTGGCCTTCCTGACGGCAGGCCCGCTCGCCGACGGCCACACCCTCGTGGTCCCCACCGAGGAAGTGGACCGCTGGACGGACGCCTCCCCGGAGCTGCTGGCGCGGGTCATGGAAGTGGCCCGGAAGATCGGCGCCGTCCAGGTGGACGTCTTCGGCGCGGCCAGGGCCGGGCTGATTGTGGCAGGCTACGAAATCGACCACCTGCACGTCCACGTCTGGCCGTCCAACTCGATGGCCGACTTCGACTTCGGCTCGGCGGACCAGCACCCCGAGCCCGCACGCCTGGACGCCAACGCGGAGAAGCTCCGCGCCGGCCTCCGGAACGCCGGCCACGCGGAGCACGTCCCGGACGCCTGAGCCACGCCGGGTCCAGGCCTGCGGTCAGGCCGGCGCCAGCGCCTTGTTCAGCGCCGCGCGGATCCGCTTCTCGGAGACCGAGTAGGCCGTCCCGAGTTCGACGGCGAACAGGCTCACCCTGAGCTCCTCGATCATCCAGCGGACCTGGGTTAACTCGGCGCCGGCCCGCCGTCCCGGCAGCAGCGCCGACACGGCGTCGTCGTAGTCGTCTTCGAGCGACTGCACCGCCGCCATGTGCTGCGCGTCCCGCTGGACGTTGGTGGGGAGCTTCTCGAGCCGCTTCTCGATGGCAGCGAGGTAACGCGGCAGCTGGCTCAGCTGGGCGTAGCCCGTGCGTGCTACGAAACCGGGGAACACCAGCTGTTCCAGCTGGCTCCTGATGTCGTTCAGGGCGCTGATCAGGGCCAGGCTCGTGGTGCCCTTGAGCTGCTTTTCGATCCGCCGCGTGCTCGCCAGGATGCGCTCGACGACGGCGGTGACGGTGAAGACGGTGTCGATCAGCTCGGCCCGGACCTTCTCGTACAGCGCCTTGAACGACGCCTCGTCCCAGGGCAGCCCGGCGGGCGTGAGCTTGTCGATGGCGGCAAGGGCGCAGTCCGCGATGAGCGCCGAGACGGAACCGTGCGGGTTCTGGCTGAACGTCAGCTTCTCGGTGTTGTTCAGATGCTCCAGGACGTAACGGTCCGGCGGCGGAACCTTGAGGGCGAGCAGGCGGATGACGCCGCCGCGCATGGCCTGCTCCTGCTCGGAAGAGGTCTGGAAGAGCCGCAGCGCCACGGAAGTGCCTTCGTCCACGAGCGCCGGGTAGCCGGTGACCGTGTGGCCCTTGACCGTGCCCTGGACCTGGCGCTGGACCGCGCCGAAGGACCATTCGGTGAGGCCGGACTGCTCCGCGAAGCCGGGGGACGTGACGGACGGCAAGGCGCCGGGAGCGGTACCGGCGCCCCGTCCCGCGCTGCCGGGCCGCTTTCGCCCCGGCCTTGCGGCGCCGTCGTACCCGGCGTGGCGCCCAGGGATTCGGCGATCGCGCGGCGCGTCGCCGGGGCAAGGCGTTCCTGCAGCCCGGCGAGGTCCTTGCCCTCGTCCAGCAGCTTGCCGCGCGGGTCCACCACGCGGAAACTGACCCGGAGGTGCGGCGGAACGGCGTCCCAGCTCCAGGAACCCGGCGGGATGACCTGGCCGCGGATCCGGCGCAGGACCAGTTCGAGCGAGGCCTCCAGCTCGTCGGCGGCGGGATCGAAGTCGGCCTCCAGCGCCGCCACGGCCTGGCGCGCGACGTCCGGGGCCGGCACGAAGTTCTTCCGGATCTGCTTGGGCAGCGACTTGATCAGGGCCGTGACCAGCTCCACCCGCTGGCCCGGGAATGAGCCAGCGGAAGGCGGCGTCGTCCAGCTGGTTCAGGAAGAGCACGGGCACCTCGGCCGTGACGCCGTCGGACGGGTTCGGCGGCGAGCCGGGCGCCACCGGGTTGAACTCGTAGCTCAGCGGCAGCTCGAAGCCCTTGTGCAGCAGGGTCTTGGGGTAGGCGGATTCGTCGAGGGCCTCGGCGTCGTCGCTGATCAGCAGCGACTGGTCGAAGTCCAGCAGCGCCGGGTCCTGCTGCCGCGCTTCCTTCCACCACTTGTCGAAGTGCCGCTCGGAGACGACGTCCTTGCCGATCCTGGCGTCGTAGAACTCGAACAGCGTCTCGTCGTCCACCAGGAGGTCGCGGCGCCGCATCCGGGCCTCCAGCTCCTCGATCTCGTGGAGGAGCGCGCGGTTGCGGTGGAAGAACTTGTGGTGCGTCTTCCAGTCGCCTTCGACCAGGGCATGCCGGATGAAGAGCTCGCGGGACAGCTCCGGATCCACCTTGCCGTAGTTGATGCGCCGGCTCGGGATGATGGGCACGCCGTAGAGCGTGACCTTCTCGTAGGCCATCACCGAGCCCATCTTCTTGGACCAGTGCGGTTCGCTGTAGGTGCGCTTGACCAGGTCCGGCGCCACCTGCTCGGCCCAGAGCGGATCGAACTTCGCGGCGACGCGGGCCCACAGCCGGCTCGTCTCCACCAGCTCGGCGGCCATCACGAACGTGGGCGACTTCTTGAACAGCGCCGAGCCCGGGAAGATCGCGAAGCGGCTGCCGCGGGCGCCGGCGTACTCGCGCTTGCGCTCGTCGAGGATGCCGATGTGGCTCAGCAGGCCCGGAGAGCAGGCTGATGTGGATGCCCTCGTGGATGGCCCACCGGGTCGGCCAGGCGCTTGTTGTCCAGGCTGATGCCCAGCGGGCGGGCGAGCTGGCGCAGCTGGGCGAACAGGTCCTGCCACTCGCGGACGCGCAGGTAGTTGATGAACTCGTTCGCGGCAGAGCCGGCGGAACGCTGTGGAGGAGAGCTCCTGCTGCTTCTCCTGGATGTAGTTCCAGAGGTTCAGGAAGCCGGTGAAGTCCGAGTTCTCGTCGCGGAAGCGCGCGTGCTTCTCGGCGGCGAGCTGCTGCTTGCCGGCGTCCCCGGGGCGCTCGCGCGGGTCCTGGATGGTCAGCGCGGCGGCCAGGATCATGACTTCGCGGACGCAGCCGCGCTTGCCGGCTTCAACGATCATCCGGCCCAGCCGCGGGTCCACCGGCAGCTGGGCCAGCTGCTGCCCGACGGCGGTGAGCCCGCCGCCGCTGCCGTCCGGCGCCGGCGGCCCGGCCGGCCGTCGCCGTCGCCCGCCGGTTCCTGCGGCGGGCGGCAGCTCAGGGCGCCGAGCTCGCGCAGGAGGGTGACGCCGTCGTTGATGGCGCGCGAATCCGGCGGCTCCACGAACGGGAAGTTCTCGACGTCCTTGGGCCCGCGGGCCACGCCCATGGCGGTCATCTGCAGGATGACGGCGGCGAGGTTGGTGCGCAGGATCTCCGGATCGGTGAACGGCGGCCGGGACTCGAAGTCCTCCTCGGAGTAGAGCCGGATGGCGATGCCGTCCGAGACGCGGCCGCAGCGGCCGGAGCGCTGGTTGGCCGACGCCTGGGACACCCGCTCGATCGGCAGGCGCTGGACCTTCGTGCGGTGCGAGTACCGGGAGATGCGGGCCGTGCCGGTGTCGATGACGTACTTGATGCCGGGGACCGTGAGCGAGGTCTCGGCGACGTTGGTGGCCAGCACGATCCGGCGTTTGCTGCCGGGGTGGAAGACCTTGTGCTGTTCCTGCAGGCTCAGCCGGGCAAAGAGCGGCAGCACCTCGGTACCGGCCAGCCGCCGGTTGGACTGGATCCGGCCGTTGAGGGCCTCCGCGGCGTCGCGGATCTCCCGCTCGCCGGAGAAGAAGATGAGGATGTCGCCGGGGGCTTCCTGGGCGAGCTCGTCGACGGCGTCGCACACCGCGTCCAGCGGGTCGCGGTCCTCCTCGAGTTCGTCGTCGGACGCCGCGTCCGCATCGTCACCGGCGCCGCCGCCGGCGGGCTGGGACAGCGGCCGGTAGCGGATCTCCACCGGGAAGGTGCGGCCGGAGACCTCGATGATGGGCGACGGGTCCTCCTCGGTGCCGAAGTGCTTGGCGAACCGCTGCGGGTCGATGGTGGCGGAGGTGATGATGATCTTCAGGTCCGGCCGCTGCGGCAGGATCCGCTTGAGGTACCCGAGGATGAAGTCGATGTTGAGGCTGCGCTCGTGGGCCTCGTCGATGATGATGGCGTTGTATTTGCGCAGCAGCTTGTCGCGCTGGATTTCGGCCAGCAGGATGCCGTCGGTCATGAGCTTGACCTTGGTGTTGCGGCTGACCTCGCCGGTGAACCGGACCTGGAAGCCGACTTCCTGGCCGATGTCGACGCCCAGTTCCTCGGCGATGCGTTCGGCCACGGTGCGGGCGGCCAGCCGGCGCGGCTGGGTGTGGCCGATCAGGCCGTTCTCGCCGAGGCCGAGCTCCAGGCACATCTTGGGAATCTGGGTGGTCTTACCGGAGCCGGTCTCGCCGGCGATGATGGTCACCTGGTTGGCCGCGATGGCGGCCATCAGGTCCTCGCGGCGCTCGGAAACCGGCAGCTCGGCGGGGTAGGAAATATGCAGTGTCATGGCTGGAGACAGTCTACTGGGCTTGCCGCCGGGACGGCTCAGGCTGCACCGGCAGACTGCGGGCGTCCGCAGGAAAAGCTGCCGGGACCCGACGGGAACATAGCATTGCCCGGTCCCTGGGGGCCGGGCAACTGGCGGGCGTGTGGTCGGGTGGTGCTGTTTCAGGGATGCGGGACTTCAGAAGATCCGCAGGGTGTAGCTGGTGCTGGGGAGGTCCAGGGCGGACCAGGCGTCCTCCGAGCGGACCGGCGGGGTGTGGCCCCGTCCGTCGTTGCGCAGTCCGCGAAACGGTGGCGGCGAGACCGGCGATGACCAGGATGATGACGGCAATTCCGATGAGTTCCATACCTCCATGGTTCTCCGGTCGGGGGTACAAAAGAAGTGGCAGAAATGCCCAAAAAGCTATAATTTCTGCCACTGTTCTGGCAGGATGGAATCATGATCAAATCAGTGGCAATGATCGTGGTCCCCAACTTCTCGATCTTCGAGTTCGCGACCGCTTTCGAAGTGTTCGGCATCGACCGCTCGGCCCGCGGCAACGGCGTCCCCGCGTTTGATTTCCGCGTCTGCACCCCGGAGCCGGGAGACGTTCCGCTCAAGTCCGGCCTCTCCATGCACGTGGGGCTCGGGATGGAAGCGGCGGCGGACGCGGACCTGGTGATCATGTCGCCGTTCGGTCGGGACGAGGACGTTCCCGAATCCGTCCTGGACGCGCTGCGGGCCGCCCACGCACGCGGGGCGTGGGTCATGTCCATCTGTTCCGGCGCCTTCGCCCTGGCGCGGGCCGGCCTGCTCGACGGCCGGCGCTGCACCACGCACTGGCATTACTCCCAGGAGCTCGCCAGCCGGTTCCCGCTGGCCCAGGTGGATGAAAACGTGCTGTACGTCGAGGACCACCGGATCATCACGAGCGCGGGCACGGCCGCCGGCATCGACGCCTGCCTGCACCTGGTCCGGATCGAGTTCGGCGCAAATGTGGCGGCGAGCATTGCTCGGGACATGGTGGTCCCGCCACACCGCGACGGCGGCCAGGCCCAGTTCATCGACCGGCCGATCCCGCCCTGCGGTTCCGAGCCCATGGAGCAGCTGCTGCTGTGGATGGTGCGGCATCTGGGACAGGACCATTCGGTCAACGAGCTGGCCTCCCGCGTCCACATGTCGCCACGGACTTTCGCCCGGCGCTTCCGCTCGGAGACCGGCGCGACGCCCGCGGCGTGGCTCAACTCACAGCGGGTGCTCCGGGCCCAGGAACTGCTCGAAACCACCGACCTCAACATCGATGAGATCGCGCGGGAGTCAGGCTTCGGCCACTCGGTGCTGCTGCGCCACCACTTCACCAAAGTGCTGGACACCAGCCCGCAGTCCTACCGCCGCACCTTCCGCGGGCACCTGGCCACAGCTGTGTAGGCCCCGGCCGTCTAGGCCCCCCGGCCTGGCAGCCCGTCCGACGGCGGCAGGCCGCCGGGGAGCGCCGGCGTCGACTCCGCCGCGGCCCTGGTGTGGTCGACAAGTTCGCGCCACGGTCCCGTGACGGCCTGCTCCGGCAGCGTGGCCCGCCGCTGGCCGGCGCGGATGCTGTAGAGGAAGCGGTCAGGCTGCCCGTTGGCCGCCCGCGCGGTTTTCGGCGCCTCGTCCCAGGGGCACGCCTCAACGAGCGGCTGCCACAGCTCCTTGTCATCAGGAGGCGTGGCCAGCACGGACCAGGTCCGCTTCATGCCTGCAATGCCGCCGCTGCGCTGGACGGTGATTTTCACGGGACTGGGATTTTCATGGAGCCGGGACCTTCATGGAGTGATCCTCAAGGGTTGCTCATAGCTTGACCTTCACAGTTTCCCACGCCGAGCGCACGGCGTCATGCTCTGTGGATCCGGCACCGAAGAGCTCCTTGGCGGACCGTGCCGTGGCCTTGGCGAACGCCGGAAAAGTGGCGTTTGGCGCCAGGGTGCCGCCCGTCAGGGTCTCGTACCAGATCTGCGCGGGTGCGTCCCAGGCATTGCCGCCCAGGGCCGTCGCGACGAGGCAAAATGCCCGGTTGGGGATCCCGGAGTTCAGGTGCACGCCGCCGTTGTCGGCGCTGGTCCGGATGTAGCCGTCCATCGAATCCGGCTGCGGGTCCTTGCCCAGCACGTCGTCGTCGTAGGCCGTCCCCGGTGCCTTCATCGAACGCAAAGCCGAGCCCTGGACCTGGTCCGTGAACAACCCCTCGCCGATCAGCCAGCTGGCCTCCGCCGTCGACTGCTTCCGCACATACTGCTCCACGAGCGCACCAAACACATCGGACATGGACTCGTTCAGGGCACCGGCCTGGTTCCGGTAGGCCAGGCCGGCGGAATACTGGGTCACACCATGGGCCAGCTCGTGGCCGATGACGCTGAGGGACTTCGTGAACCGCTCGAAGACCTGGCCGTCACCGTCACCGAAAACCATCTGGCGGCCGTCCCAGAAGGCGTTGTCGTAGAGCCGGCCGAAGTGGACGGTGGCGTCGAGCGGCAGCCCGTTGCCGTCGATGGAGTTCCGGCCGAACGCCTCGGCGTAAAGCCGGTGGGTGTGCCCGAGCCCGTCGTACGCCTCATCGGCCGCGGGATCTCCCGTGGCCGGTTCGCCTTCCTTGCGCACCACGCTGCCGGGCAGTTGTTCCGCGAACTTTGCGTCGTAGACGGTCCGCTCCGGGGACGCGGGCTTGAGCCCGCGCATGCCCGGGGGAGCCTCCGGGGCCGGGACAACCCGGGACGCCTGGAAGCTCTTGACGTGCAGCAGGGCTTCCCGGGCCGCACGCGCAGCCTCGGACAGCCGTGGCTCCTGCTGCGCTGCCAGCCGGCGCAGCAGGTACGGAGGAATGATGGAGCAGAACATATGAGACCCCTTTTGCTTCGGCGGGGCCGGCTGCCGGTACGCGGCCGACCCCGGGTCTGCCGCCGCCGGCCGCCGGAACCCCGCTGCCGATGGACAAAGCCTACGAGCGGGCGCCGACATTTGGCAGGGGACCGGGCCGGCCATTGTCCGGGGCTGTTCGTGCCGCGCGTCCGGACGTAAGATCGCGCATGGAAAAACTGCGATATTCGGTGACGGTCAATGCGCCCGTGCAGGACGTGTGGCGCTCGATGTTGGACGATGCCAGCTACCGGGAGTGGACCAAGGTCTTCAACTCCGGTTCCCGCTACGAGGGCGGCTGGGACCAGGGCGGCGAAATCCGGTTCCTGGGCGCGGGCGAGGACGGCTCGCTCGGCGGCATGATCGCCACGGTCGAGGAGAACCGGCCGCACGAGTTCCTCTCCCTGCGCTACACGGGCCAGATTGTCGACGGTGTGGACGACACCACAAGCGATGCCGCGAAGACCTTCATCGGTTCCCACGAAACGTACGCTTTCAAGGAGGCGGACGGCGTCACCACCGTTGACGTGGAGCTCGACAGCGAGGAGGAGTTCGTCGCCGAGTTCAATGCCGCCTGGCCGCTGGCCCTGGCGAGGCTCAAGGACCTCGCCGAGTCGCGGGGCTGAGCCCGCGGACTTGCCCGGCCGGTGCCCCTCAGGGGGACCGCGGGTCAAGGACGAACTGTTGCGCCATGGTCCAGAGGTTGGTGGTGGTCCAGTAGACCAGGACCCCGACGGGGAACAGGATGCCACCGACGCCGAAGACCACCGGCAAGGCGTAGAGCAGGGTTCTCTGCTGCCACACAAACGCACCCGCCGACGTCTCCACGGATACGTTCCTGGCCATGATGTGCTTCTGGGTGATGAACTGCGCGGCCGTCATGGTGAGGATCATCAGGACGGTCAGCACTGTGACGCCCAGCGGATCGCCGGCGCCGACGTGGAGCAGGGACGCCGACAGCGGGGCGCCGAAGATGCTCGATTCCCCGAACTGCACCACCTGCTCCGCGCTCATCGCCCCGATGCCCTGGCCCTGGGCAGCCGCCGTCGAAATGCCTGAGAGCACGGTGAAGAGCGCGAAGAAGAACGGCACCTGGACCAGCAGCGGAAGGCACGCCGAGAACGGGTTGGTGCCGTGCTTTTTGTACAACGCCATCTGTTCCTGCGCCATGGCCTGGCGGGACAGCGGATCGGTCTGGCCGGCGTACTTCTCCTGCAGCTTCTTCAGGTCCGGCTGCAGGAGGCGCATGCTCCGCTGGGCCCTGATCTGCTTCAGGGAAACAGGAATGAGGGCGGCGCGGATGACCAGCACCAGGCCGATGATGGACAGGGTCCAGGTCCAGCCGCTGGCAGCCGGCATGCCGAGCGTGCCCAGGCCGTCATGGAGCGCCACCATGATGGCCGAGACCAGCCACTGGAACGGAAACAGCAGTGCTGCGCCGAGGTCCATACGATGTCCCCATTCATAGGGCCGCAGCGCGGCCTGCGAACCTGCACCCTGTCAGCAAACACGAAAGAACCCCCAGAATCCAGTGGATCCTAGGGGTTCTTCTCTGTGCCCTCGATTGGAATCGAACCAACGACCTTCTGCTCCGGAGGCAGACGCTCTATCCCCTGAGCTACGAGGGCAATCAGGGTTCCTGCCGTTACCGGCGGGACGTCCTAGAGCTTAGCAGGAAGGTGGCCCCCAAGGGAAAATCGACGTGCTCAGTAGCCCGAAAAAGAGTCCACATGGACCCGCCGGGCGCCGGCACCCCGCGCAGCGGCGCGAAGCGAACGGACGCTGGCGGGCGAACCGGAAACGAAGACATCGCGACCGGCGATGTCCGGGACCAGCGCCTTCAGTCCGTCGCCGTCAATCCTGCCGGACCCCGCATCCTGCATGAACGCCGGCGGGACCGAGCCGTCGGCCAAGCGGGCCAGGATCCGGGCGCCGGACCGTTCGAGCTCCTCGGCGTAGGCCAGCTCCGCGGCGTTCCGGGCCAGGTACAGCAGCACCACGTCCCTGTCCCGGGCCCCGCCGGCGGCCAGCTGGGCCAGATACGGGGTGATGCCGATCCCGGCAGCGATCAGCAGCACCGGCGTCGCCGGTTTCCGCGGCAGGACGAAGTCCCCGCCCACGGTGGTGGCGGTCAGCTCTTCGCCGTGCTCCAGGTCCAGGAGCGAGCGCTTGGCCGAGGACAGCGGCGCGGCCGTTCCCACCCCGATCCTCAGCTCCCGGGCGCCCGGCGCACTGGTCAGGCTGAACACCCGCCGCCGCCCCTTGCCGTCGGGCTTTCCGGCGGACTTGTCGTGGGGCAGGTGCAGCTCCAGGTACTGTCCCGCGCTGAACCGGACGGGACGGTCCGGCGTGAACCGGAACTCGGTGGTTGTCGGCGTCAACGGCCGGGAGCCCTCGAAGCGGAGCCGGACACCGCCGCGCTGCCCGGCAGCGAAGGCCAGGGCGTTGCCCACGAGGAGCGCCAGTTCGGGCGAGTTGGCGACGAAGCCCAGGTTGTACGGGATGGCGAACAGCAGCCCGACGACGGCGGCCAGGGCCAGCTGCTGCCAGCGCCGGGGCGGCAGCGTGAGCGGTTCCGTGAGCATAAAGCCGACGAAGAACAGCACCGGCCGCTGGGCCAGCGGCTGCCACAGTGCCTCGCCGATCCCCGCGCCGGCCCGGAGCAGCTCGGCCGCCACGATGGACACGGCCACCACGGTAAACACGGTCGCCATCAGCAGTTTCCGCACCCGGTAGAGCACCAGGAGCACCCCCGGCAGCAGGAGCCAGAGCATGGCCGGTGTGGCAGCCCACCAGGTGGCGATGTTGAGTCCGGTCAACCCGGTGATGAAGGCCCCGGCCGCCGCCGGATTGAAAATATGGCGGCCGCGCCAGGCCAGGGCGTACTTGGAAGCCGAAGCCAGGACACAGGCCAGCGCCACACCGGCCAGATCCAGCAGCTGCACGCCCGCCGAGATCTGCGTCGGCCAGAACAGGAAGTACAGCAGCAGGCCCGTGATCAGAGACGACTCGGTATGCGGGCGCACGCGGAATAGGGCCGCCAGCGCGCGGTTGGACCCGTACGTCAGGCCGAGGCACAGCACCAGGTGCGCCAGCATCTCCGGCAGCCCGAAAGTCAGCCAGCCGAGCACGTTCAGCAGCAGGCTGTACGCCGCGAGCACGGCCAGGACCCAGAGCACCAGCCGGTACATCGTGAACCGCCCCAGGGCAGAGTCCAGCCGGGAGCCGATGGGAGTCGAAATTACGGCAGTCATGAAAACAGCGCCCCTTCAAATTCGGCCGAATATTCGGCGTGCCCGTCCGAGTACACCCTCAGCCAGGAAAAGTCGAAGACGGTCCGCAACCGGGGCCCCTCGACGAAAAACAGGGCGGTGGCCAGCGCGTCGGCCAGCATGGCATTTCCGGCCATGGCCCAGCTGGCCACGACGGTCCGCACGGGCGCCCCCGTGGTGCCGTCCAGGACATGGTGCAGCCCGTCACCCCAGGTGCGCCGGTTCGCGGCCGACCCGCACAGGGCGCCGGCGCCAAGACTGATGACGCCGATGGCGCGGGAAGAGTCGTAGGGGTGCTCCAGGGCAACCTCGACCGGGGGAATTCCAGGGTTCAACAGGTCCCCGCTGGCGTCGATGAAGTGCTCGCCGATCCCGGCGGCGAGGAGTTCGGCGGACAGCAGATCGGCCAGCTGCCCCTTCCCAGCCGCGCCGACGTCGATCACGACCGGCGCGCTGGTGGTCAGCGCCGTGCCCTCCCACTCCAGCACGTCTTCCCAGCGCGGGGCGGGCAGCGGGGGACCGCCGGGCCGCAGCGAGTACCCGGCGTCGTAACCGAGCTGCTCGAGGCTGCCGCCGATCAGCGGGGTCATGGCTCCGTTGCTGAGCCGGTACAACGACTCATACAGCGGGCCCAGGGCGGCGGCCTCCGCGGGCAGCCGGTAGCTCCCCGGCTGCCGTGCCACCCGGGCGATCAGGGAATCCGGCCGGAAACGGGACCAGGCTGCGTCGTACTCCGCCACGACGTCGAGCAACCGCCGCCGGTGCCGGTCAGGCAGGGGGGAGGGCGTGGAAATTTCCCAGCGGGTACCGATCCCCTCGAAACTGAAGTCCGTCCAGCCCGGATGCGGCACGTGGCCTCCCTTACCGCCTGGCTGCCGGCCGGCTACGCGGCATCGGCCTTGATCTTTTCCACGGCCTGGTTGAAGCCGCCGCTGGTCAACGAGGAACCGGCCACTTTGGAGACCTTGATCTCATCGAGGCTCTTGCCCACGATCTGGGTCTTGATGCCGCCGGCGAACTCGCCCTGGAACTTCTTGGTGTTGGGGTTGGACGGATGCGGGGTGATGGTGACGTCGGAGACTGTCCCGCCGGCCAGCGTCAGTTGCACGCCCACCGTCTCGGTACCGTTGGGCGAAACGTAGTTGCCGTCGGCCGAGTAGGTGCCGTCCTTGTAGGCGCCGGCCGCGGCCCCGGGCGCGGACGTCGCCCCCGGAGTGGACGGTGCGGGTGTGGTCTGGGCGCCCGGTGCGCAGCCGGCCGCGGTTCCGGCCAGGGACAGGCCGGCGATGCCGACCAAAACGGTCTTGCGGAGCGAGGTGTTCATGCCGAGGCTCGTTTCATGGGTTGATCGGACAAGTTTGATCGGACAAGGGGAGTCGCTCGAGGCGGTAACAGACTCAAGGCGGTTACACCGATGACAACGTTCTCTTCAGCCTAATGGTTCACTCCGGAGACGAACTTGGAAAGATTTGTGTCGCCCGGCCCGTCATGCCGGGACCTCGTGCGGGGTCAACGGCTCCGCCGCGCCCGCCGTCATGCCTGCTACCGGATTCCGCCACGTTGCGGGCCACCGGTAGGCTGGAACCGTGACCCCAGAAGAACTCTCCCTCGCCATTTCCGCCTGCCTGAAGGACGCCGTCGCTGCCGGCGAAATCGGGCTTTCCGCATCCGACGTCCCGGATGAGGTGCGCGTGGAGCGGCCGAAGAACCGCGACCACGGCGACTGGGCCACCAACATCGCCCTGCAGCTGGCCAAGTCCGCCGGTTCCAACCCGCGGGAGTTCGCCGCCGATTCTGGGCGCCCGCCTGAAGACCGATCGCCGGCGTCGCCGCCGTCGACATCGCCGGCCCCGGCTTCCTGAACATCACGGTGGACGCCGGTGCGGCCGGCGCCCTGGCCAAGACGATCGTCGAGGCGGCGCCGCCTACGGCACCAATTCGGCGCTCGCTGGCCACGTGGTCAACATGGAATTCGTCTCCGCCAACCCCACGGGCCCGCTGCACATCGGCCACACCCGCTGGGCGGCGCTGGGCGACTCGATCGCCCGGGTGCTCCGGGCCTCGGGCGCCGATGTCACGGCCGAGTACTACGTCAACGACGCCGGCATCGCAGATGAACATCTTTGCCAACTCCGTCCTCGCCAGGCTGCACGGCCGCGGCGTTCCCGAGGGCGGCTACCCGGGCGAGTACATCGCCGACCTCGGCCATGACGTCCTGACCGCAGCACCCGGACATCCGCGAGCTCACCGACGTGGCGGCGCTGCCGGTCATCCGCGGCGCGGCCTACGAGGCGCAGCTGCACGACATCAAACGCACCCTGGCGGACTTCGGCGTCGACTTCGACGTGTACTTCTCCGAGCAGGAACTGCACGACGCCGGTGCGATCGAGGACGCCGTGGCCCGGCTGCGCGAACAGGGCCACGTCTACGACGACGGCGGCGCGGTCTGGCTGCGCACCACGGACTTCGGCGACGACAAGGACCGCGTGATGATCCGCGCGAACGGCGAGCCGACCTACTTCGCCGCCGACGCCGCCTACTACCTCTCCAAGAAGGACCGCGGCTTCACCGAGAAGATCTATCTCCTCGGCGCCGACCACCACGGCTACGTCAACCGGCTCAAGGCCATCGCCGCTGCTGCCGGCGATGACCCCGAGGTCAACATCGAGGTCCTGATCGGCCAGCTGGTCTCCGTCAACGGCGCCAAGCTGTCCAAGCGCGCCGGCAACATCATCGAGCTCAAGCGACCTGATCTCCTGGCTCGGCAAGGACGCGCTGCGCTACTCGCTGGCGCCGCTACCCGGCCGACTCGCCGCTGACCCTCGACCCCGAGCTGCTCAAGAAGCACACCAATGAGAACCCGGTGTTCTACGTCCAGTACGCCCACGCCCGCTCGCGCGGCACCGCCCGCAACGCGGTAGCTGCCGGCGTCGAGCGCCGGTGGACGGCAAGGACAGCTTCGAAGCCTCGCTGCTGGACCACGCGACGGAAAACGAGCTGCTCTCCGTACCTGGGCAGCTACCCCTCGATCGTGGCCAAGGCCGCCGAGCTGCGCGAGCCGCACCGGTGGCCCGCCACCTGGAAGTCATCGCCGGCGCGTACCACCGCTGGTACGACGCATGCCGTGTGGCGCCCCAAGGCGACGAGCCCATCGACCGATGTGAACCGCACCCGGCTGTGGCTCAACGACGCCACCAGCCAGGTGCTGGCCAACGGCCTGGACCTGCTGGGCGTCTCGGCGCCGGAACGGATGTGACCGACATGACCGCTGCTACAGGACAATCTGCCATACCCGGCCTCCCCGCTTGCGCCGGAGTGGCTGCAGGTCCCCGCGGACCTCAACGCCCTGCATGAGCCGATGTGGGCCGCCGGCGTCGCCCGGAACGGCGACGGCGAACTCGCCATCGACGGCGTCACGGTCAGCGAGCTGCAGCGCCAGTACGGCACGCCGCTGTTCGTCATGAGCGAGACCGACTTCCGGGCCCGGGCCCGCGCTTTCACGACGCCTTCAACGACGCCTTCGCCGACATCTGCGGGGGAGTGGACGTCTACTACGCCGGCAAGTCCTTCCTGTGCACCGCAGTGGTCCGCTGGGTGGAGGAAGAGGGACTGCGCCTGGACACCGCCTCCGGCGGGGAACTCGCCGTCGCGGCGCGTGCCGGCATCCCGGGCGCCGACGTCGCCCTGCACGGCAACAACAAGTCCGACGCCGAGATCCACCGGGCCCTGGACATGAAACTGGGCCGGATCGTCGTGGACAGCCTCGACGAGCTCGGCCGCGTCGCCACGATCGCCGCGCCCGGAACGCAAACGGCCAAGGTCATGCTGCGGCTCACCCCCGGCGTGCACGCCCACACCCACGAGTTCATCGCCACCGCGCATGAGGACCAGAAGTTCGGCCTCTCCATGGCCGGCGACTCCACGGAACAGGCCGGGCTGTCCGCGGCCGAGGAAGCCGTGGCGGCGGCCTCGGGCTATGACAGCATTGAACTGCTGGGCCTGCACTGCCACATCGGCTCGCAGATCTTCGAACCGGACGGCTTTGCGCTCGCCGCGGAGAAGCTCCTGGACTTCCTGGCCGTGATGCAGGCCAAGTACTCGATCGTGCTCCCGGAACTGGACCTGGGCGGCGGCTACGGCATCGCCTACACCCCCGTCGACACCCCGCGCCCGGCAACCGAGATCGCCGCAGGCGATGGCCGCCGTCGTCCGTTCCAAGTGCGCCGAGCTGGGCATCACCGCACCCCGGATCTCGATCGAACCGGGCCGCGCGATCGTGGGCAGCACCACGTTCACCCTCTACGAGGTCGGCACGCTGAAGACCGTCCGGGTGGATGCCCCGGCCCCGGGAACCGCCGGAGCCGCAGCGGAAGAGCCGGAAAACGTTACGTACCCGCGCCGGTATGTGTCAGTTGACGGCGGCATGAGCGATAACGCCCGTCCGGTGCTGTACGACGCGGATTATTCGGCGATTCTGGCCTCGCGGACCTCCGAGGCGGCCCCGCAGCTGTCCCGAGTGGTGGGCAAACATTGCGAGAGCGGCGACATAGTTGTTAGAGATGTATATCTGCCCGAGGACGTGGCAGCCGGTGATCTGCTCGCTGTACCGGGGACCGGCGCCTACTGCTGGGCCCTGTCAAGCAACTACAACTATCTGGCCCGGCCGGGCGTTGTCGCTGTGCGCGACGGATCTGCCCGGCTGATTGTCCGCGGGGAAACCGAAGAAGATCTGCTGAACCGCGACATGGGAGTCTGAATGTCAGAATTGCGAACCCTGAAAGTAGCCCTGCTGGGCTGTGGCAACGTTGGGGCCCAGGTTGCGCGGATTCTCATTGACGACGCCGAAGCGCTGGCCGCCCGCGACGGGGCGCGCCTCGAACTGAGCGGCATCGCCGTCCGCAATGTCGATGCGCCGAGCGCGACGTCGAGCTGCCGCACGAGCTGTTCACCACCGACGCCGAGACCCTCGTCAAGGACGCCGACGTCGTGATCGAGCTGATGGGCGGCATCGAGCCGGCCCGCGAGCCTGATCCTGACCGCCATCCGGCACGGCGCCTGCGTCGTCACCGGCAACAAGGCGCTGCTGGCGCAGGACGGTCCGACGCTCTACGAGGAAGCGGACAAGGCCGGCGTCGCAGCTGCTCTACGAGGCCGCCGTGGCCGGCGCCATCCCCATCCTGCGCCCCATCCGCGACAGCCTGTCCGGCGACCGGATCACCACGTGTGCTCGGCATCGTCAACGGCACCACCAACTTCATCCTCGACCAGATGGACTCCACCGGCGCGCAGTTCGCCGATGCGCTGGCCGAGGCCCAGCGCCTGGGCTACGCGGAAGCGGACCCGACGGCCGACGTCGAAGGCCACGACGCCGCCGCCAAGGCCGCGATCCTCGCCTCGCTGTCCTTCCACACGCGCTTCGCCCTGGAAGACGTCTACTGCGAGGGCATCACTCGCGTCACCGCCGGCGGACATCGCCGCCGCCAAAGAAGCCGGGTTCGTCATCAAGCTGCTCGCCATCGCCGAGAAGCTCGCGGACGCAGACGGCAATCCGGCGTCTCCGTTCGCGTCCACCCCACCCTGCTGCCCCGCGAGCACCCGCTTGCCGCCGTCCGCGGCGCATTCAATGCCGTCTTCATCGAGGCCGAAAACGCCGGGGAACTGATGTTCTACGGCCAGGGCGCCGGCGGCACCCCGACGGCGTCCGCCGTGCTGGGCGACCTCGTCGTCCGCCGCCCGCCGGCATGGTCCTCGGGCGGCCCCGGCCGGACCGAAACCACCACCGGCCACGTCCCGGCACTGCCCATCGACGCCGCCATCACGAGCTACTACATCGGCCTCGACGTCGCGGACCAGCCCGGCGTGCTGGCGCGGATCGCCCAGATCTTCGCCGAGCACGGCGTCTCCATCGAAATCATGCGGCAGACCATCCACCGCGGATGCCGATTCCAACGTCGAGTCGGCGGAGCTCCGGATCGTCACCCACCGCTGCAAGCGAAGCCGCACTCTCAGCCACCGTCGAGGCCGTGAAGGGCCTGGACGTCATCAATTCCGTTACATCCGTACTCCGGGTAGAAGGAGTCTAAGTGGCTCACCAATGGCGCGGAGTCATCCGCGAATACGCCGAACGCCTGCCTGTCACGGAAGCCACCAAGGTCATCACCCTGGGCGAGGGCGGCACCCCGCTGGTGCCCGCCCGGAAGCTCTCCGAGCTGACCGGCTGCGACTGTCTACCTCAAGGTCGAAGGCATGAACCCGACCGGTTCCTTCAAGGACCGCGGCATGACCATGGCCATGACGGCCGCCGTCGCCTCCGGCGCCAAGGCCGTTGTCTGCGCCTCCACCGGCAACACCTCGGCGTCCGCCGCCGCCTACGCGACGGCGGCCGGGCTGCAGTGCGCGGTGCTGGTCCCCGAAGGCAAGATCTCCATGGGCAAGCTGAGCCAGGCGATCGCGCACGGCGCCACGCTGCTGCAGGTTGACGGCAACTTCGACGACTGCCTCGACATCGCCCGCAAGCTCGGCGAGTCCTACCCGGTGTTCCTGGTCAACTCCGTCAACCCGGCCCGGATCGAGGGCCAGAAGACCGGCGCGTTCGAGGTGGTCGACGCCCTCGGCGACGCCCCCGACTTCCACGTGCTTCCGGTCGGCAACGCCGGCAACATCAGCGCGTACTGGAAGGGCTACAAGGAGTACTCCACGCCGTTCGAGTCGCGCGACGGCCGGCGACGCTGCCCGCCGTTGCCACGAAGACCCCCGTCATGTGGGGCTTCCAGGCCGCCGGCGCTGCACCGTTCGTCGCCGGCCACCCCATCACCGAACCCGACACCATCGCCACCGCCATCCGGATCGGCAACCCGGCCTCCTGGGACACGGCCGTGGCTGCCCGGGACGAGTCCGGCGGCGTGATCGAGGCCGTGACGGACGAGGAAATCCTCGTCCGCCCACCGCTGGCTCTCCGCCCGCGAAGGCGTCTTCGTGGAGCCCGGCTCCGCAGCCGGCGTTGCCGGGCTGATCAAGAAGCACGCCGCCGGGGAAGTCCCGGCCGGCAAAACCATCGTCATCACGGTCACCGGCCACGGCCTGAAGGACCCGCAGTGGGCCCTGCGCACCGAGGACGGCAGCGACGTCGAGCCCGTCAAGGTCTCCAACGACGTCGTCACCGTAGCCTCCGCACTGGGACTGGAAGAAAAATAGCCTTGGAAACCACGCTCACGATCCCGGCCGAGTCTCCCGCCGACGCTCCCGGCGGTGCCGGCCGGCCAGCTCGTCACGGTGCGGGTGCCGGCCACCAGCGCCAACCTGGGCCCCGGCTACGACAGCCTCGGACTGGCGCTGTCGCTGCACGACACGCTGACGGTGGAAACGCTGGCCGGCGGTGAACTTGAGTTCGAACTCAGCGGCGAGGGTGCGGAAACCCTGCCCCGCGACGCCAGCCACCTGGTGGTCAAGGCCATCACCGAGGCGCTGCACCGGCTGGGCTTCCGGCACGACGGCCTGCGGATCACCGCCGACAACGTCAATCCGCACGGCCGCGGCCTCGGCTCGTCGGCCTCCGCCGTGGTCGCCGCCGTGACAGCCGCGAATGCGCTGGTCCCGGAGGCGTCCCGGCGCGGCAAGGACTGGGTCCTGCAGCTGACGAGCGAAATGGAAGGCCACCCGGACAACGTCGCACCCGCCATATTCGGCGGACTGGCGCTGTCGTGGCAGGACAGTGACCAGTACAGCAGCACGTGTGCCGCAGTCGCGGATTCGGTGATTCCGGTCGTCGCCGTCCCGGACTTCGAGCTTTCCACCGAGGCGGCGCGTGCGCTGCTGCCGGCATCGGTGGGCCACCACGCCGCGGCCATGAACTCGGGCCGGGCCGCCCTGCTGATCCACGCGCTGACGCAAAAGCCCGAATTCCTGCTGCCGGGCACCGAGGACTACCTGCACCAGAGCTACCGGGCCCAGGCGATGCGGCCCAGCGCCGAACTGATCGCGGCCCTGCGGCGCGCGGGCCACGCCGCCGTCGTCTCCGGGGCAGGACCCACCGTGCTGGTCCTGGCCAACGGGGAAGCGGAAGCAGAAGCCGCACTCGACTTCATCGGCTCCCACACCGCGGGCAACACGCCGGACGTGACCTGGCGTGTGATGAAGCTGGCCGTGGACGTTGAAGGTGCTAAAGTGGAAGTGCACCGGCGGTAATCACGCAGGCGGTAAATCCAGTTACTGTTTAAAAGACCGCGATGTTGGCCAAGTTGCCTCTCTCATCTTTCACTGCGCAATATTTTCCGGTGCCACCTGCTTTTGGTCTGACGCAGGACTCAGCAGAAACTATCTCTGCCATCTGAAATGTCAGCCCGCCGTTCCTTAATATTCGGGAACGCGCCAGGTGAACGCAGTATCCGGCCTTGCTGGCCAAAATCCATCCGGCAGGGCCGAAATCCCGGCTGCAGATCTGAACTGCAGCCCAGATCAAATCATCGCGTCCAGCTCCTAGTCTGGACGCCGTCGAGGGGGAAGGATCCTTCGTGACCGAAACCACTGAGCTGTCTTCAGCTGTGGAAACATCATCTTCTGCTGCCGGATCGTCAACGGCAGCACCCGCCAAGAGCAGCGGCCTCGCCGGCCTCAAGCTCGCCCAGCTCCAGGCTCTTGCCAGCCAGCTCGGTATTTCCGGCGGGTCCCGCATGCGTAAGGGCGATCTGGTCTCAGCCATTTCCGCCCACCGTGCGGGGACTCCGGTGAGCAAGGCTCCGGCCCGCGCCGCCGAAAAGGCCAGCGAAAGCACCGCCTCCCAGGAGGCCGTGTCCGCTCCCGTCGCCACCGCCGTCGAGGCCGACGGCCAGGGCCAGGACAACTCCCGGGCCCGCGGCCGTGGCCGCAGCCGGCGTGCAGGCAGCGACGGCGTCATCACGACGCCGGCCGCCGAAGCTCCGGCAGCTGCTGCCCCCGCCGTGGAGGCCCCCGCGGCCGCCGCGGAGACAGGCAGCACGGACACCGCCGCTCCCGCGACGGAGTCCGGCGAACGCACCCGCCAGCCCCGCACCCGCAACCGCCGCCGTGGCGAAGCCGCCGCGCAGACCGCAGGCGACGAGGCACCGG
>CAVUHG010000007.1:0-66980 GCA_963741265.1 uncultured Actinomycetota bacterium | reverse complement strand
CCTTCTTGCCCTTGGTGGAGTTGACCACCTGGGCAGCCTGCTTCGATGTGACCTGAGTACACGCGGATGAAGGTGAGCTGGCCGAAGAACGGGTGAGCAGCAATCTTGAACGCCAGAGCCGAGAACGGCTCCTCGGAGGACGGCGCGCGCGTCAGTTCCTTCTCTTCGTCGCGGGGATCGTGACCGACCATCGGGGGAACGTCGAGCGGGTTCGGCAGGTAATCGACGACGGCATCGAGCATCGGCTGAACACCGCGGTTCTTGAAGGCAGAACCACAGAACACCGGGTAAAGCTCGGAGTTGATCGTCATCTTGCGGATGCCGGCCTTGAGCTCGTCGATGGAGATCTCTTCGCCCTCAAGGTACTTCTCCATGAGTTCTTCGGAGGCCTCGGCAACGGTCTCGACGAGAGTTGCGCGGTACTCTTCGGCCTTTTCCTTGAGGTCAGCCGGGATCTCGCGGATCTCGTACTTGGCACCCATGGTGACGTCACCCTTGGCGTCGCCGGGCCACACCAGTGCGCGCATGTAGAGCAGGTCGACGACGCCGACGAAGTCGTTCTCGGCACCGATCGGCAGCTGCATGACCAGCGGCTTGGCACCGAGGCGGCTGATGATGGTGTCTACGGTGAAGTAGAAGTCAGCGCCGAGCTTGTCCATCTTGTTGACGAAGCAGATGCGCGGAACGTTGTACTTGTCAGCCTGGCGCCAAACAGTCTCAGACTGCGGCTCCACGCCTTCCTTGCCGTCGAACACGGCAACTGCACCGTCGAGGACGCGCAGGGAGCGCTCAACCTCAACCGTGAAGTCAACGTGGCCGGGGGTGTCGATGATGTTGATCTGGTTGTTTTCCCAGAAGCAGGTCACGGCGGCAGACGTGATGGTGATGCCGCGTTCCTTTTCCTGTTCCATCCAGTCAGTCGTCGAAGCGCCGTCGTGCGTTTCGCCGATCTTGTGGTTCACACCTGTGTAGAACAGGATGCGCTCGGTAGTAGTGGTCTTGCCGGCATCGATGTGGGCCATGATGCCGATGTTGCGGACCTTGCTAAGGTCGGTAAGCACGTCCTGTGCCACGGTGTCTCCCTTTCGGATGGACTGCACGTTCGCCGCCGACTCTGTTGAGCCGGCGGCGTCCGGGAAGTATTACCAGCGGTAGTGTGCGAAGGCCTTGTTGGACTCGGCCATCTTGTGGGTGTCTTCGCGACGCTTCACAGCGGCACCGAGACCGTTGGAGGCATCCAGGATTTCGTTCTGGAGGCGCTCGGTCATGGTCTTCTCGCGGCGGGCCTTGGAGTAGCCGACCAGCCAGCGAAGGGCGAGTGCCGTGGAGCGGCCCGGCTTGACTTCAACCGGAACCTGGTAGGTGGCGCCACCGACGCGGCGGGAGCGGACCTCGAGGGAAGGCTTGACGTTCTCCATGGCCTTCTTGAGGGCTGCAACGGGGTCGCCGCCGGACTTGGCACGAGCACCTTCGAGGGCACCGTAAACGATGCGCTCTGCGGTGGACTTCTTGCCGTCAACCAGCACCTTGTTGATGAGCTGGGTAACCAGCGGGGAGCCGTAAACGGGATCTAGAACGAGCGGCCGCTTGGGGGCCGGACCCTTGCGAGGCATATTACTTCTTCTCCATCTTTGCGCCGTAGCGGCTGCGAGCCTGCTTACGGTTCTTGACACCCTGGGTATCGAGGGCACCACGGACGATCTTGTAACGGACACCCGGAAGGTCCTTAACGCGACCACCACGAACGAGCACAATGGAGTGCTCCTGCAGGTTGTGGCCTACACCGGGGATGTAAGCGGTGACTTCAACGCCACCGTTGAGGCGCACGCGCGCAACCTTACGGAGAGCCGAGTTCGGCTTCTTCGGGGTCGTGGTGTACACGCGGGTGCAAACACCGCGGCGCATCGGGCTGCCGTTAAGCGCGGGAGCCTTGGTCTTTTTGACCTTAGGCGTGCGGCCCTTGCGGACCAGCTGGTTAATCGTAGGCACTCTCGTGTTCTCCGTTTTATCCGGAGCGGCCGTTGGCAGCCGCTCTCTTGTCGCTGCGCCCCGCCGCCCGAGCTCTGAAGATCTCCAGGCGGCTGAGGCGAAGCCTTAATAGTCGGACCGCACGCCGGGGACCCAGGACTTCCATCTGGAACTGCCCCTAGGCATGCGAAAATGTGGCATACGTTGCACAAGAACCCTGCAAACCGGAAACGTCGTCCTGGTCAAGCCTTATCGTGCTGTCGACCGGCGCACTCATCCACTGCCACAATAACAATTAGTCTCAAGTCTAACACGGACGGGTCCCAGCCCTTAATCGGCACGGAATCCGGGACGGAAAGGCCCCGCCCCCACCGCGGGGAACGGGGCCTCAGTCACTCAGTCGACCTCCTTAGCGGAAGTCGCTGCCGAGGTCGTAGTCATCCAGCGGGATGGCGTGGAACTCAGGAGCTCCGTCGCCGCCCAGGGAATCGTAGGAGAAGTCGCTGAACGCGCTCGGGCCGGTGAACAGGTTGGCCTTCGCTTCTTCAGTCGGCTCCACCGTGATCTCGGTGTAGCGCGGGAGACCCGTGCCGGCCGGGATGAGCTTACCGATGATGACGTTCTCCTTGAGGCCGAGCAGCGGATCGCTCTTGCCTTCCATGGCCGCCTGCGTCAGGACGCGGGTGGTCTCCTGGAAGGAAGCTGCGGACAGCCAGGACTCGGTCGCCAGGGACGCCTTGGTGATGCCCATGAGCTCGGGACGGCCGGAAGCCGGCGTCTTGCCCTCGGACACAACGCGGCGGTTGGCATCCTCGAAACGGCTGCGCTCGGCGAGCTCGCCGGGCAGCAGATCCGATTCGCCGGACTCGATGACCGTGACGCGGCGCAGCATCTGGCGGACGATAACCTCGACGTGCTTGTCGTGGATACCGATGCCCTGGCTGCGGTACACGCCCTGGACTTCGTCCACCAGGAACTTCTGCGCGGCACGGGGGCCCATGATGCGCAGAACCTGCTTGGGGTCGACCGGTCCGTTGATGAGCTTCTGGCCGACGGTGACGTGATCGCCGTCTTCGATCAGAAGACGTGAACGGCGCAGCACCGGGTAGGCGATCTCTTCGGATCCGTCATCCGGGGTGATGACCAGGCGCATCTGGCGCTCGGACTCTTCGATGGTGATGCGGCCGGCTGCTTCAGCAATCGGTGCGACACCCTTCGGAGTACGGGCTTCGAAGAGCTCCTGGATACGGGGCAGACCCTGGGTGATGTCGTCGCCACCGCTGGAGGAAACAGCACCACCGGTGTGGAACGTACGCATGGTCAGCTGGGTGCCCGGCTCACCGATGGACTGCGCGGCGATGATGCCCACTGCCTCACCGATGTCGACGGTCTTGCCCGTGGCCAGCGAACGGCCGTAGCACAGGGCGCAGGTGCCGACGCTGGACTCACAGGTGAGTACGGAGCGGACCTTGACCTCGGTGATGCCGGCTGCGAACAGCTCGGCAATGACGACGTCGCCGCAGTCGGTGCCGCCGGCTGCCAGGACCTTGCCCTTGGAGTCAACGACATCCACGGCCAGGGTACGGGCGTACGCGCTGTTCTCGACGTTCTCGTCCAGGACCAGCTCACCGTTGGAGTCGGCCACGGCGATCGGCGTGACCAGGCCGCGCTCGGTGCCGCAGTCCTCTTCGCGGACGATGACGTCCTGCGAGACGTCCACCAGACGACGGGTCAGGTAACCCGAGTTGGCGGTACGCAGCGCGGTGTCAGCCAGACCCTTACGGGCACCGTGCGTGGCGATGAAGTATTCCAGCACCGACAGGCCCTCGCGGTAGGAGGACTTGATCGGACGCGGGATGATCTCACCCTTAGGGTTGGCCACCAGGCCACGGATACCCGCGATCTGGCGGACCTGCATCCAGTTACCACGTGCACCGGAGGACACCATGCGGTTGATGGTGTTCATCGGCGAGAGGCTGTCACGCATCGCCTGGGCGATCTCGTTCGTTGCCTTGTTCCAGATCTCGATCAGTTCCTGGCGACGCTCGTCGTCGTCGATCAGGCCCTTGTCGTACTGGCCCTGGATCTTGGCGGCCATGGTCTCGTAACCGGCGAGGATCCGCGGCTTGTCCTTGGGCACCTCGATGTCGGAGATGGCAACGGTGACGCCGGAACGGGTGGCCCAGTAGAAACCGGCATCCTTCAGGTTGTCCAGCGTTGCCGCTGTGATGACCTTCGGGTAGCGCTCGGCGAGGTCGTTGACGATCCGGGACAGTTCGCCCTTGTCGGCAACATCCTCGACCCACGGGTAGTCCGCGGGCAGGGTCTCGTTGAAGAGGACCTGGCCCAGGGAGGTCTCGACGAGCGCGGTCTGACCCGGCTCCCAGCCTTCCGGAGCTTCCCAGCCGGCGTAAGGGACGAAGCCCTCAAGGCGGATCTTGACCTGGGAGTTCAGGTGCAGCTCGTGCAGGTCGTAGGCCATGATGGCTTCCGCGACGGAGGAGAAGATCCGGCCTTCGCCAGCTGAACCGACACGCTTGGTGGTCAGGTGGTAGAGGCCGATGATCATATCCTGCGAAGGCAGGGTCACCGGGCGGCCGTCGGACGGCTTCAGGATGTTGTTCGAGGACAGCATCAGGATGCGGGCCTCGGCCTGGGCTTCGGGGCTCAGCGGCAGGTGCACTGCCATCTGGTCGCCGTCGAAGTCGGCGTTGAAGGCGCCACAGACCAGCGGGTGGAGCTGGATTGCCTTGCCTTCAACAAGCTGCGGTTCGAACGCCTGGATGCCGAGGCGGTGCAGGGTAGGTGCACGGTTCAGCAGCACGGGGTGCTCGGTGATGATCTCTTCGAGGACATCCCAGACCTGCGGGCGGTAACGCTCGACCATGCGCTTGGCCGACTTGATGTTCTGCGCGTGGTTGAGGTCAACCAGGCGCTTCATCACGAACGGCTTGAAGAGCTCCAGCGCCATCTGCTTGGGCAGGCCACACTGGTGCAGCTTCAGCTGCGGGCCGACGACGATGACCGAACGGCCGGAGTAGTCGACGCGCTTGCCGAGGAGGTTCTGGCGGAAACGGCCCTGCTTGCCCTTGAGCATGTCGCTCAGGGACTTCAGCGGACGGTTGCCCGGTCCGGTGACCGGACGGCCGCGGCGGCCGTTGTCGAAGAGGCTGTCAACAGCTTCCTGAAGCATGCGCTTCTCGTTGTTGACGATGATCTCCGGAGCACCGAGGTCAAGCAGGCGCTTGAGGCGGTTGTTGCGGTTGATCACGCGGCGGTAGAGGTCGTTGAGGTCGGAGGTCGCGAAGCGGCCACCGTCCAGCTGGACCATCGGGCGCAGTTCCGGCGGGATCACCGGGACGGCGTCCAGCACCATGCCGAGCGGGCTGTTGTTGGTGGTCAGGAACGCGTTGACCACCTTGAGCCGCTTCAGGGCGCGGGTCTTGCGCTGGCCCTTGCCGTTGGCGATGATGTCGCGCAGCATGTCCGACTCGGCCTGCATGTCGAAGTTCTCAAGACGCTTCTTGATGGCTTCGGCACCCATGGAGCCTTCGAAGTACATGCCGTAGCGGTCGCGCAGTTCGCGGTACAGGCCTTCGTCACCTTCAAGGTCAGCGACCTTGAGGTTCTTGAAGCGGTCCCAGACCTGCTCGAGGCGCTCGATTTCGGCGTCGGCGCGCTTGCGGACGTTCGCCATCTGGCGGTCAGCGGAGTCGCGGGCCTTCTTCTTGTCGGCAGCCTTGGCGCCTTCGCCTTCGAGACGGGCAAGCTCGTTCTCGAGGTCGCGGGCGATCGTGGCGATGTCGGAGTCGCGGTTGTCGATCAGCTGCTTCTTCTCGATGTCGTGCTCAACCTGGAGGTTGGGCAGTTCTTCGTGGCGGCTGTCGGCGTCGACGCTCGTGATCATGTAGGCGGCGAAGTAGATGACCTTTTCGAGGTCCTTCGGTGCCAGGTCAAGGAGGTAGCCCAGGCGGGACGGAACACCCTTGAAGTACCAGATGTGCGTGACCGGGGCGGCCAGCTCGATGTGGCCCATGCGCTCACGGCGCACCTTTGCGCGGGTGACCTCAACGCCACACCGCTCGCAGATGATGCCCTTGAAGCGCACGCGCTTGTACTTGCCGCAGTAGCATTCCCAGTCGCGGGACGGGCCGAAGATCTTCTCGCAGAAGAGGCCGTCCTTCTCGGGCTTGAGCGTGCGGTAGTTGATGGTTTCCGGCTTCTTAACCTCGCCGTAAGACCAGCCACGGATGTCTTCCGCGGTGGCGAGGCCGATCTGCATGAGGCCGAAGGAGGATTCGCTGGACATATGGTCCCTGTTCTCTCTTGTTCTCTAAATTCTGAAGTCTTGGGTTACGGGAAGAGGGAGGTGGCTACCGGGAAAAGTCAGCGCGGCGGGGCCGCCTGCTTGTCCCGGTAACCCCCTGCTAAACCTCTTCTACGGAACTGGGCTCTGCACGAGACAGATCGATGCCCAGTTCTTCCGCAGCCGTGAAGACTGCGTCATCAGAGTCACGCATTTCAATTGTGGTTCCGTCCGTGGAAAGCACTTCCACGTTCAGGCACAGCGACTGCATTTCCTTGATCAAGACCTTGAAGGACTCAGGAACGCCCGGCTCGGGGATGTTCTCGCCCTTGACGATGGCTTCGTAGACCTTCACACGACCGTGGATGTCATCCGACTTGATCGTGAGGAGTTCCTGGAGCGTGTAGGCGGCGCCGTAAGCTTCGAGCGCCCACACTTCCATCTCACCGAAGCGCTGGCCACCGAACTGTGCCTTACCACCCAGCGGCTGCTGCGTGATCATGGAGTACGGGCCGGTGGAGCGTGCGTGGATCTTGTCGTCCACCAGGTGGTGGAGCTTCAGGATGTACATGTAGCCGACCGAGATCGGATCCGGGAACGGCTCGCCGGAGCGGCCGTCGAACAGGCGGGTCTTGCCTGAGGAGTTGATCAGGCGGTCACCGTCGCGGGTGACGTTGGTGGAGTCGAGCAGGCCCGTGATTTCCTCTTCACGGGCGCCGTCGAAGACCGGCGTTGCAACAGTGGTCTGAGCCACTCTCGCGCGGCAGGTTCGGCAGCTGCTTGACCCACTCGGGCTCGCCCTCGATCTTCCAGCCGGTCTTGGCAACCCAGCCGAGGTGCGTTTCCAGCACCTGGCCGACGTTCATACGGCCCGGAACACCCAGCGGGTTCAGGACGATATCAACGGGGGTACCGTCGGCAAGGAAGGGCATGTCCTCGATCGGGAGGATCTTGGAGATAACACCCTTGTTGCCGTGGCGGCCGGCGAGCTTGTCGCCGTCGGTGATCTTGCGCTTGGCGGCCACGTAGACGCGGACCAGCTGGTTGACGCCCGGGGGCAGCTCGTCGTCGTTGTCGCGGTCGAAGACGCGGACACCGATGACGGTGCCGGACTCGCCGTGCGGAACCTTCAGGGAGGTGTCGCGCACTTCGCGGGACTTCTCACCGAAGATGGCGCGCAGCAGGCGCTCTTCCGGGGTCAGCTCGGTCTCGCCCTTCGGGGTGACCTTTCCGACCAGGATGTCGCCGGCTTCAACCTCGGCACCGATGTGGATGATGCCGCGCTCGTCCAGGCCTGCCAGGACTTCCTCGGACACGTTCGGGATGTCACGGGTGATTTCCTCGGCACCAAGCTTGGTGTCGCGGGCATCGATCTCGTGCTCCTCGATGTGGATGGAGGACAGGACGTCCTCGGCCACGATGCGCTGGGACAGGATGATGGCATCCTCGAAGTTGTGGCCTTCCCATGACATGAATGCCACGAGCAGGTTCTTACCGAGGGCGAGCTCGCCCTGGTCCGTTGCCGGGCCGTCAGCGATGATGCCGCCGACCTCCAGGCGCTGGCCTTCGCTCACCAGGACGCGGTTGTTGTAGCAGTTGCCCTGGTTGGAGCGGGCGAACTTGTTGATGCGGTAGTTGGTTTCCGTACCGTCGTCGTTGAGCATGATGACGAGCTCGGCGGAGACCTCGGTGACCACACCTGCCTTCTTCGCGATGGTGACATCGCCGGCGTCGACTGCAGCGGCGCGCTCCATGCCGGTACCGACGAACGGTGCCTCGGAACGGACCAGCGGCACGGCCTGGCGCTGCATGTTGGCACCCATGAGTGCGCGGTTGGCATCGTCATGCTCGAGGAACGGGATCAGGGCCGTTGCCACGGACACCATCTGGCGCGGGGAAACGTCCATGAACTCGACGTCGGCGGCGGGAACCAGCACGGGCTCGCCTCCACCACCGCGGGCACGGACCAGGACGGTCTCTTCGGCGAACTTCTTGTTCGCGTCGAGCGGAGCGTTGGCCTGTGCGATCAGGACCTCGGCTTCGTCGTCGGCGGTGAGGTACTGGACCTCGTCGGAGACGACACCCTCGGCCACGAGGCGGTACGGGGTCTCGATGAAACCGAACGGGTTGATGCGGCCGTAGGAAGCCAGCGAACCGATCAGACCGATGTTCGGGCCTTCAGGGGTTTCGATCGGGCACATACGTCCGTAGTGGGACGGGTGAACGTCTCGGACTTCCATGCCTGCACGGTCACGGGACAGACCGCCCGGGCCAAGCGCGGACAGGCGGCGCTTGTGGGTCAGACCCGACAGCGGGTTGTTCTGGTCCATGAACTGGGACAGCTGGGAGGTTCCGAAGAACTCCTTGATGGCTGCCACGACGGGGCGGATGTTGATCAGCGTCTGCGGCGTGATGGCCTCGACGTCCTGGGTCGTCATACGCTCGCGGACAACGCGCTCCATGCGGGACAGGCCGGTGCGGACCTGGTTCTCGATGAGCTCGCCGACGGCGCGGATGCGGCGGTTGCCGAAGTGGTCGATGTCATCGATCTCGACGCGCAGCTCGTGGTCCTGGCCGTCGCGCTTGCCCGTGAGGGTCTTCTCGCCGGCGTGCAGGGCAACGAGGAACTTGATCATGGCGACGATGTCTTCAACGTGCAGGACCGACGCTTCCTTGTCGCCAAGGGAGCGGTCGATGCCAAGCTTGCGGTTGATCTTGTAACGGCCGACCTTGGCCAGATCGTAGCGCTTGGAGTTGAAGTACAGGTTGTCCAGCAGGGACTGGGCAGCCTCGACCGTGGGCGGCTCGCCCGGTCGCAGCTTCCGGTAGATGTCCAGCAAGGCGTCTTCGCGGGTTTCGGTGGCGTCCTTCTCCAGCGTTGCGCGCATGGAGTCGTACTGGCCGAACTCTTCGAGGATCTGGCCTTCGGTCCAGCCGAGGGCCTTCAGCAGCACGGTGACGGACTGCTTGCGCTTGCGGTCGAGGCGAACGCCGACCTGGTCGCGCTTGTCGATTTCGAGTTCGAACCATGCGCCGCGGGACGGGATGATCTTCGCGGTGAAGATGTCCTTGTCGCTGGTCTTGTCGGCGGTGCGCTCGAAGTAGGCGCCCGGGGAACGGACCAGCTGGGAGACGACGACACGCTCGGTGCCGTTGACGACGAAGGTGCCCTTCTCGGTCATCAGCGGGAAGTCACCCATGAACACGGTCTGCTGCTTGATTTCGCCCGTGTTGTTGTTCATGAATTCGGCCTTGACGTACAGCGGAGCCGAGTACGTTGCGTCCCGGTCCTTGCACTCGGCCATGGTGTACTTCGGGTCAGCGAACTCCGGCTCGGAGAAGCTCAGGGACATGGTGCCCTGGAAATCCTCGATCGGGGAGATCTCTTCGAAGATGTCGGACAGACCCGAGGAGGTGGCGACGCTGAGGTCGCCTTCTTCGACGGCCTTCGCTACGCGTGCCTGCCAGCGTTCGTTTCCGACCAGCCAGTCGAAGCTGTCCGTTTGCAGGGCAAGCAGATTCGGAACGTCAAGAGGTTCGTGAATCTTTGCGAATGAGAGCCGGCGGGTTGCACCGTCGGTGCTGTCGGCATTGATAGCGGTTTCAGCGTTGTTTACATTAGAGGTGCTCGAGGCGACCAAGAGGGATCCTTCCACAGACCTTCAGGCGTTTTCAGATCTCCCCCGTTATGCACCCTGCGGAGTGACTCCGCAGTGCTACCAATCCGGTTCCGCTATATGACCCGGGACCCGCGCTGGCCATGCTGGTGCACGTTGTATGACGGCACATTGATGGAGCAGCTGCCAGGCTAAGCCCACCGCTATATGAAGGCTGAAGGTAAACAGGGAAGACGCAAATATCTACGATACGGCAAAGCAACCTACTTGTCTACCCCACTTCCGTTCCGGATTGCAAGCACCGGCGGGATCAGCTGGACCTCGCTGGGTCTGCCGGAGCTGCAGCGGCACCGCCTTCGCCGGCAGGGGCCGGAGCCGAATGGATAGGTGATGGGGCTCACGATAACCTAGGCGTACATCGTCAATAGATCGGAAGAGAAAATCATGAGCAACTCCGCGGACAACAATGATGTTGTCATCCTTGCCGCCGCACGCACGCCGCAGGGCCGTCTGAACGGCCAGCTGGCCAGCTTCACCGCCGTAGAGCTGGCGCCCACGCCATCCGCGCGGCCCTGGCCGCCAGCGGGGTGAAGGCCGACCAGGTGGACTCCGTGATCATGGGCCAGGTGCTGCAGGCCGGCGCCGGGCCAGAACCCTGCCCGCCAGAGCGCCATCGGCGCGGGCATCGGCTGGAACGTTCCCACGGTGACCATCAACAAGGTCTGCCTCTCCGGCCTCACCGCCGTGATCGACGCGGCCCGGATGATCCGCAGCGGCGACGCCACGGTGGTGGTCGCCGGCGGCCAGGAGTCCATGACCCGGGCCCCGCACATCCTGCCGGGGTCCCGGCAGGGCTGGACCTACGGAACCGTCCAGGCGCTCGACGTCGCCGCGCACGACGGCCTGACCGATGCCTTCGACGGCCAGTCCATGGGGTTGTCGACGGAGACCAAGAACCTCACCCTCGGCATCGACCGCGACCTCCCAGGACGAGGTGGCCGCCGCTCGCACCAGCGCGCCGCGCGGGCCGCGAAGGACGGCGTCTTCGACGGCGAGATCGCCCCGATCAGCGTCAAGCAGCGCAAGGGCGATCCGATCGTCGTGGCCTCCGACGAGGGCATCCGCCCGGACACCACCGTTGACTCCCTCGCCGGGCTGCGGGCGGCGTTCGTCACGGACGGAACCATCACCGCCGGCAACTCCTCTCCCGCTCTCCGACGGCGCCGCCGCCCTCGTGCTGATCCTCGCGCAAGTTCGCCGAGGACAACGGCCTGGAATACCTGGCCGTGGTCGGCAAGCCGGGCCAGGTGGCCGGTCCGGACAACTCCCTGCACTCCCAGCCCTCCAACGCGATCCGGAACGCCCTGGACAAGGCCGGCTGGTCCACCGCGGACCTGGACTTCATCGAGATCAACGAGGCCTTCGGCTCCGTGGCCGTGCAGTCCCTCAAGGACCTCGACTACCCGCTGGAGAAGTGCAACATCCACGGCGGCGCCATCGCCCTGGGCCACCCGATCGGGGCCTCCGGCGCCCGGCTGGCCCTGCACGCTGCCCACGAACTGAAGCGCCGGGGCACCGGCAAGGCGGCGGTGTCCCTGTGCGGCGGCGGCGGCCAGGGCGAAGCCCTGCTGCTGTACCGCGACTGAGCCGGTCATGACGGACAGCGGGTCTGGAGACCCTGCCGCAGCGGCCGCCGGCGCGGGCCGGGAGCGTTTCCTGGCCGACGCCGCGGCGCGCGGGCTGACGTGCGCGTCGTGGAGCGCCTTGCCGCGCAGCAGCCTTGAGGAGGCGGCCCGGATCCTGGGCATCCAGCCGGCGGACATCGTGAAGTCCCTCGTGGTCAAGCACAAGGACGGCAGCTTCCTGTTCGCCCTGATTCCCGGCGACCGGCAGATTTCCTGGCCCAAGCTCCGGGCGCTGGTGGGCGTCAACAAGCTGTCCCTGCCCACGGCGGAGGTCGCGCTGGAGGCCACGGGCTACGAGCGCGGCACCATCACCCCGCTCGGCAGCACCGTCGCCTGGCCGGTCTACGCCGACCGCAGCATCGCGGGGCGGCGCATTTCGATGGGCGCCGGAGAGCACGGCTTCAGCGCGTTCGTCGATGCCGACGCCCTGACCGCCGCCCTGGACGCCGTCGTCGCGGACATCTCCGAACCCAACTAGCCCGGGCGGGTTAACTGTGCCGGGTTAACTGGCAACGCGGGGTCGACACGGCCCCGCGTTGCCGCGTTAAGGCCCGGGACTCCGCGGGCGGAGCCGGGCGGGACCGGGCGAGCCGGCCCGGAACGCAGAAAACCCCGCCCACCGAAGTGGACGGGGTTTCCCGGAGCAGCGAGTTACTTGAGGGTAACGCGTGCGCCAGCTTCTTCGAGCTGTGCAACAGCCTTCTCGGCAGCTTCCTTGGTGACGCCTTCAACAACGGCCTTCGGAGCGCTGTCAACCAGGTCCTTGGCTTCCTTGAGGCCCAGGGAAGTGATTGCGCGAACTTCCTTGATCACTGCGATCTTCTTGTCGCCCGGGTGCTCCAGGATGACGTCGAATGCAGTCTGCTCTTCTTCTTCAGCAGCACCGCCGGCAGCGGGGCCAGCAACGGCAACAGCAGCAGCGGTAACTTCGAAGGTCTCTTCGAAGAGCTTAACGAACTCGGAGAGCTCGATGATGGTCAGTTCCTTGAAAGCTTCAATGAGCTCTTCGTTGGTGAGCTTCGCCATGGTGTGGCGTCCTTCCTATAGTGGTGCTCGGCGGCCTGGGCCATTGCCTTCGCACCGGAGTCTGGTTTAGAGAGTTAGTTCTCTTCGGGGGCTGCGGCTTCGGCCGGAGCCTCAGCCTCTGCTGCTGCATCGGCGGGAGCGTCGGCAGGGGCTTCGTCAGCGGCGGGAGCCTCGGCAGCTGCCGGTGCACCGTTCTCTTCTTCAAGCTTGAGGCGCAGAGCGTCAATGATGCGTACAGCGGCGGCAGCAGGAGCCTTGAGGATGCCTGCAACCTTGGCGAGCTGCAGCTCGCGGGACTCGAGTGCTGCCAGGGCAGCAACTTCGCTGGCGTTCAGTGCCTTGCCCTCGAAGTAACCGGTCTTGATAACCAGCTGCTTGTTGGTCTTGGCAAAATCCGTCAGGCTCTTGGCAGCGGCAACTGCGTCACCCTTGATGAACGCGATTGCAGTGGGGCCGGCGAGCTGACCGTCGAATGCTTCGACACCAGCTTCCTTGGCTGCAATGGCGGTCAGGGTGTTCTTGACGACCGAGAACTTGGTGTCCTGGCCGAGAGAGACACGCAGCTGCTTGAGCTGTGCAACGGTGAGCCCACGGTATTCGGTCAGGACAGCGGCGTTCGATTCCTTGAAATCGTTAGTGATCTCAGCTACTGCTGAAACCTTGCTAGGCGTTGCCATAACCCTCCTTCCGGGGATAGTGCCGGTGTTCCCGGTCCCCGCTCAACAGAGCTAAAACTAAAAAACGCCCCGCGCAGATGCACGGGGCTTGTCTCGACGCGGTCCATGACCGCGGAGCTTTGCTTCGTTCACCTGCGCCGGCCGCCCTATGTTCAGGGTCCTTCGTCTGGAGATCCACTGACCCTCCCCGGCGCGACTGCAGAAGTGAGTCTTGCTTGGGAGAGTGGATTTCCAACAACCGACGGTCTTTGGTCCCCCCAGCTTACGGGACACGGTGCGGGTGCGCCAAATCGGGGCGCAAGCAGCACTGCCCCGTCTGTTCAGCTGACGCTCGGCCCGAAGTCCGGCAGCTCTTTCTGCCAGATCCCGGTCACGCCCGCCGTGGTGAAGCCGAGCTGCTGGTTGACCTTGAGCAGGTAGCGGTTTTCCGGTGCGTTCCAGGTGTAGAGGACCCTGGCGTCCGGGAACTGTTCGGTCAGCCGCTCCATGTTGGCGACCTTGATCAGCAGGCCGAGTTTGTTGCCGCGGTGCTCCTGCAGGACCACGGTGTCGTCCTGGAAGACGACGTCGGGGCGCAGCGCGAGGACGCTGATGGTGGTCAGGCCGACGAGCGTCGCCGCTGCCGATGTGCTCGACGGCGGTGACCACTGTCCGGCGCCCCTGGGCGATGGTGACCTCCTCCGCCTCACGGAGGATCCGGCCGTCGAAGACCATGTCCTCGGTTTCCGCCCCGGGAACGCCGTCCTCACCGGCACGGTTTTCCAGCGCCGCGACGGCCTCGAGCCACCGGTCCGGGCACCGGTCCGTCCAGTGGTGCAGCCGGTAGCGTCCGCCATTGGCTGATTCGGCTTCGGCTTCGAGTTCGGCGACGAGCTTGCTGTCCAGCGGCAGCGCGCAGGCACTGAACTGCTCGATGTGCTGCAGGGTGTAGCCGGTGTGCGTGGCGAACTCGACCTCCCGGCTGGCCAGCGGCACGAAGCCGAGCCCGCTCCCCGGTACCAGTTGCCCGGCCTCGGTGTCGGCCAGGGACGCCCCGGGATGGTTCGTGTCGATCAGGATCGTGTGCCGGCCCTCGTCGCGGGCGAAGTGCTCGGCCGCTTCGAGCAGCTGCCGTCCCACGCCCTTGCCCTGGAATTCCGGCAGGATATCGAGCGTGAATTCGGCCATGTCGAGGTTGTCCGCGAGCGGGAGCGCGATGTCGACGGCTCCGACGATCTCGCCGTCGATCTTGGCCACGAGGATGACCTGGCGTTCGTAGGGGTCCGCCATTTCCAGCAGCTTTTCCAGCGGGGCGTAGGCGAGGTCGTCACTCCCCCAGGTCTGCATGCGCACCTTGCGGCCCACTTCGACGGCGGCCAGGAAGTCAGCGGCGTCCGGCCCGTCCACGGAATCGGGGATCCACAGCTGTTCAATCCGTACGTCGTTTGCCATAGAGGGCATCATCCCAGCCGTTCTGCCATCCACCACGGGTGCCGGAAGCCCGGCTTGGGCCGGGCTTTCAACCGCCAGCATATGCCGCTTTGGTCCGCCGTTCCATGGGTTACGCCGTCACGACCCGCTGCCACTCGCCGTCGTACCCCGCGGGCCGGAAGCCGAGGGAGATGTTGATCGCCAGCATGTGCTCGTTCTCCGCCGCGTTGAACGTGACCACGCGTTCCACCGCCGGGTACCCGGTCCGGAGCCTGCGGATGTTCAGCAGTTTCACCAGCATGCCGAGGCGGTGCCCGCGGTGGCTGGCGGCGACAAGGGTGTCGTCCTGATCGGCCAGCCACGGCTTCGCGGCGGTGAGCTGAAGCACCGAGTAGGCGGCCAGTTCTCCGCTGCTCCGGTGCCTCGCGGCTGCCACGAGGGACACCAGGCCGGCCCGCTTCCAGGTGTCCTCGACGTGCCGGACCCGTGCCACGTCCCACTGTTCCGCGTCGTAGCTCAGCTCCCCGGAGGGTGCGTCCGTGCTCATCCGGGACATCAGGACCGCGAGCTGCTCCGCGTATTCGTCCGGGCAGGTGCCGGTCCAGGACACGAGCTCATACTCCTCCCCCGCCTTGGCCACGGCCTCCCGTTCCAGGTCATCCCAGCCGCCGGCACGGGCCGGCAGGTCGAGGACGCTGAAGCGCTCGACCTGCTCGAGGCGGTAGCCGGCCTGCAGGGCAAACCGGACACCCCGCGCCCGGGCCGGCAGCGCGCCGGTTCCGGTCGCCGGCATGACCAGGCCGGGTGCGTCGGCGTCGAAATCGGCGGGGTGTTCGGTGAAACTCTGCATGATGCTGCGGCCCTGCGCGGCCGCCAGCTCCTCGGCGTGCCGCAGCAGCGCCAGGCCGATGCCCCGCCCGCTGAACTCCTCGAGTACCTCGACGTGGAGGAGGGCGGTGCCGAGGTTCTCCTGGAGTTCGCAGCGGACCCACGAGCGGGCCACGATCCTGCCCTCCTGGCGGACGAAGAAGATCCGGATCTGCCGGTAGGAGTTGTCCCGCCAGAACTGGAGCCGGGCGGCGGCGGGTGTTGCGCGGTCCAGGTTGCCCCACACCGCGAGCGTCATGGCGTCGCACATTTCGCCGAGTTCCAGGAAGTCGGCGGCATCGGGGGAATCAACGGCGGCGGGGATGACGAGGGGTTCGATGAGGTACGGCGCTGTAGTCACCGGGACAGCCTAACGGGCGCGCAGAATGCAGAAAAGACCGCCCCGCATACGCGGGACGGTCTTTTCTGTTGCCTGTTCCCAGGCGGGTGAGGCTTTAGACCTCGGTCAGGACCTTGGTGACGTTGGGGTCAACCGAGATGCCCGGGCCGAACGTCGTGGCGACGGTGGCCTTCTGGATGTAGCGGCCCTTGGAAGCGGACGGCTTGAGGCGAAGAACCTCTTCCAGTGCGGCTGCGTAGTTCTCGGCCAGCTTCATGGCGTCGAAGGAAACCTTGCCGATGATGAAGTGCAGGTTCGAGTGCTTGTCGACGCGGAAGTCGATCTTGCCGCCCTTGATGTCGTTGACGGCCTTGGCGACGTCAGCGGTCACGGTGCCGGTCTTCGGGTTCGGCATCAGGTTACGCGGACCCAGGACCTTACCGAGGCGGCCAACCTTGCCCATGAGGTCAGGGGTGGCGACGGCTGCGTCGAAGTCGGTCCAGCCGGCTGCGATCTTTTCGATCAGGTCATCGGAACCAACGAAGTCGGCGCCGGCAGCGATTGCTGCTTCAGCCTTGTCGCCCGTTGCGAAGACGAGGACGCGGGCAACCTTACCGGTGCCGTGCGGCAGGTTTACGGTGCCGCGGACCATCTGGTCAGCCTTACGCGGGTCGACGCCCAGGCGGAAGGCGACCTCAACGGTGGCGTCGAACTTGGACGGGTTGGTGTCCTTGGCCAGCGTCACTGCCTCGAACGGCGCGTAGAACTTCTCCGCGTCGATCTTGGCGGCGGCTGCCTCATATGCTTTGCTGCGCTTTGCCATGCTGCTTATTCTCCTTGTGCAGTTGTGGTCTGCGGACCGCGCTGGGCCCTGCCACAGTCGGGGTTCCGGCTGTTGTCCGGAAATTCCGACATTTCAATGATTAGGTGGTGCCGGTTGCCCGGCGGTAAAGGCTATTAGCCTTCGACGGTGATACCCATGGAACGGGCGGTGCCGGCGATGATCTTCGCGGCGCCTTCGAGGCTCGTGGCGTTGAGGTCTTCCATCTTGGTGGTGGCGATCTCGTTGACCTGTGCCTGCGTCAGCTTGGCAACCTTGACGGTGTGCGGGGTCGGTGAACCCTTGGCAACGCCTGCAGCCTTCTTGATGAGTTCAGCGGCCGGCGGGGTCTTGGTGATGAACGTGAATGAACGGTCCTCGTAGACCGTGATTTCAACCGGAATAACGTTGCCGCGCTGGGCTTCCGTCGCAGCGTTGTACGCCTTGCAGAATTCCATGATGTTGACACCGTGCTGGCCAAGCGCAGGACCGATCGGCGGGGCCGGGTTAGCGGCACCTGCCTGGATCTGCAGCTTGATGAGGCCGGTGACCTTCTTCTTGGGAGCCAATGTAGGTCCTTCTCTCAAATACGTCCTGGGACACAGGAGCGTGCCTCAGGTTGGTGGCCGCCATGGCGAGGCGGCCGGCCGCTCCGGGGCTGCTAAGCGGGCAGTCCGGAGCGAATTCTGTGCGGAAAGCTAGATCTTGCTGACCTGGTTGAACGCCAGGGTCACCGGGGTCTCGCGCTCGAAGATGGAGACCAGCACCACGAGGGTCTGGGAATCCACCTTGATTTCGGAGATCGTGGCGGGAAGGGTCTCGAAGGGGCCCTCCTTGACGATGACCGATTCGCCGACCTCGAAGTCGACGTCGATCTGCGCGGCGGCGTGCTTGACCGGCTTGCCCTTCTCGGCCTGCTCTTCCTCGAAGACGGGGGCGAGCATGGAGAAGACCTCATCGAGGCGCAGCGGAACCGGGTTGTGGGCGTTGCCCACGAAGCCGGTGACGCCGGGAGTGTGCCGGACGGCGCCCCAGGAGGCGTCGGTCAGGTCCATGCGGACCAGGACGTAGCCGGGGATGCGGACGCGGTTGATGACCTTGCGCTGAGCGTTCTTGATCTCAACGACTTCCTCCATCGGAACCTGGATTTCGAAGATGTAATCTTCCATGTCCAGAGTCTGGATGCGGGTTTCCAGGTTGGCCTTGACGCGGTTTTCGTAGCCTGCGTAGGAGTGGATGACAAACCAGTCACCCTCCTGGCGGCGCAGCTTGGCCTTGAACTCATCGGCCGGGTCCACTTCGGCGGCGGCGGCAGCAGCGGCCAGGGCGTCGCCTGACTCTGCGTCGTCGGCTTCTGCGTCGTCGGCGGACTCTTCTTCGTCGGCAGAGTCTTCGTCAGATTCTGCGTCGTCGGCTGCAGCGTCTGCATCTGCCTCAGCGGCGGCGTCGGATTCGGGCGCAGCAGACGCGGCCTCGGACTCTTCCGTGGCTTCCACCACGGCGTCCTGGCTCTTATCCAGCTCAGTCTCGGTTACCTCGAGCTCCTGCTCAGACACTTGGTCTCCTGCTTCCTCATTGCCTAACATGCCTATTTAAATGACTCATTCCGCACACCCCGTGGTGTCCCTCCGGATTTCCCCGGACGGACCACGCAGCCTGCGGACGGTTCGCCTTAGCGGTCCGTGGGAGCGACCCCGCCGAACACCCAGCTGACAGCGGTTCCAAAACCGATGTCCAGCAGGCTGACGATGACCATCATGACGGCCACGAACACCAGCACCACGAGCGTGTAGTTGATCAGTTCCTTGCGGGTCGGTGCGACGACCTTCTTCAGTTCGCCGATGACCTGGCGGACGAAGAGCGCAATTCGAGCGAAGAAGCCTGCTTTCGCGGCGTTCTTGGTGGGGCGGCCTTTGGAGCTGCTGGCAGCTGTTTCGGTCACCTGGTCCTCACTCATCCTCGCAATGTCGGATACCCGGCTCTGAACTGAACCATGGTTGCTGCGCTTGCTCCGGTTCACCCGGAACAGCTTGCGCAGGGCAGACAGGACTCGAACCTGCAACCTGCGGTTTTGGAGACCGCTGCGCTACCAATTGCGCCACTACCCTATGGATCAAAAACCCCGCCGACGTCCCTTCCCCAGACTTTCCTGAGGCGCAGACCATCATCGTGTTTTCAACACCGGAGAACCAGTCTACGCAACAACTGCGCCTACGTCGAACCGGCCGTCCGGACCGTGGTGTGTCGGCGAAAACAACTGATGCTGCTGCAGTCACATTTCCGCGCCGGCACCCCGGGCGATCCGCTGATCAGCATAGAGTAGATTCCGTCGAATCCCACAAACAGCCCTCCAGCTGCAAGCGAAGAATGGACCCGCCATGCCTGCCGCCCGCATTTCACAGCGCATTTCCGCCATTGCCGAATCCGCCACATTGGCTGTCGATGCCAAGGCGAAGGCGCTCAAGGCAGCCGGCCGGCCGGTCATCGGCTTCGGCGCCGGCGAACCGGACTTCCCGACCCCCGGCTACATTGTGCAGGCCGCCATCGAGGCAGCCAGCCAGCCGAAGTACCACCGCTACTCTCCCGCCGGCGGCCTGCCCGAGCTGAAGCAGGCCATCGCGGACAAAACGTTCCGGGACTCCGGCTACAAGGCCGAGGCATCCCAGGTGCTGGTGACCAACGGCGGCAAGCAGGCCGTCTACAACACCTTCGCCACCCTGCTGGACCCGGGCGACGAGGTCATTGTCCCGACGCCGTTCTGGACCACCTACCCCGAGGCCATCCGGCTCGCCGGCGGCGTCCCGGTCGAGGTCTTTGCCGGCCCGGAACAGGAATACCTGGTCACCGTGGAGCAACTGGAAGCCGCCCTCACGGAGCGCAGCAAGATCCTGCTGTTCGTCTCCCCGTCCAACCCGACGGGCGCCGTCTACTCGCCGGAGCAGGTCAAGGAAATCGGCCAGTGGGCCGCGTCCAAGGGGCTGTGGGTGGTCACCGATGAGATCTACGAGCACCTGACCTACGACGGCGTGCCCTTCACCTCGATCGCGACCGCCGTGCCGGAGCTGGGCGACAAGGTGGTCATCCTCAACGGTGTGGCCAAGACCTATGCCATGACCGGCTGGCGGGTCGGCTGGATGATCGGCCCGGCCGACGTCATCAAGGCCGCCACGAACCTGCAGTCGCACGCGACGTCCAACGTCTCGAACATCCCGCAGGTCGCTGCCCTCGCGGCGGTCTCCGGCCCGCTGACCGCCGTCGACGAGATGAAGCTCGCCTTCGACCGCCGCCGCAAGGCGATTGTGGCGGGCCTGAACGCCATTGAGGGCGTTGAATGCCCGACGCCGAAGGGTGCGTTCTACGTCTACGCCGATGTCCGCGCCCTGCTGGGCAAGGAGTACCCCTCCGCCAACGGACCGGTCCGGCCGGCGACGTCGGCCGAACTGGCCGCGCTGATCCTGGACGAGGTCGAGGTGGCCGTGGTTCCGGGCGAGGCGTTCGGTCCTTCCGGCTACCTCCGCCTGTCCTACGCCCTCGGCGACGAGGACCTGGCCACCGGCGTCGCCCGGCTCCAGGATTTCCTCGGCAAGGCCAAGTAACCCCGTTTCCAACCCCGATGCGCTATCACTTTTGGTCCCTATCCAGCCCGGATAAGGACCCAAAGTGATAGCGCATCCTGGTTTTAGAGGAGCCGGCGTTCGGCCGCCCAGCGGGTGAGTTCGTGCCGGCTGGAGAGCTGGAGTTTGCGCAGCACCGCCGAGACGTGGGTTTCGACCGTCTTGATCGAGATGAACAGTTCCTTGGCGACTTCCTTGTAGCTGTAGCCGCGGGCAATCAGCCGCATCACCTCGAGTTCCCGCGCCGAAAGCCGGTCCAGCTCGTCGTCGGCGATGTCCGCGGGCGCGGTGCCGAAGGCATCCAGGACAAATCCTGCCAGCCGGGGTGAAAAGACGGCGTCGCCTCCCGCCACGCGGCGCACGGCATCGGATATTTCCGCCCCGGAAATGGTCTTGGTGACGTAGCCGCGTGCCCCGGCGCGGATGACCGAGACCACGTCTTCCGCCGCGTCGGAGACGCTCAGGGCCAGGAACCGGGTGCTGCCCAGCAGCGGCACGGAGCCGGCGATCACCTCGCGCCCGCCGCCACCGAGACCGCCGGGCAGGTGGACGTCCAGCAGCACGACGTCGGGTCGCACCGCGGCGATGACGGCGATGGCCTCCTCGACTGTCCCGGCCTCGCCCGCGACGACGATGGCGGGATCCAGGTCGGTCTTGAGGCCGGACCGGAAGATGGCGTGGTCATCCACGATCACGACCCGGATGGACCCGGCCGCACCTCCTGCAGCTGTGGTGCTCACAGTTTTACCTCTCCGTTGTCGTTGGCCGCCGCGGCGGCGGGCAGCGGCAGCCTGAGCCGCACCTCGGTGCCGTCCGGGCTGCTGATGATGGCGGCCGTGCCGCCGTGCCTGTTCATCCGGCCGATGATCGATTCGCGGACGCCGAGCCGGTCCGGCGGGACCGAATCCGGATCGAATCCGGGTCCCCGGTCCTTCACAAAAACCTCCGCGGCGCCGTCGGTGACCTCCAGGTAGACGGACACGGCACCGCCTCCGTGGCGGGCGGCGTTGAGCATGGCCTCGCGGGCCGCCTGGACCAGGGCCTCGTGCCGTTCAGCCATGGCGCAGTCGCCGACGCTGACGACCTCCACGGCGTGGCCCAGCGCATCTTCCACTTCGGCCGCGGCCGCCTTGATGCCTTCGGACAGCTGGCCTGCTTCCTTGCCCGGGTCCCGGTACAGCCAGCCCCGCAGCTCGCGTTCCTGGGCGCGGGCGAGCCGGACGACGTCGTGCTCGTTGCCGGCGCGCCGCTGGATCAGGGCCAGGGTCTGGAGCACGGAGTCGTGCAGGTGGGCGGCGATCTCGGCACGTTCGGTGGCGCGGACCCGGCCGGCGCGTTCCGCCTCCAGGTCGCGCCAGAATTTCAGCCCCCAGGGCAGGAGCACCAGGGCCACCCCGCCGAGCACCGCGACGGAGGCCAGCAGGGCCAGCCAGGTCTGCTCCCAGGAGCCCGAGCCGGAGACCATCACCAGGACACCGGCGACCACCAGCGCGAGGCCGGCCGCGAGGCGCGCCCAGCCGCCGGCCTGGTCGGCCTTGGTCTTGTCCACCAGGCCCGCCCGCCGGGTTTCATCGAGCTGCATCCAGGCGATGGCGGCGCCGCCCAGGATCGCCGCGGCCGGAATGAGGGTGCCCAGGGGAACGTCCAGGCCGAGCAGCCGGGCGATCAGGATTCCCGCCGCGAGCAGCAGGCCCGCGCCGAGCAGGATCTCCTTGCCGTAGCGCATTCCCGGGACCCGGCTTCGCCAAGGCTCCGTGACCGGCTCCGCTGTTGCTCCGGAGGTGGCCGGCGGCCGGGCGGACGCGGGCGGCGGTCCGGGAACGTAGGGTGCGGCGGAGATCCCTGCGTAGGGTTCACTCACGGCCGGCGCGATGGGCGACGCCGGGCGGCGGGCCGTGCGCTTGGCGTTCTCGTCCGCGGTGGGAACCATGATCCACAGCCACGCGTAGAACGCGAAGCCCGCACCGCCGGCGAGGGCCGCCACCACCATGCCGATCCGCACCATCCGCACGGGCCAGCCCAGATGGCGGGCCAGGCCTGCGCAGACACCGGCAATGACACGGTCGCTGCTGCGGACCAGCGGCGGGCGGGAAACGGCGGTTGTCATGGATCAATCCAAGCACGGATCAGGGTTCCCCGGAGGCGTTTTGGACCCGAACCGGGGACGACTCAGGGGCAGTTCAGGGTATCCCCCAGTAGAGCGGAAACCCGGCGGAGGGCAGGATCGAAGTATGAATCCGCACACTCCGCACCCTGATGAGGGCCACGACCCTTCCGGTCGTCCCGAAGACGCCGCCGGCAGCACCGAAGACCGGCCCGCCGACCAGCCCGCCGACACCGCCGACACCGCCGGCATCCCCGAGGACCGGCCCGCCGACGAATCCGCCAACGAGTCCGCAGACCAGCCGGCCGGCCCCGGAACACTGCCTCCGCCGCCGCTCTACTACGGAGCGACGCCGCCGACGACACCACCGCCGGCAGGGTCCCAGCCCCTGGGCTTCTTCGACTGGATCCGCGCCCAGGGGATCCAGCGCGGTCGCGACCGCTGGGTCGGCGGCGTCGCCAGCGGCATCGCCCAGCGACTGGGCGTCGATCCCCTGATCGTCCGCGGCATCCTGATCGTCCTTGCCGTCTTCGCGGGCATCGGCGTGCTGCTCTATGGCCTCGCCTGGGCCCTGCTGCCCGAACCCGACGGCCGCATCCACGTCCAGGAGGCCGCCGCCGGCCGGTGGTCCGCCGGCATGACCGGCGCCCTGATCACCACCATCATCGGTTTCCCCGGGCTGGGCAACGGCGTGTGGGGCTGGGACCGCCACGGCTTCGGCGGCTTCATCTGGGCCATCTTCTGGGTGGGGGGCATCATCTACCTCATCTACTACCTGACACAACGCAACAAGACACGGAATGGAACAACGCCCATGTCCTCGCACTCCCCGGCCTACGGCGGGCCCGGCCCGCAGCAGCCAAGCTACGCCCAGGCCGGCCACACGCAGCCGATGAACGCCCAACCCGGCTATGCGCAGGCAAGCCACGGCCAGACAGGCAGTCCACTGCCGAGCTATGCCCCGTCGGCCTATGACACGGTGCCCGGCCCGGCATGGGGCGCACCCCCGCCGTCCGGGCCCACGCCCCCGCCGGGCGGCGGCTACCGGCCGGTCCCCGGCGGCAGTCCCGTACCGCCGGCCAAACCCCGCAACCTTGGCCCGGGCGCACCCGCCGTGGCAGTCACTGCCGGGCTTGCGCTCCTGGTCGGCGGCGGCATCAAGGCGCTCGACGCCGGCCACCTGATCAACCTCGGCGACTCCAGCAACGCCGTCGTCTGGGCGAGCGGGGCGGCCGTCCTGGGACTCGGGATCCTCTTCGCCGGGCTGAGGGGACGTACTTCGGGCGTCCTCGGGTTCTTCGCCGCGGTGGCCCTGATCATCGGGGGCATCTTCAATGTGGTCCCGAACGGCGACAGGTTCCGTTTCCAGAATGCCGACTGGTCGCCGGCCAGCATCGAACAGGCCCGGGTCGGGTTCGAGATCACGGGCGGCACCGGTACCGCTGACTTGACGACGCTGGCGCTCAACCCGCCGTTGGGCACCGACGTCGTGGTCCCCATCGACGCGACCGCCAGCAACCTCACCGTGGTCATCCCGGACACCGTGCCCGTGCAGGTCCAGGCGGACATGACGATGGGCAACCTCAACGAAGGCGGCCGGAGCCACGGCGGCATGACCACCCAGCAAAGCGACTACAACACCGGCCTGCCGGGAGCCCGGCTGATCCTCAAGATCTCCGGTACCGCCAGCAACGTGACAATCCAGGAAGGGAACTGACATGAGCAGCTTTGACGAAACGAACGGCAGCACCGCCGGCAAATCGACGGGCAGCGTGCCAACCACTCCCCTGCAGTCCGCGGAATCGGAGCAGCCTGAAGGCTCCCGGGCCCGTGTCGGGACCATCGTCTGGGGGCTGATCGTAATGGCCCTCGCCCTGCTGATCATCGTCTCGCGGCTCGGCCTGGTGGCCCTGAACGGCACCTATGTGCTGATCGGGCTGATGATCGGAGCCGGGGCGGCACTCGTGATCGGCGGGCTCCTCTCGGCCCGCGGGCGTGACAAAGATTCATCGACAGGGAAGTCTTAACCCATGGATAAATTCTTCAGCACCGTCCGGGGCCTTGGCCTGAATCGTGGTCCGCAGCGCTGGTTGGGCGGTGTCTGCGGCGGGATCGCCGCCAAACTGAACGTGGACGTGGCCTTCGTCCGGATCGCATTCCTGCTTTTCGCCCTGTTGCCTGGCCCGGCCTTCGTGTTCTACCTCGCGGCCTGGCTGATCCTCCCGGACCAGCGGAACGCGATTGTCCTCGAATCCTTCCTGGACAAGCGCTCGAACCAGCCCTAAGGCGCGCCCCCGCGGTCCGGGACTGACTCGGCCCCGGCCGCCCGGACCCGTCCCGGGTCCCTGCCAGTGCCCTTGCCCTGTGGGCAGGGGCACTGGCCGTTGTAACCGTTTGTGTCCTGCCCCACATCCGCCACTAGACTCTAGGGTGAGCTCAGCGTGGCGCTCTGCCTGTATACCTTCGAACCAGGATTTGAGCCGAGACATGAAAATTGGAATCCTCACCAGCGGCGGAGACTGCCCCGGACTGAACGCCGTCATCCGTGGCGCCGTCCTCAAGGGCATCGCCGTCCACGGCCACGAATTCGTGGGATTCCTGGACGGCTGGCGCGGCGTCGTCGAAGCCGACATCATCGATATCCCCCGGACCATGGTCCGCGGCATCGCCAAGCAGGGCGGGACCATCCTGGGCACGTCACGCACCAACCCCTTCGAGAACAACGGCGGCCCCGAGGTCATCAAGGCCAACATGGACCGCCTGGGCATCGACGCCATCATCGCCATCGGCGGCGAAGGGACCCTGGCCGCTGCCAAACGCCTCACCGACGCCGGACTGAAGATCGTGGGTGTCCCCAAGACGGTCGACAACGACCTCGACGCCACCGACTACACCTTCGGCTTCGACACCGCCGTCGAGATCGCCACCGAGGCGATCGACCGGCTCCGCACCACGGGGGAATCCCACCACCGCTGCATGATCGCCGAAGTCATGGGCCGCCACGTGGGCTGGATCGCGCTGCACGCCGGCATGGCCTCCGGAGCCCACGCCATCCTGATCCCCGAGCAGAAGGCCTCGATGGAACAGATCGCTGACTGGGTCCGTTCGGCCCACGACCGTGGCCGGGCGCCGCTGGTTGTTGTCGCCGAGGGCTTCGTCCCGGACGGCCAGGAGACCCCGCACTCCGAGCGCGGCCTCGACACCTTCGGCCGGCCCCGGCTCGGCGGCATCGCCGAACGCCTCGCCCCCGAACTCGAGGCGATGACGGGCATCGAGACCCGCGCCACCGTCCTCGGCCACATCCAGCGCGGCGGCGTCCCCACGGCATTCGACCGGGTCCTCGCCACCCGCCTGGGCATGGCCGCCATCGACTCGGTGGTCGAACAGCGCTGGGGAACCATGGTCTCCCTCAACGGCACCGACATTGTCCACGTGGGCTTCGACGCCGCCCTCGGCAACCTGAAGGCCGTCCCGCAGCACCGCTATGACGAGGCCGCGGTCCTCTTCGGCTGAGCCGGCCGGCCGGTTTGCAGGCTGAGCCCGCGGCTCGTCCGCCGGCGGGGCCGGGGTACAGCCGCCGGTAGGTAGGGTTGAGTCATGAGTCTTGAGCCCGGTTCCGCTGACATCATCCAGCTCGCATGGGCGCGCCACTTGGGGTTCGACGACGCCGAGTTCGCCGCCTCGGCCGGTGAACGGCTCACCCGGGCGGACGAGAACCGCCGGACGGTCGATTTCGTCCGCCTGTTCGGCACCTCCGCCCTGGTGGGTCCGCAGCGGGTCCTCGATGCCGCCGTCGGGATTTCCGATGAGGAGCTGGCCCAGCACGTCACCCTGCTGACCATCACCCGCCCGCACGGCGGCCACGGCATGGGGGCAGCCGCCCTGTTTTTCGCGGACGAACTGCCCCTGCTGCAGCCCGCCGAGGAGCTGAAGGTCTCGCACGGGAACCCGGAAGCGGTGGAGCTGGAGGGCCGCTGCCCGCCGGACGACGTCAACGAGGTCCGGCTCTCCGGGCTGCCGCACCGCTACACGATCATGCGCGACGACGCCGGCCGCCCCGTTCCGGTGGCCTGCGGGGCGTATTCGGAGTGGGAGGGCATCCTCGCCGACCTCGGCGTCCTGGTGGACCCGGAGTGGCGGCGCCGGGGCCTGGGCTCGCTGGCAGCCTCGATCGCCTCCCACGAGGCCCTCACCTCGGGCCTGACGCTCCAGTGGCGCTCCGATGTCAGCAACAAAGGCTCGCTGGCGATCGCCCGGAGCCTGGGCTTCGCCGCCGGCGGCATCCAGACCAGCGTGCTGCTGGGCTGATCCGGATGCCGGCCGGCGTCGGTACGGCTTAGCCTCAGCGCGGTTGGGCCGGGCTCTGCACGCCCGCCGGGGCCTCCGCCGGCTCGGAGCCGGGGGCAGTGCCCCAGCCCTGGACCGGCTGGGGTTTGGCGAAGAACAACGCCACCGCCGCGCCGAGCAGGATGACCACGGCCGGCAGCAGGATGGACTGGCCCATCGCCGTCGAGAAGCCCTCATGCAGGGCCTCGGGCAAGGCCCCGCCGAACGACATCGGGCTGGCTTCCCCGGACCCTCCCGGCGCTGCCGGGAGTTCGGCCGCAAGCCTGGCCTGGATCAGCACCGCGATGGCGGCGCTGCCAAGGACCGCGCCGATCTGGCGGGTGGTGTTGTAGACGCCGGCGCCTGCCCCGGCCTGCCGCGGCGGCAGGTTCCGGGTTGCTGTGGTGCTCAACGGCGCCCAGATCCCGGCGTTGGCGAATCCGAGCACGGCGCTCGGGAGCAGGAACAGCCAGATGGGTGTCTCCGGGTGCATCAGGGAAGCGTTCCAGAACAGCGCCACAGCCATCAGCAGCAGGCCGGTCGCGGTGATGAATTTCGGGTTGACCCGGTCGATGATCTTGCCCACCACGGGGGCGAGGCCGCCGGAGATCAGCGCCATCGGGACCATCATGAGCGCAGACTGCGTCGGCGTCAGGCCGCGGACGATCTGGTAGTAGAAGATCAGCGGCAGGCTGAAGGCCGTCACCGTGAACCCGACCGTGGTGATGCCGATGTTGGCGAGGGAGAAGTTCCGGTCCTTGAAGAGGGACAGCGGCAGCAGCGGCTCACCCTTGTTGACCCGCTGCCACACCACGAACGCGGCAAGGACGACGATCCCGGCGATGATGAGCCCCCAGACCGTGACGGGTCCGGTGATGGTCCCCCAGTTGTAGGTCTCGCCCTCCTGGATGCCGAACACCAGCAGGAAGAGCCCGACGGCGCTGAGCAGCACGCCGGGAATGTCGAACTTGTGCGGGTGGGTGGTCAGGGAAGGCACAAACCGCAGCGCGAGGATGAAACCGGCGATGCCCACCGGAACGTTGATGAAGAAGATCCATTCCCAGCCCAGCCCGTCCACCAGGACACCGCCGAGGATCGGTCCCACGAGGGTGGCGACGCCGGCCGTGGCGCCCCAGATACCCATTGCCGCGCCGCGCCGGTCCGGCGGGAAGATGCGGGTGATGACGGCCATGGTCTGCGGTGTCATCATCGCCGCGCCAAAGCCCTGGACCACGCGGGCCGCGATCAGCATCTGGACATCGCCCGAGAGCCCGCACCAGAGCGAGGCGAGGGTAAACACGACAAGACCGGTCAGGTACAGCTTCTTGGGGCCGAACCGGTCACCCAGCCGGCCGGTGATAAGCAGCGGGACGGCATAGGCCAGCAGATAGGCGCTGGTCACCCAGATCACCGCGTTGATGTCGGCGTTCAGTCCCTCCATGATCCGGGGATTGGCCACCGAGACGATGGTGGTGTCGATCAGGATCATAAAGAAGCCGATCACGAGGGACCATAGGGCCGGCCACGGCCTGGCTACGTTTTCCATAGGGTTCCTTAGGTGCTGGTGGGTGGTTGATGAGCCGGAAGCGGAGCCGCTTCCGGAAAGCCGTTACCAGGGCAGCTGGCCGGTGCCGAGCTGGTCCTGCAGGCCCCGGATCCAGCCGATCTCTGCGTGCAGGACGGTCTGCTGGTACTCCATGTCGATCCAGTACTTGCGCTCGACGCCCTTGGCCCGGACCCGGCCCTCCGCGGCGACGAGGAAATCCAGCTGCTCCTGCAGGGCCTGGAGCCGGCGGTCAAGCAGCTCGATCACCCTGCCGGACGGCAGGTTGTAGGCCTCCGAGATGGCCAGCGGAAACGCGGGGTACTCGTTCACCGGGCTGGCCAGCATGTCCTGGAGCCGTTGGGTCAGGGCGTCCCGTCCCGCTTCGGAGATCTCGTACGTGGTCCGTTCCGGGCGGTTGCCCTCGCGGTCCGTTCCCGTCGCAGCGACCAGCCCCTGCTCTTCGAGCCGGCCGACAGCGTGGTAGAGCGTACCCGGACGGACCTTCACGAGCCGGTCTTCATGCCGGGCCATCAGGAGCTGATACATCTCATAGGGATGCATGGGTTCCTCGACCAGGAGGGAGAGCGCGGCGACACCCAGCGGCGTCAGCGGCGTGGCTCGGGCCATGAGGCAGTCTCCTTTTTGATGGTGCGTCCTACGTCAAACGAAGACTATTCCACTAGAACTATTCCACATGGAGTATCAGGGACGCAAGGCGCCCCGGAAGGCCCCGGAGGGCCGGAGGTCGGGTTCAGCCGAGCAGGGCGAGGAGGTCGGCGCGCGCGAACATCTGCGCCGCCGCCCGCGCCGAGGGCGTGCCGGCGTCGGGATCGGCACCGGCTTCCACCAGCACCTGCACGACGTCGGCGTACCCCTTGAACACCGCCCCCGCGAGCGGCGTCTGGCCGCGGTCGTTCGCCGCGTTGGCCTCGCCGCCGTGCTGCAGGATCAGCCGGACGGCGTCGGCGTGGCCGTGGTAGGCGGCAAGCATCAGCAGGGAGTCACCCGCCGCGTTGGTCAGGGCCGCCGGCGCCCCGGCGGCAAGGTAGCTGCCGAGCACGGCCGTGTTCCCTTCCCGCGCCGCGTCGAAGAGCGTATGGGCCAGGGCGAGCGTCTCGTCGTCCGGCCCGGCGTTTCCGCCGGTCATCGTGTCCCCTTCAGGAATCCGGTCTGGCGTCCCACAACCTGGCCGGCGTCCGGGGCCACAATGACCTCCTGCGCCGCGGTGTATGGTTCCTCGCCGTCCAGGACGGTCAGTACCTCGCCGGGAGCCACCGAGCGCTTGATGACGGCGAGGGCCACCGGACCCATCTCGTAGTGCTGGGCCACGGACGTCACGGTGCCGACCTTGCGGTCGCCCAGCCTGACCTCGCTGCCGACAGCCGGCATGGTGTGCTGCGAGCCGTCGAGCTGCAGGAACACGAGCCGGCGCGGCGGGTGGCCGAGGTTGTGGACGCGCGCGACGGTTTCCTGGCCCTTGTAGCAGCCCTTGTTCAGGTGCACGGCGGTGCGCAGCAGATCGAGCTCGTGCGGGATGGTCTTGTCGTCGGTTTCGGCGCCCCAGCGCGGCCGCCACGCGGCGATGCGCAGCGCCTCGGCGGCCCAGACGCCGGCCAGCTGGCGTTCACCGACCGTGGCTTCGAGTTCCGCGGCCGGAACGAGGTATTCGAACCATGGCCGTTCCAGGCCGGGGTGCGCGTCCTCGCCCACCACGGCATAGGAGTAGCCGCCGGCGCCGACGTGCGGCCAGGGGTCTTCCCATACCTGCAGCGCTGACCACTCCGGGATGCGCCGGGTGGAGCCGAGCAGGGCCCAGTCCGCCGACGCGTCGGCGATCTCGACGCGGAGCATGAACTTCATCCTGTTGAGCCATTCGGCGAGCGGGCCTGCCTCGGCGGCTTCCACGATCAGCCAGGTGGTCGCGCCGTCGTCCACTACCCGCGCGTCGAACTCGATCCTGCCCTGCACGCTGAGCAGCAGCAGTTCGGTCGACTGGCCCGGGGCCAGGCTGGTGAGCTGCTGGGAGGACAGGGTGTTGAGCCAGCTCAGCCGGTCCGGTCCGGTGACCGTGACCACGCCGCGCTGGGAGAGATCGACGACGGCGGTGCCCGCGGCCAGCGCCCGCTGCTCACGCAGCGGCTCGCCGTAGTGCGAGGCGATGCCGGCGTCGGCGCCGCCGGCTTCGACTGCGCCCGGGCGCGACAACAGGGGGCTCTTAATAGTCATATGAAGTAGAAGTCCTCAGGGCCTAGCGGTATTCCGGATTTTCGAAGTCAAACCTGGTGCCGGATTTCCAGGCTTCGGGCAGGTTGCCGTAGGCGGGGATTCCGCCGGCGTCCTTGAGCATCCGGGCCAGGTGCAGCAGGTTCCACGTCATGAAGGTGGTGTTGCGGTTGGTGAAGTCGCTTTCGGGACCGCCCGAGCCTTCGTCGAGGTAGCTGGGCCCGGGCCCGACGGCGCCGATCCAGCCGGCGTCGGCCTGCGGCGGGATGGTGAAGCCGACGTGCTGGAGGCTGTACAGGACGTTCATGGCGCAGTGCTTGATGCCGTCCTCGTTGCCGGTGATGAGGCAGCCGCCCACCTTCGGATAGAAGGCCCACTGGCCCTTCCCGTTCAGCTGGCCCGAATGCGCATACAGCCGTTCGATCAGTTTCTTGGTCTCCGAGGAGTTGTCGCCGAGCCAGATCGGTCCGGCGACGATCACGATGTCCGCCTCCAGGACGGCGGGATACAGCTCGGGCCATTCGTCGCTTTGCCAGCCGTGCTCGCGCATGTCCGGATACACACCGCTGGCGATGTCGTGATCCACCGTGCGGATCACCCGGGTGGCGACGCCCTGCTTCTCCATGATCCGGCGGCTGACGTCGATCAGGCCTTGGGTGTTGGAGGTCTCGGGCGACTTCTTGAGCGTGCCGTTGAAGTACACGGCCTTGAGGTCGCTGTAGTTCTTCTTCTCCACCGGGGTGGTTTCTGCTTCAGTCACTGTGCTGCTCCCTAGCGTTCGCTGCGGACCACGGAATCAGTGAACCTTCGCGCCCGGATGGTAGAGCACTCAGCTGACTTTGGCGAGGATGGCGGAGCCGTGGGCCTCAAGCCCGCTGCCCGGCGTCGAACCTTTTCCGGTTGCCACATCCCAGCGCCACATCAGCCTGCCGTCCACGAGTCCGAAGATCCTGGTGGCGGCAGTGTATTCCTTGGAGTGGCTCCCGCGCATCACCATGTCGGTGCTGAGCTGGATCTGGGGTCCCTTGATCTGGCCGTAGTACAGCTCGGAGATCCCGCCGGGGTGGGAAATGGACACCGAGATGTCGAAGCCGCCGTCGCTGTTGCGCAGCGCCTCGACCTCATCGGCGCTCTTGAGGACCGGGACGATGTCGCCCGGCACCAGGCCGGGCCGCCGTCTTCCTCGCGCTGCTTGCGCTCAAGGGCCCAGAAACCGGTCTCGACCGTCAGCGGACGCAGCTTGGTGCCCTCGTCATCGGTCAGCCAGCTCTCGGCGCGGTACTGCAGGTACGGCAGGCCGTTGTGGATGAAGGAGACGTGCTGCACGAAGTGCTCGGAGCTCTCGTCCCCGGCGCCCAGGCGGCCGGGGCCCTCCCACTCGCCGATGAGCCAGGAAAGCGGCACGATTTCGGGCGTCAGATCTGTAGGTATTTCAATCGGCACAGCAACTACCTCTGGAAACTACGTGGTCTGGACAGGTAATAACGTCTGGCTGTCTACTTCTGGCCCTTGAAGAGGCGGTACACCACAAAGCCGGCGAACCAGGCCATGGAAAGGCTGGCGACGCCAAGCAGAACAAGGAAGAAGATCTCAAATGCAAGTACGGACATGATGCCATCCTAACGCGTTAGTAGATGAGTAGTTTGTCTATGAAGTAGGCCAGCGAGCCGACCGCGGAGACCGGGCCCAGCCCCATTCCCAGGGCCGCCGGAACGTTGAGGGGTCCGCCGCGCAGGATCACCAGGCGCCGGAAGCTCACCAGCACGGATCCTACGACGACGCCGACGATGGCCGCCGGCAGGACGGCGATGTCGGAGAACACCAGCCCGGCCAGTGGGCCTGCCAGCCCGGCTCCGATGATCCCGAGCGGCGCGACGATCCGGTCCGGCCAGCGGATCAGGCCCGCCATGCAGCGCGATCGCCGCACTGATGGCCGCGACCAGGAGCATCTCCCGGATCCCGTTGAAGCGGGAGCACGCGATCCAGCCGGCGCCGAGGCAGGACAACAAGACACCGGCGCAGGAGCCGAGGGTCGATTCCAGGCGCTGGGCCTGGCCGGTGCCACGGAGCAGCTGCATCACGAAGATGGCCATGACGCCGGCGGCCATGAAGGACGGTGTCCAGTCCAGGAAACCCGGGGCGGGAAGGTAGGTGGCCGCCACGGCGGACCCCACGCCGGGCAGCCCGATCAGGACGGCCAGGGTTTTTTTGGCGGGGATGCCCAGGAAGTGCGGCCAGCCGACGCCGACGCCGAGGGCGGTAAGCGACGCCACGGCGAGCAGGGCCTCGGGCGAGGAGAATGCGCCGGCGATGATGGCGGCGAGACCGGCGAGGCCGATGATCCCTATGCTCCACGGATTCACTGACTACCCGCCATCAATTGCTACCTTCGCTCACTGCGGACCCCAATTCGACCTGATCGGCTACTGCAGGACTGCGGGCCCTGACGGATCAATCCTGCCTTATGTGAACGATTTATGTCGCAAGGGGACCCGCCCCGGGTGAAGGGACCATGTCCAAGAAGGGGCCGTTGGGTATACTCAGTCTCAGCTACAGACGCCCAACGATGCGCGGACACCCCTTGGAGGAACCATGTCGCACATCCTGCTACTGACGAACAGCACCGGCTCATCGGTGGACGTCCTGCCTGCGCTGGAATTGTTGAACCACCGCGTACACATTCTTCCGGCCGAACCCACCGCCCTGCTGGATACCGACCCCTGCGACATCGTCCTGCTGGACGCCCGCAAGGACCTCGTCGGCGCCCGCTCCCTCACCCAGCTGCTCAAGGCCACCGGCCTGAGCGCACCGCTGATGCTGATCCTCACGGAGGGCGGCATGGCGGCGGTGTCCTCCGCCTGGGCCGTCGACGACATCCTGCTGGAATCCGCCGGGCCCGCCGAGGTTGAAGCCCGCATCCGGCTGGGCGTCGCACGCGCCGTGCCGGACCAGGACGACGCCCCGACCGAGATCCGGGCCGCCGGCGTCGTGATCGATGAGGCCAGCTACACCGCCCGGGTCAACGGGGCGGCGCTGAACCTGACGTTCAAGGAATTCGAGCTGCTCAAGTACCTCGCCCAGCACCCGGGCCGGGTCTTCACCCGGCAGCAGCTGCTGACCGAGGTGTGGGGCTACGACTACTACGGCGGCACCCGCACCGTGGATGTCCATGTCCGTCGCCTCCGGGCCAAGCTCGGCGCCGACCACGAGAACCTCATCAGCACGGTCCGCAACGTCGGCTACCGCCTGACCCTGGTCCGCCACCCTGAAGAGGAACTGAGCGAGGCCTAGGGCGCACGCCGGGCCTGTCCCCCGGACTTGTCACGAGACACACGGGACATCGCGGGAAACAAGGAAGCCCCGGACTCTCGAGTCCGGGGCTTCCTTTGTGCGTATTTCAGTGGAGGACATACGGGTCGAACGTATCGAGGCCACCCCAGTGGTGGATCCCCCTCGTATCCGGAGCGGCTCTTCGTGAAGCGGACCGCCGGATGAGTTATCGACTATACGTAACAGTTCCGGAAACTTCAAAACCGGCCCCGCCGCGGCGCCAGCGTATAGCCTTGCACCATGAGTCCTGCGCATCCGGAAAACTGGCCCGTACTCGCCGCCAAGGGAGCCGCCGAGGAGCGGCTCCTCAAGGACGTCAAAGCTCTCGTGGCGGCCGCGGAGGAATCCGACGGCAATCCGCCGCTGTCCGAACAAACGCTGGTGACGCTCCGCGCCGCGGACACGGACGGGACCGCAGGCACGAATTCAGTGCTGACGCTCGCGCTGTACTGCCCCGATGAGAAATCCGATCCGGCCGGCGGGCAGGACCTGGCCGGCTTCGCCGTCGTGATCGAGGAACCGGACGGCACCGGCGTGCTGGAAGTCGCCGTCCACCCGAGCTACCGCAACCAGGGTGTGGCGGACCGGCTCGTGGGCGAACTCCGGAGCATCCGCGGCTTCGCCGGCCTGAAGGCCTGGTCGCACGGCAACCATGAGGCCGCGGCCGAGCTCGCGGCGCGCTACGGCTACGGCCCCGTCCGTGAACTGTGGAAGATGCGGCTCACCACCGCGGCGGCGGAACTGCCCGACGTCGGCCTGCCGGCAGGCGTCACGTTGCGCGCTTTCGTCCCGGGACAGGACGAGGACGCCTGGCTTGCGGCGAACAGGGCCGCGTTCGCGCACCACGCGGAGCAGGGCCACATGACGCGCGGCGACCTGGACGCCCGGATGGCCGAGCCGTGGTTTGACCCTGCCGGCTTCCTGCTGGCCGTGGACGCCGACGGGAAGCTCCTCGGCTTCCACTGGACCAAGGTGCACCCCCGGCACGGCGGGCACCCCGCGATCGGCGAGGTCTACGTCGTCGGGGTCACCCCGGACGCGCAGGGAACAGGGCTCGGCAAGGCGCTGACGGTCGCCGGAATCCGGCACCTCCAGCACGAGGGGCTGCACGCCGTCATGCTCTACGTCGACGCGGACAACATCCCGGCCGTTGCGCTGTACCGGCGGCTCGGTTTCACCCGCTGGGACGTCGATGTCATGTACGCGCCGCTGGACGGCCGCTAGCCCCACCCTCCCCTACCGCCGGGGCAGCCGTTTATCCAGTCGGCGGACATGCAGCCGGGCGGGCCCGAAATCTAGGCTCGGCGGAAAGTGAATGCTTGTAAGGTTGAAGCTAAATCGCGCCAGCATTAGGAGAGACCATGCAACGGGAATCTGCCCGGACCGCCACGTCTGACACCGCTACTCCGGATAAAAGGGCGCGACCCGTCCGAGCCCGTTTCGGCTCCTCCGAAGTGCCGGCCTCACGCGCCACCCAGGACCGGATCGACATCCCCGAGTTCGCGCCGAACCTTGAACCGGAGGGCGACATCAGCCCGGACCGTTTCCTGGACCGTGAGCTGAGCTGGCTCGCCTTCAACGCCCGCGTCCTGGAACTGGCCGAGGACCCCAACCTCTTCCTGCTGGAGCGGGTCGGCTTCCTGTCCATCTTCGCCTCGAACCTGGACGAGTTCTTTATGGTCCGCGTCGCCGGCCTCAAGCGCCGGATCGCCACCGGCCTGGCCGTGCCGTCCCCCGCCGGTCTCAGCCCCATGCAGGTCCTGGAACAGATCGGCGAGGCCGCCCACCGGCTGCAGCAGCGCCACGCCCGCGTCTACGCGGAACAGATCCGCCCGGCCCTGGCCTACGAGCACATCCACCTCATGCACTGGGAAGAGCTCGATTCACAGGCCCAGGACCAGCTCAGCGCCATGTTCGCCGAGAAGGTCTTCCCGATCCTGACGCCGCTGGCCGTTGACCCGGCCCACCCCTTCCCCTACATTTCCGGGCTCTCCCTCAACCTCGCCGTGGTGGTCCGCAACCCGGTCAGCGACAAGGAACTCTTCGCCCGCGTCAAGGTCCCGGACCAGCTGCCCCGGCTGATCTCCATCGACGGCCCGCGCGCAGGCTCGATCCCCGGGCGGGTGGCGCGGTTCATCGCGCTCGAGGAAGTCATCGCCGTCCACCTGGACCAGCTGTTCGCCGGCATGGAGGTCCTGGAGCACCACATCTTCCGCGTCACCCGCAACGAGGACGTCGAAGTGGAAGAGGACGACGCCGAGAACCTGCTGCAGGCGCTGGAGAAGGAACTCCTGCGCCGCCGCTTCGGTCCCCCCGTCCGGCTCGAGGTCACCAATGACATCAACCCGAACATCCGGGCCCTGCTGATCCGCGAGCTGGGCGTCGAGGAATCCGAGGTCTACTCGGTACCGGCCCCGCTTGACCTGCGCGGGCTCTCCGTCATCGCCGGGATCGACCGGGCGGACCTGCACTACCCGAAGCACGTCGCGCACACCTCCCGCTACCTCAACGAATCGGAGACCTCCAAGGCGGCCAACGTCTTCGCGGCCATGCGGCGCCGGGACATCCTCCTGCACCACCCGTACGATTCCTTCTCCACCTCCGTCCAGGCGTTCCTCGAGCAGGCCGCCTCGGACCCGAAGGTCCAGGCGATCAAGCAGACCCTGTACCGGACCTCGGGCGATTCCCCCATTGTCGATGCGCTGATCGACGCCGCCGAGGCCGGCAAACAGGTCCTGGCCCTGGTGGAAATCAAGGCCCGCTTCGACGAACAGGCCAACATCTCGTGGGCCCGGAAGCTGGAACAGGCCGGCGTGCATGTGGTCTACGGCATCGTCGGGCTCAAAACGCACTGCAAGCTGTCCCTCGTGGTGCGCCAGGAAGTGGACGGCCTGCGCCGCTACTGCCACATCGGCACCGGCAACTACCACCCGCGCACCGCCCGGTACTACGAGGACCTGGGCCTGCTGACGGCCAACGAGCAGGTGGGCGAGGACCTTTCCAAGCTCTTCAACCAGCTCTCCGGCTACGCGCCCAAGTCCACGTTCAAGCGGCTCCTGGTGGCCCCGCGTTCGGTGCGGTCCGGCCTCATTGACCGGATCGAAACCGAAATCCGCAATGCCAAGGCGGGCCTGCCCGCCCGGGTCCAGATCAAGGTCAACTCGATGGTGGACGAAGCCATCATCGATTCGCTGTACCGCGCATCCCAGGCCGGTGTGCCGGTGGACGTTATGGTCCGCGGCATCTGCTCGCTGCGCCCGGGCGTTCCCGGCCTGAGCGAGAACATCACGGTCCGCTCCATCCTGGGCCGGTTCCTGGAGCACTCCCGCGTCTTCGCGTTCGCCAACGCCGGGGATCCTGTGGTCTACATCGGCTCGGCCGACATGATGCACCGCAACCTCGACCGCCGCGTGGAGGCCCTCGTGCAGCTCAGCAGCGGGGACGACACAACGTACGTCCTGGACATGCTCCGCCGCTACATGGATCCGGGGACGGCCAGCTGGCACCTGGACAGCGGAGGGGAATGGGAACGCCACCACCTGACCGAGGACGGCCAGAACCTGAATGATGTCCAGTCCTGGCTGCTTGCATCCCGCTCGCGGCAACGCTCGAGCGGCCTCCGGTAGGGGCCGTGAGTGTGAGCAGCGATGCACTGGTTGCGGACCAGACCGACCACCCGGGCGAAGCGATTGCGGTCACCGCGGCCGGCGCCATCCCCTGGCGCCTTAATCCGGCGGCGAAGGACCAGCTCGAAGTCCTGCTGATCCACCGTCCGCGGTATGACGACTGGTCATGGCCCAAGGGCAAGATCGATCCCGGCGAGACGGTGCCGGAGTGCGCCAGCCGCGAAGTGCAGGAAGAGATCGGACTCAGCGCCCCGCTGGGGATCCCGCTGCCTCCTATCCACTACCACGTGCCTGCCGGGCTGAAGGTGGTCCACTACTGGGCCGTCGACGTCGACGGCGCGATGATCGTTCCGGACGGCAAGGAGGTGGACAGCGTGATGTGGTGCTCCCCGGAGCGGGCTGCACGCCTGCTGAGCAACCCCAGCGACGTCACCCCGCTCGAACACCTCGTGGCGGCCCATGGCCGCGGCGAGCTGGCGACGTGGCCGCTGATTGTGGTGCGTCATGCCAAGGCCAAGCCGCGTTCGTCCTGGACCAAGGCGGAGGGCGACCGCCCGCTGGCCGCCACCGGCCTGCGCCAGGCCCAGGCCGTGGGACGGCTCCTGCAGGCCTGGAAGCCCGCGCGCATCGTCTCGAGCCCCTGGCTGCGGTGCGTGGCCACCATCGCGCCGTACGCCAAAGCCGCGGACGCCAAAGTGAAACTCAACGAGTCGCTCACCGAACACCGGCACGGACGCAGCCCGCACAAGACGGCCGCCGTCGTCGAGGCGCTCTTCGAGAAGCAGCGGCCCGTGGCCCTGTGCACGCACCGCCCCGCACTGCCTACCGTCCTGAAGCAGCTCGAGAAATACATGAGCTCCCGGCTCCGGGGCCTGCTGCCTTCCGCCGACCCGTTCCTGGCCCCGGGTGAGATCCTCGTGTGCCACGTGGCGCACGGCAACAAGATCAAGGTGGTTGCTGTCGAGCGGTTCAGGCCCTTCGACGACTGAATCCTGCGGGCCTTGACCCCTGGCCCCGCGGGCCATACTTTGTATCAAGTACTTGATACATTGCCGCAGGATCTTTGGGGGTTTCATGCCGGTCCAGTTCAATTTGCCGCCGATGCTGCTGCTCGGCCCGCTGCTCGCCGCCGTCGCCGTGTACGGCGTCCTGCGCTGGGTCATCTGGGCCCCACGCACGGGGACATCCCCGGCCACGGTCTCCGAGCATGCGCTGTGGGTGGGCGTTATCGGCTGGCTGGCGAGTTCCCTCCAGGGCGCGATGAACCTGGGCATCATTCCGGCCACCCCGTACCCCGGACCCGCCCTGACCAGTGCCGGGCAGATTTTCCCGGCCCTGGCCTGGCCCGTGCTGGGCTGCCTCGGGGTGCACGCCCTCGGGCAAGTCAGTTACCCCGGACCACGGCGCCTGCGGCGGCAGGCCGTGCTGTCGGTGCGGCGCATCCGGGACTTCCTGCCGCGCAGGCTGGCCCTGGCGGCGGCAATCGTTTTCGCGGCGGCCGGAGCCTGCATCGTGTGGACCGCCACCCTGCCCGGCTTCGCGTCCGTCGCCCCGGTCAACCGCCAGGACGGCCCGGACAACTACTACCAGAGCGGGGGCCGCGACGGCCGCATCCCCGGAGCCGAGGTGGCGGGCTGGCTCGGCGGTGCCCTGCTGGTGCTTGCGGCCGGGACGTGCCTGGTGCTGTGGCAGATCTCCCGCCGGCGCCAGCTGGAATCGCTCGACGCCGCCGACAACGCGGCGCTGCGCACCATCGCGATGAACCGGCTGCTCCGCACCGTCTCCACGGTGGCCGCCGGCCTCGGCGTTATCGCCGGCAACTTCGCGGCCCGTCCCGATCCGTCGGCGGAGACGACATCGTGGACCAACCCGGCCGGCATAGCCGGGGCCGCCGTCCTCCTCGCCATGTGGTGGTGGCGTCCGCCGCGGCTTGCGGCCGCCGGGCTGGGCGCCCGGAACCGGCCCGAGTCCGGGCTTGCCGTGGGCAGGCGGCACCCGGCGGTACGGCTGGTCTCCTCGCTCGGCGCACTCCTGGGCCTTGCGGCCGCCGTACCCCTGGTGGCGGGCGTGTTCCTGTCCCCCGTCCTGATGGCCGTGGCCGGCCTCGGGCTGGCCGGCGTCGTGGCCCTGATGGCCGGACTCGTGTTGCTGGTGATCGCCGCCGGCGAACTGCTCCTGCAGCGCAACTACGGGACGCCGGAGGAGCCGCGCGAGCTGGCCCCGGCAGCCGGTGAGCCCTGCCCTGCTGACCACCGCGGTCCTGGCGCTGCTTGTGTTCGTGGTGGTCCTCGTCGTCACAGCGCAGGGGCAGGCCCTGCTGGGCGGGGAGCCGGACTGGATTCCCGCGGCGCTGCTCACGGCCGGTATTGGCGTCATCTCGCTGCCGGCGTTCCTGGCCACCCGGCTCCGCCAGTCCGTGCCCGGCCTTCCCGCCGGCATGGACGCCGCCCTGCGCGCCATCACCATCCACCGGACGGTCCGGACCCTCGCCGCTGCGCTGGCCGCCCAGGCCGCGATCCTGTTGCTGACGCACACACAGGCCTGGGCGGCCGTGCTCGGGCCGGCGGCGTTCCCGGGAACCGACCCCGCCGGCGGGCCCTGGTGGCAGGTGTCGCTGGCCGGCGCCGTCCTGGGCTCCGCCGCCACAGTCATCGCCGTGATACCCGTCCGAATGACGGCCTGGACGCCGGCCACACCGGCTCCGCAGCCGGACAAAGAGCATTCCGCGTGACAGCCGGAATCTCCGTCAACCTGCACTCCGCGACACCGCCCTACGAGCAGATCCGGGCGCAGATCACCTCGCTGATCAAGGTCGGGGCCCTGGCGCCGGGTACCCGCCTGCCGACCGTCCGGAGCCTCGCGGCGGATCTCGGCATCGCGGCCGGAACGGTGGCCCGGGCCTATAAGGAACTCGAACAGTCAGGGCTGATCGAAACACGGCGCCGCAACGGCACGGTGGTCGCCGGGATGCCCGCCCCGAGTGCGGCTACCAGGATGCCGGCCGGTGTGGGCGCGGAGGTGATCGCCGCCGTCGACCGCTACATCCGGGCGGGCCGCGAAGCAGGACTCGACGACGCCGCCCTGCTGGCGATCCTGCGCACCAAGCTCAGCCAGCAAGACGAATAAGGAGAGAAAGCCAGTTCTCAGTAGACTGGGACGGTGAGCATTCCAACGCCCTATGAAGACCTGCTGCGCGATGTGCTGGAACACGGCACCCACAAATCGGACCGGACCGGGACCGGCACGCTCAGCGTGTTCGGCCGCCAGCTGCGCTTCGATCTGAGCAAAAGCTTCCCGCTGATCACCACCAAACGCGTGCATTTCAAGTCCGTCGCCGTGGAACTGCTCTGGTTCCTGCGCGGCGACACAAACGTGAAATGGATGCAGGACCAGGGCGTCACCATCTGGAACGAATGGGCCGACGCCGACGGCGAGCTCGGCCCCGTCTACGGCGTGCAGTGGCGCAGCTGGCCCACCCCTGACGGCGGCCACATCGACCAGATCGCCGAGCTGATCGAGAACCTCAAGTCCAATCCGGACTCGCGCCGGCACATCGTCTCGGCCTGGAACGTCTCCGAGCTCAAGGACATGGCCCTGCCGCCGTGCCACGCCTTCTTCCAGTTCTACGTGGCAGACGGCAAACTGTCCTGCCAGCTGTACCAGCGCTCGGCGGACACGTTCCTGGGCGTGCCGTTCAACATCGCCTCCTACGCCCTGCTGACATGCATGATCGCGCAGCAGACCGGTCTGGAACCCGGCGAGTTCGTCTGGACCGGCGGCGATGTGCACATCTACGACAACCACATGGACCAGGTCCTCAAGCAGCTCGGCCGGGAGCCCTACGACTACCCGCAGCTCAAGATCACCCGCAAGCCGGATTCCATTTTCGACTACGCCCTCGAGGACTTCGAGGTGGTCGGATACCAGCACCACCCGACGATTAAGGCCCCGATAGCCGTATGAGCAACGACGACAGCCAGGCCGCCCAGGCCATCAGCTTCACCGCCGAGGTAGCCGCCTCCATCACCGGCCTCGGCGTAGTGTGGGCCCAGACCAGTTCCGGCGTCATCGGCAAGGACGGCGGCATGCCGTGGAAACTGCCGGAGGACATGCTGCACTTCAGCCGCCTCACCAAGGGCCACCCGGTCATCATGGGCCGCAAGACCTGGGAATCCTTCCCGGACAAGTTCCGCCCCCTGCCGGGCCGGACCAACATTGTTATCACCCGCAAGGACGGCTGGGGCGATACCCCGGACGCGGACGGCGCCCTCGCGGTCAAGTCCCTCGACGAAGCGCTCCTGGAGTCCCAGTTCGCGCCCGGCCATGAGATGGTCTGGATCATCGGCGGCGGCGAGATCTTCGCGCAGTCGATGGACCTCGCCGACGTCGCCGTCATCACCACCATCGACACGACGGCGGAGGGTGACACCTACGCCCCGGACCTCGGCTACGACTGGACCGCGGGTGCCAGCCTGCCGGCAGACGGCTGGCTGACCGCGGACAACGGCACGCGCTACCGCATCAACCTCTGGCGCCGGACGGAAGGCTAGGAATGCTGAAGAAACCGGAAACCCTGTTTGTCCTCGGCTACATGCTGCTGCCGCTGCTCGCGTTGCTCTCCGCGATCGTCGGGCTGACCATGATCCTGGGCGGCAACAAGATCGTCGGCGCGATCGTGCTGGTGGTGGTCACCCAGCTGTTCGCCTTCGGTGCCGTCTACGCGCTGCGGAAGCGGAAATCGGCCCTGCTGGCCGAGCCCGACGGCCAATAGCAGCCTCCCGCGGCACGCCGCGGCCCCGGCCTTCGGCAGGATGGGGAGTCCACCCCATGGTGGTGCGGGCGGCCGCCGGGTAGTTTTGGTCCGGGGCGACATCCGCCCGTCGGATGCGCGGATTGGGGAATAGCGGTTATGGCAGGAAACGTGTGGGGAGCCGACGTCGCGCAGTTGCGCACGTTGGCCCAGCAGTTCGGCAAGACATCGGAGACGCTGATGCAGCAGTCGACGTCGCTGAGCAGTGCCATCAACAACACCACCTCATGGAAGGGCGCCGACGGCGCCCGCTTCACTTCCGAATGGAACGGCAGCCACCGCGCCCTCATCCAGAAAACGGCGCTGGCGCTCAAGGAAGAGTCCAAGCGCCTGCTGGTCCACGCCGAGCAGCAGGAGAAGGCCAGCAATTCCGCCACCGGCTCCGGCGGCGGGCCGGGCGGGATCGGCGGAATCGGCGGCGCCAACGGAAGCAACGCGGGAGCGCTCATTGGCGGGGCCCTGATCGGCGGCATCGGCGGCATCAGGGCCGCGATGCAGATCCAGAAATACCTCAAGGCACCCCTCACCCTCGCCAAACACGCCGGCCAGCTGGGCTGGGTGCTGAAGAACCAGCGCGCGGATTTCATCAAGTCCTTCGTGCAGGGGAAGCACCGGATCGGCGGTCCCGGGTTCGCCCCGCACCGGCTGCTCAGCAACCCCGCCCTCGATGACCTGCTCAAGGGCTCCGCGACAGCGAACCGCGGCCTCGCCGCGATCGACAAAGCCTCCGACATCGCGTCGTTGAAAAACCTGAACAAGTACATCGGGCCGCTGGGCAAATTCGAGGGCGTCTTCGCGGAGAAGCCCTGGCTTGGCGCCGGCACCAAGCTCGAGTGGCTCGGCAAGTCCGGCCTCGCGCGCGGACTCGGCTGGGCCGGCGTCGGCTTCAGCGCCGTCGATTCCGTGCGCAGCTTCGCCGAAGGCGACATCAAGGGCGGTATGGCCAGCGCGGGCAAGGGCCTTCTCGGCGTCGGCTGCTTCCTGCCGCCACCGGCCGGAACCGTCTGCCAGGTCGCCAGCGTCGGGATCGCCATCTACGAGAACTGGGACACGATCAGCAGCGTGGGCAAGAATATCGGCGAAGGAATCGTCGACGCCGTCAAGGATCCCGGCGAGTTCGTCAGCGATACCGCTGATAACGTCAAAGACGCCGGAAAGTCCGTGGCCAAGTTCTTCGGCTTCGGGGATTAGGAGACTCGCATGACTGTTCAGGATCAGACGCAGCAGGAGCCGCGCCTCGGCGTCGACGTGATCGGGTTCGGCGTGGGCGAGTTCGCCTACCTGCTCAACGTGTTCGACGGTCCGGCCCGGGACCGCTCGGTCAGCGTTTTCCGCGCCCAGGACATGGTGGACGACGTCACGCTGTCCACCGCCGGAGCATCTTCCCTGATGGCCCGGGACATGGCCACCATCGATGACGACGGCGACCTCGGCGTCACCGGGGTCGCTGCGGCCGTGGCGACCGCCCTCGGCCAGGCCACCCGGTGGACCGAAGTGTCCCTGCTCACCGGCGACGCCATGGACAATGTGGCGCTGATCGAGGCTCCCGGCGTGGCCCTCATGCTGCAGCCGCGGCTGCTGGGAACCTGGTTCGTCTTCGCCCAGGACCCGACGATCAGCTCCGCCGAGGCGACGCTGCGCCTCGTGCGCCAGCACGTCGAGCAGAACGCCGCCGGCTCCGCCTACCTCGTCTTCAAGACCCTCGACGCCGAACGCCACCTGCTTGTCCGCCGTGAGGCAGACACCTGGACCACCGGCGTTCCGGACTTCGCCGCCGACGAAGTCGCGGAAACCGGCGGCCTCGACGACGGCGGCCTGCTGCGCGCCATCGAGGAATCCCGTGGCCAGGCGTAGCCCGGACGTGCCCCAGGAACCGGGCTACCCGCGCGCCCGGGGCGGGGACGAGGGCCTGATCCACCGCCGGGCCGAGAACGGCGAAATGACGGCCTACACCGCCGAGGAATACGGAGTCCGCAAGGACGACGGCCACGGACTGGTCAAACCGGTCAGCTCCGCCGGCGGGTTGCTCTTTTTGGCCATCCTCGCCTCGCTCTTCGCCGCCGGGGTCGCCTACGGCCTGGTCCGCATCGCGGTCGATGACACCTGGGAAATCCTGGGCGACATCTGGTGGACCATCCCGGTGGGGATCCTCGTCCCGCTGGTTGCCTGGACCAGCTACGCCAAGGAACGCCGGGCGTCGAAACTGCGCACGGCACGCAACCTCCCCCGCCCGGTCGAGTGATGCCGGCCCCCGGCCGTTGCGCCGGGGTGACGTAACCGACTGCGCCCTGCGGGCCGCAAAGTCTAAACTGGGCCAATGACTACAGCAGCTACTCCGTCCGTTGGACTGGTCGGTTGGCGTGGCATGGTCGGTTCTGTCCTGATGCAGCGCATGCAGGACGAGGGCGACTTCGCCAACATCAACCCGGTATTTTTCTCCACCTCGAACGCCGGAGGTGCCGCGCCGACCCTTGCTGGTGCCACCGCGGGCGCGGCCGGCAAGCTTGAGGACGCGTTCGACGTCGACACGCTGGCGAAGCTGCCGATTATTGTCACCGCCCAGGGCGGCGACTACACCAAGAAGGTCCACGGCGAGCTGCGCAGCCGCGGCTGGGACGGCCTCTGGATCGACGCCGCCTCCACCCTGCGCATGAACGACGACTCGATCATTGTGCTGGACCCGATCAACCGCGACGTCATCGACAAGGGCCTCGCCAACGGCACCAAGGACTTCATCGGCGGCAACTGCACTGTGTCCTGCATGCTGATGGGCCTCGGCGGGCTGTTCAAGAACGGCCTCGTCGAGTGGGGCACGTCCATGACCTACCAGGCCGCCTCCGGCGGCGGCGCACGGCACATGCGCGAACTGCTCAGCCAGTTCGGCACGCTCAACGCCGAGGTCAGCTCGGAACTGGACGACCCGGCGTCGGCCATCCTGGAAATCGACCGCAAGGTCCTGGCGCACCAGCGCACCGACATCGACGCAACGCAGTTCGGCGTCCCGCTGGCCGGTTCGCTGATCCCCTGGATCGACGCGGACCTGGGCAACGGCCAGTCGAAGGAAGAGTGGAAGGCCGGTGTCGAGACCAACAAGATCCTCGGCACCTCCGGCGCGGACCACATCATGATGGACGGCCTCTGCATCCGGATCGGCGCCATGCGGTCGCACTCGCAGGCGCTCACGCTCAAGCTCCGCGAGGACCTCTCCGTCGCCGAGATCGAAAACCTCCTGGCCGCGGACAACGAGTGGGCCAAGGTGGTGCCGAACACCAAGGAAGACTCCATGGCGGCCCTCACCCCGGTGGCGGCCTCCGGCACCCTGGACATCCCGGTGGGCCGTATCCGCAAACTTGAGATGGGCCCGCAGTACATCAGCGCGTTCACGGTCGGCGACCAGCTGCTGTGGGGCGCCGCCGAACCGCTTCGCCGCATGCTCAACATCGCCACCGGGACGCTCTAGGCCCGCTCGGCTTAAGCCCGGTCGACGCCGAGGAATTTCCGGTACTTCGCGGCCTGCAGCCCAAACGACTTTTGGGCGGCAGGCCGCAGTCCATTAACGGCGTCAAACGGCTCGGGCACAACACCGGCGGACGCGCCGTTCCGCGTCACCGCCCAGGTGCCGACGACCTCGCCGCCGGCCACGATGGTCCGCCTGAACACCCCGTTGCCGCCGGGAACCACCTTGTTCGCGTGCCCGGCGGCCAGCACCAGGGAGCGGTCGGCGTAGCCCAGCAGGAACTCGTCGAAGCCCGGCAGGGCCAGCACCGAGCGCGCGCCGGGGACGGCGCCGTCGAGCAGCGCCGCCGTCTCCGGCGAGAGCCAGTAGCGTGTCCCCTCGAACTCCAGCTCCACGAGGCTGTCAGCCAGCCCCGCCAGCGCCGCCCGGACTTCGGTGAGCGGGACCCCGGACCACCAGGAGAAATCCCGTTCGGTCGCCGGCCCGTGGCTGCGCAGGTAGCGCAGCAGCCACTCGGCAATGCCTTCTTCCCGGCCCAGCTGGCGCGACTCCTGGATCCATTCGTCAAAGGCCACCACCCGCTGCTGGTTGCCGGCCGGCGGGCCCTGCACGAGCCACGCCTGCTGGCACAGGACCCCCAGCAGGTGGATGCCCCGCTGCCCCAGAGTGGACTGGCCGGCCGCTTCAAAGGCCTGGAACAGCTCGGCCCGTGTGGCCGAACCGCCGCCCGAAACCAGCTCCAGCGCGGCCTCCCGGGCCGACTCCGCGTCCGCCGCGGTGATCTCCAGCTCCCGGTGCCGTCCCGCCATGGAGCGGATGAGGCGCTCGGACGTGATCGCGAGCATCCACTTCAGGTCCTCGGGAGCGAGCAGGTGCAGCGTGCCGCGCATGGGCCACGACCGGACAATCTCGCCGCGGTCCAGCGCACCCCGGACATCGGCGAGGCGGGCACCGGGGACCCGCTGACCGACGGCCCAGAGCGCGGCCTGCAGATCCTGCCCCTGCATGGCCGTCATCCACCGGACCGCTTCGGGGACGGTCCCGAACCCCGGCCCGGTGAGCCCCTGTGAGGCCAGGCGGAGCCGGCCCATGGTTCCGCGGCTGAGCCGGGCGCGCACCACTGCTGTCATGGACCTATCGTAGGGCCGCAGCCAGCGCCCGGGCCTTTCCCAGCCGTCTTCCAGCAGGACTGCCTACCCTTGAACAATGACCATGAGTGAGATGTGGCCGCAGCTGCGGCCCTTGTGCCGGAAGCTTGCCCTGCTGGGCTGGGCCGCCAGCGCGTCAGGAATGGCTGCCGGGCTCGCCGTCGCGATCGCCAGCGGAACACGCCTCTCCCCCATGATGAGCACCATGCAACTGGTCGCCGGCGTGTGTATGGCCGTCTGCGTCGCCGCGTTCGTCACGGCCGCGGCGCTGCAGCCGCGCGCCGACGCCGGGCGTGCCGCTACGCCGGACGCGCCGCCGCGCCGCGGGACGCGGAGCTCCGGATCGAGTCCGGGGCAGAAGTGCCCGCCACCGTGCAAAGCCTCCTGCTGGGCTCGCTGGCCCTCCTGGCCGGGGCCGTCGTGTTCGCCTGCGCCGGCCTGGTGCTCCGGAGCGGGCCCAGCGCACAGTCGGTGGCGTTCTGCCAGGTCTTCCTGCTCGGCGCTGCCGCCTCGGGATTCACCTTCATGCTGTTCAGCAAGGTCTCCCCGCGCGGCCACCGGGGCTGAGGCCGGCCCGGCTGCCGGACCGGGCGGGGCTGCTTCCTAGAGCTCCACACCGATCAGCAGCGGTTCCGGGTGCAGCTCGATGCCGAAGCGTTCGACGACGCCGCGCCGCACCTCCCGCGCGATCGCGAGCATGTCCCCGGTACTGGCACCGCCCCGGTTGGTGATGGCCAGGGTGTGCTTGGTGGACAGCGACGCGCGCCCGCCCGAGACGCTGCCGGCCTCAAGCCCGAAGCCCTTGCGGTACCCCGACTGGTCGATCAGCCAGGCGGCGGAAAGCTTGGTCAGGCCGTCCGCCCCGCCCGGGTAACGCGGGGCCTCCTCCGGAAGCGTGTGCAGCGACGTCGGCCGGCACTATCGGGTTGGTGAAGAACGAACCGGTGGAATACGTGTCCCGGTCCGCGGGATCCCAGACCATACCCTTGGAGGCCCGGAGCCGGAGGACCTCGCGCCGGACGTCGTTCGAGTACGCCCTGCTGCCGGCCTCCACGCCGAGGGACCGGGCCAGCTCCGCGTAGCGGACCGGTGCGCTCATCCGTCCCAGCGGGAGCTGGAACTCGACCGTGAGCACGACGTAGCGGGGGGAGCCGTTGACAGTGGTCTGCTTGAGCACGGAGTCCCGGTAGCCGAACTTCAACTCCGAATTCGTGAACGTCTGCACGGCGTTGCGATCGCGGTCCCAGGTGCGCACGGCGGCGATCGTCTGGGCGACATCGGAGCCGTACGCCCCGACGTTCTGCACGGGGGTGGCGCCGGTGGCACCCGGAATGCCGGACAGGGCCTCGATCCCGGACCACGCGTGCAGCACGGCGTGATCCACCAGGGCGTCCCAGTTGTGGCCGGCCTGGACCACGACGGCGACGCCGCCACAGGAGTCTTCCGCGTTGACGGCGAACCCCTCCGAGGCGATCTTCAACACCGTGCCGGGGAACCCGTCGTCGGAGACCAGCAGGTTGGAGCCGCCGCCGATGATCAGCAGCGGCTCTCCGGCGGCGTCCGCGGAACGGACGGCGTCGATGATTTCGGCCTCGGTGCGGGCTTCGACGAAGCGGCCGGCGGGGCCGCCGACGGCAGCCGTGGTCAGGGCGGAGAGCAGTGTCTGGGTCACCTGACCAGCCTAGCGGGGATCGCGCCGCGCCGTAAGCCGGGCCGGCTGCCCAGCCAGCGCGCCCGGGCGCGGGCGCGGTTAGCTGAGTTTCCGCGCCACCGGGGAGAGCAGGAAGCTGACCACCAGCATCACCATCACGGCGAGGAGCGAGTGCAGGATGCCCACGTGTTCGGCCAGCAGGCCCAGCAGCGGAGGCCCGCAGAGGAACGCTCCGTAGCCGATTGTGGACACCACTGACACCCGGGCGGCGGCCTTGACGGGATCGTCGGCCGCGGCGGACATGCCCACCGGGAAGCCCAGCGAGGCACCGAGTCCCCAGATGGCCAGGGCGACGTAGGCCAGCCACGGGGCGGGGGCGAAGACGAACAAGCCCAGGCCCAGGACCGCCAATGCGGCGCACCAGCGCATCACCGGGACGCGGCCGAAGCGGTCCAGGACCAGGGTGCCGGCGAAGCGGCCGATGGTCATGAACGTGACGAACAGCCCGTAGCCCGCGGCGCCGGCGGCGTCGGACTGGCCGTGGCCGTCAGCCAGGGCCAGCGCCACCCAGTCCCCGGCAGCCCCTTCGGCGAGGGCAAGGCCGAGGACCAGCACGCCCAGGAGCAGTGTGCGCCGGTCACGCCAGGCCTGGCCGATCTGGCGCTTGTTGTCCAGCGGCTGTTCGGGGATCGCGTCCGTCTGCCGGACGATGGGGATGGGCCCGGTGGAAGGGTCCTCGAACGTATCTGTCCCGGATGCCTTGAAGGGCCGCTCCGCCTCGACCGGGGTGATGTCGGCGCGGAACCACGCAGCGGCAGTCGCCACCGAGCCGGCCACCAGCGAGCCCGGCGGCCGCCAGATGCCAGAACACGGGGATGCCGGCACCGGCTGCCCACGCGCCGAGCCCGGCGCCTGCCACGGTTCCCAGGCTGAAGGAACCGTGCAGCCGGGGCATGATGTGCCGCCGGACGGCGCGTTCCACCGCTGCGCCCTCGACGTTGGATGCGGTGTTCCAGCTGGCTGTGCCCAGCCCGATGATCGCCAGTCCCGCGGCGACAGCCACCGGGCTGGCGAGCACGGACGTGCCGAAGCCGGCCAGCACCAGCCCGAGCCCCACCATGATGCTGCCGATCCGGATGGTGCGCTTGGAGCCGAGCCGAAGGACGATCAGGCCCGAGGCGGACACGGACAGGAAGGACCCCGCCGTCATGCAGAGCAGGAGCAGCCCGATTGTGCCCGGAGTCAGGTCCAGGCCGTCGCGGATGGCAGGAAGCCGGGACACCCAGGTGGAAAACGCAATTCCGCTGGCCCCGTAGGCCACCACCACAGCGTTCCGCCAGTGTGTGATCTCGGCGGCCGGGACGAAGACGTCCTTGGTCACGGCAGCATCATTGTCACGCAAGCCTGACGACTGCCTGGGCCTTCATCAGGACCTTCTGTCCGGCAAAGACCACAGTCAGGTCCACGCGGGCGGTGCCGGCGTCGGCGTCGAGTGCGCCGATCGCGCCGCTGACCTCGATGACGGCGCCCGGACTCCTCGGTCCCGGTGGTGTCCGCCACCGGGACCGGCTTGGTGAAGCGGGTCTGGAAGTCGACGACGGCGGCCGGGTCGCCCGCCCAGTCGGTGACCAGCTGGACGGCCGCGCCCATGGTGAACATGCCGTGGGCGATGACGCCGGGCAGGCCCGACGCTCGGTGGCGAAGGCCTCGTTCCAGTGGATCGGGTTGAAGTCCCCGGACGCGCCGGCGTACTTCACGAGGTCCGGCGGCTGACGGTGGTGCTGCGGCTGCCGATGTCCTGGCCGACGGCGAGTTCAGCGAAGTGGTGGCGATGGATGCAGTGCTCATGGTTACTGTCCCTCTCCGCGGACCAGGATGGACGACGTGGTGGTGGAGACGCTCTCGCGGGCGCCGTCTGCGCCTGTCACCGGTGAGGGCGAAGATTTCCGAGCGGGTGGTGATCATGGCGCCGCCGCCCATGGCCCGGACGCCGTCCACGTGCAGTTCGGCGACCAGCCGGTCGCCGGCGATGATGGGCCGGTGGTGGGTGAAACGCTGGTCCGCGTGGACCACGCGGGAGAAGTCGATGCCGCGAGTCCGGATCCTCGATCAGCTGGGCGTCGGCACGCTGGGCGATGATGATGGCGAAGGTCGGCGGTGCCACGAGGTCGTGCGTGGCCAAGGGCCTTGGCCGCGTCGCAGCGTCGAAGTGCGCGGGGTGGGTGGCTTTGACGGCCGCGCGCGAACTCGCGGATTTTCTCGCGGCCGACGTCGTACACCTCTGCGGCAGGGTAGCTGCGGCCCTGCAGATCCGGATTGATAGTCATGGATCCAGCCTAGCGCCGCGGCTCCGGCCGGCCTTCGCGCAGGACGCGGACCGTGCGCCGGCGCTCCGTCGGTATTGACCGGCACGATATGATGAAAACATCGAATCCGTCAATCAAATGAGAGATGCGGCCCCGCCGGGGCCGCGATCCGAGAAGGCGTCTTCTACCATGGACGTTACATCGCCATGATCTTCCTCAGCCCATGATCTCCGCAGCGCAGAGCCCCGCTGTACGAAATCAAGGCCAACCTGTTCAGAGGCCCTCGCCCACCCGGCCCGCATCCGGATCCTTGAGCTTCTGCGCTGCTGCACCGGACACCGCAGCGCCGGTCAGCTACCTGCTGCGCCGAGACCGGCCTGGAGGCCTCCCATCCGTCCCAGCATCTGGCGACGCTCCGCCGGCACGGGGTGGTGAGTCTCGGTCCGGACGGCGAACGTCGTGACCTACCGGCTGGCCCATCCCAAGATCTCTGGAGCTGCTCGCGATCGCCCGGGTCTTCCTGCTGGACACCCTCGCCGATTCGAACAGCTCCGGATAGCTCAGGAGCTCCCGCCGGCCACCTCGACAGTGCCGGCGGCCCCGACAGTACAGCTCCGTGAGCGGCGCCCGGCATCAAGCCCTGCCCGGGCATCCAAGCACGTTGCCGGACGTCTCACCCAGCCGTCCCGCCGCGACTACGACGGACTGCGGTTCGCGCTGGAAGACGGATCTTTTCGCCGGCATCACGGTCGGCATCGTGGCGCTCCCGCTGGCGCTCGCCTTCGGCGTGAGCTCCGGGCGTCGGCGCGGAGGCCGGGCTCGATCACCGCTGTGGTAGCCGGCCTGGTGCGCCGCCGTCATGGGCGGATCCAACGTCCAGGTCTCCGGCCCCACCGGCGCCATGGTGGTGGTCCTGGCCCCGGTGGTCGCTGCCCACGGCCCCGGCAGCATCGCCCTCGTCTCCCTGGTGGCCGGGCTGCTGGTCGATCGTTCTGGGCGCCAGCGGGCTGGGCCGGGCCGTCGCGTTCATCCCCTGGCCCGTGGTCGAGGGCTTCACGCTCGGCATCGCCGCCATCATCTTCCTCCAGCAGGTCCCCCACTGGCCACCGGCACCGAGGGCATCCCCGGGCACAACACCCTCCTTGCTGCCGTTGACGAGCGCCGCGCGGCCACTGCGCCGACGGTGCTCCAGACGCTGCGCGGTGGTGGCCGGTGTGGCTGCACCTGATGTTTCTGCTGCCGAAGCTCACAAGTCCCTCTCCGGCGAGCCTGATCGCCGTTTTGCTGGCCACCGTCGGTGCCGAGCTGTTCCAGCTGGATATCCCCCGGATCGGCGCCCTGCCGCATCTCGCTGCCCGCACCGGAGCTGCCCGTCCTTCGATCCGGCCACGCTCGGCGGCGCTGTTGATGCCTGCCGTCTCCATTGCGGCACTGGCCGCCATCGAGTCCCTGCTGTCGGCCCGGGTGGCCGCCGGCCTGGTGGGCCCTGACGGCAGGCCCGCCGGGGCGTACCTGCCTGACCGGGAGCTCACGGGACAGGGCCTTGCCTCGGTGGCCGGCCGGTCTCTTCGGCGGCATGCCCGCCACCGGCGCCATTGCCCGGACCGCCGTCAATGTCCGCTCCGGCGCACAGACCCGGCTCGTCCGCGATCGTGCACGCCCTCGTGCTGCTTGCCATCATCTACCTGGCCGCCGGGCTCGTCAGCCGGATCCCGTTGGCAGTGCTGGCCGGCATCCTCATGGTCACGGCTGCGCGGATGATCTCCAGGCATACCGTTACCGCCATCATGCGATCCACTCGCGCCGATGCCGCGGTCTTCATCCTGACCGCGCTTGTCACCGTCGCTTTCGACCTGATCGTGGCCATCCAGATCGGGCTGGCCGCCGCGGCCCTGTTCACCTTGCGGAAGTTCGCTTCGATGAGCGGGGTGCAGCGCGAGGAAATCCCGGGGGACCCTGCCGACGGCGACGACCACATCGCCATCTTCCGCCTGGACGGGGCGATGTTCTTCGGCGCGGCGGAACGTGTCCTGCAGGAGATAAGCCAGGTCAGGGACATCCAGGTGGCCGTCATCCGGCTCTCCCAGGTGAGGATGCTGGATGCCACCGGCGCCCACACCCTGGTGGAGGTGATTTCGGCGCTCGAGCTAAGGGGCGTCACAGTCCTGCTGAAGGGTGTCCAGCCGCAACATCTGGAGCTCGTGACCAACGTCGGCGTGATCCGGTCCCTGCGGCATCACAAACACCTGTTCACGAGCCTTCCTGCGGCCGTCGAGCACGCACGCAGCCATGTACGGCGGAACGCGGCTGTCAGCGCTTGAGGTTTTTCCGGATGGTCTGGCCGCGGACCACAATCCCGGCGATGTGCAGGATGAGCCCGAGCCCGATGACCGGCAGCGAGGCCACGGCCAGGGCCTGGTTGCCGGTGTTGTTGCCGACCAGGTTGAGGATGATGCCGAGCGCGATCAGGCCCATGGCGCTGAAGACGAGCACCTTGTAGGTGGTTGACGCGGAGGCCCAGAATTCGTTCAGCACCGTGCCAGTCTACCGGGGTGCGCCGGCTGGTCTGCGAGGCCCAAAATTCCCGGCGACGCGCAAAATCCCTGGCGACGCCTGTATTCGGAATAGATCAAGCTGTTTGTGACAGTTTGATGGGTTCGTTTGGTTGGTTGATCCAGGCTTCCTCTGGTGGGCCGGTGATGGATGGGGGCTTTCGGAAGCGTTCGGGGTGCCGGTGGTAGTAGGCTTCGTGGGCCTGTTGGCGCCGGCTCCTGACGTCTGTTGCGGTGCCGTCGTGGACTGATCCGGGAGTGAACCAGTTCAGGCCGCTGTGCAGGTGGTGGTTGTTGTAATCGTTGAAGAACCAGTCCACGAAGGCCCTGGCGTGCTCGATCGATGTGAAGCGTTCCGGGAACTCGAGTGAATACTTCACGGTCTTGAACAGCGATTCGATGTAGGGGTTGTCGTTGGAGACCCTGGGGCGGGAGTGCGAGGGGCGGATCCCCAAGGTTCGGAGCAGTTCCCAGGTCCTGGCGGACCTCATGGGTCCTCCGTTGTCCGCGTGGAGCACTTGCGGGCTGACTCCGGCGGCGCGTACGGCGCTGCGGATGAGGTCCTGGGCCAGGGCCGAGTCCTCGACCTGCTCGACGCGGTAGCCCATGAGTTTGCGGGAGAACACGTCAATGACGGTGTAGAGCTTGAGGTGCTGTCTGCCGGGTCCTCGAAGCATGGTGATGTCCCAGGACCACAGCTGGTTTGGAGCTGTGGCTTGGAAAACGGGTTTCGCGCGTGATCCCGCGGCGGCCCCGCCGGATCGCCGGCGCCGGTCCCCGTTCTGGCCATGACGGCGAACGATCCGGTGGGCGGAGGCCATCGAGCAATAGATGTCCCCGGCATCAGCCATCCGTCGCACGGCCTGGGTGACTGAGAGCCCGGAATGCTCTTCGTCGTTGATGCCTCGGAGCAGGTCCGCTTCTTCCTCAGGACTGATCCGGTTGGGATAGGCCCGGTCGCGGTGAGCGATGATGACGCCAGGTCCTCCCGTGCCCCTCCGTTGCCGGTACCAGGTCTCATGGGAGAGCCCAAGCAGGCTGCAGGACCGGCGTACTCCGTAGCCGACCGCGCGAAGCGCCGCAATTACTCCGAGGAGGACGTCCCGTCGCCGGGTTTGTTCAGCCACTCCGGACGGCCCGGCTCCGGTTCGTCCAAGTGCGGGTCGGTTGCTGCCGCGCTCCTGGCCATAGCGTCCAGGAGCACGGCAGCTTCTCCCAGGATCTCTACCGCGGCTTCCGACTTCTCCAGCTTCTTCTTGAGCCGTTCGTTCTCAGCCCTGAGACGTTTGAGCTCGTCCCGCTCACGCGCTGCCATCCATCTGCTCCCGTCACCTGAAAGGGTCTGAGCCGGCGGCAGGAGCCGTCCCTCATCCCGGGCAGCCAGCCAATCACGGAACGTGCCGGAGTGCACCTGGACCCTTCGGCAGAATTCTGCCTTAGCGCCCCGGTCCAGACATTTGTCGTATTCCAGCAACAGGTCCCACTTCTGCCGGGCAGAGAACCTGTGCAACTTACTCGGACGTGTTGGAATTTCCATCCGGATTCCTTCCCCGCCGAAGGTGTCACACAACAGGCTGACACACAGGGAATACGGGCGCGTCCGGTAATTTGCGCATCGCGGGGCAATTCGCGCGTCAGAACAGGTAGCGACCACTCGGTTACGGCCGGGCTCCGGCTCGTACGCTGAACTGACAGTTAGGGGAAGCATGGGCGGGTTGAACAGTTTCAGCGACGACGAAGAGGCCCGCTGGGCAAAAGCGGCCTCCCGGGCCGCAGGCCTTGCCGATCTCGGCGTGGACGGGGCATTGCGGAAATACTTCCTGTTCTATCTGCCCATCCTGGCGGTGACCCTGACCGTGCTGGGGTTCGGCATTGCGGCGGTGGCTTTCGGGGACCTGGGCACGAACTGGCTGTCGGCGCTTGGGCTCGGGATAAGTCTCGCCGCCCTTGGCTGCATGATCGGGGGTCTGGTGTATGCCAGCAAGGCCGTGCGCCCGTTAATCCAGCCGCAGCGGTCCGGTGTGATGTTGTACCTGCATCCGGAGGAGCAGAAAAGCCTCCGGCGACAAGTCGACGGCCGGGCGCCGCTCATACCGGCACAGCGCGACGTCGCCCGCGGCGTCGCCGTGCAGCTCCGGCAGGGTCTCGCCACGCAGCTGTTGATCCTGCCCGGATTCCTGCTGATGCCCATCGCCCAGGTGCTGAATTCCGGGGCGGGCGGCATCATCCGCGGAATCCAGGCAGCGCTCTTCCTGCTGGTTCTGGCCGCGGCCTGTTTTGCCGGGTGGCAGTTCCGGCAGGCCGGAAGGTTCCTGACGCGGACATCCGGAGGCTGACCACCTGCACCGGTCGCGCCGGCTGGACTGCGAGGCCCAAAATTCCCGGCGACGCGCAAAATCCCTGGCGACGCGGGAATACGGGCGCGTCCGGTATTTTGCGCGTCGCGGGGCAATTCGCGCGTCAGAACAGTGATTCCTGCACGGCCGGGACGTCCGAGCCGTGGTCGCCGAGTTCGATCACCCGGGCTTTGAGCTGCCCGAGGTTCACCACGAACTCCAGGCCGCTGCCATCCAGCGCGGCGAGGGCAATGCTGCCGCTCAGCGAGTCGATCCGGAACCCGTGGCTCCCGGCAGCCAGGTCGTGGGGGTAGGCATGCCGGGCGGCCGGTGCGCAGGCGCGGGCGGAGAGCTCCGGCCGAACCCACCGCTCATCCACCACCTCGAAGTCCTCCAGGCCGGCGCCGGTGAGCAGGGTCCGGGCCTCCGCTGCCAGCCGTCCGTTCAGTGCGTCGAGTTCGACGGCGGCTGCCGGTGCGACGAGCGCCGCGGCCTTGGCGGCCGACCGGACCTGCTGCGGCAGCCCGGCGTCGCGGGTCACGAGGTCTTCGAGGACCCGGACCACGCGGCCGTCGTCGGCGCGGGCGATGTACCGGGCGACGACGGCGCCCTGCTCTGCGAGCCGGTTCCACTTGCGCAGGTGCGAGGCGGTCCCGACCTTGCTCGCGCCGTTGGCGAAGGTGGCGACGTAGAGCCAGTGCGGCTGCATCAGGTAGGCGCGCAGGCCCGGCGGGACCCGTCCGCCGCGGTGGAAGTCGTGGATGAGCCGCGAATCGTCGACGACGAAGCAGCGCTCGCACTGGCTTCCCCGTGTGGCGGCGGCCCGGTCCGGGCAGAGGATGTGGTCCCGGTCCGCGGGACCGTGCACTTTGTGGTGCCCGAGACAGGACTTCCCGGCGGCGGCGAGCCGGAAACCGAGGCGGGTGCCGGCGTCGAGCGCCAGGACGGTGACGGTACCGGCGGGGTCCTGCAGCCGCAGCACCGGAGGTCGGCGAACCGGAGGTCCGGGAACCGGCGGCGGACCATCCCAAAAGACCCCGTGGACCAGATAACGGGTATCGGTCACGGGGTCTCCTGATGTGGTCCGGGTGAGGCTACAGCGCCGGCTGCACGCCAAAGGCTACCGCGAGCTTCATGATCTTCTCGGCGCGGCCCAGGCGCGGCAGGTCGGAACCGTCGCGGATGACGCGGCCGCTGGCCTCGAAGTCGGCCATGAAGTCCGTGGCCCAGGCGACGTCGGACGGCGTCGGGCTGATGACCTCGTTGATGACGTTGGTCTGGTCGATGGCGAGGCACAGCTTGCCGGTCATGCCCATCATCACGGTGATCCCGGTCTGCTCGCGCAGGATCGGGTGGTTGGTGCCCACCGTCGGGCCGTCGATGGGACCGGGCAGGTTGCCGACGCGGCTGGCGACGACGAGCTTGGCGCGCGGGTACGCCATGGCTTCGGGGGTGGCCGCCATGCCGGTGTCGCGGCGGAAGTCGCCGGAGCCGAAGGCGAGGCGGAACGCGCCCTGGGCCTTGGAGATATGGTTGGCTTCCTCGATGCCGACAGCGGACTCGACCAGCGGGATGACCGGGGTCTTGCCGTCCATGCGGTGGAAGCTCTCCGTGACCTGGTCCGCGGACTCGGTCTTGGCGAGCATCACGCCGAGCAGGCCCGGGGTGCCGCGGAGTCCGGCGAGGTCATCGGCCCAGAAGGGGCTGGTGGCGTCGTTGATCCGGACCCAGGCGTTGCCGCCGCTGGTGAGCCACTCCACGACGTGCGCGCGGGCGGCGTCCTTCTGCGAAGGGTCCACGGCATCCTCGATGTCGAGGATGATGGCGTCCGCGCGGGAGACGGCGGACTGGTCGAAGAGCTCGGGTTTCATCGCGTTGACCAGGAGCCATGAGCGGGCGATTTCTGCTGGAACATTGCGTTGAGGCCGGACGGTCCCGGCTGCGGTCGTAGAGGTCATGCCTCTACGCTATCCGCACCCGGGTCCCTCCAGCGAAGTATTCCACCCCCGAGGGGTGACCATTACGACCAAAATCACATGCTAGGGGATGTTGCTGCCCCGCGCGGTGACCCACAGCCGGTACCACTCGGCCCGGCTCATGCCCGCGGCCACCTCGGCTGCGCCGGCGCAGGCCTGGATGCGGTCCGGGTTGGCGGTGCCGATCACGGGGGCGATCCCGGCCGGATGTTTCATCAGCCAGCCCAGCAGGATGGACTCCCCCGTGGTGCCCTTGTCCCGTGCCAGCTGAGCGACGAGGGCGGTGGTGGCTTCCTCCGCCGGCGTCGGCACGGCCGCCGGCGCTCCGGTGTACAGGCCGCGGGCAAGCGCGCCGTAGGCCTGCAGGCCGATCCCGTGCCGGGCGCAGTGCTCCACGGTGCCGTGCGGAAAGCTGTAATCCGTGCCCTCGGCATGGTTGACCAGCACGGTGCTTTCGAGCCAGGCCCGCTTCAGCAGGCTCATTTCCAGCTGGTTGGCCACCAGTGGCGCCTCCAGCCGGTCCTGCAGCATCTCCATCTGCGGACCGGACATGTTGGACACACCCACGGCGCGGACTTTTCCTTCGGCCATGAGCTGCCCGACGGCGTCGGCCACCTCGGCCGGGTCCATGAGCGGATCGGGACGGTGCAGCATCAGCACGTCCACGTAGTCCGTGCGGAGCCGGGAAAGGCTTTCGTTGACCCGTTCCAGGATGCCGTCCCGGCTGAGGTCGTAGTGCGTCTCCAGGCCTTGCTCGTTGAGCCGGATCCCGCACTTGGTCTGCAGCCTGATGCGTTCCCGGAGCCCGGGGGTCTGCGCCAGCACCTCGCCGAACACGGCCTCGGCCTTGCCGCCGCGGTAGATGTCGGCGTGGTCGAACAGGGTGATGCCGGCCTTCAGGGCCGCCTCGACGGCGGCGGCCGCCTCGTCCACATCCGCGGACGAGTACGGCTCCGCCGACCAGCTGCCGCCCAGGCCCATGCAGCCGTAGATCAGCTCCTGGACCGGCGGCTCCTGCGTTGCCGGGCTCACCGGAGCCAGACGGTGGTGCTGGCCGGGAGCAGGGCGCCGTCGAGCGGTCCGCTGCTGAGCAGCACCTCGCCGGCGGGCAATTCCACCGGCACGTCGCCGAAGTTGGTCACCGTCTGCCAGCCGCCGGGGCGGCTGAAGTGCAGGACCCCGGGGCTGGTGGTGGGGTGCCATTGCAGTTCCTCGGAGGTCTGCAGCTCGCGGCGCAGCTTGAGGGCGCGGCGGTAGAACTCGAGGGTGGAACCCTCGACGCCGTCCTCGGCGGCCACCGCGTAGCGGCTGAACCAGGCCGGCTGCGGCAGGTGCGCGCCGCCGTCGCCGAACCCGAAGGAGCTGCCCTCGGGAGCCCAGGGCAGCGGGACACGGCAGCCGTCGCGGCCGATCTCGACGCCCTTGTTGCGGAAGAAGGTGGGGTCCTGGCGCTCGGAGTCGGGGATTTCGCGCGACTTCCTGCAGTCCGAGTTCCTCGCCCTGGTACAGGTACGCGGAGCCGGGCAGCGCCAGCATCAGCTGGGTGGCCGCGCGGGCACGGCGCAGGCCGAGGTCGACGTCGAGCTCCTCGGCCGGGGCTGCCGGCCAGGAGCCAGCCCTTGCCGTCCTGGCCCTTGGCGTGCTTGCCGCCGCCCTGGGGCAGGCCGTAGCGGGTGGCGTGCCGGACGACGTCGTGGTTGGAGAAGACCCAGGTGGACGAGGCGCCCGATTCGGTGGCCTCGGCGAGGTTCCGGGTGATGATTTCGCGGAATTCCGCGGCGTCGAAGTCGGCCTGCAGGAGGTCGAAGTTGAAGGCCTGGCCCAGTCCCTCGCGGGCTGGCGTAGCGGCCGCGGCGGCTGGCGTGGCACCCAGGCCTCGGCGACGGCGGTGCGCGGCGGGTTGTATTCGTTGAAGACCTCGCGCCATTCGACGTAGATCTCGTGGACCTCGTCGCGGTCCCAGAAGGGGTGCGAGCCGTCGTCGAAGCCGTCGGTGCCGCTGTTGGCCTCGCTGAGTTCGACCTTGGACAGCAGCGGCTCGGTGAGGTCCTTGGTCAGGGCGTGGGCGACGTCGACGCGGAAGCCGTCCACGCCGCGGTCGGACCAGAAGCGCAGGGTCTTGAGGAAGTCGTCGCGGATTTCGCGGTTGGACCAGTTCAGGTCGGGCTGTTCCTTGGCGAAGATGTGCATGTACCACTGGCCGGGGGTGCCGTCCGGCTCGGTGATCCGTTCCCAGGCCGGGCCGCCGAAGACGGACTCCCAGTCCGAGGGGGCGATTTCGCCGTTCTCGCCTTTGCCGTCCCGGAAGATGTAGCGTTCACGGGCGTCGGAGCCGCGGGGGGACGCGAGGGCCTCCTGGAACCAGGTGTGCCGGTTCGAGGAGTGGTTCGGGACGATGTCCGCGATCAGCTTGATGCCGGCCGCGTGCAGCGCCGCGGACATCTCGTCGAAGTCCGCCAGGGTGCCGAGCTTGGGGTCCACGTCGCGGTAGTCGTCGACGTCGTAGCCGCCGTCGGCCAGGGCAGAGGGGTAGAACGGGCTCAGCCAGACGGCGTCGATCCCGAGTTCCTTCAGGTACGGGACCTTGGCCGTGATGCCCTTGATGTCGCCCAGGCCGTCACCGTTGGAATCGGAGAAGCTGCGCGGGTAGATCTGGTACACGGACGCCTGGCGCCACCAGTTGGGGTCGGCGGCGAGGTCGGAGCCGGACAGGGTGGCCAGCGTGGCGGTGTTGGACAAGGGAAATCCTTCGGGGCTCGGGACTGGGTCTCTGGTATTTTAGATACAAGCTAAATATATTGCCTGAACAATTATGTGTCCGGATCCAGGGGAGGTCAAGATTTGATGCCGCATTCCGCCGCCACTCCCCGGCTGCTGCGCCGCGTCAACGCCCAGGCGGTGTTGGCCTTCATCCGCAGCACCGACGTCGCCACCGGCACCGAGCTGATGGCCCGGACCGGGCTGACGCGGGCCTCCGTCATTGCCGTCTGCGAGGACCTGATCCGGCGCGGCTGGATCCGTGAACTGGACACGCCCCGCGGGGACCCGGCACCGGCGCCCGGCTCCGCGCGGAAGGGCCGGCCGGCCCGGCGCTTCGAGCTCAACCACGCCGCGGGCTACGTGCTCGGCATCGACATCGGCGCGGCCACCACGACGGCGGCGGTCGCGGACCTCCGGGGCACCGTCGTCGGACGCTCCAGCGGGAGCTTCCGGGCCGCGGACATCCCCGCGGCGGAGCGGATCGCCGTCGTGGACCTGGCCTGCCGGGAGGCGCTGGCGGCTGCCGGGCACGGATCCCGCCCGGGTCCTCGCGGCCGGGGCCGGCATCGCGGCACCGGTGGACCGTGACGGGAACGTCCTGGCAACCCAGCACTTCTGGGGCCTGTTCGACGTCGGGCTCCGCTCGGCGTTCAAGGAGCTGCACGGCTGGACGGTCCTGCTGGAGAACGACGCCAACCTCGCCGCGCTCGGCGAACGCTGGCGCGGGTCCGGCGCCGGGGTGGACGACCTCGTGGTGCTCCTCGCCGGCGAACGCCTGGGCGCCGGTGTGATGGAGTCCGGCCGGCTGCTGCATGGCCGGGGCGGCGCGGCCGGCGAAATGGGCTACCTGGACATGGTGGAGGGCGTGGGCTCCAGCGACGGCATCGCCAGCCTGGCCCGGCAGTGGTCGGCGGCCGGCGGCGTCCCCCCGGCGGGAGGTACAACGGGCGGCACGGCCAGCGCGCGCCGGGTCTTTGAAGACGCCGCCGCCGGGGACCCGGCGGCGCTGGAGATCCTGGACCGGATTTCGGAGCGGATGGCGCGCGTCATCGCCTCGATCGCCAGCCTGATCAACCCGGAGCAGGTGGTGATCGGCGGCGCCGTGGCCGAGTCCGCCGGCGTCCTGCTGCCCGGCATCACCAGCCGGCTCCCGCGCTTCACTGCGACGCCGCCGCGGGTGACGGTTTCCCCGCTGGGCGATGCGATCGTCACGATGGGAGCCATCCGGCATGCCCTGGACTATGTCGAGGAGAACGCGCTGGAGCTGGAACTGCCCGCCCGCGGCTGAGCAGACCGGCCGGCGGGAAAGCCCGGGTCTACTCCGGCATGATCATGGTGCGCAGGTCCAGCTGGCGGAGCACCCGGTCCGCGACTTCGGGATCCATGTCCGGCTCGTTCCGGGCCGCCACGACCTCCTGGCGGGCCGCGTCGAGCGCGATCGTCTGCACGGCGATCGCGAGTTCGCGCCCGCGCTTGCGCTTCTCCCCCACGGTTTCATTGCGGAGGCTGCCGTCGAGCAGTTCGGCGTGCAACCGCGTCATCTTTTCCTTGACCAGCGCCACCTTTTCCGGCGGCAGCTCCTTCATCAGCTCGTTGTCCTTGAGCGCCGCGATGGCCGCCTGCTGCGCGCGTCCGGCCAGGACCCGGGCGGCGTCGCGTTCTTCCGACCCGTCCCCGGATGCCTTCAGCACCCGCATGAGCCAGGGCAGGGTCAGGCCCGGGAGCACCAGGGTGGCCAGGAGGACTGCGCAGGCGATCACGATCAGCTGCCCGCGGGCCGGGAACGGGCTGCCGTCGGCCAGGGTCAGCGGGAGTGCCAGGGCCAGCGCCAGGGTGGCCAGGCCGCGCATGCCGCACCACGTGAGGATCAGGACTTCCTTGGCGGAGTTGGGGCGCAGCGAATCCTTCTTGCTGCGGGCCAGCCCGGACATCATGGCCAGCCAGGCGAACCGGACCGCGAAGACGAGCACACAGACCACGACGGCGGTGCCGATCATCTCGAAGATGCCGGCGCCTTCATCCCGGATGACTTTGCGTACCTCCAGCCCCACCAGGCCGAAGGCGAGCCCGGTGACGAGCAGTTCAACGACGTCCCAGAAAGCGGTCCGGGTGACCCGCTCGGCGGCATCCTGCGGCCTGGAGTGGCGCTGCATCTCCAGGGCGGTGACGACGACGGCGATCACACCGGACGCGTGCACCTCTTCGGCCAGGATGTAGGCGGCGAACGGCACCACGAGGGTGACGGCGCTGCGGGCCACCATGGACTGCACGAGCCGGGTGATCAGGCTGGTCAGCCAGCCCATGCCGATGCCCACCACGACGGCGAGCGTGGCGCCGAGCACAAACTGCAGGACGACGTCGGGGGCTATCTTCGTGCCGGAGACCGTGGCGGCCACCGCTGCCTGGAAGATGACGATGGCGGCGGCGTCGTTGAAGAGGCCCTCGCTTTGCAGCACGGTGATGAGCCGGCGCGGCATGTGGACGCGGCCGGCGATCGATTCCACCGCGACGGGATCCGGCGGGGCCACCATGGCGCCCAGGGCGATTGCGGCGGGGATGCCGATGCTGGGGATCATGAGCCAGGCTGCGCCCGCCACCACCGCCGTCGAGACCACAACGAGGGCGACGGCCAGCATCAGCAGGCTGCGCCAGCGGACCCGGAAGACGGCCCAGGAGCTGCGCTGCGCGGTGGCGAACAGCAGGGGCGGCAGGAAGACCGGAAGGATCAGCTCGGGTGAGATCTCCATTTCCGGAAACCCCGGAATGAAGGTCAGCGAGGCGGCCAGGATCAGCATCAGCACCGGGAAGGGCAGCCGGAGCCGGTCCCCCACGCCCACGGCCACCACCGTGGCCAGCAGCAGTCCGATGATGAGTGCCAGCTGGTCCATTTGCTCACTTTCCCCGGGGTTCAGCGCGGGCCGTGCATCCTTGCTGGACGCACGGGCCGCCTCTCCACCCTATCGGGGATCCGGGCCGGGACCGGCCTGTCAGTCCAGGGCGTCCAGGGCCGCGGCGATGGGCAGGCTGCCGTCGCGGAACTCGATGGTGCGCCGCATCGGGACCGGCAGTCCCAGGACCGCCGCGGCGACGAGGGCCACGTTGGTGCGCGATGTATCGGTGCTGTCCGGGGCGCCGTCGGGGTTGACGTCGATCAGGCCGGTGCCGGGCCCGTCGGTCAGGCGGCCGGGGCCGAGGATGGTCCAGCCCAGCCCTGTGGCACGCAGGTACGTGTCGGCGGCCGCCTTGGCCTCCGCGTAGGCGTAGAAGCCATTCTCGGGCGGCACACCGTGGTCCGGGCCGGCCCCGAGGTAGGACACCATGACGTAATGTCCGACGCCGGCCTGGTCCGCCGCGTCCATCGAGCGGATCGCGGCGTCCCGGTCCACGGCGTAGGTGCGGTCCGGGCTCCCGCCGCCTGCGCCGGCGGACCATACGACGGCGTCGTGGTTCCGGAGGGCCTCGGCGATTTCCGCCGTCGTCGAATGTTCAACGTCGAGGACAGCCGGCGTTGCGCCGGTGGCGGCGACTTCGGCCGCATGGTCGGGGTTTCGGATGAAGGAGGTGATGTCATCCCCCTCCGCTGCAAGGATGCGGGACAGTTCCAAAGCCACTTTTCCGTGGCCGCCGATGATTGCGATTCGCGTCATGGACCCATTCTGTCCCACCGCACCCGGCCCCGCACCCGTTGAGCTATCACTTGGGCCGGCTACGGGGCCCTCAGAGAGCCCCATGGGGACTCCAAGTGATAGCTCAACCGGAGGGGTCAGCTGATCCTGATCGTCTTGGCGACGCTGGGAACGCCGTTGGCGTCCATGGCGAAGAGCAGGTAGTCGCCCGGCACCAGCACGCCGCGGTCCGCGGGCAGCTTCAGCGAGGAGGTGTTGCCGCTCACCGAAGCCGTGATCGGGATCCGCCGCTGGTCGGAGTTCACGGTGTGGGTCACCGTGCTCATCCGCATCAGGGAGAACTTGGTGATCGGCGATCCGGTGGTGACCGAGATGGTGCTGCCTGCCGCGGCCGTGGCCGGTGCCGTCACGATCGAGGGACGGCTGCGGGCACTGCCGTCGGCGTTGAGTAGGTACGGTGGGGTGAAAATCTGCCCGTCCAGGTGGTTGGTGGAGCAGTTGCCGCACAGCCCGCCGCCGCCGACGAAGACCCGGCCATCAGGGAGCAGCAGGCCCACGCTGTGGTACGTCCGGGGAATGGCCATCGGGGCCAGCGTGGTCCATTTGCCGGTGGCAGGGTTCCAGATCTCCGGTGACATCCGCGCGCCGGTGTCGGTGAACACCACGGGGGTGGCCTGGCCGCCGACGACGAGCACCTGCCCGTCGGGCATCGCGATCCCGCTCGCGAACGACCGGGTGACTCCCATGTCCGCGGTCCGGGCCACTTTGACCCCGTTGTTGATGTCGATGGTGTACGCCCGCGCCGTAGCCGGGGTCTTGTCGTAGGCGGTCGAACCGCCCACGGTGAGGATCTTTCCGACGTCGTACATCACGGCGTCGCCGTTCATGGCGTCCGGGCTGTCCGCGCGGAGGCCGGCCGGGGTGATGCTGCCGTTGCCGGTGGTGGTGATCCAGTTCATCTTGCTGCTCGGCCCGGCCTGGAACACCCGTCCGCCGGAGGCGGCAAACAGCCAGGCGTGGTTGTCGGAACGGTAGCCGCCACGGGGATCGGCGGTCAGGATGTTATCGACCGGAACATTCGACAGCGTCCGCCAGCCGCCGGCGGCGGACCAGATCTCGCCGTTCTTGTTGCCGATTCCGCCCGAGAACGACCCGCCGATGGTGAACACCTCGCCGGTGGAGGTGGTGACGTTGGTCTGGTAGCCGCGGGGGGTCTTCATGTTCGGCCCCGCGCTCCACGTGTCCGTCGCGGGGTTGTACAGGGTGGTTTTCGCGCTGCTGCTGCCGCCGCTGATCAGGATCTTCCCGTCCGGCAGGATCGAGGTCCCGGGACAGAACATGTCGTGGCCGGTGTTGGCCACCTCTTTCTGGGTGACCTTGCCGGTGTTGAGGTCCAGGATGGACGTCTGCGTGTAGCCCTTGGTGTCCAGGTAGGCGGTGGGGGCGTAGGCGGACCAGGTCAGTATCCGGTTGCCGGGCAGCAGTGCCGCCGCGACCGGGATGATCGGGAAGTTGATGGTGGGACCCCAGGACCCCTGCGAGGGGCCGAGGAGATTGATCTCGGCGGCGCTGCTCCACGGACCGCGGTCGCCCGCCTCGGTGGTGGTGGTCACCCGGACGTAGCGGGCGCTGACGCCGTTGAAGTTGACGGTCTTCTCGGTGCTGGTGTCCGCCCAGGTGCCGCTGGCGACCACGCTCCAGGTGACAGCGTTGGTACTGACCGCGATCGAGTATTTACCGATCCTCCCGTTGGCGAGATCGGAACGCGGGAGATAGCGCAACCCCGAGATGCCCCGCGTTGCCTTGGTGTCGATGGTGATGGTGTGTGGCATCGGAGCCCTCGGCGCCGGGGACCACCGGCTGTGCCAGATCGTGGCCGCACTGCCGTCGAGGACGTTGCTGGCCCGGCCGTTCTCGCCCAGGACCTCCTGATCGCTGGCCGAAGCCGTCCAGCCCGTGCGCAGCAGCACACCGGTAAGGGACAAGGTTGGCCCGGCGACCAGGTTGATCTCGGCGGCGCTGCTCCACGGCCCGCGGTTGCCCGCCTCGGAGGTCGTGATCAGCCGGACGTACCTGGCGCTGACCGCGGTGAAAATCACTGACTTCTCCGCTGTGGTGTCCGGCCAGGTCCCGTGGGCCACCGGGGAACTCCAGGTGGTGCCGTTGGTGCTGACGCGGATCTCGAAGCCGCCCACGCGCCCGTTCGGAACGTCGGTACGGGGCAGGTAGCGGAAGCCCGCGATGCTGCGGGTCGCCTTGGTGTCGATGGTGAGGGTGTGCGGCTGCGGCGCCCTCGGCGCCGGGGACCACCGGCTGTGCCAGATCGTGGCGGCATTGCCGTCCAGCACGTTGCTGGCCCGGCCGTTCTCGCCGAGGACCTCCTGGTCGCTGGCCGAAGCGGTCCAGCCGGTGCGTGACATTGCGGCGGGGGCGGCAGCCATGGCGGCCGCCGGCAGTGCCTGGAAGTGTTCGTGCGGTGGTGTCGCATCCTCAGCGGACGGCAGTGCCTGGCCGTGGCCGTGTAGCCCGGCGGCGCCCTGGGACCCGTACGGGGCCACGGCCACGTAGCCCGTGACGAGCAGGCATCCGACGAGGACTGCCGCCAGCCGCGCACGGCCGATTTTCCGTCCCGCGCGCCGGATCCGGTAAGAGGCTCGGAATAGCGACCATCGACTCATCTGTGCCCCCCTGTGGCCTTGTCCCCCATGACAAGACAGAGACTAGGGAGGGCAGCATTGGAAAACCTTGGGTCCCGGATGCGCTTCCGGGCACAGACAGAAACACCCCGGAATCACGAGGATTCCGGGGGTCTTATCTGGTAGCGGCGGGGAGGCTCGATCTCCCGACCTCACGATTATGAGTCGTGCGTTGAT